>CAVROS010000032.1:0-125432 GCA_963722885.1 uncultured delta proteobacterium
CGACATCGCGGATGCCCTCGGGCAGCCTGCCGCCGCAGGTCCTCGGCGAGCATCCGATCCTGCTCCGGCAGTGCGCAGGGCGGCTCGGAATCTCAAGAGGAGGTGACACTGATCACCGCAGGCGGCGAGCGCCACTTCGACCTCCGGAGCGCGGATCTCCACCACCGCGGCAGCAGCCCGTGTCGCCCGCCTGCTCGTCTTGCGCGACGTCACCAGACGCAAGAAGATCGAAGAGGAGCTGAGGAAGTACCGAGACGACCTCGAAGCACTGGTAGAGGAGCGCACGGCCGAGCTGCAAGCGGACATCGCCGAGCGAAAACGAGTGGAGAAGGCGCTGCGGGAGAGCGAGGAGAAGCTCAACGAGGCGCTGAGAATCGGGAGGATGGGGTCCTGGGAGTATGATCTCGAGTCACAGGAGGTGGCCTGGTCGGGTCAACTGTTCGAGCTCATGGATCGCGACCCGAGTCTGGGCACTCCCGATTCAGCTGAGGACCTGGCGTCCTACTACCCGAAGGACCTGGAGCGCCTGGTGAGCAGCACGTTTCGGGTCATCGAAACCGGCGAGACCTTCGCGATGGAGTACTACGTGGAGCTACCCTCTGGGAGGTCTGCCCATTACCTGAGCACTTTTCGTCCGTTCAGAGAGCCAAGCGGTCGCGTCTCGAAGGTGGTGGGAACGGTGCAGGACATCACCGAGCGCAAACGGATGGAGGAGGAGCTCGTCAAGACTCAGAAGCTCGAGTCCGTGGGAGTTCTCGCGGGTGGCATCGCTCACGATTTCAACAACATTTTGTCGTGCATCTGGGGGAACATCGACCTCGCAAAGATGGAGCTCGAGCCCCGAGATAAGGCCTTCGAGAGTCTCGAGCAGGCGATGAGGGCGTGCCATCACGCCACGGATCTCACCGCCCAGCTCCTGACCTTCTCCAAAGGGGGGACACCGGTCAAACGGCCGGTCTCGATCACCAAGCTCATCCGAGATGCATCGGATCTCGCCCTGAGCGGCTCCAATGTGAGATGCGAGCTCGACCTGCCGGAGGACTCGCTGACGACCGCGGTCGACGAAGGGCAGATCAATCAGGTCTTCCACAACCTGATCCTCAACGCCATCCAGGCCATGCCCGAGGGGGGAAGCCTCCGCGTACGGGGCGACAAGGTGTTCTCGAGTCCACAAGACGGCTTGCCCTTGAAGCCGGGCGAGTACGTGAGGCTGTCGATCCAGGACCACGGGACCGGCATCAAGAAGGAACACCTCCACAGGATCTTCGATCCCTACTTCACAACCAAGCAGACGGGCAGTGGCCTGGGGCTCGCCGTGGCTCATTCGATCATCGACAAGCACGATGGGCATGTCCGCGTGGAATCCCAGCCCGGGGAGGGCACGACATTTCAGTCTATCTCCCGGCTTGCTCGGCGGAGCCCTGAGAGAGGAAGTCTTCGCAGGAGGGCATCGCCGCCGGCGAGGGAAGAGTGCTGTTGATGGACGACGACGAGATGGTCCTCAGCATGGCGGGTCGGATGCTGACCCGTCTCGGCTACGACGCCGAACTCGCGAGGGAAGGCTCCGAGGCCATCAAGCTGTTCGAGGAGGCTTGCGAGTCGGGAGCTCCCTTCGATGCGGTGATCCTGGATCTGACGATTCGGGGTGGCATGGGGGGTCGGGAAGTCGTGGGTCGGCTCCGGGAAATCGACCCCGAAGTGAAAGCGATCGTGTCCAGCGGCTACTCCAATGATCCCGTCATGGCTGATTTCGAGGCCCATGGCTTCGTGGGTGTCATTCCGAAGCCCTATGAGATGAGATCCTTGAGTGAGATGCTGAAGCGGGTGATCGAACCGAGTCGCTGAACACGCCGATCCAGCTCCTGCAGACGGCATTCCTTGGCAGCCTGCTAGGCCTCCTCCACGCGGATGGAGTTGGTCGGTCCGCCGGGGCTTCCGGGGGGGCCGAAGACCATCACGAATCGCTCGCCCGGATTCGCGAAGCCGAGCTGTCTGACGCGCTCGCGGGTTCGACCTGGCAACCGTTCCATGTCGCTCTCGAACTCGAGGAGATGCGGCGCGATCCCCCAGCAGAGCGCCAACCGATCCAGTGTGTGCTGGCTCGGCGAGACTGCCAGGACCGGAACGCGCGGACGGGCGCAGGAGATCAGTCGCCCGGTGTGGCCGGTCTGGGTGAGCGCCACGATGCATCGCGCTCCCGTCTCCTCCGCGACGGTGCAGGCGGCCTTCGCAACGGAGGCCGGGGGCTTCCCCCGCTCGGGGGTGAGGGCCGCAGATCCACATAGGGGCTCGCCTCGGCCTCGGCGATGATTCGGGCCATTGTGCGGCAGGCGAGGGCGGGATCCTCACCGACCGCCGTCTTCGCCGAGAGCATCGTCGCGTCCGCTCCGTCGAAGACCGCGTTGGCCACGTCGCTGTGAGCTTGGGCTTCGGTCGTGTCTGGGCGTAGGTTGCGAGTTGCTGCCGCAGGGCCAGTTCGACGATGCCTTGCTGATTGCGGCTTCGGAAGAAGGCGAGAGTAGAGCGAAGGAGCACCGTCATGAGATCGAGCCAAGCCTGCACCGTGAGCGAGATGCTGCGCCATTTCCGCTCTCAGGCACAGGCTGATTCTTTCCTCGAGCTTGTCGTACCCTGAGTGGCTGGGCGGGCGCGAGCGAGGAGGAGAAATGCCCAGCAACTTCGGGGAGTACCGATTGTGAGGACGGACAGCCGGGGGGCTACGAGGTCACGGTGTCCGAAGCGCTCCGGGTCCACGACCTGGTGCTCTACCGAGAGGACGAGGTTGGAGCGGGTGGTTCCCTGGACTGCTGGTACGAGACTCTAGTGTCGTGAGTTGGAGGTTCGCTTACAAAAGGCGGCCACCGATTCGAGGATCTCGTCCGCGGACTTCGTCCAGACGAAGGGCTTCGGGTCTTCGTTGGAGACCTCCAGGAACTCCCGAATCGCCTTCTCGAGCTCGCGCGGACTCCGATGAACGCCCCGGCGGAGCTGCTTTTGCGTCAGCTCGGCGAACCATCGCTCCACCAGATTGAGCCACGATGCCCCGGTGGGCGTGAAGTGGAGGTGGAAGCGAGGATGGCGCGCCAGCCAGCGCTGGATCGCTGGCGTCTTGTGCGTGGCGTAGTTGTCGAGAACGATGTGGACGTCGAGCGATTCGGGCACCGCATCGTCGATGCGGATCAGGAACTTGCGGAACTCGATCGCGCGGTGTCGGCGGTGGAACTGCCCGATGACTCGGCCCGTCGCCAGGTCGAGCGCGGCAAACAGCGAGGTGGTCCCGTGACGCGTGTAGTCATGGGTCCGGCGTTCCGCCTGGCCAGGACGCAGCGGCAGCAGCGGCTGGCTGCGATCGAGTGCCTGGATCTGCGATTTCTCGTCGACGCACAGCACCATGGCCTTGTCCGGGGGGTGCAGATACAAGCCGACGACGTCGCGCACCTTCTCGATGAACAGCGGGTCCTTCGAGAGCTTGAACGTCTCGCTGCGGTGCGGCTGCAGGGCAAAGGCTCGCCACATGCGGCTGATGGCGCTCTGGCTCATCCCCGTGGCTTGGGCCATCGAGCGCGTGCTCCAGTGCGTCGCTCCGCGGGGCGTCGACTCGAGCGTCTTCGTGATCACCCGCTCCACGTCCGCATCGGAGAGCCGCCGCGGAGCCCCGGGGCGCGGCTCGTCCAGCAACCCGTCGAGTCGGCGATCGACGAACCGCTGCCGCCACTTGCCCACCATCTGGCGCGTGACACCAAGCTCCTCGGCCACCACGCCGTTGTCTTTTCCCTGCGCACAGCGCAGCACGATGCGCGCCCGCAGCGCCAACGCTTGCGCCGTCTTCGGCCGTCGCGACCAGCGCTCCAGCGCCTCCCGCTCGCTCGGCGCCACCACCAACCGGGCCTTCGGTCGTCCTCGTCCCATCGTCCCCTCCAATGGATAGAGCAGAACGATGGGTAGCACATTTAGTAACAGAACTTAAGACTCAGAACACTAGCGGGCGGCTGTCTCACCAAGAGAGTGTCGACAACAGGCCTCGGTGTGTCATGTAACCCGGTTCTGGGCTGCTTCTATCAGATTACCGGCTGCGACCAGACCGTCGGGACCCCAACGGATCCCCACTTCTTCGGCAGTTTCTCCGCAAGCCATAGCGCTTCTGCTCCCGGTAGTCCCTACGGTGGGGATGCGTCAGGATTCGCCTCCTCGGCGACCCAGATCCGGATCGAGGACGGGTTTCTCGTCATGGAAGGTCAGTTCCTTGCGGAAGGGAGCGCCACCCGAGGCGACAACCGGCTGGCGAGTGGCTCGGGCACCGCCCGCTTCTATGCCAGATTTACTCTTCGCTCCCCGACCGATTACGTCCTCAGCTGGGGCTGCAACCTGAAATGGGTTCGTTTTTGGAAGGACGACCCGTTTACGTACATCCTGACCGAGCCCTCGAGCTCCTGTACCGACGAGTACGGGTGTAGCTGGAGCCCGTGCGACAAGGTCCTGAGCTGTGACGGGGCGACAGGCGTTCTCCAGCCCGGGGAGTACGGTTTTCAGATCTGGGCGGATGCCGGGGCGACAGCACAGGGGCAGACCTGCATGCCCGAATCGGGCTCCCGCGCCAGGGACGGCGGATTTCACCTGAAGCTGGGGCCCTTGCCGAATCTCTGATCCGGTCTGGGAGGGCAACGTCGGATTCTCGCAAGATCATGCACGCGGGTCGAGTCGCGTCCCAGCCGTGAGGTGCGCCTGAAGCAAGAACGATCGAGACATGGTCTATGCTGGGGGGGCGATGGCAGATCGCGAGAGCCCCCGAAGGCTGGGCGATGTCACGATGCTGACGGCGCTGCAGATCCAGACGCTGCTGCGGCTGGCGGATCGGATCATCCCCGAAGACGACGATCCCTCCGCCACCCAGGCGGGCTTCGCCACCTTTCTGGAGCGCAACTGGGACGACTTCGGAGAGGGCGTGCACGCGCTTCTCGCGCGGGGCTCGATTCTCTCTAGGCCGAGGCTGAACATCCGCATTCGGGCCGGGGATTCGCCGAACTCTCCGAATAAGATGCCGACGCACTCGTGCGCGCGGTCGAGAGCGGCGAGGTCGAGTCCGAGTGGCCGGTCGAACCGACCTGGTTCCTGCACCAGGTCGTCGCAATCGTGATGCAGAGCCTACTCGGGGCGCAGAACACCGAAGGGCGGCTCCCGTAGTGCGGGGCTTTCTCCCCGTTTCTCGCCAGATCCTTGCCCTATTCGACAGAAGGCCAATTATCGGACACAAAACCATTGGGGGAAGGCCCGCTTGTCCGACCTTTCTGCCAGTGCCCGTCAAGCGGGCTCCGTGGCACCGCTCGGGTTTGGTCGCATCTCCGAGCGGAGTTCGACACCCAGAACCTCGAGGATCTTGCTCGCGCGCTCGACGGTGATCGAGCGGTACTCGTTGCGTTCGTCTCGCGAGACCTGCGACTCGTGGACACCAAGCCGCTTCGCGAGCTCGCGTTGGCTGAGGCCGCAGTAGATACGCGCAGCCACCAAGAGCTGGCCCAGGCTTGCGAGGTTGGTGATCGGATCGAAACTTCCGCGCTGCATGCGCTCGTAGGCCTCCACCTCTTCCTCGAGCTGGAGCGTGAAGGAGCGCAGCGGATCCATCGCGCGCTTGAGCTTGGCTCCGTCGAGGCCCGCCTCCTTCATGCGTGCCTCGTGTTCGGTGAGGCGCTTCTTCTCGTCCAGCAGGCGCGTCCGCGCTTGCTGGTACTCCGCATCGGTTCGAATCATGCCGTTCTCCGGAGCTTTACGATTCCCTTTTCCTCTGCGCCGCTCGCGAGCGGACGCCGGGAGAGCCGAAACCATGACGGAAACTCCAAGGCGTGGCCCCGGTGATCGTGACCTGCGATCAGGCCCGGGGTGTGGGGATAAAGCTCGATACGATACTGGTGCCACATGGGGAGCTGCTGCTTCGGGTAGCCGCGATACGGGCAGCGTTCGGCAGGATCCCAGCTCCAGGTCCGATGGGGATCGAGTTCGTTGAGTTCGTCTTGGAGCCCCCCCCAAGACCAGCCGCTCCGCGTCGCAATCGAAGTATCCATCGATGTCGTTGGGATGATCCTTGTCTTCCGCGAAGGACCCGTCGATGAACAACTCCTCGATGCCGACCTCCCAGAGCTGCCGGACCAGAATCTCGAGACGATCGACCAGCACCGCGCGCCAGCTCGCATCCCAGTGCGGGTATCCGTCGCCTGGCCCCTTCACCAAGGCCGAGGCCCGCAGTTCCTCGAAGCTGGCCTCCCAATCGCCTGCCGGCAGCACGCCGTCCTCCGTGAAAGGCGGGATCTCCGCCACTCGTTTCACCCCCCTTCGGCTACAGGCTGCCAGAACTTGACGTTTTACGCAAGCATGACAATGGAGTCTCGATCGTCAGCGCTTCGGGGGTTCGAAGGCATGCGAAGAACGCCTCTGCTCTGGACGCGATCGCGCCCGGGCGCCTATGCGCGCCCTGGCGACAACTTGGCGACAAGGAATCAGTCCCCAGACTCCTTGTCTTCCGGGGACTTACGCCGCTTGGGGCCGGGTTCGATTCCCGCCGCCGCCTGGGTGACAGATCAGGAGACAATCTCCGCATCGATCTGTCGAAGCGCTCTCGAGGGATCGGGATCAGTTCGTGCGAGTCCGGTGCGGCGATCACCCCCCGCCGCCCTCCGCGGTGGTCTGGAGGGTTTTGCCTCGTCGACAGCACGCTTCAGCGGGAGCACTGAACTAAGCCGTTGACTTACTAAGCCAATGACGTACGCTGTCCGTTCTGTGCGAATCGAGTGGGACGATGCGAAAGACCTGCTCAACCAAGAGAAGCATGGCCTCTCTTCGCCGAAGCTCGGAGTCTGTTGGAATCAGAGGTCGACTACCTGGAGATCTTCGACAGCGAGCACTCGGACATCGAAGATCGGTTCATCGCGATCGGTCCCATCGAACGCGGACTGGTGGTGATCGTCTACACGGAACGGAACGAAGACACCATTCGAATCATTGGCGCCCGTTGGGCCAACAAACGCGAGCAGTCCCTCTACCGCTCGTACATGGAACAGTATCGATGACGGACATTCCCGAACTGAAGGACGAGCAACTGAGGAGAGCCATTCCCGCCCGCCAGCGTAAGCGGCTGATGCAGGGACGATTCGAGTCCGGGGAGGACATTGTGGCGCTACGTAGGTTCGTCGGCCTCACGCAGGCAGAGTTCGCGCGGGCGATCGGGATCAGCGTCCATACGCTCCGCAACTGGGAGCAGGAGCGACGGCAGCCCGAGGGGCCGGCAATCGCATTGCTGCGAATCGCCGCGCGACATCCGAGGATTCTCCGCGAGAACTTGGAGTCCGCGGCGTAACACCTCGATCGGATACGATGAGGAGACGCGTCTCGCACCTCCGATGCAATGAAGCGGCCCCCCCACGAGGCGTTCCTGGCCCGTCACTCGATCCTCGCGCTGCTGTGTTTCAGGGCATTCTATCGGGGAGGCGTCACCCCCCCGCTGACCCTTCGGTCCCGGGGCCTCCTTCTCGCATGCGGGCGTTGCGGATCGCGCCGCCTCGCTCGCGCTCCCGCTGATTGCGAAAGCGGAAGCGTTCTCCGGTTCACGCGAGGCGCCGGAAGGCGCGCATCCGGTTGTTGCTGGCGGGCGAGGTCGCCGAGCCTCATGCCTCGCACGCGTGGTTTCGAAGCGCTGGCACCCACTGCTTCCGCTGTGGTCCCGGATCAGCTGCAGCGTGCTCATGACCGTTGGCGACGCGACCCTGTGCCGGTCAATAAGGTCATCTTGGCCCGAAGGCATCTCCGCAGACCGGCCAGCGATGGGCGGATGGATGGGAAGACCAGGCAGCGATGCAGGGTTCTCCGACAGCCTCTGCGGCTGCCGCGCTGCTCCGAGCGTTGCCCGGCGGCTCGTGGGCTGGCAGCGTGAGGAACTCGAAGCGGTCGGTGCTCAGGCGGCCCGTCGGTATCGGTGGTGAAGACCACCGACCTGGGGCTCGGCCACGATCCGCCCCTGGCTCGGTGGCTCTATCTCGCGCGGCCGGGGAGCGTTGCCATCGAGCGACTGGTGGGGCCGCGAGTCGTGGTAATACGCGAAGTACTCACGTAGAACGCGTCGCAGATGAGCTTCGCTGATCACGAGGACGTGGTCGAGACACTCTCTCCGGATCGAGCCGATCAGGCGCTCGATGAATGGATTCTGCCACGGCGAGCGCGCCGCAATGAGGACCTCTTCGATTCCCATGCCGCGAACCCGATCCGCGAAGTAAGAACCATAGATCCCGTCGCGGTCACGGAGCAGATACCTGGGCGCCGTCTCGTAGGGGAACGCTTCCACGATCTGCTGGGCGGTCCAGCGCCCCGTCGGATGGCTGGTGACGTTGAAGTGAACGACGGTCCGTTGGTGGTGCCTGAGAACCACAAAGCAGATGAGGATGCGGGTGCGACCAGGCTCTGCTGGTCGAAGGGGAAATGGAGGTGCGATGACTTCATGAAACTTCGTTTGTCATCCAGCGGGTGCGAAACCCGCCCGGCCAGGGGTGAGCCCGCCCGAGCCGGTAGTGAGCCTTGCGACGGTCCCGGCGACGGGGCTGGCGAAGCGTAGGCACGCAAGCGTGTGGGCCGTGGGGTTTGCGGCCTCGAAATTCATGATATTCCAGATGCCCAGGATCCCGTGTTCCTGAAGGCGACGACGACCTCTCCGCTGATGGGCGAGGAGGGGATCGTATCTGGCGGGGTGTTCGACCACGGCACGCACGAAGAGGATGGCCCAGTAACCGGGGAGGTCCTCGTCTCTCCTCGAAGGAACCCGGTGTTTGCGGAGAGCCGGTGATCCGTCTCCGACGCGCCGCGTGTTGGCAGGTGCACGCGCGGCCGGCTCAGAACAAGCTCCTGCATCGAGGTAGGCCGTTGGCAAGGGGAACCGAAGTCGCGGCCAAAGGGGGCGGGGAAGTCGGAGGGCTGCATACGAGCGTTGACGCCGGGGAACTTGTTGGCGACTCGGACCCGGCCGAGCAAAGGCGGCCCGTGTTGATGTGATCTTCAGGAGGGAACCATGGCCAACGCATCGACGTTGGGGACCAGGTCACCGGAACTGCTGAGGGTAGTGGAACGAGCGCAGCGAGAGCCCGAAGCACGGTTCCACTCATTGGCGCATTTGATCGATGTGCCGGCCTTGGAGCGGGCTTACCGTCGCATGCGAAAGGATGCGGCGGTGGGTGTGGATGGGGTCACGAAGGAGCAGTACGGGCAGGACCTGGAGCGAAACCTCCGGGACCTGCACGAACGGATGAAGGCGAAGCGTTATCGTCATCAGCCGATCCGGCGTGTCCGCATCCCGAAGGATCAGGGCAAGACGCGGCCGATTGGGATCTCGGCGTTCGAGGATAAGTTGGTCCAGGACGCTCTGCGTGAGGTGTTGGAGGCGATCTACGAGCAGGACTTTCTGGACTGCTCGTACGGCTTCCGGCCGAAGCGCGGTGCCCATGACGCCATCCGTACCCTGGATCGGATCGTGCACCAAGGCGAGGTGAGCTGGGTTTTCGAGGCAGACATCGTGTCCTTCTTTGACAGCTTGGATCGCACCGAGTTGAAGAAGATGCTCGAGATTCGGGTTGCCGATGGGTCGCTGCTGCGGCTCATCGGGAAGTGCTTGCATGTGGGCGTGTTGGAGGGCGTGGAGCTGTCCACGTCGGAATCCGGCACCGTCCAGGGGTCGGTGCTTTCACCGTTGCTGGGAAATGTCTATCTGCACTACGTGCTCGACCTCTGGTTCGAACAGGAGGTGAAACCGCGGCTGCGGGGCAGGGCAACCCTGATCCGCTATTGCGACGACTTCATCATCGCTTTCGAACAGGGGGAAGACGCGCGGCGTGTGATGGCAGTACTCGGCAAGCGGCTGGGGCGCTTCGGACTGACCCTGCATCCGGACAAGACGCGACTTCTTCCCTTCCGGCGTCCGCCGACGGGGCAGAAAGGCGGCAAGGGTCCGGCGACCTTCGACTTCCTCGGGTTCACGCTCTACTGGGCGCGTTCCCGCACGGGACGTTGGGGGATGTTCTGCAAGACTCGCAGTGTGAGCCTGAGACGGGCGATTCAGTCCGTCTACGATTGGTGTCGTAGCCATCGGCACCATCCGGTCAAGGCCCAGCACGCGGCGCTCACGAGACGCATACGAGGCCACTTCAACTACTTTGGCGTCAGCGGCAACTTCCGCAGCTTGCTGTTGCTCGTCGAGGCGGCGAAGCGGGCCTGGTACAAGTGGCTCTGCCGTCGGAGCCAGCGCAAGCGTCTCACCTGGGAGCGATTCGTGGATCTGCTTCGCGACTTCCCGCTTCCCCGACCTCGGATCACGGTTCGGATCTGGGGTCCGTAGCCACGAGCCGCATCAGCGGAAGAGCCGGATGGTGGAGGAGCAGCCGACAAGGCTGAATATCCAGCTGGTGAGAGTCCAGCCGTACCAATTGCCCGAAACGGGTACGTAGCGATACCGCTGCTCGGCCAGGGTAACCAGCCGAGTTCTGCGCGGTGTATAAGGCCTGGCCGCCCGAGATTGATGTTTCATCTCGCGGTGGGTGCAGCCGGGAGGCTGAGCGAGTGCAGGGGCCTGAACATGAGCGAATGACTGCAGCCTCGAAAACGGCTCCCCGGCTGAAGCTGCATTGCCGGGAGCATGCGATGTGCGAAACACGTTCCACCAGATGTGAAGCCGTCGTTTCCTGGGAAGAAACGGGCGAGTGCACCAGGAGAACATCGCGGGGTATGGGTCCAAGCACCTGCACAAGGAATTCAGAGACAACGTCGGGAAGGGCCATCTCCCAGCAGGGACTGGCAACAACCTGCAAAGACCCATCGGCGAGGGGAACTGGAGTCGGTGGGAGGGTTTTGGTCTGGCGCATGAGCCCGTATGAGCGAAGAAGAAGGGGTAATGCCCTTCGAGACGGCACACGATGCCGTTCCCCTCGAGGTGACGCCTCGAAGGGGCAAAGGGGCTCTCGGCATCGAGCGGGCAGTGACGAGGTGGCGGAACGGAGCATTGACTCCGAACAGTCCGATGATCGCTTCGTTGTTGTCGAGCTGCGGAGCAAACCTGGTGAGCGCGGGGTGTATGTGGGCCAGCGCTTGAGCTTCCGCCCACCAGGGAAGGCATCGCAGGGAAATGCTCGGGTCGCCAACCGGATTCGGGAAATCCGACCGTCCGGGATGAAAACGGGGGCCCGGGGAAACGTGACCTATGGTGAGCCTAGGAACCCAACCCGCAATCGAAAGAGCGGGACTTGGTCACTCCTCACCTACCGGTGCGCGCGCCTCGGTTCTATCCAAACAATCTCCTTGTCCGGATCTGGAGAGGGCCCGGGGTGGGAGACTGCCCCGGGCTACTCGACAAGTTCAGGGTCACGACTGTGAAGAAGTCGACCGCCGCGATCTCACGGGAGTGATTCTCTAGGAAGACGCGCCACCCCTGCGAGGGAGGCTTGCGTCCGCGAACCATGTACTTGGCCACCGTCAGCTCCGCGACCTCGTAGCCAAGCAGATGAAGCTCC
Organism: uncultured delta proteobacterium; assembly: GCA_963722885.1. Classification (GTDB taxonomy): domain Bacteria; phylum Myxococcota_A; class UBA9160; order UBA9160; family UBA6930; genus CAVXZE01. The sequence goes on from CAVROS010000032.1 coordinate 11,532, forward strand.
GAACGGATCCGCCGTCGTCCCCAAGTGGGATTCTCGCGGGACATGCGACGGATGAGGGCACGGATCTCCACGTCGAGCTTGGGTCGGCCGCAGTGGCCCCGTGACTTCCAACGCCAATACAGGCGGAAGCCCTGTCGGTGCCAGCGGATCACCGTCTCGGGCTGGACGACGAGCAGACTCGACCGCCAGCCTCGCCATAGGCGGGAGAGCCAGACCCAGAAGATCCGGTCTCGCCGATGGAGCCTCGGGCGCTTCACCGAACGCCGCAGGATGACGATCTGATGGTGAAGAGCGAGGTTCTCCGCGGCGAGTGCGGCGCGACTCTGGAACAGCTGCCGGAGGAGGGCGGTAACGAGTTGCAGTGCGCCCATTAAGGCTCCCGTATGAGAGGACTGCCCCGAGCGTACCGCGCAGGTTCATTTGGACCTGCGGTCAGAAAATGTAAGCAATGGCGGGAAGTTCCGAGTATTTGACCGGGACAGCTCCTGACGGACCATGATCAGCGTGAGCACGGTACTTGAGGGGAACGGGGCGATTTCTTGCTTGACATATTGATATGAAATCTCATATCATGATCAATGAAGCTGATGCCGAGAAACATTTCATGGATCAGGGCCGCCCAGAAAGTCGTGCTGCGCTTTCCGGTCACGGTTCAGCGAGAGATTGCCCGCGCGCTGGATATCGCGGCTGCCGGGGAGAAATCAGACACGGCTAGACCCGTGAAAGGGATGGGCGCGGGCGTTCTGGAGATCGTGTTGCGACATCGGGGTGACGCTTTTCGGGCTGTGTATGCCGTCAAGATCGGTGATGACGTCTGGGTCGTTCATGCGTTCCAGAAGAAGTCGAAGACCGGCATCAAGACGCCCAAGGAGGAGACGGACGTCATCCGGGAACGGCTCAAGCGATTGAAGGAGATGTTGAAATGACTACCAAGGACGACGATATCGAACTTGTCCGCGGGTCCGGAAATGTGTTCCGGGATCTGGGACTGGCGAATGCCGACAAAGAACACCTGCGGGCTCAATTGGCCGCTGAAATCATCAGCATTGTGCGTCGCCGGAAGCTGACCCAGCGCGAAGCAGCGAAGCTGACGGGGCTCACCCAGGCTGAGGTTTCGCATATCAAGAACGCCAAGCTGACGGGCTTTACCATTGATCGCATGGTCACGGTGCTGGGCAAGCTTGACCGCCAGGTGAAGATGCAGATCGTGCGGCCGAGACGCAGACGAGCCATGGAATCTTCCTAGAGAGGGCGGATCATCGTGATTCGTAAGAATGCCGAAGCACCGCGCCGCGGCGTCGTGAAGGTCGTCCTCGGTTGCGAGCGAGAGCGCGAGCGGAAGCGTCACTCCTGTTTCCGCGCCCAAAGGCGCTTGCGCACTTCCTCCCAGGGACGAGCACGCTCCGGGTGCTCGTCGAGCTCCCGCAGTCGCCGGTGGAGCTCCTCGCGCTGCGCCTCCGAGATCGGAAACGGCTCGTTCTCCCGCTCGGTGGCGATGCTGTCCCAAAGCTCCTCGACCAACTCCAGCCGCTCGGCAGCGGTGAGCTTGAAGAGCTGCTCGCGAAGGGCGTTGCTCATGGCCACGAGTCTGCCTCCGGTCCCCTGCTGCGGCAAGCCACGGACGCTTCCTTCAGCCGCCGGCTCGCATTCCTCATCAGGCGCCTCGGGTGACAAACGGGTGACACGATTTCGCCCGCAACTACGCCTGTAAGTCCCTGGAATTACAAGGTTCCGGTTTCCCGAATGCCGGGTTCGAGTCCCGTCCGCCCCGCCAAAGTGCCCGAAGTTACGCCGCAATTCTTTCTCTGGCGGCGCTTGGTTTTTCGGGTTGGCTGCGCTTGGGAGCGGCGGCCAGTGCCTTGTTCGCGGCGTCAGAGACGGTAGGGCCTTCGCGCGGTGTCGACGAACGTGAGCGGGTAATCGTCACTCCCTCCGCGCTCGAGTTCAACGTCGAGCTGGGGGCCCCGAAGGTGGATCCAATTCTGCATCTCACGAAGCGAGCCAAGTGTCCGGTCCATTTCGCGGGCGGGTACCTCGCGACCCAACGCGTTCAAGATGAACGCAAACAAACCAATGTGGACCCATCGAGTTAGCGGCGTCTGGTGCTCTGCTCCCGCCAAAGGAGCATCGCCAGCTCCAACTGAACGATGGGCCGGCCTGACGCCATGGCCGATTCCGCCGCGTTCGAGTAGATCAGCGCTCCCGTCGCACGCTATGCTAGTTGCAGGGCTCTCAGCCATCGCTGTTGCGGAACTTCACCGCATGAAGCGACAAGCCGGGAAGCAGAAGGATCGCGCTGTTGAGAGCGATCGCGGGAAGCGCCGATGGCGCTAGCCAACGGACGAGAAAATAGAGAACGAGATGACGAACGAAGAACTGGTGAGGACCGCGTGCAAGGTCGTTTGGAGCGATGGCGATCTCTCTCGAATAGGCGAGTTCTACGCTGAGGACTACCAAGCCGACTACGCAATGACGGATTGGGGCGAGGGGGTCGAAGGGATCAAGAACCTGGCCACTGAGCAGCGAGAGGCCTTCCCCGACTATCGAGAGGAAATTGAGGAACTGATCGACGCGGGAGACAAGATCATCGTCGTGCTGACGATTCGAGGCACGCACAAGGGGCCGTTTCGCGGCATGGCCGCAACGGGGAAGTCGTTTGAGATCAGGGACGTCACCATCTGCACGTGCAGGAACGGGAAGATCGTCAGGCAATCCGGCGTCAGCGATTATCTCGCAGCCTTCGTGCAACTCGGTGTCATCGATCTCTCTGGTGTGTCCTAGGTGTCAAGACCAGGTAGATCCGCCACCTGGTCCATGCCGTCGAGTGAGCCGGCTTCATCGCTGGCCTGGACCTGGCGCATTTCGCTTGCCCAGGTCGCGTAGGCGTTCGAGCCGGAGAGAGGGGCTGGCATGCCGGAAACTGACCGACCGCAGCTCAAGCTGTACTCGGGCGAACCGCAGCACGACGTCTTCCCGCAGCTGATCGAGATGTTCCCGACGGGCCGCATGGAGCCGGAGGCGCCCGGGCCGTTTCCACGCGGCCCCGAACTCACTTTGCCGATCGAGTTCTCCTTCGAAGGAACGTCGCGGAGCGTCGCCGACTTCCTCGCGTCGACGGATACCGCCGCGCTTCTGGTCGCCAAGGACGGTCACATTCTCCTGGAGGAGTACTCTCTGACGGGTGGCCAGGCCGTCAACTGGATCTCGTGGTCCGTGGCCAAGAGCTTCGTCTCAGCACTGGTCGGCATCGCCGTGGCCGAGGGCCACGTCGGGGACATCGAGGATCCCATGGATCGTTACGCGCCAGCGCTGAAGGGCTCCGTCTACGAGGGCGTGCGGATTCGTGACGTCCTGCAGATGTCGTCTGGTGCGCGGTGGAGCGAAGACTACAGCGATACCGACTCGGACGTGATCCGCTTCGCGAACGCGATCGCGGCGGGCGGATCGCTCGACGAATTCGTCGCCGGGATGACGCGAGCGACGACGCCCGGTGCCGTGTGCCAGTACAACTCGGCCGACACGCAGGCGCTGGGTTCGCTCCTCGTGGGTGCGACCGGCAGGTCCCTGACGGACTACATGCAGGAGAAGCTCTACACGCCACTCGGGATGGAGTACCGCGGCTACTGGCTGCGCGATAGCCGCGGAATGGAGATGGCCTTCGGCGGGCTGTGCCTGACCGCGCGAGACTTCGCGAAGATCGGGGAGCTGTTCCGGCAACGCGGTCGGGTCGGCGACCGGCAGGTCGTTCCCGATCCGTGGGTGGAGGCGTCGGTACGTCCGAGTGCCCAGCATCTGCAGGTCGGAAGGGTGTTGGTCGGCGGGCACGTGCTCCCGCTCGGCTACGGTTACCAGTGGTGGATCCCGGCCGGGGACCGCGGGGAGTTCTCGGCGATCGGAGTCTACAATCAGTTCGTGTTCGTCGACCCCTCACGGGGCGTCGTCATCGTGAAGCTCTCGGCCAATCGCCGCTATGGCACGTCGCCCGACGAGGCCACCAATCGCGAGATGGAGACCATCGAGTTCCTTCGCGCGGTCGCCGCGGCAACGGAGTGACGGATCCGCCGCAGGCGATCGCGAGTCTCCTCCTTAGGAGTTTCCCGCCCTGTGTCGGTCAAGAAGGGCAATGCATGAAACGATGGCAACCGGCCACAAATCAGCGCCGCTTCGGCCGTCGCGGAGCGAGGTGAAAGACCTCTGCGGCGGACTCGTCGGTGCGCTTGGCGTAGCGCTCTGTGCTCCGTGAATCGGGGTTGGCGCTCAGAGTTTTCGCCCGCGCTTCCTGTATAGCCACATCAGCGGCGGCAGGAGCAGAGCTAGCTCGACGCCGAGGCCACAGGAATCTTCCGCCTCTTTGTTCTTCCACGGCGTTCCGACGCACTGCGGATCGGGGTCGGTCACCGCAGGTGCGGCTGGATTGAAGGCGGGGTCTACAAACCCGTCGCCATCCAGGTCGAGAGAGGCCCCCCCGTCGTAGTCGATCAAGCTGTCCTGGACGGCGTCGTTGTTGACCCCGTCCTGGCACAGAGGGTTCTCGGTGAACCAGGAGGGATTGAAGCAGCCGGGGTCGTCTGGGTAATCGACCAACTCGTCTGCCTCATTGTCCACGCCGTCGTCGCAGGGAAGTGTCGGATCGTTTTCGGACAAGTCGTCGGGATCGGCGCACCCGGGATCACCGCCGACGAAGTCCGTGAGACCGTCGCCATCGTTGTCGAAGCCGTCGCCGCAATCGGCGAGAGCCTCCGGGGCAAGGATCAGGTACGTTTGACCCGCGTAGCTCCCGCCGTCGCTGTCATATGCCGCGCTGATGAGCAGGTCGCTGTACCCGTCGCCGTTGACGTCTCCCGAGCTCAAGATGAAGCCCGCGTAGTCGTACGCATCCTCACCGACGAAGGACGCGTCGGCCGTTGCTAGGTCCGTGTCGAGGGTCCAGCCGGTCTCGTCTCCCCGGATGAGATAGGCCTCTCCTTGCCACTGGTCGCGCCAGGTCGTGCCGATCAAGATTTCGTCGAAGCCGTCCACGTCCACGTCCCCCGCCGACGCAACCGCGCCGCCCGCGTGGTCACCGGCATTCTCCCCGAGGAACGAGGCGTCTGCGCCCGAGAGCGGGGTGTCCATGCTCCACCCGCTCGCCCCGCCAAGCACCAGGTAGGCCTTGCCGGCGCGGGCGCCGCCGTCGTCATTCTCGTCGGCCCCGATCAGGATGTCGTCGAAGCCGTCGCCGTCTACGTCGCCCGCGGAGGCGACGGCCACGCCCGAGGCATCCAAGACGTTCTCGCCCACGAACGAAGCGTCGGCGCTCGCCAGGCTGGTCTCCATGGCCCAGCCCGACGCCTTCCCCAGGATCAGATAGGTCTCGCCGCGGTTACTGAGTCGCCCGGTTGCCCCGATCAGGATGTCGTCGAAGCCATCGGCGTTCACGTCGCCCGCGCAGGCCACGGCCTTGCCGGAGCCGTCTCCGGGCGTCTCGCCCAGAAACGAGGCATCGACATTCGCCAGGCTGGTATCCATGGCCCAGCCCGAGCCCTTTCCAAGCACGAGATAGGTCTGTCCCGCGTTGGTGCCAGCCTCGCCGTTGAGGTAGGCGCCGATCAGGATGTCGTCGAAGCCGTCGTCGTTCACGTCGCCGGCCGACGAGACCCAGACGCCCGACCAATCGCCCGCCACTTCACCCGCGAAAGAGGCGTCGGCGTCCGCGAGCGACGTGTTCATCGCCCAGCCGCTGGCCTTTCCCAGTATCAGGTAGGTTTCCCCTGAGCTTTCGGCCCGGCGGTTCGCCCCGATCAGGAAGTCGTCGAAGCCATCGGCGTTCACGTCCCCGGCGAACGCGACCGAGCGGCCCGCGCCGTCGCCGGAGCTCTCGCCGAGAAACGAGGCGGTTGCAGCTTGCTCGACGCTCATATCCATCGCCCAGCCGCCGGCCTTTCCCAGGATCAGGTAGGTCTGCCCGGCGCCGCTTCCCCCCTCCTCGTCGTTGTCGGCGCCGATCAGGATGTCGTCGAAGCCGTCGTTGTTCACGTCACCGCCCGAGGCGACCGACCAGCCGGCGTAGTCAAATGAGTCCTCGCCGATGAACGACGCCGAGGCGGCCGAGAGACTGGTGTCGAGACCGAGTGCGGCCACCGGAAGAAGACCCGCTACCGGTACCACGAGGAACAGAACAGCAGCTCGCACGAAACACCCCTCCCGTCGTCAGCCCCATCGATACCGTAGAGTAGAATATCCAAGTGCAGGTCACTTGCCAACCCAGCGCGGGGGCGGTCTCCAGAAGATCGCAAAGCTTCGCGCACGACGAAGCCGTCCTCTCAGGAGTCGATTCGAGGGCTTATTCGCACCACCTTGCTCCTATTTCGGCAGCGAGGACCGGCGTGGCATTCGGGACGCGGATCCACTGAGCTTCACCCCAGCTGCGACTCAGGACGTCCTGAAGCAGAGGCGATGCATCTGCGACGCGCCTGGCTTCATTGAGCGTTTCTATGATACGCGCCGATTGCTGGGTCTGCCGATACGGGTGTTATGACGACCCTCCGCTCTCGACCTACCTACGACCACCGTATTCGAGGAATGTGATCTGCGAGACAGGTGATCCGGACCTGTTCCCCGAGCTGAGAATCCCTCGGTCCAGGATTCGAAACTGGTTTCACCGGGGTCTTCCCGACGTCGTCACTTGTGATCTCCTGTCAGTTGAAATGGCCGAGTGGCCTTGTTCCCGGATCGTGGACACCCTGGTTATGCGGCCCATCCGCGTATACTCTTCGAGCGTCTCCCAAGGCCTTCTTGGCGGGATCACCATTCTCTCATTCCGGAGGTACGCGATGAAGCTCACAGGCGTGAAGACGTATGTCGTGAAGACCGATCCGCCCAACTGGGGCGGTATTCTGTGGTTCTTCCTCAAGCTCGAGACCGACGAAGGAATCGAGGGCTGGGGTGAGACCGCCGTTCTCTCCTGCCTGTTCGGGCTCGAAGACAGCTATGAAAGGAGGGTGCAGGAAGTATTCAATGTCTACCTCAGAGACAAGGATCCCATTGACAGGGAGCCCCTCTACCAGACCCTGTATTCAGGCCTGACCGCTCAGCATCCGGACTATGTCGCGCTGGGCTTGATCAGTGCCTTCGACATCGCCCTATGGGACATCGCCGGAAAATTCCATGACACCCCGGTCTACAACCTCCTGGGCGGAAAGTACCGGGACAGGATCAGGACCTACACGTACATCTACGATCTGGATGCAAAAGACACCCTTCTTTCGGCAACTGCGGACTGGGCGACCAACCCGGCCAGATTGGGCGAACATGCGGCCAGACTCGCCGACGAAGGCTTTACGGGCGTCAAGTTCGACCCTCTGCCGCAGGCCCGGTTCAGGACACTGCCCGCCCCGCCCTGGGAGATCAGCCTCGCGGAGTACGACCACGCCGAACGGGCCCTCGCCGCGATTCGGGAGGCAGTGGGCAATCGGGCCGACATCTGCATCGGCACGCACGGACAAATCACACCGTCTGCCGCTCGGCGGCTGGCCAAGAGGGTGGAGAAATACGATCCGCTATGGCTCGAAGAGCCCTGCCCGCCGGAAAACTACAAAGAGATGGGGAGGATCGCCCGCAGCACCACGATCCCCATCGCCACCGGGGAGAGGCTTGCCACGCTCTATGAGTTCCAGAACCTGTTCGCGGAGAGTGCCTGTGCCTACGCCCAGCCCGATCTGGGAAGCTGCGGCGGGATCACCGCCTGCAAGAAGATCGCCACCCTGGCGGAGGCGAACTACGTGCTGATGGCGCCACACGTCTGGGGTGGCCCCATCATCACTGCCGCAGCCGTTCAGATCGACGCCCACATCCCCAACTTCCTGATCCAGGAGAGCATCTACAAATCACGTGATTTCTTCGACGAAATCGTGAAGGAACCCTTCGAGTGGCAAGACGGCGACCTGATCCCGCCGGACCGGCCCGGTATCGGAATCGAACTCGACGAGGAGAAGCTCGAGGTGCGCAGGGGCACGGTGGTCGATTTCATGAAGCGCTATTCGGCATGATGGCCCTCACCGCATTCGAGATGCTGGGGGGGCGCGCTCCCCCGTTTTTCCCGCGGCCGAACCCGGCAGCAGGAGCCGTCCTGGGTCGAACTCGGTGCGGTCGGCGTTCTCAAGCCCTTCGCCGGTTGTGCCGATTCTGCCAGTGCCATGGAAGTGCTCTCGGATTGGGTCCTGTCGCTCGGTAAGCTGTTCTTCGTGGTCGGCGGATTCGCCGCCAGCATCGCCGTGCTGCGAGCGGCGCCGCCCGGTGCACGAAGGTGGCCCCACGCCATTGCTGCCGCAGCCATCCTGGTGGGCGGGATCGGCCTGGGGCTCTACCCGCTCGCCCTCAGGCTGCCCGACTCGCTCGCGGGATACTCGCTCTGGATCGCCGGAGAGATCTTGATGCGCACGGGGATCGGGCTGCTCGGCGTCTTTCTGTGGCGTGTATTTCGCCCCGAGAGCGGCGCGGCGCTGGCCGGCGCGGTCGCGTGCGCCGCGCTCCTGATCGCGACGCTCGTCTGGGACCTGGCGACCCAGCCGCAGTGGTGGTTGTACGACGCCGCTTGCGCCAGCGCCTACGCGGCGCAGCTGGCATTCGCCGTACCCTTCGTCTGGTCCGCCGTCGAGACCGCGCTCGAATGGCAGCGCTCACGGAGACGCGTGGCGCTCGGGCTGGCCGATCCCCAGGTCTCGCATCGTTTCCTGCTGTGGTGCGTGGCAACGAGCGCTTTCGTCGCGATCTGTCTCCTCAGCAGTGCCGTCGCCTGGCTCGGAGCCAACGCTCAGGTAGAGCTGGCCGCGGCGGCGCGCATCGTGCGCGGCCTCCTCTACTTCGTCATCGTGGGCACGCTCTGGCTCGGACTGATCGCGCCCGCCTTCTATCGGCGCCGTTTCGCCGCCAATCCTCCGCTCGCCTGACGGTTCATCCGCGGCCTGGCCAGGAAGAAGCGCCCGAATCGGGGCCCGGGGGCCTCGGTGACGCTACGCTTGACCGGGCCCATGGGACTCCTCGACTGGCTGAAGCCGCGGCGCAGAACCCCGGCGGCGAGGGGCGAACCGCTGCCTCCCGCCGAGGTGCCGGACGCGCCGGCTACGCCCCCCGGCGCCGAGGCGGCACAGGCTGCGCTCGCGGGCCATAGCGTCCAAGAGGCGCTGGCGGCCCTGGCCGCGCTCGACGAGGCCGCCCTGCTGCGAGCGGCCAGCGAGGCCGCCCTGGGTCGCGTGCGCAGGGCGGCTGTCGATCGCCTGTCCGACCCGACGGCCCTGGTCGGACTCGCCCGGACCGCCCAGGACGAGGGGGTGCGTCAGCGTGCCGTCAAGAGGCTGCGGTCGCCCGAGCTGCTGGCCTCGCTGGCCCTGTCTGCCGGGGACGTGCAGGTGGCCCGGGCGGCGGCGCGCAAGCTCGACGCGGAAAGGGACCTCGCCGCCGTGGCTCGGGGCGCCGCCGATCGCTCGGTGGCGCGTCAGGCTCTCGAGCGCATCCGGGAGCCGGCTCTCCTGAAGGAGGTCGCCCTGGCAGCCAGCGACACCGTGGTCGCAAGGGCGGCGGTGAAGCAGCTCACGGACCAGCCGATCCTGACCGAGATCGCCGAGAGCGCGAGCGATCCCCTCGTGCGCCGCGTCGCGGTCAAGCGGCTGCGCGACCAGGCCTCGCTGGCCGAGGTCGCGCTCCACGAGGCGTCGAGCGAGCTGCGCGCGCAGGCGGTCGCGCGCATGACCGACCAGGAAGCGCTCAGCCGCATCGTGAGGGGCGAGGAAGATGCGGAGGTGCGGGCGGTCGCACTGCGCAGGCTGGTTGACGAGCGCTTCCTGGCCGAGGTGGCGGCACGGGACCCGGAGCCGGAGCTGCGGCTGGCGGCGATCCACCGGGTCTCGGAGCCGAGTCTGCTGGCCCGGGTCGCCACCGATGGCATCGATGCCGATGTTCGGTCCGAAGCCGTTCGGCACATTCGCGACCGCAACCTGCTCGCCGAGATCGCCAAGAGCGACGAGGATTCCGGTCTGCGGCGGCTGGCGCTCCAGCGCATCCGGGGCCGCAGGCTCCTCGCCGACGTGGCCGAGCACGCCCGCTACGGGGACGTGCGCGCGTTGGCGGTGCGCCGGCTGAAGGACCGCTCGCGAATGGTCACGATCGCGCTCTCCGATGAGGATCCGCGCGTTCGCCGGGCGGCCGTCGTCAAGATCGAGGACCAGGAACGGCTCTGCGCCATCGCGCGGGTCGATCCGGACGGGCGGGTGCGTCAGGCCGCCGTCGAGAGACTCCGAGATGTCGAGGAGCTGTGCGAGCACGCCCGCAACGACGACGCCTGGCAGGTGCGCGAAGCGGCCATCCAGCGCGTCGACGACGCGGCGCTGCTCGCCAACCGGGCCAAGTGGGACAAGGCCTGGCAGGTGCGCAAGGCCGCCCTGCGGAGGCTCGAGGATCAGACCGTGCTGGCCAACCGCGCCAAGAACGACGAGAACTGGAGCGTCCGCCTCACGGCGGTGGAGGGGCTCGCTGATCCGGGACTGCTAGCGAACCGGGCCCAGTGGGACGTGGACGCCCGGGTACGCGGGGCCGCGGTCTCCCGGCTGCATGACGACGTCCTGCTGGCCAAGATCTGCGAGCGCGACCCGGAGGAGTCGGTTCGCTCCGCCGCCGCCGAGCGGCTCGCTCAGCGAACCGCTGACGGGGCCGATCGCGACCCGACCGCGGGTCCTTGAGCTTCAGCTCATCGAGTGCAGTAGCTCCGATCTGATCTGACACTCTTCAGGCTGGGAGAACGCGATTGAGATCTTCGTCTGCCAGGTGTTATGATGCTCCCCCAAGGTCGGTGCTGGAGGCTCTCGATGTCCCGTTCCACGGTGGCACCCTTTCTCCTGCTCGTGCTTCTCACGGGGCCTGCGGCGGCGGAGAAACTCGACCTGACCCCCTACTTCGGGCCGGTACCCACCGTTGGGGACCTCCGCGTGTTCGAGTTCAGTACCGGCAACTCGCGGAACTTCGAGGTGGTCGAGGTTTCGGCCTGGAAGAACGGCTTCCGCTACCTGACCGAGATCAGACCGTCCGGGCGGAGGCCGATTCTCTGGCCGATGACCGACGTCCATGAGGACTTCGTGATCCCAGGCAAGAAGCTTCTCTTCGGTGACAGGTCCCGGGGAGGCTCGTTCTACGACCTAAAGAGGCCACGAACCTTTGCGAAGTTCAAAGTGAAACTCGGAAGGATGAACAAGATTCGCGCGAAGGCGACGATGTCCTCCAGCATTGAGAACTTTAGTGGAAAGGCGGAGTCCGAGGGTGGCTGGATCTTCGTGGGTCTGGCGCCTCTCGACACCCCGGCGGCTTCATACGCCGATACTGCCGTGGTCAAGAGGTTTCTCACGACAAGCGTCAAGAGCAGCATGACCGGAGACGTGAGTGCCGAAGTGGTCGAGCGAGTGGTCTGGCGCGCTTGCGATCTCGGCGAGGTGGCGTTCCATGAGCGCAGCAGGTTGTATGTGAATGGAGGCCTGCATCGCGACACCGGATGGATCGAAGCGTGGCTCGTCGACGGTTCCCTCGCGGGACAGCCGATTCCCTGAGGTCCGACCGCTCGAGTCGAAGGTAACTGCCTTCAGCCTGGCGCCCCCGATGACCTCAATCGTGTGAGATCCACAAGTCGGTTATGTTTGCGGGCTCCACGATGCTCATGATCTCACCTGTCGCAATCCTGTTTCCATCCACCTCTTCTTCGGACTTCTGATGAGTGCGGCGGCGCGAGCTCCTGTCTTTTACGGCTGGTTCATCGTGGCCGTGTCGTTCCTCTGCTGGTTTTCCGCCGATGCCTTTGGGTGGTACACGTTTGGGATCTTCCTCGGTCCGATATCCAGCGAGTTGGGTTGGACCACCGTCGCGTTGACGGGAGCGCTGACCCTCAGAACTGTGGTCGGCGGGCTCATGGGTCCCTTCATCGGGCCTCTGGTCGATACCAGACATGGGGCGAGGGTCTTGATGTCTCTCGGGGTTCTGGTAGCTGGAGCGGTTCCCCTTGCCGTGAGCCAGGTCTACGAGGTGTGGCAGTTCTACCTTGTCTACGGAGTCATCGGCGCCCTCGGCATGGTCGGCTTCGGGGGCCTGGTGACGAATGCCCTCATATCGAAGTGGTTCGTACGCAGGAGGGGCAGGGCGATAGGCATTGCCACGATGGGTATCTCGACCTCGGGGCTCGTGTTCGTGCCTTTGTCCCATATTCTGATTTCCGAGCTTGGCTGGCGAACCACGCTGCTGGTGCTGGGGTTCGCCATCTGGGGGCTGGCTTTCATTCCCGTCATCCTCCTGGTTCGACGCCGTCCGGAAGACATGGGGCTCAATCCCGACGGCGACAGCCCGGAAGAAGTCGAAGCCGACGCTGCTCGCGCCAACGGAGCACCCGGTGTGTATCGAGTGGAACAGGTCTGGAGTCTAAAGGAGGCGCTGAGGACGAAGACGTTGTGGCTGCTGCTGATCGGATTCAACATTACCGGTCTCGCTCTCTCCGGTGTCTTCATTCACTTCTACCCCTTCTTGGAGTCCAAAGGAATTGAACCGGATATCGCGGCAGCTGCGGTGACGGTCTTTGCCCTTTGCGCTGCAATGGTCAAGATACCCTGGGGGCTTCTGGCAGAGCGCTTTCCTGTTCGTCACTGCATCACAGCGTGCTATGTGGGATGCGCTCTGAGTCTGATCATCCTGATCAACTCGCAGAGCGTGGCTCTCGTCTTTCTCTACGCGATCGTGTACGGCGTGACTCTGGGGGGAGACATGGTGCTCAAGGAGCTGGTGTGGGCGGATTACTTCGGCCGCACCTTTCTGGGGACCATCCGAGGAGTGACCATGCCCATCAATCTGATCTCGGTAGCGGGTGGTCCGCTGCTCGCGGCCTGGCTTCGCGATCTTACCGGGTCCTACCAGCTCCCCTACAGCATCTTCTTCGGCGTCGTACTGGTCGGGACCTGCATCCTCTGTTTCACCAGACCTCCCCAGAAGCGAGGCATTGCGACCCCCGAACCGGGAACCGGTGGTCTCTCTGGTGGGCCACTGCAGGGCGCGTGAGTAGTAGCGGCTTCAGGTAGTCGTTCCGGCCGGGAGATTCTTCGTCATCGCCTCTCGGAGCTCGTAGGCCGCGGCACCGCCGCTCGTGTGCCGAACAGCCCCGAGAGGCCCAAGGCGCCTTACGCCCAGGATTCCGAGCAAGAACGTCAAGACCTGGATGGCGACGAGAAGGAGGAACAGAGCCTGGCAGATGGCGGAAGCGCGGGGCAGTGCTGCTTCCGTTCGGAGAGCAACCCACCAGAAGGCGAGGGGAGAGCCCACTGTGCCGGAAAGATGCAGGAGCACACGGCGCCAACGCTCCGCACTCAGGTATGTGCCGTAACACATCTTGAATCGCGGTTCGAAGCCGAAGAAGAAGAAATGCGAGTACCGGACGCCAAGGAGATATCCCGCAGCGAGCTTGATCGGGGGCTGCAGGGTGATCGTGAGAATGATCGACGAGGCAATGGCCAGGCCAGTATGTGCTCGAGCCAGACCCAACTGAAGCAGTGCTACACCCGCAGCAGTGCCAATCGCCTCGAGGACCAGCCCGACCCGGAAGGGAAATCTCACAGGATGTTCCCTCTGATGCAGCTTGTCGCCAACCCGGGTCACGTCCGGTGCGAGCGCGAGTCGTGTGGCCCTCGATCTCCGCCTCGCGACTCCAAGAAACCCGGCCCACGGGCCGGGCCGATAAGAGCCATCGTCAAGTGTCTCTTCGATCTTGCCAAGCGTCGCGATCAGATCACTCGTATCGTCTCTCCTTCTGCGTGCCTACCGGGCGCCGCGCCCACCCGCGACCCGACTCCCAATGGGCCGGGCGTAGAGGGCTGCTAGCGTCGCCCGATCCCGCTCACTCAGGCCGCTCGTCGCAGTCTCTGAGATGCGCGAATACATGATGTCCCCCTGATCGGGGCTGTGGCCGCCGATGCCGAGAGCGTGGCCCATCTCGTGCAGAACCGTTGCATAGACATCGTGAAGATCTGCTTCGTGGGCGTCTCTCCACCGACCCGTGACGAGGAGGTGAGACACTCCAAAACGCCGGGCGAATGGCTGGATATCCCAGGAGCAGAATGCGATGTACCAGTCTCCATCCGGCTCCTTCGCCCACACGACCGGGATGTCGGCGTCACCGGCACTGTCGACGAAGACGAAGCTGGGAACTCCCGGTCCCGCAACGTCCGTCCAATCCAGCACGCCGTCGCGCACGGAGTCGAATATCGCGAGGGGATCTTCGAAGAGGCCGGTCGGTGGAGCCGGGAGATGAACTCGAAGCGGCATCTTCTCTTTTGGCCACCGAAGAAGCACATGCTCGTTCACGGGAACTTCGAAGGTCGCCCGGCGAAGGTAGCTGTTGGTTTGTCGGTGGCCGCCTTCCCGCGAAGCGCATGCGAGAAGCGAGGTTGCCAGTGCCGCAATTACCAGAAGTACGATTGGTCCTCGAAGATAGTTGAGCATCGACACGTGTCGCCCATCACCCGGCTGTCCACAGGTCCTAAGCCAGTCCACGCTGATAGGTTCCCAGGTCGAAATAGTCGCGCCAGGTCTTGATCTTGCCACCTTCGAGCTCGAATACGCCGACGCAGGGAAGCTCGACAGACTTGTCCCCAGCCCGGGTCCGGTCGAGGCGCTCTGCGATGACCACGTCGCCAGAGGAGATGATGTTCAGAATGTCCCAAGTGGTCTCGGTCCATGAGCCAACGAAGCCTCGAATGAACTCCTCGACGTTGGTGCGACCCGAGACGGGGCCAATCGGCATGTTGTGATAGACGCCGTCGTCCGCGAAGTACGCGGCCAGCTCCTCCGGATCGAGGCGCGACCAAGCCCCGATGAACTCCCTGATGATTCGCTCGTTCTCTTCCATTTCTCCCCCGGCTCACGATGCTGAGATGCGAGGCCGCCAGGCTGGCGATTTGTCAGGCGGCGACCCAGGGATCGTAGGTGCCAAAGCTCCAGATGTGACCTTCCGAATCGCGGCAGGAGTAGCCCCGGCCGCCGTAATCCTGGTCCTTGATCTCCATGACGATCTCCGCGCCCGCCGCGACGGCTCGCGCGTAGTGCCTGTCCGCATCTTCCACGATGATGTAGGAGCTCTGGGAGCCGACACCGCCCAGATCGCTGGGGGGCTTCTGGAGCTTTCCGAAGTCGTCGTCGCCCGCAGAGCCCAGCATGATCATGCCGTTTCCAAAGACGAGCTGCGCGTGGACAATCGCCCCGTTCTGGCCGGGTACCACGAGGTGTTCCTCGAAGCCGAAGGCCTGGCACAGCCAATCGATGGCGCCGCGAGCGTCGTCGTATCTCATCGTCGGAATCACGGTCGCCGTTGTGCTCTTGGCGTTGTCCGCCATGTTGCTCTCCTCCGATCGAGTGCACATTGATTTTACCATGGGCAGACTACGCCGGAGAACCCTCTTGCGACGGCAAGCTATCCCGAAGACTCATCACCGCTGGGGCGATGACCGACGCTCGGCAGGTCGGTGTCACTGGGTCGCTGGGACGGGCGAAAGGCTTCCGGCAATGGGATCGACAAGGTTCAACACAGCGCTCCCGTCCATGCCCTCCTATCGGAGTTCGTTCAGCGGGTCTGAGCGCTTCTTGGCGGGCAGCGGTCCGGGCTGGATCAGAAGATGACTCCCTGGCCCTTCAGCTGGGTGATGTCCTCCCAGCTGTAGCCGTACTCCAGCAGGATTTCTTCCGTGTGCTGACTGAACTCCGGGGCGGGCATGCGCACCGATTCTGGGTATCCCCTCACCTTGATCGGGTCGGTCACCCCCTCCATGGGGCCGTATTCCGGATGCTCGTACCCGATGAAGAACCCGTTGGGCCGGGCCTGCCGATCGTTGACCACCTCGGGCAGGCTCTGGACCGGCGACCAGGGGAGCTGGGCCGAATCGAGAATCGGCCGCCACTGGGCCAGGGTCTTGCTCCGAAAGATCTCCTGGATGATGGCCCTCAATTCCACGCGGTTCGCGATCATGCGTTCGAAGGGATGGAAGCGAGGGTCCTCTTCCAGGTCCTGTCGGTCGATGGCTCGGCAGAACTTGGGCCAGTACCTGTCGGGTCGGAGCACGGAAAAGAGCAGCCACCGCCCGTCCTTGGACTGATACTGCCCGTACAGGGGATTTGGGCTGTCGTCATAGGACTCCATCACCGGGCAGTCTCTTCCCGTTACGAGGGTGCCGGCGAGGTCGAAGGAGATCTGGTACGCCCCCGAGTGAAACAGAGACACGTTGACTTCGTCCCCCTTCGCGGTCCGCTCCCGGGCGAAAAGGGCCATCATCACACCGCAGGCCAGGGACATCCCGGCCGTGTGATCCCCGAAAGCGGGCATGAAGGCGGGTGGCACCACATCCTCTCCCTGGAGGACGGGAGATAGAGACCGCAACCGGTGTGGGACACCGGACCGCGCCCAGTAGGCCACGTGATCGTACGCGGGCATGTCCTTGTCGGGCCCTTCCTTTCCGAAGCCCGTCAGAAAACCGGCGACCAGCCGGGGATTCAACCGGTTGAGAGTCTGGTACTCCATCTGATAGCGCTCCAACTCGAAGGGGCGCAGATTGGTCAGAAAGACATCCATGGATTCCACGATCCGGTGCACGACGGCCTGGCCCGCTTCCTGACTCAGATCGACCGTGATCCCCTTCTTGTTCCGGTTGTAGTGCTCCCAGAGGTAGTTGATCTCGCTTCGGATCCCGGATTTCTCACTCATGAAGCTCAGCAGCGACCGAAACTGGTCCCCCATCTTGGGGTTTTCCACGTGGATCACGTCCGCCCCGCGGTCCGCCAGTATCCGGGCCGCCATGGGCACCGCGGCCACCTGGGAGACGTCCAGGACCTTGATACCTTCCAGCAAGTTCGACATGTCACCTCGCCCTCGCGTCTGAGGGTGCCTTTGGCCGCAGGCGTTGGGAGCTATTCCGCGTCAACCTGCTCGATCTTTTCGAGACAATAGGAAAGGACGTATTCGAGCTGGGGCAGGCAGCTGTCCATGTACACCTGGTCGCTGCGAAACCTCTCGTTCTCTTCGGGGATGCTGTGATCGCACCCGGTGAGCGTATGGCATTCGGTGGCGCCGAATCTCTCCAGAAACCCGTTGAAAAGGCCATCAACCGCGGCGATGGCCTGCTTCCTCCTGGGGTCGTCTACCGTCGGCTCCGCCGTCTGGTCCCTTCCGTAGAGAAAGCCGAGAAAAGCCGTGCTGCCATAGAGCACACCGCAGATGGTCTTGCTGCCTCGTGAATGGATCGCGCCCAGGTAGCCCGCTGCGGCCCACTGATACGGCACACCAGAGAAATCCACGCTTTCTCGCAGAACCTGCAAGGTGGCTTCTGCTCAGGTGTACTCCTGCAGGAGGTACGCGACTCCCTTTTCCCAGAGCTTCTTCCGCATCTCGTCGTTCATCTTTCCTTCCTCTTGTTCCAGGGCGCAAGACACTACATCGGCGAATCGGGCCCTGAAGACCCTTCGTAGGCTCACCGATCCAGAACTGTACCCTATTCAGAGACGCGGGGGCGCCAGGATCTCAACTCGACGCGATAGGCGATGGCAGGGTTTCGGGACTACTTCATTCGCCAGGTCATCGTCCACTTGTTGATCAGCTTGCCGCCGGGAAACACGGCGTCACTCGTCCAGATCCCGTTTCCCTGTACCCCGGCGAACTTTCCAGTGCCGTCGAGGAAGCCCCATGTGCCACCGTCTTGATCTCCAAGCCACCAAGCCCAGATGAGTTCCCCGGCTCGATCGACGATCAGACAGGAACCACCGCCAGAGCTGCTCTTGCGATCGGTGCTCACCACGCTGCTCCCCACGCAGCTCATTCCTACCAGATGGAGGGGACTGGAAGCATCGTCGGCCACCAGGAAGCCCGTGTTGGGGGACCGATCGACGGTGCTGCCATCGGCGAGCTCGTAGCTTTCAATGGCCCCGGGAATCGCGACGTACGATCCAGTGTCCTTTCTCTCCTGTGCGCCGGACGGCGCGCCCAGCAACAGCATGGCGACGGCCGCCATCAGCATTGACCAGAGTGTTGACTGCATCGTCGTAGCCCTCCGAGCTTTCACCCCCGCTCTGCCCATTGGACGCTTGGAGAACCGGGCTGTCAATGCGATTTACCTATGCTCATGCGAGACACGTCATTCCACCGAAATGTCGCGCCCGATGAACAATGTTCACTCACAACGATCTATCACATGCGGGTGTAACCCATTTGGGTGGGGTGAAACGGTGCGGAGCGGCTCCCAGCAGGCGATGTAATCGCCACTCGGCGCGAGCGATCCGAGAGTACACTTCCGCACTCAAGAAGTATTTCCACATATACAGATATCCATGTACGTTTCTCCTTCCATTCTCCAATCGTCGCGTCATATAATGCGTCGCAAGGGGAGGGAGGGGCACCTGATGCCTCGACTCGCCGCCGCCGCGCCGCCTGTCGGCGCCCGAGGCCGGCCCGGTCTTCCGGTTGGCTGCGTCGCCAACTGGTCGCGCCACGAGAGAGCCTCCAAGCCGGCCATCCGCTCAGTTCCTCGCTTTCCCAGACGGTGGGTGGCTAAAGTCACTCCCCCCCCCTCGCCTTCCCAATTAGGATATCTCCAACGAAACGTTTCAACGGAAGGAATGACTCATGAACGCGATAAGGCGAAGC
Organism: uncultured delta proteobacterium; assembly: GCA_963722885.1. GTDB lineage: Bacteria > Myxococcota_A > UBA9160 > UBA9160 > UBA6930 > CAVXZE01. The sequence goes on from CAVROS010000032.1 coordinate 30,211, forward strand.
CTACCGATCGTTTCGCGATTCTCGATTTCACGGATCATCTCGGCCTGGGTCCCATGGCGCGCCCTGTGTTTCGTAGGCCTGGTGGTGGCTGCATCTCTCGCAGTGGCGGTGCCAGGCAGTTCATCGACTGTGGTGGCGACCAAAGCCGGCCTGGTCGAGGGCTTCGTTGGTCCCCTCGAAACATTGGTCTGGAAGGGAATTCCATTTGCCAAACCACCGGTTGATGGCCTCCGCTGGAAAGAACCCAAGAGCCCCGATCGATGGGTTGGGGTACGACCGGCCGCGCATACGCCGAAATGTGCCCACAGTATCTTGGAGGGTCGATCGTTGGCAGACGAGGATTGTCTCGTACCTGAACGTGTGGCGCCCCGACACTGCAGAGACGAATCTGCCCGTCTACTTCTGGATTCACGGCGGCGGAAACTCCACTGGATCGACGGATGATTGGTACGACGGCTCGAAGCTCGCGAGCAGGCACAATCTCGTCGTCGTCGCCACTCAGTATCGGCTGGGACACTGGGATCGTTCACCCATCCCACTCTGAGAAAGGGGAGACGGGGCACCGCCATTCGTGACTCCGGGAATTTCGGGACCCTGGACATCATCATGGCGTTCGAGTGGGTCCGGAAGAACATCGAAGCTTTCGGGGGTGATCCCCAAAACGTCACCATCGCCGGAGAGTCGGCGGGGGGATTCAACGTCAACTCGCTCCTGATCTCTCCCCACGCCGCAGGGTTGTTCCACAAGGCGATCTCTCAGAGTGCAGGAACTCCGGGGGGGTACAGCTCGTTTGCAGCTGGGGATGCACACGCAAATGGCGTGATTGAAAGGCTCCTGGTCAACGATGGCCTTGCGACGCCCGAGACCGCGCCAGCATACCGGGAAGGTATGAAGAAGAACAAGATCGTCAAATATCTGCGATCGAAAACGAGTGAGGAGCTGCTAGCCGTTCACGATGCCTTCAGCGGCGATATGATCACCGTTCCCAACTGCTTCACAGACGGTGCCGTCATTCATGAGGATCCGGTTGGCGCACTACTTGATCCCAATGAGTACAACCAGGTTCCGATAATCGCAGGTAGCAATGAAGAAGAGTACAAGCTGTTCTTGACAGCGTACTACGATGTATGGCCTGCCTGCGAGTATCAGTTCACGGCAGATGCCATGAGCGCTGGGTGGACGTTCGAAGCTGTGGATACTCCGGCAGCGATTCTGGCGTCGCATCCTTCTCAGCCAGATGTCTACGCCTACCAGTTCCTCTATGGGATGTATCGTCACGATGGTCTACCGAATTGTGCCCCCGATCCCGCGGCGTACAACGCCTGGCTGGATTTGAGCCCGTTCGGACTGCCGAATTTCGGATTGATGCTGGGCGCAAGCCACGCGCTGGAGATCAACTTCTTCTTTGGCAACTACTGGTTCGGCGACGCAGGCCCGTTTCTCTTCAGGCCCGACAATCGTCTGGGCTACGAGGCGCTCACCGAAGCCATGATGGCCTATGTCGCGGAGTTTGCCTACACGGGAAGCCCTGGTGACGCTGGCGGCGTAATGTGGAGCCCCTGGTCGAATACACCCGGTGAGATGAAGCGCATCCTCCTCGATGCGAATGATGAGGAGGCACTGATAGAGATGTCTCCGGAGTAGCCGATCGAAGACAACATCGGAATTGCGTCCAGGTCCCAATCCGAATGAGGGACACTGTGCGTCCGCTTCGATCTCTCGGAATCCTGCTCGCTGTGGCTTCGTGCCTGGCACGTCGAGACAAAAACGCTGCTCGACGGTCAGGACCTGCAACCGCGCCCCGGAAAAGCCACATCAGCGGCGCTAGCAGGAGCGTCAACTCGATCCCCAGACCGCAGTCTTCCACCTCCTTGTTCCTCCAGGACTTGCCAGAGCACTGCGGGTCTGAATCCGCTGCGACGTACCCGAGAGCCGAAAGACCTCCGTCGTAATCGATCCACCCGTCTCCGTCGTTGTCGATGCCGTCCTGGCACTGGGGACTCTCGGTGAACCAGGCGGGATTGAAGCAACCGGGATCTCCCGCGCCGGACGGGAGGGTGTGACTGGTCCCCGGGCTCGGAAAAGGTGACCGGATCGAAGTCGATCCTCCCGTCGTCGTCGTTGTCGATGCCGTCGAAGCACGCGGGCGGCGGGGAGATGGCGAAGGGAAGTCGTCGTGGGTCATGACGGTCGCCCAGCGACCGCTGGATGGAGGGGCGGTGTTCTCGTGGAAGCTCTCCTCGGTCGGGAAGATCCGCACCGCGTTGCTCCCGACCGGAAGGGAGAGCTCCCCCGGGAGTGCCCGCTTGGGCTCCCACTCCGCATAGAGGAAGCGCGTCTCGTCCGGTCGGGAGCTCGCGTACCGGTCCGAGGCCCCATCCGCCACGAAGACATGGGCCACGGGATCCGAGTCGTTGGAGCCCGGCGGCCGCTGGCTGGTCTTCCACAGCACGTGGAAGCTGCTGTCCACCGTAGCGTCTGCGAGACATCCCCCACTGGATGGGTCACCACATAGCCGAAAAGGAGATAGCCCTCGAAGACGTAGTCGTAGGTGCCATCCGTGAAGCCGAGAGATCGCCACACGGTATCGGCGACCTCGCTGTTCCAGCCGCCCACGACGTTGCCCGTCGACTTCTCCACCTGGCTCAGCCACCAACGGCCGGCGAATCCGAGGCGTTCGTTGGCGTCGTCGTCCCCCGCGGCGCCCCAGAAGTAGCTGGGCTTGCCGTTGAGCTTGACCTGGTAGGTGAAGTTGGGCTTCAGACCGCTGCCCGTGAGCACCCCGGTGAGGGCCAACCCCGACTCCGGATATCGAACTGGACCGTCGCAGTCGCGGGGTCGTAGCTCCTGATCGGCAGCCTGGTACGGCTGTTGGCGGTATCCCGCCAGCGCTGGTTGCCGACGTCCCAGTACACGGCAGAGAACGACCCGTCTCGGCGTGCGCGACCGCCGCTGCGACTCCGACGAGCAGCAATGCCGCCACCCGACGCCAGGTCCGACCGCAGGAAGGAAGACGAAGAACACTCACTCGGCTAGTTGCTTTTCGCATGGTTCTCACGCCGATGATGCTGATCCCGTTCCAGCGCACCTGGCGGCCCCTCGTAAGGACCGGAGACTCTTCGTGAAATTCGCGAGGGGCAGCTGCTCGAGAGGGAAAAGGTCGTCGAGGAAAGCTTCTCGCGGAAATCGACTCGGACTCCGGATGCAGCAGTCTGCGATGAACGAACCGGTGCCGGAATGACCGGACAGGGAGGGAATTCCGGGTCCCGAGGGTTTTCGCACGCTCTACGAAGCAAGGCAGGGGGTCTTCGAGCCGACATACTTCTCAGGATCGTCATCGGATTTCTCGCGCCATCGCTGCCGATAGCGACGTCGAGCTGAAACCAGAGTGGCTCATCGCACGAGGTTGTAGGCCGCCTGGATTAACGCGCGTACAGCCCAGCGCCCGCCGCAGTCGTCAGAGCGGTTCGGCCCGTCTGCAACCGAAGACGGCGGTGATCGTTGCCGCTTCGCCCGGAGGGTGACCTAGCCGACGGCATTCGTGGCGATCGCGACGGCGCTGCTCCGTCCCAAGCGGTCTGGGCGACGTGGGCGTGACACCAGCTTTCGAAGATCTCGAAGCTGGGCCTGGGTGTCGTAGCCCTTGTCTCCGCCCAGCGTCGATCGACGGCCTCGCGGTAGCTTCTTCATCATCGCCACCGAAGCTTGAAGCTCTGAGGTACCCGTCGCCAGCGTGGTTCGCGCAGCTACACAAGCCGTGCCGGTTCTCCGTCACGACGTGGCCCATAAAGCACAGCTTCGCTTCCTTCCCTTTCCCTTTGCGGAACAGCCGGGACTCCGGGTCTGTCGTCGAAGCGTGCGTGTCGTTCTTCCGACGCTCACCGTGGAAGTCCCGTTCCGTTGCCTTCCGTCCGCCACCGCGGCCACCCTTACCCTCGTCCTTGGGCCGAAAGCTCTTGTGACCCGCCCACGCCTCGATCAACGTGCCGTCTACCGTGAAATGCTCGTCAGAGAGAAGGCCGTGCTCCCGCGCCTCCTCCAACACCGCCTGAAAGAACGCCTCCGCGATCTCTCCCCGCAGTAGCCGATCCCGATTCTTCGTGAACACCGTCACGTCCCAGACGCGATCATCCATCTCGAGCCCCACGAACCAGCGGAACAGCAGGTTGTACTGAGCGCTCCATCAGCAGCCGCTCGCTGCGAACCGAATAGAGCACCTGCAGGAGCAGCGGGCGGAGCAGCTGCTCCGGCGGAACCGACGGACGCCCCGTCCGCGAGGAGAGGCTGCGGAACTTGCGATCCAGACGCCCGAGAGCCCGATTGGCCGTCTACCGCGTCGCGCGGAGCGGGTGATCGTCCGGAATCCGGGCTTCCGGCGACACGTAGCTGAACATCGTGGACTCCGGTTGATCGGATCCGCGCATCTCCCTACCCCCTATCAACCGGGATCATCGAATTGAACGTTCTCCACGGGGTTTTTCCGCAGCCTGTTAGGCCTCCAGCTGTGCTGACGGATATCAACTCGCGTGTGTAAAGAAGAAATTCCTGAAACCGAGCTTGGCATTGGCCCGAGGCAGGTCGGTTGCAGGGGGGGAGGGAATCATGGCAGGAGAAACGAATCACCGAGCTGATGCGAGCTGCTTTTTGCTTTCTTGGGGCAGCGATTCTCTTGTCCGCTCCGGGTGCTCAGGCGATCACCTATGAGTGAGCCTGGACTGGACTCTATATGGGGATCTCAATCAGCGCACGATCCCGGTCATTGGAGATTGGTCCTGCGGACCAACTTCGGTAGTTAACTCGTTTGTGTATCTTCAAAACAGCTATCCCGAGGTCTATGGACACTCACTCGTGCCGGATCTGAACGGTACTCCAGATATCTACGAGAACGACGAGATTGGTCGACAGTGGCAGAAATACTTAGCCAGTTCCAGTCATATGGATACGACGATACCCTGATGGGACATACATGGACATGTTGATATATGGAAAGTAGAAGTATATCGAGGAACGATGCGCCCGGTAGTACGGTATACGCAGCGCAGCACGCTTCTCCCTTGGCTTCGGCCCCCTGTGCCCGAACCTTCTTGGCTCGAGAAAGTGTCTACCGACCTGGAGCTTCTTGTATGAGCAGTTGATTGCATCTGAGGATATGGAGATACTGCATCAACGGCTGATTACGACCATTACCTTACGCTGACCAGCTTTCTACTGGGACGATGCGAATGACGATGGGATCATCGATGCCGCTGAAGATGCCTGGATCGATTATGTCGATCCGTGGACAGGTGCCTGGGATACAGCCGGGATCTGGCACTGACGGACCTTCCATATTGACGGATTACGGTGCAGGCACTTCTTTTATCTCAAGGGCGGTAGTAACGGAGAGCCCGGTACCGGAACCTTCCACGACTTCTCCTAGCGGGGACTGGCCTTCTCGGACTCGCAGGTCTTAGGACGCAGGAGGAGAAGATCAGCTTGAGTTGAGGGGTTCCACCTGAATCTGCTGCTTCAGGATTCTCGTCGAATCACTCGGTTGCGGCGCGTTACCACCTCGAATCCCAGCTGCTGGTAGAAGCGCTCCTGAAAGGACTCCGCTCGCGTCTGAAGACAGAGCGTCGAGTTGCCGACCGCCCGGGAGTCCTCGATCGCCCGCAGCATGAGCATTCTCGCCACACCGTGCTTCCTGCTTTCCGGTAGAACGCCGACGTTATAGATTCCGCCCACGCCCTCCTCGGAGAACAGGTAGAGCACCCCGACGGGTTGGGAGTCCAGATCGGCAACGTAGAGCATGACGCCCGGGTGCTCGAGGGCTTTGGATATGGTCTGGTGAAGGATCGGAAACGCGATCGAAAACACGTCGGGGGGCATTTCATAGGACTTCATCAAGACAGTGGAAAACGTGTCGATTTCGTCCTGCGAGACGCGCTCGATCCTGACTGCTGGATTCCCTTCGGGCGGGATCGGGGCTTTCGCCAGCACCATTTCGGAGGCGTAGTTCTCGGTGACGTCGAACATCGTCCGCTCCAAGAACTCCTCGATCCTCCTGGAGACGGGAAGGAAGACGTCCATTCGGAAGGGCAAGGGAACGGAGGAGAAATCCTCGCTCAGCTTCTGTAGCGATTCGGGCGTCAGGTCTTCGGATTGGAGAACGTAGGCGCGGTTGAACCTGGGGTCCGGCAGCCGGTCGGATACCAGCGAGACTGCGAACCCATGGTCCCTCCAGCATCCGCCCGTAAAGGCTGCATAGGCGCGTGCTTCATTGAGTACGAGTTCGTGGAGAGGCGTCTTCATCCGGCCACCGATACGCTCGTCGAGCTTCGTCGCTCGAATCGAGTTCCAAGGGGAAGTATAGCTCGCCGCCGCGTTTGGCTAACGCCCTCTGTAGTGCGGCTTTCGTCGCTCGCGGAAGGCCGAAATCGACTCCTCCGTATCGCGGCGCGCGGTTCGAGCGAGGCCGCCGTAGCGCGTCTCGTTCCTGGTGGCCTCGGCAAAGCTGGCCTCCAGTCCGGCCCGGATCGCCCGCTTGGTGACGCGAATCGCCGCAGGCGGGAGCTCGCACATGCGCTCGGCCAGCTCCTGGGCTGTCGGCAGCAGTTGGTCCGCCTCGACCAGACGATCGAGGAGTCCGATTCGATAGGCCTCGTCGGCGTCCACCCGGCGGCTGGTAAGGGAGAGGTCCATTGCCCGCCCCAGCCCCACGACTCTCGACAGTAGAAACGACATCCCACCCTCGGGTGGCAGACTTCGCTCCTGGTATACGGTCACGAAACGAGACAGCGGGCAGCCGATCCGCAGGTCGCAGCACAGCGTCAGCGAGAAGCCAGCCCCGGCGGCGACGCCGTTCACCGCGGCGATCATCGGCTTGTCGACCGAGTACAGTGCCTTCCCTAGACGGGAGATCCAGGTCTCCTCGTCGAGGATCTCATTGAGCCCCCGATCCTCTGAAGGTGTCACCGGGTCCTTGCTGACATCGGCCCCAGAGCAGAATCCCCGCCCCGCGCCAGTCCAGATCACCGCCCAGACCGCGTCGTCACCCTGGATCGCGTCGGCGAGGGCCACCAGATCCAGATGATCGTCCAAGTCGATCGCATTCAGTCGTTCCGGCTTGTTCAGGGTTCCGTCGCAATGTGGGTCTCGGGGTCCCTTTCGTAGAGAACGTGTTTGTAGCTCATGTTTCTCCTCCAGCTCTGATCGATCGGGGCGAGCTTATCACGACCACCGGGTTCGCCTCGCCACATTCATCGGAGGAAAAGCCTTGCACACGAGAGGCGTAAAGCCCGCCGGAGATCCCCTCTGCAACATTGCGCTGCATCCAAATGGGTTACTCAATTGTGTGGTGAGGCGCCTATCTCGCGAGAGAAGCATCCAGCGCAGGGAATCATTCGCTCCCCATCGTCTGGAATTGCACATTGCACTTGATCTTGGCGGACGCCCGCATCAACAATGCGGGCGCGCCCCCGCAGTGACCAGCGGCGTGGTGCCGCCGATCACTGCCGGCCCAAGGGTGGAGCCGCAGGAGACGTGGCTCTCCCAGGAGATCAATCGATGAAGAGCTTCAGAGCTGCCTGCTTGTGGTTCACAGCGATCGTGTGTCTGAGTCTGCTCCCGTGCGGAGCGCTCGCCGAGCCGATGATGCAGATCGCCAGGATCGATACCTCGGACGCCTCCGGCTACGCACAATTCGTGAAGGAGTTGACCGCGCTTCAGGTGGAGGCGGGGGCCAAGCTGACGACCAACGTCTGGGTACCCATCGCGGCCGGAAAGGCCATCAACGAGGTCTACTACGTCGCCGAGTACGCGAATGCGAAGGACTGGCTCCAAGCTGCCGCGATCATGACGGAGAACGCGAAAATCGCCGCGCTCCGGCAGAACATGAACGCCAAGCGAACCGTAACCGAAGGCACCGTCTACACGCAGATCCGGGATCAGGGCGATCACCCGGACGCCAAGGTGATGAACACCGACGTTCGTCCCACTGATGCGGTGGCATACGCGAAGGCGCTGGACGTGCTGGATGCGCTGATGGACAAGAACGGCTTCGAGGACATCAAGGTGAATGTCTGGGTGGTGAGCGCCGGCGGCGAGCGGGCGGGAACCCAGTTGGTGAGCCTCGCGGCTCCCAACCGCGAGCGCCTGGCGGCGTTCGTCGACGCCAGCCAGCAGCCCTGGCTCCAGAAGTGGCTTGCCGACGCGGGGCCTCTGCGGACGCTGCTTTCCAACGGGGTCTACGAGCAGGTTCCCGCCGACTGAGATTCATCTCAGCGGTCCGAAACACCGGCTGCGCAACACGGCAGCGCAATCGAGCTGCGCCTACCAGTCGATCACGGGGACGGCTTCTTCCACGGCGCTCCGGTAGAAGTCAGCGCGCAGTTGGCGCGCCTCCGGAGCGACCTGGGCGCAGAAGTGGCCCTCCTCTTGGCTGACACAGCCGGGCGACGGATCGATGCCCTCGAGTTCGAGGCCGGCGGGCGCGAACTGCACGAAGGCCGCCGTCGTCTCGGGGTCGATATTTCCCTGAATGGGAGCGGTTCCGGGCGGGAGGTAGCTCACCTCCTCTGCACGCGGGGCCAGGTGCGGGATCGGTCCCAGCAGCCAGGCCAGCGAGCGGGTGGTGTTGTTCTTGGTGTAGGTATCGCGAACGCCTTCGAGCACCAGAATGCTCGGCTTCTTCGTGGTGCCCGCTACCTCGATCGGGTCCCGGTAGATGAAGCTGGCGTGGTTCTGGGGATCCTGGGGATCGTAGATCAGCGAAAAGAGCCCCAGCCCCATCCAGATGTCCGGTGGTGTCGCATTCGGTATGAAGCTCGGGATGCTGACCATCAGGAAGGGATCACTGCCGTCGGGTGTGGTCCGGTCCTGGTACTCCAATAGCTCGGTCATCCGGGAGGCGCCCGCCACCAGGCACCCTGCGAGGATGTCCGGTGCGTAGGCGAGGAACGCCTGACCGTGGGTGGAGCCGTTGCTGATGCCCTCGTAATTGATGGCAGTGGGGTCGAGATCGGGGACGCCGTCGTGCGCGCCGACGGGCAGCCTGTCCAGCGGGCCGAGTGACTGGAGCAGGCGCAGGAAGGCCATCTGCTCCGCGTGGATCTGGAGGTACATGTCGGTCACCCTGCCGGTGGCCAGCAGCACCGCGAAGATATAGTTGTTTTGATCGTTGACGACCGGCCAGCGGCGGTTCAGCACGTCCGTGAAGCCTGCCACCGCAAAGCCCTCGTCGGCGAGGAAGCCCCGGGCGCTGCCCGGCACCTCGTTCTCTGCGCTGCCCGGATTGCCGTGCTGGTACATGACGATCGGAGCGAACCCTTCCGTGTCCGCGGAGCGCGGTAGCGCGAGGATGAAGGGCAGCGTAGAGGTTCCGAGCACCTGCGGCTTCCCGTCGGCGCCGCGCTGGAAGAAGGCCAGACCGCCGAGCCAGTCCGGCACCTCGAAGCTGCCGCGCACGATGGCTGCGACGGAGCCGGTCTCGGCCGTGACGCTATCGATCGTGTAGCTCACGGGCTCGGCGAAGATGTCCTCGCGCATGGCCAGCAGATCGTCGGGGAAGTGGTCGATGCTTCGTGCTGTCAGGCGCACCACCAGTGCTGTGTCGTCGCGAGGGATCGGCAGCGGGTCGAGATCCTCGAGGGTCTCCAGGACCTGTTCCGCCAGCGGCCTGGCCTTGATCACCTCCGGATCCGCTCCGGGGTCTTCCTCGCCGATTACCTCTTCGAAGAAGCCGGAGGGTGCGAGTGGCTCTCCAGCCAGGCTGAGCACCCGGTTCGTGAGCACCAGGCCGTAGCGTCCCAACGGCTCTAGACGAATTGCCGGAAACAGAACCAGGGCGTGCTTGGTGGGCTGCGCACCGATCGCGTCAGAGCGGATGGTCAGCTTGAAGGGCACTCGCTCACCAAAGCTCGCGCTGCCCGGAGTGAGGTCGAAGAGTCCCACGCTCGCGAGCGGATCGAGCGAAGCCTCCTGGGTGAGGGGCAGCGAATCGGGGTCCGGCGCCGCGGAGAGTTCGACGGCCAGCGGTCCGGTCGGGCTCCATCCGTCCGCCTCGGTGGCCGTCGACGCCATCGAGCCGAGCAGTTGCAGGATCGCCGGGTCGTGGTCCGGAACGACGATGCTCGGACGCAAGCCCGTGGCGGTGCCCGCATCCGGCTCCAGGAAGTAGTCGTCGGGGAACGGCAGTGGCCGGTTGTGGTCGCGACGGTCATGGACGGTCTCGAAGGGCGCAGCGGTCGGTGCGGTCTGAAAGGCGACGGTTTCCTGCCCGGACTCGGTGAAGAAGCCGAATTGACAGGTCGCGTTGGCCGGGAGCGCTCCCTCCGGATTGATGACCACGGTATCCGGCGCCAGCCGGTGGAGCGAGCGCGAGACCCACGATCCGTTACAGCTCAGCCAGATGCGATGCTCCGCCCGCTCGGCGATGCTCCCTGCGAAGCGCGCCACGAGCCAGGCGCTGCGGGGCACCGTCTCTCCATCGGCCGGACTGCTGGAAAGGAAAGGCGGAAGCAGCGGCACGGGGTTGCAGTTGCCCGCCAGAAGGCCGAGCGAGAGCGCGGCCAGGAAAACGACCAGAATTCGGTAGCTTGTTCGACTTGTCTGCGTTTGCACCCGTTTCATGTGCGCCTCCGAATGGGTCAGTCGAGTCGCTCCAACGCGAAGGACCGACATCCGGGAGGTGCGTTGACCGGGTTGCATCGTCCCGGGGAGCCACCGGGTAGCGTCACCTGGTACTCGCTGAAATCGAGGTCCGGCTCGGGGTAGTCAGTGCTCACGTACTGGGCACCACTCGCAAGGGCGGCGTCGCGTCGTTCGGTATCGTTGTTCCTGGCGTCCAAGGTGTCGGCGTCCGCTCGGGTCCGGACGATGTATCCGTCTCTCACCAGCTCGGGAATCAGGTCGGGATCCGCGCGCGGCTCGTTCATCTTCACGAAAGCCGCATCGGGCTGACCAGGGGCCGCGCTGGTAAAGAGGACGCGCCCCATGAGGGAAGGATGGCCCTCCAGGTAGTCTTCCCGCTTCGAACCCCCGTTGTCCAGGGCGAACAGGATTCGCCCCCGAGCTTCTGACAGCGTCGGCCATCCCCGGGTCTGCACGGCCTCCTCCAGGGTTGGCGCACCTCCCCGCACGTCGTCGGGCGTGATGAGCTGCTCGGGAGGGAATACCGATCGGATCTCGGCATCCAGGTCGTCGAACTGAGCGGGGCCGAACTCGATCGGGATGGTGAATCCGAGGTCGAGGGGGTCGGGGACGAGATCGTCCTTCGCCTCGACCAGGATCATGATGGGCAGGTGGCCCGGGCTGGCGTCGGACCAGCCCTTCACGATGGAGAGACACTCTACGAGGGACTGGCAGGTCGTGTCGTAGTCGAGCTCCTGGACATGGAGCACCTTGATCCCGGGTGCTTCGAGCTCGGGAATCCGCGCCTCGAAGTCGTTCAGAAGCAGCTGGTAGCCGAATGGCGCGGCGTAGAGTCCGCCCTCCGGATCGGCGAATACATCGAGCTCCAGCTGACGGATGCCCAGGAATTCGAACTGCTCTTCGAGCGGCCGGTGTGTGTACTCCCATTGGATCGCGGTCTCATCGAACAGCACATAGAGGTTGATCAGCAGGGGATCCGGCTGGATGTGATAGCTGTTGTGGGTGCCGAGTACCTGGATCTGATTCAGGGACACGCAGCGGTCCGCGTATCGCTCGGCGAGCTTCTGGATGGCTCTCTCGCGGCGCGCGCGAAAGAAGGCTCCCCAGCGCCCGAGGTCGAGAAACTGCGTCCACTCCAGGACGCCCAGGGCGCGCTCGAGCCCCGCGCACTGACCGATCCGATGGTTGCGCGGGTGCGAGAAGTCGCGGCCCTCCGCGCCGGATGGAGCCGTGGCCACCAGAGTGAGCAGGAGCATCCAGACGGCAACAAAGATGGGGTAGGGGAGGTGCCTGGAGGGAGAGGAGGGGGTCTCTGCAAGAGGTAGCATCGGGATCTCCATGGAAGTAGCAGCTGCTCTCCATGATGAACCCGTGAGCCTGCTCCAGGCAAGAGAAAAGGCTCTCCTTCGACCCTCTGGAGGAGATCTGGGACGTAGCTGGGCTACTTCCAGCCGCGCGGGTTGGCGAAAAAATCGCCTTCCCATGCCTCGATTGCCGCGTGGAGGCGGGCGGCCTGCTCCGGATGCCGCGCGATCACGTTGTAGGACTCGTTGGTGTCGTCCTCGACGGCGAAGAGCAGCGGGTCGTGGGTGATCAGTTGCACGGTCCCGCCCGTCTGCGGGTCCTCGTAGGTCGCCTGGTGCGCTCCGCGGCCGATGAAGCTGTTGACCTTGTCGAGGGGGACCGGGAAGGTATACAGGTTGACCCAGCGGTAGTACTTCCAGCGCGCGCTGCGCACGCCATCGATGACGTTGTCGTGGAAGAAGAACAGTCCTTCGTGCGGGCCGGTAGTTTCCTGGCCGCTCAGCAGGCCCCAGAGGGAGCGGCCGTCGATGACACGGTCGCGCGGCAAACCCAATCCGGCCAGGCCGAGAAAAGTCGGAAGCAGGTCGATGTTCATGGTCGGCTCGCCAATGACGCTGCCCGCTGGGATGTGCCCGGGCCAATGGGCGATCGCCGGTACGCGTTGCCCGCCTTCCATCGTCTGGCCCTTGCGTCCCCGAAGGAGCCCGGGGTTGCCGAGGTGCCACGGTCCGTTGTCGCTGGTGACGAAGACCAGCGTCTGATCGAGCAGGCCACGGGAGGCCAGCGCGCGAACGATCTCTCCCACGCTCGAGTCGAACTCCTCGACCGAGTCGCCGTAGGGACCCGCCGCCGAACGGCCCTCGAACTCGGGCGATGGGATCAGGGGAGTGTGGACGTTCTTGTGCGAAAAGTAGAGAAAGAACGGTCGCGATCGGTTGGCCTCGATGAACTCGATCGCTTCGCGCGTGAACTCGGCCGTCAGGTTGGCCTGCCGGAGTCCGAGATCCTTCTCGACGGCGGTGTCGTTCTTCCAGTACGAATAGGGGAACATGTCGTTGGAGTAGGGAACGCCGGCGAAGAAGTCGAAGCCGTGCTGCTTTGGATGATGACGAGGCAGCGCGCCAAAGTCGCCGAGGTGCCACTTGCCGACCATCCCGGTGGCGTAGCCCGCCCGCTTCAAGGCCTCGGCGATGGTAATCTCCGAAGCGGGCAACCCATCCACCAGGTGTTGAAGCCCCTCTTCCAGCAGGCCAACTCGGGCCAACCATCGGTTGACGCGCAGCCCGATGGCGATGTTCAGGGGAGGGTCGGTGGGAGGCAACGGCAGGGTGATTCCGCTGCGAATCGGATACCGGCCCGTCAGCAGGCCGGCGCGCGAGGGCGAGCAGATAGGTGCGCTGGCGTAGAAGCTCGTGAAGCGCGCCCCCGAATTCGCCAGCTCATCCAGGTTGGGAGTCGGAATCAGCGTGTTCCCGTACGCGCCGAGGTCGCCGTAGCCGAGATCGTCGGCCAGGATGATGACGAAGTTCGGCGGCCGCATCGGCTCCGTGCCAGCAACCTCGATGACCTCGGCGACGGGTTCGACTCCCTTCGTCGCATCGAGGTAGACGGAGGCGTCGAGCACCGCGAAGCCGTCCCGGGGTCCCACCCGTTGACAGGTCCAGGAGCCGACCGCGATGACCGCGGCGATGAGAATGACCAGCACCCAGAACGCCTTCTTCAATGGATGATCCTCGCGACGGTAGCGGGAAGAGCCTAACATTTTCCTTCAGAGCTCCTCGTGAATCGTCCAAAGGGAGGCCTAGAGTGATGGACGTGTACGAAACCATTTCCAGGCGCAAGAGCGTACGCTCGTTTCGAGACCGAGAGATACCCGAAGAGGTGATCTCTCGGCTGTTCGGGGCTGCACGCCTGGCGCCATCGGCGAGCAACCGGCAGGAATGGCGGTTCGTGGCGGTACGCGATCCAGTGATGCGAAAGCGGCTCTCCAGGGCCGCCAGGGCACAGCAGCACGTCGCGCAGGCTGCCATGGTGGTGGCCTGCTGCGCGGAAACCGACGGCCACGTCATGACCTGCGGGCAAGCCTGCTATCCGATCGACATCGCCATCGCGATCGACCATTTGACGCTCTGCGCTGCGGCGGAGGAGCTGGGAACCTGTTGGATCGGCGCCTTCCAGGAGAACGAAGTGAAGGAGGTCCTTGGGATTCCATCACGGATACGCGTTGTCGCACTATTGGCTGTGGGCTATCCGGAAGATCCATCGCCTGTTCAGAAGGACCGTCTGGCGCTGGAGGCAATCGTCAAGTACGAGCGGTGGCAATAGTCCCGAGCGGTGTGGATGCTGCGCCCGGTGCTCATGATGTCGACTTGGATCCAACAACTCCGGGGCGGCGAGGCAGGCAGGCTAGGCGCGTCTTCTGTGCGGTCTCCGACCCGCAACGGCGAGGCCGGGCAGGCCCAGACTCAGAAGGGCGAATGCCTCGGGTTCGACGAGATGATCCAGTTGGTGCCGGGCTTGCGCGGACGACGGCGCTCGGATCGAGAGCTCCATCGTGTCGACGCCAGCCAGGGCATGATCCCGATCCCGATTCGACCGATGAGAGCTCCGAAGTCGACGATCCGTTCGTCTCGGGCGTGATCCGTCCAGCTGTGCGGGGATTGTATCTGACGTCTATGAAGGAGAAGGTCAGATCCGAGATCGCAGTCCTGCCCGACGGCGTTGTCGAAATCGAAGACGATGGTGATCCAGGGCGTCGTGTCGTTGCCGGTCGCCTGGATGAAGAGGCTGTGCTCTCCGGGGTTGCCGGTGGGATCCAGATTCGCGTTGGAGGCGGGGCTGGCTGAAGTCACCAGCGAGTTGCCACCGTCGTGGGTAGAGAACTCGAAGCGGGCGCTACGTGATCAGCCCCGCCAGGCCGTCGTAGAGGAGCTTCACGCCCACGACAGCGAGCATCAGATAGACCGTCCGGTAGAAGAGTTGCTCGTCAATGCGCCGGTGGAGCCAGATTCCCAGCCACATTCCCAGTGGCGCGAGCGGCGAGAGGATCAAGGAGGTGAGGAGGTTTTCTCCGCTGAACTGGCCGAGGAGGGAATAGGGGATGAGCTTCAGGTAGTTGACGAATGCAAAGTAGATCACCGTGGTTCCGACGAAGAGCGTCTTGTCCATGTTCTGGGGCAGCAGGTAGACGCTCAATGGCGGCCCACCGGCGTGGGCCACGAAGCTGGTGAAGCCCGAGAGGGCGGCCCAGAAACTCCCCGCTCGTCGATCTGGAGTCCTGGGCTCCACGGCCGACTTTCTCGCGAGCCAGTATCGCAAGACAAAGGCAATCGCCAGCACTCCGATCAGCAGTCGGATCAGGTTCTCGTCGAGAAGGCGAAAGGTCGCGGTGCCCAGCAGGATTCCGAGGACCGAGCCGGGTACCAGGATCCGCATGTTGACCGGATCCCAGCTCCTCCGATAGGCGATCACGCCCACGATATCCATCGCGCAGAGGATTGGGAGCAGGATGGCAGCGGCCCGCGTCGGCGTGGTGACCAGGGCCACCAGGGGGGTTCCGACCAGCCCGACTCCTCCGCCGAAACCTCCCTTGGAGATCCCCACCAGAAGGATCGCCGGAATTACGACGGCGTAGAACAGCGGATCGGCGATCAGCAAGCAGCGGCCTCGGAGTGAGTGACGCCATGGTAGGCGAATCCACCAGGACCGGGAGTGGGCATCGCTGGAGTGCGACCAACTGTCGAGAACGGTGTACCCTCATTCTTGGAGAGGCGATACTCGAAGGAGTGGTACGATG
This sequence comes from uncultured delta proteobacterium, assembly GCA_963722885.1. Classification (GTDB taxonomy): domain Bacteria; phylum Myxococcota_A; class UBA9160; order UBA9160; family UBA6930; genus CAVXZE01. The sequence continues at coordinate 45,941 of CAVROS010000032.1, forward strand.
AACAACCGCGAGCGCGTTCTCGCTTCGCTGAACCATCGGCAGCCGGACAAGGTCCCTTACGACATCCGATTCACCCGGAAGTCCCACGCGAAGATGGTCGAGTTCTACGGCGATCCCGACTTCGCGTCCAAGCTGGGGAACTGCCTCACCTGGATGGGCTGTGAGCCGGCGGAGAGCTGGAAGGAAATCGAGCCGGACATCTGGGAGGATCAGTTCGGTGTCCGATGGGATCGCAGCATCGACGAGGACATCGGGAATGTCTGCAATCAGCTGGTGACGCCCGAGAATCTGCGCGACTACCGGTTCCCCGATTCGGGTGACCCGTCCAGGTACGCCTACTACGAGAATCTGCTCGAGCAGAGGGGTGATCGCTTCGTTCTGGTCAATTTCGGCTTCTCCCTGTTCGAGCGCGCCTGGACGCTTTTCGGCATGGAGAACCTGTTGATGGCCATGGTGGACGATCCGCAGTTCGCCCACGAACTGCTGGATGGGATCCTCGAGTTCAATCTGGAAGTGATCGAGAAGGTCTGCTCCTTCGATATCGACGCGATGATCTTCGGCGACGACTGGGGCATGCAGACGGGTCTCATCATGGGGCCCAAGATCTGGCGTGAGTTCATCGAGCCGAGGATTCGGCAGATGTACGGCCTGGCCCACTCGCGAGGGAAGCTCGTCTTCATCCACTGCTGTGGCAAGGTGGACAAAGTGTTTCCAGAGCTGATCGAGTGCGGAGTGGATGTCTTCAACCCCTTCCAGCCGGAAGTGATGGACGTCTTCGAGATCAAGGAACAGTACGGGAGCGAACTCAGCTTCTTCGGTGGGGTCAGCGTCCAGAAGACGCTCCCCTACGGAACCGTGTCCGAAGTCCGGGAGGAGGCGGAGCGCCTGCTCGACGTGGTCGGTCGAGACGGCGGCTACATCGCCGCGCCGTCTCATTGGATCCCCGCCGACGCAAAGCCGGAGAACATCGCGGCGCTGATCGAAGTCCTGCAAAGCCAGTGATTCCCGACCCAGATCGGGAGCAGAGGGGAGGTGTCCGATGAGCCAATGGGCCGAGAAGAGTGAAGGAATCAAGACCCGACTGAAGCTCAGAACCGAACCCATCGCCTTTCGAAGGCTGGAGGACGCGGGTGAGCTGGAACGCATCGAGGGCGTGATCCGCTGGAGTGAGGGGTGCGTGTTCTGTCAGATTCCCTACATGGCCCGGGTTGCGAAGCTGACCGTGGCGGTGACCGGCGAAGACAAGCTCAACCATCGCTGCAAACGGGTTCACGGGCTGATCCCCAGTCTCGAGAAAGACGTCGAGCAGGAATGCGTGCAGCTGTCGCGGACCTGGATGCCCTCTCCCGAGGAGGCGATGAAGCAGCAGCAGGACTACCCGGTGGTGCCTCCCGGCCAGGCCATCGTGGCCGGACCGCTCAGCACGGCGACTTTCGAGCCCGACATGATCATGATGTTCGGAAATCCCGCTCAAATCATGATGCTGCTCTGTGGAATGCAGAAGGTCCGATACGAGTGCTTCGACTTCACGTTCGTTGGGGAGGGGGCGTGCATGGACTCCTTCGGCCACTACTACGCGACCGGGAAGACCTCCGTTGCGATTCCCTGCTACGGAGAGCGGGCGCTGGGACAGGTTGCCGACGACGAAATCGTCGTCGCATTGCCGCCGGAGGAGATCGACAGGGTCATCGAGGGTCTGGACACCCTGGCGAAGAGCGGCTTTGGCTATCCGATTTCCGTGATCGGTGGCTTCACGGATCCCAACCCCTTCCTGGCCCAGGTCTATCCGGACCGGAAGCAGCACTGACGGCTCCCGCTCAGAACTCGAAGGGCTCGCCCTGCTCGGCGAAGACGAGGCGCAGGCCGAGATCGTTCTGCTCCTGCAGCTGTCGCCTCACGACATCCCGGGTCTCCTCGCCGGCGTCGAGGTGAGGCTTGATGTGGGTGACGATGACCGCGAGCCCGGTGAGGGCGGTCTCCGGTCTTCGCGGGGCGACCATCCCCGCGAGCTGACGGAGGGCGCGCATGATCCACCTGGGCGTCAGGTGCGAGAAGAGCTGGTCTTCCGGCTTTTCGTCGCCGTAGGACGACTCGATGTAGATGGCGTGCAGCCGATCCTCGCGGATCACGGGGACCAGCCGCTCCCAGAGGCGAAGGGTCGTCGGCCGATCCTCGAGATGGTCGGGTCCGGTGTCGCCCATGTAGACGACGTAGTGACCATCGGCGTCCACCAGGAAGGCAGCCGAGTCGGTCCGCGCGCCGTGGGCCAGCGGCTGGATCTCGACGTGCATGGCGGTGCCCGGAATCGGAGAACGCTCACCTGGCGTCAGGCTCACCAGCTGGTACTTGGCGAGAGCCGTGGATTCACCCTCGCCGCCGAAGTTGGGCCAGGTGATCCAGTTGAAGACGTGGTGCTGTAGACCCTCGATCGTCTCCTCGAGCGCCATGATCGGTTTGGGGATGTCGGCCGGTGAGTTCACGATCAGTCCGCTCACGTGGTCGAGGTAGGTGTGGGTGAGCAGATAGGCCTTGACGTGATGGCGGAGCACCCGACCTTCGATCGTGTCGGAAGAGCCGGGCGGCATGGCGAGATCGGTGAAGCAGCCCTTGTCTCGAGCCACCCGGAGACCCGCCAGGAGGGTCCCAGCGTCGAGGCAGACGAAGTCGGTGGAACCGATCGGCGCCAGCAGGTAGGCGGGGAGGTTGCTCTCGATCAGACCTCCCTCGACTCCGAGCGGGATGCAGCGAAAGTGGCGCGGTGCGTTCTCCATGACTCCCCCGAATGAAGTCTACACCTGGAATCCGGGCCGACTCTTCTCGAGCCCTGCCTCGCGCAATGCCGAGCGCTTCATCCTTCCGGCCTCGTCGCGGAGGGCCTAGCTGACGGGGGGCAGGGTCGGGCGACCGCCGCCCGCGCTGCCGAGCACGTCCTGCAGCAGGTGCTCGCCCAGTCTCTTGCCCAGGCCGATGATGGTGAGGACGGTCGGTCGGTCGAGCGCCTCGGGGAAACTGCTGGCGTCGCAGACGTAGAGGTTCTCGACCTCGGTCCGCAGGTTCTCGTCGAGCATCTCGCCGATTCGAACCGTCGCGCAGGGATGGGTGCCCCGAAGCGGGCCGACGAAGATCGAATCCGGATCGCAGCCGGCCCGCGTCAGGATCTTGCGGGCGACGATCGACGCGTGGTTCAGCCTGAAGCGATCGCGGGGAGTCAGCGGCTTGCTGACCCTTCCCTCCAGACTGACGCCACCGGAGATCTCGTCCTTGATCTTGATCATCATCCCCATGCTCTTGCCGTAGTCGAACCAGGTGAAGGGGTACTTGATGCCCTTCAGTGCGTTGATCATCGGGTAGAGGAGCCAGGGATCCATCAGCGTGCTGAGCATGTAGCCATTCTCGTCGTCGGTACAGGCGACGCTCATCGGTGGCTCGGCGCTGATCCCCCCGAACTTCGAGGTCCCGTAGACGATCGTCGTCGTGTCCATGGCCATGCCGTGGCCGGCCTCGAAGAAGCCGGAATTCTGCAGGATGATGGGCGTCCCGATGCCGCCCGCGGCCAGCACCACGACCTCTGCGTGGATCTCGAAGCGAGCGCTTCTTCCCAGCTTGCCGCGGACTCCGACGACCCTTGCGTCCTCGATGATCAGGTCGTCCACTCGGGCCCGGGTCAGCAGCTCGCATCCGGCTGCGACGGCGTCGTCCAGGTACTCGTTGGCCGTCCACTTGGCGCCGCATCGGCAGCCGAGCATGCACTTGGCGCCGCAGTCGAAGCGGGTGGTGTGGCTGGGGCGCATGAACTTCATCAGCGGCTCCCAGTCGTATCCGAGCGAGTTGGCCGCCTCCATGATTCGCGTGGAGCGCAGTCCGAGAGCGTCGTCCGGCAGCCGATCGAGCGCGAGCTCCTTGATGGTGTCTTCGACCTCCAGGTCGATATCGACGCCGTATTTCTGCTTCAGCCACTGCGGTGGCCTGGCGGCGGACCCGGTGAACATGTTGGTGGCTCCGCCCGTCATCAGGGGCCTGACGATGTTCAGACCCTCCTCGGTGAAGAGCAGACCGCCCCTGTCGGCGTAGATCAGGGCGCCGAGGTGGGTGCCGTAGTAGGGCTTCTCCCGGTGGTCGATCCCCCTCTCGAGCAGGATCACCCGTTTCTGGGCCTGTGCGAGGTGGCGGGCGACCGTAGCCCCGCCCGGGCCGGAACCGACGACGACGACATCCGCCTCTGCTTGGGTCAGCGCCTTCTCCACGATGCCTCCCTTCCCAGCGCTCGGTCCCTGAGCGGCTGGGCTCTGCGGCGTGGGAGGTTATCAGAACGCACCGCAGGCCATCAGCGGCCGCCCCGGGGGGGCGGGTGAGGCTCAGAAGTGCAAGTCGACCTATACTAAAGTAAAAATAGGCTGAAATGGACGCAGGAAAGGTATGGAGGAGGTGGTGGCCTTGAAGTCGGTTCGTCAGGTCCTAAAAGACAAGGGCTATTCCGTCGAGACGATCGCTCCCCAGGCTTCGGTCTACGAAGCGCTGCAGAAGATGGCCAATCGGGAGCTCGGGGCACTGATCGTGTTCGACGGGGGAGAGATCTGCGGCCTCTTTTCGGAGCGGGACTACGCTCGGAAGGTGGTTCTACAGGGCAGGTTTTCCAAGGACACCCGGGTGGAGGAGATCATGACGCGCCGGGTGATCACCGTGGAGCCTCAGCAGACCGTGGAAGCCTGCATGGTTCTGATGTCCGACAAGCACATCCGGCACCTTCCGGTGGTCGAGGATGGACGCCTGATCGGCATCGTCTCGATCGGCGACATCGTGAAGGCGGTCATCGAGGCGCAGCGGCTCACCATCGAGGAGCTCGAGACCTACATCACGAGCGGACGTTGATCCCCGCCGCCTGGCGTTAGCCCGGCGGAGCGTCTTCGCGATCCGCCTCCGGTGCCGGGGGCAGCCAGAGGGTGAAGGTCGCACCGCCACCCGGGCGGTTCGCCGCCTCGAGAGTTCCCCCGTGGCGGCGCGCCAGATCGAAGCTCAAGCTGAGTCCGAGCCCCGTTCCCTCGCCGAGCCCCTTGGTGGTGAAGAACGGGTCGAAGATCTGCGGCATGAAGTCGTCGGGGATCCCCGGGCCCCGGTCGCATACCGAGAGGGCGACCTGGCCCTCGACGCAACGCACCTCCAGCTCGATCTCCGGTGCTTCACCACTCGCCTGGATCGCGTTGACGAGCAGGTTCGTCGCGATCTGTACCAGCTCTTCTTCACGGCCCAGGATGGGAGGCACCGGCTCGAAGGCCGTCCGGATGGTATTCGATGCCACGCCCACGGCGGCCAGCGCGTTCGCCTTCTCCGCCACCGCGCGGAGGTCGATCGGGACCAGCTCCTTGTCCGGGGAGCTGGAGCGGGCGAAGCCCATCAGGGTCTCCACCAGGTGGGCGATGCGATCCAGACCGTCCTTCATCTCCGCCACGATCTCGGGGGCCTCGGCGGCCAGCTCCGCGCGTTTCGGGCCGAGCGCCGTCTGGACGGCTTCGTCAGGAAGCGCCTGCGCGAGCTCCTCCAGGCTGCCCAGGTTCGAGCTGATGAAGGCCAACGGATTGTTGATCCCGTGGGCGATGCCTGCCGTCAGGCAGCCGATCGATTCGAGCTTCTGGGCCTGCTGGAGCTGCTGCTCGATCTGACGCGCCTCGGTGCAATCTCGCAGCACGGTGCAGGAGCCCACCACACCGACGAGACCCTTCACGGGAAACTTCTCCACCTCGATCGTGCGTGTGCGGTCGGACTGCAGTCCGGACAGCACCTCCTCCAGGGACCGGCGAGCCAGCTTCTTCTCTCCGAGGATGTCAGCGGCGGCGGGGTTGGCGTCGACGATCTTGCCCGCGAGATCCGCCACCAGCACGCCCGATTGCAGCTGCTCGACCACGTCCTTGCGTGCGACCGGGAGAAACGCGGTGAGGCCGGAGTCGATGGCCGCCAGCCGAATCACCAGGATCCCGACGGCGAGGAGGATCGGCGTGGGATCGGCATGGCTCTGGAACTGGCTGGTGGTGAGGTAGAGGAGGTTGGCCAGCAGCGGAAGCGTCGTCCCGATCCCGATCGCGAGCATCCGCCCCGTACTGGCCTTGCCGAGGCGAACGGCCGCGAGCAGGAAGTAGCCGGTCCCGAGCGCGATGAGGCTCCAGCCGATCGCCGCGTGGGCCCAGAAGATCGGGCCGAACTGCGGCGGCTGTGCGGTGACGTGCACGAACCAGGCATGCGAATCCGTGAAGAGGAAGGCGTAGGCCACCGCCTGGGGGATTGCCGCCAGTGCCAGCAGCCACGGTGCCCGCGAGAGCCAGCGAGCCCGTGCGGCGTCGGCGGCAGCCCAGAGCCACGCCACCGGCAGGATGGCCGTGCCGAGGTAGAGCAGGCGCCGGCCCACGAGGATCGTCTCCGGCCCTGCCGCATCGTTCATCAGCACTTCGCCCCCAGCCCAGAGGGCGCTCGAAGCGCCCAGGAGGGCCGTCGGCAGGGCCTGAAATCGGCGCGGTGGGCTGCCCACCACGTCTATCAACACCCAGAGCCCGAGCCCAACGGTAAGGAGCAGGCCGATCTCGTAGAGCATCCCTTCCGGTTCGGCTGTCCGGCAGCCCCGGTTGAGCCTGGGTGGCCGTTGGATCCGTTCTCGAGAGGGGGCCTCAGCGTGGCTCCGCGGGGCCTCCGTGCGGCGGATCAGGCAGACCGGGGTGGGGGTCGCTCGCCGCTCCGGGCCATCTCGATCAAGGTCTCCTGAGCGGCGCAGGGCGTCTCGCCCTCCGCGGGTGTCCGCTGCCGGTACACCCCATCGGCGTCGCAGTCCCAGGCGCTCGCGTTGTCCGCCACATAGACCTCGAGGATCTCGTCGATCTGGCGTTTCACGTCCTCGTCCGACACCAGAAGGATGGTCTCCACCCGGCCGTCGAGGTTTCGCTTCATCCAGTCGGCCGAGCCGAGGAGGTGCTCGGGCTCGCCCCCGTTCTCGAAGCGGAAGACCCGGCTGTGTTCCAGGAAGCGGCCGACCACTCCGAAGACACGGATGTTCTCGGAGAGCCCGGGGACGCCGGGCCGGAGGCAGCAGAGGCCGCGCACGTTCAGCTCGATGGGCACACCCGCCTGGCTCGCCTCGTAGAGCTCGCGGATGATCTCGAAATCCTGGAGCTGGTTCATCTTTGCCCGGATTCCGCAGGGCCGGCCCGCCCGGGCGTGCTCGCTCTCTCGGCGGATGAGTGCGGTGAAACGCTTTCGCATCGTCGCCGGGGCGACGAGGAGGCGCCGGCATTCACCGAACGTCATGGATCCGGTAAGGGAATTGAAGACCGCGGCGACGTCGTCGCAGATCTCGGGATCGGCCGTGAGCACCCCGAGGTCTTCGTAGACCCTGGTGGTGCCGGAGTGGTAGTTGCCCGTCCCGACGTGTGCGTAGCGGCGGATCCCGCTCCTCCTCCTCACGGACGATCGAGGGCGAGCTTCACGTGGGTCTTGAGCCGCTCCACACCATAGGAGACGTGGACTCCTTCCTTCTCCAGGTACTGGCCCCAGGCGATATTCGGCGCCTCGTCGAATCGGGCGGTGATCTCCACCAGCACGGCGACCTGCTTTCCTTGGCGGGCGGCCTCCGCGAGCGCGCGCGGGATCGGCGAGTCGCTGCTGGTGCGGTAGATCGTCAGCTTGATGGCCAGGACATCCGGGTCCTCTGCCGCAGCCTCGATCAGTCGGAGGACGGAGCTGTCGAAGCTCACGTAGGGGTGATGGAGGAGGATGTCGCCGCGGGCGATCTCGCTGAAGATCGCCGCCGGGTCGCGGTCATCGATGTGCCGGAGCCGCGGGTGGGTGATCGGCTCATGGTGCGGAAAGCTCAACTCCGGCCGACCGGGCGCCTCGAGCTGCAGCAGGGCATTCGCCCCGATGATCGACTTGTTGACGTAGATGTCCTCGTCGCCGATCCCGAGCTGCTTGCCGAGCCACTCCCGCCGTTTCTTCGGCATCGCCGAGTCCACCTGGAGCTGGGTGACCCCCGCGAACTTCCGGGCTTTCAGCTCGCCGGAAACCTGCCGTACGATGCTTCCCGGCTCGCGGGCGGCCTCCTCGATGGAGAGCTCCTCCTCCTCCTCGGGCGTTCCCCCGGTCCCGCGGGTGGCGCGGAAGCAGTACACGGCCTTGGGTGGGATCGGGAACATCAGGTCCAGATTCGCAGCGATCACCTGCTCGAGGGGCACGAAGCCGCGATTGTCCGGAAAGGGCACCCAGCGGGGTCGGTTGTCCGGAACCTTCACCCGGACGAAGCGCTCCCGCTTCCCCTTCGCCTCGGGAAGGATCACCGCCAGGTTCAGCCCCAGGTTGCTGATGAACGGGAAGGGGTGCTCGGCGTCCACGGCCAGTGGGGTGAGAATCGGCTCGACGGATTGGCGGAAGTAGTCGCGGAGCGACTGCCGGTGCTTCTCGTCCAGGTCGTCGTAGTCGACGATCGGAAGGCCTTCGGTAGCGAGAAGCGGTCGGAGCTCTCCCTGGATGACCCGGCTCAGGATCGCGTTCTGTTCGGCGAGCTCTTCCCGCACCGACTGAGAGAGCTCTCCGGCGGTGCTACCGCCCGGGGAGATCTTGCGGGAGCCCTTCTCCACGCGCCGCTTCAGACCACTGAGCCGCTTCATCAAGAACTCGTCGTGGAGCATCCCCACGATCCCGGCGAAGCGGACCCTCTCCATCAGCGGAATGTCCGCATCTCCGGCCAGCGCCAGGACACGGCGGGCGAAGGAGAGCCAGCTCAGCTCCCGGTTGAAGAACTTCTCCTGGATTTCCTTTGCGGATTCATGCTTCTCCTTCGCCATGGCAGCAGTCCTCGAGGCTCACCCAGGGGGGATGGTGAGCCTCGAATGATGCCAGAGTACGGCGGTGGAGCCCAATCATCTTTTCCGTCGAGCGGATGGAGTCGGTTATCCTTGCCCGCGATGGCGCAGAGAGAGAGGGAGATCAAGCTCGCGGTCCACGCTCCCGACGCCCTGGAGGAGCTGGCTCGGAGGCCCGCCATCGCAGGCTTCGCTCTCTCCCCGGTCGAGACGCGAGATCAGCAGGACGTCTACCTCGATACGGAGGATTTCCGTCTCTTCACCGGGGGTTACGGCCTCCGCTACCGGCGACGCTCGGGAGTCCTGAAGGCGACGCTGAAGGAGATTCCGGGAAAGCAGGACCGTGGGATCGTTCAGGACCGCGAGGAGATCGAGGAGATTTTGGGCGAGGAGGGCGTGTTGCAGGGAGCGGTCGGCGATGCGGTCGCCTCGCTCGCCGGCGACGCCCAGCTCCTGCCCTTGCTTCGGCTTCGGACCCGGCGCAGGGTCCGGCGGGTGATGGCGGGCGGCTCTGCGGTAGCCGAGCTCTGCCTCGACGATGTCGAGGTTTCCCCCGCGGGGGAGGAGGCGGAGCCGTCAGCGCACTTCCGGGAAGTCGAGGTAGAGGAGACCGCCGAGGGGTTGGATGTACTGACGCCGATCGGTGACGAGCTGCTCGCCTGCCCCGACTTCGAGCCCTCCCTGGTCAGCAAGCTCGAGCGGGGCCTCGATCTCCTCGGGCTCCTCCATCGCGGCGCGGAACGCCGCCTGGCGGAACCCTCGGCCGATACAGGCTCCTTTCGTCTTCCCGAGGGATTTGCCGTCGAGGAGCTGGAGCGAAGGCTCACCTCGCAGTTCGCGACGGCGCCCTCCCCGGATGCGGTCGAGGTGAAGACCTTCCACGATTCATTCGACTGGCGGATCCACCGGAGCGGCGGCACCTACCAGACCTCCGGATTCGGGGCCCGCAGGGTCCATCTCTGGCAGGAGGCGGAGGGGCGTGTGCGACACCGTCTCCACCACTCGGGCGAGCCCGCCTTCGCCGCCGATCTCCCCTGCGGTGCGCTGCGCGACGACCTCGCGCCGGTCCTCTCGATGAGGCGCCTGCTGCCGCTGGTCACCTCGAGCGTGCGGGCCCGCACCATTGCCATCCTCGACGACGAGGAGAAGACCACGGTGCGGCTTCGGATCGAGTCGGGAACCGCCTCGCCGCCCGAGGGCGGGGGGCCTCACGAGCTCGAGCCGCGCGTCAGCATCGCCCCGGTGCGCGGCTACGAAAGGGAGCGGATCCGGCTGGCCGGCTTCTTGAGGGAGGAGTGCGGGCTTCTTCCGGACCCCGCCGGCGATCTCGCGCACGCCCTCGAACCGCTTGGCCGGGCCCCGGGTGACTACACATCGAAGTTCGAGCTGAGGCTCGACCCGGTGATGCCGGCGAGAGACGCGGCGCGTGCGATCCATCTCTCGCTGCTGACCACGGTGCTCAGGAACGAGGAGGGGACGCGGCGAGATCTCGACTCCGAGTTCCTCCACGACTTCCGCGTTGCGATCCGCCGAACCCGCTCCGCTCTCAGCCAGATCCGGGAGGTCTACCCCGCGCAGGACGTGGAGCGATTCAAGGTGGGGTTTCGCTGGCTCTTCCTCGAGACCGGGCCGACCCGGGACCTCGACGTCTACCTCCTCAAGATGGAGGTCTACAAGGAGGGTCTTCCGGAGGAGATCCGGGCGGACCTGGACCCTCTCCAGAAGTTTCTGGAGAGGAAGCAGAAGCTCGCTCATGCCGGGCTCGTCACGGTCCTCGACTCGGAGCGCTACCGCCGCCTCGTCGAGGAGTGGCGCGCCTTCCTGACGGAGACCCCGGCCGGCTCTTTGCTCGCCCGCAACGCCGAGCGCCCCGTCCGGGAGCTGGCGTCGGAGCGGATCTGGGAGATCTACCGACGGATGGTGAAACGCGGACGGGCGATCGGCGACGACACCGCCGCGGCGGTGCTCCACGACGTCCGGATTCGGGGCAAGAAGCTCCGCTACCTCCTCGAATTCTTCCGCAGCCTCTATTCGGAGGAGGCGATCGGTCGGCTGGTGGCCGAGCTCAAGCGGCTCCAGGACAACCTGGGCGACTTCAACGACTACCAGGTTCAGAGCCGAAGCCTGCAGGGGTTCGCCGCCGAGATGGCGGAAGAGGGCTCGGCTCCGGTTCGCACCCAGCTTGCGATGGGTCGCCTGCTCGCTCACCTGGACGGGGGGCAGGCCGCGGAGCGGAGTCGCTTCGCGAAACGTTTCCAGCGCTTCGCTTCGCCGGAGAACCGCGAGACCTTCGCGCGGCTCTTCTCAACGGGGAGAGCGCCGTGAAAGTGCTCGCGGTCCTCAACATCAAGGGCGGCGTGGGCAAGACGGCGACCGCGGTGAACCTCGGCTTCCTCGCCGCGCAGGGCGGCTTGCGCACCCTGATCTGGGACCTCGACCCACAGGGTGCGGCCAGCTTCTACCTCCGGGTGAAGCCGAAGGTGCGCGGTGGGGGCAAAAAGCTCGTCCGTGGCGACCTGGACCTCGATGGACTGATCAAGGGCTCGGACTACGAGGGCCTCGATCTGCTTCCGGCGGACTTCTCCTACCGGAAGATGGACATCGCCCTCGACGGCACCAGGAAGCCGAAGCGGCAGATCGGAAAGCTGATCGAGCCTCTTTCCGTCGACTACGATCTCGCCCTCGTCGACTGTCCGCCGGGGATGACCCTGGTGTTGGAGAGCGTGCTCGCGGCCGCGGAGGCCATCCTGGTTCCCACCATTCCGACCACGCTCTCGCTTCGTACCCTCGACCAGCTCGCGCGCCACCTGGGCAAGAAGGGCCCGCGCAAGCTCGCCGTCCTACCCTTCTTCTCCATGGTGGACCGCCGGAGGACGATGCACCGAGAGATCGTCGACGGAGATCCGGAGGTTCCTTTCCGGTTTCTGAAGACGTCGATCCCCTACTCCAGTACCGTGGAGAAGATGGGCGTCCATCGGATGCCGATCGAGGCCTACGCTCCCTGGAGCCCGGCGGCGAAGGCCTACCGCGCGCTCTGGACGGAGGTAGACCAGCGCGTGCTCGATCCCGGCGGAGGTGAATCGTGACGCGGATCGCGGCCATCGACGTGGGTACGAACGCGATGCGTTGCCTCCTGGTGGAGGTGGGGAAAGACCACGAGCCGCGCGTGCTCGAGAACGTTCGCACCCCGGTCCGGCTCGGATCGCACGTCTTCCTCACCGGAGAGATCGGCCAGTCTACTGGCGACCGCGCTCTCGAGGCCTTCCGCGCCTTCCGCGAGATGATCGACAGGCACGAGGTCACGCACATCCGCGCCGTGGCCACCAGCGCGTTTCGCGAGGCCTCGGACGCGGGGGTGCTCCGAGACCGGATCCGCCAGGAGACGGGAATCGAGATCCGCGTGATCAGCGGCTCGGAGGAGGCTCACCTGGTTCGCCGTGCGATCGGCTCCGCCCTCGACATCTCCCGCGGAAGGACGGGAGCGGTGGACGTCGGTGGCGGAAGCGTCGAGGTCCTGGTGATGAAGGATGGCGACGTGGTGCGGGCGGAGTCCTTCGACATGGGGGCGGTGCGGCTTCTAGAGGCGCTCCGCGGCGACGGCGCGACGGACTTCTTCTCGCTTCTCACCGAGTACGTCGATGCAATCCGGGCGCGGGTCCTCACTGCGATGGGCCACGAGCCACTCAGCTTCCTCGCCGCCACGGGTGGCTCGATCGTCACCCTGGCCGACCTGGCGGGTGACGAGGCGATTGGAGACCCGGTACTCCAGGAGGGAGTTCGGGTCATCCCTCTCTCGCGCCTCAGCAAGTGGATTCGAAAGCTCGCCGCGATCTCCTTCCACGAGCGGATCGAGCAGTTCGGCCTCCGTGAGGATCGGGCGGACGTGATCCTGCCCGCCGGAGTCGTCTACCTGAAGATCGGCGAGATCTTCGGAGTGGACCGGGTCTACGTTCCCAGCGTCGGGCTGAAGGAGGGGCTCGTCCTCGACACCATCGACGAGTTGGCCCGGCGCGGTGCGCTGGAAGAACGCCGGCGGGAGCTCCGGGCCTCCGCGCTCGGTCTCGGGCGCCGCTACGACCTGGACGAGCCCCACGCCGTTCGGGTGGCGGACCTCGCGCTCTCTCTCTTCGACCAGACGAGCGACCTCCACGCCCTGGGAGAGGCGGAGAGGATTCTCTTGGAGGCGGCGGCGATCCTCCACGACGTGGGCCTCTACGTCTCGGTGTCGAAGCACCACAAGCACTCCTACTATCTGATCTCCGAATCCGACCTGGTCGGGCTCGACCGGCGGGAGAGGGAGATCGTGGCGAACGTGGGGCGGTACCATCGCAAGGCCCACCCGACGACGAAGCACGAGAGCTTCGCCGCGCTCTCCAGCGAGGACCGCGTCGTGGTCGAGCGTCTCGCGGCGATCCTTCGGGCCGCCGACGTACTGGATCGGGAGCACCGCCAGAAGGTTCGGGCCGTCAAAGTGCGGAGTGGGGATGACGAAGTCCTGCTCGAGCTCGAGGCGGAGGGCGATCTTCTCCTGGAGAAGTGGGCCGCGCGGCGCAAGTTTCACCTCTTCGAAAACGTCTTCGGCGTGAAGCTCACGCTGGCGGAGGAGTGACACCGTGGTGCGTGTCGCCGTGATCTCGGACATTCACGCCAACCTGCCCGCACTCGAGGCCGTCCTCGCCGACATCGAGGGGCAGGCGGTGGCCCAGCTGCTCTGTGCCGGTGATCTGGTCGGACAGGGTCCCCACCCGAACCAGGTGGTGTCGCGGGTCCGGAAGGCGGGGATTCCCTCCATCCTCGGCAACCAGGAGATCGAGGTCCGAACGCTCGCCGACCGGGCGCGGCCCGATCCGAAGCGGCACATGCTCTGGACGATCGCGGTCTTGAAGCAGAAGAATCGCGAGTACCTGCTGGGTCTGCCGGCCGATCGCGAGCTCGAGGTCGAGGGAGTCGGGATCCGGCTGGTGCACGGGAGCCCTCACGGGACCTTCGACGGGATGTACTCGAGCCTGACGTCGCAGACGCTTCGCGCCTGGTTTCCCGGTGAAACACCGCGACCGGACGTGCTCGTGGGCGGTCACACCCACCTCCCGTTTGTCCGCACCGTGGACGGGATGCTGATCGTCAATGCGGGCACCGTGGGCCGGCCCCTGGATGGCGACCCGCGGGCCAGCTGGGCGCTACTCGAGCTCGAGGAGGGTCGGGCGCGAGCCCGCATCCGCCGGGTTCGATATCCGGTGTCAGAAACCGTCCGCGCCATGAAGCGGATCGGGATGCAGAAGTGGCGCCGCCGTGCGCTCGAGCTCGCGGTGCGGCGGTGGCCGCTGGAATGGATGGACTGAAGGCATGTTCGAGACCGCGGAGCTGGGCCAGAAGGTCGGGAAGAAGGAATACCAGGAGCGGGCGATGGAGCTCAGGGGCGCGCTTCTCGAGGCCCAGGTCCGTCTCCGGGAGGTCGGCTTCCCAGTGATCCTCCTCTTCGCGGGCGTGGACGGCGCGGGGAAGGGCGATACCGCCAACCTCCTGAACGAGTGGATGGACCCGCGCTGGATCCTCACCCGCGCCTACGCGGAGCGGTCCGAGGAGGAGCGAGAGAGGCCTGAGTTCTGGCGCTACTGGCGGGATCTCCCCAGAAATGGCGCGCTCGGCATCTTTCTCTCCGCCTGGTACTCCCAACCGTTTCTCGACCGCGTGTACGGAGAAATCTCGGGAAGCGAGCTCGACGAGCAACTCACCCGGATCCTCTCCTTCGAGCGAACCCTGGCGAGTTCCGGTGCGGTCATCCTCAAATGCTGGATGCATCTCGGCCGCGAGCCCCAGAAGAAGCGGCTCCAGTCGCTGGAGAAGGACCCGCTCCAGTCCTGGCGCGTCACCAAACAGGACTGGAAACACTGGAAAATGTATGGAGAATTCGTCTCCGCCGCCGAGCACATCATTGCTCGGACCAGCACCGCCCACGCGCCGTGGGCGATCATCGAGGGTGCGGACCGGCGTTTCCGGAGCCTGGAGGTTGGCGCCAAGCTCCTGGATGCGATCGAGCGCCGCCTCGCCGATCCCGGCGAGCCCGAGAGCGAAGCCGTTCCGGTCCCAGCGTCGGACTCTGCGGAGAGCTCGTCGCGGATCCTCGTGCTCTCGAGCCTCGATCTCACCAAGCAGCTCTCGAAAAAAGACTATCCCCGGAAGCGCGACGAGTTGCAGGGGCGACTCAATCTCCTCCACAGGAAGGCGAGGGAGCGGAAGACCTCGGTCGCTCTCGTCTTCGAGGGGTGGGACGCGGGTGGCAAGGGCGGGGCGATCCGCCGGATCACTCCGGCGCTCGACGCCCGGGACTACAGGGTAATCCAGATTGCCGCGCCGTCGGACGAGGAGAAGGCGCACCACTACCTGTGGCGATTCTGGCGTCATCTCTCCCGAGCCGGCCGCTTCATGATCTTCGATCGGAGCTGGTACGGCCGCGTGCTGGTGGAACGCGTCGAAGGCTTCGCGACGGACCTGGAGTGGCGACGCGCCTACGCGGAGATCAACGACTTCGAGCAGCAGCTCGTGGAGCACGGCATCGTGCTGGTGAAGTTCTGGCTCCACATCTCCCCGGAGGAGCAGGGACGCCGCTTCGCGGCCCGCGCGAAGGTTCCCTACAAGCGCTGGAAGCTCAGTGCCGAGGACTGGCGGAACCGCGAGAAGTGGAGCGGCTACGAGCTGGCCGTAAACGACATGATCGAGCGGACCAGCACGCCGATCGCGCCTTGGGTCCTGGTCGAGGGGGAGGACAAGCGCTACGCCCGAATCAAAGTGCTGAGCTCCGTCTGCGAGAGCCTCGAACGCGCCCTCGACTAACGAGCGGGGACGTTGTTGAACGTTCAATCTTTCGATTCCTCGAAAGATTCAACGTTCAACAACGTCCCCGCTTCCCGGCTGCGCTCATCCGATACGAGCGCTTTGACCGCCGTCGACGGGGAGCAGGACGCCGGTGATGAAGCGGGCCTCGTCGGAGGCGAGGAAGAGGGCGGCATAGGCCACGTCCCAGGCGGTGCCCATCTTCTGGACCAGAGGGACCTGGCTGTCGCGGGCGGCGATCAACTGCTCGCGCGGAACGCCGCGCGCCTTGGAGATGTTCTCGATCGCCATCGGGGTGTTCATCAGGCCCGGCAGGATCGCGTTGGCGCGGATGCCGTGCTTGGCATTGCCCATCGCCAGGGAGTGGGTGAAGGCATTCACACCCGCCTTCGAGGTCTTGTAGGCGATGATTCCCGTGGCGCAGGTGGCGGCGACGGAAGAGATGTTGGTGATCACGCCGCTTCCCTGCTCGCGCATGATCGGTAGCACGTGCTTGCACATCAGGAAGACGCTCTTCATGTTGACGGTGAGGATGCGGTCCCAGGCCTCCTCCGTCAGGTGGGCCGGTCCGGCATCGCCACTGCCGACCCCGATGTTGTTGTGCAGGATGTCGATGCGGCCGTATCTCTCGACACAGGCCTTGGCGACCTTCTTGCAGCTCTCCTCGTCGGTCGCATCCGCCTCGAAGGCGAAGCACTCGCCCCCCTCGTCTGCGATCATGCGCTCGGTCTCGAGCGCCGAATCGAGGCGGAGATCGACGAGCATCACTCGCGCTCCCTCTCGTGCGAAGAGCACGGCGGTGGCGCGGCCGTTGCCGATCGTCTCGCCCGGAGTCTGCCCCGCGCCGACCACGATCGCGATCTTGTCCTGGAGTCGCCCGCTCATCGGCCGGGGAATCCCGGGTAGCCTTCGTCTTGCTGGACGCCGAGCGTGTTGAGCGCCATCGAGACCAGGTTGTACTGGCCCACGGTGAAGACCAGGTCCATCAGCTGCATCGTGTCGTAGCGCGTGGCGAGCTCTTTCCAGGTTGGCTCGCTCAGGAAGGCGTCGCTGTGGAGCTCATCGGTGGCCCGCAGCAGCGTCGCGTCGAAGGGATCCCAACCCTCTGCGTCGGGTCCGCGCGTGACCCGTTCGATCTCCTCGTCGCTCAGACCCTCCCGTTTGCCGATCACGACGTGCTGGCCGAACTCGTATTCGGCGCGGCAGAGCCAGCCGATGCGCAGGATCAGCAGCTCGCGATCGCGCGGAGGCAGCGTCGACTTGTTGAGCACGTGGTTCCCGAAGACCTGCCAGCGCTTCATCAGCTTGGGGTGGTGGATCAAGGTGGCGAAGATGTTGAGCGTATGCCCGCTCATCCGGGAGCGGTCGAGGATCTCGCGGGGCTCGCCATCCAGCGCCTCGGGATCGATCGGGGGAACGCGGGGACTCGAGAGTCGCATCGGCAGCAGTCTCCTCGTGTGAGCGGGGACGTGAGCCGGGACGTTGTTGAACATTCAACAGCGTCCCCGTTTGATCCAGCCGAGTCACCCGCTATGCCCAGAAGTTGATCATTGCCCAGAGCGAAAGGAGCAGCAGGGCCAATGCTGCAACCCCGCCAATGGGTCGTCTGTACCTGTTCTCGTCATACGGCGTCGCCCGTAAGGTCTCGAGGCGTGCGTCGCTCACCCGGCTCCGCTCGGCATACCCGCGGCCGAGCAGGCTGCCAACCGACTTCTCCGCATACAGCAAGAGCGTCCTTCCCAGCAACCGCGGTGCGGTGAGTGGATTTCTACCCAATCGGGAGATGGCGGAGACGATGCTCGTCAGGCCCTTGTCGAGCCAGGAGGCGAAATCCATCAAGGGCTCCTTGCAGAATCGCAGGAGCATCATTCCGGGTACCCTGACCAGCCAATCCGTATCCAGGGTGTAGGTCGGGTAACCCCGAACCATCTTTCTCAGCAGCCAGAATCCCAGGAACGTGAAGGTGAACATCTGCATCGCCGAGAAGACGCGGGTAGTCGAGAAGGGAACGAACTCGACCGGATAGGGAAGCATGTCGTAGAGAACCTTCGGATAGACGCCGATCAGGACACAGAGGACGGCCAGTATGCCCATGGCAATCAGCATGTGGACCGGGGTATTGCGAGCCGAGTCCTTCAATCTCGACCTTATCTCCGGCGACGGCTCCTCCCTACCCTGCAACCACATGTTCCACGGGAGCTTGAGACCGGTATGCAGAAACGTTCCCACCGCCGCTCCCTCGAGAAGCAGGTAGATGACCGGGCTGTGCATCAGTTCGGCGGCCTCGAGGGTCATGCCCTTGCTGATGAACCCGCTGAACAGCGGGAATCCGGAAATCGAAAAGCCGCCGATCATGTACAGCCAGAAAGCAATGGGCATGTACTTGTACAGCCCTCCCAGCCGGTCGAACTTGGCCGTTCCCGCCACCACCAATACGCAACCCGCCCCCATGTAGAGCAAGGCCTTGTACACGATATGACAGGCGGCATGAGCGACGGCGCCATTGATGGCCATTGCCGTTCCTATGCCTACTGCGGCCACCATGTATCCGACCTGGGAGATGATGTGGTAGGAAAGGAGCCTTCTGCCGTCGTTTTCGAGTACCGCCAGGAGCGCCCCGGCCACTGCCTGGATCGCCCCCATCCACATCAGAGCCTCTACACCCGAGAACGTGGTGATCAGGCAGAATACCGCAGTCTTCGTGGTATAGGCGGTCATGTAGACGGAGCCGCTGGGGGTGGACTCCGAATAGGTGTCGGAGAGCCATGAATGGAAAGGAGTCGTCGCCGAATTGACGATGAATCCAAGGAGCATCAGGTTGTATGCAAGATGATCCCCGCCCCATCCCCATGGCATGTGCACGAATTCGATGGAGCCGGTCTGATGTACGTGCATCAGGATGCCTGCCAAGATGCATACACCGCTGAAGTGGTGCCATATCACGTATCGAATCGCGGCCCCCAGCGATTTCTTCGATCCCCTGAACAAGATCAGGAAGAAGGGAGCCCAAGACATCATTTCCAGGCAGAAGAACAGGGTGAACAGGTCTCCGGAGAAGACGGCACCGAGCGAGCTTCCGACGTAGACCATCGCGGTTACGTGTTCCCAATCGTTCTTCGCGCGAAGGGCATAGATGTTCATGCAGAAGGCCGCGATCAGGTAGACGTAGCCGAAGATCATGCTCAGCTTGTTGATTCTGACCGGCCGGAGCTCGTACTGAAGGAAGGGAAGCTGCCACTTGTAGAGAGACTCGGGCCAGGCGGGGATGGAGCCGAAGAAGCCCATCGACGTCAGAATCAGAACTCCGAGCCCCAGCAGCGGGAGCGTGAGGAAGTAGGCGAGCCTGACCTTTCTCGGTCTGATCAACGGGATCAACAGGCCGCCGAGAAGAACCACCAAGCCCGGATGGATCCATTCGACCACGCCTATTTCTCCGACCGCTTCTCGTAGTAGTCCTCGTGGGCCGAGATGAAGACGCCGATCCCCTTGGCAACCAGGATCAGCAGCATGCAGACCACGAGTCCAAACAGGGCGAAGAACTCTGGAAGAGATTGAAACGAGTAGTGGTAGTGGAGCTTGTCAGAGCGAAGCAGCAGCGGCTGCAGTATGAGAGTCACCACCACAGAAAGAAAGTAGATCCCCCAGAAGAGCTTCTTCGGATATTTCCTCAGCTTGTTCATCTCTATCTACCTACGAAGAGTTCGTTGACGGCCATTTGTACGAGGTCGTAGATGCGGAGCGTCTGCGGGTGCAAACAGAACAGAATGGCGAAGAATGCGGTGATCGCCAGGGGAACGATCATGAAGAGATACAGAGGTCGTTCTCTTTCCTTGTTCCGGACTTCCCCAGAGAAGAACACGACCTTCTCTTCCAGGTCCCCGCTGACCGTGTCCGATCTCGGGCATCCTCTCGAAGAACGCGGTCTTGATCACGGGAAAGAAGTACACGACGTCGAGAAGAGAACCCGCCAGGATGACGAACAGGAAGGGCAGTTGCCCCGCTTCTATCGCGCCCAGACTGATATGCCACTTGCTGATGAATCCGGCTACGGGTGGTGCGCCGCACATGCCGAGGGCCGCGATCGTGAAGGCGATCATCGTTACTGGCATTTGTCTGCCGATGCCCGCCATTTCGCTGACATTCTTCTTCTGCGCGATTACCGCGATGGCACCCGCGCAAAGGAACAGCGTGATCTTCATGAAGCCGTGAAATGGGATGTGGATGAGTGCTCCCGTTGCGCTCATGGGCGTCAATATCGCTGCACCCAGGATGATGAAGGAAAGCTGGTTGATCGTCGAATACGCGAGGAGCCTCTTCAGGTTGTTCTGACCAATGGCCTGAAGGTTGGCAACGATGATGGTGAAGGAGGCCACGCAGCCGAGCGCGATGCCGAGACCGAGCTCGTGCATCAGATCCGTTCCATATAGATAGAAGACGGTCTTGATGATCCCGAAAACGCCCGCCTTGACGACCGCAACCGCATGGAGGAGTGCGCTCACGGGTGTTGGCGCAACCATTGCAGTCGGAAGCCACGAGTGAATGGGCATCCACGCAGCCTTCACGAAACCCAGCATGAAGCAGAAGAACAGTAGCTGCAGGACGAGTCTGGATTCGGGCCCGAGCGCTGGCCCCAGAATTCCCTGGGGCTGGAAGTCCGTGGTGCCTACCAGGGAGTACGTCATCAACGTTGCGAAGAGGAGGAAGGCGCCCCCGCTGAGTAGATAGACGAGATACTTGTGGCCGCCCTGTATCGCCTCTGGCGTCTCGTCGTGAGCCACCAGAGGCATAGGTAGACACGGTCAGTATCTCGTAGAAGACGAACATCGTCACCAGATTGGCGGAGAAGGCCATGCCAATTGCCCCCAAGATGGCGACGGCAAACGAGAAGTAGTATCTGGTCTGCGCGTGTTCCTCCAAGGATCTCATGTATCCAATCGAGTAGAGCGATACCAGGATCCAGAGGGAGGAAGACGTAACCGCAAATACCAGACCGCAGGCATCCACCTTGAATGCGAGGTCGGCTCCCGGAAAGACGGTCAGGAAGCTGAACCCGATGGCCCCCGTCTCCAGGACGGATGGCACCATCGATATGACGACCAGGAAGAGCGCCAGACTGGCGATGATCGTGCAGGCCTCTCTGATGTTGGGGTGTCGCCTCGAGAGCAGAACGAGAAGAGCTGCAATCGTCGGACACAGAGCCGCTATCAGTGGGCGACAGTCGGCTGAGGAAAATTCCGGTGTCATGAAGGCCCCCTGGTCGCAGTAGGCGGGGGGTATTCTTGCAAATGGCCGGGGAGTGTCGAGTTTCCCCCGGATTTGGAGGCCATCGCCTCGGTCTCCGGGAATCGGTAGGAGACTTGGAAGAGGCTCGCCCCGGTTCAGGCCTCCTGCCCGGGGCTCTTGTTGCAGCCGAGTCTCGATTTGGCCATCCTACATGGATGATCGCCTCTGAGGACCGAGGAGCCGCTTTCGTAGCCCAGGTCACCGCCGGCACCACCCATGAGATCCGCAACATTCTCGCGATCGTCAAGGAGTCCGCCGGTCTCATCGAGGACCTGATCTTCGCCTTCAAACGGCGCGGATCGCTGGACCAGGACAAGCTCACGCGGTCGCTCCAGCGCATCGACGCTCAGGTCGCCCGCGGTACGGAGCTCCTCGCGAACCTCAATCGCTTCGCCCACAGCCTGGACGATGCCCAGGATCCGATCGACGTCACTCGAGAGATCCAGCAGCTCGTTTACCTCTGCCAATTCCGTGCCAGACGGAAACGCCACGTCCTGCAGGTGCAGCCTGGGGGCCAGAACCTGACGGCAGTGGTCGACCCTTTTCGGTTTCAGATGTCACTTTTCGCGGCCGTGGAGTGCTGCTTGGAGCAGCTTCCAGAGGGGAGCACCGTATTGATCAGCGCGGATCGGAGGGAGAATCGACCGACCGTCGAGTTCACAGGCCAGGGAGGAGGCGAGGCGATTGTGCCCACCCCGACCGAAGCCGCGGGATGGGGCCCGATGGTCGAGCTCGCCGACGGCCTTGGCGCTTCGGTCGAGGTGACCGAATCAGCCTACGGATTTCGGATCAGCCTCCCGGGGCAACCTCCTGGGACCTCGAGGCTACCGACGAGTGACTGCGGGGAGGAAGACGACCGCGTTGCGGGGGAAGTGATGAGCAAGATCAAGCTGCTGCTCGTCGACGACGAGGAAGACTACGTCAAGACGATGGCGGAGCGAATGGAGATGCGCGACGTCGGCAGTCGCGTGGCGTTGAGCGGCGAAGAAGCGCTTCAAATGGTCGAGGAGGATGCCCCCGATGTGATGGTTCTCGACCTCCGGATGCCGGGCATCAATGGAATGGAGGTGCTGGAGCGGGTCAAGCGGGAGCATCCCCACGTGCAGGTCATCATCCTGACCGGCCACGGCTCGGAAAAGGAAGAGGAAGAGGCCCGCAGGCTGGGAGCATTCGAGTACCTGCAGAAGCCGGCCGACACCAGCGACCTCCTGGCGACGGTCCGCTCTGCCTGGGCGAAGGGGCTCCAGTTCCTCAAGGACTCCCGGGACGGGTTCGAGCGAACCATGACCGCCGCCGCCATGGCCGAGGGAGGGCTGCCCGAAATGGCCAGGACAGGGGGGGCGAGCGCCGGCACCGTCGCAGGGAGACGCCTCCACGGAAGCTACGCCGGACGAGGGTGGCAGCCTCCGGACAAGGCAATCAAAGTGCTCTTCGTCGACGACGAGGAGGATTTCGTGAGGACCATGGCCGAGAGAATGGAGATGCGCGAGCTCGGCGGTGAGGTCGCGCTCAGCGGGCAGCAGGCGCTCGAGATGCTCGAGAACGATGTCCCGGACGTCATGGTCCTGGACCTGCTGCATGCCGGGCATCGACGGGATGGAGGTCTTGCGGCGGGTCAAGAAGACGTTTCCCCAGATCGAAGTGATCATCATGACCGGTCACGGTTCGGACAAGGATGAGGAAGAGGCGCGCAGGTTGGGGGCGTTCGATTACCTGCGAAAGCCGGTCGATATCGATCATCTCATGGAGACCGTTCGAAATGCCGGCCACGCGCGCCTCATGGCGAAGTAGAGAACGGAGGGCCTGGACAACGACGAGCCGCAGGCAGCTGGCGAGAGTCCATCGCGAGACTCGGCTCGGCGGGCGTAAGCCGTGACGGACGAAGTAAACGGACACGATCGGTCCGCGACCCGAGCACGACGCGCTGGTATCGCAGCGACGCTATCGGAACATCTTGATCACGGCAGTGGTGTCCGTGTCAGTCGTGGCGATCTTGCCCCTCCTGGTCATGACGGGGCTCAATTACTACCAGTACCAGGAGGCGTTCGACGCCGAACTGACTCGCCCCATGGTTCGGTTCACCGCGAACGGACAAGCAGTCACTGGAGTCGTTCCTCTCCGAGCGGCTGTCGGCTCTCGCCATGGTCATCCGGGAGAGGTCATTCGAGGAGCTTCGAGACGCCAAGAAGCTGGAGAGGCTGCTCGTGAACATGAAGCAGGCCTTCGGTGGCTTCGTCGACCTCGGAGTGATCGACGAGCGGGGCATCCAGGTCTCCTATGCCGGACCCTACGAACTCGAGGGAAGGAGCTACAGGGAACACGACTGGTTCCACGAGGTCATGCGTGCGCGGGTTTCACATCAGCGACGTGTTCCTGGGGTACCGGAACCTCCCCCACTTCGTGGTGGCGGTTCACAAGGATCCGGCGGTGGGCCAGGAGTTCGTGCTGCGCGCCACCATCGACACCGAAGTGATCAACCGGCTGGTGCGCTCGCTGGTGAAGGCGATCGAGCCGTCCGGCGACGCGTTCATCATCAACGGTGAGGGCATCCTGCAGACCCCGTCGCGATTCTTCGGCGCCGTCATGGAGCGCTCCTCCTTGCCCGCTCTTCCTTACAGCACCGAGGCCAATCTGATCGAGATCGAGGACGAGAGCGGAGAACCGCTGATGGTGAGCTACGTGCAGATCGAGCGCTCGCCCTTCACGTTGGTTCTGCTGAGCCCGCGGGGCACGCTGCAGGCGGGATGGGTATCATTGCGCCGCGAGCTGCTGGGATTCCTGGCGATCACCATCGTTCTCATCCTGGCCGTGGTCGTCGGTGCCTCGACCTACATGGTCAACCGCGCGCGCGAGGAAGATCTGAAGCGCCGCGCGCTCTATCACAAGATGGAATACACCAACAAGCTGGCGGCGATCGGGCGCCTGGGTGCGGGTGTGGCCCACGAGATCAACAACCCGCTCTCGATCATCACCGAGAAGGGGGGCCTGCTCAAGGACCTGCTCACCATGTCGGAGGAGCTTCCGCCGAGGGAGAAGCTGGTCGGTCTGGTGCAATCGGTCCTCAAGGCGGCCGACCGCTGCGGTGGGATCACCCACCGCCTGCTGGGCTTCGCCAAGCACATGGACGTGCAGCGGGAGACCATCAACCTGGATCTGCTTCTGCACGAGGTTCTGGGCTTTCTCGAGAAGGAAGCCAGCTACCGCAACCTCCGAGTCGACTTCAACTTTCCGGAGGAGCCGCCCAAGATAGTCAGCGACAGAGGCCAACTTCAGCAGATCTTCCTGAACATCATCAACAACGCCTTCGCCGCGGTGGAGGACGGTGGCCACATCGAGATCGGAATCGAGAGGGTCGGAGAGGACGCGGTGGAGGTGAAGATCACCGACAACGGCGTGGGAATACCGGCGGACCAGCTGACGCACATCTTCGATCCGTTCTTCACCACCAAGAAGGGTGCAGGGACGGGACTGGGTCTGTCCATCACCTACGGGATCGTGCAGAAGCTCGGCGGACAGATCGGCGTCAAGAGCAAAGTGGGCGAAGGCACTTGTTTCACGGTCACACTGCCGATAGGTCAGGCGCTTGCCTAGGAGTGGCATATGGATGCACTGCGTATTCTGATCGTAGACGACGAGGAGGAGCTGGTCAGTGCCCTCGAGGAGCGTCTCTACCTGAGGGGATTCCAGGCCAAGGGCGTCACGACCGGGGAAGACGCACTCGCCTACCTGGCGTGAGAAGCCGTGCGACGTGGTGCTGCTGGACGTGAAGATGCCCGGCCTCAGCGGACTGGAGGTGATCAAGAGGATCAAGGAGAAGACACCGAGCCCGCAGGTGATCCTGCTGACGGGACACAGCTCCGTGCAGGACGCCGAGAGGGGCATGGGGCTCGGAGCCTTCGACTACCTCATGAAACCGATAAAGATCGACGAACTGATACGCGTCCTGCGCTCCGCCGGCGCTCGGGAAGGTGCAGGGGACGGAGGATAGACCCGAGTCCGGCGCTACCGGCCCGCAGCACTCGGAGAGTGGGCGCCCCCGCTGAGGATGCTCTCGATGTCCCCGCGCAGCTTCTCGCGGTAGTGGCTCACGGAGGCCGGCCGGGACATCACCATGTCGAGCTGCCGCGTGTGGATGGTCAGGTAGCCCAGGATGCGAAGCCTGTCCTTCATGTACGCCATCTCGCGGCCCTCGAGACGGGCTATCAGGTTGTCTTCGTTGAGTTCCACCCGGAAACCGTAGTCCATCGAGGATCTCCTTGACGAAGACGACTCGCGCGAGGCGTCTTTCATAGTCGGCGGCTCCTCCCTTGAACTGGAAGCTGACGTAGTTCTCCGGGGTTCTCTCGCAGACCAGAGCTTCGATGATGCAGAAGTGGGCGCCGAGTCGGGAGCTCAGGGAACAGTAGTCCTTGGAGACCATGAAGTAGTTGCGATCGGCGTAGGGGGAGCGAACACCGGTGGTGAGGGCCGTATTCGTGGTGGCCCCGAACATCACCGACATGAATCCCTTGCCGTCCAGCGGAGGAGGGCCTTCCCAGGGGATCGCCGTGATCCCCTCCCAGAGGGCCAGCATGGGCACGCAGACGATGTTCTCCAGTCTGACGTAGCGGCCCTTCACCTCCTCTTTGAACCCGTCGTCCAGGTTGAGCACCCACCATTGCATCGGGACGTCGCCGTACAACTGCTTGCTCGAGCGCTCGGGGAAGTGATGGTCCTTCCCGAATCGGAACATCTCCTGTACCGCCATCTCGTGGCAGAAGCGGGTGATGTCGTGGAGGGTCCGGCACTCTTCGGCGCGGAACTGCGGCGCGTCCGGCATCGAGCAGGTTCAGCGGAACGATGTGCTCGGCGGCGCCCTGCAGCGCGTCGTGCACCGGAGTGCCCTCCATGGGGTTCTCGCGTCGCTGTTCGCGGGAGAGCAGGGCTTCGATCCGGCCCTCGTAGATGGTCCGTCCGTCGGCATCCACGGTGACCGTCTGCCCCTCCTCTAGCTTGGAGACCACGCCCTCGACTCCAAAGAGCGCCGGTACGCCGAACTCGCGCGCCACGTTGGCCAGATGCCCGGCCACGGACCCGTGCTCGGCGACCACCGCCGCCGCACGGCTCAGCAGGCTGGCCCAGCGCGGAATCGGCTGGACCGTGGCCAGAACGGCCCCCTCCGGGAAACGCAGGGCGTCGGCCTCCATTTCCACGACGAAGACGGGACCCGCAGCCGCTCCGGCGCTGGCGGCGATACCGCCGCTGGCGAGGATCGGACCCGGGGGCGGCCTCGCCATCGCGAGCCGGGGTGGCGGGGGCCGTCGCGTGCTGCAGGCGGAGCTCGCGGGACTGGAGCAGGGCAATCGAGCCGCTGCGGTCGATCGCCCACTCCACGTCCTGCGGCACGCCGTAGTGGTCCTCGACGCGGATCGCCAGCTGGGCGAGACCGAGAATCTGGTCGTCGCTCAGCGAGGGACGCGAGCGGTCGTCGCCGGTGGAGTCCAGCCGGCAGACCTTCTCATCCGGGAAGCAGACCAGCTTGTTGGGCTTGTCGGCGATTTCTCGGTGGCGGATCTCCGGCGGCTCGCCACGCGCCACCAGGAACAGGTCGCTCGAGATCCGTCCTTCCACCACCGGCTTGGGCAACCCCCACGCCGAGTTGATGACGATCGAGTCGTCCCGGCTGTCCAGCGGGTTGCGCGAGTAGAGCACCCCTCCGGCGACCGCGTCGATCATGGGCAGGAAGCCCACGCACATCGACACCTCCTCGTGTCGGAGGCCCCTCTGCATCCGGTAGGACATGGCCGGGATCTCGTACAGACTGGCTACCACCGACTTGTAGGCGGAGAGCAGGGCATCCTCCCGGACGTCGAGCGCCGAGCGGTACTGGCCGGCCAGTGACGCCCCGGCCACATCCTCGTCCAGGGCGCTGCTGCGGACGGCGACCGCGACCTCCTCGCCGCACTGCCTGCTCCAGCAAGTGATAGTTCTCCAGAATCGCCTGCTCCAAGTCCTGCGGCAGCTCCGCCCCCACGATCAGCTGCTGGATCTCGCTGCTCAGGGAATCGAGATGTTCCGACCCCATCCCCCCCGCGAGCTGGAGACGCCGGTCGATCTCTCCTTGCAGGTCGTCGTGCTCCATGAACCGCCGGAAGCCGCTCACCGTGACCACGAAGCCGTCGGGTACGGGGAGACCGATGCGGTTCCGCACCTCGCCGAGGCTGGCCATCTTGCCGCCCACGTCGTCGGCGCTCGCGGCGGTGATGTCGCGAAGGGACAGCACCAGGTGCCCGCTCGCCGGCCTCGTCTGGGGACCGAGGAAGGGGTTGATGCGGTCTTGGATCGAGCGGAAGCGATCCCGGAGCGGGGCGTACTTCCCGGGCGCCAGGTCGTCCAGATGGCGGATCATCTGCCAGACATGGGTCGCCATTCGGGTGCAGCTCGCGCGTACGAAGGTGATCCCGAAGGGGCGCGTTCCGCGCAGCGTCTCCTCGATCTCGGCCATGATCGTCAGAGCACGCTTGTTGGCCTCCAGCAGCAGGCGAAAGCTGTGGTAGCGGGAGGTGAAGGCGATGCGCAGCTGCTCGGCCTCGGACTCCGATGACAACGGCCGCCTCGCAACCAGCCGCCTCAGGGTATCGCCGAGTCGACCCATGGGATCCGAGACTCTCCTCGCCGGGGTCCCGAACGGCGCGGATTCCCCGCGTTGAGCCCATCGCGGAGGGCTCGCCCGAGGCCGTCAATGCGACAACGTGAGACCCCAGCCCTCGAGCAAGAAGATGATGGCGTAACCATACCACACGGTGTAGACGACGTAGAAGACCAGGGAGAACAGAACCACTCCGATCTTGTCGGAGACCTTCCAGGGCTCGATGCCGTAGTAGTTGTAGGCGCACTCCACCGCCTTCTCCTTCACCTTGACGACGAACGCCGCCTCGGCGAATCGGCTCTGCCGCTTGAGATCCTCGTCCATGGCCTGGAGCGCGGTCCACCAGTTGAACAGGACTCGTTTCTCCTCGTAGCCGTACCGGTCTCGGACGCCGGCGCCCGCGTTGGCGAACATCTCGTCCGAATCCTGCAGGGCGCGGCCGAGAATTCCTCCCAGATCGCCATTGACCCGAAGCTCCGCTTCCGCGACCTGCACGGTGGCTCCGCCGGCCCGCAACAGATCGGCCATCTGCCTGGCCTGGGTCTCGTTGGCCACCGCCAGCGTCACCGCGACGGTGTTGCCTCGCCGGTCCTCGGCCTCGACCTTCAAATCCGCCACGTAGTAGGCCGATCCCTTGGATACCGAGTTGAAGAGAGAATCCATGTAGTTGAGTGCGTTGCGGCCGTCGAAGAGGGGCAGGAACATGGCCACCAGCACGACGCCGAACGCCGCCATCAGCGCCAACCCGCCGAAGAATTTCTTGGGACTAGCGATCATGGAACGGTGACTCCCCCTTCAGCGTCCTGTAATTCATGACGAAGGTGCCGATCACCCATACGGCGAAGACCCCGATCACCAGGAAGAAGGCCCAGATGCCGATCTGGTTCAGCACCTCCACGACGGAATGCGAGAGCGGAAGAACCTCCATCTCCGCCAGCTTTCCCGGCAGAGCAAAGGCGCGGTTCACGAAGCCGGCCAGCACCGCCGTGGCGTAGAATCCGCGGATCGTGATCCCCTCGACGACCGTGGTGACCATGGCGCCGAGCTGGATCCCCAGCAGCGACCCCAGAAGCATCCCCATGGCCAGCGTGTAGAAGATGAAGCCGTAGATCGCATACTGGAAGATCGCGGCGTATCCAGCGGTGAACACGATCTGGAAGATGTCGGTGCCCACGGTGGTGATCGACGAGACGCCGAGCATGTAGACGAAGATGGGAAAGGTCAGGAAGCCGCCGCCCACGCCCATGATCGAGGCGCAGAACCCCACCAGCGCCCCGCTGAGAACCAGGAAGAGCGCCGAGATGCGGCGCCCGCCCGGCACCAGGCCCTGGTCGAAAGTGATCATCGGAGGGACATTGACGGCCTGGAGGCGCCTGGGGAGTCCGCCCATCTCGACCCCTTCCGATTTCCCGCTGTGCGGCGCCACCACGCTCTCCTTCTTGCGGGCGCGCAGGAAATCGGCGAGCGCGTAGAAGCCGAGTCCTCCGAGGATGACGACGTAGATCGTGGTGATGAATGCGTCGCTGAGGACGGGGCTGGTTTCGTAGAGCAGGCGGTTGATCGCTCCACCGACGGTCGCCCCGACGATGGCGCCGACCAGGAAGGTGACCGCGAGGGCCACGTTGACGTTGCCCAGCCTTCTGTGGATCACCGTCCCCATGATCGCCTTGGCGAAGATGTGGAACAGGTCGGTGCCGACGGCCAGGATGCCCCTGATCCCGGCACTCATCAGGGCTGGCGCGATGACGAACCCTCCTCCGGCACCGATGCAACCCGTGATCAGGCCCGCGCACAGCCCGATGAAGATCGACACCACGAAGATTCCGGCACTGAAGAAGGTCGGGCTGTAGGCCTTTTCGCCACCGAGGAATTCCGGCATCACCTCGCCGATCGGAGCGGCGAGCGCGACGCCACCGGCGAGGATGGGCAGGACGAGAAGGCCCAGGATGATCAGGCGCTTCCGGTCGGCGAGGATCGTCCTCGCCATTTCGATCTCCCACCTGGCCTGGGCCTGGGCGCCCAGCATCAGGAACCTTCCCCACTGCCCGAAGAATCTCGTCAAGGTGCGGTCTCCGCCGGTCTGGTCAACTCTCGAGGCTCCTGCTCTTGGCTTCCTGGAGCGATTTCTTCCTGTGCGCGTCCTGGATCTTGTAGAGGAGCTCGTCGAACTCGACGGGCTTCATGAGGTAATCGAACGCTCCCAGCTCCATGCCGTCGATGGCGGCTTCCACGCTGGCGTGGCCGGTCAGCATGATCACCTCTACCAGCGGTTGCCGGGCCTTGATCTCGCGCAACGCCTCTATGCCGTCCATGCCGGGCATCTTCATGTCGAGGAGGACGACGTCGGCGGGGTTGTCGGCGAGATGGCGCAGGGCATCATCGCCGCTGTGCACGAACTGAACGCTCAGCTTGTTTCGTTTCAGACGCTTCGCCACGGTTTGCACGAATTCGACCTCGTCATCCACGAGAAGAACCCGGCACGGACTCATGCGCTCGGTTCCTCTTTGGACACTGCCTCCTGGATCTTGGCGAGCAGGTCTTCGAAGCTGCAGGGCTTGGTCAGGTAGTCGTAGGCGCCCTCCTCGATCCCGGCTCTCGCGGCGCGCTCGGATCCGTGGCCGGTCAGCATGATCACCGCCATGGAGGGAAGCATCTTCTTGAAGATCTTGAGCACCTCGATGCCGTCCATGTCCTCCATCTTGAGGTCGAGGGTGCACACGTCGAAGTCCTGTTCGCGAAGGCTCCGGATCGCCTCCGTCCCGGAGTACGCTTTGGTGACGGCGAGACCCTTGCGCGTGAACCGGTTGTACAGGACGTCGACGAACGCCCTCTCGTCATCCACGAGCAGTAGTTTGATCGGATCACCTTCCACGGCGCATTCCCGGATCCCCTGACTCCCCCGACGAGCAGGTCAGGCTTCGCCCCCACTGCCGGCCATGGCCGTCTCTTCCCCGTCGTCCTCCGCCTCCTTCTGCTCGATGGGCAGACGAATGCGGAACTCGGTGCCGGAGCCGATCTCGCTGCGGGCGTCGATTTCGCCACCCATCCGGGTCACGATACCGTAACAGATGGACAGTCCGAGGCCGGTGCCCTTGCCCACCGGCTTGGTGGTGAAGAAGGGGTCGAAGATCCTCTCCAGGTTCGCCTCGGGAATCCCCGGGCCCGAGTCCGAAACGTGGATCCACAGGTCGTCACCGAGGCGCTTGACCGCGATCTCCAGTGTCCCGCCGGTCTTCCCCATCGCATCGAGAGCGTTGTTGATCAGGTTGAGGAGGACCTGCTGCAGCTCGGAGAGCGAGGCGCGAATCGTGGGCAGATTGGGTTCGAATACGGTGCTCATCTCCACGTTGGCGTACTTCGCCCGCTGGGCCGAGACCGCGACCGTCTCCTCCACCAGGGCGCGGGGATCCACCTCCTGGGTTCGCTCGTCGGTCTTGCGGGCAAAGCTGAGCAGCTTGTGGGTGATCTGCTTGCAGCGGGTCCCCTGGGTCTTGATCTGCTGGAGAGCGCGCCGGAACTCCTGGAGGTTCTCCGGAGTTCCCCAATCGTCGTCCTCCAGGATGTCCCCGATCCAGCCCGCCTCCTCCACCATGATCGCGACCGGGTTGTTGATCTCGTGGGCGATCCCCGCGGCCAGCTCGCCCACCGACGCCAGCTTCCCCGTTTCGACCATCTGCTGGCTGATCATCTGCGTGCGTTGTTCGGCCTCGGCGATGGCAGAGACCGTCCTGCGGCCGAGAAGGAAGGCCACGGCGACGCTGGCGAGCCCGGCGAGGACTATGGTCAGCACGGTGACGTTGCGGGCGCTGTAGAACTCCGCGAACGCCTCGTTGGCCTCCTGCTGGTAGACCAGGTGCCAGCTCCCCTCCTTGAGCGTCGTGGCCAGGTAGAGCTTGTGGCGGCCCGCCGGGTCCCTTCGCTGCGTCACGCGGATCTCGCGCCGGTCACCGGTATCGGCGCCCAGCAGCTCCTCGAGGAATTCGCCATCCGGCATGAAGTCGTCCGGCGGTTTGATCTGGAACTCCCCGGCGCGGTTCAGGATGAACGCGGATCCCGTCCGGCTGTCGCGGAGGTCCTCCACGAGATCGTTGAACGCGACGAGGTCGATCGTGGCCCTGAGGATCCAGGGGTTCCCCGTTCCGGCTGCTGCGCACCGCCACGATGAAGTGCGGAAAGCCGCGCAGGCCGGGGAACACGTCGCTGATGAAGTACTCGCGCTGCATCGCGTTCTGGAACCAGCTCGCGTCGGAGTAGTCGGCGCGTCCGAGCAGGAACGGACCCGCGTAGGCCACCTGGGTGCCCGACTCGTCGATCACGCCCAGGTCGACGAAGACCGGCTCGTGGATCCGCTGCAGATCGCGCAGGCGCTCTTGCAGGAACTCCTCCTGGCGGAGCTCCTCGAAGCTGAAGCTGCTGGCCAGCATCCGGATGTCCCCCAGCCTGGCACCGAGGAATCCGTCGATGTTCTGCTTGTGCTTCTCGACGAGCTCTTCCAGATGGGTGGTCGCCCGCTTCTGATGCGCGTCGTAGAACTGGTAGAGGATGACGATGCCGGCGAGGAACAGCGGCGTGATGGTCGCGCCGATGATCAGCAGGATCCAGTAACGCGTTTGGGAGCCGCGGACAGCTTCGGCCATCTATCAGCCCTTCAAGCGCTCATCGCGAAGCGCCGTGACTCGCTGCGCCCCCGGGCAGGAAGATCTGCCCTTTCGGCTCCTGGAAGGACGCGAAAACTCCAACTCCCCACCTGTGAAGCGCCTCGCATAGGTACCCTAAATCGCCCATTGGGTCAACGCTGACGGGCACTTACGCCGATGGGCGCCTCACGACCGTGAAGCTGAAGGGACGGGGTTGGCTCCATCTCGACGGGCAAGCGCGCGCCCCTTACCCCGAGATTCCGTAGAAGAAGTAGATGACCGTGAGTTCCACGGTGAGGAACAGGACGGTCATGACGGCTCCCGCCTTGGTGTAGTCCACGGTGCGGTAGCCGCCGGGACGCATGATCAGCGCATTCACCTGATGCGTGGGCAGGATGAAGGTGTTCGAGGCCGAGAGGCCGACCACCAGAGCGGCCATGCGGGGGTCGCCACCCGCCATCATCGCCATGTTCATGCACAGGGGCACGAGCAGCACCGTGGCCCCCACGTTGGAGATGACCAGGGTGAAGAACGAGGTCATGATTCCCACCACGGCCAGCAGCACGATGGGACTCGGCTGGCCGATGAGCTTGAGAACGCCGTCGGCGATGAACGCGGCCGTGCCCGTCTGCTCGAAGGCGATCCCCAGCGGAATCAGCCCGGCCAGCAGGAAGACCGTCATCCAGTCCACGGAGCGATAGGCCTCGTCGATCGAGAGGACTCCGGTGAGAACCATGCCCAGGGCGCCGGACATGAGGGCGACGGACAGCTGTACGTCGAAGAAGATGATCTGGGCCAGCGCCACTGCCAGCCAGAAGACCGCCAGCTTGGACTTCTGGGGACGCAGGATCTCCCCCTCGAGGGGCGTGGAGAAGGTCAGGGCTCGTGGCTGCGGGAGGTTCTTCAGGCGGTGAAACCGCTCCCAGCGCCCCTGCATGAGAATGGCGTCTCCCATCTCGAGGGGGATGTGGGTGTGACCGCTGTAGAAGGCCTTCTTGCCCCTGACCAGGGCGATGGGGTTGAGTTGATGGCGATCCTTGAGATCGGAATCGGACATCGTCATCCCGATCAACCCGGAGCGGGGACCGACCATGGTCTCCGCCATACCGGCGCTGGTCCGCGACAGCTCGTCGGCAAATACCTCCAGGCCTTCTTTGAGCTCCCAGCCGAGCTCTGCTGCCAGCGTGCGGATGTTGTTCTCTCTTCCCACCACCGCGAGCGTGTCGCCGGGGGCGATGATGTCGGTACTGCGCGGTACGAAGTTGTTCGTCCTCGCGGCGGCGTGCCGGATGGCCACCACGGAGACCAGGAACCTGGTCTGGATCGCGAGCTCACCGAGGGTCTTGCCCTCCGTGGCGCCCTCGGGCACGTGGATCTCCGCGGTGTTCTCCGCGGCCCGGTACTGCTCCATCAAGGCGGCGGTGACTCCCTTGTCTGCCTCACCGCCACCGGCGGGAAGCACGAACCGGCCGAGCACGGCGAAATAGATCAGGGCGGAGGCGAGCAGACAGAACCCGATCGGGGTCTGGGTGAACAGGCCGAAGGGCTCCAACGGCTTGCCCTCCAGGACCAGGAGATCGTTGAGCAGGATGGTGGGGCTGGCTCCAACCAGGGTCAGCGTGCCGCCGATGATGGCGCAGAAGCCCATCGGCATGAGGATCCGGGACGGCACCACCCCGACCCGCTTGGACACACGCAGCGCTGCGGGCAGGAAGAGGGCCGCCGCGCCGATGTTCTGCATCATGCTCGAGATCACCCCCACCGTACCGGAGATGAGGATCATGATCCGCTTTTCGCTCTCGCCGGCGAGCCTGATGATGGGTCCCGCCACCTGGTTCATCACCCCGGTCTTGTCGAGGCCGGCACCGATGATGATGACGGCGATGATCGAACAGACCGCGTTGCTGCTCAGCCCGACGAAGGCCTGCTTGGGAGCGATGAGACCGAGCATCGGAAGCAGGACCATCATCAGGACGCCCACGACGTCCACCCTGATCCACTCGGAGACGAACAGCCATACGGCGAAGGCCAGAACGACCATCGTCAGTATCATTTCCGGGGTCATGACTGTGCTTTCTGTCTATTCTGCGGGGGTCTCGAGCATCCGGCCAGCGTCACCTAATTCCGCTTCCTCATGTTCTCCTTTCGGAACCAGAAGCACAGCGAGAAGACCAGGACGATCAGTGACAGCCTCAAGAAGAAGTCGAGATCCATTGTGGTTTCCAAGCTGATGACTCGTTACACCGGGGTGTAGGCGACGATCGGTCCCCGTACTCCCGGCTCCTCCAGCCTCTCTTCGCTTTCGCAGATCACGTAGTCGATGTCTCCGACCTGGTCTCTCACTTCGGCGGTGGCCTCGTCCGCACTCGAGAACTTGACCAGGTGGGAAAACGGGATCCCCTTCTCGGCGGCCGCCTCTCTGAAAGGCTGCACATTCACCTCGGAAACCGCCATGAAGTCCTGGCAGACCTTGTCGCGCGCCCCGGGGAAGGAGCGGAAGGTTTCCTTCGAGAAGCCAGCTGCGTTCAGCGCGACCACCTCGTATGAGAGACGTTCGGCCATGTCCAGAGCGTAGTCGACGAGATCCTTGGGGAATCCGCTCTGCTGGCCCAGCACCAGGAGCCGCCCTTTGCACCCCTCCCCGAACCCGGCCGGCGCGGCGGCTCGAGCGGCCTCCCCGACGGTGCCTGCTTGGGCCACCGCCTCACCCTGCTCGCGCTCCGCTGCCGAGGCCCTGCGGATCCGCGCGAGCTGCTCCAGCTTCCGGGTATACGCGGCCTCGATCTTCTCGACGAGTTCCGCGAACTCCAGCGGCTTGGTCAGGAAGTCATAGGCACCGCACTGCATCCCCTCGATGGCGATGGCATTCGTACCTTTCCCGACAGCAGGATGACTTCCGTGAGGGGCCTCCTGCGCTTGATCTCGCGCAGAGTCTCGAGGCCGTCCCGACCTGGCATGAAGATGTCCACCAGGGCCACGTCGAATTCCGCCTCGTCCGTCGTGGCGACCGCTTCGTCTCCGCTCCCCACGGTTGTCACGGAGAAGTCACGTCGATCGAGCCGGAGCCCGAGGGTCTCTCTGAAGTCGACTTCATCGTCCACTAGGAGGATCCTGGCAGATCGCATCTCGGTACTCCCTTTGCAGGTTTCCTGGGACGAAGCAGGTAAGATCGACCCGCCTAATTAGCGGATCGTAGAGACAAAATCCAACCCTGGAGATGGATGGACGCGGAGTCCGCCGGCTCGAAACCGCGTCGGGTGCGCCCGCTTTCCCGGTCCTCCCTTGCGAGCGCAGCCTCAGAAGCTCGCGGGGACGGCATGCTGGATCATCGTAGAGATGATCTTCATGCTCGAGACGCCCAGCACCACGATTCCCACAGCCGCAACCAGCGTGGGAACGAGCATGCTCAGAGGGGCTTCGTCGATTCCCGTCGGTTCGGGTGGAGTATCGACGATCTGGTGGTGAGGGTCTCCGTCGCGGGCGTGAACGTGACCGAGAGAGGCATTGCCGTTGGCCCATTCTTCTATTGTGACAGGAAGAGCGGCATGCCCGCGTGCATGAGTGCTTCCTGGGTAGTCGCGCCCATCACGATCTTGCGGATGCGGCTGCGATAGGTGGATCCCATCACCACAAGGTCCGCACCCCACTCCTGGGCGTGGGCGAGCAGGCCCGGCTTCGCGCCACCGGGCATGCTGTGCGCCTCTGGCGCGTAGCCGTGGTCGCGCAGATAGGCGGTGGCGTCGATCAGCAGCGGCGTTGCCTTCTCGTCCTCGAAGCCGAAGCACACCAGGCGGACCGTCACGTCGGGCCACAGGAGAAGCTCGGCGAAGCGTTTCATCGCCATGGCCGCGTGGCGCGAGCCGTCGTAGGCCACCAGCACGCGATTCACCTCGCGGTACTCGGACGAGACGGCGATGATCGGCCTCACCCCGCGACGAATCAGCTTGATGATGTGGTCGTCGGGGTTCTGGACGACTCCATACTCGA
Organism: uncultured delta proteobacterium; assembly: GCA_963722885.1. GTDB lineage: Bacteria > Myxococcota_A > UBA9160 > UBA9160 > UBA6930 > CAVXZE01. Next base: position 82,144 of record CAVROS010000032.1, read on the forward strand.
AGAGCCCGCGAAGACCGATGATCGTGAGGTCGTGGTAGCGCCACAGATCCATCAGCATCTCGAATGCATCGCCGCGCTCCCGGCTGACGACGTAGGGGACCGAAGCGTCTCGGCACGCCTTCTCGAAGCCGGCGATTTCCGTCTCGACGCGCTCCTGGGTGACCGCCACCCGATGCTCGGCCAGGTTCTTCGCCGTGGAGGCGCCACCGAGCGGGATGGGACCGACGTCCTTCAGGCGCTTCGATGTCGACCACCGTGACGCCGGTGAGATGTGCGCCGTGCCTCTGCGGCGAGCTGGACGCCCCGCCGGACGGCGATCGGCGTGAACGGGGTGCCGCTGAGTGCCACGAGAATGCGTTTGAGCATGGCTGTGGTTCTCCTCGAGTGCCCGGCCGCGGCCGGGGGTCAGCCACCGACCCGCAGGAAGAGGAACGTCACGATCAGGAACAAGGGGATCAGCACCGGGATACTGTACTTGAACATGTAGCCGAAGAAGCTGGGCATCTTCACGCCGGACTGCTCGGCGATGGCCTTGACCATGAAGTTGGGTCCGTTGCCGATATAGGTCATCGAACCCATGAAGACTGCGCCGAGACTGATCCCGACCAGGAGGCTCGGCTGGATGACAGTCGGGGACGAGCATCCACTCCCACGCGGGATCGGCAGGGAGCGGGCGGTCTCGAAGAAGACGACGTAGGTTGGGGCGTTGTCCAGGAAGCTCGAGAGCGTGCCGGACGCCCAGAAGAACTGCCAGGGGGCCGAGAGTCCCAGCTCGGACCCGTAGACCCGGAGAACCTCGATCGGCACCTGCATGGTGATGAAGACGCCGATGAAGAGCGCTGCTACCTCCAGGATCGCCGAGTAGTTGAAGCTCGTTCTCTTCGCGCACCCGCCGAGGAGTCGTCACAGAGAGAAAGCGCCGCCAGGAGCAGCATGCAGAAGCTCGCGAAGGAAGGGGAAGGGCGTCCAGCCCGTGCTCGAGGAATTCGCGCTCGTGGCTGATCGTCGCCACGCACAGCCACGATCCCGCCGAGCCACAGGAAATTGACCCAGCCCTTCAAGCGAAGCGGCTCTCTCTCGATCTCGTCGTCCCACAGATCCTTGCGCGTCTTCCTTCTTGTAGAAGTAGGTGTCGAAGGCGTAGTAGACGGCGAGCAGGATCAGGCAGCAGAAGACCCACTGGGTCCACAAATTCAAGGTCCAGAAGAACGCGACTCCGCGGAGATACCCCAGGAAGAGCGGCGGATCGCCGATCGGCAGCAGGCAGCCGCCGACGTTGCTTACCAGAAAGATGAAGAAGACGACTGTGTGGACGACGTGCTTGCGCTGGGCGTTGGTCCGCAGCAGCGGGCGGATCAGCAGCATGCTCGCGCCGGTCGTGCCCACGAAGCTCGCGATCAGCGCACCGAAGGCGAGGAATCCCGCATTGGTGCTGGGATGCGCCGCCAGGTCGCCCTCCAGCGAGATCCCGCCGGCGGATCACGTAGAGACTGAAGAGCAGCACGATGAAGGGCAGGTACTCGGCCAGCACCGCGTGACTCAGCGTCGGCAGGACCGCCCCCCAGCCTTTGGCGAAGTAGGTAGTAGACCAGGGTGGAATTGGCGCAGATCAGCGCCGCCACCAGCCGGTTGAGATTGCTCTCCCACCAGCGGTAAACCACGGGGAGGAGCGGCAGCACCGCGATGCAGGTGAGCAGGATCAGGAAGGGCAAGGCGCCGATGCCCCAGAGCGGCGGCAACGCCGCCTCGTCGGCCGAATGCTCGCCGTGTCCGACGTGAATCTGTGTAATATCAAAATAGATGAGACAGCCGAGCCCGGCGGCGGCGAGGAGGATGGCGAGCCAGCCGAACGGCGAGATCTGGGGCTTCGTCGTGTGTGCTTCGGTCATGGGAGTCGTCGAGAGCCGGCTGATCGATCCCCGTCTCCGCTGCGTCCAGGACGGCGGTCGGGAGCCACGGCTGAATGGTACAGGATTCTAGCAGTATCTCTCGGATCGCCAGCCGGCGAGGGTTTGAGACAGCTCGAGCGGGCTTCCAAGCCCGACCCGGGGGGCGGGGTCGGGTCGGGAGGGAGTCCGTGATCCGGGTCTCCCCGGCGAACCCGACCTCAGAAGCTCGCGGGGATGGCATGCTGGATCATCGTCGAGATGATCTTCATGCTCGACACGCCCAGTACCACGATTCCCAACGCCGAGACCAGCGTGGGAACGAGCATGCTCAAAGGCGCTTCATCGATCTTCGTCTCTTCCGCTGGAGAAACGTCGCTCTCCTGATGAGAGTCTCCATCGCGGGCGTGCATGTGATCGAAATAGGCGTTGTCGATGACTCTGAAGAAGAGGATGGCGCTGAGCAGGCTGCTGGCGAGCAGGACCGCCACGAAGAGCCACTGCTGGCCATCGATGGCGCCCAGAATCAGGTACCACTTGCTGAAGAACCCGCACAACGGAGGTATCCCGATCACGGACAGGCCTGCGACGACGAGAGCGCCCATGGTAAAGGGCATTCTTCGATGCAGGTTTCTGAGCTGATAGATGTTCCTGGTTCCGGTCTTGTAGACCACCGCGCCCACTGCGAAGAAGAGGCAAGCCATCATGAAGGCGTCGTTGAGGATGTGGAGGATTGCGCCCGTGAGGCCATTCCTGTTGGCCATCCCCACACCCAGGGCGATGTATCCCACCTCGGCCACCAGGATGTAGGCGAGCATTCTCTTCAGATCGACCTGGGCGAGCGCCATGATGCAGCCCACCAGTATGGCGATGGCGGCAACCGAGGTGAGAAGCGTCGCCGTGGGGACGACCTCGAGGGAGAAGACGGGGTCGAAGACCCCGAACATGATCCTGATCATCACGTAGGCCCCCACCTTGGTCATCAAGGGGGCCACCAGGGAGCTCACCGCTGAAGGGGCATACGTGTAGGCATCCGGCAGCCAGATGTGCAGGGGGAAGAGCGCCATCTTCATGGCGATTCCTATCAACAGGAAGCCAAAAGCGACGAGCACCACCCTGGAATCATGAAGCTCCGGGAGGATCTGGGACAAGTCGGCCATGTTGAGCGAGCCCGTGACGATGTACAGATAGCCGACGCCGAGCAGGTAGAAGCAGGCGCCGATGGTCCCGACGATGACGTACCGGAAGGCCGAGAATGCTGCTCCCTTTTCTCCGACTGAAATCAGGGCATAGGCCGTGAGGGATGCGATCTCCAGGAATACGTAGAGATTGAACATGTCGCCGGTGACGACGATTCCGAGCAGGCCCGTGACCAGCAGGAGGAATACGCAGTAGAAGGAGGGCTCTCTCTCGGGAAGCTCCCGTTCGATGCTTCTCCTGGAGTAGATCGCCGCCATCAGGGAAACGAAGCTCAAGATCAGGGTCATGAAGGCACCGAGGTGGTCGACGCGATACTCGATTCCCCAGGGAGGCTCCCACCCGCCCAGGAAGTAGCTCAGAGGACCATCGACCACGACCCTGTAGCCGACGCCCACGGACGAAATCAGTGAAAGCGCGAGGGCGACGACGACCAGAGGGTGACACCACTTCCTCTTCCACCAGCCCACGACAGGAATCATGAGAGAGAAGAGCAGAGGGATGGCGACGATGAGAATGGGAAGCTGGTGATTGATGGATGTTCATCGCATCTTCTTCAGGATTTCGTCTTCTTCGAGCGTGTGATAGGTCCTGTAGATCCTGAGCAGGAGAGCGAGGGCGACGCCGGTCGTGCCGACTCCGACCACGATCGCCGTCAGCATCAGCACGTGAGGAAGCGGGTTGACATAATGACTGGCCTGGACGATGGCCTCGGCACCGTGGTGACCGTGGCCCCCCTCGAGAATGGGGATGGTGGCGCCGTACTTCGCGCCGGTGGAGACGAAGAACAGGATGATCGACCACTGGAAGATGTTCATGCCGATGAGCTTCTTCACCAGATTCATCTTCGCCATCATCGCGTGAAGGCCGATCATCATCAGGCAGATGGAGATGAAGTAGTTGAAGTGGCTGATGAGCAGATCCACGGGGTCCCTTCCTATTCGAAGGTGAGCAGATCGCGAAAGATGGAGATCATGACCGCCATCACGGTGATTCCGATGCCTATTTCGACGACCAGCATTCCCAGGCTCCTGGGGTCCACCACGGGCAGGATTCCGTAGTCCAGGTAGTTGGCGCCCAGGAACAGGCAGAGAAGCCCTACCCCGGCGAAGATGAAGACTCCTCCACTGCTGAGGACGGTGACCACTCCCTCGGAGAACCTCTGCCTCGCCTCATCGATTCCGAAGGAGATGGCGAGCAGGATGAAGCCCGCTCCCAGGATCACCCCTCCCTGGAAACCGCCGCCCGGGCTGCTGTGGCCGTGTATGATGACATAGAGGCCGAAGAGCTGGATGAAGGGGGTCAGAAGCCGGGTCAGGGTCGTGATGATGATGCTGTCCTGCCTTCTGATCACGTCGCCTCCTCCTTCTTCTCGCCTGCCGAGGATGAGCAGACAACAGATTCCAGCCGCGAAGATGACCGTCGTTTCACCGAGGGTGTCGTAGCCTCGATAGTCGGCGAGTACCGCTGTGACCATGTTGGGGACGGCCGTCTCTTCGAAGGCCTTTTCGATGTACCTGGGAGACACATTGAGGCTTGCCGGAGATTCGGGGTCGCCCCATCTCGGCATGTCCATGGCGCCGTAGATCAGGAAGAGCCCGGTGACAAGGGTGATGATCGACATAGAGGAATCTCAATTCTTGCTCTTCCTTTCCGCCTTGGATACGGCGACGACGAGGAGAACCGTGGTGATTCCAGCGCCCACCGCGGCCTCGGTAAAGGCGACGTCCACCGCCCCCATCTCGATCCAGAGAGGCACATGAAGAAGCCGAAGGCGCCGAGCAGGATGACCGATGCGAGAAGATCCTTGACGGCCACCGCCCCGACGGCAGACAGGACGATGAAGACGAGCAGGACGAGGTCGACCTGCCAGATCATCTGCTCTGGTCCTTCGTCCAGAGCGGCAGCTCCCTTCTCCTGGCCGCTCGGGCGATGGCATGGGTCGCCGTGGGGCTGGTCAGGAAGATGAAGACGGCAATGAAGAGGATCTTCGCGCTCTCCAGGGACACCCCGTGATGGACGGCCAGGCCGCTGACGACCAGCAGTGCTCCCAGGGTGTCGCACTTTCCCGCAGCGTGCATTCTCGTGTAGGTAGTCCGGGAAGCGGAGGATCCCGATGGCTCCCAGCAGCAGGAACAAGACACCGAGAGAGATGAGAACGATGCAGCCGAATTCATTGCTTCAGTCCCTTACTAGATCCCCTTCAGGTCGAGGTACTTCGAGAAGGCGAGTGTGCTGATGAAATTGATGAGGGCGTAGACGAAAGCGATGTCGACGAAGAACTCGACCCGTTCGAAGATGGTCCCTATCAAGAGGATCAGCGCGATCGTCTTGGTTCCGATGACATTGACGGCGATGATCCTGTTGATGATTCCCGGTCCCCGGAGCGCCCTGTAGAGACACAGGGAAACCGTGAACAGAATCGCGATGCTGAATGCCAGAAAGAGGATCGAGCACTAGATGATCTCACACATCAGACGTCTTCATCTTCCAGGAAGACATGGGCGACTCTCCTCTCCATCTCGCCGCCGAGGAGATCGTCGGCCACCTTCTTGCTGAGCGCATGCACAAAGAATTCTCCGTCGACGATGTCCATGGTGATGGTGCCGGGCGTCAGGGTGATGGAGTTGCCCAGGGTGACCATGGAGAACTCGCTCTTGAGCCTCGTCTTGAAACGGACGATCCGCGGATCGATCGCACTTGGCTTCAGGATCAGATAGGCGACGTGGAGATTGGCCATGACGATCTGATAGATGAGCCAGGGGACGTAGGAGACGAACCTCCGGGTCTTCTTGAACCGCTTCGAGCCGCTGATGTTCTCGATCAATAGATCGTGAGAGACAAAGGCGACGAGGAGAGAGCAGATCAATCCGAGAGAGAGATGAAAGAGATCGTAGTGACCCGAAAGGAGCAGCCAGAACCCGAACAGGATGACGAAGACCGCCAGACGTCGAAGGTTGTTGGAAGGCCTTGTGACCGATCAACAGCCATGATTCCCTCATCCATCGGATTAGACCCAGTGGCAATGCCCGGCCGTCGGTTCCCTCACTGCTCTGTCAGTAGCTGCCCATATCTTAATCCACGATCGATCGGAGAGCAAGAGCCGCCGAGCAATCCCGGGCGCCTCGTTCACTACCCCGCAGAGGACGAACTGTAGGAGCGCCCACATCCTTACGCCACGATGAACGCGGAGAGCAAGAGCCTCTGAGGGTCTTCATGCATTGACGTCCAGGCTGGACGGCTGGACAAGCTTCTCGTTGTGCTGCACTGAGAATGATGTCTAGTCGCTGATGGATCGAGGTCGGAGAGGTCGCCGGGTGTGCTTTCGGTCATCGATAGCGGGTCGACGGATCCCTGTTCCCGCCGTGTCCGCGGCAGCAGTCGGAAGCAACGCAGCAATGGCGCACGAGGTCAGCAACACCTCCCGGATCGGCATCCGGCGCGACTTCTCCACCCCGTGGAGCTGACGCCCGCACCCAGCCGGGCACTCTCAAGTTCCCGGTTTGTCTCTCCGATTTACCGCCCATGAAGGGCGAAGATCTGCTTCGCGGACTCTGCATTCTTCTGATTGCGGTGGGAACGATCTCCTGTCGTCTCGAAGTGGAAGGAGTGAAGCTCTCCCAGGAGACCCGGGAGAGCGGTCCGCCGGTGGAGGGCCGGCCGCCGCCCCTCGCCGAGGCCCGCCGGAACCCGAACGCCCAGGGATCCGGTCAGGTGGGTATCTGTGACCCCGCCTCGTCGCCCGTCATGATCGTCGTCGTCGAATCGCCCCGGAAGGTGCAATCGGCCTCCGCACGCTGGAAGGCCACGCCGATCGTGGTTCAGAAGGCCGAGACCGTGGTGTTCTCCGATGGGCGCATCGTGACCTCGAAGATCGAGGAGACCGGACCGCTCCTGCAGTCCTTGGGCTGGACTCACCGCCAGATCGAGATCGTCGGTGGTCTTCCCGCTGCCAGCGGTGCGTGGCAGCGCCGCCGCGGCTGAGGCTGAGTCCGGCGCGCCCGTTGGGCGCGCACTCGTCCACGCCGCCACCACTCCCGGGGGAGAGCTCGCCTTCGACGCCCGTCCCCCGCGCGCTGCTATCCTGAGGATTGGGGGGAGGAGGATGCAGATGAGCGAACTCGCCTCCAAGCAGTGCGTCCCCTGCAAGGGTGGCGTCCCGCCTCTCGCGGGTGCCCCGCTCCGCGCCCTCCACGAGGAGCTGGGACACGGCTGGAAGCTGGTCGACGATCACCACCTGGCGAAGGAGTACCGCTTCAAGAACTTTCGAGAGGCCCTCGACTTCACCAACCGGGTGGGCGAGCTGGCGGAGGAGCAGGGCCATCACCCGGACATCGAGCTCTCCTGGGGACGGGTGAAGCTCCTGGTGTGGACCCACAAGATCGACGGCCTGACCGAGAGCGACTTCATCTGGGCGGCGAAGGCGGATCGGCTGAGAAGCGAGAAGACACCCGGCAACGAAGCGCCGTCTTCATCCTGACGCTGGCACTTGGCTATGCTGCAGGCCCGGCGTCGGGTGGTCTCCCGTCGTCGATCTTCCGGAGGTTCCGTGACCGTGCAGCATCCCTGGGCATCGAGGGCTCTTCCGGCGCTGGTTCTGCTGCTGCTCTTGCCGGCCACCGCCTTCGCCCACACGGAGGGAGGATCCGCCGGAACCGGGTTTCTCACCGGCTTTCTCCATCCGCTGCGAGGGCTCGATCACGTTCTCGCCATGCTGGCGGTGGGGATGTGGGGGGCGCAGCTGGGGAACCCGGCGATCTGGGTGCTGCCGGTGGCCTTCCCCCAGGTCATGGCGCTGGGTGGCGTTGCGGGAATCCTCGGCCTGCCCCTGGTCGGGATCGAGCTCGGGGTGACGGTCTCGGTGCTCGTGTTGGGCTCGATGATCGCACTCGATCGCCGCCCCCCGCTGTGGGTCGCCTTCCTGATCGTGTCATTCTTTGCGGTCTTCCACGGATACGCCCACGGGGCCGAGCTGCCAGGGAAGACCGGCGCCGTCGCCTACAGCGCCGGCTTCGTCACCGCCACGGGCCTGATCCACCTCACCGGGATCGGGATCGGCTTCGTGGTCAAGCTTCCCCACGGCGCCCAGCTGCTCCGAGTCGGAGGCGGTGCCATCGCTGCGGCGGGTCTGTTCCTGGCGGGACAGCTTCTGGTGAGATGATCCGTACCTCGACGGCGTCCGCCCGCTTCGGTCGGCCCTCCCGGGCGATCCCGACCGCGCTCGTCGCGTGGGCCCTCGTCTGGCTGCATCCCGCGCCCGCCCTGGCCCACGGGAGCCTCGCCGTCGGCGACTTCTACTCGGGAATGCTTCACCCCCTGCTCCACTTCGAGACGCTGCTTCCGACGCTCGCGTTGGCGCTCTGGTCGGGACAGCTCGGCGGTCCGCTTTCCTGGCGTCTCCCGCTGGCGTTCCTGGGAGCGGTGCTGGTGGGCACGGTGGCGGGGCTCCTGGATGTCGACCTCTACATCGGATCCGACTCGCTGCGTCTCTCCATGCTGGTGCTCGGCCTGCTGGTCGCGGCTCGAGGGAAGCTTCCCGCGTCGCTGGCGATGACGATGGCTCTCCTCTTCGGCCTCTTCGAGGGCCAGACCCACACCTACGATCCGGAGGCGACGATCGACCGCCCCCTCCTCTTCATCACGGGTGTGGGCAGCAGCATCGGCCTGATCCTCTTCCACGTCGTGACCCGCGTGGTTCGCTACCGGGCCTTCTGGGTACAGACCGCCGTCAGGGTGGTAGGGAGCTGGATCGCCGCGACGGGGCTCCTGGTGCTGGCTCTGGAGTGGGGGGTCGACAAGTGAGGGCCCGCGGTCGTGATCGGGCCATTTGCCGGGCCACGGGTGGAATTCTGATCGCGGCGTTGCTGGCCTGCGCGCTCCAGGCGGAGGCGCATACGCGGAGCGCCTCCTACTCGAGCTGGGTGTTCGACTCCGAGGGCGCGACCGTTACCCTGCGCATCCCCCAGATCGAGCTCACGCGGCTGCCATGGGGTCACGTCCGGGGAGTGAATCTCGACCCCAACCTGGCCGCCTACATCGTCGAGCGGCTGCAGCTCCGCTCCGGCGGTGAGCCCTGCCCGATACGCCGCATCCCCCGGGTCCTCGCCGCACCGCCGGGTCGGGTGGCGATCGAGTGGCGCGTCGACTGCGGGAAGGGTGGCTCCCGGGAAATCCGGAGCGTGCTCCTGCACGAGGTTGCTCCCGGCCACCTGCACTTCGCTCGGGTGAGGGCGCCGGGAGCCTCGCCGCTCGAGCGGGTGCTCACCACCGCCGAGCCGGCCTGGCGGTTGGAGTCGGAGGAGGGCGACGAAGCCAAGGGGTCCGAGGGCAGCTCTCTCTGGTCCTACGTGGTGATCGGCATCGAGCACATCGGTACCGGCCCCGATCACCTTGCCTTCGTGCTCGCTCTGATCCTGATCGCGGCGCGCTTCGGCGAGGTCGCAACGGTGATCACCGGATTCACCATCGCGCACAGCATCACGCTGGCGGTGGCGGCCCTCGGCCTGGCCAAGCCCGAGTCCCAGGAGATCGGAGCCCTGGTCGGTCTCTCGATCGTGCTCGTCGCCGCCGAGAATGCGTTCCTCCTGGGTGGTCGGCCTCGCTCGATCCCGGTGGTGATCGTGCTGGGTCTCGGCGCCATGGTCCTGCTCTCGGCCTTCGGTCTCGGCGGAATCGGGTCCCTCACTCTCGCCGGAATGACGCTGTTTGCGTTCTGCTACTTCGGTCTTCTCGGTCTCGCGGAGCGGCCCGCGCGGCTGCGCGTCGCCATCTCCTTTGCCTTCGGGCTCGTGCACGGCTTCGGATTCGCGGGAGTCCTGGTCGAGATCGCCCTCCCCAGGGACCGGCTGGTGCCCGCACTGCTCGGCTTCAACATCGGCGTCGAGGTGGGACAGCTGATCCTGGTCGCGGCACTCTGGCCGCTGCTCCGGGACCTGGCTCGAGTGCGCGACGGGAGACCACACCGCCTGGTGGTGGAGGTGGGCTCTGCGGTTCTGTGCAGCGTCGGGCTGTTCTGGTTTCTGACACGGGCATTCGAGTAGCGGATCGCGACGAATTCCCGGAGGGCCGTTCCTTCGAACGTCCTCTGTCTTCTCATCTCGCGCCCCGGTGATGCCGATGATAGGCTGAAGAGGTTGGCCGATGGAGTTCCCCATGGACGAGCCCGAGCTTCGAGTCCAGCAGCGCAGCGACGCCGGTCGGGTGCTGGTGTTCGTGGTCGCCTACCGGGCCGAACGCCACATCGAGTCGCTCTTCGAGCGGGTTCCGAAGGAGCTGCTCAACAACGAGCGCATCCACTTCATGGTGATCGATGACGCCGGTGGGGATGCCACCGCCGAGGTCCTGCAGCGCTGGGTGAACGCGCGCGGCATTGACAACGTCTCGGTCTTCCGGAATCCCGTGAATCAGGGCTACGGGGGCAACCAGAAGCTCGGCTATCGCCAGGCCCTGGAGGGGGGCTTCGACTTCACCATCCTCCTGCACGGCGATGGCCAGTATGCGCCAGAGCTGCTCCCGAAGTTCATCGAGGTCTGGGACCGCACGGGTGCGGACGTGGTTCTGGGGTCCCGCATGGGCGATCTGCGCAGCGCTCGCGCCGGTGGAATGCCGCTCTACAAGATCGCCGGCAATCGCATCCTGACGGTGATCCAGAACTACCTGACCGGTCTGAATCTCTCCGAGTACCACACGGGGTTCCGGGCCTACTCGTCCAGCTTTCTGCGCAAGGTGCCATTCGAGATCAATACCAACGATTTCCACTTCGATACCGAGATCCTGCTTCAGGCCGTGAATGTCGGAGCGAGGATCGAGGAGTTCGACATCCCGACCCATTACGGTGACGAAGAATGCTACGTGCCGGGCGTGCAGTACGGGAAGGACGTGCTGCGCGAGACCCTGCGCTATCGCTTGCATCGGATGGGGATGATGTGCTCTCTCAAGTTCCGGGATCTGGAGCAGGGTTTCCGCAGCTACGAGGGCAACTCCTATTCGGCGCACGTGTTGGCGCTCGAGGTGGTGCGCGAGGCGGCGCCCCGCCGGCTGCTGGACATCGGATGTGGGGACGGTACGGTCGCCCGGCGCTGCCGGGAGATGGGGATCGAGGTCACGGGCGTCGATCGCCGTCCGCCCCTGCCGGACGCCGTCGATCACTTCGAGAAGGCCGACCTGGCCAGCCCGCTTCCTCTCGACGCCTTCGAGCACGACGTGGTGCTGCTCCTCGACGTCCTCGAGGAGCTGCAGGATCCCGAGCGCCTGTTGCTCGACATGCGCAACCGCAGTCGCGCGCTGCGGCCGGGTTCGGAAGCGCCACTGGTCGTCGTGGCCACACCCAATGTCGCCTTCATCACCAATCGCCTCGCCCTGCTCTTCGGTCGCTTCAACTACACGGACCGGGGCATTCTCGACATCGAACACAAACGTCTGTTCAACCGCGTCTCGCTGCGGCGCACGCTGACGCGACTGCGGCTATCGGATGGAGAAGACCTTCCCGGTACCCGTCCCGTGGGAGGCGGTGATCGGCGGCCGCCTCGGCCGCTGGCTGGAGAAGGGAAGCGGGCTCCTGGCCCGAATCTGGCCGAGCGCCTTCGCCTTCCAGTTCCTGGTGACTTGTCGTCCGCTGCCGGGGGTCGAACAGGTTCTGGGCGCGCGCGAGCGCCTCGCACCCGGCGGGGTTTGATTCCCACCGGGTGCCGGCGCTCCGGCGTCGCCATCCGTCTGCGACGTGAGCCGTGTCGTCGTTCAGGGGCCGAGACTCGTTCTCAGGAGACGCGCTCCCAGAGGGTGGCGTTCCCCTGGCCGAAGCCGACGCACATGGTCGACAGCCCCAGCTTGTAGCTCGGGTTGGCCTTCATGATCGAGTTGAGGGTCACCGTGATGCGGGTGCCGCTCTGGCCCAGCGGGTGGCCGATGGCCAGCGCACCGCCCCACTGGTTCGCCTTCTCGAAGGGAATCCCGAGGTCGCGCAGGCAGGCGATCGACTGGCTGGCGAAGGCCTCGTTGATCTCCACCGCATCGATCTGGTCGATGCTGACTCCAGTCCGCGCGAGCAGCTTCTGGACCGCCGGGATCGGGCCGATACCCATGATGGTCGGGTCCACGCCCGCCATCGCCCCGCCCTTGTATCTGAGCGTGTAGGAGAGACCGATCTGGTCGGCCTTCTCGCGGTCCATCAGCAGCACGGCCGAGGCGCCGTCGTTGAGGGGCGAGCTGATGGCTGCGGTGACCACGCCGTCCGCCTTGAAGGCCGGTTGCATGGTCGCCATCTTCTCCAGCGTGGTGTCGCCGCGCACGCACTGGTCTCGCTCGACGACCTGCTTCGACCCGTCCTCGTAGGTCACCTCGATCGGCACGATCTCGTCCTTGAAGCAGCCGTCGGCGTGGGCCTTGGCAGCCTTCTTGTGACTGGCGAGGGCGAACTCCTCCATCTCCGGCCGCCCGATCTTCCACTGCGCCGCCACCTTCTCGGCGGTCATGCCCATCGTCAGGTCCATGAAGTTGGGGTAGCGCTTGCCCAAGCTCGGAGGGGGCTCCATGTTGGCGCCCATCGGGATGCGCGCCATCATCTCGACGCCGCCGGCGATGGCGACGTCGAGCTCGCCGGTCATGATCCCGCGCGCACAGTGCTCCATGCCCGCCATCGCCGAGGCGCACTGCATCTCGATGCCGTTCACAGCGACGCTTTCGGGGTATCCGTTCGTGAGCCAGCTCAGCCGTCCGATGACGTTCTGCGCCCCGCTCTGGTTGGCGCAGCCGATCGTCACCAGGTCCACTTCCTCGGGCTCGAGCGACGCGTTGCGCTCGAAGAGCGCCTTGTAGACCGCGCCCAGCAGGTCTTCCGGTCGCAGCGTGCGGAGGTCGCCCTTCTCGTTGTGTGCCCTGCCCGTGGGTGTGCGAACGCCGTCCACCAATACACACTCTTTCATCATCTTTCCTTTCGATCTCGGCGCGAGAGGGCGCGTGGGACGCCTTCGCCGGATTTGGGCAGCCACGAAAAATGACTGCGAGTTCGGTCTTCGCGGAGCCGGCCTGAGGGTGACGAAGCCGGGGGGAAGTGCAAGCAGGAGCTGACTCGCAGTCAGGACTCTGGGCTTCGCGATCTCGCGGCTGACAGTTACTGACTCTCTGATGTGTAGCGCTGCGGAATCGGCACCTTGAGGAGCTGGCCGGCCTCGAGGTGCGCGTCGTCGCCCAGTCCGTTGGCGATGGCGCTCTCCTCCGGGCTCCAGCTGCCGCCCGACCTCTCGACGAACGCTTCCAGGGTCTCACCCTTCCGGCCCGCTCTGACCCGAAGCCGATCCTCCCGGATCCGGGCGCGGTCTGCGTCGCGGAGTGGCCGGAAGCTCTGCGCGACGCCGCGGAAGGAATCCCTGTGGCGCGCGAACTCGGAGGCCGGGCTCACACTCGCGATCCGATAGACGCGCTCTCCGTGGGCGATCCAGGTCAAGTCGAAGCTCGAGCCCTGCTTCTCCGTCACCACCCGCGCCGCGCGAAGACCGTTGATCTCGGTGCGCTCGAGCTCCTTCATGGCGCTTTCGTCGAGCTTGTCAGCTCGCGCAGCCTCCACCGGATCGTCTCCCTCTTGGGCGAGCGCCAGGATGATGGCGGTCTTGCCCTCTCCCTCTGGGGGGATGGCGATCACGAATTGCTGCTGATTCAGGGTCTTCCACTCGGGGGGGAAACTGAGCGCGAAATCCAGCTCGGGGTGGAGGAAGTCGCTTTCGACGAACACTCCCTCGGCGGGGTTGGGTCCCACCATGATTCCTTCGAGGCGGTCGAGAAGCGCCCTGTGGTTCGCGGCAATTGGCTTCGATGGAGTCCACTCCATGGTCTTGGCGAGCTCCGCAGTGTCCTCGACGCGCTCCTGCATCGCGGGGTGGGACGCGAAGAAGTCGGTCCCGCGAGGTTCCTCGCGAAACAGCTCATCCTCCCGCTCGAGGGTGTAGAGGAAGGTGGAGAGGGCTTCCGGGTCCCAGCCAGCGCTCGCCGCCAGCTCCATGCCGATGCGGTCCGCTTCCCGCTCCTGCTTTCGGCTGTGACCGGCCAGCACCAGGCCGCCAGTGAGCTGACCTGGGATGGCGACGACGTTGCCGAGGGTCTTGCTGATGGTGCCGACGATGGCCGCGGGGAGCCCCAGCAGGATGGCGAAGGGCGTGGCGAGCGTGAGGCGCTGGACGTGGTGGCGGGCCGCCACGTGACCGATCTCGTGCCCGATGGTGCCGGCGAGTTCGTCCTCGCTGTTGACCAGCGCCAGAAGGCCCCGGGAGACGTAGATGTAGCCCCCGGGCAGTGCGAAGGCGTTGGGTTCCGGTGCGTCGACCACGAGGAACTGGTACTCGACGTCCTGGCGCGGAGAGTGCTCGGCCAGCCGCTGGCCGATCGCCTGGACGTAGGCCTCGGGCTTGGCATCGGTCACCAGGCCCATCAGCTCTTCGACCCTCTGCGCCTCCTCGGCGCCGATCTTGCGCTCCTGCGCCGCCGATACCAGAACCACCTCGTGACGTCCGCTCACGGGGTTCCGCGCGCAGCCCGCACCGACGAGTGCGAAGCTGGTCAGGACAGAGAAGAGAAGGAGGATCGGTACCAGCCGACTGGAGCTCGCGGGAATCATATCTCTCCTCAGCTCGGGGACGTTGTTGAATGTTCAACTTCTCGGGCCTGCCCGAGAAGTTGAACATTCAACAACGTCCCCGACTAAAGGATGGGTAGGGTGTAGTTCAGGATGAGACGCACCTGCCAGGCTGTGTTTTCCGCGCCGTCGGTCTGCAGCGCCGACCCGCGAAGGCGCAGCCAGAAGCCTCGCCAGCGACCCTCCTCGATCTGGTAGTCCACCGTGAGGTCGAACTCCTGCTCGTCTGCGCCCTCTACGAACGTCAGCGGATCGAAGCCGCCGTCGCCGCGGGCGTACTGGAAGAATCCGCTCCAGCCGGGAATGGCCTTCGGCACGACGGAGAGACCCACCGACCAGGCGCGCTCACCGGCCTGGTTGAAGTCGCTCTGCATCAGCGAGATGTAGCCGGCGTAGCTTCCGTAGGGGCTGCGGATCTGTTCGTCGTCGTCGGTCTTGGAGAAAGCCAGCCAGCCGGTGATCCCCCGGAAGCTCGCGGCGACGCGCCCCGAAGCCACCCAGGTCCGGAAGGAGCCGATCAGCTCGTCGCCGACGCTCGCCTGGTGGGTGAACTGCCCCTGGAAGCGCGTGGCCCAGTCGGCGTTCAGCTTCCAGAGATAGTCCCCTGCCAGATAGCCGATGTTGAGAGTGTCCTTCACCCAGTAGTTGTACCCACCGACGGAGAGGTCCTTGATCGGCTGGAACTGGACGCCCGCCAGCAGCATTCCCTCGTCCGTCCCCGGCGCCCCCGCCCGCTCGGACATGGAGACGAACTCTTGATCGTTGCGGGGGCGCATGTCCGTGAGGTAGCCCGCCACCCAGTCCACCCGGTGCAGCCAGGGGACGCCTCTGGCGATGCCCTTTGCCGTGAGACCCTGGAAGCTGTTGGGCGCCATGCGGCTGTCGTTGCGGTTCACGTAGGGGAGATCGAGCTCGTGCCGGAAGAGCGTGGCCTCGACGTCGCGCCAGCGCATCCGCAGGTATCCCTCGCCCAGCACCGCAAAGCCACGCTCGCCCTCTCGGAGCAGGCCAGTCAGGCCTTCGGGATCGTCGGCGACCAGGGGGACCGAGGTGTAGAGCCCGGCGCCGATCTGGAGGCGCTCCCTCCACCAGCCGGAGCGGAAGGCGAGCTTGCCTCCCGCCGTCCACGCGTAGGCATCGCGGCCGTCGGGCTTTCGCAGCGGGAAGTAGAAGCTGCGGAAGTTGAGGGTCAGCTCGGTGTCCGCGACGAAGTTCGGGAAGAGCTGAAGGCGTCGCTTCAGCCACGGGAAGAGCGTATGCATCCTTTCCCGCTCTTCGATGGCTCGTGTGAGCGGGCTGTCCAGGTCCTCGACCGATTCGCCGGCCGGGCGATCCTGGAAGCTGGACTCGGCGGCCGGAAGGGACTGCGGCCAGGACACGATGCCGAGGAGGATCACCAGCCGAGCGGCCAGCGCGATATTCCGGGAGCCGATCCGCCACCTCGCCGCTCCCGAGGCGACCTCCCTCATGCTAAGGCGTCTCGGGCGCGCCCGAACCGTCCTCGAGCGCCTCCCCGCGTCCCAGCAACACCACCTCGACGCGCCGGTTCTGCGCGCGCCCGGATGCGATCGCGTTCGAGGCCACCGGGTAGACCGGTCCGTAGCCCACGGCCAGGATCCGCTCGCCGGAGACCCCCTCCTGCTCGAGGTGGTGCTTCACCGCCTCCGCGCGGCGGCGGGAGAGATCGAAGTTGTACTCGAGGATGCCGGTTCCATCGGTGTGGCCCTCGATCAGGACCGAGCGCTCCGGGTGGGTGCGCAGAAACTCCGCAAGGGTCGCGAGGTTGTCGTCTGCCGCCGGCTTGGGGTCGGCCCGGTCGAAGTCGAAGAGTACGTCGCCAAGCGTCACCACGCCTCGTTCCGTCGGCTCCGCGTGCAGCTTCTCGAGCAGCTTTTCCAGGTCTCCCTCTCGGTCCGTCGAGAGGTCGACACGGTGGCCTTCGCTCACGAGCGATGCCGTCGAACGCTGTTCCGATTGGCGGAGGAGCAGCGCGCTCTGTCCCGGCAGGGTCGCGATTTCCTCCTCTAGGGCCCGGCGCTCGCTGGCGGCACGAGCGATCTCGACCTTGCGAGAAGCCAGGTAGGCCTGGTGAACGGATTCGTCGTAATTGCCCTCTTCGCGCCAGGTCGCCTCGGCCCGGTCGACCGCCTGTTCGGCCTCGTAGAGCTCTACGCCGGCGCGTTTCCGCACCGCGGCGTCGGCCGCCGTCCGGTCGTAGGAGTCCCGTACCTTCGCGAGCTCCACGGGCTCCTGTACGCAGGCCGTGGCGAGACCGACCAGGACGAAGCCCGTCGCAGCGAGACCGCGCCCGGCTCGGCGCCAGCCAGCAGCCTTGGGTCCGGTCTGGCGCCGGGTCAACGGCTACCCCGCCCGGCTCCGGCGTCGCCGCCGGCGGCCTCGACGCTCCGACGTATCTCCGCAAGCGAGATGCGAAGCTGCTCGGCGCGGGCCCTCTCGACGGCGAGCTCGGCGTCCACATAGGCCTTCTCAGCCAGGCGGCGGGCCTCGATCCAGTTGGAGGAGGATTGCGCCATCTCCCGCGCGCTTCGCAGCTCCCGGAGCGCCTCTCCCAGCTCGGACGAGGCGTAGCGGCGCGCCTGGGCCTCCTCTGCCAGCTCCACGGCCCTCTCCGCGTCGGCGATGGCGGGCTGCGGCGACGGTCCGGCGCAGCCGAGACTCACCGCCAGCGCCGCGCCGAGTGCACCCAGCAGCGCGGTCCGAATCACCATGCCCCCCTCCTGGACTGCTCCCTGTCACAGTAGGGCATCTTTCCGTGGCTGCCAGCAGGCCAGATCCCACCGCGCGGGTTTCCTTGTCGGACCGAGGTATCCTCGGGACGCCAGCCAGGGGGGAGACGTTGACACGCATCATCACACTGACCATGAACCCCTCCGTCGACAGGAGCACATCGGTGGAGCGCGTCGCACCCGAGCGCAAGCTCCGCTGCGGGCCGCCGAGGCTCGGGGCGGGGGGCGGTGGCATCAACGTCTCGCGGGCCATCCGCAAGCTCGGCGGAACCTCGCTCGCCGTCTACGTGCGCGGGGGGCCGCCCGGTGAGATGCTGGAGCGCATGCTCGCGGACGAGGGCGTCGAGCAGCGTCCGATCGAGGCGGAGGGCTGGACTCGCGAGAACTTCGCGGTCCTCGAACTGTCCACCAACGCCCAGTATCGATTCAACCTTGCCGGGTCCCGAGATGAGCTGATGCGGAGTGCTGGCGTTCCCTGGAGGCGATCGAGGCGCTGCTGCAGGCCGAGCCAGCCATACTGGTGGCGAGCGGCAGCCTCCCGACGGGTACGTGCGGGGACTTCTACGCGCGAGCGGCGCGTAGCGCCCGCGAGGCGGGTGCGACGATGATCGTCGACTCCTCGGGCGATCCCCTGCGCGAGGCGGTCGCAGCGGGAGTCGACGCGATCCGGGTCAACTACGCGGAGATGGCTCAGCTCGCGGGAAGGCCACTCCAGGACGACACTCGCATCGAAATGGCGGCAAGGGGGCTGATCGAGAGTGGGAAGTGCCGCAACGTCGTCGTCTCGCTCGGCGCGGGCGGGGCGATCGTCGTCACTCCCGAAAGAGCCCGGCGTATCGTCTCGCCCGCGGTGCCGATTCGAAGCAGGGTAGGTGCCGGGGATTCCATGTTGGGGGGGATCGTTCTCCGGCGCGCACAGGGCTGGTCCTTCGAGGAGGCGGTGCGATTCGGCGTGGCGGCCGGCACTGCGGCGGTGATGACGGAAGGTTCGGAGCTCTGTCGCCGCGAGGACGCGGAGAGGCTCTTCGCGTTCATGAACGAATCCCAGTCGGAGTGAGACCGTGAGATCGGCGATCGTCTTCACAGCCCTTCGTCATCGATGATAGGATGAGCGCCTGGGTGAAACGTGTTCGGGAGGAGAGATCATGAAGATCCGACACTGGGCGCTGGCGGCGGTCGCGGCTCTCGCAACACCCGCGCTGGCCCAGGCGCAGTCTGCTGACGCCGGTGTCACCGACCTGACCAAGGCTCCCCCGGGTGCGATCGTGGCCTCGGACATCGTGGAAGCCCTGGCGGTGCCTCGGGGCACCCGCATCAACCCGTCCGCACCACCCCAGGTCCGACTGCCGATCTACTTCGAGTTCGACTCGGACAGGCCGACTCCCGAGGCGCGAGCGTTGCTCGAGCAGGTCGGCGCCGCGCTGCAATCGTCGGATCTCGAGTCGTTTCACTTTCTCGTCGAAGGGCACACCGACGACCTCGGCGCCGAGGATTACAACGAGCGTCTCTCGATCGCCCGCGCCAGGGCTGTGGCCGCCTATCTCGAATCCAAGGGTGTTCCCCAGGCGCGTCTGCGCCCGACCGGCAAGGGTGAGAGCTCGCCCGTCGCCCCCAACCAGGACGAGGAGGGGCGGCGGCGCAACCGGCGCGTGGACTTCGTGAATCTCGGACAGAATCCTTAGCACCGGTGCGCACCTGGCTTCTCGCCGCGTCCTGCGTGGCCCTGCTGCTCGCACCTTGCCGCGCCGGGGCGAGTTCGCCGAGCGCGGTCGAGGTGGCGAAGAGAGCTGCGGCGAGCTGCGAGGGCGGGAATCCCGCCGAGGCCGTTGCTGCGCTCTCCGAGCTGGTTGCAGTTCTCGAGGCCGAGCTCGGCGCCACTCACTCGGCGACGGAGCTCGCCGAGATGACACTGGCCAACCTGGAAGGGCGTCGCTTCGAGCCACGCCCGTCGGGAGACAAGAAGCCGGAACCGCTATGCCCCCGCTCTCCGCCGGGCGCTCAAGGGCCTGCGAGCCTGCGCCACCCTCAGTCGCCGACCCGCGCAGGACTCGAGGGCGGAGCCCAGCTTCGCAGAGAGCCTCGAGGAGGCGGGCGATCTCTACAGAAAGGGTCGCTATCGGGAGGCGCTCGAGCCCGCAGAGCGAGCACTGCAGGTGGCCCGCGGCGGGCTCGAGATCATGCAGGCGAACGAGACTCTCGCCGGGATTCGCCTGCTGCTCGGCGACCGCGAGGGGGCCCTGCGCGCCGCCCAGGACGCGGAGGGCGCTGCACTGCTGGTGGGCGGAGTCAAAGTTCGCATCAAGCTCGCCAGGCTGGTGGCGCAGACCGGTGACCTGGCTCGATCCGCCGCGTCGCTCGATGAGCTCGAGCCGCTCGCCGAAGACGATCCGGGCGCGCGCGCCGAGCTCCACGAGGCGCGCGGCGACCTGGCGTTGCTGCTCGGCTCGCCCTCCGTTGCGGTCCTGGAGCTGGAGCGCGCACGCGCGATGCACGTCGAGATCTACGGCGGCGAGAGCGCATCCACCGCTGCGGTGGTTCAGCTGCTGGGCGACGCGCACCGCCTCGCCCGCGACTTCCCCGCCGCCTCGAAGGCCTATCGCGAGGCACTGCGCGTGCGAAGCAAGAAGCTGGGGACCACCCATCCCGATACCGCCCGCACCCAGAACGCAATCGGAGTCCTCGACGCGGATTTCGAGGATTGGGCGGCGGCCGACGCGGCCTTCGCCTCCGCCCTCGAGATTCTCGACCAGACCCTCGGCTCGCAGCATCCGGAGACGCTGAAGGTCCGTCTGAACCGCGTCCGCGCCGCCTGGGGGAGGACCCAGAGCGATGCCAACGCCACCCAGTATGCCGCCGTGGTCGAGGCGCTCGGCAAGGCACTCGGCGAGGACCATCCCGAGACCGCCGCGGCGCTGCGAAACCTGGCGCGGGTCGAAGCCGAACGCGGCCGCGTGACGCATGCCCAGGCACTGCTGGAGCGCGCACTCGCCGCGGAGCGGCGAAGCCTCGGCGAGAACCACCCCGAAACCACCTTCACCCGGCTGGAGCGCGGACGGCTGCTGGCTCGCACCGGGAAGCTCGATGCGGCGGCCAAGGAGGTGGGTGAGGCCACGGCATCTCTCGCCAGTTTGCTCGGCAGCGAGCATCCGCTGGTGGCTCGCTACCGGACGGAGCTGGCCCGAATCGCCATCGGCCGCGGCGACGCGAAGAGGGCGCGCGCCGAGGGGCTCGAGGCGGCCCGGGTCGTCGCCCTCCACGTCAAGCGCTCCTTCGGCGCGATGACCGGGCGACAGCGCACGCTTCTGGCGAGGCAGAGCCTGGAGGTGGTGGGCGCGCTGCTCTCCGCGCCGGGAGGCCCGGCGCGGGAGACCTACCAGGCGCTGATTCCGCATCGCGACTCGGTGCTGCGCAGCATCGCCGCCAGCCAGGCCGTCGCACGGGAGCGCGATCCCGAGGCGCGGGCGATCCTGTCGGAGCTGATTCGAAAGCGCGAGCGCTACGTGGCCAGCGTGCTGGGAGAGACTCCCGAGATGGCGAAGCGGGCCGCGAAGCTCGCCGCCGAGATCGACGAGCTCGAGGCGGCGGCGGCAGCGGCAGGTGCCCGCGTTTCGGAGCGGGCCGCCGCAGAGGTTCTGGAGGTCGCCTGCAAGCGCCTTCCCGACGACGCTGCGCTGGTGGAGTTCGTGGCGTACGACCGAACCGCGCGCGGTGCCGTTGCCGCGGCGATCCCTTCTCTGCGGGCGTGGCTGACGCGCAGCCCAGGCTGCCGGGTGACTGCCGTCGAGCTCGGAAAGGCGGGGCCGATCGAGGCCGCCGCGCGGCGTTTCGACCAGGCGATGCGCGAGAGTCGGCTCGACGAGCCCGCGGCGCGAATCGAGCTCAGTCGGCGCCTGCTGGCACCCCTCGTCGAGGAGCTCCGCGGAGCCACACGCTGGTTCGTGGTGCCGGATGGACAGCTCTGGGGCGTGCCGCTCGGCGCTCTTCCCGATCCCGAGAACGAGGCACACTATCTGCTGGAGCGAGTCACGGTTGGCTACCTGACCTCGGTCTACGAGCTCGCCGAGGCACCCACCGAGGTCGGCGGGAGCGATCTCTCCAAGGCACTGCTCTTCGGCGCGCCCGACTTCGGAAAGGGAGCGAAGAGCGGACCGGTAATCCTCACCAACACCGGTCCCTGTGCTCTGCCTCCCTTCGAGCCGCTTCCCGCCACCGTCACCGAGATCCGGGAGATCGAGCAGCTACTGGATGACTCGCGGATCGTCACCGGCTCCGGGGCCACCAAGGGCCGCTTTCAGAAGGAGCTCTCCCGCCGGCCGGTGCTGATCCACCTGGCGACTCACGGCTACTTCGCCGACCAGGGCGGCTGTGGATCCTCGTCCCCCTCGAGTGCCAGCTGGCGCGACGGCAGCGATTCCGTCGAGATCAACCCACTCCTGCTCTCGGGGATCGTGTTTGCGGGGGCCAACGGCGCCGGGCGGATCGGGAGCGGTGCGGCGAGCGGGATCCTGACCGCGTACGAGGTGGCGGGCCTGGATCTGCGCCAGGCGCGCCTCGTCGTCCTCTCGGCCTGCGACACCGGCGCCGGCTCCAGGGAGCGCGGTCAGGAGGTCCAGGGACTGCGCTGGGGCTTCCGTGCCGCGGGCGCCCGGGCGCTGGTCACCAGTCTCTGGCGCAGCAACGACGTCGCGACGCGCAAGCTGATGGCGGACTTCTACGGGGCGCTCGGCGCCGGCGGCACTCCGAGCGACGGCTTCCGGGGTGCGGAGGCCCTGCGCCGCGCGCAGCTGGAACGCATCCGCGACGAGCAGCGCCTGAAGCTCCGCAAGCCACTGGTGTGGGCGAACTTCGTCTTCTCCGGCGTCTTCTGAGCGATTGGCCTACGGCTGGGTCGGGAGTGGGAAGGTGCCCGTGTTCCTGTTGCGACGTGGCGGGTCTTTCGGCTCCGTACGCGGTCTCGCCGGCTCCGGCTCCGGCTCGGGGAAGACGAGGTCGCCGGTGCAGATGGCGCTCAGGCCGCACGGGTCGTTGGGGTGGGGTCCGGCGGTTCGTCCGCGCTCCCGCGAAGCTCTCGCGGCCCCTCCGACGACGCGGCCACCGGCGGAAGGCCCGAATAGGGGATGTCCGCGCTGGTGATCGCATCGGTCAGCCACTGCAGTCGCTCCAGGCGGGCGACCTCCACCGAGGCGCCGCGGAAGAAACGGTCATCGAGGCAGTCCGGCCTCTCGGCGAGGTCCCGCAGTCGGAGGGGTTTCACCGCCCCGGGGCGCCCATCGGCGGAGACGCGGACCTGCTCGCCGGCGTTCAGCAGGACGGTGCCGCCGCCCGCCGAGCCGCGGGTCTCGATCCGGGCCTTCCCCTCTTCCAGGGCGAAGGTGGCATCGCCCGTCGCGGAGTTCCACCGACACCGAGAGGATGGTGCCCAGGATCGCCGCAATCGCCACCGGTGTGTGGATCTCGAGCGGCTCGTCGGCCTGGCGGGGGCCCGCCAGGGTTCGGGTGGATCCCTCCGACGACATCCACGATGGTGGCGTTGCGTTCCTGATCGTGGCGCAGGCGAACCGCGGCCTGACCGCAGAACTGGATCAGGGCGCGCTTCTCGACCAGCACCGAGCAGCTCGCTTCGGGGCCCGTTACGATGCTCTGGTCCTCGGAGACCCGGTCGCTGAGCTCCGCCGGGGCCTCCCCGATCGACGTGTCACCCTTCACCGCGGTGACGGTTCCCAGGAGTTCGGCGCCTGCGGGACCACTCGCAGCAAGCGCTCCCGCCACGACCAGCGAGGTGACGGCGAGGGAGAGTCGTCTTCCCATCTTCGAAGGAATCAGCTGCTTCATGGTCTTTCTCCCTTTCTCACCCCGGATCAGAATCGATAGGTGAGATAGCTGCCTGCGATGACGCGGGTGTAATCGAAGGCTTCGACGTTCGAGCTGTGGTCCGCCACCCAGGCCAGCAGCGAGATCTCGAGGTGCGGGGTGATCGGCCGCACCAGCTCCACTTCGACCTGGTTGACCCGGTCGGCGCGTCGGGTGCCAGAATCGCTGCCCGTGGCGAAGAGACTGTCGTTCCGGAACTGCCGGCGGATGAATCGGTAGGAGGCCGTGAGGCCTACGTTCCAGGGGAGGCTCATCCCGAAGCCGGTGGAGAGCTCGTAGCCGTTGTAGCGGAACTCGGTTCCCTGAGGGTCGTAGTCGTCGTAGAGAGCGCCCACCCGCACGAACTGGACGGGACCGTCGGGAAAGATGAACTGGTTGATCCCGACGGTGTTCTGCCGCCCGTCCCGGTCCAGCTCGGGAGTCAGGTTGGTGATGAAGTAATCGATGTCCTGGTACTGATAGAAGAGCTCCGAGAGACCCCAGCGGCCTTGGCTCACGGTGATGGAAGGCGTCAGTCTGTGAACCCGCTGGTAGCTGCTGGTGAGGTCGAGATTGGTGTGGGCGAAGTCGTAACGGAAGTTGAAACGGGCCGGCTTCACCTTTACCGATCCGGATGCCCACCCGATGTTGGTCCAGAGGTCGACCTGGGTCTGGTCGTTGTGAAAGCTCGCGTAGCCGTCGTATCCCGCGCTCAATCGGAATCGCTCCGAGTCGTAAAGGCGGTAGCCCGTGCTGAGGCGCAGCACCGCGCGGAAGTCGTCGTCCTTGCTCACCGGGAGCCCGGTTCCCACAAGGGTCGGATTGCTGTCGTACTCCATGCCGGCGGTGAAGGCGACCCACCAGGGTTTGCCGGGCGCCTCGGGCCTCAGCTGCTCGCGCAGCTCCCCCGCCGAGCGGCCCAGGGGGTGCGCCGGAGACTGCTTTGCCACCACCCCGAGAGCGCCCGCCGCAGCTGCGAAGTCGCCCTGGTAGGCGAGAGTGAGCCCCTTGTAGTAGCTGGCTTCCCGGCTCAGGTCCGGGTCGAGCTCGGTGGCCCTCTCCAGGTGGGGCACGGCGGCCGCGTAGTCTCGCAGCCGGTACTCGGCGATCCCCGCGAAGAGGTGGGCGCGGGCGCGGTCGGGATCGCGCTTCAGGACGTCCTCGAAGGCCTCCAGTGCCTCCTGGTTTCTTCCGACCTCGAGCAGCGTTGCTCCGAGGTCGAAGCGCATGCCCGCGTCTTCCGGAGCGAGGGCGAGCCCGCGCCGGAACAGCGCGATCGCCTCGTCGTGCTTCCCCTCGGCGTCGGCGATCATGCCCAGGTAGTGGATCGCCTCCACGTCCGCGGGATCCTCGGCGAGCACGACCTGAAACTGCTCCCGGGCTTCCTCGCGCTGGTCCTCCGCGAACGCGACCACCCCGCGATGGAAGGCCAGCTCCGCTTCGACGGAGGCGGCCAGCGCTGGTGCCACCGGGAAAAGCGCTGCAATGACAGTGAGTAAGCACACCATGTTGCGGGTTCGCGTACCCTTGCCCCCGGTAAGTCGCACACCCCTAGCGGATCCCATCGAGCTTTCCTTCGTAAGCAGAGTCACCGACACAGATCGAGGTGCCAATTAGATCATCTCCCGCGGGGAAGAGTCAACGCTCTCCGAATCCCGCGGTCGGGGGCGTTCCCATACACCCATAGTGCTCTCCTCTCCAGCTCGGTGTCGCTATAGGGTGCCCAGCGCGTCGTTTTTCACTCACGCGGCGATTCTAGGATGCGGAGGGGCGTCTCCGCTGTGGACCAGATCTCACCTCTCAGCAATTCTGCCAGCTCCTCCAGGCGCTCGCGATCCTCTGGGGTCGCCGTCCAGGCCAGAGATTCTCTTCTCTGCGCCGTGGTGAAGAAGGCGACCTCGCTGGGGAAATCCGAGCTCGCCGCGGAGCAGCAGCAGCTTCAGCGTGTCCTCACCTGCGCCGCCCAGCGCGTCGAGGGTGTAGGGTGGATTTGCCCCCGGGGAAGGCAGGGCCAGGGGCCGTCCCGGCGCAAGCCGCTCGCGAGGATCGTGGTTGTTGGGGTAGAGCAGCGCGATTTCGTTCTCGCTCCCGTCGATCGAGAAGAGCAGCGGCTGGCAGTCGCAGTCCGCCTCGAAGGCCACGCTGTAGGTCGCTCCACTGGGGACCGGATCCGGCGTCGTCCAGACCCGTGCCTCGGTATCGGAGACGGGCTCCAATTCGAGGAGCTGTGTGCGGACCCGGTCGAAGAGGACGGAGGACGAGGTGTCGCCGGCTTCCAGCGGATCGGAGGACTCGGAGCCGGCGGTCAGGCTCGCGAGCCGATCGGGCAGCTTGGAGAGCGTGGAGGGGAGATCGAGGAGCAGCAGAAGCGCGGCTGCCGCTACGATGGCCGCGAGCGCTGCCATCAGGCGACGGCGCCGCGGAAGGCCGACCGCGGGCTTCTTCTCCTGCGCGGGGTCGGCTTCGAAGAGCCCTTCGGCCGACGCCGGCCGGTCGGCCGGATCCGGGGCCAGCAGGGGTGCGATCTCGGCGCGCAGCCGCGGCGGGATCGTGGATGGGATCGAGGGCCTTTGCTGACGCGCCTGGACCGCCTCGGCCACCGTCGCTCCCATCGGCAGCGGGGCTCCGGTGGCTGCCGCGGCCAGGACGAGTCCCAGGCTGTAGAGATCCGAGCGCGCGCTCACGCGACCGTCGAACATTCCGAACTGCTCGGGAGACGCGTAGGGGATCTTTCCCTTGAAGCCGCTCACGACGGTGCGATCGCCAGTCTCGAGGATCTTGGCGATGCCGAAGTCGATCAGCTTGGCCTGGTCCGGCCTGCCCTCGGCGACCAGGATGTTGTCGGGGGAGAGGTCGCGGTGCACGACGCCGCAGCGGTGCGCCGCGGCGAGGCCGGAGGCGATTCGCGCGCCCAGTGCCCGCACCGCGTTCTCCGAGAGTGGGCCCTCCCGGAGCCACTCGGAGAGACTGCGGCCCTCGACCATCTCCATCACCAGGTAGACCCGGCCGTCCTCCCCGGTCAGGAGATCGTGACAGCGAACCACCGCGTCGTGGTGCACCTCGAGCATCGCCCGCGCTTCGAGGTAGAAGAACTCGAGGGCCTCGGGCCGGCCGGCAAAGGCCGGGTGAATGATCTTGATGGCACGCAGGCCGCCGAGCTGTTGGTGGCGCGCCCGGTAGACGTCGCCCATGCCGCCGGAGCCCAGCTGGTCGAGCACCTCGTAGACCCCGAACAGCACCGTTCCGGGCGGGATGGGGCCGGGGTGCGACGGCGCTTCGCCCGGGCTCGAGGGCGGGACGCGGGTCTCGTCAACCACGCTTCGGCCCCGGCCCGGCGTCTTCCGGCGGGTCGTTCTCGTGGCGTCGCCTCCGCCACTCGCGCAGGCGTTCTGCGATCGCCGCCTCGGCCCCTCGCTCGCTGGGCTCGTAGAAGCGGACCTTCCCGAGCGCCTCGGGCAGGTTTCGGGCCTCGACGAAGGTTTCGGGCTCGTCGTGGGGATAGCGGTAGCCCCGGCTGTATCCCTGCTCCTTCATCAGCGGGGTCGGAGCGTTGCGCAGGTGCATGGGGACCGGGGCCGAGCCGAACTTCTCCACGGCTTCGGTCGCGCGGCCGAGCGCGATGTAGGACGCGTTGCTCTTCGGCGCGCAGGCGAGGAAGCTGGTGGCGTGCGCCAGCGGGATACGTCCCTCGGGCAGACCGATCCGCTCCACCGCCAGATAGCAGGAGGTGGCCAGACCCAGGGCGGCGGGCTCCGCGTTCCCGACGTCCTCCGAGGCGAAGACCACCAGGCGCCGGGCGATGAAGAGCGGATCCTCTCCGGCGGTCAGCATCCGCGCCAGATAGTAGAGCGCCGCATCGGGATCGCTGGCGCGCAGGCTCTTGATCAGTGCAGAGATGACGTTGTAGTGCTCCTCCCGGTCGCGGTCGTGAAGCAGGACCTTCTGACCGACCGCCTCCGCCACTGTCTCCGGGTCGAGGGGCTCGCGGGCCGCCTTGCCGAGCTGGTGAAAGGCGACGGCGGTCTGGAGCATGCCGAGCGCGCGCCTGGCATCTCCGTCGGCGGCGTGGGCGATGGCGGCAAAGGCGTCTTCGGAGACGCTCACACCGGAGCCTCCGAGCCCGCGGTCGCTGTCGGCCATGGTGCGCCGCAACAGCATCGTCAGGTCTTCCACGTCGAGTGGCCGGAGCGTGAAGACCCGGCAACGGGAGAGCAGGGGCGCGATCACCTCGAAGGAGGGGTTCTCCGTGGTGGCACCGATCAGTGTCACTGTGCCCGCCTCGACGTGGGGGAGCAGCGCATCCTGCTGGGCTCGATTGAAGCGGTGGATCTCGTCCAGGAACAACACCGTGCGCTGTCCGACGCGGAGGGCGCCGCGCGCCTCCTCGACCACGCCGCGCACCTCCTTCACGCCCACCGCGACGGCCGAGAGGCCCACGAATCGGCTGTCGGGCTGGGCGGCCAGCAGGCGTGCCAGTGTGGTCTTGCCCGTCCCGGGCGGGCCCCAGAAGATCAGCGAGGGCAGCTCGCCCGCCTCGAGCAGGGCACGAAGCGGTGCCCCGGGGGCCACCAGATGGCCCTGGCCGATCACCTCGTCCAGGGAGCGCGGGCGCACCCGGTCCGCGAGGGGAGCGCCCGGCGCAGCGGTACCCGGTCTCTGCTCCCCCGGGAAGAGGTCGAGAGACTCCCCCGGCGGCATGGCCGGATTCTACCTTTGTTGAGAATTGCTGGCTGTGTTAGTCAACGGGGATGGCCACACCGATCCGATCGGTCGGACTCTGTCTCAAGCCGGACTCGGCGGCGGCGGGCGAGGCGGCCACAGCCCTGGAGAAATGGCTGGTCGCCCGCGGCGTGCGCGTCGAGCCCGACGAGGAGGCGGCACGCTGGCTCGACGGCCCCGGACACGGGCGTTCCGAGCTCGGCCGCCGGGTCGACCTGATGGTGGTGCTGGGGGGTGACGGCACGCTGCTGGCGGTGGCCCGCGACATGGAAACCAGTGCGGTTCCGATTCTCGGGGTGAACCTCGGCCAGCTGGGCTTCCTGGCGGAGGTGGCGCCCGAGGAGCAGCACGAAATGCTGGAGAGGGTGCTCGAGGGCGACTACGAGACGGTCGAGCGGATGCGGCTCGAGGTCTACGTGGAGCGGGATGGCCGCGAGCTCGGGCGCTACCTGGCGCTGAACGACGCGGTGATCACCCGGAGCGAGCTCTCGCGCATGATCGATCTGGAGATGCTCGCCGATGGGGCGCCGGTGACCACCTACCACGGCGACGGACTCATCGTCTCCACGCCGACGGGATCCACGGCCTACACCCTCTCCGCAGGGGGTCCGATTCTGTTGCCGGGCTCGCGGGTGTTCGTCCTCACGCCCATCTGTCCGCACACGCTCACCCAGCGGCCGATCGTGCTTCCGGAGGCGTCCCGGTTGGAGATCCTCGTGTTTCCCCGGGACGGGCACGCCCAGCTCACTGTCGACGGCCAGACGGGCCTTACGCTGGCGGCTGGAGATCGTGTCGTCGTCGCGGCATCGGAACGCCCCGTCCACTTCGTGGTCGATCGGTACCGCTCGCGCTTCGACGTCCTGCGCACCAAGCTCGGCTGGGGAGCCGGATGATCGAGCTGCTCCGGATCGAGCAGCTGGCGCTGGTGGACCGGATCGAGCTCGAGTTCGGCCCCGGCTTGAACGTGGTGACCGGCGAGACCGGCGCCGGAAAGTCCGTCGTCCTCGGTGCGCTGGGAATGCTGGCCGGCGCGCGTGCCTCGGCAGCTGCGATCCGGGAGGGCGCCGATCAGGCGGTGGTGGAGGCGGTGTTTCGGACCGATCGGCTCCCCGAGCTCGAGGCGGAGCTCGCCGAGCGTGGCCTTCCGGTCGACGATCACGAGCTGGTGGTGCGGCGCGTCCTCAAGAAGAGTGGAAGGAGTCGCGCCCAGGTGGGCGGATGTCTCGTGCCCATCGCGACCCTCGGGGAGCTCTTTGCCGGCCGGATCGAGATCAGCAGCCAGCACCAGTCGCAGGGCCTGCTCCGGCCCGAGATTCAAGGCCGTGTCCTGGACGAGTTCGGTGGGCTCGGGGAGCGCTGCGCGCGGGTCCGGGCGGGAGTCTCGGCGCTGCGCGCCCGCGCCGAGGAGATCGCCCGTCTCCGGGATGACGCCGAGGAGCGGGCCCGAAGGGAGGATTTCCTGGCCTTCCAGATCGGCGAGATCGACGACGCGCGGCTCGATGTCGACGAGGTGGAGCGCATCTCCGCCGAGCACGGGCGCCTGGTCCACGCTGAGAGGCTTCGCTCCGAGGCCGATGCCGCGGCCGCCCGGCTCGCCGGGGATCCCGCCCGGTTCGAGGCGACCAGCGCCACGGATCTGGTCGGTGAGGTCGCCCGTCTCGTCGAGGGGCTGGCGCAGCTCGACGCGACACTGGGACCCCTGGCGGAGCGGCTGTGGGTGGCGCAGACCGATCTCGGCGATGCGGCTGCGGAGCTGGAGCGCTACGCGGCCGCTGTCGAGGCGGATCCGGCCCGACTGACCCGGCTCGAGGAGCGGATCGCACAGATCGAGCGGCTGCGCCGAAAGTACGGCGCGACCACCGACGAGATCCTCACCTACCGCGAGCGGGCAGCCCAGGAGCTGGCGGCTCTCGGCGGTAGCGACGATCGGCTCTGCAAGCTCGAGAGCGAGCGGGAGGCGGAGTTCGCGCGGGTCGAGAGAGACGCCACGGCGCTCGGAAAGGGCCGCCGGCGTGCCGGGAAGAAGCTGGCGGCCGCGGTGGAGGCGGCTCTCGCCGAGCTCGCCATGCCCACGGCCCGCTTCGAGGTGGCTCTGCAGCCGGTCGAGGCCGCCCCCGGGATTCCCTGTGGACCCAACGGCGCCGAGGTCCCGGAGTTCCTCTTCTCGGCGAATGCCGGCGAATCGCTGCGCTCGCTTCGGCGGGTCGCTTCCGGGGGAGAGCTCTCGAGGGTCTTCCTGGCGCTCAAGAACGTGCTGCGCCGGGCGGATGCGGGAATGGTGCTGATCTTCGACGAGGTCGATTCGGCGATCGGAGGGCAGGTGGCCGATCGCGTGGGTGCGGCTCTCGGGGAGCTCAGCGGCGATCACCAGGTTCTCTGCATCACCCACCTGCCGCAGATCGCAGCCCGCGGCCAGCACCACTTCCGGGTGGCCAAGTTCGAGTCGAAGGGCCGCACCATGATCGCCGTCGATCCCCTGGACCCGAAGCGGCGAGTCGAGGAGGTCGCCCGCATGGCCGGGGGAGAGGTCATCAGCGAGGCCACCCGCCGTCACGCCCGCTCTCTGCTCTCGGCCGGAAAGGGCCGCGAGCCGAGCCCCGGCTGAGCGACGCCCACCGCACGGAGCGGGCCGGGATCACCCCGAGAGGCGGTCGATCGGCCGCTTGCTGCGGGTGAATGGACCCGTCAAGTCCGCGTCTTCCTGCACCGATGAGATCCAGACGGGCCGACCCCCAGAAAGCGGGGCGTGATGGACGTCACGGTTGGCTCCCGGGTGGGGTGACGAATGACTGAGGGTGGGGTGGCGCAGCCGGAGCGTCGAAGCTGCGGTCCGGTGCCGCCCGGAACCAGCATCTGCGTGCTGCAGGGATTCTACGAGGGACTCGAGGTGCCCGTGGACCGGGACTGGATGGTGATCGGAAGGGGACGCGGGGCGGACGTGGTTCTGGCCGAGCGCACCATCTCGAGAGCCCACGCTGCGATTGGCTTCGATGAGGACTCCTTCTTCGTCCAGGATCTGGGCAGCACCAACGGAACCCTGGTCAACGGCACGCGAGAGGAGAAGCGCGCTCTCACGGACGGGGACGAGATCCAGATGGGGAAGCTGATCCTCCGGATCAAGCTTCCGGGCTGAGGGGTCGTGCGCCTGCGCAGAGGCCCGGCCCCGCCAGGCGACACAGTTGGGCTAGGGAGCGGGACGGGAAATGAATCGGGTCCAAGTCATCGTGGTAACCGACGAAGCCAGCGCGCTTCGCCGCTACCAGGTTCCTCGGTGGCTGGTCGAGTACGGTCCCTGGGCAGCCGCGGTCCTTGCGGTCCTGGTGGTCGCCGGAAGCGTCGATTACGTGCGCCTGCGCTGGAACGCCGTGGATGTGGACCGGCTCCGCCAGCAGACCGCCGAGCACCGCGGCGAGCTCGACACTCTGGCCGGCGGGCTCGCCTCCCTCGAGGATGAGTTCGCTCGGCTCTGGGAATTCGAGCGCAAGGTCCGGGTGATCGCGGATCTTCCCGGCGCCATGGTGGAGGCCGAGGTTCCCGATGACGCCGTCGCCGGGCAGGGAGGCGGGCTCGAGGAACCCACCTCCTCCAAGCCCGCCAGCGGGGCCGAGGTCTCGACCGGGGAGGAGATCGCCACGCCGGGAGGGCAGGGCGGCCCGGAAAGCCTCGAGCCCCCGCCTCCCCGAAGCGCTTCCCTGGACCTGGACAGCGGGGTCCTGGCGGGGACACGGGACGGGATTCGGCGCCTGGCGATTCGCACCAACGCCCAGGCGATGTCCTTCGAGGAGTTGGTCGAGGGCCTCGAGGGCAAGAGACACCGCTTGGCGTCCATGCCCTCGATCTGGCCCACGGAGGGCTGGGTGACCTCCGGCTACGGCTATCGCATCTCGCCCTTCACGGGGCGCCGCAGCTTCCACGCGGGGCTCGACATCGCCTCGGACTTCGGCACGCCGATCGTGGCGCCGGCCCGGGGCAAGGTGGTATTCGCCGGGCGCAAGGGTCCCCTCGGCAAGACGCTGGTGATCGATCACGGCTTCGGCCTGCGGACCTCCTACGGTCACGCTGCCGAGATCCACGTCCACAAGGGTCAGACGATCGAGCGCGGAGAGCGGATTGCCTCGGTGGGAAGCACCGGCCGCAGCACCGGCCCCCATCTCCACTACGCGGTGGAAGTGAAGGGCAAATCGGTCAACCCGCACAACTACATCTTCGAGTAGATTTGCCCCCCAGGGTGCCCTCCCGTACATTCGGAACCGCCGTTCCGAGGCCTTCCTCGAAGGGGAGATCCGACTTCCCGCGATGCTGAATTTCATCCGAAAGATCATCGGCACCAAGAACGACCGCGAGCTCAAGCGGCTGATTCCCCTTGTCGAGCGGATCAACCGGTTGGAGCCCGAGACCGCCGCTCTCTCCGACGTGGCGCTCCGCGCCCGGACGGGGGAGTTCCGGCAGCGCCTGGAGAACGGGGAGCCCCTCGACGATTTGATCCCGGAGACCTTCGCCACGGTTCGCGAGGCCATGAAGCGGGCCAT
Source organism: uncultured delta proteobacterium (assembly GCA_963722885.1). Classification (GTDB taxonomy): domain Bacteria; phylum Myxococcota_A; class UBA9160; order UBA9160; family UBA6930; genus CAVXZE01. Next base: position 114,695 of record CAVROS010000032.1, read on the forward strand.
CGGCAAGCGCCACTTCGACGTGCAGCTGCTCGGGGGGATCGTGCTCCACCAGGGCAAGATCGCGGAGATGAAGACCGGCGAAGGGAAGACCTTCGTCGCGACCCTGCCCTCCTATCTGAACGCGCTCACCGGTCACGGTGTTCACGTGGTCACCGTGAACGACTACCTGGCCCGCTTCCACTCCGAGTGGATGGGAGAGATCCACCGGTTCCTGGGCCTCTCCGTCGGCGTCATCCTCCACGACCTCTCCGAGGCGGAACGCAAGGAGGGCTACGCCGCGGACGTCACCTACGGAACCAACAACGAGTTCGGCTTCGACTACCTGCGGGACAACATGAAGCCGAGCATCGAGTCCTGCGTACAACGAGAGCTCAACTTCGCGATCGTCGACGAGGTCGACTCGATCTTGATCGACGAAGCCCGGACACCGCTGATCATCTCGGGGCCCTCCGAGGAGAACACCCGCCTCTACTCCGTCGCGAATCAGCTGATTCCCCGGCTCAAGGCCGGCGCCAAGGCCGATCCCAAGAAGGACATCGAGGAGACCGGGGACTATTGGGTCGACGAGGAGCACCACAACGCGACGCTCACCGAGGAGGGAATTCGCAAGGTCGAGGAGCTGCTGAGCATCGAGAACCTCTACGCCCCCGAGATGCTGCCCGTGCTTCACGCGGCGAACCAGGCCCTCTGCGCCCACACATTGAAGAAGCGGGACGTGGAGTACGTGGTGCAGGCCGGAGAGACCGGGCGCAAGGAGGTGGTCATCGTCGACGAGTTCACCGGACGGCTGATGCCCGGCCGGCGCTGGTCCGACGGCCTGCACCAGGCGGTCGAGGCCAAGGAGGGGATCCAGGTCCAGAGCGAGAACCAGACCCTGGCCTCGGTCACCTTCCAGAACTACTTCCGGATGTACCAGAAGCTCGCCGGGATGACCGGGACGGCGGACACCGAGGCGCCCGAGTTCGCGAAGATCTACGACCTCGACGTGCTGGTCGTGCCGACCAACCGGCCGATGATCCGCGACGATCTGCCCGACGTGGTGTACAAGACCGAGCGCGAGAAGTACGGCGCGGTGATCGACGAGATCTGCGAGCGGCACAAGGAAAGCCAGCCGATGCTGGTGGGTACCATCTCCATCGAGACTTCCGAGAAGCTCTCGCGGCGGCTCGCCAAACGCGGCGTCAAGCACAACGTCCTCAACGCGAAGCAGCACGAACGCGAGGCCGAGATCGTCGCCCAGGCCGGCCGAAAAGGCGCCGTCACCATCTCCACCAACATGGCCGGCCGCGGGACCGACATCTTGCTGGGCGGAAACCCCGAGTTCCTCGCCCTGGCGAAGTGCGGGGGCGAGAGGGAGCACCCGGACTACCCGGTGCGTCTCGCCGAGTTCGAAGCCCAGTGCCGTGCGGAGAGCGCCGAGGTGGTCGCGGCGGGTGGGGTCCACATCATCGGCACCGAGCGGCACGAGAGCCGGCGCATCGACAACCAGCTGCGGGGTCGCTCCGGCCGCCAGGGAGATCCGGGCTCGAGCCAGTTCTTCCTCTCGCTGGAGGACAACCTGCTGCGGATCTTCGGCTCCGAGCGCATCACGCCGTGGATGGAGCGGCTCGGCCTGGAGGAAGGCGAGGCGATCGAGCACCGGATGATCACCCGGGCCATCGAGAACGCCCAGAAGAAGGTCGAGGCCCGCAACTTCGACATCCGCAAGCATCTCCTCGACTACGACAACGTGATGAACAAGCAGCGCCAGGCCTTCTACAGCAAGCGGCGGGAGGTGCTGGCGCGCGAGGAGATCCACGACGAGATCCTCGAGGTCGCCGAGGGCGAGGTGGTGCACCTGCTCGAGCGCTATTGGCCCGCCAAGGGGGACCCGGAAGAGGAAGACCTCGTGGATCTGGCCAAGGCCATCGAGGCGCAGTTGGGCGTGTCCTTCGACCCCCGACAGGAGCCCTTCCTGGTGGGTGGCAAACCGGCGCGGGATCGCGATGGCGTCGGGCGCGCCTTGCTCGACCGGCTCCTCGAGGTGCTCGATGAGAAGCGGAGCAGCTGCGACGCGATCGCCCAGGAGTACGCGACATCGGGATACCCCCGCTTCGCCGACTTCGAGCGCAGCATTCTGCTGCAGACCCTCGATCGACAGTGGAAGGATCATCTCCACGCCATGGACGGCCTGCGCGAAGGCGTGAGCCTGCGCGGCTACGCCCAGCGCGATCCCAAGATCGAGTATCAGCGCGAGGGGTTCGGCCTGTTCGAGGAGATGAACCTGCGCGTCGACTCGCACGTGAGCGAGATCCTCTTCAAATTCGAGCTACCGGATCCCGTGCAGGAGCGCCGCGTGTCCGCCCCGCCGGCCGCGGCAGAGGGCGCCGCGGCGCAGCGGCCCGGCCTCCCCCGTCCGCCGGCGGGAAGCAAGAAGGGCGCGAAGGTCGGCAAGGTGGGCCGCAATTCGCCCTGTCCCTGCGGTAGCGGCAAGAAATACAAGAAGTGCTGCGGCATCACGTGACGGTTCCGGGCTTCCGGGCCAGCGGGGTCTGCTGCGGGATCAAGGAGCGGGATCCGGATCTCGGGCTGATCGTGAGCGATGTGTCCGCCACGGCCGCCGGGGTCTTCACCCGCTCCACCGTGCCCGGGGCGCCGGTGGTGCTGACGAAGCAGCGTCTGCGCTCTGGCCGCAAGCGCGGCGTGATCGTGAACAGCGGCATCTCCAACGTCGCGATGGGCGCGCGGGGCCTGCGCGCGGCCGAGGCGATGACCGCGATGGCGGCCCGCGCGCTGGGCTGCTCCGCCGACGAGATGCTGGTGGCGTCCACCGGGGTGATCGGTGAGCCCATCCCCCTGGCCAAGATCCGCGCCGGGGTCCCGCTGGCCCGGGAGGCGCTGGCTCCCGAAGGTCTGGGCGACGCTGCCCGGGCGATCATGACCACCGACACCTTCCCGAAGCTCGCCTCCCGGTGCGTGCGGGTGGGCGGCCGCCTGGTGACCGTAGCTGGGATCGCCAAGGGCTCGGGAATGATCGAGCCGCGCATGGCCACCATGCTCGCCTTCCTGCTGACCGACGCCCCGGTGGCGGCCCCCTTCTTGCGCCGACTGCTGCGGATGACGGCGGAGGAGACCTTCAACCGGGTGAGCATCGATGGGGAGACGTCCACCAGTGACACGGTCCTGCTGCTGGCGAACGGGGTCGCTGGCGGGGCGCCGCTACGAGGCCCGCGGAGCCCTGGCGCCCGCGCCCTCGCCGACGCCTTGCTCGCTGTCTGCACCGATCTCTCCCGCGATCTCGCCCGGGATGGAGAGGGTGCGACCAAGCTGGTGACGGTCCGCGTCGAGGGCGCCCGCACCCGCAGCGAGGCGGAGCGCGCCGCCCGCCGCATCGGCAACTCGATGTTGGTGAAGACGGCCCTCTTCGGCGGCGATCCGAACTGGGGCCGGATCCTTCAGACGGTGGGAGCCGGGGAGGTCCGGATCAACCTGGAGCGTGCCGAGGTCCGGCTGGGTGGCGTCGCGGTCTTTCGGCGGGGGGGATCGGCCGGACCCCGCGCCCGGGAGCGGGCGGGGAAGAAGCTCGCCGAGCCGGAGATCGAGATCCGGGTGGATCTGGCGACCGGTCGGGGCTGCGCCAGCCTGTGGACCTGCGATCTCTCCTACGACTACGTGAGAATCAACGCCGAGTACACCACCTAGACGCTGGCCCCGCTAGTGAAAGCTCCGGCGGTCTGCTAACCCTTTGTCAATTCACACGTTCCGGACCGCCTCTGCGGTCCCGGGTGTGCTTGGTGCGCCCGGGTGGGGAATCACGGCCGGAGCGGACGTCGAACCGCGAAGGAGCAATGCATGTCCGAAACGACGGGTGATCCGTCCGTCCTGACCCCTCCCGACGCCCCCGCGCCGGAGCCCCCTCCGACTCCCGATGCCACCGCCGCCGACGCCGCGGAACCCGCGGAGCAGCGGACCCTCTCGATCCGATCGCTGCTGGAGACCGGCGCTCACTTCGGCCACCAGACGCGGCGCTGGGATCCGCAGATGAAGCCCTTCATCTTCGGAGCCCGCAACGGCATCCACATCATCGACCTCGACGAGACGCTGGTGCGCTTCCAGGAGGCGCTCGAGTTCATCCGCGAGACGGTCGCGCAGGGCGGCAAGGTGCTCTTCGTCGCTACCAAGCGGCAGGCCCGCGTTCCGATCGAGCGGGAGTCCCAGCGGGCGGAGCAGTTCTACGTCAGCAATCGCTGGCTCGGTGGGATGCTCACCAACTTCCGCACCGTCAAGAAGTCGATCGATCGCTTCAAGGAGCAGCTCGAGTTGCTCGACGACGAGGAGAGGATCGCGGGGCTCTCGAAGAAGGAGCTCGCGCGCGTCAACCGGATCGTCACCAAGTACCGGAAGTCGCTGGAAGGGATCAAGGAGATGACGCGGCTTCCCGACGCGCTCTTCATCATCGATCTCAACAAGGAACACATCGCGGTGAACGAGGCCGGGCGTCTGGGGATCCCCATCGTCGCCATCGTCGACAGCAACTGCAGTCCGAAGGGAATCGACTTCGTGATTCCCGCCAACGACGATGCGATCCGCGCGATCGATCTCTACTGCGGCCTGGTTGCGGACGCCTGTGTCGAGGGGGCAGTGCTCTTCGACGAGCGCATCCGGGCCGAGGTATCCGAGAAGGCGGCCGCCGCCCCCGCCGCCGAGACCGTACCCGGCACCGGCCGGCGGGTCGTGGACATCAAGGCGACGACTCCGGGTCGCCGCGCCGGATCCCGCACCGGGGGCACCCATTCGTCGCGCCCGGGCCGAGGCCGGGGCGAAGGCGAGGGGAAGCCGGGGGCGAAGGCCGAGCAGGACGCCGTAGCGGCCGTGAACCCCCGCAGCCGGCCGAGGGAGAGTGCTGCACCTGCCGCGGAGCCCGAGGCAGCGGTGGAGTCGAGCGCTGCACCGGCCGCGGAGCCCGAGGCAGAGGTGGAGCCGAGCGCTGCACCGGCCCGGAGCCCGAGGCAGCGGTGGAGCCGAGCGCTGCACCGGCCGCGGAGCCCGAGGCAGCGGTGGAGCCGAGCGCTGCACCGGCCGCGGAGCCCGAGGCAGCGGTGGAGCCGAGCGCTGCGCCGGCCGCGGAGCCCGAGACGCCCAAGGATTGAGGAGAGGAGCGCGGAGGCGGTCCCAAGTTGAGTGGCAGAGGGAGGGGTGGCGAAGCGATCGAGCCGTGACGCCGTCATCCCCGAAAAGGAGTGTTTGAGGTGGCAGAGATCACCGCGAAGGCGGTCAAGGCGCTTCGGGATCGTACCGGCGCGGGGATGATGGAATGCAAGAAGGCGCTCGGCGAAGCCGACGGTGACGCCGACAAGGCGATCGAGGTGCTGCGGGAGCGCGGCATGGCCAAGGCGGTCAAGCGTTCGGGTCGCGCGACCAGCGAGGGTACGGTGGCCATCTCACTCGGGGATCGAGTCGCCGGAATCGTCGAGCTCGGCTGCGAGACCGACTTCGTGGCCAAGACTGCGGACTTCCAGGCGCTGGCCGCCTCCCTGGCGAAGAGCCTGGTCGACGACGCCGGAATCGACGGCCGCGAAGTTCTTCTCGATGCCACCGTGGAAGGCGAGAAGGTCAGCGAGAAGATTTCCGCGGCCATCGGCAAAGTGGGCGAGAACATCCTCCTCAACCGTTGCGAGCGGATCGCCGTGGAGGGCAGCGGAAAGGTGGGCGGCTACGTCCACGCGGGAGGCAAGCTCGGCGTCCTGGTCGGGCTGGCGACGGAAGCCTCTGGCGAAGCGCTCGATGTTCTGGCCAAGGATCTCGCCATGCACGTGGCGGCGGCGGACCCGAGTCCGGTCGCGGTGGACCGGGATGGCGTTTCCCAGGAACTGATCGAGAGGGAGAAGGATCTCTTCCGCCGCCAGGCGGAGCAGGAGGGAAAGCCCGACAAGGTGATCGAGAAGATCGTCGAGGGGCGCATCAAGAAGTACTACGGAGAGGTGTGTCTGCTCGAGCAGAGCTTCGTCAAGGATCCCGACAAGAGCTTGAAGCAGTTGCTGGAGGAGGTCGGTGGCCAGCTCGCGAGCCCGGTTGCGATCAGCTGCTTCGTGCGCTTCAAGCTGGGTGAGAGCGCGAGCGAATGAAATCCCCGTACCGGCGCCTGATCCTCAAGCTCTCCGGCGAGGTTCTCGCCGGGGAGGGCGGCTTCGGCATCAGTCCCAGTGTGATCCGGGCCCTCGCCGAGGAGATGCGCGAGGTGCACACGCTCGGGGCGGAGATCGGCATCGTGATCGGCGGCGGCAACATCATTCGTGGAATCGCCGCAGCGAACGAGGGGATGGACCGCGCCGCCGCCGACTACATGGGGATGCTGGCCAGTGTGATGAACGGAATGGCGCTTCAGGACGCGCTGGAACGGGTTGGACTGAGCACCCGGGTGCTGACGGCCATCGAGATCCGCGAGCTCGCGGAGCCGTACATCCGGCGAAGGGCAGTCCGTCACCTCGAGAAGGGTCGGACGGTGATCTTCGCCGGAGGGACCGGGAACCCCTACTTCACCACCGACACGGCCGCCGCCCTTCGCGCAGCGGAGGTTCACGCCGACGCGGTCCTGAAGGCGACGAAGGTGGACGGGGTCTACGACGCCGATCCCGAGGGCAACGCGGACGCGGTTCGGTACAAGCGCCTCACCCACGACGAGGCGGTTCGCGAGAATCTGCAGTTCATGGACCAGGCGGCGATCGCGGTATGCCGGGAGAACGATCTCCCCATCATCGTGTTCGACATGACCGCGCCTGGGAACATCCGCAAGGTGGTCGCCGGTGAGGCAATTGGAACCACGGTGAGCGGCTAGAGGGGGATCCATGTCGGAGGAAGAAGTCGCGCTGGTTCTCGACGAGGCCAAGCAGGCCATGGAGAAGTCGATTCGGAGCTTCCGCATCGATCTCCAGAAGGTTCGCACCGGCCGGGCGAATCCCGCCATCCTCGACGGAGTCCAGGTCGACTACTACGGCACCCCTACGCCCCTCAACCAGCTCGCCAACCTGAGCGCTCCCGATCCGCGACTGATCGTGATCTCCCCATACGACAAGGGGGCGCTCGGCGAGATCGAGCGGGCGATCCTGAAGGCGGATCTGGGCCTGACTCCGGCCAACGACGGCAAGCTGGTGCGGATCCCCATCCCGGCGCTGACCGAGGAGCGGCGCAAGCAGCTGGTCAAGCAGATCAAGAAATCCGCCGAGCATCACAAGGTGGGCGTGCGCGAGGCGCGCCGCGGGGCGGTCTCGCTGCTCAAGGATCTCGAGTCGGACGGATCGGTGCCCGAGGACGAGCGCCGCCGAACCGAGAAGGCGATCCAGGACCTCACCGACAGAAAGATCAAGACGCTCGACGAGATGACGGAGAAGAAGGAAGAGGAGATCCTACAGGTCTGACCCATGGGGGAGGGCAGCATTCGTCCGGAGGCGATTCCGCGCCACATCGCCGTCATCATGGACGGTAACGGGCGCTGGGCCGAGGAGCGGGGACTCGCGAGAACCGACGGGCACCACGCAGGGGTGGATGCCGTCCGCAGGATCGTTCGCGCTGCCCGGGATCTGGGTGTCTCCTGGCTGACGCTGTTCGCCTTCTCCTCGGAGAACTGGAACCGTCCCAAGCTCGAGGTCGACGAGCTGATGACGCTCCCCGAGGAGTTCTTCGAGAGCGAGCTTCCGGATGCCATCGAGAACGGCATTCGCATCCAGATGATCGGCAACCGCGATCGCCTGCCCTCCCACGTTCTCTCCACCCTGGACCAGGCCATCGAGGCCACCAGCGGCAATGGCTCCATGCACCTGACCTTCGCTCTTTCCTACGGGGGCCGCGGGGAGATCGTCGGGGCGGCGCGCCGGCTGCTCAAAGACCACGATCTCGGCAAGGTGGATCTGGATTCCCTCGACGAGAAGGGGTTCGCCCGGTACCTCGACAATCCGGAGATGCCGGACGTCGATCTGCTGATTCGAACCGGAAACGAGCGGCGCGTCTCGAACTTTCTGCTCTGGCAGCTCGCCTACGCGGAGATCCTCGTGACCGACCTGATGTGGCCGGACTTCGATCGGGAGGATCTCGAAGCGGCGATCCTCGACTACCAGTCTCGTGAGCGACGCTACGGTCGGATCAGCGCCCAGGTGCGGGGAGAGGGCGGAAGCGCCTCGTGAAGCGCATCAGCCTGCTGGGGAGCACCGGGAGCATCGGCGTGCAGACCCTCGCCGTGGTGGAGGCCTTCCCCGAGCGCCTCGGGGTCGTGGCCCTCGCCGCCGGGCACAACATCTCGAAGCTCGCGGAGCAGGTGCGCCGCTTTCGGCCCGCCCGCGTCTCCGTGGCCGACGAGGCGGGCGCAGAAGAGCTGCGAAACCGAATCGGCCCTTCGAACGTCCAGATCGGTGTGGGAGAAGAGGGGCTCGAGGCCGTCGCGACCCAGCCGGCGGAGCTGGTGGTGGCGGGGCTGGTCGGAGCAGTGGGGCTGCGTCCGACCCTCGCTGCGATTCGCGCTGGCCGCGATATCGCCCTCGCCAACAAAGAGGTGATGGTGATGGCGGGCGCACTGGTGCTTCGGGAGGTTCGGGCCCAGGGCGTTCGATTGCTCCCGGTCGACAGCGAGCACAGCGCGATCTTCCAGGCTCTGGAGGGCCAGCGGCCCGAGGACGTCGAGCGCCTGGTCCTGACCGCATCCGGCGGGCCCCTGCGCACCTGGGCCGCCGAGCGCCTGGCGCGGGCGACGGTGGCGGAGGCCCTCGCTCATCCGAACTGGGACATGGGTCCCAAGATTACCATCGACTCCGCGACGCTCATGAACAAGGTGCTGGAGGTGATCGAGGCCCGCTGGCTCTTCAACGTGCCGCCCGAGCGGATCGAGGTGGTGGTGCATCCCCAGTCGATCGTCCACTCCCTGGTCGAGTTCGTCGACGGATCGGTGCTCGCCCAGCTGGGTCCCCCGGACATGCGCATTCCCATCGCCCTGGCCCTCACCTACCCCGAGCGGCTTCCACTCGAAGGGGGGCGACTCGATCTGGCCGCCGTCGGCTCACTCGACTTCGAGGCGCCGGATCTCGACGTTTTCCCGCCCTCCAGCTGAGCCACGCGGCCCTGCGGGGAAGCGAGGTGGCCCCCGCGGTGCTGAACGCGGTGAACGAGGTCACGGTGGACGCCTTTCTGCGCGGTATGATTGGTTTTACCGACATCGCGTCCACCAACGAAGCGGTGCTCGACGCTCATCTGGGCCGGCACCGCGGCGAGGTAGTTCGCGATCTCGAGGACGTGATGGAAGCGGACGCGTGGGCGAGGCAGATGGCGCGGGAACAGCTCGGGGTTCCTTTGGGGGCTGAGGCGGGAGCGCGTCGATGAGCCAGCTGACCACCGGAGCCGAGTTCGTCTTCGCGCTGGTCTTGATGCTGGGCGTGCTCATCACCGTGCACGAGTTCGGACACTTCCTGGCGGCGAAGCTGTGTGGCGTCCGGGTGCTCAAGTTCTCCATCGGCTTCGGACCGCCGATTGGCTTCGGGCGCTTCCGGATGAGCTGGACCCGCGGTGGCACCGACTACGTGATCGCCTGGCTTCCCCTGGGCGGCTTCGTGAAGATGCTCGGTGAGAATCCGGACGAGGCCGATTCGCCGGAGGCTCTAGCCGACCCCGGCCACGCCCTCGGCTCCAAGCCGACCTGGCAGAAGCTCCTGGTCGTCTTTGCCGGTCCCGCCATGAACCTGGCCCTGCCGGTGTTCGTCTTCGCGGCCACCCTGGCGTGGGGCATCGACCGCAGAGAAGCGGTGGTGGGCAACGTGGAGCCCGGCTCTCCTGCAGCGGAGGCGGGGATGCTCCCCGGGGACCGGGTGCTCTCGGTCCAGGGCGAGCCGATCAAGTGGTGGGACGAGCTGGAGAAGCGGGTCCGCGCCCAGCCCGGGGATCGGCTGAGCCTCGATCTCGAGCGAGAAGGACGGCGCTTCGATCTCCAGGTCGAGGTCGAAGAGCGCGCCGGTCTCGACATCTTCAGGCTGAACAGCGACGTCGGCTGGCTGGGTCTCCAGCACGACCGCCAGATGGCAGTGATCGGCATCGCCTCGAGCGAGACACCCGCTGCGCGGGCCGGTCTGCGCTCGGGGGATCGAGTCGCCCGGGTGGGCGAGACTCCCATCGAAGACTGGACGGCCTTTGCCGAAACCTATGCCCAGAGCCAGGGCTCGGTGGATCTCACCCTGATTCGTGGGGCCGACGAGGCCGAGAGCGAGATCCAGCGCTCGGTGCCGGCGCTAGGCAGCGTTGCGAAGCTCGGCGTGATTCCGGCCGTCGTGCTGGTGGCTTCGGTCTCCGAGGGCAAGCCCGCCGAGAGGGCGGGAATCCAGCCCGGCGACCTGATCGTGGCCGTGGACGGCACGCCGCTCGGCAGCTTCTTGACCTTCCAGGAGACGGTCCTCGCCAGCAAGGGCCGGGTGCTCGAGATCCTGGTCGCGCGGGATGGCGAGACCCAGCTCGTTTCGGTCCGGCCGGAGCTCACCAAGCTGGGCAGCGACGGGATGGGCGAGGAGCTCTACCTGATCGGGATCCGCGGCGAGGATGCCACCCTCATCGGAGCCGTTGCGACGGACCAGGTGGCCAATCCCTTTGTTTCCTTCCCGCGTGCAGCGGTCATGACCGTCGAGCTGACCCGGCTCTTCATGCGCGGGCTCCAGAAAATCATCATCGGCGAGATTTCGCGGAGCAACATCGGGGGTCCCATCGAGATCGCCAAGCAGTCCCACATGGCCCT
>CAVROS010000033.1:0-96442 GCA_963722885.1 uncultured delta proteobacterium
GCGTGCATTCATCCCTATGCCCAAAACCGCCGCGCTGCGGAAGCTCAGACCAGAGACGAGCGCGGGCACGCCACAGCCTACGAGTTTGCCCACAGTCGCCAGGCCGATCAACCACAGCGCGATGAAGGGCGCGGCGGTCACCACCAAAAGAAGGGTCGAAGTGTAGGCCGATGGAGGAGAAGAAGACAGGTGCGAGGAACCCAACCGTGATCGTACTCACCTTGCTGCGGAGGTCTTCGTATACCTCCGCATTCACCGTCTCGCGGCTGAAGAAGAGGCCAGCGGCGAAGGCGCCGAGGATGAAGTGCAGGCCCGCAAACTCGGCGAACATCGAGAAGGCGAGGCCGGCGATCAGAAGAAAGCTGAACTCGAACTCCTGGATCCGAAGTACCCGCATCCGTCGAGCCAGGAAAGGAAGCAGATAATGGGCGAGTCCCACGGTGACGCAGAAGAAGAGCGCGATTCTGCCGAGCAATGCACCGAGGGCGGGGAGCCCTGGAGGAGAACCGCCTTCCAGCACAGACGTCAACGCCGCGAGAAGCACGAGACTCAGAATGTCGTCGAAGAGGGCGGCAGAGACGATCAGCCGTCCGACGCGGGAATCGAGCTTCCCGAGATCCATAAGCACGCGCGCCGAGACGGGAACCGCGGTGATGGAGAGGGCAACTCCGATGAACAAGATCTGACCGAGCTTGAGAGGCGATTCGGGAAGCACCAGCCATCCGAGACCGACACCCAGACCCAGGGGGAGCAGGATCCCTCCGACCGCCACGGCGATGCCGCGGCGCGCCGTACTGACCAAGTCACGGGGCCGTAGCTCCAGACCCGCGAGGAGCATGGAGGAAGAAGATCCCGAGATCCGTGATGGCGCGGAACACCCGGTCCCCCTCGAGCTGCGAGAGGACGGGGAAGCTCCCCGCGTAGCGTGAGACGAAGAGTCCGAGACCGACACCGGAGAGGAGCTCGCCGAGCAGGGCGGGCTGCCCCAGGCGCTCGGCGAGTTCGCCGAAGGCTCGTGTGACGACGAGCAGCACCAGAAGGATGTAGAGGATTTCCACTACGACTCGAAGCCTCTCCAACAATCCATCTGAGAGAAGTCTACATTCCTTCGGCAGCGTGTGGCGAGGGCACGCCGACCGATAGGATGGACGCCCCAGTAGAACGGCCCCCGCCACCTCAGTCGCCGGCTTGGCGCACCGGCGGGAAGGGCTGCCGGCGGGCGACATCGAGCCACCCTGCCGGCGCTTCGGACGCGGGCGAAGTACGCTCCCGGAGCGATGAGCGAGGAACGGATCCTGGTCGAGGGCGAGACGTGCTGGCGCCTGGCGGACGGGGAAGTCGCGTGGGCCTGCTGGTGGACGGCGCTGCCTACTTCTGCGCGCTGGCCGCTGCTCTCGAGCGGGCCGAGCACTCGGTGCTTGATGGTTGGTTGGGACTTTCATAGCCGTACCCGACTCCGGCGTGACGCCGAGGTGGGCGCCGGAGGAGGACGAGTTGCGCTCCCGCCTCGACGCCGTCGCGCACCGGAAAGCCGGTCTCCGTGTCCATGCACTTGGTTGGGACTTCGCGCCGCTATACGCGCTGGAGCGCGAGATGCTTCCCCTCTTGCGCCTTGACGAGGCAAACCCACCGGAGAGTGCACTTTCGCCTGGACGACCAGCACCCCGTGGGGTACTTCCCATCACCAGAAGATCGTGGTGATCGATGATGCCCTGGCCTTCTGCGGGGGCCTCGACGTCACGGCATGCCGCTGGGACACGCGCGAGCACGCCGGCTCGAGATCCTCGCCGGAACGATCCCGGGTTCGGTGAATACGGTCCTTTTCACGACCTGCAGATGGCGGTCGACGGCGAGGCGGCGCGGAGTCTCGGGGATCTCGTCCGGGAACGTTGGCGACGGGCGTCGGGGCGGCGACTGCGGGCAGTGGGAGCTTCGGCGGATCCCTGGCCCGAGGAGCTTCCCGTCGATCTCGAGAACGTCGAGGTGGGCATCGCCCGGACCATCCCCGCCGCCTCGGATCAGCAGAACGAGGTCCGCGAGGTCGAGAGGCTCCACGTTGAGGCGCTACGGTGCGGCCCGGCGCTTCGTCTACCTGGAGAACCAGTACCTGACCTCCTCCGCTGTCGGAGACGTCCTCGCACAACGCCTCGCGGAGAGGGAGGGGCCGGAGGTGGTACTGGTGCTGCCCTACGGCTGCTCCGGCTGGCTCGAGGAAGCGACCATGGGCGTGCTGCGCGCCCGTCTCCTGCGCCGCCTGCGCGCCGCGGACCGGCAGCGATCGCCTTCGCGTGTACCATCCGCGGCTTCCGGGGGTCGAAGACCGCGGACTTCACCCTCCACTCCAAGGTCGCGGTCATCGATGATCGCCTTCTCCGGATCGGATCGGCGAACCTGGCGGAACCGGTCGATGGGGCTTGGACACGGAGTGCGACCTCGCCATCGAGTCTCACCGAGCAACGACCGGAGCGTGGCAGAGGCGATGCGCTGGATTCCGGCTCACGGCTCCTGGCTGAACACCTCGGCTGCGATTCCGAGGACGTGGAGCGGGTTGTGTCCCGCGAGGATCCACTGATCCGGGCCGTGGAGACGCTGTGCGGAGGCGAGCGCTCGCTCGAGCCACTCGAGGGCGAAGTCGCCGAGTGGATCGACGGTCTCGTCCCGGAAGCGGCCGTGATCGATCCAGAGCGAGCCCACGCGCCTCCGGGAGTTGACAGAGGATCTCCACCCGGATCGCGGTCAGCCGACGGCGCGAGTGGGTGCGCATCGTGCTCGCGACCGCATTGGTCGTGGGGCTCGCAGCAGTTTTGGACCTGGACGCCTTTGCGGGAGGTGGACCGAGCCGGAGCGATTGCGGGCGCGATCCTCGGCGGCCTGCGCAGCAGCGCCTGACGGCTCGCTGCTGAGCCTCGGCGAGAGGGCGACGGAGCCGGCGACGCGATCATCCCCGTCACCGCGCTCGCCGGCGTCGTCGCCTGTTCGGCCTGGACTGGCCGCTTGGCGACGGCGATCGTCGGTCGGCAATCGGCGCCAGCGCCGGCTACCTGGTCGGGCAGACGCTCTGGCGGGACTCGGTCCGACGGCTCGCGGGCCGCCGCCTGGATGGGCTAAACCGGGCTCTCGCCAGGCGTGGACTCCTCGCAGTCCGCGACGGTCCGCCTGCTCCCCGTCGCGCCCTTCACGATGGTCAACCTCTTCGCCGGGGCGTCCCGGATCGGCTTTCGCGATTTCGCCCTGGGCACCGTTCTCGCGATGGCGCCGGGTACGCTTCTGCTCACCCTAGCGGCCGATCGTGCCGTCGCGGCTTGGCGCGAGCCGGACTTGCTTCACGTCGGCGTGGCCGCGCTGCTCGCCGGTCTTCTCGTGGGCTCGACGATCGCTTTGCGCAGATTGTAAACGCTCACCCAAGAGTGAAGAAATCTAGACATCTCGCCGGTAGTTGAGGCGAGTCGCCCTCTCGGGTTCGGATTCGCGACTTTGTGGTCGCGGAGTCATTGATCCGGGAGCACAGGCCTCGCGCTCCCCGCCGGCATCGAGCCTCGACTCGCTACGCCCATCCGGTGGTGCCGGCAAGGCATTATCTCCGCGGTCGCATCGACCGGTGCGTGGATCCGCACTGCTGCCCTACGGTTCCCCGAAGTGAGTGAGGACCCGGAGTAGACGCTCCGGGCCCTCGAGTGGACGAGCCCCTGCTTTCGAAGAGACACAAGCTCGACCAACCCGGATTGTCGCACGTTTTTCGAGATCCGGGAGCGTCGTCGGCCGTGTCCTCGTTGGGACGGACCGCAGGCCGTGGATCCCCCGAAGGCGACGCTGAGATTGGCGAGATGCCCGCGCTGCGAGACGGTCTTCGCCATCTGCAGGCGCTGCGACCGCGGCCACGTCTACTGCAGCTCTCGCTGCTCTTTCGAGGCCCGCTCAGAGAGCCAGCGCCGCGCCCGTCGCCGCCATCGTCAGAGCCCCGAAGGTCGACTCGACCACCGCGATCGAGAGCGCGAACGCCGCAGACGCCGGCGCATGCAAGCAGCCCGCGTGGGGGATCACCCTTCCACGCCGGCCCCCTCATCTGTCAACGTCGAGCCGTCCAGGGTTGCGGCTTGCCGCGCGATGCCAGTGCATCCGCTCTCCGCAGATCCCGATGCTCCGGAGGCGCAACTCCATGCTCTCTCCTCTTCTCCGCCGCCTCGCCACACCGATCGCCTGCTTCACTGTGCGCGCTGCCATGCTCCCGGTACCCACTTCGTCCGCTCCCGGGTCGAACGAGGCGCCCGCGCAGTCCCAGCGTGAGGTACGCGCCTCATGATCTCCGAAGCCCAGCGCGCCGAGATCCGTCGCCTCTACTACGCCGAGCACTGGCGCATCGGTACCATTGCGTCCGAGCTGGGCCTCCATCCCGACACGGTGCGCGCGGCGCTCGAGACGGCTCGCTTCAACCGTCGCACCCTCGTGCGGCCCAGCCGCCTCGACCCCTACACGGACTTCATCCGCGCGACCCTCGAGCAGTACCCGAAGCTCCGGGCCACCCGCGTCCACGAGATGATCGCCGCCCGGGGATACACGGGCTCCGCCCAGCAGACCCGAAGACTGGTGCGCCGCCTGCGCCCCCGGCCTGCCGCCGAGGCCTACCTTCGCCTGCGTACGCTGCCCGGCGAAGAGGCCCAGGTCGACTGGGGACACTTCGGCAAGATCGCGGTGGGCCGCGCCGAGCGCCCGCTGTCGGCCTTCGTCATGGTGCTCGGCTGGTCGCGCGGCATCCACGTGCTCTTCACGCTCGACCAGACGATGGAGAGCTTCTTGCGCGGCCACGTCGAGGCCTTCGCCTACTTTGGCGGATCGGCCAGGACCCTCCTCTACGACAACCTCAAGAGCGCGGTGCTCTCACGCCAGGGGCAGGCCATCGAGTTTCATCCCCGGCTGCTCGAGCTGGCCGGCCACTACCACTTCCTGCCGCGCCCGTGTGCCGTGGCGCGCGGCAACGAGAAGGGCCGTGTCGAGCGACAGATCCGCTTCCTGCGCGATCGCTTCTTCGCGGCTCGCAGCTTTCGCGATGTCGAGGACTTGAACGCCCAGTTCCTGCGCTGGCGAGCCGACTGGGCCCACGCGCGGCCCTGTCCGGGAGATCCCCAGAAGACCGTGGCTCAGGCCCTCGATGAAGAACGCCCGCGGCTGCTCCCGCTGCCCGAGCACCCCTTCGAGTGTCAGCGCGTCGAAGCCAAGACCAGCGGCAAGACGCCGTACCTGCGCTTCGATCGCAACGACTACTCGATCCCCCCCGAGTTCGTCCGCAAGCCACTGACCCTGGTCGCCAGTTACGACACCGTGCGCATCCTCGACGGAGCCGCCCTGGTGGCACGCCACGTGCGCTGTTACGACCGAGGCCGCGCGGTCGAAGATCCGCGCCACATCGAAGCGCTGGTCGCCCTCAAGCGCGCTGCCCGCGCACCGAAGGGACGCGACCGGCTGCTGCGCCAGCTTCCCCACGCCGAAGCCTTCTTCCAGCGGATGCTCGAGCGCGAGGTCCCGCTCGCGCAGGCCACTGCCCAGATCACACGGCTGCTTGACGACTACGGGGCGACCGCCACCGATGCCGCACTGGCCCATGCGCTCGAGCACGAGACCCCCAGCCTATCGTCCGTCGCCCTCTGGCTCGAGCAACAGCGACGCCGGCGCCACGCCCTGCCGCGTGTTCCCATCGAGCTACCCGATCGCCCCGGCGTGCGGCAGCTCTCCGTCCCCCCTCACGATCTGGAGACCTACGATGCCCTCTCGCAGCCCGAAGACCACACCGCAACCCGCAGCGAAGAAGACGGCGACGACGACTGAGCTGGCCCACCAACTCGAAGCCCTGCGGCTCCCCCGTACGGCCGAAGATCTCGACGACTTCCTGGCCCGCGCCACCAAGCGCCGCTGGAGCCCCCGTGTCGTGCTCGAAGAGCTCGCGCGCGAGGAGCACGCGGAACGCGAGCGTCGCTCGCTGGAGCGGCGAAGGCGCGCTGCCCAGCTCGGTCGCTTCAAGCCCATCGACGAGTTCGATTGGGACTGGCCCACGAAGATCGACCGCGCGGCTCTCGATCGCGCGCTCGGCGGTGAGCTCGTGAGCCAGCATGAGAACCTCGTCCTCGTCGCCGCCCAGGGCCTCGGTAAAACGATGCTGGCTCGCAACATCGCCCACCAGGCCGTGCTCCAGGGACACTCGGCCCTGTTCGTCGAAGCCTCGCGTATGCTCCTCGATCTCGGCGCGCAGGACTCGGCCCGTGCTCTCGAGCGAAGGCTGCGCTACTACGCAAAACCAGCACTCCTGTGCGTCGACGAAGTGGGATACCTCTCCTACGACGCCCGAGCCGCGGATCTGCTGTTCGAGGTCGTCTCGCGACGCTACGAGCAAAAATCCATCGTCATCACCACCAACCTCGCGTTTAGTGACTGGCCCGCGATCTTCCCCAACGCGAGCTGTGTGACCGCGCTCATCGATCGGCTCACCCATCACGCCGACATCGCGCTGATCGAAGGGGAAAGCTACCGACTGCGCGAGGCCGAGGAGAGCCGGAAGGCCAGGCAACCACGTGCGAAGCGAGTTGGAGCGTGAAGAGCAAGGGCGGCCTTCCGCCCCAGCGTATCCCCACCCCCGACGAGCTCGCCGACGTGCCCGAGAGCGCCCTCCTCCACGCACTCGACGAGATCCTGGACCTCCTGCCCCGCGCCCTCGTCGCGGCTCATCCCGAACTCGGCGACCCGGAGGCTCCCTTCTGGGTGCGAGAGACATCGAGAAGCGCCCGTAAGGCTGAAGACATCGTGGCTACCGCGTATCGGCTTCAGCAGCACATCCGCGCCTATCGGACCGCGATCACGCTTGCTCGCGATCGGCACCTCGAAAGCGATCCTGAAATCCCCCTCTGACGGACCGCTCGAGATCCCCACCATTCGACCGGCGAAAGCTCAGATTTCTACGCTTTGTCGTGATCGCCTACACCACGAGGTTCCCGACTGGGTGCACCAGCAGGTCTATCTCTACCCCTACCCCAAGGAGCTGATGCTGCGGAACCACGTCTAGCCCCCGGCGCCTCAGCCGATCTGGACCTCCACGACCTCCTGAAACCGCCTGACGACCTGATAGACACCAACCGCCAGCTGTAAGAGGGCGCAGCTCGGTGAGGCCACGAAGTCGGTCAGCTGCGGGTTCTTGACCAGGTACCGTTCGAGCGCCGCGCTCTTCTCGACGCCATCCAGCTCGTCCGTCCGCCCCGTAGCCGTGACAACGACGGCCTCGAACGTGTCAGAAGGGCTGTTGCCGGTGTTCTCGACCAGGAAAGCCACGCGATTGTCCGCATGGATGCTCTTGAACTTGAGTGAATTCCGCTCCGTGGCGAACCAGATGCGAGCCAGATCATCGGACGTCGCAAAGCACATGAGGCTGCCGAAGGGCTGGCCCTGAATCTGCGTGCACAGCACCCCAAAATTCTGCGTCGTCATCAGATCGTGCAAGACCCGCCTCAGCTCCGGCGAATCCTCCAGTCGGCTTCTAGCTGTTCCAGGTTTCACGAGTGCTCCTCCAACCGGCCTTGTTGCACGGCGCAGCGATGATCAAGGTGTTCCCTTCGATCGATGAGGATCAGGCGATCGGATAGCTCTTTGGCATGCCGAGGCTGGCCATCGTATTCAATATCCGGCAGCCGATCCGCGCCTCCACCCGCTGCCCTGCCAGCGTTCGGGCCGTCATCTCCCGTCCCAGGATTGCCTTGTAGCGATAGAACGCGTTCTCCACTTTGCTTCGCCGGGTGAAGCCGGAGAGCAGGTGCCACGCGCGTCGCCCGACCCGATCGATCGCGCGAATATGTCGGTTCCGGTCCTGCATTGCGGTGGCCGTCTCCGGACTGAGCAGGGCACCCTTCTGCGGCGGGATGATCACGCGGGTTCGGCGATCGGGGCTGTGCGCTTGCACGGCCTCGTGGACGGGCTCCTTGTTGTAGGCGCCATCGGCACAAAAGGAGGCCAGCTCGCTTTCGACCTGGCTCAAGAGTGCGGGGACTCGCGCGGCATCCCGGGCCTGGCTGGCCGTAAGCTCTGCGGCCAGAACGTCGCCGGCCTCGCGATCCACGGCGATATGTATCTTGCGCCATGCACGGCGTTTGGGCGGCATACAGGCGTTTCCGACGTGGATCTGGAGACCACTACTGTCGACCAATAGATGAATCGGCCCCTTGCTGTTCCTCGGCAACATCGGGACCTTGCCGAGGTTTCGGACCCGCCGCGAGACGGTGCTGTGGTCGGGGACCGGTAGGCCGACATGCGCCAACTCGAAAAGAGACCTGATGAACCCCTCCGTCTGCCGAAGAGCGAGCCCGTAGATCATGCGGATCGTCCAGAACGTCTCGATGGCCGCGTTAGAGTAGACGCGCCTTCCGCCGGGATTTCGCTGGCCTGTGTGGCACCAGGCTTTCCGGGCGTCTTCGCTGAGCCAGACGGTCACGGAACCGC
Source organism: uncultured delta proteobacterium (assembly GCA_963722885.1). Classification (GTDB taxonomy): domain Bacteria; phylum Myxococcota_A; class UBA9160; order UBA9160; family UBA6930; genus CAVXZE01. The sequence continues at coordinate 8,473 of CAVROS010000033.1, forward strand.
GCTGGCGGAGGCCCGCCTCATACGTGGGCCAGTTGCTGATTCTGTAGGCGGTCTTGTACTTGCGCTGCGTTCGCTTGAATTGGAAGGACTTCACGCTCGGGGCTCCCGGAAGGAGCTATACGCCAGGAACCCGCGGAGGACCAGGAGCCGTGCACCAACGCCTCGAGGAGTCACTACCCTCTCGACCGTCAGCTCTCGGGGATCCGCTGAGCAGCCCTCTCGGATTCGACTTGCTAATTGAAAGAATTACTTTAAAATAGCAAGCAATGAAGATCATCCCCCGAGATGCCGAGGCGCGCTTTCGGCGCCTCCTCTCGAGCTTCCCGGCGGTATTGGTCCTGGGACCGCGCCAGTGTGGCAAGAGCACCTTCGTCCGCGAGTGTCTCCCCGACTGGGCCCTGTTCGACCTCGAACGACCAGCCGACCTGGCCCTAGTGCAGGCGGACCAGGAGGGTTTCTTCGACGCCCACCCAAGGCGGATCGTGATCGACGAGGCACAGCGGCTCCCCAGCCTGTTTCCCACCCTGCGTCACGCGCTGGATCGAAATCGGAGAAATGGACGCATCGTGCTGACGGGCTCGGCGAGCCCGGACCTCGTGCGCGCCGTGTCCGAGAGCCTGGCGGGGCGCATCGCCCTGCTCGAGCTCGCCCCATTCAGCTCTGCCGAGCTCGCTGGAACACGCCGCAGTGCACAGCGCTGGTTCTGGGGCGGCTACCCGCCGGTCCACGCCGCGCGCTCGAATGCGGCCCGCCTGGACTGGCTGGATGCCTATGTCTCCACCTTCCTGGAGCGGGACCTGCCGGCCCTGGGCTTGCGCCTGCCCGCGGCTCGCCTGCGTACGCTCTGGACGATGCTCACCCACGTCCACGGCAACCTGCTGAACGCATCCGATCTGGCGCGATCGCTCGGCGTCTCCTCGCCGACGATCACCCACTACCTGGACGTGCTCGAAGGCGCCTACATGATCCGGCGCCTTCCCCCCTTCTTTGCCAACGTCCAGAAACGGCTGACGAAATCGCCAAAGATCTACGTCCGGGACAGCGGGCTTCTCCACTTCCTCGCCGGACTGCGCGAGCCGAGAGACCTCGACGGCTGGAGTCGCCGGGGTGCCTCGTTCGAGGGCCTGGTGATCGAGGAGTTGATTGCGCGGACCCTGAGTCGGTGGGTACGGCCCCAGATCCACTACTGGCGCACGCGCGCAGGCGGAGAGGTCGATCTGCTCCTCGGCGCCGGCCGACGTCTCATGCCGGTGGAGATCAAGCTCTCTACCACGGTCGAGAGGCGGGATCTCGCCGGTCTGCGCCAGTGCATGAAGGACCTGGGTCTGAAGCGCGGCTTCGTGATCGCCAACTGTGCAGAGCCACGCGACATCGGGCGCGATGTTCGCGTGATTCCGTGGCAGCATCTGGCGGGGGGCGGCGAAGTCGCAGGGCTCCCGTAAGCCGCGGCACTCCGACGCGCGTAATCGCGAATTCACGCCAGACCTGAACCGAGAATCAGACTCGTGGCGAGCCCTTTGCCGCCTTCCCGAGCCTCGGCGCCTATCAATGCGACGTGCTGATGGTGGACGAGGACCCCCTCGACCCCTACGCCTGGGCCGGCGAGACCTGAGCGGCGAAGAGGAGCGGGGACGTTGTTAGCTGCGGCACGTCGCTACGAGTTCTCGAACCTGTTGCAGCAGCTGATCGCGGCCGTAGGCGCTCTTCTGCAGGATGAGCTCCACGTTCCCGCTCAACGCCTGGCGCTCCTCGTCCGTGAGGTCTTTTGCGGTCGCGACGACGACGGGGATGTGGCGCCACGCCTCGACCTTGCGCAGCTCGAGCATGAACTCGAAGCCGTCCATGATCGGCATCATGAGATCGAGCACGATCAGATCGGGCACGTGCTCCCCGACGCATTCGAGGGCCGCCTGCCCATGCTCGGCCTCCGCGACGACCCATCCCTGCTTCGCGAGCGTCCGGCGCATCAGCTCCCGTATCTCCGCGTCGTCTTCCACGATCAGAGCGTGGCACGGTGGGTTCTGGCAGCGATACTTGCGGAGGACCCTCGACAGCTGCGCGCGGTCCACGGGCTTCGTCAGGTAATCGGTCGCGCCGATCGCGTACCCCATGCTCTTGTCATCGATCATGGAGAGCATGACGACGGGGGTGTCGCACAGTTGCGGATCGCTCTTCAGCTCTCTCAGCACGGCCCAGCCATCGGTGCCCGGCATCATCACGTCGAGCGTGATCGCCGCGGGTCGCAGCTGCCTGGCCAGGCGCAGTCCCTCGTCGCCGCCGGAGGCGGTCACGACCTGGAAACCGTCCTTCACGAGCGAACGCTCGATCAGATCCCGGGCGTCGGGCTCGTCATCTATGACCAGGATGCAGCGGCCCGGGGCCCTCTCCATCGGGCGGACCTCGGTCGCAGGCAGCTCCCTCACTTCCTCGGCCTCCTCCTCGGTTGGCGGCCCGACATCCGCAGGCAAGCGGAGCGTAAAGGTGGTACCGACTCCCAACGTGCTTTCGGCGGTCACGTCGCCTCCCATGAGGCGGCAGAAGCGCTGGCTGATGGCCAGGCCGAGCCCGGTCCCGCCGAACTTGCGCGTCGTCGATGTCTCGGCCTGGCTGAACGCCTCGAACACCTGGCCGAGCTTGTCCTGCGCGATTCCGATGCCGGTGTCGGCAACGCTGAAGGAGATCCAATCACCCGACCCGGACCGCTCCCGCTCTGCCGACAAGGTGATCGTTCCGTTCTCGGTGAACTTCGCGGCGTTGCTGATCAGGTTGAACAAGGCCTGTCGGACCTTGGTGAGATCCGCGTGCATCGAGCCCAGGTCGTCCGTGCGCTCGATCTGGAGGGTGTTGTGCTTCTTCTTGACCAGTGCGTCGACCGTGGCGGAGACGTCGTCGATCATGGGATCGAGGTCGAAGATCTCGAGAAACAGGTCCATCTTGCCCGCCTCGATCTTCGACAGGTCGAGAACGTCGTTGATCAGGGCGAGCAGATGCCGGCCGGCGCCGTGAATCCTCTGCAGGTCGGGAACGAACTCCTCCTGCCCCAGATCCTCGGCCTCCTCCATGAGCATCTCGCTGTAGCCGATGATGGCGTTCATGGGTGTGCGCAGCTCATGGCTCATGTTCGCCAGGAAGGCGCTCTTGGCCTCGCTCGCCGCGTTGGCTTGCTTCGTCGCTCGAGCCAACGCAGCGGTGCGTTCCACCACCTTCTGGTCCAGGCTCCGGTTGAGCTCGACGAGTTGCCGGTGGCTCTCTACGACGTCCCGGCGCCATCGGTCGGTGATCCTCAGGACGACCAACCAGCCTGCGACCAGCAATGGGAGCGCGATCGCGGCGGCGACGAGCTGGAGCAGCGCTCTCTCCTCCTGAGAGCGCGTGGCCGAGAGCGCTGCGTCCTGGAGCTGGCTGCCCAGCCGCTCCATGCCTTCGGCGTAGGTCGCCTTGTGCGTCGCGTACTGCTCGCCGCTGAGGATCGCCCGCGCCTGCTCCAAGCGACCCCGCCGGACCAGATCGAAGGCTCGCTCCTCGAGGGCGACGAGGGCCTCGTTGGCGGCGTCCGTCTGCCCGGTGCTCTCCACGTTGGAGACGAGCGACTCGGCCTCCTCGATGGCCTGGGCAAGCTGGGGCTCGAAGCGCCAATAGCGAGCCTCCCAGCGGGGGGCGCCGCTCGCGGCTGCCATCCGCGCGGACATCGTCAGGACTTCGTCGAGGTGGATGATCTGCCCGCGCAGCTCCTGGATTCGCAAGCCGCGTTGCGACACGACACCGAAGCTCCGGTAGGAGTCGTAGGCGCCCCACACGGAAGCGAGCAGCACGGCTGCCGTGACGAGGCACGCGGCTGTGAGGAACCAGATGGGCCGGCGGCTCGCCTGCCCGCGGTCGGCCTCGGCTGTCTGTAGACCTTCACTCATGAGATCATCCGGAGGCTAGCCCGCATTTCTCAGCAGGTCGCGTAGTGGGAGCTCTGCACAAGCAGAGCGGGTAGCGCAGACTCGCACGTTATCGGACGTAAACATCCCGTTGTTCCTCCTTCCTGCCCACGTCACGAAGCCTTCATCTTCTCCAAACGCTCTGCCACCCAGACCTTGATGATGGACTGACGCGGCACACCGAGACGCTTTGCTTCCTTGTCCAATGACTGGATCATCCAGATCGGGAAGTCAACGTTCACTCGCCTCTGTTCCTGCTCGGGTCGATGCGCCTTGGAGACCTCGAGATACTTCGTGATGTCTTCGCCGCTGTCGAACTTCTTGTCGAGTTGCTTAGCCTTCATAGATTTCGATCTCCTCTGCCCTGGACCGGCGCACCGAGATGATCCGAATGGAATCGCCGCGGTATGTAATGATTCCCGACCAATGCCTTCTTCCGATCCGGCCGATGATGACGAACCGCGGTTCGTCGCTCGTGCGTGCCGGAATTTCGATCAGGCCAGGATCCTCCCAGAGAGCTTGGGCCTTGACGAAGTCGATGCCGTGCTTCTTCCTGTTTGCGCTGCTCTTCTCCGGATCAAACTCAAACTTCATGGTATAATTTTTATACCTCTTCCTCTTGGTCGAGTCAAGACGACCGGTCACGCGGGGAAAGGGTTGCAGCTCGCTCAGCGAGTACATTCTCGGGAGGTCGGCCGCAGGAGCCAGGCACGAAGCTCCAGCCCCGAAGCGGGTGCCGCCTGGTGCCGTCCGAGCGTGCTCGGGTGCCACGTCCTGCTCCGTGGTGCCGACGCATGCGGAGCCATGCAGCGAGCCAAGTGCCTGCCGGTGTTGGCTTTTTCAGACCTTCTTCTTGCCACTCTTCCGTCGCTCGGCCTTCTTCGAACCTGGGGGTCGGGGGTTCGAATCCCTCCCGGCGTGCCAGCAACTTCTTCATGTATTTCGGTAATTTGCGCACGCTGACAGGACCCGTCTCTCTGTCAAGATTGCGCGCTTTGTAGCCCCGATGTAGCCCCACCAGTCAGACAACCTGGGGCCGAAGCGCGTTCGCGCATAAGAAGTAGCGCCGAAGACACGAAAGCAGTCCGTGCATCGGACGCCACTCACTCCCCACTCCGTTGGATGACGCCAACGCACCCGTAGTTGCCTGCCCTGCTGCGGCTTCTCTGAGGGCAAGTTGAGCCGTGAGCTTCCGGCGTTCCTATACCGCCCAGTCCACGCAGAGCACCTCAGCCTGCTCGAGCACGGTCTGGGTCGCCTTCTCTTGCTTGTCCGGGGGGTACCTGTACTTGCGGCAACCTGCTTCACCTCACCCGTAGCTTCGCTCGGACCGTCTCCTTGACAGTCCAGTCGATGGTGACATTCCGACGCACGGATTCGACCAACTCGCGGGCGATGGTCTTGAGGGTCTCGTCACCGAGAACCTGGACCGCCTGTCGTTGGTTTCGAGAGCGTCGTAGAAGGCGACTTCGTCCTCTGTGAGGCCCAGGTCGACACCCCGGCCGGCCGCCTCGCGAATCTCCTTCGCGAGGGAAATCAGTTCTTCGATGACCTGGGCTGTAGCAATTGCGCGATTCTGGTAGGAGCGCACCGACCGCTCGAGCATTTCGGCAAAGGACCGCGCTTGCACCACGTTCTTCTTCTGCTGGTCGATCTCGCCGGCCAGGAGCTTTCGAAGCAGCTCCACGGCCAGGTTCTTGTGGGGAAGGCCGCGGACATCCGCGAGGAACTCATCGGAGAGAATGGAGATGTCGGGCTTGTCGATCCCGGCGGCGGCAAAGATATCGACAACGCCCTCGGGGGCGATGGCCGCAGAGACGATCTGTCGTATGGCCTGATCGAGCTCCTCGGGGCTTTTCTGGCCTGGAACCGTCGACTGACCAGCGCTGCCCGACAGCCTGGAAGAAAGCTACGTCGGCGCGAATCTCCTGGGCCTCTGCTTATGCAGCGGCAAGCGCGAAGGCTCTCGACAATTCAGTCACGACTTGGATGAATCGGCTCTTCCCGTCCTCCATGGAGAGGATGTGTTCCTGTGCCGTGGGAGGAGCGCCAGCCGCGCCTTTGGGTCGTTGCTTCCCCAAGCGGACCAATCAAAGTCGAAGAAGAGATCGCAGCAGATTCGTACTTCTCCATCAACAAGGCAATCAACTCGGCAGGATCGATGCTAGGGCCGCCCTTACCTCCGCTGCGGGTGTAGTTGGCCAGCGCGGACTCAGCTGGTCCGCGATCCCGATGTAGCGACAACCAGACCACCGGCTTGTCACCGAACACCCGGTTGACCGGGCGATGGCCTGCTGAGTGTGTGCCCGCGGATGGGTTTATCCAGGTAGAGCGTGTGAAGGCACGGACAGTCGAAGCCTGTCAACCACATATCGCGAACGAGAACGCAGGGGCGCAACCCGAGGAGGCATTCGTGAGCGAGCCGTGGCCGAGCGCACCCCCTGGTACATGCGGGGTAATTCGCCCCCGTGATGGACGAACTCAGCGAGGCGAGCTCGCGGTGACCGGCCAAGTCCCGCGCGAGCTGACGGGCTCTACCTGCGCACGGCGGGGACCCGCGGACGGCACGCCATCGCACTGGTTCTCCGGGGACGGCTGGTGCACGGGGTGCGTCTGCGCGAGGGGCGCGCCGGCGGACCCAACCGCTGGGTGCGGACGAGCAAGCTCGAGCGCGGCCTCGACCCCATGGATCCCGCCGCCATGATGGACCGGCGCGGAGCGTCGCGAACACCCACGTGATCGGCCACGCGGGGCGCATCTCGCGCTCGAGGAGGCCCATTTTGTCAGTTTCGCGGAGCTCGAGACGTCGGTGTGGATCGGGGCAAGCTCACACGTACGCCCACGCTTGCGGAGAGGGCGGGGCAGTGCCGCTCTTCCTCGTCTATCACGTGCTCGACGCCCAGGGCGATCTGGTGCACAGCGCCGAGATCGAGGTGCCTGGCGCGACGATGATGCACGATTTCATCATCACTCGGGAGCACGCGATCTTCATGGACCTGCCGGTGGTCTTCGACTTCGCGAAGATGGCGAGCGGGGCCCCGCCGATCGCCTGGGACGAGAGCTACGGCGCGCGCATCGGGATCCTGCCGCGCTTCGGCAGCAACGCGGACGTGCGCTGGTTCGAGATCGAGCCGTGCTACGTCTTCCACGCGATGAACGCCTTCGTGTCAGGCGACGAGGTCGTGTGCGACGTGGGCCGCCACGCCTACATATGGCGCGATTCCATGTAGGACTTCGCTCCGTGTCTGCTGACGCGCTGGACCTTCGATCTCGCGTCGGGCACGGCCAAGGAAGAGCAGCTGGACGATGCCATCCACGCCTTCCCGCGCGTCGACGACCGCGCGGTCGGCCTGAAGAGCCGCTACGGCTGGGCCATCACGAACCGGCCCAGCGCTGGCACCGGCCTCGACGGGGGCGACCCCGCCGCCGAGGCCGTGGCCCGGATCCACATGCCGCGTCGTGTCCCCCACGGCTTTCACGGGAGCTGGCTGCGGGACTACTAGCGCAGGCCAGACGGCCCATTCCGCCACAACCTGCCGATTCCCGGGCCTCTCCGGCCGGCACATCGCCCGCCGGAGCTCGACCGCCGGCCGAAAGGTGGCGGAGGTCGCGGCAGATCTCGGGAAGTCTTCTGCCGCTTCGCCCCGTAGCCGGTATCCTCCTACCGATGCTGACACAGATTCCCCCTGAAGCACTGGAAGCACGCGTCAGCGGAGTCGGCCTCATGCCCGGCCGGCTGCGTGACCAGCTGGACGGTTGCCCCCAGCTGCTGGTCTTCCTGCGCCACTTCGGTTGCGTGTTCTGCCGGGAGACGGTGGCCGACCTGCGAGCAATCGCGGAGGACAACCCATACTTTCCCCCCGGTCCTCTTCTTCTTCATCGGATCTCCCACCGAGGGCCGGGCGTTCATGCGGCGCTACTGGCCGGGGGCGCGCGCCGTGGCCGATCCCGACAAGCGCATCTACGCCGCCTTCGGAATGGAGCGTGGCAACCTGCTCCAGATGTTCGGTCCGGGGGTGTGGGCGGGAAACCGGCGTGCCCGCGCCAAGGGGAACACCCAGGGCAAGCGGAGCGGAGACATCTGGATGATGCCGGGTTGCTTCCTCGTCGAGAGCCCTCGGGTCCTGTGGGCGCACGAGTACGCCCATGCCGCCGATCGACCGGACTTCGCCAGCATCCCGGATCAGATTCCCTAGCCTGCGGCAGCTAGGAAAGGAGTCCCCTTGGCAAGGTGCAGGAGTTGACAGAAGGCTGGCCCGTTGGCCTTCGTGTGGTATTGCTCGCACTTGGGGGACAGCAGGGTATGCGGACATCTTTACCTGCGATCCGCGCACCAGGAGGGGATGAGCATCCTGAGCGCGTCTGCCCAACCTCCGATAACGATCGAACCGTAAATCGGACTGCGCGTTTTCTAACGGCGCCGGGTGGCGCGCCCCGCGATGCCGCGACACACTTCCCGCTACGAAGCCATGGCGAACTCTGAACCGGCGGCAGATCTTCGGCCAGCGGGCCAGTTCCCGAGCGACGGCGGCTCTGGTAACTGGGGCATCGCAGGCGAAACCGACGCGATTTCGTCGGCTCCCTTGCGCTGGCTGCTCTTCGCCACGGGTCTGGTCTTCGTGGGCCTGGCCGTCCTCGGTGCCGTACTGCCGGTGCTACCGACGGTGCCGTTCCTGCTGGTCGCAGCCGCCTGCTTCGCGCGTTCCTCGGCCCGCTTCTACCACTGGCTGCTGTCGAATCGCGTGTTCGGTCCCTTGATCCGGGATTGGCGGGAGACCCGCACGATCCCGCTGCGAGCCAAGGTCTCCGCCATCGCGGCGATCGCGCTGGTGGGCGGAAGCTCCGTGCTCTTCTATGTTGCGAATCCCTGGGCCAAGCTCGGCGTGGGCGTGATCTTGATCGGCCTGATCGGCTTTCTGCTCCGCCTGCCAACCAGCAGGCGCTGAGCCGCAACGAAGGCTTCTCGCCGCCGGCGGCGTGATCATCGGGAACTCGCGGATCAGCTTGTCGCGAATCTTGGGAGCGCCCCAGGAGGAGTGATCCTTCTTGATCCCCAGGATCATACGTTCGACCTGGTAGGGCAGTTTGTTGGCATGGCGATAGGGCCGACGCGAACGGTCGCCCAGCCCATCGAGGCCACAGGTCTTGTAGCGCTCATAGATCTTGTAGCCGGTGACCCTGGAGATCCCGAACTCGCGGCACAGAGGTGCCATCTTCTCGCCCTCGAGCAGGCGGGCAATGAATCTGAGGCGTTCGTCCATCGGTCTACACGTTCTCCACGGCATCCGGGCTCTCTCCCCAAATGCCAATTGTGTAAACCATGTCTCCGGAATGATGTGTTCGCGATCTCTCGCTAAGCACACACCTACTCGCGTAGCTAAAGCCGTTTCATCATCTTGTAGAGGCCCACTCTGCCGGGTGACACCTCAGCGAGGCGGCCCGACGGGCGATCCGGAACCCGGGGGCCGTCACCCTCGCCCGGGACTTCAAGTACCCGGAATCACTTCGGATCTTGACTGGCGGGGCCGGCTGGTGGGAGAATTCCGAGGACTTACCTCGAAAATGACTGTCGCTTCCTCTTTCCCATGACACACTCCTACCGCATTTTCATGCGATCCGGTGTGTCTACGAAACCGGGTCAACCCCAATGGCAGTAGAGGAGCGAAAGTGAAGATCGCAATCATCAGCGGCAGCCACCGCGATCCATCACAAAGCGAAAAGGTAGCTCGCCATATAGAGACGACCCTGCAACAGAAGCACGGCGTGGACACCTGGTTGTATGTCCTGGCAAGGAATCCTCTGCCGCTATGGGACCAGTCCCTCTGGGAGGACGACCCGGAATGGAATGAACGCCTGTCACCGATCAGGAAGCAGCTGACTTCTAGCGATGGTTTCGTCATCGTTTCCCCGGAATGGCATGGCCAGGTGCCAGCCGGGATGAAGAACTTCTTCCTGCTGTTCAACCGATTCGAGCTGGGTCACAAGCCGGCGATGATCGTAGCGGTATCGAGTGCGGACGGCGGTGCCTATCCCGTGGCCGAGTTGCGCATGAGCAGCTACAAGAACAATCGTATCTGCTACATCCCGGAACAGATCATCGTGCGCAATGTTGAGTCAGTACTCAACGATAGAGCCGAAGACAACCATCCGGATGCGGACAGTTACTTCAGGGAGCGTATCAACTGGTCGCTTGGCATATTGAAGGGCTATGCCAAGGCGATGAAGCCGATGCGCGAGTCGGTGCAGATACATCACGACAAGTTCGGCAACGGCATGTGAGTTGTGTTCACAGAGAGGAGCTATTGCCGGAAGTCGTGGATGACCTGCCCCCGGTCATTGTACCGCTCCCTGTGTTAGTCCTCGTGCAGCCCCTAGGTGGAGCGGGACGAAACCTGGCGGGCTGATCTGCGCCTCAGCCGCGGGAGGAATATAGCCCAGCGCACCGTGCGGTCTCAATCGGTTGTAATGCTGCCTCCATTGCTGAAGAGTTTGCCATCGTCATGGTCTAGAAGAACCCCGTTCAAGCACTCATCTCGTAGCCGACCGTTGAACGACTCGACGTAGCCGTTTTCCCAAGGAATTCCCGGCTGGATGTACAAGTAACCCGGAGAAGCTGCAGGAACTCGAGATCTTTCCGACCCTGCCGATGTTCTGGACCGATGAAGCCAACCGATCCAACCGCGGTGAAGCGCATCAGCCCTGGTCGCCGAACATGACTCCGATGGCATCATCCGCCAGCGCCTGACCTGCCTCCTCATACAGGTTGCGAGCTACGTCGACCCCAGCCGCCTGAAGCTCCTCGACCTGGTCCGGGTAGGTGGCAATGGCGGCGATCCGCGCATTCGGGAGGAACTCTCTCACCCGGCCCACCAACTCGAGGTTGGTCGCATGGCTTTTGGTCGACGCAAACACGAGATCCACCTCAGGATGGAACCTGACCCGCTCCCAGAAATCGCGATCGAGAGCGTCACCACGAACCACATTTCGGCCCGCCGCACGATGGCGTGCAGCAGTCTCCTCATTACGATCGACGCCGACAACCACCGGACCTCTCCGGATGACGAGTTCGTCGTACGATCCGGCGCCTACCCGACCCATACCGAAGACGAGCACACGGGCCTGGCCGCAGTCGATCACTTCGTCCTCGCCGATCGTCGGGCGTCGCTCGAACCGATGGAGCCAATCCGACCAGCGGTCGTAGAACCGATACCGCACTGAATTGGCGGCTGAGGCGACGACGAACGACCCAGAAACGGCCACGGCGATTGTCGACACCCAAGCCTGGTCGATCAGGCCGGCCGACAGGGCGGCGGCACCCACGATCAACCCGAACTCGCTGTAGGTGGAGAGCGTCAGAGAGCCGTGAACCGCAGTGCGAGCTCGCAGTCGGAAGCGTGTGAAGAGCCAGAAGAACCCGAAGCTGCGCGCCGGCACCAGAAGCAGAGCAAAAGGCCGATCACCCATGCTGCGGCAGGTGGCGTCCCTTCCAAGCCGATCGAGAGGAAGAACCCCACCAAGAGGACGTCCTTGAACGACAGCAGACGGTCCCAACACTCGCCCGCTCTCGGTTGTTGCGAAAGCATGAGCGCGGAAACCAGTGCCCCGAGGTCCGCTTGAAGTCCTGAACCCAGTTCGAATGAGCCGGCGCCAACCCCGATGGCCAACGTGAACCCGAAGAGGAGCAGGATCTCGCCATTACTGCTCCGGTCGAGGAACCATGCGACGACTGGACGTACAAGGAAGAAGCCCGGGATCACCGCAATGGCCCACACCTATGGCACCTCACCTCCGGTCGCCACAAGGAATCCGACTGCGAAACATGCTCTGCAGCACCAGCATCCTCATCGCTGACGCGGCCGGCGCCGAGCGAGGCCGCTTCGTTGGTCTCCTCAAGCGCCTTGACGGCGAACACGGTGCTCGAGAAGAGGACAGCGCAAACCCGATGATCGCTGCCGTCGGCTGATCTATATACCCCGGGCCAGCGGTACTCCAAGGGCACCGAGGCCCAAGACCGCTCCCCCCATGATGGCGGTGGCAGCCACCGCAAACACGGTCGCGGTTCCCCACACCTGTGGTTGACCCAGGGTGCCGAGCTTCAGCTTCAGCCCGATGCCGAACAGGAGCAGGAGCACGCCGAGATCGGCGATGGTCTCGAGTGCATCGCTCGACTCGTAGCCCAAGGCATGCAGAACGAAGCCTGCCACGAGGTAGCCGACCAAAGGGGGGAGCCCCACCGCCCTGGCGGCGAACCCGATCACGAACGCGGCGATGAGGAGCGCTATCTCCATGGTCGGGATTATGACCCGAGCCGAGAACGAGCGCTGGATCGACGGCGAGGAACACCGGCCCGGGGCGAGAACTTCTCGTAGCCTTGCGGCCTGGAGGTGTCAGGCATGGTCAAGAAGACGTACGAGAGCGTGAAACCGAGCATTGGAAGCAGTCATGAGCACCACCAACGCCTACTGTGAAGCGCTCGGAATCCAGGTGCCGCGCGTGGAGGTGGCCAGGCACAGCCCGGACGCGAACTACTATGCGCTCCTCATCGTCGCCCTGCTCGAACGAGGAGAGCCCATCACGCTCCAAGAGGCAGCGAAGCGGCTCGAAGAGGCCGGAGTCGCGCCCGCGGACCGAGCGCTCGCCTCGCTCAAGCGGTGCAGGCCGGCAAGGCCTCCCCTCTATCGCGACGGCGACCTCTACGCTCTCGATCCCCACGACCACGAGGCCGATCTCTGGGCATTCCGGCTCGGTCTCCGGCCGCCGAAGGCGCCTCGGCTCCAGGTCGTTCGGCCGGACCCAGGTCCGCTGCCATCGCCCGAAGAGGCGCTGACGCCCCAAGCCCTCGACGAGTTGTGGCGCGACGGGATTCCGAACGACTGGTCGGCCCAGCGGGTCGCGATCTGCGTGCTCGACGCACATGGGACCGCGATGCACCCGGATGATGTCGTTGCCTTCATCCGAGCGCGCGGCCAGGGAAGCCGGGTCTCGGCCGACTCGGCCAGCTACTGGCGCCGGGGCGCGCCGGTCCGGGTTCGGAACGATGGGCTCTGGGAGCTCGACCGCGAGCACGATGCCGTTCGATCGGCGCGGCAAGCGGTTCGAGAGCGGATCGCCACGGCCCGTCGCTGGGCCGAGAGGCGGCCCGACCCGGCGGTCATGGAGGCGAACCGCAAGCATTTCGAGCGGAAGCGCCGGGCCCATGCCGAGCGCCTGGCCCGGATGCGGCGGATCCTGATTCACGCGTTCCCCGCGAGGCAACCCGAGGCGGTCGTGCTCGTGGACGTGGGACGGCGCGAGATCACCACCTTCATGGGCGAGGAGGTCGCCCAAGCCAAGGAGAAGCTCGCCGACTACGAGATCATCGCAGCGGTCGAGGTGCGAAAGCTCCTGCGGGCCCTCCACTTCGAGCCCGGCGGGCGTCACCTGGCGGAGCTCGGACCTCCGCAGAAGACCAGGCAGCTCAACCGACGAGGCCGCAAGCTCCGAATCACGACGAGCCTGCTCGTCCAGGGTTCATGCGGCATCAGCCGCCCGTTTGGCGACGAGGAGGTGCTGCGCAAGTACCTGCGCGAGACGCAGTCCACCAAGCTCCGGCGGCGGCTCGAGGCGGACGCCAAGTCTCTCTATGCGCTGTACCAGTATGGGCGCCTCCACGGAGCCGTTCGACTCCGCTGGGGGTTCCTCGACGAGAAGATCCCCGCACCGTGGGTCCATCGCGACGAAGCGACCCTCTACGACCTCGAGAAGCGCGCCCTCGAGCTGCAGGTGCCGCTCGAGGTCGTCGTTGGCAGCGCACCGGGCTGGGCAGATCCGTGGTCCCGGGCGCAGCGAGCCTACGTCGAGAAGGATGAGCCGGGGTGGCGCTTCTGGCTCGTCGACGAGGAGGGCTATGTGATCGATCGAGACGAAGTCCAGCTCGCGCGACTCACCGGAGAGAATCGAGGGGAGAGATGAGATACGGGCGGCGTTTTCGATCTCGACAGGGCCCTGGCCCATCCGCCGAACCCGACCTCGACGGCGCCCTCGATGCCATGACGGCCGAGGAGCTCCGCTCGTTCGTCCGCGACGCGCTGGAGCGTCTGGACGACGAGCCGCGTGGAGGGCTCGTGGACGCCTTGCTCCTGCGGGCGGCAAAGGGAAGCTCCGGCTGGAAGCCGTCGGGTCCGTCCCGGCGAATCGTCGATGAGGTCCGGCGCTTCGTGGAGGCCGCCCGCCGTATCGGTTATGCAGATCCTGGCGAAGTCGACGATTACCTCCGGCAGGGCACCAAGGCGTTTCTCGCGGGTGAGCACGCGACCGCGAGCGCGGTCTTTGAAGCTCTGCTTCCGGCCGTCGGGGACGGCGAGATCGATCTCGGGTACCACGAGATGGTCGACGAGGTCCTCACGATCGACGTGCAGGAGTGCGCCGCCCAGTACGTCGCGAGCGTCTACCTGACAACACCCCTCGAAGAGCGCTCTCAGGCATTGTCTGCGGCGATGGATGCTGTGCAGGGAGTTGCCTCCTTCTGGCAGCCGATCGAGCAGATGGAGTGTGCCGCGACCGCCCACCTTCCCGAGCTCGATGCCTTCCTTCCCCGTTGGGTGAAATTCCTCGAGGGCCAGCCAGCCTCCGAAGACGACTGGGAGGGGGATCGCGAGCGGTGGCTCCGGGAGGCCGTTCTGCGACTCGAGGGTGTGGAAGGCCTCGAGCGGATCGCACGCAAGACGAAGAGGCCCGAAGCGTTGCAGGCGTGGTGCGATGCCCTGGTCGAGCGGGGAGACTGGGCCGACGCCCTGCGCGCCTACGACGACGCGACGAAGCTCGTCGCCGAGTCGGACTGGCGAGCCAATTTCCTCGACGGTGCGGCGCTCGCGGCGCAGCAGCTCGGGCGGCGCGACTGCGCCAAACGCGTCGAGGCCGCGTGGCTCGGAGCTCCCACTCTCCTGCGCCTGCTGCGTTGGCTCGGAGCTGGAAGCCCCTCGGCCGCCACGCTGGGGAAGAGAGCCAGGGAAGCGATCCGCCGTTGCCCCCGAAAGGAAGGTCGACAGCTGGGGCTGCTCCAGGTTCTGACCGGCGACGTGCAGTCCGCCGCGAAGCTCCTGGCGCGGGCGCCCGGCCTGGGTTGGTCGAGTGAAGACCATCCAGGCCACCTTCTCTTTCCCGCGTTCGCGGGCCTGCTGGCCGAGGGCACCAGGGCGAAGCTCGCGGCAGAGCTCTTCGCGAGCCTCCAAAAGGCGCCGCATGATCCGCTCGACATGGGTTGGGACGACGGCGACAGGGCCAAGGCAAGACCCAAGCTCGGCATGCCATCGATCCCGGAGTTGATCGCGCAGGCGCGTCCCACGACGAGCATCGACCCCAAGGGCCGCGCGGCGATCCTCGAGGCGATGCGAGCCGCCGCCACGAAACGGGTCGACGGGATCCTGGGCAACAAGCGGCGCCGCTACTACGGCCACGCGGCGACGCTGGTCGCCTGCTGCCTCGAGCTCGCGCCAGCAGCCGGAAGGCAGAAGGGGGTCGCGGATTGGGTTCACGACCTGCGCGCGCGTTACGCGCGCTTCTCCGCATTCCAGAAAGAGCTCGAGAACGCGCTGGCCTCGATTTCCGATCGACGGTGAGCTCTGGCGCCGGGCCCCCTCCCGCCCCTTGGCCCTGAGAGCCTGAGATCCCCCGGGGGGTTGCCGCAGCAGGCTCCGCTCGGCAGGAGGCACAACTTTCGAACAGCCGAGTCGATAGGTTTCGATCAGCCGTACTATAAACTTGCAATTGGCCGTACCGTAACGTTACGATCAGCCGAGCATGGCCGAAGCCTCGCTGTATCCCCGCTACGTCGAAGCCCGTCTCGTCGAGGCGCTGGCCGACACGCCTGTGGTGCTCCTTCACGGGCCCCGTCAGTCAGGCAAGACGACGCTGGCCCGGCGGCTGGGCGAGGCGAAGCGCTACGCCTACTTCAGCTTCGACGACGCAGTCACGCTCGCGGCGGCGCACGCCGACCCGGTGGGCTTCGTGGCGGACCTTCCGGCGCGCACGATTCTGGACGAGGTTCAGCGCGTGCCCGGACTCTTCCCGGCGATCAAGTCCGCGGTGGATGGACAGCGGACCCCAGGGCGGTTTCTGCTCACGGGCTCCGCCAGCGTCCTACTGGTCCCGCGTCTGGCGGACTCGCTGGCCGGGCGGATGGAGATCGTGCGGTTGCACCCGCTGGCGCAGGCGGAGCTCGCCCGGAAGGAGACCGGCTTCCTCGATGCCCTGTTTGCCGGCACATTCGAGGCGGGGACCGGGGCGCGGCTCGGAAGGCAGCTGGCCGAGAAGATCGCCGGCGGCGGGTACCCTGCGGCGTTGGCGCGAGCCTCGGCGCGCCGGCGCTCAGCCTGGTACCGCAACTACATCGAAGCAGTCGTGCAGCGCGACGTGAGAGACCTGGCACGCATCCGCGCCTTCGACGTCGTGCCTCGCCTGCTCGCGGGTGCCGCCGGACAGACGGCCCGCCTCTTCAACCTGAGCGACCTCGCTGCGCCGTTCCAGCAGAGTCGGCCCACGATCGGCGAGTATGTGACGCTTCTCGAGCGGGTCTTCCTGCTCGAGACTCTCGCCCCCTGGCACAGCAATCGACTCAGCCGTCTCGTGAAGACTCCGAAGCTTCACCTGGGCGATACGGGGATCGCGTGCGCGCTCCTCGGTCTCGACGCAGAGGCGCTCTGGGCCGACCGCGACACGCTGGGCCAGCTCCTCGAGAGCTTCGTATACCAGGAGCTCCGCCGGCATGCGAGCTGGGACGAGGCGGAGACCCGCTTCTTCCACTTCCGCGACAAGGACGGAGCAGAGGTGGACATCGTGCTCGAGCGCGGCGCCCGCGAGCTGGCCGGCATCGAGGTGAAGGCAGCTGCGACGGTGACGCCCGCGGATTTCCGCGGGCTCCGCAAACTGCGTCAGGCGGCAGGAAAGCGCTTCCGCTCCGGCGTCGTGCTCTACGACGGTAACACGCGGGTTTCATTCGGGGACGATCTCTTCGCGGTGCCAATCCGGTGCCTCTGGGGCCTGTCGTGACGGACGCCCGTCACGAGCGGGATGATCCCGGCGTAGCACAGCAAACCCCTGTCCACTTCACTTCTCCCCCGTGACCACCTGAAAAAGGCCCCGATGCTTCCGGGTCTTGGTCACGTTCCTGAAGCCGGCCTCTCTGACCTCGTTCCCCAGGCCGATCCTGAGCATCTCGCGCCTGGTCTGGGTCTCGAAGTTGAACGGGAGCCAGTAGAAGAGCCAGAGGCCGGAGAGAATCCTCAGCAGCAGACCGTCGGGACTGTCCAGTTCCAGAACGATCAACTGCCCGCCGTCCCTGAGGACTCTGCGCGCTTCCCGGAGCACCCTCATGCGCAGGTCGTGGAACATCTCGTGAACGGCATGGGGGATGAACACCTTGTCGAATGCGCAGTCGGGAAAGTCGGTGCTGGTGGCGTCGGCCACGATGAAATCTGCGTTGGGGAAGCGGTTCTTCCTGGTGGCGACGCGTATCTGACCGGCGGACAGATCGAGCCCCGTTGTGGCCACGGCTTCGAGGCCGCCCTCGTGGTGCCGCCGCTTGTGTTGATCGGTGGACGGATGCGGCGGCGGCGGCTGGCGATGCACGGTGCCCGGCTGCTCTTCCTACCGCGAGCTGCACGATCACCACATCCGCTTCCGCTCGGCCGGGGGCTCCGACGCCGAGAGCAACCGCATCACGCTCTGCGCCTGGCACCATCTGCGCGGGGTCCACGCGGGCCCGGCGCGGGTGCGGCGGCCCAAATCACTCGTCACTCAACCGGCGCGCCAGCAGGTTCAAGAACAATCCCACGTCGGTGACGATGCCGGTCGACTCGACACTGCCCCGATCGGCCAACTTGGTCACGACGGCAGGGGAGATATCCACACAGACCAGTCGCACGCCCGCGGGGGTCATGTTGCCCGTCCCAATGGCGTGCAACATCGAACAGAGCATCACGATCATGTCGGCCTTTTCGATGGCGGCGGCATAGGCGGCTTGCGCTTCGTTGAGGTCCATCAGGGTGTCCGGCAGTGGTCCATCGTCGCGGATGGACCCGGCCAGCACGTATTGGACGTCGTTCTTCACGCATTCGTACATCACGCCATCGGTGATGATGCCCTGGCGGACCGCTTCCCTGATCGACCCCGCCGCCCGCACCCGATTGATCGCCTTGATGTGGTGCTGATGTCCGCCATGGACGCCCACGCCACGAGCCAGGTCCACGCCCAGCGACGTGCCGAACAGATTCATTTCGATGTCGTGCGTCGGCAGGGCGTTGCCGGTCAACAGAGACTGGATGTAGCCGAGTCGGATGATCTGGCTGAGGTATTTTCCGCCCCCGGTATGGATCACCACGGGCCCGGCGACAAACACGATGCGTCCATTCCGCGCCTTGACGCGTTTCATCTCCCAGGCCAGTTGCTCGACGGCCAGTTCGACGCGGCGCTCGGTCGACACGCCGGCCGACATGAAGGCAAATTCACCCTCTCCCTTCTGCACCATGGGCCGGTTGATGCGAACGCCTTCCACCCCGCAGACCACCTGATCGCCGTGGTCCAGATCGCGGATCAGACTGCAACGGGAGACGGGCCGGTCGTGCTCGTCGGTTTCCACCACGATCACGGCATCCATACGTTGCTGGGTGGCGCGGACCCACTCCCCTGCGATCCGCACGTCCGTGGGATAGATCGTCGTCGAGTAGAAATCATCCGGTGCGACACCCGATTGGGTGACCGACTGCAGGCGGGCGTCGGTCGGTTCCGCGGTGGGGCGGGCGCCCAGGGGCATGAGCCGATTGACGATCAGGTCCAGGCGCTCGGCCGAGGGGGCAGTCAGCCGAAGACGCGCCGTGGACGGCTGGTCGTGACGCTGGGCGACGGCCAGATGCTCGACACTGGCTTCGCCTCCGGCCTCGTTCGCCAGGTCCAGCAGCCGGTTGATGAGACCGCTGTCCAGCAGGTGACCGGCCAGCTCGATCTGCGTCGAACGGATGGGCGAGACGGTCTTGGCCAACTGGGCAGACGTGTCGATCGATTGCTCGGTGATCAGGCACAAGCATTTCACCGCGCCGCCGGCCAACATGAACTCGTCCACCGGGCTGGTGACGACTTGGTAGCCCCAGTCCTTGAGTCGCTTCTTCAATGGCTGGCTGGCATGGTTCGTGATGACGGTCTGGCCGATCACCAGCGCGTTGCAGGCAAAATTCATGGCGTCGGCTTCGCTGATTTCCAGCCGTCGGTCTGCCGGAACATACCGGCGGATCTGGCGTAGCGACATCTCGTCCAGGGCCGCGGGGTAGTACATCACGCGCCCGTCGCCCAAGGGCGCGAAGCAGGTGTCGAGGTGATAGAACCGCTGATCGACCAGGCGCAACGACACGACCTCGACATCCAACGCTTCGCTGATCGACCGGTGTGACTCGAGCGAGCTTCGCACGCCGTAGCCCGCCCACAGAATCGGACCTTCATCGCGTCGGGTCTGAAGCAACGCATCGCCTTCGCCTTCGAAGGGCGAATCGGTCGGCAGATCCAACGTCTGGTAGCCCGCAGATTGAAACCATTCAGTAAACAGCGGCATCTCCGGCTGGCGCTGGTGCACCCGGAAAGAAGTCGGCACGAAGCGGTCACCGATCACCAGCCCGGCGTTGGCCGCGAAGCACATGTCGGGCAGATGCTCGCCGCCATCGATCACATTCACATCGGCCAGCCCGCGGACGATCCCGTGCAATACGTCCCACTGTTGGATGGCCACTTCCCGTCGCGCCCGGCCCACGTGGCCTTCCATCCATGGGTTGATCACGTATTCCACGGCGAAATGCGAAGGTCGGCACATGAGAATCTGGCTGCGGTCATTCATGAAGGAACTCCAACATCATGGGAACGAATGACACTGACCGAATATACGGACTGCCACCAACCGGAGCCAGTGAGTATTCCCCTGACTCGCGAGGAGTCGTTCGTAGTGACTGCATTCATGCGGTCTGCACCGGGGTTCACGTTAGCCCTACAGATGATGCAACGCGCTCGGCACCTCCCCGTCGTTCCTTCGCGCTGACTTCCCCGCGAAGAGCACCCAGATCAGGGAGTCTGAGTGTGAAAGTTCGGGCGCCCTGCGTCAGAGCGGTATCCTCCTGACCCATGGACCAGGCCACCTTCCGGGCATACACCGCCCACGCCAGCGAGATCGCCCGGCGTCATGCGTCGTCGCGGAGGGTGGTGGCCGGCATCGCCCAGTACTTCGCTCGTGCTTTCGATCCGGGCGATCGGATCCTGGACGTCGGCGCCGGTGCGGGGGGTGATCTGGCCTGGCTGGTCTCCGAGGGCTACCAGGCGTATGGAATGGAGCCGGTGGCCGAGATGCGGGCCGAGGCGGTTCGGGCTCACCCCGAGCTGAGCGGGCGTCTTGTCGAGGGCTCGCTCCCCGATGCTCTGCCGGATCTCGCGAGTATTGGCGGCCCCTACGACGGCGCGATTTGCGCGGCAATGCTCCAGCACCTGCCTTTGGCGGACCTCTTCGGTGCGGTGTTCTCGCTGCGCCGTCTGCTGCGGCCCGGCGGCCGTGTGCTGGCGTCGATCCCGACCCTGCGCACCGACATCGACGAAGAGGGGCGTGATCCATTCGGGCGCCTTTTCAGCGGTGTGCAGGCGGGGGAGCTCGACCTGCTCTTCCAGCGGGCCGGCTTCCGTACCCTGGAACGATGGGGGGAGGAAGACAGCCTCGGCCGCGGCGGGGTGGTGCGATGGGCGACGCTGCTCTTCGAGCTCACCGATGATGGCAGGGCCGAGAGCTCGGCGTGACCCGCGCAATGCTCGCTGCTGGGGTGGATGGGTGTAGAGCTGGCTGGATCTGCGTGACTCGGGAGCTCGGTTCGCAGCAGATCGCAAGCGCGTGCTTCGAGTCCGCGCGAGCGCTCTTTTCGCAGAGGCCCGCTCCCAATCTCATCGCCATCGACATTCCGATCGGCTTGACCGATTCCGGGCCACGGGCCTGCGACCTGGCGGCGCGTCGAGCTCTCGGGCGGCCGCGCGCGAGCAGTGTCTTCCCGGCGCCGATCCGGGCGGTGCTCGCCGCGCGCAGCTGGGAGGAGGCCTGCGCCATCCGAAATCGCGCCGAAGGCAAGCGAATGTCGAAGCAGGCGTGGGGGATCGTCGGCAAGATTGGAGAGGTCGACGAGGAGCTTCGAGCCCACCCTCGGCTTCGAAAACGCGCCCGTGAGGTGCACCCGGAGGTCAGCTTCCAGGCGTGGAACGGCGCAGCGATGCGATTCCGAAAGACATCGCGTCGCGGGCGGAATGAACGTCGCCCGCTGGTGGATCGGTACTTCGGGCCAGCGGCGTTCCAGATGGTGCGCGATCGGTTCCGAGTAAAGGATGTCGGTCACGACGACATCCTCGATGCATTCGCGGCGCTCTGGTCGGCGGAACGCATCCTGCGAGGTATGAGCCGAACTCTCCCCGAGCGGCCTCCGATCGATCCCTGCGGCTTGCGCATGGAGATCGTCTACTAGGAACGCGGGAAGTCGGGCGGCCGCGCGCCGTCGGCGCCATCTGACAGAAGCCTTGACTTTCGTCTTTTATTCGCCTACCTTGGATCTTGCGACTTGATCCTCACCCCGCGGTCCCGCATGAGGTCGAGGTCGTCATCGTGGCTTTGGCCGCTGCGGTTTCTCCCGCAACCACTCTGTCGGATCGTGCTCGCCCGGCCCGCGCCGATCCGCACGCCCAGCTGAGAGGACCAGACTCAGAACTGACAGGGCTGGTCATCGCTCGCGGTCCGCTGCGGCGGGCGCTGGCGGCTGTGGCGGGCCAGCTGGTGGCGACGCGCGCCTGGGAACGGCTCGGCTTCGCTCGCTTGCGCGACTACGCCGTCGAGCGCGCCGGGCACTCCGCGCGCTCGCTGCAGGATCTCGCTCGGGTGGATACCGCCCTGGCCGGCCTCCCCCGCGTCGAGGCGGCGCTGGTGGAAGGCGAGCTCACCTGGACGAAGGCGCGCCTGCTCTGCCGCGTGGCCAATGTCGATGACGAGGGGCTCTGGGTCGCCTTCGCACGCGAGAAGACGGCGCGCGCCCTCTCCCGCGAGGTGCGTGCGGTAGACGTGGGAGCCCTCGAGTCGGGCGCCGCCGGCACCGACGAGGACGGCGCGCCCGAGGAGGAGTCCGAGACCGTGCAGCTCCGCTGCACGCCCGTCGTGCGCGCCAGGTGGTGGCAGGCGCGGCAGCTGGCGCGGCGCGTGGCGGGCGAGGCCCTGCCAGTCTGGGGCTGCATGGAGGCGATCGCTGCGGAGGTGATCTCGGCATTGCCACTCGAGGTGGAAGCGGAGCTTGCGCCCTGGCCGGCGCTTGCCAGTCTCGCGCCGCCGCCCGGGCCTCGGGCATCTGCCACGTCGGCGCCAGCGGCAAACGGGTGCGCGGAGGAGAGGGCCCCCGGCGACACCGAGCAAGAGCCGGTGCAGGGCCAAGAACAGCGCACGCCCTCCCCTCGCGAGGAACGCTCGCCGGATGCGCCACCTGCGTCGCCCGCCCCGCAGATGGAGCTTCCGCCCTTCCTCGCATCGCTGGTCGTCGGTCTCGAGAGCGCCGATGCCTTCGAGCTCGACGAGCGCCTGCGCCGTGCGGTCGCCCTCGAGCAGCGTCTGGAGGCGGAGATGGGGCGGCTGCTTCTCCGCATTGCCGAGGGTCGGCTCCACCGCGCCGCCGGCTTCGCCTCCATGGATGAGTACGCCCGCGAGCAGCTCGGGATCTCGCCGCGCAAGGCGCGGGCTCTCTTGCGACTGGAGCGCGCGGGGCGGAGGGCGCGGCTGCTCCGGGAGGCCTACCGGGATGGGCGGCTCTCCTGGGTGCAGGCCCACGCCCTGCTTCCGGTGCTGGCGATCGCCTCCGCGCACCAGCGCTCCTGGATCGACTGGGCCTGTGCCGTGACGGTGCGCCGCCTCCAGGAGGACGTGGAGCAGGCGCTCGTCCTTCACGAGACCGATCCACCGCGCTTCGAGGAGACGGGGGGCCTCCCCGACTGCGCAGGGAGCCGCCCACGGGAGCCACGAAGCGGCCGCCGTCGAGGAAGCCACGGCCAGCGACAGTCAGGAACGACAAGACGGTCAGAACCGGCAAACGGGTGCGAAACCCACGCACTCCGACGAGACCTGCCGGATCTTCTGGAATGGGCCGCGCGACGCAGCGCAGCTCTTTCGCGCGGTGCTCTGCACGGTGCGCCGCCACATCGAGCGCCGCACGGGGCGCATGCCCAGCGATGGCGAGGCCTTGGACGCGATGCTGGAGCACGTCTTCGAGGCCTGGAGCACAGGCCTTGGGGAGAAGCGCGTGCGCGCAGCCCATCGCGTCTTCGCCCGCGACGGCTGGCGGTGTACGGTGCCCGGCTGCTCTTCGTACCGCGAGCTGCACGATCACCACATCCGCTTCCGCTCCGCCGGGGGCTCGGATGCCGAGGGCAACCGCACCACACTCTGCGCCTGGCACCATCTGCGCGGGGTCCACGCGGGTCCGGCGCGGCTGCGGCTGCGCGGAAGGGCGCCGCGGCGTCTGCACTTCGAGCTGGGGCTCCGGCCCGGAGCACCTGCCCTGCTCCGCTACGACGGCTGCGACCGGCTCAGCCCAGCGCCACGCCCTCGCTCTTCACCAGGGCTCCGCCCTTCATGACCATGTCCACCCGGTCGACCGCCTGCAGGTCCGCCAGGGGATCGCCTCGGACGGCGATCAGGTCGGCATCCCTGCCCTTCTCGATCGAGCCGATCCTGTCCTGCATGTCGATGATCCGCGCGTTCAGCGAAGTCGCTCGACGGAGAATATCGACGTTCGGGATGCCGGCGGCGGCAAAGTGCCTGAACTCGTCGGTATAGCGGCCGAAGAACTGGGTGGATGGGTTTCCGATATCGGTACCGATGCCGACGTCAGCGCCCATCCGGTGGAGCTTCTTCAGGTTCGCGACGGCGTTGGCGAAGGTGTCCTTGCAGTACTGCGGCTCGAACCGGAGCGCGTGCTGCTCGCTCTCGCTCAGCTCTCTGCTCTCCTGTTCCTTGAGCTCCCTCACCTGGGCCGTGATCTGCTTGACAGATTCGGGCACCAGAAATTCCTCCCCACGGGTCTCCAGAAGCTCGAGCAGCTCGTCGGTGATCAGCACGTCTCCGAGAACCACCATGGTGGGCATGATGGCCATCCCCTGCTTCATGAACTTCTCGATGTACGCATCGGGGATCTCCGCATCGACGGGCATGTGCTCCAAGGTATGGAAGCCAAGGTCGACTCCCTTCTTGAACCCGCTCACCAGGGGCTCGTGAAGGGCGCACTTGATCCCGGCCTCCTTGCCCTTCGCGAGGATCGCGCGGTAGCCCTCGTCGCTGTGGTTCGGCAGCTCGATGGGGAAATAGCTGAAGGTGTGATCCTGGTGAAGGGTCTTCAGCCACTGCGCACCCAACGCGATCATCCGGTCACAGACCTCCTCGATCTCCTCGACGTTGGTGGGTCGCTCCGCGTAGTTGCCGCCCAGGAACCACTTGATGATCGGATTGGTGAAGTAGGGGGCGGTCCCTGGCGCGCCGAGATGGTCGCCCTCTCGCGCGGCGATCGGCGAGAGCGAGCTGATCACTCGGGGACCGGGGATCTCGTTCGCGTCGGCCATCGCCCGGAACTTCTGGATCTTGCCGGGGAACCCGCCCATGTCCCGGACGGTGGTGACTCCGCCCATGATGCAGTTCCTGAAGTTGAGGGCGATCTGCCGATCCATCTGGGTGACGGCAGTCAGGTTCACGTGATCGATGAAGGGGACGGTGATGTGGACGTGGTTGTCGATCAGGCCGGGCAGGAGGGTCCTACCGCCGAGGTCCACCGCCTTGTAGGAGGAGAAAGCGCCGAGGTCACCCCTCGGCTCGATGGCCCGGACCTTGCCCCCCTCGACGACGACCATCCGGTCCTTCTGGAGCCGGCTCTGGATGCCATCGAACAGCGGACAGTTGTAGAGCACCAGCTTCTCGAACGAGACAGGGGCCCAGTCAGAGGCGTAAGCGGCCTCGACGGCCCCGGCCTCCTCGGAGAACGGAGAGATCCCCGCACTGCCAGCCAGGAGGCCCCCCGAAACGGCGGCCGTCATCCGCAGGAAGTCGCGCCGGTCCATCTCCACCCCCATGGTCATTGGTTCCCGAAGCCGTGCCAGCGCCCGCAATCCGGGCACTCCCAGTCGATGAAGTTGCAGGTCAGACCCCACAGGTTCTCCTGCATGCACTCCTGGCACATCTGCATCCCGCACTCACAGGTCCAGCAGAACGACGTCTGCCGTTCTGCAGCAACAGCACTCGTACTGCTCCTTGTGCCGACGCCGTCTGGGTCTGCTGAGTTTCCGTCAGGTCTGGGTCTGTCTCTGGGCTCGGGCATGGTTCGCTGGGCTGGATTTGTAGCCCTTGCCCGGCCCGGAAGCTACGGAGCTCCTACGGGCAGTTCACCACCACGTCCGCATCGGGGCCGATCCGCCGAAGGGAGCCACCAGAGGATCCGGCTTCACGTCGTCGCCCGAGCAGCTGCCGTTCGGGCAATCGGCATTCAGATTGCACCTGTCGCCCGGATTGTCGCTCGCCGCGCTGCACTGACCCGGGAACAGGACGTTGAAGGGGTCGGCCTCGACGTTGGTCCAGCTCGGGTCGTCGTCGATCATGGCGTTGACCCAGTCCACCAGCGGCGGCACACCGCCCGTGGTGTCGTCGTAGACTCGAGGGTTTCCGAAGCCGGTATGCGTAGAGCCCGTGGCGATGTAGTAGCGGTAGTTGTCATTGTCGAGCTCTACCGCGTCCACGGTGTCGACGACCTGCTGGTGCATCACCTCGTTGAACTGACAGGAGGCCTCCCACCAGGAGAGCTGGGCGCCGATTGGATTGTCCGGATTCAACATCACATTGTAGAAGCCGGTCTGGCCTCCCCCGCCGCCATCGAAGGCAGTCGTGTAGTTGGACCAGTTGGTCCCCGGGTAGTAGCTCGCGGCGGCGATGATGATATCCGGCATCGATTGCTCCGAGGTCGGCACGTCGTCGATCCCAGGAACCTCGGGCAGGTTCTCCTCGACGCCCCAGTTGACGAACTGATCTTCCAGGAACTCCTGGGTGATCACGCCGTTCCCGCCGTCGCCCATCACGTTGGTGCTCGAGGCCGGATAGACCTCGCTCAAGGGCATGCCATGCATCAACGCGCCGTAGGAGCCCGCGCTCGACCCGGTGACGAAGACGTCGCTGGGGTTCAGGAAGTGCTCCCGCGCCCACTTCTCGACCAGCTTGGCGTTGTCGTGGCCGCGGTGCTCGACGTGCTTCGCCACGATGCTGGGATCCGCCAGGTTCAGGTAGTCCACTCCCGCGTCACCCCAGTGGACGTCGCAGCCGCAGTACGGCACGTGGACGACGTGCCAGTCCTTGAAGGGATTGTCCGGGTCGGTGAGGTCTGCAAAGCCGCCCAAGTCGAGCCCCGGCGGGGTCGGATTCACGGCCTGGGTGCAAGTTTCGAGGACGCAGGTCAAGGTGTCCCAGCAGGCGCCGCCGCCGTAGTAGTACATCAGCAGCTTGTTCTCACTGCCACGCTTGGCGAAGAACGTGAACGCCGAGCCGTCCTGGCACTGCGGAACCAGGGTATCGCGCTCGTAGCTCGACCTCGTTCCCCGGCGCCCCGCCGGCAGGGTGGGTGACCGCCATGTAGGCGTCGTCGGGAACGTTGGGCGAGACCGTGATGTTGGTCACGACGTCTTCGCTCAGCGCAACGACCAGGCCGGCGATCTCAGCCTCGGTGGCGGTGGTCGGGCATGCCCCGCGAGTGGTCTTTCCCCACTGCTTGCCGAATCGACTGGTGGCCTTCGTCTGCTTGCCATCGCACTTGGCGCCATCCAGATCCGAGGAGAGACCTGCGATCAACTTGCTCTCCGCCTTGAGCAGTTGCTGGCACATGGTCGCGGCGGACTTGAGGAGCTTCCCTCCGCAGATCGCGTCCTTCTTGACCCCGAGGTTCAGGCCGTCGGTGACGTCCGCCACGATGTCGTCGATCGCCGCATCCATCAGCGTCTTCATGTCCGCGCTGGAGAGCGTCATGTCGGCGCAGTCGACATTCTCCTTCGTGGCCTTGTCTTCCGCACTGGCCCACTTCGCGTCGAAGGTCTTATCGGCCTTGCCGATCTGCGACGAGGCATCCTTCCCGGTCTTGGCCCATCTGCTCCAGGCCTTGAGAACCTTGTCGCAGCGGTCCGCTGCAGCCTTCATCTTCTCGCTCGCACACGCGTTGCTGGGGTAGGTCTTCTCGGCGCTCGCATGCACTGCAGAGAACGCGAAAACCAGCAGCAACACCCAGAAAATCGATGAAATCTCGCGTACTTTTCGCATGCGATGCGCCTCCTCGTCGGTGGGATGAACGAGCCTTGGAAACAACTGAACGGCGGTTCAAGTCGATCCTACGCCTGTTGCGCCGCAGGTGTCAATGCGCGCATCAGCCGCCGGCCCAGGAGGCAGCTATGGCTCAGTCGATCAGAGCCTCAGGGAGCCACGTTGAACGGCTCGGCCCGCTTGATCAGATCCTCGAGATTCGCCTCGTCGGGGTTCCGGGGATTGCCTGGATGGATGATCGCCACCTTGCAGACCTCGGCCGACTCGACCAGGTCTCGGAAGGTCCCCGCATCGATATCCAGGATGTAGGCCTGCTTGTTCTCGTTGTAGGCGAACATCTTGGGGTTCTTCTTGGTGCATTCATCGCAGGCGTTGCAGCGGGGGGTCTCGATGTAGGCCTCTTCGATGGGCCCCTTCACCTCGACTACTTCCGCGGCTTCTGCGCCTTCCTCGAGGGCGGGCGCCTCTGCGGCGGCGATCTGCTCGGCCTCGGCCCCGAGCTCGCTCCGGATCTCCTCGATCTCGCGCTTCTTCTCTTCCTCCCAGGCTTCCTTTTCCCTCTTCAGCAAAGCCAGGGCGTGCGAGTTGTTGATCCCGCCGAGCTCCTGAAGGTTGCGCCAGGTCTCCGCGTAGCGGCGTGCAGCCGAGATGATGTTGTGCGTCGCGATCACGCGATGGAGGACGTTCTCCCCATCCACCATCAGGATGTAGGGGATCTTGTCCGCGGTCTCTTCCTCCGCCAGCTTCAGATACTGCTCCACCGGCACCATGTTCGTGTGCCACTGGGCCTGGGGAATGCTGATGAAGTTCCCGGAAAGGCGCTTGTCGCTGGCGACGAAGTCGACGAAGGTGAACGCGATGTCCTCGTT
The DNA here is from genome assembly GCA_963722885.1 of uncultured delta proteobacterium. GTDB lineage: Bacteria > Myxococcota_A > UBA9160 > UBA9160 > UBA6930 > CAVXZE01. Next base: position 36,624 of record CAVROS010000033.1, read on the forward strand.
GACCGCCTGAAGCTCCTGGTCCTCGTAATTGAAGGCGTCCATCGGCCAGTCCGACTCCACCTGCGGATTCCCATTCAGATGGAATCGCGTCGCCTGGTTCTCCCCAGCGCCGGGGTCGTATACGAAGGAGGGGAAAGCGCGCGACTGCGCCGCGGAGGCGGAGACCAGATACGGCGCGAGTTTCGGGAAGCTCGCGGGCGAACCCGAGAAGACGTTGAAGAGCGCCGGCCCTTCGTACTCGAGTCCCTCCGAGATGGCATCGCTCATCATGTAGAGGCTCGAGCTGCTCGTCTGCAGGACGTAGGCGCCGCCCAGGCTCATGGCCAGGTTCGCCAGCTGGAGATCCCATCCGCCCAGGGGATTGCGGTCGCTCTTGACGGTCGATCCACCGAAGACGTCCTCCGGCTGAGCCAGGACTTTGATCGGAAGATCAGAAGACAGGATCTCGATCAGGGTCGCCTTGTTCGCGTCGTCGTACTTGCTGTTCTCGAGGCAGACGAGATAGGAGGGGAAGAACGAGATGTCCTCCGCGCTCAGGGACTCCTCGTCGAACTGCTCGAAGAAGGGATCGTGCTTCGCCTCGTCGTATTCGTTGGCCAGCTCCAGCTCGGCGATCCGAACCGCCTTGACGAAATCGACCATGTGCGGGATCCGGTCCCGGTAGGTCTTCAGGACGTCGGTACAGCTGTCGACCACGAAGGGATAGGGTCCGTTGGCTTCCTTCCCTCGACCGTCCAGCCGCGAGGCGAAGAAGCGTTGCGACTCCAGCACCGAGAGGGCGAAGCGCACGCGCTCACGGCGTTTCTTCGGCAGATGCGACTCCTGAGAAGACTCGACCAGGGAATCCGCCAGCACAGAGAAGTCGAATGCGTCCTCGAACGACGTTCCCACCGAATCCCGGAGGGAGTCGGCGCTCAGCCCCTCGTCCGACTTCAAGTCGTCCGCTCGGAGAATGCCGGAGAGTCCTACGATCAGTCCTTCGAGCCTTTCCAGAACGCTCTGCGCGCGCTTGTTCTCGAGCGCCTTCCAGCCGTGGACGAAGAGGCTGGAGGATGCTTCCCCGTTGCACTCGATGACCTCGCCGTCGATCTTCAAGGCGCCTTTCGCGCGGGTCAGGTTCGCTTCCAGAAGCTTCTTGTCCTCTCCGGAGAGGTCCGAGTCGGAGAGAATCTTGCTGGCGGCGGCCTCCCAGAGCCTCGACAGGGGGCATCTGCCGCTCTCTGCGCTGAGCGAGCGCATCACCATCTCGAGGTTCAGGAGGTTCTTGCGGGCCCGCTCACCCTCGATCCCCTCCGGCGCGATCGCCTGGAGGATGCCGTTGGTGATGCTGGCGAGCGACTGGACGTAGGAACCGCCACCCCCCTCTACCAGAACCAGCGGATAGTCGTAACGGATCTGTGTCAGGTCTCGATACCGGCTCAGAAGAGCCGGAACCAGATCGAGCCCACCGAGGTCCGCAATGGCCTTGTCGATCTTCCTGCCGGTCAGATGAAAGGTCCGAAGCTCGTATAGTGTCTTTTCCATGTCTGTTTCCGAATTCGCTCGCGTCTATGAGAAGATCTGGTATCTGGTGATCGGAACTCACCCGCTGCACAAGGGCCGGGTCAACCCGTCGTCTCCACCGTGAAGTTGTCCAGCTCCGCGTTGAAGGCGCGCTCGATCTTCTCCGGTGTGTAGATGCGATCGGCTCGCCGAACGTCCTCGTAACACGGCACGTCGTCGTTTCGGTAGAGAATCCCCACCGGAACGATGTCAGTGGAGGCAGCAAGATCCCTGGCCGTGCTGAGATCGGAAGGATCGTGCTCGAGCTGGTTCTTGTAGATGTTGGAGAGACTCGGGTTGAGCTGAAGCCCGTCCTCGTGCGTCAGGATCTGGGTCTTCTCGGTGTCTTCCAGCCAGGGATCGAAGAGCGTCGGGAGATAGTTCGGGCATCGCTGCAAGATGGCGATGAAGGAGAGACCCTTGTGATGGAAGGCCTGAGAGATGATGTCGTAGAAGAGATCCGGGATCCAATCCACCGCCTGGGCGACGAAGGACACGTTCGCGACCCCCAAGGTGGTGCTCAGCGGATTCATGGGGTCGAGGTAGGCGCCCCGTGGGCTGGTGTTGCTCTTCAGACCCTTTGGAGTGGTGGGAGAAGCCTGCATCTTGGTCAGGCCATAGATGCGGTTGTCGTGCATCATGACCGTCATGTCCATGTTGTAACGGATCGCGTGGATCCAGTGAGCGGTGCCGATGCTGCAGCAATCTCCGTCGCCGGTGTTGACGAAGACGTTCAGATCCGGCCTTCGTATCTTGATGCCCTCAGCGACGGGTATTGCCCTGCCGTGAAGGCTGTGAAATCCGTAGGTTTTCATGTAGTGGGGGAACCGGCTCGAGCAGCCGATGCCGGAAACGAAGACGGTCTTTTCCCGAGGCAGGTCTTCGTCGCGACAGAGCCTCTGCAGCGCGGTCAGGATGCCGAGATCACCGCAGCCAGTGCACCAGCGCGGAACGCTGCTCTGGTAGTCGTCCAGAGTCAGCAGCTCGTCGTCGGACTTGGGAAGGAGACTCGAACCTAGCATTGTCTACACCTCATCAGTAACGGTGATCCTAGAGCTTCTCTCGCAGGACTCTCTCGATGGACCCCGGCTTGATCGGTTGGCCCTTCACCTCGCACCAGCAATCTACGTCGATCAGATACCTTCCCCGAAGCAGCCAGGCGAGGTTGGAGTAGCGTCGATTGTCCACGTCGATCAGCGCGTCCTCGTAGCTGTCGCACCAGCTCAACTCGACGGTCATGACCTTCTTGAACTTCTCCATGATTTCCTTGATGCCGGACGCCATGGGCTGGAGGAATCGCAGGTGGAGGGAAGAGACCTTCTTGCCCTCGTCCCGGAGGCGCTGCACCGCCTCTTCGATGGCTCCCTTGGTGCTGCCCCAGCCGACCACCAGCAGGTCGCCTTCTTCGTCGCCGTAGACCTTGGGGGGCTTGAGGGTCTTTTGGAAGGCCGCCAGCTTCAAGCTGCGGTGCTGGATGCCCTCCTGGTTGATCTGGGGATCGTAGGCCACGCGGCTCGATCGATCGTGAGCCAGACCGGTCAGTGTATGCATGCCGTTGGGTCGCCCCGGAATGAAGCGGGGGGCGAGACCGGTCTTGGGATCCCAGTCGTAGGGCTTGATGCCCTCCGGAACCGGGCTCTGGTCGACGGGAGGTGCGAGCCACGATTTCTGGAACTTCGGCCGGGTGAAGGGCTGCTGGGCCGTGGCGATGTTGGCGTCGGTCAGCACCACGACCACGGTGTGGAAGGTCTCGGCGATCTTCCGGGCGGCGATCACCGAGTAGAAGCAGTCCTCCATGCTGGAAGGTGAGAGGACGACCTTGGGGGCATCGCCGTGGCTGCCAAAGATTGCGGCGAGCAGATCGCCCTGCTCCATCTTGGTGGGCTGGCCGGTCGCGGGTCCGCCACGTTGCACGTTGACCACGACGAGCGGAACCTCGGCCATCACTGCGAGCCCGATGGCCTCCTGCTTGAGCGAGTATCCGGGGCCCGAAGTGATCGTCACCGCGCACTTTCCCGCATAGGACGCGCCGATGGCAAAGCAGCAGGCCGCGATCTCGTCCTCGGCCTGGTGCACCATGCCGCCGACGGATTCGAAGACGTCGCTCAGGTAGTGCGATGCGGAGGTCGCCGGGGTGATCGGGTACATCGCACAGATTTCCATCCCGGAGGCCATCACGCCGAGCCCGACCGCGGTGTTGCCGTTGACGACGATCTGAGGCTCCTTGATGCCTGCGGACGGGACCTTGTATTTGAAGTCGAGGTTCTCCTCGGCCCAGTCGTAGCCGGCCTCCAGAAGCTGGACGTTGCTGCTGATGATCTTGGCGCTCTTCTTGGCGAAGATGAAGGCGATCTGGTCCCGGGCGGCCTGCAGGTCCTGGCTGTAGATGTTGACCAGAATGCCCAGCACGAACATGTTCTTGCCGCGGGTGGGATCGGCGACGTACTTGAGGCACTCCTCTTCCATGGGGATTTCGTAGATGTTGTACCCGTCCTGGATGAGCTGGTCATAGGTCTCTTGGTAGGCCTTGGCGATCTCCGGGAGCGGATCGGTCCTCCACTTGTTCTCCAGCAGGATGGTGCATCCCTTCTTCAGCTCCTTGTACTTCACCCGGCCGAGCAGCACCTGCTCGTTGAAGGCGACGACCAGGTCGGCTTCGTCGCCCCCGTTGGTGACGTAGTAGGAACCCATCCGGATGCGGATGCCGCTGGCGCCCTCGACGCTCCTCGCGGGAGGCTGGATCTCGGCGGGGATGATCTCGACGGTCCAGATCCCGTTGCCCATCTTGGCGCCGATGGTCGCGAACGATTGGCCGCACTTCTGCGCACCTTCGCCCGAGTCGCTGACCACCTCGACGATGTGGCCCTTGAGTTCTTGCGCCTTCTTGCTCCCGGCCTTCGCCTTGGAGCCCTTCTTGGACTTCTTCTTTCCAGGCTTTCCAGGAGTAGCAGTAGTTGTAGCTTCCGACATTTCCCGCTCTCTCGTCTTATTGTCTAACTAACTCTCACGTCTTACTGTCTGGCTAAGCTTGTGTCTGGGCCAGGCGGACGCGAGAGAAGTTCTTCTCTCCCGCGTCGATTCCGAACAGCTTGCCGTCCGCCTGCTTGGTTTCGGGGCGATACACGGTTTCCGTGTCCGAAATCCCCAGATATGCCTTCATGCTTCGAGCCGCCGTGCGCCCGGCGCCCATCGCCAGGATGACGGTCGCCCCACCGGTGACGATGTCGCCCCCGGCGTAGACGCCCGCGATCGACGTGGCGAGATTTTCGTCCGCGTCGATGTAGCCCCACTTGTTGAGCTTGATCTTCGAGGTCTGGCCGATGATGGGATTCGCATTGGTGCCGATCGCGTAGACGACCATGTCGGCTTCGAACTCGTACTCGCTTCCCTCGACCGGCACGGGGCGCCTGCGGCCGGAGTCATCGGGCTCGCCCAGCTCCATGCGAATGTTGCGCATGGCGCGGACGTTTCCGTCCTCGTCACCCAGGATCTCCACCGGCGCCGTCAGCCAGTGGAACTCGACGCCCTCTTCCTCGGCGTGATGGACCTCTTCCGCCCTGGCCGGGCTCTCGGCGCGGGAGCGGCGATAGACGCAGTAGACCTTCTCCGCGCCCAGACGCAGCGAGACCCTCATCGCGTCCATGGCGGTGTTGCCGGAGCCGATCACGGCGACCTTCTTGCCCAGATTGAGCGGCGTGTCGTGCTCCGGGAAATCGCCCGCACCCATCAGATTGACACGGGTCAGGAGCTCGTTGGCGGACATCACGCCGTTCAACGCCTCGCCGGGAATCCGCATGAAGCTCGGATAGCCGGCGCCGGTGCCGATGAAGACGGCGTCGAATCCCAGCTCGTCGAGCATCTGCTCGATGGTGAAGAGGCGCCCCACCAGGGTGTTGCACTCGATCCTCACGCCCAGGCGCGTCAGGTTCTGGATCTCGGCGTCGATCACGTCGTTGGGCAGCCGGAACTCGGGGATGCCGTAGCGGAGCACGCCCCCGGGAACGTGGAAGGCCTCGTAGACGATCACCTCGCAGCCGGCCTTGGCCATGTCCGCCGCGCAGGTGATGCTGGCGGGACCGGAGCCGATCATGCCGACCTTGAATCCGTTGGGCTCGATGTAGGGGACGTTCGTCCAGCCCTCCTTCACGGCGACGTCGCCGAGCCATCGCTCCAGCCTTCCGACGGCGACCGGCTCCAAGGTGTCGGCGACGGTGCAGACCTGCTCGCACTGGACTTCCTGGGGACAGACCCTCCCGCAGATCGCGGGCAGCAGGTTGTCCTTCATCATGATGTCGTAGGCGCCGCGGATGTCCTTGTCGCAGATCGCCTGGATGAAGCCCGGGATGTCGATCTCCACCGGGCAGCCGGATGATGCAGATGGGATCCGTGCACATCAGGCATCGCTCGGCCTCCAGCGCGGCCTCATCCTCGGTGTAGCCGAGCGCGACCTCGGAGAAATTGGCGACGCGCGCCATGGGGTCCTGCTCGGACATCGCGGTGCGATCTTGGGGAATGGTTCGGATCGTCTTCGGTTGTTGCGCCATCGAATACCCGCTTCTGTTTCTTCTTGGTTTTCTCGGTTTCTTCTCGTTTCCCGTGTACTGCTCAGCTCTGGCCGGACTGCTGATCGATCAGTTCACCGGCCTGCTGCTGGATGCGGCACTCCTTCTGCCACTGCTCCAGGGCCTCCTTCTCCTTCGGGACGAAGCGCGAAAGGCGCAGCAGCAGCTCGTCGAAATCGACCTTGTGGGCGTCGAAGTCGGGGCCGTCGACACAGCCGAACTTCATCTTGCCCTCGACACTGACGCGACATCCGCCGCACATCCCCGTTCCATCGACCATGATCGGGTTCAGACTCACCACCGTCCTGATGCCGTGGGGCCGCGTGGTCTCGGCGCAGGCCTTCATCATGATGGGAGGCCCGATCGCGAGCACCTGCTCGATGTCGGAGTGGTCCGCGATGGCCTTCTCGAGGCCCGCCGTGACCAGTCCCTTGATTCCATGGGAGCCGTCGTCGGTACAGACGATGAACTCGTCGCAGTACTTCCCGAACTTGTCCTCCCAGAAGAGGAGATCCTTGTTCCGGAACCCCACCACGCCGATCACGTAGGCCCCGGATTCCTTGAACGCGCGCAGCTGGGGGAAGACGGGCGCCACGCCCAGTCCGCCGCCCACGCAGACCACCTTCTTGTACTCGCCGATCTTGGTGGGAACGCCCATCGGACCCACCACGCTGAAGAGCTTGCTCCCCACCTTGCAGTTCTGCTGCATCTCCAGGGTGGTCTTGCCGACCGCCTGGATCACCAAGGTGATGGTGCCCTTCTTTCGATCGAAGTCGGCAATGGTGAGGGGGATCCGCTCGCCGCGTTCGTGGGAGATGACGACGACGAACTGACCGGGCCTGGCGGCCTTGGCCAGCATCGGATGCTTGATCTCCAACAGGTAGGTGACGTCGGAGAAATCCTCCCGGGCGGTGATTTCGAACATGGAATCTCCTGGTTGTCTCGACGCCTGGTCGCTGCGAGAGGGCCGGATACGCTGGGCGCACCTGGCGGAACAGGGGTTCCCGAACCTGCTCTCCCAAGGACCGCATCGATCGCTTCGGGGACCGGTTCTAGTTACCACAAATCTGAGGCGGGACAAGACGCTTTCGCATGACTCCAAGTCCCCGTCCCGAAAGTGCGTTTTGCCCCGATAACCGGCCGAAACGCGGCCCCAAAAGGGACCTCACGGGTCCAACTTCGACGCTCTCCGGCGGGGAGGGTTTACCTACTCGCCAGTCAGATAATCGTGGATCGCCCGGGCCGCGCGTTGGCCGGCCCCCAGGGCGGCGTTGACCAGGGACGGGCCGGTCACGTTGTCGCCGCCTGCGAAGACCTCCGGACGGCTGGTCTGGCCGGTCTCCTCGTCCACCACCACCAGACCCCACCTGCGGGTCTCGAGATCGGGCGTGCTCTCACCCATCATCGGATCGGGCCAGAATCCGACGGCCAGGATCACGTCGTCCACCTCGACCTGGTACTCCGACCCCTCGACGGGAACCGGGCGGCGGCGGCCGGAGGCGTCGGGCTCGCCGAGCTCCATGCGGATCATGCGCATGGCATCCACATTGCCGTCGCCGTCCCTGTCGAGCATCTCGATCGGCGCGGTCAGATAGTGGATTTCGGCGCCCTCCTCCTCGGCGTGGTGGCGCTCCGTGGCGTTGCCGGGCATCTCCGCCTCGGTGCGGCGGTAGTAGCAGACGACCTCTTCGACACCCTGGCGGATGGCGGTCCGCAGGCAGTCGGTGGCGGTGTCGCCCCCGCCGATCACGGCCACGCGCTTGCCGACCTGGATCGGTTCCTGCTTGCCCTCGGGAAGCAGCTCATCGGGCACGTTGCCCGGCTGCACCAGATACTGGATGGAGCCGTAGATGCGTCCCAGGTCTTCACCCGGGATCTCCATCGTCCCCTCCACCCCGGCGCCGGTCCCCAGAAAGACCGCGTCGTAGCCCTCCCGTTCGATCAGGTCGTCGAGGGTCAAGGCCTCGCCGATACGAGTGCCGACGACGAACTCGACGCCCAGCTCGCGCAGCCAGTCCGTCTTCCACTGCACGAGATCCTTGCCCAGCTTGAAGTTGGGGATGCCGTAGACGAGCAGTCCGCCGGGAGCCGGCCAGGCGTCGTAGACGACGACTCGATGCCCCGCCACGGCCAGGTACTCGGCGACGAAGAGCCCCGCCGGACCGGCGCCCACGATGCCGACCTTCTTGCCGGTCGGGGGAGCCTTCTCGGGCAGCTCGACGCCGACCTCCTTGCGCTGATAGTCGGCGACAAAGGCCTCGATGGCCTGGGTGTTGATGCCCTTGCCCCGCTTGGCAAGGACGCACTTGGTGGCACAGGAGCTCTCGTCGGGGCAGACCCGGCCGCAGATCTCCGGGATCGGATTCGTCGCGCGGTAGATCTCCGCCGCCCCGAGGAAATCCCCCTTCTCGACGCACCAGAGCGCCTTCTCGATGTCGTTCCCGAGCGGACAGGCGACCACGCACGCCACGGGCTCGGGGCAGTGGATGCAACGGGCCGCCTCGGCCATCGCCTCCTCGGCGGTGTAACCGACGCTGGTCTCCTCGAAGTCCTGGCTGCGCTCTTCGATCGAGCGGTACCGGAGGGGCACCTTCTCGAGCTTCGAGCGCTCCTTGCGGTTGATGGCCTTCTTCTCGCTCGGCTCCACTGCAGCGTCTCCCATCCATGGCTGTTCGGGCATGACTGTTCGAGCTGGCTCTACCGATTTACGGAAGCTGGCGCTTCGCTAAGGGCCCAGTGTCCAGAGGGGCGACGTCTTTGCCAGCTCCACGTTGAACAGATCATAGAGAACCGGAATATGGGTGAACATCAACAACACGAAGACGACGCCGCTCGCGACGGAGAAGGCGAGGAAGCCGGTCTCGCGGTGGAGCTTCTCCGGGTTCTGGACCGGACTGTTCTCCTTCAGACCGAGCTGCATGTAGTAGGCGAAGAAGCCCGCCACCAGCGGGAGGATCAGAATCAGCTCGAGGCGGAAGCGGACGATGAAGACGCCCCCGGACAGCGCTGCCAGCACCACGTAGAAGAAGGCGCTCACGAGCAGGCGATCCTCGGTGTAGTGCCTGAAGGAACGGCGGTAGCCCCGGGCGGTCTTGGCGTCGCCGATCTGGCGATACTCGGCGAATCGCTTGATGGCCATGAAGAAGGCCCCGGCCATCCAGTAGGCGATGATGAGCGACAAGGGCGGAAACTGACTCTGGATCAGCGCGAACCAGCCGAGGAGAAGGCGGATGGCGTTGTTGACGGACTCCGAGAGGACGTCCAGGTACGGGAGCTCCTTGGTGCGGATCGGTTGGACGTTGTAGACGATCCCCATCACCCACAGAGCCGCGGCCGAAGCGGCGAAGTAGGGATGCACGACGAAACCCAGGCCGATTCCGACCGCGCCGAGTGCCAGCCACTCGGCCAGGGCGATCGACCTCCGGACCTGCTGGGCCGCGGCGGGCCGGTGCCGCTTGACCGGGTGCTTGCGATCGTAAGGCGCGTCGAGCACCTCGTTCAGCACGTAGTTGCTCGAAGCGACCAGGCAGGTGGCCAGGAAGGCGACCACCAGCGTCGGAACCACATCGAGTCGGAACAGCGACGGCTCGAAGAAGAGCGCCAGGAAGATCCCGAACAGCATGAAGGCGTTCTTGAACCAGTGGTCGATGCGCGCCATCTGGATGTAGGGCCGAAGCGGATGGATTCGCTCAGCCGCCAGCGTCGATTGCATGCTGCAGTCCTGAGAAGGAGGTGAATCTGGTGAAACCGGCTGGGGCTGCGCCCTGCGAAGCCAGCCCTGGCCTCTTGGAGATTATCACGCAATGCATTCCCGCGTTCGCCGCGCCCGCGGCGTCCACCTCGGCCCGATCTCCGACGTAGAGGACCTCGGATGGCTCGAGGCCCCAGCGCTCGCAGGCCCAGAGGAACCCCCTGGGATGGGGCTTGAAGGCGTTGATCTCGGCATCCGTGGCGCAGGCGATCAACGAGATCGTCTCCGCCAGGTGCAGCGCATGGAGCTTCTCCCGCGCGGGGTAGTCCGAGAAGACTCCCGCGGGAATCCCGCGCGACGCGAGGTAGCCGAGCAGGCTCTCGATCCCGGCTCGCCGGCAGCGCCGCAAGTACTTGAGCGGGCGCTGGAAGATCCACTCCGAGACGGCGGCTTCGACCTCCTCGACCTCCATCTGCAGGCGGTCCGCCGCGCGCTGGAACTGGAGCCGGGCGAGGGGCGCCTCCGCCGCACCCAGGCCCCGCAGCTCTTCCCGGACGCGGCGGAAGGTGCGGACCGCGCCCCAGGTCCGCCGGGCCGACGCGGGGCTCTCTCGGAGGGGAAGTGCAGCGAGCTCCAGGGCCATGCAGAGGCGGAGAGGCCCCTGGTGGTAGAGCGTGCCGTCGACGTCGAAGAGCACGCCGCGAACCGGCCCGATCACGGCGATACCCGGTATATCTGAACGGCCGAGCGGTCCAGGAATTCCGGTAGCGCAAGGGTGGCCAGGTGCTCGAAGCCGGCGACCTCGCCTCCGCCGCGAAACTCCTCGGCCAGGTGGGTCTTCTTCCTTCGGTAGTAGAACCCGGCGGCCGGGTTCGTCACCCGGTGCCGGTAGGTGTAGGCGACGTGGGTCAGCCCCTTCTCCCTCATCTCCGCCGCCAGCTCCGCGGCATTCTCGGCCCGCATCTTCAAGAACTTCTCGAACCTCTCGGGGCCCAGGTCCGTGAGATACCGGATGTGGGTCGGGTGGAGCAGCACGGCCCGATCCCGCGGCCCCAGATTCTCCTCGAGCCAGGGCGCCAGCAAGTACGAAGAATAGTTGGCGTAGTAGATATGGAAGAGCCCGAGCTGCTTGGAGGCGATCCCGCCCGCCACCACCGGGGTGAGGAGCGCCATGAAGAGGAAGCACGCGGCCCACCAGAGCCGCTGCCGTCGGATCCCCCAGAGCTGGCTCAGCACCAGACCGAGAGCGAGCGCGAGATAGAGCAGATCGGCGGCGAAAGGAGCGACGTGAGGGAGGTGAGGGAGCCTGCCCATGTACCAGAGCCAGAGGCCCAGCGCGAGCAGCCACGAGGCAACGGCCGCGAGAAGAAGCGGGGGCCACGGACGCGAGGCGAGCCGAGGAGCCAGGCGGCGGAAGCCCGTCTCGAGCAGGTGCAGTGCGCCGGTGGCGAAGAAGAACAGAACGATCCAAGAGGTGGGGTACCCGTAGCGGGGCTTCTCGATTCCGAACAGAACGATCGCCGCCACCGAGAGTCCGAGAAAGGCCAGCATGGCGATCGCTTCGCGGCGAAACTCTCGCAGCCCAACCCCAATGCCCACGAGGGTCGGAGCCACCGCCAGGACCAGGAAGGGAACCAGGAGAATCCCCCCACCGACGAACCATCCCGCGAACGGCTCCCGCACACAGCTCACCAGAAAGCCCGGAGCGGCGGCCCATCCCATGCCCTTCATCAGCTCGAGATAGAAGCTCGCCCCGGATCCCCGCACCGCGCCCGCGGCGGCCCAGGCCAGGAACGGAATCGAGGCCAGGCCGGCCAGCACCGCGTGCCTCCAGAAGCGACCTTCGAACCTCCAATTGACCAGTAACAAGACCAGAATCAACGTGGAGGCCTCGGATCGGGAGAGGGCCGCCGCCGCCGCGGCCGCGTATTGCCAGGGAGACCGCAGGTGGAACAGGACCAGTGCGAGCAGGCAGAAGAAGCCGAGGCTGGGCTCCACCAGCGGCTGGAGCGCCATCGAGTGAAACTGCGCCGTGGTCGCGAAAAGGACCGGGACCAGGAGGGCGCCCGCGCCGAGGAGCCTCGACGCCAGCCAGAAGAGCAGCACCAGCGAGCCAATGGAGAAGGCCATGTTGAGCACCAGGGCGGCATGGAGCTCGGGGTGCGGTCCCGGCATGGCCGGGGAGAGACCTGCGATGAAGAGCGGGAAGACGGGGGTGCGTTTGAAGCTCCTGGGCAGCTCCCCGCTGCCCAGGGACGTCGCGACGCGCTCGAAGGAGTAGTAGTCGTTGTTGGGAAGGACGAAGGGGTGGTACTGGAGCGACCAGTAGGCAACGGTGCCCAGGCAGAGAAGCCCGAAGAGCAGCCAGTCCCAACGGACCGCGGTGCGGTGCGGCGGCCGATCCGTGGGGTGAAAATCACTCACTTAGCTTCCCACCGCATCCCTTCGGGGAGAGCGATTATTGCACAGCGGGGCCAAGCCGCCAGCTGAGCGCCATGCGGCGCCGCGGCGCCGTGCGCTACGCTGCCGGCCCGTGATCGAGCCCCAAACCCCCATCCTCCGAGGGGGAGAGCGACCCTTTGGCGGTCAGCTGGCCAAGCTGAAGCGAATCGGGCAGCTCCTGCCGGTGCTCAAGCGCAAGCGCGTGGGCCGCTTCGCTCGGCTGCACGTGGAGTACCTGGTCCAGACCGCCGGCTACGAGAGGCGGGACCAGGAGCTTCTGGAGCTCTTCGACCGCGGCCGGCTGGCCCTCTACGCACGGTTCTGGCGCACCGGCTACTTCAAGAACCAGCACGGGTGGAAGGGGCGCTCCACGGCCTGGACCTTTCGGCGGATCAACCGCTACTTCCGCCTCTTCCTCTCGATCCGGGAGCAGGGGCTCTACTCCGACCCGGAGCGGGTCGAGGACCTGGCCTGGATCTTCTGCGCGGAGGACGTCTACTTCCGCATGGACGGGCACCATCGCGTCTCGGTGGCGCGTTACCTGGGCTACCGGGAGGTCCCCGTCATGGCCGTGACGCCGCGGGACCTGCTCGAACTGCCCGAGACGCCGCCCGATCTGATCGAATACCTGAAGAGCCTGCAAGAACCGAGCTGCCTCGCTGACCTCTAACACCGAACTGTGGAATCAACACTCCAGCCGAGCGACTGAGGCAGCGAGAATGACTGCGTCGGGATAACAAGTATAATCCCCGGCCGCCGGGCTGATGTCGAACACCGCGGAGCCCGCTCAGAAGTGACTCAGAGTCGCTTCGCCCCCCCCCGAAAGGAGAATTGTCATGTCTGACTATCTGGCAGACCTTCGAGACGTCCAGTTCCTTCTCTTCGAGTATCTCGATGTCGAAAAACTCCTGAAGTATCCCAAGTTCCAGGAGTTCAACCGAGAGATGTTCGAGATGATCGCGGAGGAAGGCCTGAAGCAGGCACAGGAGATCGCCGGTCCGCTCGGGCCTCTCGGCGACGAGAGGGGCGTGAAGTTCGAAGACGGCAAGGTGGAGGTTCCCCCGGAATTCGTCGAGGCCTACAAACTCTACGCCGAAGCCGGCTGGATCGGTGCCACCGCCGATCCGGAATGGGGCGGGCAGGGGCTGCCGCTGACGATGGGAGCCGTGGTGAGTGAGTTCTTCCAGGGGGCCTGCTTTCCTCTGGTCTCGACCGGCGGTCTCACCACCGGAGCGGCGAACATCATTCTCACGTCCGGCAGCGACGAGATGAAGAATCGCTACCTGGAGAAGATGTTCTCGGGCCAGTGGGCGGGCACCATGTGTCTGACCGAGCCTCAGGCCGGAAGCGCCGTGGGCGACACGCTCTGCAAGGCCAAGAAGGACGGCGACCACTACCGGATCGTCGGAACCAAGAGCTTCATCACCAGCGGCGATCACAACTACACCGAGAACATCATCCACATGGTGCTCGCCCGCACCGAGGGAGCACCGGAGGGAATCAAGGGGATCAGCCTCTTCCTCGTGCCCAAGCACCGCGTCAATGCCGACGGCTCCATCGGGGAGTTCAACGACGTTCATACCGCGGGTATCGAGCACAAGATGGGGATTCACGCCTCCCCCACCTGCACGCTCAACTTCGGGGACAACGACGACTGCATCGGCTACCTGGTCGGAGAGGAGTGCCGGGGCATCACCTACATGTTCCAGATGATGAACGAAGCCCGAATGATGGTGGGCCAGCAGGCCCTGGGAACGGCGGGAACGGCCTACCTGAACGCCCTCGAGTACACCAGGGAACGTATCCAGGGCGTGCACGTCACCCAGATGAGGAATCCCGAAGCTCCCCGGGTGGCCATCATCGAGCACCCCGACATCCGCAGGATGCTGCTGATGATGAAAGCCTTCACCGAGGGAATGAGAGCTCTCCTCTACACCACCGCATTCTACGCAGATCTCGCCGAGTGTTCGGACGACGAAGCCGAGCGAAAGAAGAGCCACGGCTTCGTCGAGCTCCTCACCCCGATCTGCAAGGCCTGGCCTTCGGACATGGGCTTCCGGGTCACCGAATGGGCCATGCAGTGCTTCGGTGGATACGGCTACTGCGGCGACTACCCCGCCGAGCAGTACATGAGGGACATCAAGATCACATCCATCTATGAAGGAACCAACGGCATCCAGGCGATGGACCTGCTGGGACGGAAGGTCTCGATGGCGGGTGGAGCGCTCCTGATGAACTTCCTCGCCTTGCTCGGCGAATTCATCGAGAGCCACAAGTCGCATGCGACGCTGGGGGAGCACGATCGGCCGCCTGGAGAAGGCAAAGGACACGCTGGCCCACGTGACCATCGAGTTCGGGAAGACGGGAGCCGGTGGAGACATGGTCTACCCCGTGCTCAACGCCTGTCCCTATCTGGAGATGTTCGGGGATGTGATGGTGGCCTATCTGCTTCTGGGCGAGGCGGTGATCGCCCAGGAGAAGTTCGACGCCATCTGCAGCGAGAAGGGCGCCGATTCGGAAGAGGCCAGGAAGAGCCTCTGCGAGGAGGACCCCGAGGCGAAGTTCTACTGGGGGAAGGTCTGCTCGGCGGAATTCTTCACCACCCAGATCCTGCCTCGGGTGAACGCGCGGGCCGAATCGATCGAGAGCGGAAGCCGGAGTGCCATGGAGGTGGTCTTCTGAGCCGGAGATCGGCTGCCGGTCTCCCCGTTCATTCTCGGAAGGAATCAGCCATGGCATTCAAGGCCTTGGAAGGCGTCAAGGTGCTGGAGTACTGCAGCACCAGCACGGGACCCTACTGCACCAAGCTGATGGCCGACCTGGGGGCCGAGGTGATCCACGTCGAGCCCCCGAAGACGGGAGACGATGCGCGGAGGTCTCCGCCGTTTCCCGGAGACGTCCCGCATCCCGAGAAGAGCGGCCTGTTTCTGTTCCTCAACACCAACAAACTGGGGATCACGCTGGACCCCCGGCTGCCCCAGGGCAAGGAGATCTTCGAGAAACTCGCCAGGGAGGCGGACGTGCTGGTCGAAGACTGGCCTCCCGGGCACATGGAAGAGCTGGGGCTCGGCTACGACGACTTGAAGAAGCTCCACCCCGGGCTGATCGTGGCATCGATCACCCCCTTTGGGAGAAGCGGTCCCTACAAGGACTACCGCGCCTACCCTCTCAACATCGCTCACGTATCAGGGCAGGGCTACGTCCTTCCCATGCCCTCCCCTCATCTCGAGCGCGCCCCAACCATGATCGGAGGCAACTGCACCGAGTACGATCCCGGCAACGCAGCTGCCGTGGCGATCCTCGCCGCTCTCTATTCGAGGGGCATCACGGGCAAGGGGCAGCTCGTCGAGGTGTCCAAGCAGGAAGCCGTCCTCTCGATGCAGCGAGTCGAGGCCGTCATCGTCGCCAACGGCGGCGAGGTTTCGACCCGAGAGGGTTGGAAGACCGAGAGACTGGTCACGGTGATGTTCCCCTGCAAGGACGGTCACGTCGTCATGGTCACCCCACAGGAGCACCAATGGGAAGCCCTGATGAAGCTCATCGGCAATACCGAGTGGTTCGAAACGAAATCTTCCCGCCCACCTCGGGTACGCGCCGAAGACCCCCAGGCCATGATCGAACGGATCGGAAGCTGGATGAAGCAACACACCCGAGAGGAGATCTGCAGCAGGGCACAGGCCCTGAGCTGTCCGATCGCGCCGATCAACTCCTCGGAGGATGTCGTGAACTCGGAACAGACGACAGCGAGAGAAATCTTCGTCGACATGGAGCACCCGGAGGCGGGCAGGATGAGGATTCCCTCTGCGCCCTACCACTTCTCCAAGACCCCGTGGGCATTGGAGCACGCGGCGCCTCTTCTGGGTGAGCACAACCAGAGCATCTACTGCGAGAGGCTCGGCTACAGCAGCGAAGAGCTGAACGCCCTGGCGAACGCCGGTGTGATCTAGAAGGAATTTTTCTCAATGACTGACGGGCCGCTCGAGGGTGTCAGAGTCACGGAATTCACTTCTGCCTGGGCAGGGCCCTACGCCACCTGTCTGCTCGGCTTCCTGGGAGCGGAGATCATCAAGGTGGAGAGCAGACAGAGGCTCGATCACGCCCGATTGGTCTCCTTCACGACCAGCAGCGATTTCTCGAATCCGGATCAGTCACCGGTCTTCAACAGCCTGAACCTCAACAAGCAGAGCGTCTGTCTCAACCTCACCCAACCCAGGGCGATCGAGATCGCCAAGCAGCTGGTCGAGAAGAGCGACGTGACGATCGAGAACATGCGGCCGGGTGTGATGGGAAGACTGGGCCTGGATTACCCGGCCCTCCGCGAAGTAAAGCCCGACATCATCTACCTGTCGTCGTCTTCATGTGGCCAGACGGGTCCTCACCGGGAGCACGTGGGCTACGCCCCGAATTTCGCCAGCGCAGCGGGCCTTTCCTACGTCACCGGCTATCCGGACTGGCCGCCGAGCGTTCTGTCGGGCGCCATCGATCTCAGAAGCGCGACGGCGGCCGCCTTCTCGATTCTGGCGGCCTTGCTCTGCCATCAGAGGACCGGTGAAGGTCAATACATCGATCTGGCTTCCCAGGAAACCAGCATGATGCTCAACAGCAACGCGCTGATGGACTACTTGATGAACCAGCGGGTGCAGATGCGAAAGGGCAACCGGGACGACAGGATGGCTCCCCACAACTGCTACCGCTGCCGCGGAGACGACCACTGGATCAGCATCGCCGTAGCGAACGACCGGGAGTGGCGGGCACTGTGCGGCGCCATGGGGAAGCCGGAGCTGGCGGAAGACGAGAGATTCGCCGAAGCCGAGATGCGCTGGAACCACCAGGAGGAGCTGGACCGCATCATCGGCGAGTGGAGCAAGGACCGGGACCACTACGAGTTGATGCACGAGCTTCAGAAGGTGGGAGTCGCAGCAGCGCCCTCACTCAGCAACAAGGATCTCTTCGAGGATCCCCACCTCGAGGAAAGGGGCACCTTCTTGCAGGTGGACCATCCTCTCCTGAAGAAGGACTGGGTCCTCTCCCCCCCCTGGAAGCTCTCCGGCACACCCGCCCGGATTCGTCGCCACGCTCCTTCGCTGGGAGAGCACCAGCAGCGGATCTTCGAAGAGCTGCTCGGGATGTCGGCGGCGGAGATCGAGAGTCTGAAGGAAGAGAAGGTCATCTACTGACCAGATTTCCCTCCAGCGAAGAGCCCCAAGCGGTATCATGCTGGAAATCGGAACCGGGCCATCGTCACGGCTCTCTCGCCGCGGGACGGGTACCATGGGAACAACCGGGCTCTCGTCACGGCTCGACACGATCTTCCGTACGACCGTCGGCTATCTGGTGATCCCGGCCGCGACCATCGTCCTGAGCCTCTGCGCCCTGTTCCGAGTCGTGAGAGGGGCGCCGCGCGCCAAGGTCGACTCGGTGTACTGGAGCTTCGGGAGATTCGCGCTCCGGATCGGGGGCACCCGGCTGGAGGTCCACGGGCTCGAGAACATCGAACCGGGTCAGGGCTACGTGCTGGTGCCGAACCACGAGAGCAACTGGGATCCGCCCGCCCTGCTCTCCGCCCTCACCGGGACTCCGGTGCGCTTCGTCGTCAAGAAGGAGATCTCCGACATCCCGGTCTTCGGACGGGCGATCCTCCAATCCGGCTCGGTGAGGGTGGAGCGAACCGGCAACCAGAGCGATGTGGACCGGATCCGCGAGAGGATGGGGACGCGCCCCACGGACATCTCGATGCTGTTCTACGCCGAGGGGTCGCGCTCGCGCGACGGTGCGCTCCACCCTTTCAAGAAGGGCGCCTTCGTGACCGCGATCGCCCACCGGCTGCCGATCCTGCCGATCGGCCACGCCGGCTGCCGCCGCATCTGGCGGCCAGGTCGCGTGGGGCTGCGGAGCGGTCCGGTCGTCGTCGAGGTGGGGCGGCCGATCCCGGTGGAGGACCTCCGCTACGACGACCGGGACGCGCTCCGAGACGACACCTTCGACGCGGTGAAGGAGCTCCGAACCCGGGCGAGAAGGCGCCTCCGGGAGCTCGGCGTAGAACCCGGTGGGATCGACTGAGCGCCAGCGCCTCGCTTTCTAGGGCATCAGCGGCATCTCGTTGCTCAGCAGTCCGTTGGCACTCCGGACCTGGAGCAGGTCCGTGCCACCGGTCCGGGTCAGCCCGCTGACGGAGAGCAGCTGGGTGGTGATCTGGCCCGCGGTGGCCGAGCAGGACGTCGAGGTGCCGGTGACCGACACCGTGAGTCCGGTGTCCTGCCCGTTCAGGAAGACCGCGTCACCGTCCGCGACGTGTGCGCCCTCGAAGGGGAAAGAGGAGCCTCCCGGGAGCAGCGGATCGGGATTGTTGGGGCCGGTGTCGCACTGCGCACCCCACGGAGCGATCAGCGGCTGGGGCGAGTTCTCCGAGACGCCGCTGCGCAGGTGGGCCGTCAGTGTGGCGACCAGTGTCGGCGCGGGTGGCTGCGCCTCGGCGATCAGAGCGGCACGGCTCAGCTGCGCCCCCCCCACTTTGTACAGACCCGTTGCCTGGAGATACGAGATCGTGACGGCCTGGCCGTTGCGAAGGCCTCCACCGCGCAGGTTCACGACGCCGCGCTCGTCGGCGGCCTCCAGCTCGGCGAGGAGCGCATCGGTTTCCGCCACCAGGGCGGCGCCGGTGGTCCGCGAGTTGAGCGTGACCTGGCGCCCGAGCGCCCCCGACGGACCGGTGCTCGCCTCCTCGAACATCTGGAAGATGTCGAGGGGGCGAACCCCGTAGACGGGCTCGAAGACCGCGAAGGCGGCACCGAAGGTGGTGATCTCGCGGAAGCCCTGGCCGGAGTTCCACTGGATCGGGGCCTCGAGTGGGGAGATCCCGAGAGGGGGCAAGCCGGCGTTGGCGAAGGTGAGAAGCTCCTCGGTGTGAACCGGACCCAGGGAGAACTGAAGGAAGCGGTCCGTCATCCCGCGCATGGTGGATGCATCGAAGGCCTGGAGCGTCTCCGAGTTGGTCGCGGTGCCCAAGGGGAGCTCGTGACAGCCCGCGTTCGAGTCGGCGCAGGTGTCGGGGTTGCCGCCGCCGTTCTGGTCGAAGAAGAAATCCTCGAATCCCTCGAGGGCTCCCACCGGGATGGGATTGTTGCCGTCGGGATCCGCGATGACCACGCCGTCCCCGATCCTCGAGAGGCTGTCGTCGATGCGCCGCGAGCGAGCGGGGGGATACGACACGCGCTCCAGGAAGGTCGCCATGTCGTCCTTCTCCGGCTCGGAGAGAATCGCGCCGCCGGGAGGGCAGGCGCCCGTCTGATCGCACATCACCCCGGAGAGGCTCGCATCCACGAGATCCCGGAAGCAGGTGTGCGGATCGGCGCTGCAGTTGCTCCCGACGTTGCCGCCGATCCCGGTGGCGCCGTTGGGACCCCCGAACGGGTCACCGAGGATCCCATCCCAGTGGAGCGGGACGGTGTCCCGCAGTCCTCGGATCGGCATGGTGCTGCGCGCCTCGTCCTCGCCCGCGACGCAGCCGCTCAGGAAGCACTCGCCTCCAATCCGCCACAGCAGCTGGTCCGTGTGACCGTCCGGGTGGCAGCTCGCGCACGCGAAGGTTCCCGAGGTCGAGGCGAAGGCGTCGTTGAAGGCGATCCGCCCTCGGCGGACGGCCAGCGGGGTCGGATCGGCGCCGATCGGAATCGTCGCGAGGATCTTGGAGGGATCCAGACTCGCCGGAGTCGATACGTCCACCACCGTGACGCTGGCATCGAGTGTGTTGAGCACGTAGGCCCTCAGCGGCGCCCCGGTGTCCGGGTCCGAGCGCAGGGCCACGCCCCGCGGAATCGCTCCCACGTCGAGCTGCGCGAGGAGGGTCCCCGACGAGCTCATGGTGAAGAGCCGGCTGGTTCCCGCCGCCGTCGCGACGATCGTCGGAGAGGGCTGGTTGCTCAGGGCAATTCCGTAGGGAGTGGCGAGCGCCGTTGCGGGACTCGGAAAGTTGGGATCCAGATCCACGGTCGAGACGGCCGAGCAGCCGGAGCCGCCCACGCCGCAGTCGAGGATCGCGACCTCGTTGGTGAACATGCGGTTCCCGAGATCGGCGAGGTTCACGTCTCCGTCTGCGTTCACGTCGCCTGCCAGCCCCGTGGTGGTTCCGTTCACCGTGTTTCGGGCGTCGGTCTGCGTCACGTAGACGCGATTGCTGGCGTCCACCGCCAGCCCGTAGAGCAGGGTTCCGACTCCCTCCACCACCTTGATCTGGTTGTCGTTGCTCGTATCGAAGACGAAGAGGTCGCGGTCCGGGACGTCTGGATCGACGACGATGTTCTTCTCCAGGCCGGGCATGTTGGGGTTGGTCGCGAAGGTGTTGAGATCCGTGAGGAAGAGGGTGCACTGCGGTGAGATGCCGCCCAGCCCGCAAGAAGAGAGTTCACTCTGGTTGCCGGACTCGAAGGCGGCCACGTAGAGCCGCCCGTTGCGGACCGCGATCGCCCGGGGCTCCTGGGCGCGGATGTTGAGCGAGCCGGTCACCGAGTAGTTCACGGCGTCCACGATGGCGATCTGGTTCCGCGACGAAAGCGCGACATAGGCCTTGGCGTTGCTCGCGAAGGCAATCCCCACCGGCTCGTCGAAGCGGGTGGCTCCGTCCGCACTCAGATCCTGGATGGTTTCCACCACCTGCCGGAAGCTCGCACTTGCCGGGTCGGTGTCGATCACGCTGACGGAGTCGGAGACGTGGTTGGCGACCCAGACCTCCTTGCCGTCCGGCCGCACCGCTACGCTCACCGGCTCGAGACCCACCATGATCTGCTTCTCGAATGCGTGGGTGGTCGTGTTGATCACTGCGACCGAGTTGTAGGTCGTGTTCACGACGTAGACGAAGTTCCCGTCCGGCGAGAGCGCGATCGGGTTCGACTGGGGGCTGGTGAAAGTGAGGTGACCGATCGGCTCGTGCGCCGGGCGAGAACGAGCAGCCTGGGCTGAAGGTGCCAGGAGCAGGGTCGTCAAGACGATCGTAGCCAGGGCAAGTTGGGGACGCGGGGTGGGGAGCACGGCAGATCTCCTTCGCGCGATGCGTCCGGGACTTCGCAGCGCAGCTTTCGATGTCCCAATAGAATAAGTCGATTTCGCTCAGGGGGTTAGTGAAGCCGGCTCAATCCGCGACGCCGCGCACGCGGGCGATCACCTCTTCCCAGCGGCGCCGGCGCTCGATGCGCATCGCTTCATCGAGGGCAGGCTCGAAGCCCAGGGGTTCCGGAATCCTGGCCCGGCAGTCCGCGAGGCTGGCGAAGATCCCCGCCGCGAGCCCCGCGAGCTGTGCTGCGCCCAGAGCCGTGGTATCGAGCTCGCGCGCGCGGTGGATGGCCCGACCGCCGAGGTCCGCGAGCGTCTGGAGCAGCAGATCGCTCCGAGCCAGACCGCCGTCGACCCGCAGCGGCACGGCACCCAGGCCGGCGGCCTCGCACAGGTCCACACAGCGCTGGGCCAGCCCGTCGACGGCGGCACGCACCACGTGGGCAGCCTTGCTTCCCCGGGTAAGTCCCCCGAGGAATCCCCGCGCCGCGTCATCGAGGTAGGGAGTACCGAGCCCCTGGAGGGCGGGGACGAAGACCACACCCTCGGCGTCGGCCACCTCCCGCGCGACCCGGTCGAGCGAGTCCACCTCGGGCAACAGCCCGATTCCCACCAGCCATTCCACCACCGCGCCAGCGGTGTGGACGCTCGACTCGACGCAGTACTGCATGGGGATCCCGGGGAGGCGCCAGAGGGCGAGCGCGTGGGCGCCCGGGCCGGCCTGCTGGAGGGCATCGCCGGTGTGCACCTCCAGCATCGCCGCGGTGCCGAGCGTGAGCTTCGCCTCACCGGCGCGATGCACGCCCTGGGCGAAGCAGGCCGACTGCTGATCGCCCACGCGCGCGGCGACCGGCACCGGAGCACCGAGCAGATCACTCGGCGTCTCGGCCACGATCTCCGCGGTCGCCACCACCGCGGGCAACGCCTCGCAGGGCACGCCGAAGAGCGCCGTCACGGGCTCCATCCAGGTTCCGCTCCGGGAGTCGAAGAGCCCGGTTCCGCTGGCGCAGCTCGGATCGGTGACGAAGCGCGATCCGCCGGTGAGACGGTCGGTCAGCCAGACATCGGGGGTTCCGAGCCGGAGGCGCCCGGCGCGGGCGGCCGCAGCCACCCCGCTGTCGTTTCGCAGCAGCCACTCGAGCTTGGTCGCCGAAGCCTGGACCGGCATCGGCACACCCCGGGCCTGAAGCTCCGCCGCGCGCGCTGCCGTCCGCTGGTCCTGCCAGCCGATCGCCGGCGCGAGCGCCTCGCCGCTCTGCGCGTCCCAGGCGAGCGACGTCGACCGCTGGGTGGCAAGGCCGAGAGCGGCCACGTCCCGAGCGCTCGCGCCCGCCTCGGCGAGGACCTCGCGGAGGACCGCGAGTGAGCTCTCCCACAGAGAGCCCGGGTCCTGCTCCACCCAGCCGGCTGCGGGGAAGCGGCATTCGAGCGCGCGGCCCGCGCGACCCCGCACGCTGCCGGTCCCGTCCACCACCAGCGCGGAGACCCGGGTGGTACCCACATCGAGCCCGATCAGCAGCTCACCGCCCATCCGCCACCTCCGGCACCCAGTTCCCGCAATTCGCCCGGATCCTAGCTCGAAGACGCAGCGGCCCACTGGTATAGGATCCGAGCGTCGACCGACGGAGGTACGAAGGATGTCAAACGAGCACAGCGGACGGCGACTGATCCGGCACGGGATGGTTCTCTTTCTCCTGGGCCTGCTGACGGGGATCCTGATCCCCACCCTGACGAGCCCGAGACTGGCTCTCGCGGCGCACATGGAGGGGCTGCTGAACGGCATCTTCCTGATCGTGGTGGGGGGAGTGCTCTGGAAGGAGCTGCGCCTGTCCGAGCGCGCCGCCTCGGCGAGCGTCTGGCTGCTCCTGATCGCGGCCTACGCGAGCTGGGGCTTCTGCCTGCTGGCAGCAGCCTTCGGGGCGAGCCAGACGCTCGCGATCGCGGGCAAGGGCTACACCGCGGCGCCGTGGCAAGAGCAGCTGGTGAGTGCGGGGCTGGGCGTGGGGGCCGTCTGCGTCCTGGTGGCCGCCTGCCTGGTGCTCTACGGACTCCGCGAGACCAGCGAAGCGCGATGAGCGAACCGGCCGAGCCAGGGCAGGAACCGCCCCACCCGTGCCGCGTAGGACAGGTACGCCTGGCCGTGAATCCTGACCAGGTTCCGCTCCTCGAGTCGGACCTGCAGTGAGACGAGAATCACGGCAACGGCGAAGCCCGCCACCGTCCACAGGGCGGGGGTGATCAGCACCAGGCCGGCCAGGGTCAGAAACATCCCCAGAAAAATCGGATTCCTGGAGAGGGCGAAGAGCCCTCCGGTCACCAGCGGGGTCGGTCGGTCGTCGATCCCGACGCGCCAGGAGGCCCCCATCTGTGCCTGCGCGACCAGGGTGACGATGAGCCCGCCGAGAAAGAGAAGCCAGCCGGTCGCCTGCCACCCCACGGACGCCGGCCAGATCCCCAGGCGTCCGGGATCCAGCACCGCACAGAACACGCTCCAGACAGCCAGCCCGGTCAGGAACAATCCCATCAGCGCTCCAACCACCCGCTGAGCCGTTTCGGCCTCCCGGTGGAAGACGATCGGGAAGACCCCCGACCTCCGCCAGGTGCGCCAGGTCGGCCAGACGATTGCCGTAAAGAGGTATCCGAGGACCGCGACCGGAAGGATTTTCATCACTAATTCTCTCTAAAATTCAATCTGTTATGAATATTATACGAGCTATTACTCATTTTTCAGCTCGCGTTTCGAATCGCCAGGCGCCCCGGCGAAAAAACCCGCAAGCGTCCGAGAACAGCCCTCTCGGGGCAGGTCGCCCTTCACCGTCGGCAGACGCTGGAGACCGCAGCTCGCGTTTGCGTGAGCGGGGACGTTGTTGAACGTTCAATTTTCGGCCTGGCCGAAAATTGAACGTTCAACAACGTCCCCGCTCGACGACCTCCAAGGTGACCGTCTCCAGCTGCTCCGAGCTGCTCCCGACCATCACGTCGAAGAGGCCCGGCTCGACCCGCCACTGCATCTCCGCATCGAGCAGGGCCAGCTCACCGGGCGTGAGCTCGAACTCGACGGTCCGGGTCTCGCCCGGCTCCAGGTAGATGCGCCGGAAGCCCTTCAATGCCTTGACGGGGCGGGTCACACTGGCCACCCGGTCGCGGAGGTAGAGCTGGACGATCTCGGCGCCGGCGCGATCGCCGGTGTTGGAGACATCGACCTTCGCCCGAGCCGTCTCGCCGACGCTGATTCTCTCCGGCGAGACGCCCAGGTCGGTGTAGGCAAAGGTCGTGTAGCTGAGTCCAAAGCCAAATGGATAGAGCGGCCGGTTCTCGACGAACGCGTAGCCGCGCTTGGCCGACGGTCGGTGGTAGTAGTACACGGGCAGCTGCCCCACGGACCGCGGGAAGGTGACGGGCAGCCGGCCGCTGGGATTCACCTCGCCGAACAAGACGTCGGCGACCGCGGTGCCGGTCGCCTGGCCCAGATACCAGCACTCCAGGATCGCCGGAACGTTCTCAGCGACGTAGTTGATGGTCAGGGGCCTTCCGTTGATCAGGACGGCGATCGTCGGCGTCCCGGTCTCGAGCACGCCCTCGACCAGCTCCTGCTGGCGGCCCAGCAGATTCAGATCGTCGCGATCTCCGAGGTGGTTGAACCACCAACCCTCGCGACAGCTGCCCTCGTTGCCGCCCAGTACCAGAACCGCGACATCGGAGCGCCGAGCCAGCTCGACCGCTTCGGCGATCCTCGGGGTGTCGTCGCCGGGATCGCTGAGGGTCACCTCATCCCGATGCCACGCGGCGTAGCCCTGCCCCCCCTCGGTGATACGGCAGCCCTCGGCGTAGGCCACGCTCGCGGTGGCTCCGAGCCTCTGCCGGATCCCCTCGAGAACGCTGATGCCCCGCCCCGGGTCTTCCGCGTAGCCGCCGAGATGCAGGTCCGCGGCGTTGGGACCGACCACGGCAATGGAACCGATCGCAGTGCCGTCCAGCGGCAGCAGATCCCGCTGGTTCTTCAGCAGGACGACGGCTTCGCGTGCCGCCCGGAGAGCCAGATCCCGGTGTGCGGGGCAGTTGGTCACTCGCTCCGCCCGGTCCGGGTCCGCATAGGACACGTCGTCCAGCAGGCCGAGCCGAATCTTGGCGCGAAGGACATTGCCGACGGCGCGGTCGATGGCCTGCATGGATACCTCGCCGGCCTTGGCCTGTTCCAGAAGGCCGGGGTAGCAGATGCCCGCGGGAACTTCGCAGTCGACACCGGCTTCGATGGCCCTGCGCGCCGCCTCGTCGGCGTCGGCGGCGGTGTGATGCGACAGCACCAGCTGCGGAACGCCGAACCCGTCCGAGGTCACGAAGCCGTCGAAGCCCCACTCCTCGCGCAGGACCGTCTGGAGCAGCCAGTGGTTCGCGTGGACCGGGATGCCATCCACCTCGTTGTAGGAGGCCATCACCGCCAGCACTCCGGCCTCCGTCACCGCTGCCTGGAAGGGCGGCAGGAATTCTTCGCGGATGACGCGTTCGGAGATGCTGGCTGGCGCGGCATTCAGGCCACCTTCCGGCTGCCCGTGGACGGCGTAGTGCTTGGCGCAGGCGATGACGTGCTCCTCGTCGATCACCGGACCCCGGCCTTGAAGACCGCGGACAGCCGCCACACCCAGACGCGAAACCAGGTAGGGGTCTTCGCCAAAGGTCTCCTCGACACGGCCCCAGCGCGGATCCCGGGCCAGGTCCAGCACCGGCGCGTAGACGTAGTTGCTGCCGCGCACCCGCGCTTCCCTGGCGACGACGGTGTAGACCTCCTCCAGCAGCTGCTCGTCCCAGGTGCTGGCCAGGGCGATCGCCTGAGGAAAGCTGGTCGAGCCGGTGGCCATCAACCCGTGCACGCCCTCCTCGTTGAAGAGGGCGGGGATGCCCAGACGGGTCTCTTCGACGAGGAACTTCTGGATCGCGTTGGTCAACTCGACAGACGACCGCGGCGAGCGCCGCTGTGCGGGCCTGCCGAGCTGACAGAGGCCGTGGGGAAACAGCTCGGCCATCTTGTCGGGGAGAATCTCACCGGCTTCGTCGAGGAGAATGTCGATCAGCTCCACGGCTCGGCCGAAGCAGTAGAGCTGGGCGATCTTCTCCTCCAACGACATCCGGTCGCGCAGGTCGGCGACCCGCTCCGGGGCGGGCAGCGTACGATCTCGGTAGGTCACCTCAACCCCCGGTGCGAACTCGCTCCAGGACCTCTCCGGCACGCGTCGGGTTGAAGCAACCGCACTGACAGGGCCGCGCCAGGAGCCGCGCCGCATCCTCGACACTGATGCGCGCGGTCCGCACATGGGCGACCACTGGCCTCGATCAGGTTGTGACCGACGAGACCGTGCCCGCAGAGCGAGTTCAGCTCGACCACCTCCGGCCGCGGCAAACGGTCCACGCGCCCCCTGGTGCCGAGCGACTGCTCGACGCTGTGTCGCGTGATGCCCGCTCGACGGCAGCAGCTCTCCACCTCGGCCAAGGGACCGCTCACGTTGATCGGCAGGCCGAGATCCGCCTCGACCAGATCTCTCACCGCGCCCGCCAACGCCTCGACGTCGTCGAAGACCGCGTGAAGGCAGAAGCCCTCTTCGAGCTCTTCCTCGATGCGGGTGAGATCGATCGCCGTCACCGACCGCCCCTCGAGGCGGTTCGCGCTGACCGGCTTGTGTGCGAGCGCGATCTCCGTGAAGCGACGCAGCTTGGCGGGAAGCTCCGGGGTGATGCTGCGCGTGGGCATGCAGAACAGGACGAAGTCCCGGCGAAGCTCGTCCTCGCTACCTCTCCGGTGCAACGTGTTGGTCATCTATGCTCCCTCGACCGGTCGCGACGGACGGCCAAGTCCCAGGTTGATCTTGCCGTTCAGAGACAAGACCCGACCCGCCTCCTCGCAGACCGCCTGATGCGGGACCGCGCCATCCGGCCCACAGCGACTCGAGACGCCGATGCAGATCACGGTGTCGAGCTCGCCTTCGACTTCGTCGATGAGCTGGAAGTACTGCGGCAGACGATCGAGCGTCGTCTTGAACTCGATGATGGCGGAGAGCAGCTTCTCTTCGAGGATTTCCGACTTCAGCTGCCCGGTCGCCCGGTCTTCCATCAGCTGCGTGACCGGGTTGTCCGGCTCGAACTCGGTTCCCAACGCCGCCAGGGCCACGGTGACCTTCTGGATGTCACGAAAGTGTACCCCGATCCCCGGCCGTCCGAGATCGATCACCACGCCCGCCTCGCCCTCCCCGATCCGCCCGGTGAGGTCGTTGGTCTTGATCTCCTCGGTGCCCCGACCAGCCAGCCCCGTGTCGTCGTGCACCACCAGCGGGTCGCTGAAGGCGCGCCGCAAAGAGCGCGGCCATTCGAGATCCGGCGGCTCGAGCGCACCCGTGGGACAGCGATCCAGCGGCTGGTCGAAGCGCAGCCGCAGCAGCGCGATCGCCCGGCGCGCGAGTCGGACCAGGGCCGGCGGGAGTCCCTCGGAAGGCAGGAAGCGGTAGCAGGTGCTGCACTCCACGCATTCGTCCTGGTTCACCTGAGCGAGGCCGGCTTCCAGGTAGATGGCCCCCATCGGGCAGACCGGCACGCAGTTGCCGCAGGCCACGCACTTGCGGGGGTCGATCAGCACCCGCCTATACTAGTCCATCCCCACGGGCAGATCGAAGCGCTCGATGTAGCCGGCGAGCCGCGCGCACACCGTCTTCCGCACTCAGTCCGTACTCCGCGAGAGAGTAGCGGTGGGATCCGTGGCGGTGTTGCGGGTTCTCGGCGATGTGCGCGCGCATCGCGTCGGCGGTCTTCGAGCCGAGCTCGAGTCCAAAGAAATCGTAGATCCGCTCCACGGTCTGCATCGGCTGCTCGACGAAGCGGTGGTAGTCGACGTCGAGGAAGCGTTCCGGGGCGGATCTGTCGCGGTCGGCCAGGCCGCGTTCCAGGGAGCGGGCCAGGTACTCGAGCACCACCGGTCCGAGCTCCCGCAGATCGACGGACTCGCGGATGGTCATGAGCGCCGCCATCATGCTGCAGTAGGAGGGGATGATCTGCAGGGGGTTCCGGTGGGTCTGAATGATGCAGACGTCCGGGAACATCTCCACCAGGATGCCCAGCGCCCACAGATGCGCCGGGGACTTGAGCAGCCAACGCTCGCCGGGCCGCTGCCAGTCGAGGAGCTTGAGCAGGTCGCGGTAGTAGGCGTAGGTCGGATGCAGGTCCTGGGCCTCGAACCACTCGCGAAAGGGGCTCATCAGCGGCTCGATGCCGTTTTGCGCATCACAAAAAGCATGGGCCGTGAGCAGCACGCACTCCTCGGGCCCGTCGGCGCGGCGGTAGTGGATCTTGTCGAAGTCCGGGTTTCTCTGCCGGTCGCGCTCGAAGTAGGCGCGCGTGGCCTCGAGCCGCGGATCCTCCCGGCCGGGGGGAAGCTCTCCCTCGTACGGATCCGGGTTCATCGCCTCCCACAGCAGCAGGGGCCGGGCGGCCGGGTCGATCGCGAGCAGGTTGAACAGCGCAGAGGTCCCGGTACGCGGCAGTCCCGTCATGTAGACCGGGCTGCGGAGCTCTCGCGCCAGGATCTCCGGGTGGCGCCGGAACGCCTGCTCCACGCGCAGGCGGTTGCAGAGGAGCTGGATCAGCCGGCCGCGGGTCAGCTTGCGGCCACCGGGTCGCAGCCCCGCGCTCTGGTAGGTCTCGAGCAGCACGCGAAGCCCATCGCGAAAGCTCTCGTCCCCGAAATCGCTGAGACCGGTGCTCTCCCGCGCCGCCGCGATCAGACTCTCTTCGGAGAGGTCGAGAACTCCTTCACTCACCGAAGAGCTCGTCGATCTCGACCACTCGGGTACCGAGGCTGCGGGTGATCCGCGGCGCGAATCCAGCGCCAGCACATGGTGCCGCGATCGTGCCCACAGGTGTCGATCCAGTTCTCCACGCCGGGATCCCGGTGGGCGACGACGACGCGCACCGAGCCATCTTCCCGAAGCCGGGCGCTGTGCTTGTTCACCCAGATCTTGAAGTACCGGTAGTCGAGGGACTCCATCCAGTGGTTGTTGAGCTGGAAGTTCCAGTAGTCGCACTCGGGAGGCGTCACCTCGATGACCAGCGCCTGATCCGGCGCCAGCTTCCAGTACCCGTGGTAGTAGGCGATGTTCGGATCGCCGCCGGCGGCGGTGGCGATCCCCGCCTCGAACCTGGGCAGCTGGTTCACCTGCTCTGCGAAGCCGGCGGCCCACTGATTGAAGAGCCGGGCGCAGCCGACCACGAAGCGACCCGAGGCGACGAGACCGCGATCCATCTGCTGGGGGCTCACCGGCCGCGGCAGGTGGGGGCCGTCGATGCGCCGGATCCGAAGATCGGCGAGCGTCTCGCTCTCCCTGTCGAGGAAGGTCTGCCGGACCACCAGCGTTCGGCTCTCGGGCACCATCGGCAGCCAGTTCCCGGCGCCGGGCCTCTTCTCGCAGCTCACCAGGATCTCGAAGCTGCCGTCGGGCTCGAGCTGCAGCTGGGAGTCATCCAGGTAGCCGGTGGTCTTCAGAGCTGCCCGTCGCGCCGTAGTTTCCCGCCTGGGTGCCAAAGCCCAGGTAGTGCACGGTGCCGCGGCTCCCGGTGATCTGGTACTCGTACTTCCCGCTGACCGGCGCGCTCTGGTAGTAGTTGTCCGGGTTGTCGGCGCCCATCTTTACCGTCTCGTGGGCGGTGCGCTGCAACACCGGCGCGCGGGGATCGCCGTCCTCCACGAAGGTCTCGAGGGCGGCTCGCGCCAGCCGGCTCAGGTAGCGGAAGCCCTCCGCGCGGTCGAAGGCGTTCTCCGGCGACGACTCGTCGAGAACCACCGCGCCGGCCGCCTTGAGCGTGTCGCAGAACTCCTCCCAGCTGGTGCCGTCGAGAATTCGCCGTGTCGATTCATCATCCATTCGGTCAAATTTAGCGCCATAATCCGAGGATGAGGATCACCCTGGAGCCGGGGACCCTCTTCGAAGCGGTGCGCGAGCGGAGCGCCCAGGCGGAGAGAGTCGGGGCGCTGCGTTCGATCCCGACCTCCTTCGAGCTGGTCGAGGACGGGGAGACCGGAGTCGAGTTCGTGGTGCGCATGGTCGACCACCTGGGCCAGAAGCGGGAGGCCGCCTCCGAGCAGCAGCGCACCGGGGCGAACCCCTTCCTCCCCTACAATCGCGAGCTCTTCGTCGCCGACCTGTCGGAGACGCATCTCTGCCTGCTCAACAAGTACAACGTTCTCGATCACCACCTGCTGATCGTGACGCGAAGCTTCGAGGAGCAGGAGAGTCTGCTCACCCTGGAAGACTTCGAGGCCCTGTGGCTCTGCATGGCCGAGCGCGAGGGCCTGGGCTTCTACAATGCGGGAGCCGAAGCCGGCGCCAGCCAGCCACACAAGCACCTGCAGCTGGTCTCGGTTCCCGATCGGCGTCGGACCCGAGCGAACGCCCATCGAACCCCTGCTCGCCGCCGCGCGCTTCGACGGAGCGCTGGGCGCCGTCGAAGCGCTGCCCTTCCTCC
Source organism: uncultured delta proteobacterium (assembly GCA_963722885.1). Lineage (GTDB taxonomy): Bacteria > Myxococcota_A > UBA9160 > UBA9160 > UBA6930 > CAVXZE01. Next base: position 67,407 of record CAVROS010000033.1, read on the forward strand.
ACAGCGTGGCGCGGCTCGATGAGAGCTGCTCGCCGGGCTCCCGGGGAGGGGCAGAGGCGGCGCTGGCACTGTATCGCTCCATGCTGCGTCGGGTCGGGGTCGATGCCGAAGCGCCGCTTCCCTACAACCTCCTGGTCACCTGGGACTGGATGTTCCTGCTGCCGCGAACGCGAGGCTTCTTTCACGGGATCGAGGTGAACTCGCTGGGCTTCGCCGGGACGCTGCTGGCCCGAGATCAGGAGCAGCTCGCCTTCATCAAGCGCGAGGGTCCGATGACGCTCCTCCGCAATGTCGCCTTCCCGTCAGCCTGAGCGAGAAGACTTGCTCCGCAACGTCGGGTTCACTCTCCCGGCCGGTACTCCCTGCTGAGGTGGCGGCGGAGCTGCGCTTCGTCGAGGTGAAGCTTCTTGGTCCGCTCCGCCGCGAACAGCGGCACCTGATCCGCGTAGTGGGGTGAGCGCTCGTCGAGCGTAGCGCTCCCGAACTGATGGATGGTCTCGGAGCGAAGCCTTCCCTGGGAATCCCACTCCACGAACATGAGGTAGCAGTCGCCGGAGTTGGCCGTGTAGGTGCCGTCCGCCTCCAGCTCGAAGGACTAGATGGCGCGCAGGGTGTCCGGACCGCCGCCGACCGGGAGGTCGAGGCCACCGCGGCGCAGCCGGTTCACCTGGCCCCAGGGCGGATCGACCCGCCCGTGGTGACGTTCGAGAGTTCGCGCCGCCTCGATGAAGCTCTCCACAGTGTCGGGCGGTTCCTGACCGCGGCGCTCCGCCAGCACCACCGGCGTGGCCGTGAGAATCCCCAGCGCTGCGCCGGTGCTCTCCGCATCGGCACTGAAGTTCCAGGCGGCCAGCACGCGACGCGCCTCCGCCAGCAGCGGGTCGTCGGGGAGCTCGGCGGCCAGCACCTCGGCAACGATGCGGGCGACGTGACTCTCGTCGGAGTAGCGCTTGTCGAACTTGTAGCGGCGGAACTCCTCGCGGCTGATGGAGGGATCCGCGCCGAAGAGCTCGAGCGCGCGGAGCCCGCGGTTCGTCATGTCCGTCTCGATGCCGAGGGTGGTCGAGAAATCGGCTGGATCCGGGTTGCCGGGACCGGTGGTGGCGCGAAACGGCGTGTGGTTCGAGTTGGCCACGAAGCCCGAGACCGGGTTCACCACCTGGGGAAGCTCCGCGAAGGGCAGGAACTCGCTCCAGATCGTCTCGGAGGTGTCCCCCGGAAGAACCGCCTGCCAGTCGTATCCCTCGGCGCGCAGCGGGAGCGTTGCGTTGTAGAAGTAGGCGATGTTGCCCTCGCGGTCGGCGTAGACGTAGTTGATGTTGGGGAGCGCCTGCATCGCCATCGCGGCGCGCCACTCGTCGAAGCTCTGCGCCTTGCCCAGCCGGTAGTACTGCTCGAGCTGTCGGATCTCGTCCATGCCGGCGTAGCGCAGCGCGTAGGTTCCGTGGTCGCGGCGGATCACCGGGCCGTGGACGGATCGCAGCAGCTCGCGCCTCACCGTCCAGCGCAGCCTGCCGAAGATCTTCACGCTGATCTCCGCCTCGCCCACCTCCAGATCCCGCCACTCACCGTCGAAGCGGTACTGGTTCCGGTTCTCCGGGTTGATCTCGAGCAGGTAGACATCGACCACGTCGGGGCGGTTCACGGTGCTGGCCCAGCCGAGGTGTCGGTTGTGGCCGTGGAGAATCAGGGGAGAGCCGGGAAAGACGCCGCCGGCCATGTCCCAGCCCTCTTCGCTCTTGAGCCGCGCCTCGTACCATGCGACGGGGCCCGTGTAGGGCTGGTGGGAGTTGACCAGCAGGCGGGTGGTTCCGTCCGCCGACCGCGACGGCCCCACGGCGATGCCGTTCGAGCCGATGGAGCCGAGATCGAAGCTCGTCTCGGGCACGATCCCGAGAGCGAGCTGTCCCTGCCTCGGTCCCGCCAGGGCAGAACCGCCCTCCTCGAAGAGCGCGAGCACGTGGCGCTGGAAGCCGTAGAACATCGGGGTTCTGAATGCGAAGCCCGCCACCACATCCTTCCCGGTCAGGGGAATCAGGCCCGGAGCCACCTGCTCCGGGTGGAGCGCCGCGTAGTGATTGACGCCGGCGGCGTAGGCCTCGGCGAGGGCGCGGGTCTCGGGCGCGAGGTCGGTCTGGTAGCGGGCCTCGACCAGCTCCCAGACACCCATCAGCTGGGCCATGTAGTCGACGGGAGCCGACGCGAGGCCCTTCGCGCTGGCGAGCCGTCCGCGGGTGGCCAGGAGCACGCTCTGGGTGGTCGCGAAGTCATCCTCGGAGTGGGCGAAGCCCAGGCCGTAGGCGACGTCGGCGTCGGTCCCGCCGTAGATGTGGGGAACGCCGAACTCGTCGCGCAGGATGCGCACCCGATAGCGCTCCGCCGCCTCCAGAAGAGGCGCAGGATCGAACTCGGCTCGCTCGGGCATCACCGCCCAGAGCGCCACCCCGCCACCCACTGCGGCCAGGGCGAGAAAGGCCCCGGCCACCACGCGCTTCCACCAGCTCATCTTCAGCTACAGCCTCGATCCCGCTCCGGTCTCCGCTCTCTCGTGACGAGAAGCTCAGGCCTCGGTCATCTTCTTGATCCGGTCCTGGAGAGCCTGGCCCTGCGGGCTGGGCGGCCCTGCCCCCTGCATCTGCATCATCACCGCCATGTCGCCTTCGACCTTGATCTGTCCGGACATGAAGGCCTGCATGCCGGCCTGCTGGTCGTTCTCGACGAAGGTCTTCACGGCCACCGGGAAGGGGATGGTGAGCTTGGTGGAAGCGTCGTCGAGCAGACCCTGCTTGAACTCTCCGGCTTCCATGTGCATCTGCTTCTCGCCCTCGGGATGCCCGGTCACCACGATGTTGAGCTTGATGTTCTTGATCGCGTCGGGAATGGGGATATCTCCCGCTTCCGCGCGAAGCCTGTCGACCTCCGCGAACCAACTCTCCGAAAGGAACTGGGGCACTCCTTGACTCCTCTGTCGTCTCCGGCCCGGAGGGGGTTCCGAGCCGCCATGACCGCCGCCGCCGCTGATTAAACCACCTATCGCGGATCCGTGCATCCGGCGAGCCGGCGCAGGCGATTGACCTCCCGGTGGGCGGCGCGGACCGGCTCGGGGAGCCGGTAACGGGCCGCCAGTCGCAATGTGGTGCGGCGGGCGGTCTCGAGCGAGATCCGGTGGCCCACCGAGACGAAGACCGGCTTCACCCCCGATCGCGTGCGCACCACCTCGCCGATCACCTCGCCGCCGTCGCGAAGCTGGGTGTGGGCTCCGCGACGAGGCCCGGGTTCCCGGTAGTCGCCGATCAGTCGGCTCTTGGCGCAGCCCAGGGCCGGCAGATCGAGAAGCACGCCGAGGTGGCAGGCCAGGCCGAAACGCCGTGGATGAGCTCTTCCCTGCCCGTCGCAGACGATCAGATCCGGCACCGTCTCGAGCTTTGCGAAGGCCTCCAGCAGCGGGGGGATCTCCCGGAAGGACAGATAGCCGGGAACGTAGGGGAAGCGGGCTGCGGCCCGGACACCGGCGATCTCCACCACCTCGAGGCTCTCGACATCGAGCACCACCACCGCAGCGTGAAGCTCCGGACTGCTGCGGTCGAAGGAGATGTCGGCGCCCGCCACCAGGCGCGGCGTTCGCCGCGTGTCCCTCTCGATGACCCGACCGCGGAGCTGCTCCTGGAGTGCCCGGGCCTCGGGGATGGCGAGATCCCAGTCGTGGCACGTCTTGATCTTCAGAATCCCTAGCTTAGCGACTGTCCGATGCCAGCGAGAATCGAGCGAACCTCGGCGGTGGTCTGGTAGCGGTCGTCGGGGCTCTTTGCCATCAGGCGCAGGACCAGCTCGACCATGGGATCGGGGAGATTCTCTGCGTGCAGCCTGGGATCCGGCGGGTCGGTGTGCCGGTGGTGAAACAGCACATCGCCCTTGCCGAAGGGAACCCGCCCGGTCAGCAGCTCGAAGAGCGTCACGCCGAAGGCGTAGAGATCGGCGCGGTGGTCGACCGACTCGCCCGCGGCCTGCTCCGGCGCCATGTAGTAGGGCGTCCCACCGACCACCGTCGTCGACCGCCGCACCTCCTCGATCATCTTCGCCAGGCCGAAGTCCATGATCTTCACCGTCCGGTCCTTGGTGAAGTAGAGATTCGCGGTCTTGATGTCGCGATGGACGATGCGTTGCTCGTGGGCGTACTGGAGGCCGGTCGCCACCTGCACGCCGAGCCGCGCCACGTCGCGCGGAATCAGCTGGCCTCGCTTCTTGAGGATCGCGTCGAAGGGGAATCCCTCGAGGAGCTCCATGGTGATGTAGTAGTTGTCGTTCTCCTGGTCAGCGTCGAAGAGAGTGACGATGTTCTGGTGATTCAGGGCGGCCACTGCGCGGGCCTCGCGGAGAAACAGCTCGATCGCGGTCGGGTGATCCCTCAGGTTGTCGGGCAATCTCTTGAGCGCCACCACCCGGCCGAGCCGACGATCGCGCGCCTTGTAGACGACGCCCATCCCGCCGCGACCGATCTCTTCGATCAGCTCGTAACGGCTTTCCCGAGGCGGCTCCCCCCGCACCTTCGTGACACCCTGGCTCAGGAATTCGGAGGCCTCGCCAGCCTGCTCCCGCTCGCTCAGCTGGGCCCGCAGGGACTCGATCTTCTCGGCCACCCGCGGATACTGGTAGTCGCGCTTGCGGATCCCCTCGAAGATCTCGACGGCCGCATCCAGGCGGCCGACGCTCTCGAGCAGGTTCCCCAGCTGCTCGTGGATCTCGAGCGGTGCGGATTCCTCGCCGAACGCGGTCATCGCCTCCTCGGCCTTCTGGGCGGCGAGCTCGAATTCCTCGCGCCGCGCGAAGACCTCGGCGAGCATGCGACAGGCGTTTCCGTATTCCAGGTCGCGGGTGTCCAGCAGCTGGAAATTGCGAATCGCCCGCTCCTCGTCCTCGAGCTCGAGGGCGACGTTGGCCGCGCTCGAAGTAATCCCCGGTCTTCTCGAGGAGCTCGACCACCTTCTCGAGGCAGCCGGCCTGCCTGTAGGCCTCGGTGGCGTTCTGGTAGTCGTAGGCGGCCTCGTAGGCCTCGGCCGCCTTCAGATTCTCCCCCGCCTTCTCGTAGCGCTCGGCGGCCTTCTGGTAGTCACCCGCCTCCAGGTAGAGGTTGGCCGAGTGGCCGGCGTGACTCGTCGTCGACCAGCTCCGCCGCTTCCGTCAGGCGCCCGGCGGCCTGCAGGTAGGCGGCGGCCTTCCCCGAGTCTCCACGCAGCTTGTGGTACTCGGCGCGAATCGAATTGGCGATTTCGGTCTGTCCGCTCTCCGCCAGGGCGGTGCTGGCAGCGGTCAGATCGCCGTGGATGTAGTGCTCCACCGCCTCCGGGCAACCACTGAAGAGCAGACCGTCGTCCCCGTAGAGCGGGAAGGTGAGAAAGATTCCCTCGAGCTCTTCGACCCTGACCTGCCTCTCGAAGACCCGATCTCCGTAGGCCACCACCACCACGTGGGTCCCCTTGCCGACGTAGAGCAGGGCCGAGTCCTCCCGCACGTAGCGGAGCGTGTCGGGACGCCCGCGCAGCGAAACGATCGCCTGGCCTGGAACAGTCTCGTCTTCGGGCCGCTGAAGGCGGACATCGAGCGACGCCTCGCTGCGCCGGAAGTCGAAGATCACCTCCACGACCGAGCCGCGCTCGATCTGGACCTTCTTCTCCTCGACGTAGTTCCCGATCACCTCCTTGCTCGCCTCGTCCTGGAGAAGCCCGTGGACCCCCACGTAGTAGCTCCGGATCGGCAGCATCCGGAAGCGGGTCTCCCTGTCCGCCATGTGACGGGCATAGCGGGACCAGGAGCGCACCTTGCGCTCGAAGGCTCGTTCCTTGCTGCGCCCGGGCTTGGAGCCCGTCTCCTTCTTGGCCTTCTCGGGCTTGGTGGAGAGCTTGATGCTGAAGAATCCCTTGGTGCCCTTCGCCGACTCGTACTCGAGCTTGACGACCAGGGTGCCCCATCCCCGAATCACCGGCAGTGAGAGCAGCACCAGGATCAAGCCGTAGGGAGCCAGCGCCTTCCAGTTCCAGCGGGTCAGCCCCGCCGCTTCGGGCAGCGCCTGCGCGTTGGCGAGGATGAAGACACCGTCCGAGCTGCGACCGCCGAGGAGGCGCACCTCGACCGTCATGCCGCTCTCACCCGACTCGCGGCTCAGCCGGGCCAGGAAGGTCGCGTCCACGCCCAGCATGTCGTTCACCAGGGCGATCTCTTCGCGGCCGTGGGAGAAGGCGCGGAGGTCCGCGAGGACGCTCTCCAGCTCTGTCGGGATGGGCGGTGCCTCGATCAGCTCGAAGCGGCCCAGGATGCTCTGGATCAGCAGGGACTCGATGGCCGAGTGATCCGGAGTGCGGGGCAGCAGCCAGTCCTGGAGCCGGTGCTTCCAGTCGAGATGCTCGACGAGCCTCAACAGGACCACTCGACCGATGGGCTGGCGGGTTTGCGGGTGCCGGCTGGGGAAGCTGGCGATCAGACCGTCGAAGTCCGCGGCCATCTCGGTCACCCCGAGTCCGGCCTCCTCCGACTCGGCCACCGCGTCCATCGCGCCGGCTTGCGCGGTCTCCAGGCCGAGGCTGGCCGCCAGCATCCGCTGCTCCTCTGCGGCGTCGGCATCCCCCTTCACCTGGTAGAGCTCGGCCAGAGCGGTGCGCAGAGGAGGATCCTCGGGCTCGATGGCGATCGCCCGCTGCAGGGAGTGCTCGGCCTCATCGAGGCGACCCTCGGATGCCTGGATCACGGACGCCTCGTGCAGCAGGATCACGCGGTCCAAGGGGACGACGGCATCCGGCTCCAACGCCAGAAGAGCGGCCTCCGGATTGCCTTCCGCACGATGGGCCCGCGCCAGGCTGCGTCGCGAGCCTGCATCGGTGGGATCCAGGGCGACCGCCTTCTCCAGCAGAGGGATGGCTTCCTCGGCGCGGCTCGACTCGATCAGGACGGTGCCCAGAGTCTCGAGTGCCCAGCGGTGCTCGGGACGAAGCGCCAGGGCGGCGAGCAGCGTCTGCTCGGCGCCGGCGTAGTCCCCGAGGCGGTGACGGGCGCGGCCCAGACCGGTGAGCGCGTCGGCGTTCTCGGGGTCGATCGAGACCGCATCCTGGTAGGAGAGCAGGGCTTTGCTGTAGTTCCCGGCGCTTTCCTGCAGATCGCCCGTCCTGGCGTGGGCCGAAGCGGCGATGCTGGCGTCGAGCTCGCCGGCCTCCCGGTAGGCGCGCTGGGCGCGATCCGACTCGAGGCGTCGGGCGCGAAGATCGCCGGCCCGGACCAGCAATCGGGCCCGCTCCTCCGGCGCCAGCTCGGTCAGTCGGGCGAGCTTCTCGTAGGGTTCGGGATCCTCCGGCGCCAGCTCGATGGCGCTGCGGTAGGCCGGCACCGCCTCGGCGCGGCCCCCACCGGCGGCCAGGAGGTCTGCACGCCCCAGCTGTGCATCGCGGTTGGCGGGATCCAGCCGGGCGGCCTGGGTGTAGAGCTCGAGGGCGCGGTCGGGTCGAGCCCTGGTCAGCGCCGAGTCTGCCCCGGCCACGAGCATTGCCGGATCGCGGCCCGCCACCAGAGCCTCCCTCACCTTCAGCCAGTCGCGATCCTTGGTTCCGCGCAGGTTCGCCAGACGGGAGCGCTCTGCGGCCGGCACCTTCTGGTTGGAGGCGGCCACCCGCTCGATCTCCCTCCGGAGAAGCGTCGGCGGTCCGGCCCGTACACTCCTCCAGCTCCTGCCAGGCCCGGACCAGCTCCAGAGCCTCGACCGCCTGGAGAGCCCGCCCGTAGGAGCCGAGCTCCGGCAAGCTCGGCGGCGGCTCCGCCGCGACGGAGTCGGGGGAGAAGCCGATCGAATCCAGCAGGCCGACCGCTGCGTCCCTCAGCAGGACCCCGAGGTCCCCGGCGCTCCCCCGGTTCAGGGTTGCCGACACCACCGATCCATCCGCCCCGTCGTGGAGGCGGAGGCGAACCTCGGCCTCCCCGGACTGGTCGTGGAGCTCGGTCAGCAGGATCAGCGCGGCACCGCTGCTGGCGGCGAGGGCCGGAGCGTCGGAGCCCCGCAGCACCACTCGCTCGCCCTCGAGCACCCGCTCCGCAGCGGAGCGGACCCGGCCGCGCCCAACCATCTCCACCCCGGCGCCGGCCAGCACCGCGTGCAGCCACTCCCGGGCTCCCTCGGCCACGGGTGCGAAGAAGCCCTGCGCCCGGGGCGGGGCCACGGCGAGTCCCCGACGCGGGGAGCTCGCGGTCTCAGCCGCGGCGGTGACCGTCAGCTGAGCGAACAGACACAAGAGACATAGCGGCGACAACAGCCATGCCCTGGCTCGGTGATGGAAGCTCACGAGTGGTTTCTTCGACCCGTCGCAACCGACAGTTAAGGGGAAAACCCGAAGCGGCCAAAGGCGTAGGGAAGTTCCCGCGGTGCGGATGGGCGAGGTGCCCTTGGGTTATCCTGGCCGGATGGACGCCCCGGTCCGTCTCGACAGCGCCCTCCGCGAGCGCATCCGCCGTCACCTGGAATCCCACGACCGCGAGCAGACGGATCTCGGGGACCGGGGACACGCCGCGGTCGCCCTGACACTGGTGGCCGACGATCTGGACCGGCCTTGCTTCGTGCTGACCCGCCGCAACCCGCAGCTTCGCCGCCACGCTGGCCAGTGGGCGCTTCCCGGAGGACGCATCGACCCCGGGGAGTCGGCAGAGGAGGCGGCGCTGCGCGAGCTCGATGAGGAGATCGGACTCGCCGTTTCCGACTCCTCGGTACTCGGCTGCCTCGACGACTACCCGACCCGGTCGGGCTTCGTGATCACACCGGTGGTGGTCTGGGGCGGCTCCCGGGCCGAGTTCGATCCCAATCCGGAAGAGGTGGCGGAAGCGTTCCGGGTACCCATCGCGGAGCTCGACCGCCCCGGAGTCCCGCGGCTGCGAAGCATCCCCGAGAGTGACCGTCCCGTGATCTCGATCCCCTTGCTGGGCTCGAACATCCACGCACCCACCGCGGCGATCCTCTACCAGCTCCGGGAGGTGGCCATCTGGGGACGCGAAACCCGGGTGGCGCACTTCGAGCAGCCGGTCTTCGCCTGGCGCTGAGCGGGGACGTTGTTGAATGTTCAATTTTCGGCACCGCCGAAAATTGAACATTCAACAACGTCCCCGCTTACGGAGCCGGAGGTGACGAACCGACGCGACTGGTCCGGATCGACGGCGGAAACTCCCGACGAGCAAACACGGTGATCCGCTTTCCGGCGACCTCCTCGGCGATGCGGCGGAAGCGCTCACCGCTGACGACGCCGCGCTCGCTGCAGAGACGCCTCACCACATCGTCGAGGCTCGCTTCGCCATCGGTGGCGGCCTCGATCTGCTCGCCGATCTCGCGAAGCAGGACGACGGCTCGCGCCGTGACGGCGCCGCCCGCGTCGTCCCGCGCCAGGCTCACCACGCCCCGGCCCTTCTCCTCCAGGCGACGCAGGGCCTTGGCGTAGCGACGGCGGCTCACGGTCTTCGAGCGCACCAGGAGCTCCAGGGAGTAGAGCTCCGCGAGACCCTCGACCACCCAGTCACCGTCTTCGCCGGACCGGGCGCCCATCACCGCGTGCATGAGCTCGTGGAGGACCGGGCTGCTGAGATCCGTGGAGATCAAGGGACGGTCCGCGTGGACGAAGACCGAGTTGGGTCCGGAGAGCCCGCCTCGCCACATCGGGTCGCCGGCGCTCACCACCTGGATGCGGGCGGGAAGCTCACCGACGATCTTGCGCAGTGTGGGCAGGGTCCAGCGCAGCAAGGCGAGGTTGTCGTGGCGGCGCAGGTGTTGTCCCACCGGGCCGGCAACCGCCACCCGGGTCTTGGCGATGTACTCGCGCAGGACACCGATCTTTCCGACCACCATCCAGCCCTTGGGACGGTCGAAGCGCCGATGGGGATCGTCGATGGCGAAGGTCCCGTCGGAGAGGAGCTCGTGGGGCATGGCGGCCGACCAGCCCTCGGGCAGCCGGAGCCGGAGGCGCGAGCTGGAGTGCGCCCCCACCTCCGTGCGGACGCGCAGCCGGCGGGACCAGGTCGTCTCCGCGAAACAGCGCCCAGTTCTCGGCGCACCGCGCGTCGTAGCTCGAGCTGTTGCGGAGGTGATCGATCCAGAAGGAGTAGCGCAGGATGCCGCCTTCCCGGGGCGGCTCCCAGAGGACCGAATCCCCATCGACCTCGACCCTGCCGTCTCCGCGAAACTCGAAGTGTCGCACCGGATCGATGGCGAAGCGCAGCCAGCGCACCCGATGGGCTCCCGCGACCGAGGCGAATCGACACCTTGGCGAGGCGCTCGGTGGGCACCACCCGCGCGTCGAAGCGAACCGTGTAGGTCGTCTTCGACCGGCTCCTCCTGCCCCGATGCGAGGGGCGGCGCCAGCAGCGCGGCCACCAGGACGACCAGCCAGAGGGGGGCTCTGCGAACCTTCACGGCGGCCCTGCTCCCAGAGCGCTCACGCGATCCTCCGTCCCGGTGCGACGCCAGGCGGGATCATGCCGACGATCTCCTGGCCCAGGGCGACGCGCTCAGCCACCGGAAGACGAGGCTCGCCATCCCCAGCGGACCATCCCAGCCGGGCGTCCACGGCTTCCAGGCGCGGGCGCAGGCCGGCGCCGTTGGCCAGCTGGATGGTCAGACCGGGCCGGGCGTTGAGCTCCAGGATCATCGGTCCGCTCCGGGCGTCGATGACCACGTCGGCGCCCAGGTAGCCGAGCCCCGTCTCGTCTGCGGCGGCGACGGCGATCTCCAGCACCTGTGAGATGCCTTGGATCTTCCTCCCGATCACCTCTTCGCCGCTGTCCGGATTCTCCCGGATCGGGGCCCCGTGCATCACCGCGTGGCGGGTGATGCCCGTGACCAGGTCGACCCCCACTCCGATGGCACCCTGGTGGAGATTCGCGCGCCCGCCGGAGCGCCGGGTCGGAAGCCGCAGCATCGCCATCACCGGGACCCCCCGATAGACGATCACCCGGATGTCGGGAACGCCGGCGGGCGCCAGGTTGGCGAAGAACAGCTCCGACCTGCAGGCGTTCCTCCACCATCGCCGCATCCGCGCGACCCGCCAGGGAGTAGAGGCCGGAGATGATTCCCGAGGCGTGATACAGGAACTGGTCGCTGCGAGTACCCGCGGCCGGCGGAGCTGAGGAAGCGGTCCCCCTCGCGTTCCACCACCACCAGGATCCCGTTGCCCATGGCGCCGCGGGCCGGCTTGAGAACGAAGGAGTCGTGATCGGCCAGGGCCGCGAGCAGGCCGCGCATCTCGAAGTGGTGGCGGGCGACGGCCAGCAGGCGCGGGACCGGAATGCCCGCCTCCTCGCAGAGGCGTTTGGTGGCGATCTTGTCGTCCACCAGCGGGTAGTGGCGCCTCTCATTCCACTTCATCGTGTAGGAGATGTTGCGGCGATTGATCCCGAGGATCCCGAAACGGCGAAGAGCGTCGAGCATCACCTCTCCCCGGCGCCCAGCGTCTGCTGGGCGAACCCGCGGAAGCGGAGAAGATCCGAGACGCGGTATCCGGTGTAGCCGCCGATCAGCACCAGAACGCCCATCACCGCGATCACGAGCTCGGGAAAGGTGAACATCAGATACTCGGCTCGCTCACTGCGGAAGACCGGGTAGATGGCCACCGCCACCAGGACCGAGAAGCCCGCGCGCACCAGCGCCTCGCGGAGCCCCTCCTCGGCGATGGTAATCGAGAACCGCTCGACGAGCATGGTGAGGATCACGATGGGAAGGACCAGGCCGGCGAAGAACTCGCGGTTCTCGCTGTCCCGGCCGACCAGGGCGAGCCCCATCACGGTCAGAACCACCAGACAGAGCAGGATCGAGAGGCGGGGCACCATCAGCAGCCGCAGCCGCTCCAGGGCGAGGCGCCCCAGCACGCCGAGGAAGAGCACGAAGGCCACCAGCGCCAGGCCGATTCCCAGGGAGAAGCCGCGCAGGGCCAGCGCGATCAGGACGGGCATGAAGGTCCCGTAGGTGGGGATGCCCGACCACGTTGCGGAAGAAGGCGACGAAGAGCGCCCCGATCGGAAGCAGCAGCAGCACGCGCAACGCCGACTGGGAGGGCACCGGCAGCCGGTAGAGGGAGAGCCAGGCGAGGGCCGGGTGGTCGGGGGCGAGCACGTCCGCGATCTCTTCGGGGCGGAGAGACTCATGCATGGAGCGGTAGCGGTGGCCGACGGCGCGAACGCCGTTCGCCTCCACCAGCGGGCTCGCAGCGTCACCGAGAACGACCAGGGTCGGCGGACGCACCGCGAAGAAGTCGTCGACGCTCGACATCGGGAGCCAGCTGTCCCCTACATAGGCCTCGCTCCAGATTCGCTCGTGGGGGTCGGTGCCCTCGCGCAGCTCCAGGCCGCGGATGTTTCGGGCCGGAATACCCGAGGCGCGAAGCAGAGTCACCAGCAGCCGCTCCTTGCCCTCGGGGCTGCCCTCCCGCTGAGCGAGGGTCAGCAGCGCGTCCTTCCCGGCCGTGGGCACAGTGGCGATCTCATGGCTCACGAAGGAGTAGAGAGTTCGAATCCGCGCCGGCACGTCCGAAGACGCCGGAAGACGAAGCCCTTCGAGGAGATCGACCACCTCCGGAGTGCTGGAGGGAAAGTCCGGTGTCGGCTGGCCGTACTTTCGGCGGATCGACTCGGGTGGAGTCGGAACCTCGCCGCCGGGAAGGGTGGTGCTCACTCCGTAGATCTGGACCCGGAAGTCGTAGACGATCTCGTGGATGTCCTCGAGCCACCCGGTCCATACGCCGATCCGGGCCTCCTCGGTGCTGCGGATCGAGAAGTCCAGCCGATCCGAGGAGGAGCGCTCGTCGAAGACCGCCTGGCCATCGGCGGATGTGGGAAGAAGCGCCCGGACGCTTCCCCGCCGACCTTCGCCGCGGACCTTGATGCGAAGCTCCACCTGCCAGGAGCCGATGCTCTGCGTCGGCGCCAGCGGGAGCTCGTAGATCAGGGTCTTGGCGAGAAACACCGCCACCCCGATTGCGATCAAGACGGCCCCCGTACCGGCTACGGCCCGGCTCATCCGGATCTCCGCGTCACTCGGGATGCTCTTCGGCTTCGAGCTGATCGGTGGTAAGGAGTGCCCCGGCGCCCAGGTGCGGCGGGAACGGCTCGATCCCTTCCATCTCTGCCGTCCCCACGCCCGGAGCTCCCACGTCCTCGAGGGGCTCGGTGCCGATGCCGATGTGAAATGCCGCGAACCCGGGAATCACCACCTGGGAAACGGCCATTCCGAGGATGCGCCCGGAGACCGGTGCGATCAACCGGGTGCGCTCGTTGGAGACCGGATCGGTCACGGTACCCAGCACATCGCCGGATCCGACGCGCTCGCCGAGCTCGCGATCGGTGATGAAGATCCCCCCATCGTTCACCCGCACCCAGCGCGACTGGTAATAGAGCCGCGACGGGCTGGGAGGTGGAGCGCTGCCGTTCAGCACGCCCATCCTGCGCAACATGTTGCGCATCCCCTCCACGCCGCGATCGATCTCCCGGGCCTGGAAGCGCTTCGGCTCCCCGGCCTCGTAGGTGATGGCGGGGATCCCGGCGTCGGTGCTGGCGCGCCGCAAGGTTCCGAGCATCCCCTCGCTGTGGACCACGACCCCGACGCCAAACGCCTCGGCGAGCTCCAGCACCCGCGGATCCAGCAGGTTCGCCCGCAGATGGGGAAGATTCGTGCGGTAGAAGGAGCCCGTGTGAAAATCCACCACCGCGTCGCAGTGGCGAACCACACCTTCGAAGAGCGCGCTCGCGATCCGCGATGCGGAGCTTCCGGCGGGATGACCGGGGAAGTAGCGGTTCAAGTCACGGCGGTCCGGCAGGTAACGGGAGCCGCGCCGGAACCCGTGAAGGTTCGCGACCGGAACGCCCACCAGCATTCCCGAGAGCTGCGCCGGACCGACGTGTTCGAAGATCTGCCGCACGATCTCGATCCCGTTCAGCTCGTCCCCGTGAACCCCAGCAGTCATGCAGACGGTCGGCCCGGCTCGCTCCCCACGGATCGCCAGCACCGGAATCTCCACGGAATCTCCGGCGAAGGATTCGCTCGCCCGGAGAAAGAGGCGACGGCGCTCTCCGGGGGCCACCTCGCATTCAAGGAGCTGCGCGACGCCCCAGGGACGCGAGAGTACGACCTTACCCGGCTCCGGTTCGGTGACCGGGATCACTTCGGGGGATCCCGCAGGGCGGAGGCTCGATCCCCTCCTCGACGTCCAGCGTCACCTCGGGGGATCGGAGCGGCGGAGGCTCGAGCTCCTCGTCCGCCAGAGCCGGACCCCAGGGCACCTGCGGGAGCAGCAGGGCGATTCCCAGGACGAGGCCCGGGCTCAGCCAACGGGGGGAGATCCTCCACACGGCGGGAAGGCTAGCCATGATTTCCCTCTCTGCCTTGGCCGCGCCACAGTGGGCTGCGCCCAGGAAGGGTCCGACGGCCGGAACCCGAGGTCGGCTACCTTATCGGCGGCTTGCCAGCGGGCATCGAGAGCCAACTTCGACGCAATGCGTCATCAGAAGCGCACCAGAGACCGGGTTCGACCTCCGGAGCGGCCTTTTCCTGGAGCCGAACGCCGATGATCGATCTGGAGCTCCCGAACAGCAGCGACTCTCGCGACAGGCGGCAGCTGGCGGCCCGGGTCTCGATCCTGCTCCCCGCCTACGGTGCGGAGGCGACGCTCGCCGCGGCACTGCACAGCATCGAGCGCCAGACGGAGACCCGCTGGGAGTGCGTCGTGGTCGACGACGGCTCCCCCGACGCGACGGGCGTCATCGCTCGCGGCTTTGCCGAGCGCGATCCCCGCTTCCTCGTTCTCCGCCGTGCCCCACGGCGGACTGGTAGCGGCGCTGAACCGCGGACTCGAGTCGTGTGGCGCACCGCTGATCGCCCGAATGGACGCCGACGATCTGATGCACCGCGAGCGACTCGCGCTGCAACTTCGCGCCCTGGACGACGATCCCGGCCTCGACGCCGTCGGCTGCCACGTCCGCCTCTTCCCCCGCGCCTCCCTGGCCGAGGGGATGCGCGCGTACGAGCACTGGCTCTGCAGCATCGACTCACCCGACCGGGTGCGCGCGGAAGCCTTCGTCGAGTGTCCCGTCGCCCACCCGACCCTGATGATTCGCAGCGAGCTCTTGAAGCGGATGCGCTACCGGGAGCGGGGCTGGCCGGAGGACTACGACCTGGTCCTGCGCCTGCTGGCCGCGGGGAGCAGGATCGACGTGCTGCCCCGGCGGCTGCACTGCTGGCGAAACGGACCCGACCGCCTGTCGCGATCGAGTCCGGTCTACGCGATCGAGCGGTTCACCGCCTGCAAGGCGGCCTTTCTCGCCGAAGGCTTCCTGGCCCGATCGGCGGAGTACGTGCTCTGGGGATACGGAGCCACGGGGAAGGGGCTGCGCCGGGCGCTTCTCGAGCACGGCCGGCGCCCCTCTCACATCGTCGAGCTGCACCCCGCCCGATTGGGGACCCGGATCCACGGGGCGCCGGTGATTCCGCCCGAGGCCCTCGAGACCCTGCGCCACCGACCGATCATCGCATCGGTCGCCGGAGCGGGCCCGCGCCAGGAGATCCGCGGCGACCTCCGGCGCATGGGCTTCCGCGAAGGCATCGACTTCGTGTGCGCCGCGTAGCGGGGACGTTGTTGAATGTTCAACTTTTCCGCTCTGCGGAAAAGTTGAACATGCAACAACGTCCCCGCTACTAGCAGCCCTCGCCCAGGATCCGCTCCACGACTCCGACCAGGCCGTCCTCGTCGTGGTGACCCGTCACCCAGTCCGCCGCCCGCTTCACCTCTTCGGGGGCGTTGCCCATGGCGACGCCGACGCCCGCCCCGGAGATCATCGAGAGATCGTTGCGCTCGTCGCCAACGGCGCAGATCCCCTCGCGCGAGATCCCCAGGAAATCCGCCAGCCGCTGCAGCCCGGCCCACTTGGAGACGCGGGAGGGGACGACCTCGCAGTAGTGGCCCTGGTACTGGAAGCCCGGCATCACGTGGGAGCTGAACGCGCCGGGGTGCAGCCGATGCAGCTCGCGTTCGACCTCCTGGAGCTCCACCCGGTCCCCGAAGATGCCGACCACCAGCACGTCGTCGCGGGTCTGTTCGGGAAGACTCCCGGCGCGCTCGCCGAACCCCGGGTTCCCGTCGTAGTAGTCCCGGGTGAGGGAGTTCCAGGGGACGGACTCGTCGAGCAGGAAGTCGGCGCCACCGTCCTGGTGCGAATCCCGCTGGGCCAGCACGGCGTAGCCACGGTCGCGAAACAGCGACGCGACGGCCCGAAACTCCGGAGCTTCGAAGGCATCGACGTGCAGGGTGCGGCCGTCGCCCCCCTTCACCAGCGCACCTCCCAGGCAGACGCTCGGCGCCGGGAGCCCCAGGGCGCCAATCGCCCCCTGTGCGTTGCGATACCGGCGTCCGGTGGCGATCACCACCTCGACACCGGCCTCCCTCACGCGGTGCAGGGCCGCACGGGTACCGGTGCTGATCACGTCTTCGCTGGTGACGAGGGTCCCGTCGACATCGACGGCGAGCAGCTGGATACGGGTCAAGGCATTACTCCGAAGCCGTGGCGATCGCCGCCAACAGGGCCCGCGCCTTGTCCTCGGTCTCCCGCCACTCCGCGACGGGGCGCGAGTCCGCCACGATGCCGCCGCCGCTGTGGACGTAGGCGCGACCGTCCTTCAGCAAGACCGTACGGATCACCACACTGAGCCCTGCCCCCCCGCGCAGATCGAGGAAGCCGAGGGCTCCCGAGTAGATACCACGGCGTACCGGCTCGAGGTGATCCAGGATCGCCATCGCCGCCAGCTTGGGTGCGCCGGTCATCGATCCGGGCGGAAAGGTGGCCCGCACCAGATCGAATACGTCGCGGTCGCTTCGCAGCCGACCCCGCACCGTCGAGACCATCTGGAAAACCGTCGCGTAGGACTCGATCCGCATCAGCTCGGGAACCTGCACGCTCCCGGTCTCGCAGACCCGGCCGAGGTCGTTGCGGACCAGATCGACGATCATCAGGTTCTCGGCGCGATCCTTCTCCGAAATCCGCAGCGCCTGCTGGGCGGCGCGATCGGAGGCCGGATCCTCAGCGCGGGGTCGCGTGCCCTTGATCGGACGGCTCTCGACCCGGCGATCGCTCGAGAGCGAGAGGAAGCGCTCCGGAGAGCAGCTCAGCAGAGTCACGTCGCCGAGGGCGAGATACGCCGCAAAGGGCGCGGGATTGCACTCCCGCAGCCTCTGGTAGAGGCGCCAGGGGTCGCCGGTGAAGACGAGGTCGGAGCGACGGGTCAGGCAGACCTGGTAGACGTCACCGGCCTCGATGCGCTGCTTCGCGCGGAGGATCGCCTTCAGGTAGCTGGCCTCGTCGAAGCACGCGCTCCCGTCTCCGGGAGCCGCGCGTCGGCAAAGCGGAGGGCGAGACGCCGCGGTGGGCAGAGGCTCCGCCGCCGCCCGCGAAGCCCTCTCCTGCGCCAGATCCGGATCGGCGGCGAAGCCGAGCCCGATCGAGCGGATCCGCCCCTCCAGGTGATCGAAGGCGAGCAGCCGGTCGACGAAGAGCCAGCAGAGATCGGGAAGCTCCAGGTCGTCGAGGGAGCGCAGGACTACTGGCTCGATTTCCGCCGCCAGCTCGTACCCGAAATAGCCGACGGCGCCGCCCAGGAAGGGGAACTGTGGATCGTCCCCGGCCGAGGGCGGAGGAGGAAGCAGACCCTGGAGCACGTCGAGGGGCCGGCCGCGAAGAACCGACCGCCCCGGCTCCAGGTCCGGGCGCACCACGCGCCGCACCTCGAGCTCGATGCGATCTCCGAAACCGCGCACCACCAGGTAGGGATCTGCTCCCGCGTAGGAGTAGCGGCCCAGGCGTGGGCCCACCTGGGCGCTGTCGAGCCACCAGAAGAGCGGCGCTTCGCGCAGCTTCTCGATCCACTCGCTCCAGTCCCTGCCCTGGTTCGATTGCTGGCTCGATTGCTGACTCGCTCGCGGATTCGGCTGCTGGACGGCGCACGCCGTGTGCATGAGGGCGACCTCGAAGCGGGGGAGGCTAACCCACCCCCCGCCCCGGAGCCCGTGCATACTCGGTCGCCCCCGACCCCCTACGGCGGTGACGCGCAAGATGGTCGGAGGCCCGAACCAGGCCTGTAGCGATCGGCTACTCTGGTGGCGTGAGTCAGGTGTGCATCTATCACGCGGGGTGTCCCGACGGCTTCGGCGCGGCTTGGGCCGTCTGGAAGGCCTGGGGAGACCAAGCTCGCTACATCCCCAGGGGTCACGAGGACCCGCTGCGCGCCCGCGACTTCGAGGGGAACGAGATCGTCTTCGCCGACATCGCACCGCCGCTGGAACCGCTCCGCCAACTCGCCGAGCGTGCCGCCCAGATCACCATCCTCGACCACCACGTCACGGCTCGCGATCGCTTCGAGTCGGATCCCGGTCTCTGCAACGACTTCCAACGGGCCGGACACGTCGTCCACTTCGACCTCACACAGTCCGGTGCCATCCTCGCCTGGCGGCATTTCCACCCGGACACGGAGATCCCCGCGCTCCTGCGTTACGTCGAGGATCAGGACATGTGGACCTGGAAGCTCCCGAACTCGGAAGAGGTCAATGCGGCGATCGGATCTCATCCGCGGAGCTTCGAGGTATGGGATCGACTCGCCGCCAGACCGGTGGAGGAGCTGACCGCCGAGGGCGTGCCGATCGTCCGGGCGCAGAGGATCGAAGTCGATCAAGCGCTCCGCCACACGCACCCGATCTCGCTCGGACGAATCCGCGTCGAGGCAGTCGACTCCCGCTGCCATCGCAGCCGGATTGGCCACGAGCTGGCCACCCGCGCCAGATACGGCACACCATGCGGTGTGGTATATCGGCTCACCGGGACACAGGTCGACGTCTCCATCTACTCGGTGGGAGACTTCGACGTCTCGAAGCTCGCAGCCGACTTCGGCGGCGGCGGCCACCGCAACGCCTCCGGCTTCACCGTCAGCCTCGACGACTGGATCAAGCGCTTCGTCTAGACAACGTCCCCGCTTAGAGGGAAATGCGCTCCTCCCGGGCGCCGCGTCCGCCGAAGCGCAGGATGGCGTGAGAGCCCGGATCGAGCCGGGCGCCGCGCGCCACCTCCGCAACACTCTCGAAGATCCGCTCCGCATCGGGACCGTACAGGTAGAGAGTCCAGACCCCGTCCCGCAGATCGTGCCCTTCGAACTCCCCCGCCCGGTGCACCCGCAGAGCGCTCTCGATCGCCTCCTCCAGAGCGACGATGGTGGCCGTCTCGTCGGCGGCCTGGCTCTCGGGCAGACGCAGGCGAAGCAGCAGGGCCTGCTCCGGGCCGCCGGCGCGCATCGCCGCGCGTCGACCGCGCCCGCGCAGGTTCCTCCAGACGGCGTAGAAGAGAGCGATGCTGGCGATGACGATCCAGAAACGAATCACCACGCGCGCCCTTTGCTCACGGGTCCTTGGGCAGGCCGAGAATCCGCTCGGCGATGATGTTCTTCTGGATGTTGGGGGTGCCGCCGCCGATCACCACCTCGGGCCAGGAGAGGGCGAAGTTCTGCCACTTGCCGCCATCGGGCACCAGGTCGGTTCCCCGCGCCAGTGGCCCGCGACTTCCCTGGATCTCGAGGGCCAGCTCGCCGAGCTGGACCTCCAGGTCGGCCCGGAGCAGCTTGTTGATGGACGTCTCGCTGCCGAGCTTCTCGCCGCGCAGCTGCTTGGTGAGAAATCGGCAGCCGTTTAGACGCATCGCCTCGATCCGCGCGTCGGCCTCCGCCAGGCGCCGGCGGATCCGCGAATCTTCCGCGGCGGGCCTGCCGTTCTTGCGGCAACTCCGGGCCAGCACGCGGATTGATTCGAGACTCCGCTGCAGACTCGTCACCTCGGAGATTCCCGAGCGCTCGTGGGCCAGGGCGGTAATCGTAACCCGCCAGCCCTCCCCCTCTTCTCCCAGACGGTTCTCGACCGGAACCCGGACGTCGTCGAAGAAGACCTCGGCGAACATGGTCCCGCCCGACATGTTCCGGATCGGATTCACCGTGACGCCGGGCGAATCCATCTCCACCAGGAGACAGGTGATGCCCTTGTGTTGATGCTCTGCGTCGAGGGAGGTTCGCACCAGCAGGATGATCCACTTGGACCACATGGCGATGGAGGTCCAGGTCTTCTGCCCGGTCACGACGTACTCGTCGCCGTCCCGCACTGCCTTGCACCGGAGGGAGGCGAGGTCGCTGCCGGAATCGGGCTCCGAGTAGCCGGTGCACCACTGGTAGGTCCCGTCGAGGATATCGGGGATGAATCGCTTCTTCTGCTCTTCGGTGCCGTACTCGATCAACGCCGGGCCGACCCAGGCGAGACCCATGTAGCAGGAGCCCAGGGGCGGCGCCTTTCGACTCGCCATCTCCTCCTTGAGAATCACCTGCTCGGCGATGCTGCCCCCGCCACCGCCTACCTCTTTCGGCCAGGAGAAGCCCACCCAGCCCTTCTCGCGGACCTTCTGCTGCCACCCGGTCATGAAGGCGATGTCGCGCTTGCCCTCGGGCGGAAGATTCTCGTCCAGAAACTCGCGGACCTCGGCCCGGAAGGCCTCCTCTTCGGGCGTAAAGTTGAAATCCATCAGAGACCTCCCAACGACGCGACCGTTCACAGCGGAATCCACTAGAGACCTCCCAACGACGCGACCGTTCATAATGGTAGTCGGCGTCCCCGAAGATGGGCCGCGCCCATTTCGATCGCTTCAGATAGAGCTGCGCATCGTACTCCCAGGTGTAGGCGATCCCACCGTGGAGCTGGATGGCATCCAGGCCGATCCGCGGGAAGGCCTCCGAGGCGTAGGCCTTGGCGCGGGAGGTGGCGAGGGGCGCGTCCTCGTGACCCTCTTCCAGACACCACGCCGCGTAATAGACCAGCGACTTGAAGGACTCGATGTCGACGTACATCTCGGCCAGCGGATGCTTGACACCCTGGAAGGTGCCGATCGGCTGGCCGAACTGGACGCGCTCCCCGGCGTAGCTGACGGTGAGCTGGAGCGCCGCCTCGGCGGCGCCGATCATCTCTGCCGCCAGCGCCGTGGCACCGAGGTCCTGGAGGCGGGCGATGGCGGCGCCGGCCTGGCCGTCGCCGAGCATGGCGTCGGGGGGGAGCTGAACCCCATCGAAGCGAACGCGCCCGAGTCGCTTGGTGAGATCGACGCCGGGCAGGTCTTCGCTGGAGAGTCCCTCGGCGCCGCGCTCGAGGACCGCGAGGCGGAGGTCCGCCGGCCCGTCGCCGGTGCGCAGCGCCACCACGAAGAGGTCCGCGACCCCGGCATCGCAGACGAAGAGCTTCTCGCCGCTCAGTGTGCCGTCGGCGGGGCGGAGCTGGATGCCCTCGGCGCCCTGGATGTCGTCTGCCTCCAGAAGCGCGAGGGTTCCGATGGCCGACCCGTCGGCGATGCGCGGGAGCCAACGCGCCTGCTGCTCCGCGCTCCCGCTCTCCCGGATGGCGGCGGCCGCCAGCGTGGTCGAGATCAGAGGCGACGGGAGCAAGGTGCGCCCGGCTTCCTCGAGGATCACCACCAGATCGACCCAGCCGAGCTCGGCCCCCCCGTGCTCCTCGGGGACCGTGAGACCGAGCCAGCCGAGCTCCGCGATCTGATTCCACAGCTCCCGGGAGAAGCCCTCGGAGGACTCCGAGATCTTCCGGACTTCTTCCAGGGGATAGTTCTCGTCGAGGAACTTCCGGACCTCGTTGCGCAGCAGCTCCTGTTCTTCGGTGAACCCAAAATTCATCGAGCGTCTCCATGGGCGATTCGCGAGCCAAGATAGCCTTCGGGTCAGATCACGCCCCGCTCGCGAGGGCGGACGAGATCGGCGGGGGTCAGATCACACCCCGCTCGCGAAGACCGACGAGATCGGCGGGGGCGAGGCCGATTTCGGCGTAGACCTCCTCGTTGTCGGCGGCCAGAGCCGGGGCCAGCACCCGGGCGCGGGGCTCGGTCCCGGCGAACCGAAGCGGGCTTCCGTGGAATACGATCTCGCCGAGGTCCGGATGGGCGTGGCGCTCGATCATCCCCCGGGCGAGAAGCTGGGGGTCGTCGATGAGCTCCTCGGGACTCGAGACCCGGCCGCAGGGTATCTGTGCACCGGATGGGCCGAGCAGCGCCAACACCTCGTCGCAGCTCCTGGAGCGCACCCACTCTCCGACGATGCCGTTGATCTCGCTGCGGTTCGCAGAACGGCCCCGGTGACTGCGGAATCGCTCGTCGTCGGCCAGCTCGGGCCGGCCGATCGCCTGGCAGAGCTTGCGGAACAGCTTGTTGCTGGCGCTCGCCGCCACCACCCAGCCGTCGCTGGCCTGGAAGGCATCGTAGGGCGCGGTGAAGGGATGCTGATTGCCGGCCCGCTCCGAGCGGCTCCCCAGGGCGGCGAAGATGGTCGCGGCCGAGTCGGTGACCGCGAAGATCGCGTCCTGGTTGGAGAGATCCAGCACCCGCCCCCGGCCGGTGCGATCCCGATCGAGCAGTGCCGCCACCACGCCGAGGGCGAGATACAGGCCGCCCACGAAATCGCCCAGCGCGCCTCCCCCGCGCACCGGCGGGCCGTCGGGGAAGCCGGTCATCGCGAGCAGTCCCCCGGTGGCCTGGGCGACGATGTCGTAGGAAGGCTCCCCCGCCCGGGGTCCCGTGGCGCCGAAGCCCGAGAGCGCCGCCACCACCAGACGCGGATTGCGCTCCTGGAGCACCTCCGCTCCGAGTCCCTGGGAGGCAAGCCAGCCCGACCGGAAATTCTCCACCAGCGCGTCGGCCCGCTCGGCGAGCCGCAGCAGCAGCTCCCGTCCCTCGGAGCTGCGGACGTCGAGGGTGATCGAGCGCTTGCCGCGGTTGGTGTTCTGGAACGAGAGGGAGGTCTGCCCCTTCTTCGAGGGGCCGTAGCGGTAGTCGTCACCGGTTCCGGGACGCTCGACCTTGATCACGTCGGCCCCCAGGTCGGCGAGGACCGCCGTGGCAAAGGGGCCGGCGAGCACGCGGGTGAGGTCGAGGATCCGGAAGCCGTCGAGTACGCGTCCCGGCATGGTCGCGCAACGTAGCAAGCGACGGACGCTTAGCCTCGACCCTGGGGTTGCTCGTGAGCCGGCTCCTGCTGGGTCAGGCAGTGGACGGCGCCGAGGCCCACGACCAGCTCGCGGGCCGGAATCGGGACCACCTCGCGGCCGGGGAGGAGCTCGCGGAGGACGGCGAGTGCGCGGGCGTCGCTCGGGGCCTCGAACACCGGGACCAGGGCGACTCCGTTGGCGAGATAGAAATTGGCGTAGCTGGCGGGGCAGCGCAGACCCCCGAACCGCAGCGGTGGGGGCATGGGCAGGGTCGCCACCGCCAGCGGCTTCCCGTCCTGGTCGCGCATCCCACGGAGCCTGCGCAGGTTTTCGGCGAGCGGCGCGTGGTTCGGATCCTGCGGATCCTCCTCCTCTGCCGCCACCACCGTGCCGGGATCCACGAAGCGGCAGAAGTCATCGACGTGGCCGTCGGTGTCGTCGCCCTCGATGCCCCCGGCGAGCCACAGCACGTGGGTCGCACCGAGTGTGTCGTGGAGAACGAGCTCGAGATCCTCTCGGGTCCGGGCGGGTCCCCGGTTCGGGTTCAACAGACAAGACTCGGTGGTGAGCACGCTGCCGCACCCGTTCCCGTCCACCGAGCCGCCTTCCAGAACGAAGTCCACCCCGAAGCACCGGATCCGCCGCGCTCCGGCGATGGCCCGGGGAATGCGGTCGTCCAGATCCCAGGGCGGGTATTTCCGGCCCCAGGAATCGAAGCGGAAGTCCACCACCGCGACCTGGTTCGCCTTCTTCACGAAGACCGGCCCGTGGTCGCGAATCCAGGCGTCGTTGGTGGGAAATCGGTGGAACTCCAGACCCCTCTCGATCCCCGCCTGGGAGAGGCGCCGCCGCGCCGCCTCCTCCATCGCCGCGTCCAGGACGGTGATGCAGACCCGCTCCCTTCCGTGCAGGGCCCCCGCCATCTCGACGTAGCTCGCCACGACGGCCTCCAGCTGGCCGGGCCAGGTCTCCGGATTATGCGGCCAGGCGAGCCAGGTGGCGTGGTGGGGCTCCCACTCCGCCGGCCAGCGGAATCCATGGCTCTGGGGGGTGGCTTCCAAGGCTCTCTCAGTCCTCGGAAGCGGCGCATCAGGTCGGCGTAGGCGTCGATCCGTCGGTCTCGAAGAAAGGGCCAGTCCCGGCGGACCTTCTCCACCGCGGAGAGATCGCACTCCACCAGGAGCAGCTCCTCCTCGGAGTCCGAGGCCCGCGCCAGCACCCGGCCGAAGGGATCGGCGACGAAGGACTGGCCCCAGAAGCGGATTCCGCCCGGATCTCCCGACGCCGCTCCGGTCGATCCGCTGGACTCCATCGGGGGCTCTCGTCCGACCCGGTTCACCGCCGCCACGAAGACGCCGTTGGCGATGGCGTGGGAACGCTGGATGGTCTCCCAGGCGTCGTGCTGCGCCGCGTCCACCTCCGGGCCCTCGTCGAACTGCCAGCCGATGGCGGTGGGATAGAGGAGGATCTGCGCCCCGGCCAGGGCGGTCAGGCGAGCCGCCTCGGGGAACCACTGGTCCCAGCAGATCAGAACGCCGAGCCGGGCGGCCCGGGTGGAAACGCTCTGGAAGCCCAGATCGCCAGGGGTGAAATGGAACTTCTCGTGGTAGAGGGGATCGTCCGGAATGTGCATCTTCCGGTAGCGGCCCAGCTCGGCCCCGCCCTCGTCGAGGACCACCGCAGTGTTGTGATAGACGCCCTCGGTGCGCCGCTCGAACACCGGCACCACCAGGGCGATCCGATGGGCCGCGGCGGCCTCGCCCAGGGCCACCGTGGAGGGCCCCGGGATGGGCTCGGCCAGCTCGAAGTGCGCCGGATCCTCGGTCTGGCAGAAGTAGCGGGAGCGGAACAGCTCCGGGAGACAGACGATCTGCGCACCCCGGCGGGCCGCTGACTCCACCTGGGCGAGAGCCCTCCCCAGGTTCTCGGCGGGGTCCGCAGCGCAGCGCATCTGGATCAGCCCGAGAGTCACCACCGACATGGACTCTGGAGTACGGCACGGTCCCCCGCCCTGCAAGCCCCCGGGCTGTGACCGGTGTTGTCACGGGGCCGCGCCATCCTCAGGGCCCGGTCTGGGGACCCGGTCTTGGCGCCCAGCCTTCGGACCCAGACTTCGGACCCAGACGGCAACCAGGAGAACAGGAGGACTCGCGAATGACCCGCCGGACCCTTCCGCCGTTTCTCGCCGGCGCGCTCCAGAGCGCCGGAATCACCGCTGCCTTCGTCGCCTTCGGGCTGGCATCGGCCGGCCTCTTCAGCCTCTACAATGGTCGTGTGACGGAGTCGGAACAGCCCGCGATCTGGCTGGTGGACGGATTCAATGTGCTCCACGCCGGCGTCCTGGAGGGCCGGGAGCGGGGAGATTGGTGGCGCGCGGCCAGCCGCGCGCAGCTCCTCGCGCTGGCCGGATCCTTCGACGACCCGGAGGCCGAGCTGTGGATCGTCTTCGACGGTCCGCGAGCGGCACCCGCGACGTCGGAGGCCCCCAGGCTGCGCGTGGTCTTCGCGCCCTCCGCGGACGAGTGGCTGCTGTCGCGCCTCCGGAGCGCCCCCGATCCCTCGCGGCTCGGCGTGGTCACCGGAGACCGCCGCCTGGCGATCCGCTCCCGCCGCCGCGGCGCCCAGGTGATCCGGCCCCGCGATTTCCTCGACCGCTGCCGTGGCGCCGGTCCCGATGCGAGCGGCGAGCTGGGCTGAGGGGCGATCCGGGGTGGGAACCCGCTGAAATAATCGCTTCGACACCGGTGTCATACTCTCTCAGGCGAGGGGATCCGCACCCGACACCGCTCGAATCAGTGGCCGATGGGGCTTGCCCTTCGATTCGATCAGAA
The DNA here is from genome assembly GCA_963722885.1 of uncultured delta proteobacterium. Taxonomy (GTDB): domain Bacteria; phylum Myxococcota_A; class UBA9160; order UBA9160; family UBA6930; genus CAVXZE01. Next base: position 93,292 of record CAVROS010000033.1, read on the forward strand.
ATAGGCTGCACCTGGGTGCCAGCGGCCGGGGCCGCGGTGCCTCGTGGCTCGTCCTTCGAGCGCGAGACCGACCCCCCCAAACTGGACTCCACCAGCGCAGGAAGCCCATGGCCAAAGTACCCGAGCACCATGTCCGCGAAACCCCCACCCTCCAGCTCGCGCGCTTCGTCGTCAGGAATCGCGCCCTCGTCGCGACCCTCCTGATTCTCACCACGCTCTTCTTCCTGTATCCAACCGTCAACGCGATCTCGACCGGTCTCGGCTACCCGCTCCCCGGACCAGTGGTGCGCGTGGACGCCAGCGAGCGCGCTCTCTATCCCGACCATCCCTTCATCCACGCCCAGGACAAGTTCTCCAAGACCTTCGGCTCCTCGGCCGTCGTGGCGATCGCCCTGGTGGTGGAGGACGGGAACATCTTCACCCCCGAGACGCTGCTCAAGATCAAGCGCATCACCCAGTCGCTGGACGGTGTCGAGGCGAGCCCCGAGCTCCCCGCCTTCGACAGCCGCACCGACGAGCGCGACGAGCTGCGGGACCAGATCGAGGAGGTCGAGGAGGAGATCTCACCCCGAGAGCTGATGAAGCGACTGGACCGCGCCTATCCGCCCTATCCGGTGAACCACGACCGGGTCCAGTCCCTCTACCACCGCAGCACCCGCGTGGTGACCATCGAGCCGGACGGCGCCATCGTCTCCGACGTACTGATCAAGAAGACGCCAAAGACCCAGGAGGACGCCGACAAGATCCGCGACGTGGTGCGCCAGAACCCGCCCTACATCTTCGGCCGCCTGGTGAGCCGGGACGAGAAGGGCGCGTTCATCATGGCCAACTTCAACGCCGACCGGCTCGCCAGCCGCGAGGTCTACCAGACCGTCTTCGACCACGTGCAGCGGATCAAGGCGGTCGAGGAGGACGAGAGGCACAAGATCTACATCTCCGGCGCTCCCATCCTGACCGGCTGGATTCTCAAGCACGCCTTCGAGATCGGCATGTTCGTGGGGCTCACGGTGCTCGCCACCTTCGGCCTCCTGCTCGCCTACTTCCGCCGGCTCCACGGGGTGCTGATCCCCTTCACCGCCGCCATCGCCACGGCGATCTGGGGCCTCGGCTTCACCGGCTGGACGGGGATCACCTTCGACCCGCTGGTGCTGGTGATCCCGATGATCATCACCGCCCGTGCGGTCTCCCACACCGTGCAGATGGCCGAGCGCTTCTTCGAGGACTACGAGCTGCTGACGCCGCAGTTCGAGGACGCGAACGAGGCCAAGTTCGAGGCGGCCACCGTCGGCGATGGCGTAGCTGATCGTGCCCGGCACCCTCGGGATCGTGACCGACGTCCTGGGTCTGCTGGTCATCCTGATCACCTCGATCCCGCAGATGCGCGACCTCGCCACCTTCGGCGCATTCTGGGTCATCTGCATCATCTTCACCGTGGAGGTCCTGCTCCCGGTGATGATCTGCTACCTGCCGCCGCCCGCCAACTCGGAGCACTACCTGCCGGGCTTCATGATCCGCACCATGGGCTGGATCGGCCGAACCGTGACCGACCCCGTCGGAAAGTACGTGGTGGCCGGGACCGCGCTGGTGATCCTGAGCGCCTCCACCTACATCGTCTTCACCCGATCGACGATCGGCGAGGCGAACCCGGGCTCCTTCCTGCTCTGGCCCGACCACGAGTTCAACATCGCCACGGCGGCGATCGCCGAGAAGTTCGGCGGCGTGGACTCGCTGGTGGTCTACGCCGACGGCGACCGGGAGAACGCCTGCGCGGACCCGGAGCCGATCCGGCGCATGGAGGAGTTCGAGCGCTGGATGGGGATGAACACCACCATGGGCATCTCGGTCTCGATCGCGCCGATCATCAAGTCCTACTGGCGCCAGAACCACTACGGCGATCCCAAGTGGTACTTCCTCCCCCGGCACCCGGGGACGGTGCGGGAGACGCTCTTTCAGCTGAAGACGAACGGACCGCCGGGCTTCCTGCGCCCCTACACGACGGACGACAACCGCAAGGCCAACCTGTCCTTCTTCTACCCCGACCACCGGGGAGAAACCATCATGCTGGCCGTGGAGGCGGCCAACGAGTTCATCAAGCGCAACCCGATCGGCGAGGTGAACCTGCGGCTCGACATGGACCGGGCGGAGGCCGACGAGGGCTTCTTCTCCTACGACAGCCTGGCCGACAAGTTCTACTACATGATCGGCCCGATCCTTCCGCCGCGGAACCACACCATGCGGAGTGTCGATCCGCAACGACGACGAGAGCTACCAGAACCTCGAGGTCGCGCCCGCGAGCCAGGACGAGCTTCCGGAGTGGCTGGAGGAGTTCAACGAATCGGCCATGTACGACTTCGAGGAGCAGCTCGACGCCACCGAGGAGGGCGAGTACTTCTTCTGGCCGGAGGACCTCGCCGAATGGGGGCCCGAAGACGTCACCGCCTGGTGGGAGAGCGATGAGCTCGGCATTCGGGCGGTGGCGACCCACACCAAGAACCTGATCGTCCACGATCTCAAGGCCGTGGATGGCGTCCCCAAGTACCAGCCCACCAACTCCTGGACCCGGGGCGTGCAGTTCGTGATGGCGGGCGGCGTGATGGGCATCCTGGCCGCCATCAACGACGAGGTGGAGCGCGGCCATGTGGCCAACATCTCGCTGATCCTGCTGGTGATCTACGTGCTGCAGGCCCTCACCTACCGCTCGCTCTGGAGCGGGACCATCATCGTGATCCAGCTCGCCACCGCGACGATGATCTCGCTCGCCTACATGGCGCTCAAGGGCGTGGGTCTCAACATCAACACCCTGCCGGTTCAGTCGGTGGGCGTGGGGATCGGGGTGGACTACGCCATCTACATCGTCGACCGGATCCGCCAGGAGGTGGCCGAGACCGGAGGCGACATGGACGAGGCGGTGCGCCGGACCGTCAGCACCACCGGGATGGCGGTGACCTTCACCGCCAGCACCATCGTGGCCGGAATCATGCTCTGGAGCTTCTCGAACCTTCGTTTCCAGGCCGAGATGGCCCAGCTGCTGACGATCCTGATGGTCATCAACATGCTGGGAGCGATCACCATCGTCCCGGCCTTCTACTCGATCGTGAAGCCGAAGTTCGCCCGGGCCCTGCTCGAGAGAGCAGCAGCGCGCAGCCGCCGA
>CAVROS010000034.1:0-154895 GCA_963722885.1 uncultured delta proteobacterium
CCCCGCAGCTGGCGTCGTGTCCGTCGCCAAAGTCGCTGAAGGGAGGACTGCTTCCGTCCAGCGTCCAGTAAGCCAGCAGATCCGGCGCGCAGTCCGCATCCTGGCAGCTGTCGACATCGCGGTTGCAGCGCTGCCCTACCGGGCAGGCGTCGAGGTGTGCACAAACGCCCGACCCATCACATTCGTCCAGCGTGCAGGCGAGGCCGTCGTCGGTGCACGTGGTACCTGCCGGGAGATCCTCGAGAACACAGGCGTTGCTCACGCAGGCAAAGGTCTTGCAGGGATTCCCGCTGAGCGGGGATCCGAGGTCTGACTGCAAGACGCCGGGGCTGGCAATAGCCCAGCCCGGAGGGCCCCGCGGCATAGTGAGAGTCGATCTCATTCTGGGAAAGGGCACGGCGGTAGATGGCCACCTCGTCCAGGACGCCATCGAAGTAATAGCCACCCGAGAGGTTGAGGTAGCCGAGGTTCACCGGCGAGGTTGCCGGCGAAATCTCCTGAGAAAACGACGCTCTGTGAATCTTCTGGATCGCCGCCGTCGACGTAGAGCCTGACCTCCCCGAGTGCTGCGTCGTGCAAGGCGACCACGTGGTGCCAGGAGCCGTCGTTCAGGGGGGTCGAGCCGCGCAGCAGGCCGGTCGCCGAGCCGGACGCATCTCGCAGCACGAAGGCGGGATCCGCACCATCGCTGTAGCAGCCCGTCCACCAATGCAGGGTGCCCTGGTCGCGACCCACGATCACATCGTTGTTGTCGGTTCCGGTGCCCGCGCAGGTCTGGGACAATCCCAGCATCCAGTACTCGATGGAGAAGCTCTCGTTCCCGGCCCAGTCGTAGAGAGAATCAGGCGGGAACGCTAAGCCCGGTGGTGGCGCCGTCGAACTCCTGGGCGCCCTCTACGGTTCCGCCGACTCGGCAAGGGGCACTGACCCGCGCAGGTCGCGTTGGCGAAGCTGATCTCGTCGACGTATTCACCTGGCGTGTCCTCGTCGAGCGTCCAGTAGGAGGTCATGTCGAGCGGGCAGAGCGGTCCGGTCGCTACGTGGATGTTGTAGGACTGAAGGTGCACACCCTCCGAGTTCTGGGCCTGGACCTCGACGGGGTAGTCGCCTTCGTCTCCCGACTGTGGCATCCAGGAAATTTCGCCGGTGACCGAGTCGATCGTCATCCCACCCGGATACACGTTGAGGGAGAAGGTGGGCGCCGGGCTCCCGCTGGCGTCGACGTCGTAGCGGTACAGACGGCCCGTGGAGGCGTCGGTGACGGGACTGGAGATGATCTGTGGCTCGGCAGGCGCGCAGGTGAGCATGAAGTCGTGGAAGGCGGATTGCCAGACCACGTTCATCTTTGCGTAACCCGTAGCGTAAGGGTGAAGATTGTCATTGAAGTCGCCAGGCGGATACTGGGCGTAGACGAGCCCGGCGCCGTTCTCCATGTCTACGATCTTGATCTTGTCTCCGTCGTCGTTGATACGACTCAGGGCCATCGCTTCAATGTTCTCGTTGAAAGTGCTGGTGGTCGGGCTCCCGTCGCGGCGATTGATGATCTTGGCCAGGACGACGATGATGTCCTCGTCGAAGAGGTCGATGTTGTCGAGGATCTCCGCGACCTGGTTAGGATCCGGATTGAGGCCGTTGGTGCCGATGTGCAGCGCGACGACGTCCGCGGGGTTTGCCGTCAGGAAGCCGAAGACCGCATCCCGGATCTGGCTGTCCGTCCAGCCGCCGTGCCCCTCGTGATCGGGATCGAAGGGGGGAACGAAGGGATCGTTGGCCGTGTACCAATCACCGTCTACCAGGCTCCCCACGAAGTCCACGTTGTAGCCCGCCGTGTTGAGGCTCTCCCAGGCGTCCTTGCGGAAGGAGATTTGATAAGGGTTTGTGTCTGGGACTGCGCCAGAAGCGTTGCCGTCAGTGATCGAGTCGCCCAGGAACATCAGTCGGACGGGGGTGTCACAGGTGACGCAGTAGCCGCGGGGGATGTAGTAGTGATTCGCGACCTCGGTGGGAGAGAGCACGCGTCTGTGCAGAGCCACCTCGTCGATGTTGCCGTGGAAGTGGTAGCCCGGGGTGAGGTTGAGCCAGCCGATGTTGAGGGCGGCGGTGAGCGAGTCGAAGCCGGCGCCGTAGCTGGTCGCGGTCTCCCCCGCCAACTCGCCGTCCACGTAGAGGATGATGCGCTCGTTCACGCCGTCGTACGCCCCGACCAGGTGGTGCCAGCGGCCATCATTGATCGGGGGTCCCTCAACGGAGGCGCTGGCGCCCGAGGTGTCACCCAGCTGGAAGTGGGGGTGCACCACTTTCTGTTCCAGCAGCCGAACCACCAGTGGAGGTTGGTCCCGGCATCGTCGCGACCAAGGATGACCTCGTTGTTGTCGATGCCGGCTCCGGCGCAGGTCTGTCCGGCCACGCCCTTCACCCACACCTCCAATGAGAAGCTATCCGTCGCGGCCCAGTCGAAGTCGTCGCTGGCGGGGGCGTCCACACCCGTGGTGTCACCGTCGAAGAACTGGCCGCCGCCGACCTTCCCCTCGTCGGGTGTGGGGCAGACCTGACCGGTGGCACAGGCCGCGTCGTTGCCGCCGATGAAGTCGTCATAGCTGCCGGCGCTGAGCTCGTCGAGCATCCAGTATTCGCTCACGTTCAAGCCAGGGCAGCTCTCGGCTTCGCACGCGCCGCTCGCCGGATTGCAGACCTCGCCCAGGGGACGATCGACGTCGGTCAGGGCCCCGTCGCAGTCGTCGTCGACCTGATCGCAGACCTCGACCCCGGGCGTGCCCGGAACGCAGCTGTCCACGGGGGTGCCACCCACGCACTGCAGCTCGCCGACCGCAGCACAGGCGCCCAGACCGCAGGCAGTCGAGGAGGGGCCGAAGTCCTCATCGACCAGACCATCGCAGTCGTCGTCCGTGCCGTCGCAGGTCGCGTCGTCTGCTGCCGGCAGGCCGGGCACGCAGCCATCGACGACGGTTCCGGCAACGCACTCGAGCAGGCCGGCCGAAGCGCAGGCCCGGAATGCCACAAGCGGTGGGGATCGGGCTGTAGTCCTCATCCGTCACCCCCGTCACAGTCGTCGTCCACGCTGTCGCAGGTCGCATCGTCGGGCGCGGGACTCTGATCGGGCACGCAGAGAAGCGTTCCGGCCTGACAATCCGTGGTGCCAGCGCTGCAAACGCCCGGCTGCCCCGTGACACAGGGAAAGCCGTCGTCATCGGGGTCGGTGCACGGGAGACAAGTCTGGCCGGGCTCGTCGCAGTGGGCCAGATCGACACAGGGCAGTGCTCCTGCCGCGCAGGAGCCCTCGACACAGGTCTCCACGCCGGTGCAGAAGAGACCATCGTCGCACTCGGCGTCGCTCACGCATTCGAGGCAGACGTCGCCCACCTCGTCGCAGTGCGCCGGATCGACACAGGGCTCGAGACCCGCCTGACAGGAGTTGTCCAGACAGGTCTCGGCGCCGTTGCAGAAAACCAGGTCATCACAGTCCGCATCGACGTTGCACTCACCGAGTTCACAATAGCCGCGCTGAAAATCCTTCCCGGACTGGTAGTGCTCCGCCACTTCGGTGGGAGTTAGCGCACGGGCGTAGACGGCGACCTCGTCGATAGGCCGTCGAAGTTGTAGCCGTGGCTCAGATCGATCCAGCCGAGATTGACCTCGGCGCCCGCCGAGGCGAAGTCCCCGGTGAAGTCGATGGAACCGGTCGCGTGGGGAGTCTTGATTCCCGTCCAGGTAAAGATACAGAGCGTTGGCCGAATCGTCGTGCACCGCCACGACGTGGTGCCAGTTGCCGTCGGTGATGTCGGTAGACCCGAGGGCGGAGCCGGTCCCTCCCACCCGTCGAGCTGATTGCATAGAAGCCCGGCGCTCCACCATCGAGACAGCCCGTCCACCAGTGCAGACTGCTTTCCGGGTCATCGCGCCCGATCACTACCTGGTTTCCGGAACAGGTGCTCGACTCGGGCGTCATCATCCAGTACTCGAACGAGAAGCTGGTGTTGGCACCGAAGTCGAAGTCCGCGTGTGCGGGGAACGTCGATCCCCGAGTTGGACCCCGTTGCTGAAGCTCTGCGCGCCGGCCACCACGCGCGCTCGGCCGTGGGGAGCGGTCGGACAGGCTGCGTCCCCACACACGCCGTCGTGGCCATCGGCGAAGTCGGCAAAGCTCGAGCCACTGCCGTCGAGCTTCCAGTAGGCGACCAGGTCCAGAGGGCAGTTGGCTCCCTCGCAGGCCGATGGACGTCCCGGTTGCAGGCCTCCCCCGGCACGGGACAGTCGCTCGGGTGCTCACAGATTCCCAGTCCATCGCACTCGTCCAGTGTGCAGGAGACGCCGTCGCTCGTGCACGCCGTCTGCGCGGGAAGATCCACCAGCTCGCAGACGTTTACCACACAGTCGAACTCCCGACAGTCCTCCCCTGAAACCGGACAGTCATCGGCCGTGACGCAGGCCGGCGTCTCGCAGTAGGGCTCTCCACGCCACGCCGTCCAGGTAGTGCTGGCGACACCTCCGCGGGTGTGAGCGCGCGATCGTAGAATGCGACCTCGTCGAGTCGCGCCGTCGAGGTTGTAGCCGTCGCTCAGGTTGAGCCAGGCCCGACGTTGACCGCAGCGCTCGCCGAGGCAAAGCCCCCTGTAAAGTTGATGGTGTCCGTCGCGTGCGGAGTCGTATTCCCGTCCAGGTAGACGGGACAGAGTGCGTGTGGACGCCGGGTCGTCGTGCACGGCCACGATGTGGTGCCAGTTGGCCATCGGTGATGTTCGGTCGTGCCCTGGGCGAAGCCGGTCCCTGCCGCCCCCCGTGCTGCTGATCTGCGACAAAGGCCGGTGCTCAAAAAACCCTCCCCCCACCGGGGGAGAGACACCCCGTCCACCAGTGCAGCTGTAACTTAACCCGCGTCGTCACGACCGACGGCCACCTGGTTTCCGGAACAGGTGCTCGAGTGGCCGGCGTCATCATCCAGTACTCGACGCTGAAGCTGGTGTTGGCGCCGAAGTCGAAGTCGCTGTGAGCGGGAATGTTGATCCCGGTGTTGGCCGGGGCGCTGAAGCTCTGTGCGCCGGCCACCACGCCGCTCGCCGTGTAGCTCGGGCACGCCGAGCTACCGCATGCCCCGTCGTGCACTGCTAGGCGGTCCAAGAAGGGGGGAGCGGTCGTGTCGTCCAGCGGTAGGTAGGCGAACATGTCGGTAGGGCAGAGGGGGTCGTCCGGCGCCGCGCTCTCCGCGACGAAGAAGATCACCAGCACCAGCGGAAGAAGGGTCAGCCAGGTGAACGCGCTCGCGGGAATCCCGCGTCTTCTCGTCTCTTCCGCCTGGGATCGGCGCTTCACGCCGCCAAACCTCGAAGCGAGAAGACGAGAAACCGGCACAGTGAGCTGCCGGAGATCAGAATTGCGCGTCGGTCGCCACATGTGGGGAACCCTCCGATCGGATCCTGCCCCTTCAGCCGGGGCGTCGTATTCGCGGGCGTTGTCTTCTAGTGGAGCGAGCGCCGTCTCCTCGCTGCTGCGAGTCCTGCCAGTCCGGCAGCGAGGAGCAGGGCAGTGGACGCTTCGGGAACGATCGTGACGGTCGCGTCCACGAACTCGTCAACCGTCAAGGGCACGCCGAAGGCGTCGCTCAGCACTGCCCTCGTGATCTCGAAGCTGCCGGACCCGAGAGCAAGTGCTTCGAAGGAGACCGTCCCGAGCATGAAAGAAGCGCCCTGAAGCACGTCCAGGGTGGCCGGAGACAGAAGCGGAGCTCGCCCGGACATTCCCCACCGCGCCGTTCACGCTGCCCCAGGCCAAAGCCTCCGACCCGAGCACCCCGAGGCCGGGCCCCGCTGCTATCGAGTCTTCGTCGGCGGCCAGCAGGGCCGGGGCGAAGGTCAGATCGAGGTCGAAGGCGCCCAGCAAGGGAGCCACACCGTCTCCGAGCCCGCTCACCTCCACCGTGACCTCTACTTGCTCGCTCACCGTTACCGAGGAAGGCGTCGCCAGCACCGAGATGGTCAGGGCACGAGCCTCGGTCGAACCCGTCAACGCGAGAAGCCCGATCGCCCCGCACACGATCCATCCCTTCATGGAGTGCCCCTCCCTCGAAACGTGCTTTGCCGCATCCCGGCACCGCCTTGGCCGAGCGCCGAGCCCGAGGAGCAGAACCAGCAGCTCGGGCCCCGCCAGCCCGCAGAGCGGGCGGCGGTCCGGCAGGCGGGGTCGCAATTGGGGTTGGTCGCATTTCGAGCGTGCAAAGGCGGCCATCGAGCACCGTGATCATTCCGTCGTGGTCGACGTCGCGCGGATCGGAGGCATTGGCCGCCGACGTGTTGCTTCGCGGCGAAGACTGCGTCCACATCGTTCCCGGTCCTTCACGCCGTCACCGTTCAGGTCGCAGCCCGGATCTGTCCGTATCGGCGTCTGCGGACAGGCTACCCGAGGTCTGGCCGGATAGTCGATGAATCCGTCGCCGTCGTTGTCGACGGCTGTCGTTGCAGAATGCCATCGCGCAGTAACCGCGCTGGGCCTGCCCGGATTCGTAGTTCGCGGCGATCTCGGTCGGGGTGAGCGCGCGAGTGTAGACAGCGACCTCGTCGATGTTGCCGTCGAAGTTGTAGCCGTGGCTAGCAGCGATCCAGCCGAGATTGACCGTGGCGCTCGTCGAGGCAAAGTTCCCGGTGAAGTCGATGAAGGCCGTCCCCTGCGGGATCTGACCGCCGTCCACATAGACAGACAGGGTGTTCGCCGGGTCGTCGTGCACCGCCACGATGTGGTGCCAGTTGCCATCGGTGAGGTCGGTGAGCCCCTCCGCCCAGCCGAGGCCCGCCGCGCCCGTGCTGCTGCGCGCGATGAAGACAGGCGTTCCCCTGCCGTTACGGTCGAAGCAGCCCGACCACCAGTGCAGACTGCTTCCCGAGGCCGAGCCATCGCGTCCGATTACCACCTGGTTCCCGGAACAGGTGCTCGCCTCGGGCATCCTCATCCAGTACTCGAGCGAGAAGCTGGCGTTGGCGCTGAAGTCGAAGTCCGGGTCCGCGGAAACGTTGATCCCCGTGTTGGACCTGCGCGAAGTCTTGCGCGCCGGCCACTACACCGCTGGCCGTGGCGGTCGGACAGGCTGCGTCCCCACACACCCCGTCGTGGCCATCGGCGAAGTCGGCAAAGCTCGAACCACTGCCGTCGAGCTTCCAGTAGGCGACCAGGTCCTGAGGACAGTCGGCTCCCTCGCAGAGGTCGACGTCCCGGTTGCAGACTCCCCCGGACCGGACAATCGCTCAGGTGCTCACAGACACCCTGCCCATCACACTCGTCCAGCGAGCAGGAGACGCCGTCGATCCGTGCACGGCTGTCCCCGCATCGGGCAGATCCACCAGCTCGCAGGCGCCGGCCACACAGTCGAACTCCCGACAGTCCTCCCCAGAAACCGGACAGTCGGCGGCCGTATTACAGCCCGGCGACTCGCAATAGGGATATCCCGCCATGCCATCGAGTAGTGCCCGTCACCTCATCCGGCGCGAGCGCACGATCGTAGAACGCGAGCTCGTCGATTGCGCCGTCGAAGTAATAGACGGCGTTGTTCAGATTGAGGTGGCCGACGTTGACCGCATCGGTCGCCGAGTCACGTCGCCTGTGTAGTCGTTGGAGGCCGTCGCTCCCACTCGTGTTTCCGTCCAGGTACACATAGCAGGAGCATTCGCCGGATCGTCGAGCACTGCCACGATGTGGTGCCAGTTACCGTCGTTGACGTATGCGTGGATCCCGAAGCCTCGCCGGTTGGTCCAGTGGCCCATTCGCGGTGCTACCGCGATGAAGGCCGGCGTTCCTGAATCCTTGAGACAGCCCGACCACCAGTGCAGACTCGCTCCCCGGGGCACGAAGTCGTCGCGGCCCACGATCACATCGTTCCCGGGACAGGTACTCGAGCTGGCGTCACCACCCAGTACTCGACACTGAAGCTGGAGTCTGCGCCGAAGTCGAAGTCGGTATGGGCGGGGATGTCGATCCCCGTGTTGGCCGCCGATGAAGCTCTGCGCACCGCCCACCTTGCCGCTGTCCGTGGCGGTCGGACACGCAAGCCGCCGCCGCACGTACCGTCGTGCACACCGAGAAGATCCAAGAAGGGCCCATTCCGGATCGTCCAGCGGCAGATAGCCGAACATGTCGGCGGGCAGGTGGCGCAGTAGCCGATCCGTGCGAACCATCGGTGTGGTGCGCCGCGATCTCGCTGGGGTCGAGCGCACGATCGTAGATCGCCACCTCGTCGACCGCGCCGTTGAAGTGAAAGCCCGGGCTGTTGTTATAATTGAGAAAGCCGATGTTGACCGCTGCGACTGAGTCAAAGCCCGCCGTGTAGTCAATGGGGTCAGACTCCTGCTCCAGGACCCCGTCCAGATAGAGGTACAGGCGATTCGCCCCATCGTCGTGCACTCGCCCGATGTGGTGCCAGCTACCGTCAGTGATGTTGGTGGACCCACGGCTGAGCCAGCACCCGGCGCCGTGCTGATCGCCCAGAAGGCCGGAACTCCCCCAGCCCCACAACCCGACCACCAGTGCAGAGTACTCACCGCGTCATCGCGGCCGACAACCACCTGGTTTCCGGGACAGGTGCTCCCCACTGGCGTCATCATCCAGTACTCGATACTGAAGCTGGTGTTGGCGCCGGAGTCGAAGTCGAAGTCGGCGGGGGGGACGTTGATCTCCGAGTTGGACCCGATGAAGTCTGCGCACCGGCCACCGCGCCGTTTGGCCGTAGCTCGGACATCCCCCGTCCCCACACGCCCCGTCGTGGCCATCGGCGAAGTCGGCGAAAGTCGTCCCGCTGCCGTCGAGCTTCCAGTAGGCGACCAGGTCCAGAGGACAGTCGGCTCCCTCGCACTGGTCGACGTCCCGGTTGCAGGCGTCGTCCGGCGCCGGACAGTCGCTCGGGTGCTCGCAGATACCCTGCCCATCGCACTCGTCCAGCGTGCAGGAGACGCCGTCGTCCGCGCACGGCGTTCCTGCGGATAGATCCACCAGCTCGCAGACGTCTGTACGCAGTCGAACTCCCGACACTCGTCTCCCGCATCCGGACAGTCGGCGTCCGTGTCACAGTCGCCCTGCAGTAGGGCTCCCCCGCGTCGCCATCCAGGTAGTGCGCCTCCACCTCTGCCGGCAACAGCGCGCGATCGTAGAACGCGACCTCGTCGATCGTTCCGTTGAAGTGGAATGGTCTCCCGTATTGAGCCAGCCGACGTCGACCGCAGCGGCGCTGCGAGGCGAAGTCCCCCCCGAAGTCAACAGATGCCGTCGCGAGCGGAGGTCTGTTCCCGTCCAAATAGAGATACAAGCGCGGTCCCGCCAGCCGTATGGTCGTGCACTGCCACGATGTGGTGCCAGTAGCCATCGGCGACGTTAGAGCTAGTCGCGCGGGCTACGCCGAGCTGATTTCCGGTGCTGCGCGCGACGAAAGCCGGGTTCCCTCCGTCCCAACAGCCCGTCCACCAGTGCAGAGGTGTTCCCGATCCCGGTTCATCACGTCCGACGACCACCTGGGTTCCGGGACAACCCGCCCCTGACGTCTTCATCCAGTACTCGATGCTGAAGCTGGTGTTGCCGCCGAAGTCGAAGTCGGTGTGGGCGGGGATGTCGATCCCCGTGCCGGTGGCGCGGATGAAGCTCTGCGCACCGCCCACCTTACCGCTACCCGTGGCGGTCGGACACGCCAAGCCGCCGCACGTACCGTCGTGCACGCCCAGATAATCCGAGAAGGGCCCACCTTGCGAATCGCCCAGCGGTAGATACCCAAACATGTCGGCCGGGCAGTTGAGATTGCCCTGCGCCGCGCTTTCCTCGGCAAGAAGGAATACGAGCGCCAGCGGAATGAGTGTCAGCCAGACGAACGCGCTCGCAGGGATCCCGCCTTTTCCGAGCTTCTTCCCGGTGCATCCACGCCCGGGCCCGAGGACGTTCGTTCGTCGCGGACCGAACGTCGAGGTGCAAAGAGAATGGAACGGCGCCGTGAGACGTCGAAAACGAGAATTCGCCTTCGATAGCCGCATGTGGAATCCCCTCCCGCGATCCCACCCCCCTGCTGCAGATCGGGGAGGGGGCCGACCTAGGCGGTCCCCTTCCCAACCTTGGGTAAATGCAAGACAAGTGCCAGCATGGATAGCTCCGGAGCCTCAGTGAAATCAAGGACTTGCGCGCCGGGCGCTCAGGAATCAGAGGACCTGCAGGAAAAGCAATTCCCTAAAAGGGAAGAGTATTTCCCTACTGGGAACTCAGCCCGGTCGTCTTCGACGGGTCCGCGGAGGACGGGGGAGTCGGCATGGGAGGCCGCTTGGAGCGCGGACCTCCCAGGCGCCCGCCGACGCTACGGCTCGAGGTCGCAGTCGACGATCTCGGCGGTGCAGCTGGTAGCGAGACCGTGGCTGCCGTAGCTCGCGTAGGCCAACGAGCTGGTGTCCCCGATCCTGGATCCCGGCGCGAACAAGGCGCTGAATTGTCCCTGCTCCGCGTCGCAGAAGAACGTCGCCCCGATCTCGACCCCGGTGCCCTCGGTGTTCATGATCGCGGTTCCATAGGCCGGACCCACGCCGCAGGCGCGGCCGTGGAGCGCGGCGAACTTCTTCACGTTCTTTGGCAGCTTCTTCTTGAAGCGGAAGAAGCCGAGAGCACCGCTCAGATCGCAGCTCGCCCCGCTGAACTGGAGGCAGAAGTCCGCAGACGCCCTCCCGGGAGCACCCGCGACCAGGAGCCCGACGAATCCCAGCAATACGAGCAGACCGACTTGCCTTCTCATTGCATTCCTCCTTGACGACCGTCCAACCTCGTCGGAGAGACCAATAGCCCGCTCTCGGCCTCCCTCCAACAGACGCGTCGATCGGGCAACGAATCCCGGCTCGAGTCACTCAAACGCGGTGGAACACGTCGGAGCCGATGCGATTCGAGAACCACATCCAGTCCTTCGCCTGGGGATCGGGGAGATTCGTGGCGTGAATCCAGTGTGTCTTGATGCTTCCAACGCCGTCTTCCACGGTGTGCTGGCCGACCCAGGCTACGACGATGCCGTAGCTCGTATAGACGGCGTTGAAGGTGATCACGTCGCCGAGCGCCCGGCCGATCACGTCGACCCACAGCGCCTGACCCTCGTCCCCCACGCCAGACTCGAAGCGCCCGCTGACGGTGCCGCCCGTGTCACGAAGCTCGAGTGTGGAGCCGTGCTGGTTCTTCCAGGTGCCAGTGAAGTCGACGGACATCGCTCCCTCCTAGAAGATTCCCTCGGCTCGCGAGTATAGCGCTCAGCGACTCGAGGCAGGCTTCGACCATACGACGACGAGTGAAGCCAGCGAGGCCACACCGGCGACGAAGCACCCCCAGGCTGCGCGGCGGTGCGCTTGCTGGACCGAGTCCCCGAGCTCGGTGAGGTAGTCGTTGACCTCGTCCTGGAACTCGATGAAACGGGCCCTCCAGGGGTGTTCTCTCGATGTCCAGCTCGAATCGAAACCCTTCGGCGGAGAGCTCGAACGTCGGCGGAGTGGCTTCGAAGGTCGGAAGAGATCGCTCCGCTTCGGTCGAGAGCTGCCAGCCGAGCGTGAAGAAGACGCCAGCGAGGGCGAGCCAGATGATCGAGAGGGCGATCTTCAACGGTGTACCTCACTTGCGGTAGCGGGCCACGTCGAGGCCCAGGTCCAGGGGTCCGAATATCGTCGGCAGCATCTGGCGGATCGAGCTTTCGCGGATCTCGCCGGTGGCTCCGATCATCAGGATCTCGATGTCGTGATTGGCCACCTGGGAGAACTCACCGATGTACTGGAGGCACATCCCGCAGGGCGCGATCGGATCTTCGAGGCTCGACGTCACCGCGACGGCCTCGAAGAGATACTCGCCGCACGCGACCGCGTGATCGATGGCGCTGCGCTCCGCGCAGACGCCCATGCCCGAGATGACGCTCTCGGTGTTGCAGCCTTGAAAGACGTTGCCGGTGGACGGTGAGAACGGCTGCACCCACCGGGAAGCTGCTCACGACGGCATACGCGTTCTTCATCCCCAGCTTCGCACCGGCGATCAGCTGGTCTCGTTGTTCCCGATTCACGCGCGCTGCCCGCTGGCCAGCCTACCGGGGTTCCATGCGGAGCAGGACGAATTCCCCGGTATCCCATCCGCGCTGATAGAACTCGGGATCGAAGCCGAAGTCGTGCTCGTACTTCGATTTCATGGCCGTGAGAAAGACGCGCTTCTGCTCGAGGTCCGCGACTCTCACCGCAAGGAGTTCGTGAATGCGACCCTCGATTCGGATGCGTACTCGGGGGTCTTCGGCAATGTTCTGGACCCAAGGGTTCTCTTCGCTGCCCGCGAAGACGTAGATCTGGTCGCCGACCCTGGTCAGCCAGGTGCTGACCGAGTAGGGATCTTCAGGGTTGGTCTCGATCTGGATGACCTTGACCGCGTCGATCCACGACCAGTCCTCTACGGGCTCCTCGACGACGGGTCCCGTGAGCTTTGGGCCGGGAATCGGACCCAAGGGGCCATAGATCCAGCGGGAGCCGAGCATCACGGCCCCCACGACCACCAGAAGACTCACGACGGCGATTCCGAGCACCTTGAGCAGCTTCTTCACTCTCGGACCCTCCTGGCCTGCTGCATCCTTGCCTGCCGGGCGTCTGCATTCTCGAACCGAGCCGATTCACCTGTCAACAAGATTCCGGGCGAGCGCACCTTCGTGTCTTCGCCGCGAGATGCCTACAGCCGCTCTCTCACCACGTCCGATCACCGCCTCGACGATCTTCCTGCAGAGATCGATCTTCTTCTTCCTCTTCGTACTGCTCGCATCCGCCCGGCTCGTCGAGCTTCAAGCCCAGGATCTCCTGGCAATGCGCGCTGCCGAATTCTCTCTCCACGGTCTGATAGAGCCGCTTGCATCCGTCGAACAGCTTCGCCGGACGAAATCTCTTTTCATCCTCGAAGATCCGGTCGCTCTTCAAGAGGCCGTGAAAGACGATCCCCGCGGCATCTCCGTACCCCGACCCGCTGAGGTCCACACCCGACTGCAGGCCGAGACAGAGCACGCCTCCCGAAATCGCTCCGCATACGGTTCCGTTGAAACCGATCCCGCCGATGAATCCCTTGGAGGGATCCAGAACGTGTTCGACGGGGGCATCCAGTGCTTCGGCCAGTTCCGAGATCACCGTCCGAGAGCAGTGGAAACACCGCTCTTCGAAGTATCGGGCCGCAGAGCCGATGCACTCGGCCCGTTGCGGCTCGCCGAAAGAGAAGTCCCCCTCGCCGGCCAGCTGATCCAGCTCCTTCAGCACCTGGGCGCCGTGCGCCAGGACCTCGACGCACTTGATCGTCTTTCCGGTGAGGATCGCCCTGCGGAAGTTGCGGGCCAGGTGCTTGCCGCCGTGAACGATTCCACAGTTGGGCGTCCCGACCCTCCCCTCGAGCCTTCGAAAATACTCGGCACAGAGCAGATAGAGCCGCTCGGACGGGAGGCCGGCGTACTTCTTTCCCAGAACCGCGACGCCGCCGTTGGCCACACCGCAGGTGTCTCCCATGGTGCTGATGCCCGAGCTGAACCCGACGACCGATCGGAGCAGGATGGGATCGATCTCGCCTCCAAGCTCCTGGCTCAGGTTCTTGGTGACGGAGTAGGCACAGCTGAATGCCTTGATGAAATCGACGACGACCTTCTTCTGAGCCTTCTCCATGGGAGCGAACTTCCTCATACGGCCAAGTGAGATCCAGCCGGAATCCGGTGTTCGAGACGGGTAGCCCGTTCCTGCCCCCGGGGACAAGGGCCGGGACGGCGGGTGAATCTCCTGCCGTGCGGTCCGTCGGAGTGGTACAGGGGTTCAACCGGGTAAGGAGAAAGCCATGAAGCGAGCGGCCTGTGGGGTGATGATGGTGGTGGCGGTGCTCCTCCTGGCGCCGCTGCCGAGCCAGGCCGGAGGTCACGGCTGGCGGGGCCACGGGAGGCACGGACCTGGCTGGTACGGCCACGGCCGCCCCTCGGCTCGCATCCACGTTGGCCTCGGCTTTCCACTCTGGTGGGGCCCAGGTCCGGGCTGGTGGGGTCCGCGTCCGGCCTGGCACGCGCGCCCTGTCTACGCTCCTCCGCCGCGGGTGGTCGTGATGGAGCAGCCGGTCTACGTCCAGCGGGAGCCGGTGGCCGCGATGCCTCCGTCCTACTGGTACTACTGTGGGAGCGCCGGCGGCTACTACCCTGACGTTCCGTCGTGTCCGGAGCCGTGGGTGCAGGTCCCACCGAGGATGGAATAGCGGAGGCGCTCGCCATGGCCGTGCTCAGACAGTGTGCCCTGACCCTGACGGCCGGCTTCCTGCTCAGCGCCTGCGCGACGGTGCCGCCGGGGCCGAGCGTCATGGTGCTCCCGGGCAGCGGGCGAAGCTTTCCGCAGTTCCAGAATGACGACGCCATCTGCCGCGACTGGGCGTTGCGGCAGACCGGAACCACCCCGGGTCGAGCCGCCGCGGGGAGCGGGGTCACCACCGCGGCCATTGCCACGGGCGTGGGCGCCGCCTCGGGCGCGGTGATCGGCGCCGCCGTGGGCCAGCCGGCGGCCGGTGCTGCGATCGGCGCTGGAAGCGGCCTGCTGATGGGATCTTCCGCGGGCGCCGCGCGGGGTGACTGGGCCGGTGCCTCGGTTCAGTCCCGCTACGACAACAGCTACCTGCAGTGCATGTACGCCAACGGCAACCAGATCCCCATGGCGAGAGGATCCGTGCGCCCGTATCAGCCGCGGCCGGCCTACGCTCTGCCGCGCCGCAGCGTTCCCCGGTACGTGCCCCCTCCGCCGCCGGGGCTCCCGCCTCCGCCGCCTCCCGACTAGAGCCCCAGCCCCAGGGCTAGGGCCCGCCCGGCACCTCGATCTCGAGCTGTAGCTCCTTGCGCTGGCGGGCGGCCTGCTCGACCGCTGCGGCGCGCTCCCGCTCGATCTCGAGAACCAGCTCGCGGCGCATCTCCTCGTGGCGTTGGCGTTCGGCTTCGAGGCGGTCGTGACGCAGTGCTGCCAGCCGCGCCTCGAGGAGTTCATTGTGCTTGGGGACCAGCTCGGCGGGGAGGAAGGGGCTGTCGGCGCCCGGTACGTGGTGCACGGTGACGTGACGGATGGCCTCGGCCCCGTCGCTCGAGCGCGCACCCACCTCGAGTCGGTTCTCCCCCTCTTGCAGCGGGACGAGCGCGTCCCAGGAGCCGTCCGCGTGGATGCGGGCCAGGAAGGCGCTCTCTCCCGAGCTGATGTTCCGGATCTTCACTTCCGCAATGTTGGCGAAGCTCACGTCCTCGATGAACTGAACCAGGCGTCCGGGGTGGCGCACCGGCGTGAAGAGTCCGTCGGTGATGGCGGCCATCTCGACGGTGGAGATGGGGCCCTCGAGCGCCTCGGGCCCGATGGCGAACGAGTGGATCCGGACTCCGGCGCGCCGCGCACGCTGGGCCGACTGGAGGACGGCCGACACGTTGCCCACCTCGGAGTTCCAATGCGGCAAGGTGGGCGCGCCGTCGGTAAAGAAGAGGACGATCTTCTCCGAGTCGGGATCGCTTCTCGAGAGCGAGCCCGAGAGGCCGAGGAGCTCGACGCTGGCCTGATCGACGCCGGCGGCCATGTGGGTCATGCCGCGGGCCCCACGTTCGCGCACCTCGGTGAGTGCGCGGTGGACCCGCTTGTAGTCGAAGGTCAGGGGCTGTTCGGTGAGAGCGGCACGGTGCACACGGGTGAGGCTCAGGTATCCGGGGCGGGTCATCACGGGCTCGCCGGCGAAGGTCACCAGACCGACGCGTGTGCTTCGCGGGTCGAGTCCGCCGATCAGCTTCCCCGCGGCCGCCACCTCCGCCGCCAGGATCGAGTCGCCGGGATCCGTGCTCCCGAAGTTGGGGGAGACCGGGCTGGCTCCCCGGAGCGGCGTTCCGACGACACCGTCCCCGTCCGCGTCGACGCCGGTGGGGTCG
The DNA here is from genome assembly GCA_963722885.1 of uncultured delta proteobacterium. Taxonomy (GTDB): domain Bacteria; phylum Myxococcota_A; class UBA9160; order UBA9160; family UBA6930; genus CAVXZE01. The sequence goes on from CAVROS010000034.1 coordinate 15,923, forward strand.
TTCGTCGAGCCCGAAGTGTCGATCACGATGATGATGTCGAAGCGGCGGTTCTCCCCCCGCAGCGCCTGGGCGCGCCCGGCCACGAAGACGCCCGCCGCATCGCCCACGATGGCGTCGGCGCGGGGGTGCTCGATCTCCAGCTGAAGCGATCTCGGTGGGAGAGTCCGGGGCATGGCTTCCGCGCGAGTCGCGGCGGCGAGCACCTCCGCTGCACTCCTTCCGGGCGCCTGGTCCCCGAACGGTGAGCCGGTGGCTGCGCGTCGTCTCGCCTCGTGTCCGGTGGCCGCGCTCGGCACCGGGGCCAGCGTGGCAAAGAGCCGGCCGATCCCCCCTTCGAAGGGCTGGGACAGGGTCTCCGTCACACCGCTGATCGGTCCCACCCCGGCTCGCATCCCCTCGCCGCTCGGCCAGGCCGATTGCAGGAGACCCAGCACCCGGTCCCCGTCCGCCTCCAAGACCGGCGCGCCACCCCAGCCGCGCAGATCGGCCGGGGCTTCCAGATCGACTTCGATGAGCGTCGCTTCGCTGCGCACCACGGAGCCGAGAAGCTCCGCCTGTGGGCGGTCTCCCCGCGACGGGATGCCGAGGATGCGAACGCGATCGCCGTCTCGTGGCAGCTGCTCTGCCGGGGCGAGGATGCGTACGCCTTGCGGTGGCAGCGCCAGTGCGAAGATCACGAAATCGTCGCGGAGCGTCGCTCCCGGCCCGTGGAACGCGCGGCCCGGCCTGGCGTAGTAGCGACTGGCGACGGCCACGCGTTCCTCGCTCTTTCCGATCCAGAACTCCACCTCGCCCGCCTCGGCGAGCTTGGAGCGATCGAAGGAGTGGGCGGCCCCGACGGCGACGGCACCCGGTGGGTGTTCCACGGAGAGGAAGAACACCGCGCCGGCAGTCTCATCGCCTCCCGAGCCGCGAAGATGGGCGCGCGCCACTGCCACCTCGTCGGCAGCCGAAGGGGCGGCCGCCAAGAGTCCCATGCAGAAGGCGAGTGCCCTTCGACGGTGCCCCATGGCGCAGCAACGATACGAGACCCCCGCTGCCTTGCCACACCGACCGAGTCACCGGATCCCTCGGATGCGGCGCCATCCGGACCCGCTGCCGACTCCGGATGGGGCGAACTCAGAGGTGGAAGCGTCGGAGCTGCCCTGCCAGGAAGCGCGAGAGCGCGCCCCGAGCCTCGGGGTCGACATCGTCGAACCGGAGGCCCATCACGGGGTTGGCTTCCGCCGGTTGGGCCTCGTTGGACTCCGTGGACCAGGCGACCTTTGCACGCAGCGAGAGCGAGGCATCGCCCAGGTCGAGGTGGATCGTGATGCGGCTTCCCACCGGCACCAGGGGCTCGAGTGCGACGAGCGCGCCGCCTTCGCTCAGGTTGCGAATCTGGCAGGGTCGGTCGAGAGGGCCGCGCTGCACGCTGGCCTCGAGATCGACGGGCACGCGCAGGTCGAAGCGGATCTCGGCGTCGTCCGTCTCCGACATCGCAGCCGTCACCACGAATCGCACGGTGCGGTCGTCGTCCAGTGTCCACAAGGCCCAGCGAACGTCTTGGGAGCGCAGCGACTCGACGGTGGCGTCATCGGGCCGCTCACCTGCCGGGACGACGGCGGCCGGAGGCAGGTGGAGCCGCTTCAGGATCATCGGGAGCCACTCCGTGGCCCGGCCGCTCGGTACGATGACGGCGCCGACGTCGTCCGCTGCCTGGTGCGCCAGAAGGACGGTCTCGTCGAAGTCGTTGGCGTAGTGGACGTTGACGCCCATGCGCACGAGTCGCAGGGCCAGCTCACCGATCTGGCCCGCTTCGTCGTCCAGGATGAGGGCGAGGCGTCGGTAGTCCATTGGTCCCCCGGGGGAGACGCGAGCTGCGCCTCCCTGATCCTACCCATCGGTAGAGTGGGAGCGAACCTGAGCGTTTCGAGGCGAGGGTTGGCCCGCCGGCCTGCGTTCCTTTACCGTGGGCGCTTCGCCGGGCTGAAATGGCGTCCGCCTCGCCTTCCAGGGTGGGAGCGGTGGTGTCGTCGGTCCGGTCCAAGCGACGAATTCGAGGGGAGTGACTGGAATGGACGCCTACGCGAAGATCGTTCTGACGGTAATCGCTGCCTGCCTGGCGCTGCAGGTTGCCCAGGGCTTCGGGCTCGCCGGCGCACCGGGACCCGCGCAGATGAGTGCGAGCAGCGGAGAGACCCCCGACCGGTTCCAGATGCTGCCGATTCCGATGGTTCGCCAGGTGTACCGGTTCGACCGGACGACCGGTCAGACCTGGACGATGTCGCTTCAGCTCGAGGCGGAGCAGTTCTGGACGCCGGTCCCGGAGTCCGCTCCGGCGTCGAAGACGCGCAAGAAGGGCAAGAAAGCTCCGCCCCGGCCCAAGAAGAAGGCTGACGGCGCCGAGAAGAGGCGAAAGGCTGACGGCGCTATCGAGAAATAGGCGAGCGGCGATCAGCTTCGATAGCGCCGATGGACCTTCCATAGATCCAGCGGCACCTGCGCGAAGTCCCGCAGCTTGAGGCGCGACCCCGAGACATCACACCAGGACGCCACGGGTGCCTCCCGGATGAATCGCGCGACCCGCCCTCTGTCCGCTGCGCGGAGCTGCAGCCAGCGCGCCAATATCTCGATGTCGAAGATCCAGCGCGTGAGAAACGGTTCCGCCAGGATCGATCGAAGAGTCTCGTTCACACGAAACAGCTTGGCACCGCACTGGGTGTCATAGACCGCGAGGCCGAGGACGGCGGACGCCAGAGTCGCTGCGATGCGTCCCAGGTAGTGGCGCGCTGGATCCCGCTCGATGTCCGTCCCGAGCAGCCGCACACGCGATCCGAGCACCATCTCGAGGTCGGGGTCGGAGTCGAACCGGGACACGAATCCATCGATCTCGCCAAGGGGCGTCGCCAGGTCGGCATCCCAGAATCCGACGAGGTCGGGCTTCGCTTCGAGCGCCAGGAGCAGGCCGCGGCGTACCGCCTCCGCCTTTCCCTGGTTCTCTGCGAAGCCAAGCACCTGGACCTGCGCCGGAGATTCCCGCTCCATGTTCGCGAAGAGGTCGCGGCTGCCGTCGCGGCTCCCGTCGTCCACGAAGAGGAAGCGGAGCCAGTCGCGCTCGGCGGCGAACTGGAGAAAGGCCGCCGGATCGAGACGCTCGGCCTCGTTGTACGCCGGGACGACGATCGTGACGCGCCCGGCTCGTTCGGTTCGCCTCGGCCACCCGCTACCTGCCTCCTCGCTACGGTGGGGATGATAGCCAGTCTTCCGGTAGTTCCTGCCTGTGGTGCAAGCGTTGCCCCGAGCATCATCCATACCCGCGAGAGCCGCGCCGCCTGGCGTCGTCGGTAACAGTTCCGTGTACGATTGGCCTCGGAGGGGCGAAGGTGCAGGGGATCGCGGGGCGAGAGCGGCCGGTGACTTCGAGCAACTACCAGAAGTATCAGACGCGAAATCCGCTCATGCGCAAGGTGATTCGGCGGTTTCTGGATCACCTGTGCGCCCGGATCGTCGAGATCCATCCGAAGACCATCATCGACCTCGGATGCGGAGAAGGGGTGGTCGCCGGCGAGATCCGCCGCGTCCTATCCGCCGTTCGCTACGTCGGAATCGACGCCAGCGGCGAGGCCATCCGCATGGCGCGGGCGTCGAACCCCGGTTCGAGTTCCACGAGGGCGACATCCTGGACGGTCACCCGGAAGGCACGGTTGCCGAACTGGCGCTGTGCGTCGAGGTGCTCGAGCACCTGGACCAGCCCGATCTGGCTCTCGAGCGGATCGCTGCTGCCTCCAGCGATTACGTGGTGGTTTCCGTGCCCTGGGAGCCCTATTTCCGCCTTGGCAATCTTTTCCGGGGGAAGTACCTGAAGAACTGGGGAAACCACCCCGAGCACGTTCAGCAATTCTCTCCTGGAAGCTTGCGTGACCTCGTCACCCGGCACTTCTCATCCGTTGCCATCGATACCTGCTTTCCTTGGCTGATCGCGGTAGCACGAAAACGGGGCGCCGTGGACGGGGCGGTTAGCTCGTGATGAGTAGGGAGCGGGATCTCACTTCCCGCGCTTCCTGGTTCTCGCAGGCCGCACCCGTTTGAGCAGCACGATTCCCTCCCCGCTCCCGATCTCCTCGAAGTCCTCGCTCTTTCGCTTCGCGCGGAACCCGCGCCGACCCCGTTCCCCCAGCGTTTTCAGCCTGGACCAGGAGGTAGTCGGCGTGCCCGCCGCGCGGAAAGATGTAGACCTCCGCGCGGTTGGTCACGTGGGGGAGCAGAAATCGGGTGGCGGAGACGGATGCGGAGGCCGGAATCAGTGCCACCAGCTCCGCGATGGACTCGTAGCGCGCCTGTTCCTTCACCAATTTCTCAGCTGGCTTGAAGTGCACCGGCGGGCGCCAATGCGCCACGCGGAAGGAGCGGTTCTCAACGAATGCTCCGAACTTCCACGATACCAGCAGCGCCGCCACCGCCACGCCGACGGTCAGGGCGCGTCTCAAGCGCACGCCGTCGAGGCCGAACCCCTCGAGTCTCTTCGAACCCGCCAGCTCGCGGAGCCCGTACGGCAACAGGACCATCACGAAGGGGAGCAACACCGAGCTGTACTGCTTGTGGATCGAGTGGGGTCCGATCTTCGAGGAGAGCAGGCAGAAGACGAAACCGTACGCGAGCAGGATCTGACGGCCCCGGGCGAAGAGGGGCAAGAAGAGGCAGGGAAGCAGGATCTGTACGAGGTAGAGGAGCTTGGCCTCTTCGAGAGCGACTCGCAGGGCGAAGATGGGGTTCGTCACCAGCGTCAGGAAGAAGTCGATGGCCCCGCCGCCTTCGCGGGGAATCAGCTGCTCGAAGTGGGTCCGGTAGCCGTAGGAATCGCCCTTGCCGCTCATGAAGATGCCAGGCTCGGCCATGACGAAGAGCTTGACGATCGAGAAGTACAGCAGGGCGTAGAAGACGGTTGCGATCCCGGCTTTGGGTCGTCGCAGCGAGTCTGCGACGTAGAGGCCAATCCCACAGGAGAGCAACGCCATGTCCTCTCGCGTCAGCAGGATCAGCGACAGAACGATCCAGTAGCCCCACCAGCTGCCGCGTTCGAGGAAGTAGATCGACCAGACCACGAGCGGCACGACGAGAGCGAGGGAGTGGAACTCGTACAGGTTGATCCCATGCAGGGCGGGGTGCAGAAGATACGCCCCCGCGAATACCAGCGAGATCCAGCCGACGCCGAGAACCCTTCGGGAAAGCAGGAAGAGCGGGATGGCTGCGCTCGCGAGCCAGGCCGACTGGAAGATCAGCAGGGTCTCGGCGTTTGGCGCCAGGCGGTAGAGAGGCACCAGCAGGGCCAGCAGCGGGTCGAAGTGGGCACTCATGTGGGTGCCGCCGCGTACCAGGCTGCTGGCGAGGAAGTGGCCATGACTGGTGTTCCACACCAGGTTGTCGTAGATGGCGAGATCGAAGGACGCCACGTTGAGGTAGCGATGGTTCAGGATGGAGAACCAGGACAGAGCCAGGGCATAGGCTCCTGCGGCCGCGACCACGGCGAGCAGAAGGAGCGCCTCCCGCCGGCCGCTCGCGCCTTTCCAGCGGGTCGTGAGGCGGCCCTCCACTTCCGCCCAGCCGTAGACGCTCGTCACCGCAATCAGCGCGACGAGGGTTACCAGGAGGAGGGTGAAGAAGGGAGCCTTCGACTCGATGGCGGGAGCGGCGAGTGCGGCCAGGGGAGGACAGGCCAGCAGGATGAGAAGCGTGGAGTTGCAGGAACGCGTGCTCTCCACGACGCCGGCGAACCCCCCGGCGCCCCTCGGCGAACCCAGCGGTAGAGGTAGAACGAACCCACCAGCAGGAAGGAGGCCAGAGCGAAGATCGCCAGCTGCCGGGGGAAGGAGGCATCGGACTGGTTGGTGAGGGCGTAGTCGAGCCGATCGGGGAAGAAGAAGGGCCAGACCAGGGCGGCGGGCGAGAGACAGATGAGTGCCGCCAGGAGGAACGGAAACAGGCTGCTCCGGATGGGTGTGGCGCCGCGGTCCGGCATCTCGGCTGCCGCCCTCCGAATCATCCGCTCGGTTGATTACGGTAGTGGATCCTGTGATGATAATCCGGTCGACCGGAGGAGAGGACAGCTCTTCTCCTGTGCTGGCCGCGAAGCTGCAGAGCCGGAAGAAGGGAGACATGGCGCTCGGATCGATCATGCGGCTCTGGCTGGCCGTCGCCGTCGCAGTGGCCCTGGCCTCCTGCGGCGGAGAGCCCCGATCGCTCGAGCCGGGCTGCCGGCTCGACCTGTTCGACTGTCTCGAGACCGCCCGCTTCGAGGGACTGGCGAGCGAGCCTGCTGGAGGACCCTCCCGCACCGAGGGTGGAGACGCTCCTCTCGGTCGATTTCGAGGACGGAACGCTCGGTGGGCTCGCTCCGTTCGGGGGCATCGGGGTGGATGCCGAGGCGGTCGAGAAGAAGATCGCCATCGTGCCCGATGACGCGCCGGCCGGCGGCAGGAGCACCGTTCGACTCCGCGGGCCGGCGGATCACGGTGTGAGCCTTCGAACCGCCCCGATCCGCGTTTTTCCGGCGCGCACGTACGAGCTCTCCTATCGCGTCTCGAAGCCGTGGCATCCCGCGCCGGGGTGACGTCGAGTCCGGAGGAGCCTCGGTCATCCTGTATCGGCTTGGCGCGGATCAGTTCGATCGCGCCGCAGAGGTCCTGGCCGATCCCGAGCTGGAGCGGCGGGCGCGGCTCCGCCGGGGACCCGCCTCCTTCTCGATCCCCGCTCGCCGCAGCTCGGGGCAGTGGACCTGGGTGAGCGACCGCTTCTGGGTCGACCAGAGAGCGACCCACATGGTGATCAGCTTCGATCTCAGTCGCGCCAGGGACGATCGCGAGACCCATCGAGCTTCTGGCGAGATCGGGTTCGACGACATCCGGCTCACCGCGATCCGCGAGCCGATGCAGAGGCGGTTCCAGTCACTGGACCAGGGCGCCGGCGAGCCGCATCCCCTGAAGGTCGCCCTCGAGCTCCCCCATCCGGCCCACTTCACGCGCCAGGGAGCTGCGCTACGCGATCTACGCCCCGGCTCCCTCCACCCTGCACTTCGAAGTGGAGGTCCCCGAGAGCGCGGTGCTCTCCTTCGGCTACGGCTTGACTCCGGCCGCTCGGGCGCGGGCCGGGAAGGCTCCTCTCTCCTTCGAGGTGGAAGCGACCACCGCGCAGGGAGAGACGGTCACTCTCTATCAGGACACGTCCCCGAGGTTACGCGACGGACGAGAGGGCTGGTACGACGCCGAGGTGGAGCTCGATCGGTTCGCCGGCCAGCGCATCACGATCAGCCTGCTGACGCGCGGGCGGGAGATGAAGGCGTCGCCATCCAGAGCGCTGATGCGTCTGCCGGAGGCCGGCATGGTGTGGAGCCAGCCGCGCATCTCCAGCCGCCGCAACCCGGGCAGGACGGTGGTGCTGCTGGTCTTCGACACCGTCTCCGCCAGGCACACGTCACTCCACGGATACGAGCGTGAGACGACTCCTCACCTCGCCGCCATCGCGAAGAAGGGCGTGAGCTACCGGCGCGCGGTCACTCCCTCGCCCTGGACGCTGCCCTCGTTCGCGTCGATGCTCACCGGCCTGGAGCCGGCCGAACACCGGGCGGGAGAGAGAGCGTTCGGTGAACGCGGCGGAGAAGAGGCCCCTCGCCGCGCAGGCTCTCACCATCGCCGAGCGCCTGCGCTCCGCGGGTTGGGAGACCCGTGCATGGATCAACAACCCGTACCTGACCCGCTGCCTACGGTCTGCACCAGGGCTTCTCGACCTTCATCGACTACGGGACCCGAAGCACCGAGAACGCCTCGGAGGCAGCGGTGGAGGAGGTCGTCACCCACCTCTCGAAGCCGCGCAGCCACGACCGCTTCTTCTTCGTTCACCTGATGGATCCCCACGGGCCCTATATGCCGAATCCGGCGTTCATGGAGCGGTTTCTGCAGCGATCCCGGGACGGGGAGATCCGCGGGAAGCAGGGGTTCGCCCTGTTCCGCGCCGTGGTCATGCACCAGCTGCGGCTCGACGCGGAGGAGCGCGCCGCGTATCGCGAGCTGTACGATGCGGTGCTGGCCTATGCCGACTCCCAGCTGGGGAGGATCTTCGAGGCCTTCCGGAGCACCGAGCAGCCGGGCCGTTCCCTGCTGCTGATCACCGCGGATCACGGCGAGGAATTCTGGGAGCACGAGGCCTACGAACACGGGCACACCCTCTACGATGAGCTGCTGGCGGTGCCCCTGGTCGTCTACGCGCCGGGCCTTGCAGGAGCGGGAGGGGAGGTCTCCGAAGCCGTGGCCGTCCACGACATCGCGCCGACCGTCCTGGAGTTCGCGGGCTTGGAGACTCCAAGGGATTGGAGAGCGCGGTCTCTGTTCTCCCGGGCCACGGGATGCGCAAGGCGGGGCGACCGCGCACTGGTGGCGAGCAGCCTGCTCTACGGCATCGATCGATTCGCGATCGAACGCGGCGGCTACAAGTACATCTACAACTCGAGTGGGACGGGATCCGGCTCGCCGCGCTCGCCCCGTCCCGCCCAGAATCACCAGCTCTACGACCTCCGCGAGGATCCCGAGGAGACCTCGAACCTCTTTGCGCAAGAGCTGGAACGAGGGCTCGCGCTGCACGACGAGCTGGCGGCGCACGTCGCGCGCTCGCTGGCGGGCGACTACCTGCTCTATTTCGACGCGGGCCCCGGCGCGGCCGATCCGGAGCTCAGCGGATCGCTCGAGCTGGTGAGCGGAAGCACCTGGGAGCGCCGCGTGCGCGATTTTCTCTGGCCCGCTTCGGACGGCAGGTCGGGAAGGCTCTCGCTTCGACTTCGGCAAGGGCGGCGGCGTGGTCCGCTTCACGGCTGAAGGCGTCGAGGGCTCTGATGGGGTTTCGCATCGAGACGGGCGAGGGCCCGGTGATCGCGGAGCTGAAGCTGAACGGAAGCCCGGTGCCCACTTCGGTGATCTCGCTGGGACGCAGCGGAGCGCATCCGGGAGGTCGTCCCTTCGTCGTCCCCGACGCCGAGGAGGAACGGCTCCTCCCGGCCGAGTTCGCCGAGAAGAAGCTCGGGCGCCCGACGAAGGACGGGCCGCGCATCGTCGTCGTACGGCTCGAGGACGGCCTCCTGTCGACGGACGTCGATTCCGGCTCGGGGCCCGACGAAGAGCTCGAGCGGCAGCTGAAGGCGCTCGGATACGTGGAGTAGCGCGCATTCCATGCAACGACCCACCGGCTTGACCTCCAACAAGCTCGCGCTTCTGCTGGGCGCCTGGGTGCTGGTATTCTGCGCCACCCGCTTCGCCCTCGTGCCCGCCGTGATCCCCGAGTGGTTTCACGCCGACGACCGGCTCGACGCGTGCATCAAACCCTGGCAGCTGTTGACGGGGCAACGGCTCTCCGGAAACGACACCAGCTACATCCCCTTTCTGTTCTACATCATCTCGTATCGGCTCTTCGACTTTGGCCCCGACGCGGCCCGCCTGGTGACGATTCCGCTCGCCGCCGTCGGCCTCGCGTTCTACGGGATGGCGTTCGCCCGCGCGTTCGGCCGCTTCACTGGCATCTTCACCCTGGGCGTGGTGCTGGTGACCGTGCAGTTCATCACCGCCCCGGTGGTGCCCACCGTCACCTGCTCCGCCTTCTGGTTCTCGGGTCCGGCCCTCTACATTCTCACCGGCCCGCTGGCCGGGCATCGGGTGCTGCTACTGAGCCTCCTGCTGGCCGCCTCGTTGCTCAGCTACCCGGCCGGCACGGTCGACCATCGGACCCCTGCTGGCGTTTCACCTGCTGCTGTTCCGACGCTCCTGGGACCGCGAGCGGATCATCCTGCTCTTGGCGTCGATGGCCGGAAGTCTGGGTGTCGTCTGGGTGGTGCGGCGCCTCGTCGAGGCCAGACCGAGCGTTCTCCACTGGGGCATCCAAACCGCAAGATTCTCGCTTCGAGCCGTATTTCTCTGCGATCCGGTCGACGCTGCGGGACGTCTTCGTCTCCGCCGACTCCTGGTACGCCTTCTCGGGAGGGCTTCCCTACCTTCTGCCCGAACTGAGCGTCCTTCTGCTCGTGGCTCTGGTCCTCGCAGTGGCATCGTATCGGTGGAGGGAGAAGGGCGCGAAGGCTCGCATGCATGAGCCCGCTCCAGAGGCGCTGGCTCGCCGTCCTCCTGCTGAGCTTCCTCGCCTCGGTGGCGGTGGCCTCGCTGGTTCCTCGGCTGCCCGGCGTACGGCGGATCTTCGCGTCGACCCTGTTCCTGCTGCCGATCGCCGCACTCCCGCTCCAGATACTGGCAGATCGGGGAGGGAAGAGACGCGCCATCGCCTGGGTCCTCGCCGCAGCCGTCGTCGCCCTCGGCGCCTGGCGAAGCTACGACGTCCTGGCGAATCGGTTCACCCTGGCCGCCTGGAACCGGAACCAGCCCTTCGTGGAAGCGGCCGCCGACACGCTCGCCACTGCGGGAGCGGTCGACCAGGTCTTCTTCGTCAGCTCCTCCAAGCGCCACACCCCTACCTTCGACGCCTGCGCTCTCTACTTCTCGAAGCGGAACCAGGGCCGTTTCGGACACATCGAGGCTCTTCGTCTCCGTAAGAACGGAGTCCTCGAGACCGCGATGCGGCGGAAATCCGGCGAGAAGACCCCGGAGCTCGGGCTGGCGGACCGGATCGCGGTATTCGCGGATCGCGAGCTGCCGGAGGACGCACTCGACAGGTTCTTCCGGGGGCGGACCTACCGGCTCAGCCGACGCGACCTGAAACCTCGGCGCGCGGTTCCATCCGAGATCTTCGTCTATCGGTCGCAGGAGGGCCCGGGCTCACTTTGAGCGTCTCGCCCCGAAGGTGCTCGGACGGGTGGAGTAGCGGATCCCGCTAGTCGAATGTACCCAAGAGCGCGAAGCATCTTCTTGCTCTCCTCGTCGATCTGGATGTCTTCTACACCCATTAATCCGTTGGGCAGGTCATTGGCGAGGTGGTGCTGGAGCATCGTCTTCATCTGGAGCGTAGCCTCTGGGTTCTCGGGGCCACGGTCGAGCAACTCATCGGGGTCCTCCGCCAGATCGAACAACGAGCTCGAGTCGGGAAAGAGCATGTCTTGAATGTACTTGGTGTCGCCAATCTGAACGCTCACGAGGAAGTCGCCTGACCTCGCTTTTCGATCCTTGTTCAACATCCCGAAGTGTCTCCATTCGGCAAAGACGGGGAGATCCCTGTCGGGGTCGGATGAGGCGAGCAGATTCCGTCCTTGCGCGGTAGGCAGGTTCTTCACTCCCAGGATTGCGAGCAGGGTAGGAACCAGATCGATGGTGGACACAGATCTCGAGCGTCGTTCCGCGCCTCTTCGACCAGGCCAATGAATGATCATCGGAACATGGAGGACTTCATCGTAGAGCCTGGAATGATCGATCAACCCGTGCTCCAGCAGGTACTCCCCGTGGTCGGCGGTCAGCGCGACCACCGTGTCCTGGGAGAGGTCATACTCGTCGAGGAGCCCGAGGATTTCACCGATATGTTTGTCCGACTCGAACACTTCAGCCCGGTAGCACTGCTTTACGACATGTTCCGGCAGCCGCTTCGCATTGCGCCGGCTAACGGCTAGATCGGGATCGAGTGCCAACTCATCCCGCATTTCTCTGGGGCTGACATAGGGAAGGTGTGGATCGAAGTAGTGCAGCCATAGGAAGAATCTCTCGTTCTCCTCTTTCTCTCGTCGACTGAGGAGCCATTCCTCGGCCGTCGCATTGACGGACGCCCCGGCTCCGCCCATGTCGTTGTGCTGCCCCTTCCTGATACGCGTGAATTCCCGGAATCCTCTCGAGAATCCGTACTTCTCGTCCAGCGGACCCGCTGATACCACAGCCGCCGTAGTGAAGCCCGCTTCGTCGAGGTGCTCGGCAAGGGTGGTGCTCTTGGCAGCGATCGAGACTCTGGCCCGATGGCCATTGTAGATGACGCCAGTTGTAGACGGATGCTGAGACGTCAGGATCGAGGCGTGAGAGGGGGCCGTGAAGGGAGCGGTGGAATACGCCCTTTCGAAGACGATGGAGTGCTCCGCAAGACGATCGATGTTGGGAGAAACGCTCCTTTCGGAGCCATAGGTGCCCAGGGAATCAGCGCGCAGAGTGTCGATCGTAATCAGGAGAAGATTCCTGCCGTGCTCGAAGTCACGCGAACAGCCGGAGCATCCCGCCAGACCAATCGACAGGCCAATCAGTCCTTGCAGGAGAGCTCTCTTCGGGAATCGGTCTCCGAGAGAGAACGATGAGCAAGTGCGCCGAAGCGAGAATGCAGTCGTCAATATTCCAGACCGACAGGAGAAGCGGTGCGGCTCAGTGAATACCCGACGACGCCCAGGTCGTCAAAGGCTGGGGTAGAGCTGGAGGTGCCGGAACCGCGACAGCTCGCGGGCGCTATCGTATGCGGGGGGCGGTGGGCAGAGACCGGAGACACGGGATGAAATACAGCGTCGTGATTTCCGCGTACAACGAGGTGGAATCCGTGGAGGAGCTCTACCACGAGTTGATCTCCGTGATCCAGCCTCTCGGAGAGCCCTTCGAGATCCTCTTCGTCGACGACGGCTCCACTGATGGAACCGGCGAGAGGATTGCCGAGCTCGAGCGGCGTGACCGTCGTGTGCGGCTGATCCGCTTCGTGCGGAACTTCGGAAAGTCTGCCGCCTACTCGGCCGCCTTCAGAGCCGTGCAAGGGGATATCGTCGTGACACTTGACGGGGACCTCCAGGACGATCCTGCCGAGGTTCCCAAGCTGCTGTCCAAGCTCGGCGAGGGAAACGACCTGGTCGTGGGATGGAAGATGCAGCGCCTGGAGCACGAGCCCCGCAAGACGATTCCCTCCCGGGTCTTCAATGCGCTCCTCCGCTGGACCTTTGGTCTGGACCTCCGTGACTCCAACAGCGGCTTTCGGGCCATGCACCGCGCGGTGGCGCAGAGCCTCCATCTCTACGGCGATATGTATCGCTTCATTCCGCAGCTCGCTTTCTCCAAAGGGTTTCGTGTGACCGAGGTGGGAGTCTCGCATCGCAAGCGAAAATACGGGGAGAGCAAGTACGGTCCCAGGCGATTCTGGACGGGGCTCCTGGATCTGCTCACGGTTCGGTTCATCACCCGGTTCTCACAGAGACCGCTGCACTTCCTGGGTACGATCGGGCTCTTTCCCTTGATCCTAGGGGTCCTGCTCGAGGCTTACGTGCTCGTCTGCAAGCTGATGGGGGAGACCTTCCAGACCCACATCGCCGCCATCGTGATCGGCGTGATGCTGATGCTGCTCGGCCTCCAGTGCATCGTCACCGGGCTCCTCGGCGAGATGCTGAGCGCCCAGAGACCGGAGGCCAGCTACGTCGTCGCGGAGTCCTCCGAGGCGGCCGAGCCGGGTCCGGGGGAGGCGGAGAGCGCTGACGGCTGAGGGGGCTCGAAGATGAGTGCCGACAGGACCAACGGAAACACGCTGCTCCGGGCGGGTATGGCGCCTCGTTCGGGCATTGTGGCTGCCGCCCTCGCACACTGGTCGCCTGTCAATGCCTCGGCACAGGACTTGGGCTCACTTCTCTTGTTCCGTCTGCTTCCGCGTCTCACCGCACGTACCCGAGGGCCTCGAGGGCTTTCTCGCTATCGGGCGAGAGCTTCGGCACCTTCCGGGGCGCTGCTGCGCCCGTCTCTTCTCTCCAGTGCTACAAGCGCGCGGCCATCGCTCCGGCAAGGCCTGGCTTCGTGTCGATCAGATTCGTCTGCTCTCCCGGATCCTCAACGAGGTCGAACAGCTGATAGGCAAAGCCCTTCCTGGCCGGGTAGGAGATAAGCTTCCAGCGCGGTCCCGTGAGCGCGGCGATCAATCCCTCGCGAACCTGAGTACCCCGCACCTCCGGCGTCCGCTGCGGCGCAGGGCGGGCAAAACTTACTAGCTCTCTTGCCGCGTCCGATGGTGGCGGTCGGAGCCAAGGTGGATCGATCCACGGCATGAGGGAATACCCCTCGACGCTCTCCGGCACCGCGAGGCCCAGCCAGTCGAGCACTGTGGGCATGATGTCCACGTGGTGAGCGGGCGTGGCGATGCGCCGGCTCTCAAACCGGTTCCCCGGAAATCGCAGAATCAACGGCACGCGGATCTGCTCTTCGTAGGCACGGCCACCGTGGTCGAACGGATGAACACGCTCCGTCAAGGTCTCACCGTGGTCCGACACGAAGATCACCAGTGCCTCGTCCCAGTATCCGAGTGCCTTCAGCGTTTCGATCAGGCGACCCACGTAGTGATCCGCGTACGCGATCTCGTCGTCGTAACGAGCAATCAACTCCTCCGCCTCCCCGCCCACCACCTCGCCCGACCGGACTCTCTTGAGCGCCTCCTTGGGATCGAAGCGATAGCCCTCACTACCACCTAGTAGGAACCGACCTGTGAAGGGATCGGGAGCGTCATATGGGAAGTGCGGATCGAACAAGTGGAAGAACAGGAAGACGGGTTGCTCCATCTGCGCTTGCGCTTCGAGCCACTCGGCTGCGCGCTCGAAGGTCTTGTTTGCAGGCACCTTGAAGGTCACGCGGTCGTCGTAGACGGCAAAGCCACGGTCGAGCGAGGTGTGCTCCTTGCGCAGCGTGTATCCGCTTACGAAAGCCGCGTTAGCGAAGCCCTGCTCCTTGAGAATCTGGGCCAACGTCCGGATCTTGGCATTCAGCTTGTATCGGTTCCGCACGATGCCGTGAGATGGCGGATGCAGGCCGGTCAAGATGGAAGCATGTGAGGGTGCGGTGTTGCTGTGGGCGGCGAAGGTGTCTTCGAACAGCACACCCTTGCGAGCCAGGGAGTCTATGTTGGGCGACGTATTGCGGTCGTACCCGTAGGGCGTAAGGTGGTCGAGGCGAAGCGTGTCGACACTGATGAGCACGACGTGCTGGCGCCGCTCTCCGCACCCCGGGATGAAGAGAATCGCCAGGGCGAGGCCTGCCGCGAACGCGATCCGACCGGCACAGCTCTTCACTTCTCTTTTCCGCCTCTTCTTAGGACTATGCGCCGGCTGTTCCGATGCACCTCGGAAATCAGACTGTCCTCCTCGGCGCCTTTCCTCTCCTCGGGGTCTATGAAGTAGATGTTGCGGCTTCGGCGACCTTCCTCAGAATGAGTCTGCGTCAGGAACGTAACTGCTCGAACCAGAATATGCGCATGCCCTCCTCGAACCAAGTACTTCCGGGTTCGATCCGAAGCGCTGGTGGATCCAGGGGGAGTAGAGCCGCGCGCGCTGCGGCGGTCGATTTTCCGGCTACGCCTCCAGGAATCTATGATCGGGGCAGCTACGCCGGAGGGCCGCTCTCACTATCGCGGCGGGCTACTGCGATGTACCCCAATCCCGGTTTGTCGGTGGAGAGAATTCGGTCGAATAGCAGGGAGGCCCAGAATTCGGGATAAAAGCTGGTTACGGTCAGCACCCTTCGTGATCCCCAGAACTCCCCCCGGACGGAGGACACGGGCGAGTTCTGCCACGGCCCGTCGGTCGTCCTCGACGTGCTCGAGGACGACCGCGCAGAGGACCTTGTCGAAGGAAGAGTCGTGAAATGGCAGGTCACAGACAGTGGCGAGCTGGGGGGCCAGGCTTTGGCCCGGTGAGCGCCCCAGTAGTCTCAGGGTCTCGATCTTGGCTGGATTCGTGTCGATTGCGGTGACTTTGCATCCCTGCCGGGGTAGGGTGAGGCTGGTGACACCAGGGCCACAGCCCGCGTCGAGGACCTCCTCTCCAGGACGGCTGGTCAGAGCGACATCACGCCCCGGGCCCGAACTCTCATCCCGAGATGGGAAATTCCCACGTTCCTGAGGACCAGGTTCTGGAGCCAGCTTCCTCCCACCGTTGCGGCCACGCCATCGGCGGTTCGCAGGGGAATCGGCGTCTCCTGTGCCAGCACATTCCCGAAAGGCACTGAAACCTCGAGTCCTTGCTTCACCAGGTCCGCGAGGGGGCTCGAAGTCCTTGAATACCCGACGACGCCCAGGTCGTCAAAGGCTGGGGTAGAGCTGGAGGTGCCGGAACCGCGACAGCTCGCGGGCGCTATCGTATGCGGGGAGCGGTGGGCAGAGACCGGAGACACGGGATGAAATACAGCGTCGTGATTTCCGCGTACAACGAGGCGGAATCCGTGGAGGAGCTGTACCAGGAGTTGATCTCCGCGATCGAGCCTCTCGGAGAGACCTTCGAGATCCTCTTCGTCGACGACGGCTCGACCGATGGAACCGGCGAGAGGCTCGCCGAGCTCGAGCGGCGTGACCGTCGTGTGCGGCTGATCCGCTTCGTGCGGAACTTCGGGAAGTCCGCCGCCTACTCGGCCGCCTTCAGAGCCGTGCAAGGGGATATCGTCGTGACACTCGACGGGGACCTCCAGGACGATCCCGCCGAGGTTCCCAAGCTGCTGGCCAAGCTCGACGAGGGAAACGACCTGGTCGTGGGATGGAAGATGCAGCGCCTGGAGCACGAGCCCCGCAAGACGATTCCCTCCCGGGTCTTCAATGCGCTCGTGCGCTGGACCTTCGGTCTGGACCTCCGTGACTCCAACAGCGGCTTTCGGGTCATGCGCCGCGCGGTGGCGCAGAGCCTCCATCTCTACGGCGACATGTATCGCTTCATTCCGCAGCTCGCCTTCTCGAAAGGGTTTCGTGTGGCCGAGGAGGGGGTCTCGCATCGCAAGCGGAGGTACGGGGAGAGCAAGTACGGTCCCAGGCGCTTCTGGACGGGGCTCCTGGATCTGCTCACCGTTCGGTTCATCACCCGGTTCTCGCAGAGACCGCTGCACTTCCTGGGTACGATCGGGCCTCTTTCCCTTCGATCCTAGGGGTCCTGCTCGAGGCCTACGTGCTCGTCTGCAAGCTGATGGGCGAGACCTTCCAGACCCACATCGCCGCCATCGTGATCGGCGTGATGCTGATGCTGCTGGGCTTCCAGTGCATCGTCACCGGGCTTCTCGGCGAGATGCTGAGCGCCCAGAGACCGGAGGCCAGCTACATCGTCGCGGAGTCCTCCGAGTGCGGCCGAGCCGGGTCCGGGGGAGGCGGAGAGCGCTGACGGCTGAGGGCGCTCGAAGATGGGTGCCGACAGCCCTCGGCGTCTCGCCTCCTGGCCCGCCTTGCGCCTACCTCGAGAGCAGGTCGAGCACACCGCGCTGGTACGCTGGAGCGCGGATGAACGCGAAGGTGAAGGGGCTCGTCGCGAGGAAGCCGACCACGAGTGCGGCGATCGCCGCGTGGAAGCTCCAACGCTGTGAGGCCCAGGTCCCCGGCCGGGTCCAACGCACGTGGTCGAGCCAGAGAAGGACGGCGCACAAGCCGAAGAGGAGCGGCGTCAGGTAGTGGTAGAGGAAGAGTACGCGCGGGACCAACACCAGCGGGAGGAATGCCATCAGGTATCCCGCGAGGAGAATCCAGAGCCGAGCTGGGGAGAGCTTCGCCGCGCGCGGTAGCTCGAGATCCGTTGCCCTCAGCAGGGCGAGGTTCGCAGCGACCACGACGAGGCCGAGAGAAGATCCCCACCAGAGGAGCGGGTTGCCGAGAAAGTAGAGCGTTGCCTTCGAGCCGCCCCAGTAGAAGATCGGCCGGAGCATCAGCGGCCAGCTCCACCAGGGGCTCGAGTCCGGGTGCGGTGCCGACAGTCCGTAGTTCACGCCGAGCATGACGCGGTGGAGGTGGACGGTGTCGGAGAGGAAGTCCCCGCTTCGGGATGGCGAAGGTGTAGCCGGCCCCGGGCTCTGTCAGCAGCGCGAAGTGGAGGGCCCAGCCGCCGGCGTATACGGCGATGGCGCCGGAGAGGACCCACACGCTGTGGCTGGCCGCCACCCGGAAGCGTTTCCAGGTAGGCCTCCGGAGGAATTCCACGGCGATACAGAGGCCGATCAACCCGATGGCGACCAGGCCGGTGAACTTGCTGCCGACGGCCAGACCCGCGAGAACGCCGGCGAGGAGGGCGAAGCCGGTGCGCCGGACACGGTTGGCGCTGTTCGCGGCGGCGAGATAGCAGAGCAGGGCGCCGAAGATGGAGACGAGGAGGATCCCGTCCAGCGCGATGACGCGCGTCTGGAGGAGCAGACCGTTGTCGAGCAGGACGGCGAGGCCGGCCAGGAAGGCGGCCATCGGCGAGGCGCCCAGCTGCAGCATCAGGCCGAACAGGGCCAAGGGAATCAGGATGCCCGCCAGGGCGGGTACCAGGCGGAGAAGGGCGGGCGAGACGCGGGTGTAGGGCTCTCCCAGCTTCTCGAAGGACTGGTCGCCGCGATACCCCCCCAACGCGGCGGCGCCGGCGATCAGGAGCTTGGCATGGGGGGGGTGAATGTCGAAGAAATACTCCCCGCTCCCGCAGTAGGCGCTGACGAAGCCGCCAAAGTGGACCTCGTCGAAGACGACCTTCTGAGGCTCGCCGAGCCTGAAGAGATGCAGTGCCGCTCCGAGCGTCAGCAGGATCAGCAGCAATCTCGTGTTGTGGCTGGGCATGAGTGAGTCCGGTCAACGAGTGAGGATTCGCATGATACCAGGCGCTCGCAGGAGCACATGGCCCAGATCTTCGTCGTCTGGTCTTCCTGGTCTGGTCGGGCAGGCCGCTGCCCCGCCGCGGTGTCGGGGAAGTCGGAGCAGGCCCCGAAATGTTGTACCCTGAGCGTCGCATCGCAGCCGGCGGGTACCGACATCACGGACCCGGGGGGATAGACCGTCATCGATCGATCGAGGCAGGGGACGGGTTTCGCACCCGGGCTGGTGTTCGTTCTGGCGACGTGGGGTCTCTACTTCTGCCTGCTCTGGCCGCGGATGCTCTTCGAGCGCAGCGATGGGCTCTACGCGGGATGGCGCACCGTATGGGCGGACTGGGCCGTCCACTTCAGCTACGCCAGCGTCTTCGCGTACTGGCCGATCGGGGATTGGTTCTCGATCAACCCGGTCTTCGCCACCGGGGGTTTCGCGTATCCCTTCCTGGCGGATGCGATCTCCGGACTCCTGATGCGGGCGGGGATGGAGCTGGTCTGGGCCTTCGTCGCTGCCCTCCATCGCGGCCTCCCTGGCCCTCGTCAGCCTTCTCTTCTTCTTCTACGCGCTGCTGCTGGGCTCCTCGCGCGCGGCGGTGCTCGCGTCGACGCTCTTCTTCACCAATGGCGGCGCCGGATTCCTGCAATTCGCGGCCGACCTGGCGCGCGAGCCCTCGCTGCGGCTGCTGCGCTTGCCTCCGCGCGAGTACACCTACCTTCCGGAACACGGGATCGAGTGGATCAACATCATCTCGTCCGAGATCCTTCCCCAACGAGCGCTGCTGCTGGGAGTTCCGCTGGCGCTCCTGGTGTTGATCAGCGTCTGGCGTTGGCGCCAGCGCGGCTTCGAGAACGTCTCCAATGCCAAGCTCGCCGCGTTGGGTGTCCTCGCCAGCTTCCTCCTGGTCACCCACGCCCACTCGTATCTGGCGCTGGTCCTGCTCTGTGGGATGCTCTTCCTCTTCGATCTCTCCCACTATCGGAGGTGGCTGGTGTTCGCCGCTGCCGCGGCGTTGTCCTCGCTGGTTCTCCTGGTGCTCTTCTACGATCAGGCGGGCACCGCCGGCTTCATCCGCTGGCAGCCCGGATGGCTCGCGAATCCGACCTACGGAAAACACGGTCCGCTGTGGCTCTTTCTGTGGCTCAACTGGGGAGTCTTCCTCCCCATTGCAGTGGTCTCGATCATCCGGTTCCGCTACTACCGCGATCCCCTGGTGATCGGCGGTATCGTCCTGTTCGTCGCGTGCTTTCTGTTCCGCTTCCAGCCATACGCGTGGGACAACACCAAGCTCCTTACCTGGGCTCATCTTCTGCTCTGCATTCCCGTCGCGCGTTACCTTCAGCACCTGTGGTCGAAGAGGCGCGTCGTCTCGCGGTGCCTGGCGGCGATCCTCTTCCTCTTCACCACCGCTTCGGGCTTCCTCGAGGTGTGGCGCCTGACACGCACTCCAGAGATCGCGGTCCGCATGTGGTCGAACCAGGAGATCGCGCTGGCGGAAGCCTTTCGTTCGATCTCCGACCCCCTCTCGCTGGTGCTGTGCTCGGACTACCACCACCATTGGGTGACGCCGCTCGGCGGACGTCCGGTCCTTCTCGGCTACCGGGGCTGGCTCGCGAGCTACGGCATCGACTACTCGGCCGTAGAGAGGGACGTCCGGGCGATGCTGCAGGGGGGACCCCGAGCGGCGGAGCTGATGGAGCGCTACGGCGTGGAGTTCGCGGTCATCGGGAGGAGCGAGCTGAGGGACTTCGGGGCCAGCGAGGGGTACTTTCGCCAGCACCATGAGCTGATTCTCGAGGAGGCGGGCTACGCGGTCTTCGCGATCCGCGGCTCGGCGACGAGAGAGAAGCCAGGGGAAGCAGGGGGAGCGGAGAAGTGAACCAGACACGGCGCGCTGGGAACGCGCCCGAGGACCGGGACGGCAACGAGACGGCGTCGCAGGGCAAGCGGTCGCGATGGTTGGATCGGGCGCTCGATCTCGCCGAGGCGTTTCTGTGGATCGCCTTGCTCGCAGTGGGCAGCCTGATTGCACTCACTGTGTTGAAGGAGGACTCCGGGCGTCCGACGCGCACGAAACAGCCCGCCGCCGAGGTCTCCGTCGAAGCGGAGGACATGCGCGTGGTCGCGACGGAGCCGCGACTTCACCTTCTGGCTCCAGCCCACCACCGACTTCCCGGCCGGGCGCTGGTCCAAGGACGGTCAGATGTTCGCCCACGGCGCCCGGAAGGGTGACTGGATCGATCTGGAGCTTCCAGAGCGGAAGCCGGGCCCCTATCGCCTCGAGCTGATCCTCACCCGGTCGGTGGATTACGGCATCGTGTCCGTGTCGTTCAACGGGGTTCCGATCGGAGAAGAGATCGACTTGTGGTCCAACCGAGGCGTGGTCCCCACAGAACCGTTGGATCTCGGCCCCGTCGAGCTGCGCGGGAGCGGAGACGTGATGCGACTCGAAGTCACCGGCGCCAATCCCGCCGCGCGCGCTCCCTACTTCCAGTTCGGAATCGACGGCGTTCGTCTGACGAGGGAGTGAGCTCGGAGGCGTTCCTCGCAGGCTGGCTCCCGGATGGCGTTTTTCGGAGGGATTCCTAACCTTCGGGCTGACAAAGCATCTGGAGATTCGGCATGGATCCGGTCCTGCTCGCACGAATTCAGTTCGCCCTGACCATCATGATTCCATTTCATCTTCCCGCCGCTCACCATCGGTGTGGCGTGGATCATCTTCTATTTCATGAACCGGTATCGCCGGACCGGCGACCCGGCGGATGCGGTGCAGGCGCGGTTCTGGACCAAGCTCTTCGCCATCTCCTTCGTGATCGGGGTGGCCACTGGAATCACCATGGAGTTCCAGTCGGGGACCAACTGGGCGGAGTTCGCCCGCTTCGTCGGCCCCATGGCCGGCGCCCCCCTGGCGGCGGAGGGTATCCTGGCGTTCTTCCTGGAGTCGACCTTCGTGGGCGTGCTCCTCTTCGGCTGGGGAAGGTTCTCCGACCGCGTGCTCTGGCTCGCTTCGCTCCTGGTGGCGGCGGGTGCGACGATGTCGGGCTTCATGATCATCGTGGTGAACTCGTGGATGCAGACACCCGCCGGGTTCGCCATCGACCCGGTGACCGGTCAGGCGGTGCTGACCGACGTCTGGGCCGCGGTCTTCAACCCGTCCACCCTGCCGCGCTTCCTCCACACCATCGACCGCTGCCGATCATCACCGGCTCCTTCTTCGTGATGGGGATCAGCGCCTGGTACCTCTGCAAGGGCAGGTTCGAGGGGTTCGCCCGACAGTCCCTCAAGGTGGCCCTGATGTTCGCCGTCGTGGCAGTCCGTCCTCCAGATCCAGCTCGGGCACTACCACGGGCACCAGGTGTGGAAGACGCAGCCGGCCAAGATGGCGGCCTTCGAAGGCCTCTTCGAGACCGAGAGAAACCCGACTCTGATGGTCTTCGGGATCATCGACCGCGAGGAGAAGAAGGTCCACTTCCCGATCGGCATTCCCAACTTCATGTCGATCTTCCTCGATCTGAATCCCGACACCGTGATCCAGGGGTTGAACGAGTTCCCCGAGGAGGACTGGCCTCCGCTTCCGCTGACCTTCTACCCCTTCCACCTGATGACGCTGCTGGGCTTCTACTTCGCGGGCATTGCCGTGCTGGGGGCCTTCCTGCTCTGGCGCGGGCTGCTGTTCGACAGCCGCTGGTTCCTCACCATCCTGTACCTGTCGATCCCGCTGCCCTTCATCGCCAATGAGCTGGGATGGGTGGCGGCCGAGGTGGGGCGGCAGCCCTGGGTCGTGTACGGAGTGGAGGCGATGCGAACCGCCAAGGTGGCCTCGCCATCGGTCTCCGCGGGCGAGATCCTCGCGTCGCTCATCATGTTCGCGATCGTCTACGCGTTGATGTTCGTCCTCTGGCTGTTCCTGCTCGGCAAGGCGATCGGAAAGGGGCCGGAGCCAGTCGG
This sequence comes from uncultured delta proteobacterium, assembly GCA_963722885.1. Classification (GTDB taxonomy): domain Bacteria; phylum Myxococcota_A; class UBA9160; order UBA9160; family UBA6930; genus CAVXZE01. Next base: position 38,339 of record CAVROS010000034.1, read on the forward strand.
CGGGCAGCCGCCCTCCGGTGCGGAGGTGACGGGATGACTGCGCTTCAGGTGATCTGGTTCTTCCTGGTGGGTGTGCTGTTCGTCGGCTACGCGATCCTCGACGGCTTCGACCTGGGAGTCGGCTTCTGGCACCTGCGCGCCAAGGGAGACGACGAGCGGCGCGCGATGCTGAACGCGGTGGGGCCCGTCTGGGACGGCAACGAGGTCTGGCTGCTCACCGCGGGTGGCGCTCTCTTCGGGGCCTTCCCCGCCGTCTACGCCTCGGTCTTCAGCGGCTTCTACCTGGCGCTGATGCTGGTGCTGCTGGTGCTGATGGCCCGCGCGATCTCCTTCGAGTTTCGCAGCCAGGTCGATTCGCCCGGCTGGCGCAGCGCCTGGGACGTGATCTTCTCCGTCTCGAGCACCGTCGCGATCGTGCTCTTCGGCGTGGCCCTCGGCAATATCCTTCGCGGCATTCCCCTGGATGCGGCGGGCAACTACACCGGCACCTTCTTCGGGCTGCTCAATCCGTTCGCCTTGATGACCGGCGTGCTCGGCCTCGCGATGCTCGCCTTCCACGGAGCGCTCTACATGGTGATCAAGGGAAGCGGTGACCTCGAGGAGCGCGCCAGGGGTTGGGTCGGGCCCGCCGGATACGTCTATCTCGCGCTGTTCGTGGTCACAGCGGTCGGTCACGGTCATCACGCAGGGGCATCTGCTCGACAACTACCGTGCGTTCCCGATGCTGTGGGCAATCCCCGTGGCGGTGCTCTCGTTCATCTCGGGCGCGCTCTTCCTGCACCGCAGCGGCGAGTCCGGCCGCGCGTTCCTCTGCTCGAGCCTCTCGATCGCAGCGATCTGGGCCCAGGTCGGCGCCGGTCTCTTTCCCAGGATGGTGCCCGCTCTCGGCGCACCCGAGCTGAGCCTCACCCTCGTCAACGCCTCGTCGGGCAATCTGACGCTCAAGGCCATGTTCATCATCGCCTTGATCGGCATGCCCTTGCGTGATCGGCTACACCGGGTGGGTGTACTGGGCGTTCAAGGGCAAGGTGGACGTCAGCCAGGAGTCGGCGCACTACTGAGGTCTGGCCCGCATTCCTGGCCGGGCCCGGTGAGAAGCGCGGCCCGGGCCTCAGCGCCAGAAGGCGCGCTCGAGGCTTTCGAGCACCGCGCTCTCTTCTTTCGAGACCTTGGATCCCAGGCCGAGGAAGCCCCCCGCCGCTTCGGCCACCTTGCGAGCGCGGCTCAGGATGTTGCGTTGGAGGCGGCCTCTCTGCTCTTCGCTGAAGTCGCGGCAGAGCGCGCTGATGAACTCGCTCCAAGCGTCCACCAGGGCGGGCGCAGGAGGGTCCTCGATCCAGATCCGGAGCAGACCGTGGCTGGGGCTCTCCTTGGAGATGCCGGTCGATTCGGCGCCGGAGAGGACGGCCTCCCGTTCCCTGGCGTCCATCTTCCCGTCGGCCCAGGCCACCTCGATCAGCGGGATCAGGGTGAGGGCCGCGAGCGTGTCGGCTCGGATGCCGAGTCCGGCGAGCCTGCGCAGAACCGCCTCGTCGCTGATGCCCGAGGCCGCGGCCAGGTCTTCGAAGGCGTCATCCTCTGCTTTGCGAGGCTCGAGCTGGTGGCGGTAGGTCTCGGTGTCGTCCCGGTAGAAGGCGTCCTCGAGGGCTTGCTGTCGTTCCTGCAGACGCGTGTCGGCCATGGGGACCTCGTTCAGGCGGGTAGCCCATGATGGCCCGTTCGCTCGGATGCGTCAAAAGGTCGGGCTTCGAAGTCTCCAGACAGAGCGCCTGGTCGCCATCGTGCATCCCGAGAATCTCGCCAGCCTCCGGGTTCTCGAGAAGCTCGGCTTCCTTCGCTCGGGGACCTACCCGCACCCCCGATGGAAGGTGGTGCATCTCTTTCTGGAGCTGGCCCGGCGGCCTGATTCTTGAGGCTCAGTGGTTGCAGACGGCGGTGAGGTGGCGCGCCTCGATGGCGCGGACGCACCGCTCGAGGACCTCGTCGTCCAAGGTGCCCATGTCGCGATATCTCTCGTCCTTGCCGATCTTGTGGTACTTGGTGCGGGACATCTTGTTGTACGGCATCAGATGCACCGCGCCGCGGTAGCCGGAATCGAGCAGGAAGGCCAGGATCCCGTCGAACGCGTCCGCGCCGGTGTTGAAACCGGGAATCAGCGGAATGCGCGGAATGATGCGATCCGAGCCCGCGCGTTCCAGGAGCGTGCGGAAGTTCGAGAGGATCTTCTCGGTGTCCACCCCGGTGTGGGCGCTGTGCGCCTCACCGCTGATGTGCTTCACGTCGTACAAGAACAGGTCCACGACCGCCGTGAGCTCGGCGATCAAGCTTGCGTCGAAGTGGCCACAGGTCTCCAGGGCCGTGTGAACGCCGCGCTGCTTCAGCAGAGCGAGCAACTCGAGGAGGAACCGATGCTGGACGGTCGGCTCGCCGCCGGAGACGGTCACTCCTCCTCCGGTATTGTCGTAGAAGGGCTTGTCGCGTAGAAGCAGGTCCGCCACTTCGGCGGCCGTCCGCTCTCGGCCGATCAGCTCGCGCGCGTGCGCCTCGCAGGCGGCAGCGCACCGTCCACAGAGCGTGCAGGCAGCCGCGTCGCGCGATACGACGCCGTCGGCGAGCGAGAGCGCGGCGTTCGGGCAGACGGCGACGCAGGACCCGCACTGCACGCAGCGCTCCGCGTCGTATGCGAGCTCGGGAGGGCGCGGCCACGACTCCGGGTTGTGGCACCACGCGCAGCGCAGCGGGCAGCCCTTGAGGAACACGACCGACCGGATGCCCGGCCCGTCATAGATGGCGTAGTGCTGGATGTCGAAGACGACGCCGCGAACGTCCACCTCAGGCTGAGCCCGTGCTCCGTGCGCGCGATGAGTTCATTCTGCACCTCGTGGCCCAGGTCCACGAAGTAGGCGCTGTACCCGCCTACCTTGACGATCACGTCGCCGTAGCTGTCGGGATCGCGTTGCGCGGCGCGGAGCGTTTCGGTGGAGACGATGCTCGGCTGTAGCTGCACGCCGCCGAGCTGGAAGTAGGTGCGGATCAGACCCGTCCACTTCCGCTGCGTCTCCGGGGTGCGGCCGATGGCGGAGGGATGGATCCGGATGTTGACGGCACAGCCGAGCAGGTGCCGAAAATCGAGGGCTGCCACGGAGCGCAGCACGGCGGTCGGTCCGGCCTTCTCGACGTTGTAGGGATTGCAGCTTGCGGCCAGGGGAGTCCCGGCCCGGCGGCCGTCCGGTGTCGCGATCGAGATGCGGCCGTCGTAGGTGTGGGAGGTCATGCTATTGACGAACGGTGCGACCGGCCCGCCCTTGTAGGTCCGGTGCCGATACGTCGCGCCAAAGATCCGATCGGTGATCTCGCGGGCCAGCCGGTCGGTTGCGGGATCTCCGTTGCCCCACCGGTTGTCGATCGCGCGAATCTCCCGGTGCAGCTCCTCGTGGCCGACGAAGTTGTGGTCGATCGCCTCGAGCAGCTGGCGGAAGGTGCAGCGCCGCCGCTCGAAGACGAGCGTGCGGATCACGTGCAGCGAGTCGACCACGTTGGCGATGCTGTTCATGAACAGTATCCCCTCGAGGTCGTACAGGGCGCCGCCGCGCGTCACGTCGCGCTTCCGTTCCAGGCAGCCCTGCATGAAGGCGGAGATCAGCGGCGCGGGCAGGCAGTCTGCGTAGAGCGCGTCGCGGATCCGGGACGCCTTGACGATCTGCTCGACCGCGTGTTCCGCCTGGGCGACGAATGCATCGACGAGCTGGTCGAACGAAGTGAAGGTGTCCGGATCGCCGGTTCGCGGCCCGACCTCTCGAACCGTTCCGATCAGCGTCTGCGAATCGCCGTTGCGCAGCGCGGCGTCCAGCACGCGGCAGAGAAGCAGGGCGGAGAAGGCCTCGCCGCCGGTCTTGCCCGGTGCGCACATGTCCACGCAGCCCGTGATGGCGTAGTCGCGGGCATCGGTCTCGTTGAATCCGCGCCTCTGCAGGGCCTCGATGGCGACGGCGTCGTTCATGATCGACACGCTCGAGCAGCCGCGAGCGTGGACCGCCGCCACGGCGTCGAAGAGCGCTGGGGGCGAGCCCGCGTGCGTGCGCACGACGAAGTTGAGCGCCGCCCGGGAGCGATCCGCCGCCTCGAGCATCAGGTAGGTCAGATCGTTGGTGGCGTCCGCTCCGGTGGGCGTCTGACCACTCAGGGTGACGGGCTCGGAGCCCTCGAATCGCTGTGCGAACGCGCCGTTGTAGTTCGAATAGGGGCGCATGTTGTGGCTCATCACCTTGAGGAAGAGCTCTTCGAGCAGCTCGCATGCTTCCTCGCGCGTGATGCGGCCGGCCGCCAGGTCGTCTTCGTAGTAGGATCCGAGCAGCTGGTCCAGCCGGCCGGGGGCGTGCACGTTGAACGGCATGGCCAGCTCGATCGCCGTCTTGACCGTCCAGTAGGCCTGGACCGCCTGGCGGAAGCTGCGGGCCGGATGCAGGGGCGCGACGCGGCAGTCCCGATGGATCTTTTCGAGCTCCGCGCGACGGGCCGGATCCGTGGTGTCCTCGAGCTCCTGGTGCACGCGGTCGGCGAGGCGTTCGGCAAAGACGATGACGCCCTCGAGAGCGATTTCGAGCGAGCGGAGGAAGTCGCGTTCCTTCGGATCGGGCGCGGGCTTCGCCGCGAGTGCAGCGCGCGCTTCGGCGCGCATCGCCAACAGCCCTTTGCGCACCGGCGTCTCGTGGTCCAGCACCAGGTGACCCTGCCAGGTACCCATGGCCGCGGCGGTCGAGATGATGGTCTCGTTGCGCGAATTGGTGGGCGGCAGCGAGGCGGTGAAGCTCAGCAGGTCACCGCCGTAGGTGCCGGCTTCCTGCAGCGCCTCGGGCAGCAGGTCCGCGATCGTGCGCCCTTCCCAGAACGGAAGCAGCTCGCGCTGGAGCACGCGCCGGTCTTCCGGATCGATGCGGTAGGGATTCACCTTGCGCCTGTCGATCGTCTCGAGACCGATGCTGGGCATCGCAGCGCCAAACGCCTTGAGCTGCTTCAGGCGGTGGTAGAGCGCCAGCGGTCCCACACGACGGAGCATGAATGCGAAGAACTTGAGATTCGCCTTCGCCTGGAACCAGAGCATCGAGAGCCGGCTGCACTCGATGGCGAAGACGCGGTTGAAGAGCCCCCTCTCGATATCCAGCGGGATGCCGATCGGGTTCTCGGTCCAGGCGCCCGCGATCCCGTCGTCCGGGTCCACCTGGTGGTGCATGCGCTCGTAGACGTGCCTCATCGCCAGCGCCACGCGGATGCCCGGCGCCAGGCCGCTCTCCTCGGTCGAGCGCCAGTGCTCCGTGTAGTACCTTGCCCGCTCGATCGAGACGACCGGCGTCTCCTTCAGGAGCCGCCGTCGCAGCCGCAGGATCCGGTCGCTGACCGGTCGCCCCTCCCGATCGGTTTCGAGTCGAGAGGCCGCTCCGATCCTCTGCGGCGCGTCGGGCACGCCCTGGGCGATGGCCGTTTCAGCTGCCATATCGGGAGTTTACCCGAGGGGGCGAGGGTCTGGCCAGTTCGAGCCGGCTCTCGGCGGCGGCTTGAACCACGAATACCCTGCCCCACTCCAGACCGATTCCCGGGAGCACAACGATCTTCTTCGAGCTGCTGGCTCCTTGCCGGGAGCGGACTGCCGACCAGGTGCCCGGTGCTCTCCAGATCGGGCGGGTCAGCTCCCCGAGGCACGCTCGAGACGGCGCAGGAACTCCACGACCAGAACCGCCAGCTCTTCGCCCTTGTCCTCTTGCAGGAAATGGCCGGCGCCTTCGATGGTCACGTGAGGCTGGCCCCGCGCCCCGGGAACCTGGGATTGAAAAGTCGCCTCGATACCCCGGGTGATCGGATCGCCATCGCTGAATGCCGTCAGCAAGGGGCGCTGCCAGTGGCGGAGGACCTCCCAGGCCTTTGCGTTGGCCGGCACGGCCGGATCCTCCGGATCGATCGGGACCAGAGAGGGCATGATGCGTGCCCCGGCCAGGTATCGACGTGACGGGAACGGGGCTTCGTAGGCCGCGAGGACCTCCGGCGACAACTCGGTCGCGGTGCCGGCGTTGAGGATTCGACCGGTTGGGAAGACTGGCGTCCAGCGGGAAAAGAAGCGCCAGAGCAGGAACGGCAGGGGCGCGGAGCTCTCAGCGGTGGGCAATGGCAGACCGGTGTTGGCGACGACTATCGCGCTGAATCGGTCCGGAGCTTCCGCAAGGACACGCAGGCCCACCAGGCCACCCCAATCCTGGCCGAAGAGGGTGGCCTCTCGCAGGTCGATCCGGTCGATGAGCTCCGACATCACGTCTACCTGCATCTGGTAGGAGTAATCCTCGATTCGCACGTACTTGTCCGAGCGGCCGAAGCCGACCAGGTCTGGCGCGATGGCCCGGTAGCCCGCCTCGGTAATGACCGGGATCATCTCGCGATACAGGTAGCTCCAGCTGGGCTCGCCGTGCAGAAGCAGAACGGGCATCGCGTTCCTGGGGCCCTCATCGACGTAGTGGATGCGCAGTCCAGCGATCTCGATGTAGTGCGGCGCGTAATCGAACCCGTAGAGGCTCTCGAATCGTTCGTCGGGGGTGCGGATGATCTCTCCGGGTTCACCCGAGCCACACGCCGCCAGAAAGAGCAGAGACGCCACGTGCGCTCCCAACCGCTCGTCTCATCGCCAACCTCCACGCGGATCCGTGTCGCTGCCGCGTGCCCTCCGGGCTCTCACTGGCAGCTGGTGGGAAGCCTAACGCACCGGAACGCCTCGGTGTCATCTGGGGTGTTCTCATTCGCTCCGGAGCCTATATACTCGACCCAAAGGGGGACGGAATCATGGCGAGTATCTGGGATCGCATGTTTCGCGCTGCCAAGCTGGACGTCCAGCTCTACGAGGAGGTCGAGGCCGACATCGGCGCGACGACGCAGGCCACGATCGTCGTGGTTCTGGCGTCGCTTGCCGCCGGAATCGGAGCCCTGGGGAGCGGTGGCGCGTCTGGAATCGTCACCGGCACCATCGTGGCCCTGGTCGGCTGGCTGGTCTGGGCCTTCCTTACCTACATCATCGGGACCCGGCTGCTCCCCGAGCCGCAGACGAATGCGGACTACGGCCAGCTGCTGCGCACCATCGGCTTCGCCAGCGCGCCCGGCGTGATTCGGGTCCTCGGGATCGTCCCGGGTCTCGCCGCCCCCGTCTTTCTGATCGGCGGCATCTGGATGCTCGTCGCCATGGTGGTCGCAGTCCGTCAGGCGCTCGACTACAAGAGCACCGGGCGAGCCGTCGGCGTTTGCCTGATCGGCTGGCTGGTCCAGGTGGTGATCCTGATTCTCGCCGGTCCGCTGATCGGTCTCGGATAGACGCGATCGACGCCGCCCGCAGTAGCGAGCTGCTGAGAAGTGCAGGCTAGGGAGCCGCTGGCGGACAGCTCCCGTTGACATTCCGGTCGTCCGCCTGGTCGCAGTCCAGGTCCAGGTCGTCGAACGCGTTCATCTTCAGGCACGCCACGCAGCGCGCTGCCGCGATCGCGCAGCCCTCGACCTCGGCCAGCGAGTCATCCGCGCAGGCGCCAGGGAAGATCGTGCTCAGGAGGGCCTGAAGCGAGGCGCACTTGTTGTCGACCTTCTTCACGAGCCACTCTTCCTTCCTCGCGATCCTGTGGTTCGAAGTGAGGACCGCGGCCAGGGCCGTCTCGAGAGCCGCTGCAGAGTTGACCGCCGGCTCCTTGATGGCCTGCTTCTTGGCCTTGTTGAGCTCCTTGAGGACGGCGTCTTCGAGCCTGTTGGCTCGGCTGAGCAACTCCTTCTGGCACTTGGCCGCGTCCTTGTCGATGGCGTTCGCAAAGAGGTCGCCGTCGTCGATCGGATCGCCGAAGATGGCGTGGATCAGGTCCAGAGGCCCGGCCACTGCTGCATTGTTCACGGTCGCCGCACCGGTGTAGGCGAAGGGCGGGGGCGGGCTGAGCGGAACACACAGCTCCTCGTCATCAGCCACTGTCTTGTCCTCGGCCTTCAGCACCTTGTCCTTTCTGTCGGCTGTCGTGCATGCCTCGACGCTCATGGTGAGCCTGCCCTTCTGGTGGTCTCTCAGGCAGTTCCCATTTTCCTTGAGCTGCATCATGTCGACCTTCTGACCGTCCCTGTTCATCGCGTTGACGCACTTCTGCTGTTTCGCGGACAGTGGAGGTGCGGGGGCTGCCGTCGGGGTCGGCACGGCCGTAGGTGTGGCCGAGGGCACCGGGGTGGGTGCCGGAGTTGGAGCCGCCGTGGGGGCTGCCGTCGGGGTCGGCACGGCCGTAGGTATCGCTGTGGGCACCGGAGTGGGTGCCGAAGTTGGAGCCGCCGTGGGGCCCGCCGTCGGGGTCGGCACGGCCGTAGGTATCGCTGTGGGCACCGGGGTGGGTGCCGGAGTTGGAGCCGCCGAAGGGGTTGCCGTCGGGGTCGGGGCGGCTGTAGGCGTAGCCGTGGGCACCTGGGTGGGTGTCGGCGTTGGAGCCGCCGTGGGGGCTGCCGTCGGGGTCGGGGCGGCTGTAGGCGTAGCCGTCGGCACCGGAGTGGGTGTCGGTGTTGGAGCCGCCGTGGGGGCTGCCGTCGGGGTCGGGGCGGCTGTAGGTGTAGCTGTGGGCGCCGGAGTGGGTGTCGGCGTTGGAGCCGCGGTGGGGGCTGCCGTCGGGGTCGGGGCGGCGGTAGGTGTCGCCGTGGGCGCCGGAGTGGGTGTCGGCGTTGGAGCTTGCCGCTGGCGTCGGACTGGGCGTCGATGCCGGGCAAGAGTAGGAGGCGAAATTGACGGCGTTGACCATCAACTGCAGCGCATTGGGTTCGATCGTGGAGGTGTAGTAGGTCATGCCGTGGTTCAAGTGGACGACTGTGCCCCCTGCCTCGGTGCTGTAGGAGAGCAGAGGAATGTCGAGGTATGATCGGATCAAGACGATCGTACCGGGCTTCGGCTCAACCAGGCTCGAGTTCGTGCCGTCGGTCCAGCTGGACGGCACCCCATCCGTAAGCACATGGGTGCCGGTCACCAACCAGGTGAGATCGTCGTCGTAGTCACAGTCGGGGGTGGAGGTCACTGGCAGGAGGTCGGCGATGGCTCCGGTCTTGTCTTCTTCGCACACGTCGTACGCGGTCAGCTCTGTCATGACCAGGCCGCAGCCCCTGGCCACGAAGGACTGGAGAGCCGAGGACGCGTCCTCCTGGAGCTCTTCTCCGTAGGCGTCGCCGTCGAGGAGCACGACGACGTCGAAGTCGTCCACGTCCGGCGTCACCCCATCCCAGTCATAGTAGTACTCGACCACGGTGACGGTGTGGCCGGCCGCCTCGAGCGCGGCCTGCACCTGGTCTTCGGCGTCACCGTCGCCGAGAAGCAGAACGCGCGCGGAGGTGTTGATGGGCGCGGGGTCGGGTTGTGATGCGGCGTCACCCGGGTTCGACTCGCCCGCCGCCGGCTCGTACGCACCGTTTCTGTTGGCGTCCTCGATCCCGTCGGGGACGCCATCGCCATCCGAGTCGGCTTTGGTGGGATCGGTCATCGAGCCGGGATCGGCATCGGGAACGAAGTAGCCGGCGGAAAGGTCGGTATCCGTCGTCTCGGGTGCCGTCAGACCCTTCTCCGTGCAGTCGAAGATCCCGTCATCATCGGTATCGGGGTCCAGGGGGTCGGTTTCACCCGGGTCGACCACGCCGTTGTTGTTGAGGTCCTCACTGAAGCCGTGCCCGTCGACCAGCCCGTCGTCGTCGCTGTCCATGTCGTACTTGTCGAGGCCGAAGTAGTCCTCGACGACGTCCGGGAGTCCGTCGCCGTCCGTGTCGACGAGCGGCCCCCCGCTGTAACCGATGCCCTGGGGCGCGTAGGCCATCGAGTAGCTCGTGGTGCCGTCGTACGAACCGGCGAACGCACCAATGCTTCCGCAGTAGTACGGGGGGTTGCACCAGTTGGAGCACGGTCCCCAGGTCAGCACGGTATCGGCGTATGCGAACAGGTTGACGCGAAACAGCACGCCCGATCCGATCGTGCTGTTGCTCGTATCGCCTCCGATGAACTGGACCTCTCCGCAGCTCTGTGGAGCGTCGCAGTAGATCGTGTGCGCGCAGACGTCGTTGAAGGACTGTGCATGGAGCTGGGTCGGCATGAACCCGCCGCTCGTTACGCTGTCCACGGTCATCTTGGTGTTGTCGAATCTCAGCACGACGGCGAGCCGTCCCAACATCACGTTGGAATCTGCCCAGACGTCGACCGTGCAGAGTTGTCCTGCTTCGCAGAAGGCCTGTTTGGGTCTGATCGTGACGTCTGCAGCGGATGGTCGAGTGGAGGCGAAGGTCAGCACCGCCACCGCAAGAAACGCCAACGCGCCCACGCTCTTCATCGTCCGCCTCCTCGTCCGCCAGTTCCAGTCAACGGGAATTCCACATGCAGTGAGTGACGCGGCCATTCTATCAGGTGACGCGTTGCTTCGGGTGGAAACCTGGAGAGTGAGCGCGTCGATGGAACGAGGAAGTCGACTCGCAGTCAAGTTCGAGCTGCCTCCCGCGGTCGCGATTCTCCAAGGACTCCCCGGTTCATCGTGGCCGCTCGAGAGCAAGCCGACTCCGCGGGTTTCGGAGGGAAGCTGCTCCCTCGCTGCCGGTCGCTCGAACGGGAGCTCCAGTGAGCGATTCGGGCTAGGCGGCGGTGTCCACCCGTCTCGCCAGAACACCGCCACCAGATATAGGGCGAGCGCTGAGACGACCAGGGTGGCCGGGCCGGGCGGCGTCGGAGCAAAGAGGGACCCCGCGTGGAAGACCACCAGAAAGCCGAGCAACCAGAAGAAGGGAGTGCGGCTGGCTCGGGGAAGGGCGGTCGAGCGCACCAGGACGGCCGCACAGCCCAGCAGCAGACCGAGCTCCAGCAGGAAGGCCGTCACCGGTTGGTTCCAGAGCGCAAGGCCGACAGGGTGCGAGTTACCCCAAAGGGGCAGGTCGGGGCGATGGACCAGGAAGTCGAGGAACCAATGCGAGGTCGCTGCCAGCGCCAGAACCAGCGCGGGTCGGATCTCGCGGAGCCAGGCACGGGCGGCAAGAAAGACGCCGATCCCCAACAGCAGGGTAGATGGAAGGCTGTGGGAGTAGGGGATGTAGTACAAGTCGAGTGGATTCGAGGGGAGCGACTCGTCGAAGCGAACGTGCTCGACGCCGGCAAGGACGAAGATCCCCCAGGCGACATCGACGAGCTGAACCGCAAGGACCAGCGACCAGAGAGGGACGCGTCGAGAAGCAGCCTTGGCCAGGAAGGCGGCGCTGTAGTGTCCGGCTAGCATCAGAAGAGCCTCTGGTCGTTGGCCGCGTCCTCACGGCGGGTCAGGGTCTGCTTCGAGCGAGAAGCGTCCGGACTGCCCAGACGTGGCTTTCGTACCGGAACCAGCGGCACGCTTCGTCGATGTGTACCCATGACAGCTGGTACTCACCCGGCTGAGAGGCTGGACCCTGGAATCGTGCCTCGAAGAATCGGTGGTGCGCGCGAAAGGGCCCTGTCTCCCAGTGGCAGTACTGGATGGCTTCACCGATCGTCCGAATGATTTCCAGAGGCCTGCCGCATTCCTCCAGAGATTCTCGGAGAACGGCTTCCTCGGCCGATTCATCGGCTTCGATGCCTCCTCCGGGGAGGAACATTCCACTCCGCCCGTGGACGACCGCAGCGCGCCGATCGGCGTCGAGGACGACGGCGTATGCGGCCTCGCGCTCCGTATAGCGCGCGCGCCGATCCGCAACGCCGAACATCGGGACGCGCCGGGGTGCGGAGGAAGAACGGTGCATCGATCCAGCCTGTATTTCTCACCGGGTCGCGTGGCGAGGACGCCGACTTCCGCTCCGGCACTCGAACCTCCCGGCGGAAGCTACCACGGACGGATTGGCCCGCGCCATCTCGCTGACCTGCGCCGGTGGCTCCAGAGGTCGCTGAGGCCTGATTCGCGATGGCCTCCGGCACGCCGGACCTGCCACGCCGCGACGGGAGGGCGCCCGCGCCCGGGAGGAGGAAAATCGCGGGCGAAATGATTCTGACGTCTCGCTCGGCCCCGAATGGGGGTAGAATAGAGGGTCGATCGGGAGCCCCCCTTGCTGCAGAACATGCGTCAACTCATCGTCCTCCGTGACATCGACGAGGAGCTCGCAACCGTCGGCAGCGACCTGGCCCGGATCCCCGAAGAGCGCGAGGCCATCGAACGCGAAATCGTTGCGGCCCGGGAAACCCTCGCGCAAACCAAGGAGTCGCTCGAAGGCGACGAGGTGGAGGAGCGGCGTCTCGAGGGGAAGATGCGCGAGCAGGAAGCGCTGCTCCAGCGCCTCAACGCCCAGAGCGCCCAGGTCACCTCGCCCCACGCCTACGAGGCTCTGCAGCACGAGCTCGAGCACGCGGGCACGGCGAGCTCCGAGTTCGAGACTCGGGCCCTCGAGCTGATGGAGTCCATCGACCAGCTCCGAGGGGAGCTGTCCGCGGCGGAGGATCGCCTGCAACGGGCCGAGGAGCGAGCACCCACCCAGCTCGATGAGCTATCGGAGCGCGAGAAACGATTGACGGCAGAGCGCGAAGCGCTGCTCGAGCGGAGGGAGAAGTCCGGCCAGCGCCTCGAGGCGAGCCTCCTCGCTCACTACGAGCGCGTGGTGCAGCAGCGGCGCCCGGCCGTCGGCGTCGCCGACGGAGAAATCTGCTCCGAATGTCGCATCGCACTTCCGACAATGCGGGCCAGCGAAATCCACAGGGCTCAGAAGATTCACGCCTGCAGCGGCTGCCGCCGCCTCCTGGTGTCCGTCCAGGCCCTCCACGACTAACGTCGCAGTCCCTTGCGATCCGCCCGGTGAAATCCCCAGTCCGCATTTCACATCAGCCTGCTAGCTTCGCGATCGTATGTCCCCTGAGGATTCGATCGTCATCTCTCCATACGATCCCGCCTGGCCAGGCATTTTCGAAGCTGAGGCGAAGCGGATCGGCGGAGCACTGGGCTCCGCTGCGGAGCGGATCGATCACGTCGGGTCCACCGCCGTTCCCGGCCTCGCTGCAAAGCCGGTGATCGACATCCAGGTGTCGGTTCGCGTCCTCCATCCTCTGGGGCCGCATCTCCCGCCTCTGGTCGCGCTGGGCTACACCCATGTTCCACACCCTGACGACGCGACCTATCCGTTTCTGCATCGGCCCTCGGATTGGCCTCATTCGCATCACATTCATCTCTGCGAAGCCGACGGCCAGGAGGAACGCCGCAGCCTCGCCTTTCGGGATTTCCTTCGCGAGCATCCGGAAGTAGCCGCGGCGTATGCGGGCGAGAAACGTCGACTGGCGTCGGGATTCAGCTCTTCCAGCTTCGAGTCACGCAATGCCTACGCGGAGGCCAAGTCGGCCTTCATCGAGCCGATCATCGAGCGCGCACTCCTCCTCGGCTACCCGCGAAGCTGAACCGCCGACGGTCGACGGCTAACCGGAGTAGCGACTGCTGCGAGCCAGCGCCTCTGGAACATCGAGCAGATTCAGCAGCTCTGCGAAGATGCTGGGATCCTCTGCGGCAGCGATTCGGCCTCCCTCTCGCAGCTCCCTCATCGCATCGCGAAGCGCTCGATAGGCGACCGCCAGCGTCCCGGTGTGAATCATGACCTTGAAGCCCCGGCTCTCGATCTCATCGGTCGGGCACAGCTGGCCGTTGTACAAGCGCGGAAGGTCCGAAAGTCGGTGGGCGTACTCGTCGAGGTCGTTGAGCGTCCGAATCCCGTCCACGAAGACCAGGTCCGCGCCCGCTTCGAAGTAGCTTCGCGCTCTCTCCTCTGCGCCACCCCAGCCCTCGGCCTGCAAGGCATCGGTCCGGGCGATGATCACGAAGTTCGGATCGCGTCTACCATCACAGGCTGCGCGCACCTTCTCGACCATCTCATCGCGGGGTATCACCTGCTTCCCCTCGAGAAATCCGCAGCGTTTCGGCCAGATCTGGTCCTCGATGTGGATCGACGCGGCCCCCGCGTCCTCGAATTCCTCGATGGTGCGGATCACGTTGAGCGGATTTCCGTAGCCGGTATCGGCATCGCAGATCACGGGGATCTCGACGGCGCGGGAGATCCGCCGCGCGTTCGCCACCATCTCGCTCATGGTCAGAAGCCCGAGGTCGGGCATGCCGTGAGAGGCCGCCGTACCGAAGCCCGTCATGTAGACGGCGCTGAAGCCGGACTTCTGGGCGATTCTCGCCTGCAGCCCATCGTAGACGAAGGGCGCGACCACGAGGCCAGGTTGAGTCAAAGCGGTGCGAAACCGCTCGCGGACCACTGTCATGGAAATCTCCCGGTTGGCTAGAGGATAATCCGAATCGTGACCCTGTCAGCGCCGCTCGAGCCGCGTGTCCATGGTTCGCGTGTCATGGTAACCTTCCCGCAGCGGAGCGGAGCTGATGTCTCGGCGCTACATCCTGTGGGATCACGACGGCGTCCTCGTCGATACCGAGCAGTGGTACTTCGTCGCCACCCGCGACGTGCTGGAAGGAGTCGGTATCGAGCTCTCGCAGGAGACCTACCTCGAGTACATGACGCGTGGTCAGTCCTGCTGGGATCTCTGCCGCGCCAGGGGAATGTCCGACGAGGAGGTCTCTCGATACCGCGGGCTTCGCAATTCGATCTACCAGGAGCACCTCCGGACCCAGTCGATCGAAATCGACGGGGTGACCGATGTTCTCTCGACCCTGTCGCGCTCCTTCGAGATGGCGGTGGTCACCACCGCCCGGAGAGAGGATTTCGAGCTGATTCACCGGTCGAGAGATCTTCTCGGATTCTTCCGATTCGTGCTGACGGTCGAAGACTACCGGCGTTCCAAGCCCCACCCGGATCCCTATCTCGCCGGGCTCGAGCGCTTCGGCGCCCAGCCGGACCAGGCCGTCGCCATCGAGGATTCCGCCCGCGGCCTTGGTTCGACTCTCGAGGCGGGCCTCGACTGCATCGTGGTGCGGACTCCGTTCACGGCGTCGCAAGATTTCAGTGGCGCCTGGCGGGTGGTGGACTCCATCCGGCAGGTGCCGGAGATCCTCAGCTAGCCTGACGCGCCGGGTCCTTGCTGCGGCTCTTCGAGCCTGGCCGAGACGTAGGCCGAGAGGCCCCGCACGTTCTCATCCACTTCGGGGTGGTGGCGAATCGGCGGAAAGGCTCGCTGGCGGCAATCCAGCCGCTCGCAGAGGCGGCAGCCCGGCCCGATCGGAACGATCGTCATCGGATTCTCGAGATCGACGCCATCCGCGTACACCAGCTCTCGGGCGTGAGCGACTTCGCAGCCGAGCCCCACGGCGAAGCGGCTGGCGGGGACGTGATAGCCCCCGCCTCCCTTTCGCAGGGACCGGGCAATGCAGAAGTAGGTGCGGCCGTCGGGCTGGCGGGAGACCTGGGTGCGGATCAGGCCGGGAGTCGTGAAGGCTTCGTGGACGTTCCAGCGCGGACAGGCTCCACCGTATCGGGCGAGACGGATTCCCGAGCCGTTGAAGCGCTTCGAGATGTTTCCCGCCATGTCCACCCGGACCAGGTGAAAGGGAACGCCCTTGGAGGTCGGAGAATTCAGGTTGGTGAAGCGGTGGCAGATCTGCTCGAAGCTGGCTTCGAAGCGCTCTTCGAGGAGTTCGATGTCGTAGCGAAGCGACCTGGCGGCAGCCAGGAAGGGCTCGTAGGGCATCATGACCGCTCCGGCGAAGTAGTTGGCCAGAGCCACGCGGCAAAGAGCCTCGGAGTCCGGTGTCGAGAGGGCCGCGTCTCGCATCAGCTCATCGAAGATCTCGCGATGGGTGAGGAGTCCTATCTGATGAGCCAGCTGGAAGATCCGACTGCTCACGGGAATCATCTCCGAGAGGAGGAGACGCCTGGCCTCCGGGTCGAAGCGCCGAACGGCGCCCTTGCTGGCATGGGCTGGGACGACGCGGACCTCGACGCCCAGTGATTCGGTCAGGTGTCTCGCCAGGTACCGGTGAAGGTCGCCGGCAGCAGGCTTCTCTTCCTCGCGCAGCTGCTCCGCGGCGGCTTCGAGCTCCGGGAAGAAGTTCATCCTCTCCTGCAGGAAGTCGGTGATCTCCTCGGCGGGCAGGTGGACGACTTCCGTACTCGAGAGCAGCCCTCCGTCGGAGAGCCGCTCGGCAAGCGTGTTGGCATCATCCTGCGCTCGCCGGTAGCCGCGATACAGGGCGACGACGGCCCGAGCGACCACCGCACCGGTCGCGACCAGGTCCTGCAGATCCGCTGGCTTCACCTCGTGTCCCTCGAAGAGCGCGTCCCCGAAGACCTCGGTGAGATCGGCCAGCAGGTGTGCCCGATCGCCCTCCGCGAAGTCCTGCAGATTGATCTCGAAGAGCTGACCGAGCTTGAGGAGCAGGGGGACGGTGACGGCCCGCTGGTTGTGCTCGATCAGATTCAGATAGCTGGCGGAGATCCCCAGCCGACCCGCCAGATCGACCTGCGTGAGTCCATGCCGGAGGCGCAGCTTTCGTACCTTGTTACCCAGTCGCGGCTTCTCGGCCATCTTCGGCATCTCCGAAATTTACAGACTTTACTATCTCACTTCATTGACTTGGTCGATAGTTTACAGACCTACCTCTCTAAATCTACGGGTTTTATTGAATTTACACTCTTCAAAGTGAAAACTATGGCGCCCGCTGACCTGAGACGGAGGCAATTGAAGTCCCCCAATGGCAGATTCCCTCCAGAGCCGAGAGATCAGGCAAGAACGAGCGGCGGCGCCCGAGACGGAGCGCTGGAAGCCGGGAGTGGTGGAGTCGACCGGGCTCCACGAGGCCGTCAGGTACCCGGGAACGCTGCAGGCCATGGACGGCAGCTCGGCCGTTGTCGCCATGGAGACCGCGGCCTCCGAAGCTGCGGGGGTCTACCCGATCACCCCCTCCACGCAGATGGGGGAGGGATGGGCCGATGCCGTTGCCAAGGGCAAGACGAATGTCCACGGGCGGCAGCTGATCTTCTTCGAGCCGGAAGGCGAGCACGCCGCGGCGGCGGTGGCCGCCGGAATGAGCCTGGTGGGGCTGCGATCGGCGAACTTCTCGGCGGGGCAGGGCGTCGCGTACATGCACGAGTCGCTATACGCGGCGGTGGGCAAGCGACTGACCTACGTCCTGAACATGGCCTGCCGGGCGATCACGAAGCAGTCCCTCAACATCCACTGCGGTCATGACGACTACCACTCCATCGATGACACCGGCTTCTTCCAGCTCTTCGCCAAGAGCGTCCAGGAGGTCGCGGACCTCAACCTGATTGCGCACCGCATCGCCGAGCTGTCGCTCAACCCGGGGATCTGCGCCCAGGATGGCTTCTTGACCAGCCATGTGATCGAGTCGCTGCGCCTCCCGGAGCCGCAGCTGATCGCGGAGTTTTTGGGCGACCCGGAGGATCTGATCGACTCGCCGACGCCCGCGCAGCGCCTGGTCTTTGGCGAACGACGTCGCCGCATCCCGGAGCTCTTCGACCTGGACAACCCGGCGGCGTTCGGCCCGGTGCAGAACCAGGACAGCTACGCGCAGGGCGTCGCCGCCCAGCGCCCCTTCTACTTCGATCACATCGTGGAGCTCGCCGAGCAGGCCTTCGCGGAGTTTTCCGAGCTCACCGGTCGCCGCTACGCGCGCGCTTCGGGCTACCGCATGGAAGATGCGGAGTACGTGATCGTCGGCCAGGGATCGCTGGTTCCGAACGCCGAGGCGGTCTGTGATCACCTGCGAGATGCCCGAGGTATCAAGGCGGGTGTGGTCAACCTGACCATGTTTCGGCCTTTCCCCAGCGATCTCATCGCCCGGCTCTTGCGCGGCAAGCGCGGCGTGGTCGTCCTGGAGCGCGTCGACCAGCCCCTGGCGGTCGATCCGCCGCTGCTGCGGGAAATCCGGGTGGCTCTTTCCAAGGCCGTCGAGAATGGCCGCGCGCGTGTCGGGGCTGGCATTGGCGATCGGCGGATGCCCCACCCCGCACTGCCCTCCCTCCAGCCCGATGAGGTTCCCGACTTCTACTCCGGCTGCTACGGGTTGGGCAGCCGCGACACCCAGCCCGGCGACCTGATCGCCGCCGTGGAGCAGATGCTTCCCGACGGACAGGGCAGGCGTCAGTTCTACCTCGGGATCGACTTCGCGCGCAGGGGGACGGGATCGCCGGCGGTCGAGAGCTGGCAGCAACAGGTGAGCGAGGCCTATCCCCACCTGGCCGAGCTCGCCCTCGAGCGGGCCGAGAGTGAGAATCTCCTTCCCGAGGGCTCCCTCGCCCTGCGAATCCATTCCGTCGGCGGATGGGGCGCGATCACCGTCGGCAAGAGCGTCAGCCACACCCTGTTCCAGCTGCTCGGACTGCACGTCAAGTCGAATCCGAAGTACGGCTCGGAGAAGAAGGGGCAGCCGACGACCTTCTTCGCCGTCTTCGCCCGCGAGCCGATCCGACTGAACTGCGCTCTCACCAGCGTCGACGTGGTGCTGTCGCCGGACCCGAACGTCTTCAATCACTCCAACCCGCTGGCCGGGCTCCGCCAGGGTGGTGTCTTCATCATCCAGAGCAGTCAGCCGCCGTCGGCGCTGTGGCAGAGCTTCCCTTCCTGGGCTCGGGAAAAGATCCGCCGCCAGGGTCTCCGGGTCTTCTACCTGGATGGGTTCGCGATCGCCCAGGACGAGGCCTCCGATCCCGATCTGCGCTTCCGAATGCAGGGCGCCGCCTTCCAGGGGGCCTTCTTCCGGGCCTCGCCGCTCCTCGAGCGCGAGCGGCTGTGCGAAGACGAGCTCTTCGAGGGCATACGGGGCCAGCTGCAGAAGAGCTTCGGCCGTCGCGGCCAGCAGGTCGTCGAGGACAACTTCCGGGTGATCCGGCGCGGCTTCGACGAGGTTCGCGAGCTCGACTGGGCGTCGCTCGGGACGGAGGCCGAGACGAGGGAAGCGGTCGTCTCCGAGCTACCGGCTTCCCTGCACGAGCCGCGGGCCGAGTCGGCCATCGGTGACCGACGCCGCTTCTTCGAGCAGGTCTGCTCGAAGTACCGCTCTGGAGCGGATCCGGTTGCCGATCCGTTCGCGGCGCTCAGCGCCATTCCCGCCGCCACCGGCGTCTTCCGTGACATGAGCGATATCCGGATGGAGGTACCGAAGTTCGTCGCGGAGAAGTGCACGGGCTGTGGACACTGCTGGGTCCAGTGCCCGGACGCGGCCATCCCGGGGTTGGTGACGGAGATCGATGGGCTGCTGGAGGCCGCAGTCGAATTCGGAAGCCAGGGGCGCAGCCTCGAGCAGATGCGCCCGCTGGTCGATTCGCTGATCGCCGAGGTCCGGAAGCGGCTCGAGGCGGATCCCTCCAGCTCCTTCAACGACGCGCTGCGAAAGGCATACGGAAGCGTGGCCCTCCGCTATCCGCTCGATCCCGATCAACGCAACCAACTGGACGACGAGTTCGGACGCCTGGTCGCCGTGCTCGCCGACTTCCCCGTCGCGAAGACCACTCCCTTCTACACCGTGCCCGAGGCCCGAGAGAAGGGAAGCGGCGGCCTGCTTTCGATCACCGTCAATCCGAACGCGTGCAAGGGGTGCAACCTCTGCGTAGCCGTATGCCCGGACGGCGCCCTCGTCACCGTCAAGCAGGACGAGAAGATGGACGAGCGGTTGCGGAAGGCCTGGGCCTTCTGGAACCGGCTTCCCGACACGCCCGACCACTTCGTCAACGTGCGCGACTACCAGAAGGGCATCGGGGTGCTCCAGACCCTGCTGCTCAAGAAACGAAACTACGGCGCCATGGTGGGGGGAGACGGCGCCTGCAACGGGTGCGGCGAGAAGACCGCCATGCATCTGATCGTGGCCGCAGTGGAAGCATCCATGCAGGAGCGCGTCGGGCCCTTCATGGAGCGACTCGGCGCTCTCACCGAAAGGCTGGAGGAGAAGGTAGGCGGTCTCCTGATCTCCAATGCGGAGATCGATGCGGTGGAGCGGGACGCGACCGTGCGCCTGGAGGTGGCGCTCGATGACCGGAGTCGATCGCGCCTCAGCAGACTGCTACGTCTGGTCGAACAGCTGAAGGACCTCCGCTGGCGCTATACCAGCGGACCCACCGGAAAGGGTCGCGCTTCTCTCGCGATGACGAACGCGACCGGCTGCTCGTCCGTCTGGGCCAGCACCTATCCGTACAATCCCTATCCCTTCCCCTGGGTGAATCACCTCTTCCAGGACGCCCCGTCGATCGCCATCGGGATCTTCGAGGGCCAGATGCGGAAGATGGCGGACGCCTTCCGAGCGGTTCGCGAGGCCGAGCTCGAGGCCGAGGACGCCTACGATCCCGAGATCCACGATCCCTTCTTTACCGCCTTCGACTGGCAGGAGTTCACCGAAGAGGAGTTCCTGCTCTGCCCTCCGATCTTCGCAGTCGGCGGCGATGGCGCGATGCTCGACATCGGCTTCCAGAACCTGTCGCGGATGCTGGCATCGGGCAAGCCACTTCGCGCGATCGTGCTCGACACGCAGGTCTACTCGAATACGGGTGGCCAGGCCTGCACTGCAGGCTTCTCGGGGCAGGTCTCCGACATGGCGACCTACGGCGCCGCGCAGCACGGCAAGGAGGAGATGAGAAAGGAGCTCGCCCTGATCGCCATCGCGCACCGCACCAGCTTCGTCCTGCAGAGCTCTCAAGCATCGCACTCGCACTTGCTCTCGGGCGTTCTCCGCGGGCTCGCCTCCAGACGTCCGGCGGTCTTCAGCATCTACACCCCCTGCCCGTCCGAGCACGGGATCGCCGACGAGGGGTCCGTACGCGCCGCCCGCCTGGCCCTCGAGAGCCGGGCGTTTCCCTTCCTCGTCTACGATCCCGACGCCGGGCCAGCCCTCGCCGATCGCCTGGACCTCGATGGGAACCCGGCGCGCTCCGATCGTTGGCCGATCTACGAACTCTCGTATCGGGACCCGAGCGGTGAGCAGAAGCAGATGGAGCTCCCTTTGACGATTGCCGACTGGGCTGCATCGGAGGCTCGCTTCGCCCGGCACTTTGCCAAGGTGGATCGCGGCTCCTGGGACCAGAACATGGTGCCGTTCCACGAGTACCTCGAGCTCTCGGAAGCGGACCGGGATGGCAAGGCGCCCTTCGTCTACACCCTCGATTCGAAGCAGCAGCTGGATCGGCGGGTCGCATCCATGGAGATCGTTCAGCTCGCCGAAGAGCGGCTCGGTCTGTGGTCCGACCTCAAGGAGATGGCCGGCATCCAGGTGGCTCCGAAAGTGCGCGAAGGGCTGTCCGCGGATGCGCAGCGGGAGTACCAGGAGCGCGAGAGCGCGTTGCGCGCCGAATACGAGGCGAAGCTCTCGGAGCAGACCGATCTGACCGCCAAGCGCATCGTCACCGGCCTCTTCTCCGAGGTAGCCAACTCGCGGGCTGCCGCATCGAGCTCGAGCCACCGGGACTCCTGAAGCCTGGAGCGACGCCCGGCTCGCGTCACGCGGGAAAAAGCGGGGACGTTGTTGAATGTTCAACTTTTCGGAAGCACCGAAAAGTTGAACATTCAACAACGTCCCCGTGCCTTGCGGCTACACTCACTGGCCCGAGTCAATGGAGGAGAAGCCAGCCCATGAGTCATTCTTGCTTCGAAGTCGAGGTGGAGGAGAACGTCGCCCATCTCCGGATGTGCCGGCCGGAGGCGCTCAATAGCTTGAACCGCGAGTTCTGGCGTGAGCTTCCCGAGATCGTCCGGGAGCTCGACGACGCGGGGGCGGCCCGCGTCCTGGTTCTCTCCTCCACGGGACGCCACTTCACCGCCGGCCTGGATTTCGAGCTCCTCTCCTCGGAGCTCGGCACGGACGACGGGGTGGCCGGTCGATCCAGGGTGGGTCTGCGGGAGATGATCCTGCAGCTCCAGGATTCGCTCTCCTGTCTCGAGCGGGCGCGGATGCCGGTGATCGCCGCGGTCCAGGGCGGGTGTGTCGGTGGGGGCGTCGACATGATCACCGCTTGCGACATGCGCTACTGCAGCGAAGACGCCTTCTTCTGCATCCAGGAGATCAACATCGGAATCACCGCCGACGTCGGAACACTCCAGCGTCTGCCCAAGATCATTCCCGCTGGAATTGCGCGCGAGCTCGCCTACACCGGCCGCCGTCTTCCGGCCCGGCGGGCCCGGGAGATCGGGCTGGTGAACGAGGTCTACCCAACCCAGGAAGCCATGCTCGCCGGCGTGATGGAGATCGCCCGCGAGATCGCCGGGCACTCGCCCCTCGCGGTCTCGGGATCCAAGGAGATGCTCAACTACGCCCGCGACCACAGCGTCGAAGAGGCTCTCAACTACATCGCGACCTGGCAGGCGGGGATGTTCCATCCCCAGGACGTCAAGGAGGCTTTCGGAGCCAAGCAGGAGAAGCGCAAGCCGGCCTTCCAGGATCTGCTGCCAGTGCGCAAGGTGTTCTGATCCAGTCAGAGCGTCCGCTCAGGTTTCCTCTCCGCCGCGGCGGCGCTGAAGCTCGGCGAGCGTCTCCTCGTGCCGCGCCCGGGTGATCGGGAACCGCAGGAAGAGAATGGCGGCGGCGGTGCTGAAGACGATCGGTATGGCGCAGAACATGATCAGGATGCCGCGCTGGGCGTCCGCGTCCTGCTGGACGGCGCCGCTCACGTAGCCAAAGAAGGCGAGACCGATGCCCGAGAGGCCGATGGCGAGTGACCGCGCGAGCTTGCGGAGCAGGCTCAGCACCCCGAAATAGGCGCCGTCCTTTCGCGTGTGGGTCCGCACCTCGTCGTCGTCGATGATGTCCGGGACGATCGCCATCGCCATCACGGTGCGCACACCCAGGCCGACGCCGGCGAAGTAGAAGCTCGCATAGGCCCACCAGAGGCCGATCTGCGGGACGAAGAGCATGGCGAACAGGCCGATCGCGCCCATGAAGGTGCCCACGGCGAGCATGCGTCCCTTCTCGAAGTGCACCGCAACCCGCATCCACACGGGGATCGACAGGGCCGCCATCGCCATGTATCCGAGCAGGATGAACTTCGGGTGGGGATCCCCCAGGCCCCACCACTCCTCGATGGTGTAGAGCGCCAGCGTCGCGGTCAGCCCGTCGGCGATCTGCCCGACGATGAAGGCCGCGGTATACACGAGAAAGGGACGATTGCGAAGGGCGTCCGCGAAATCGCCGAACAGGGTGTCTCGAGGCGGCGGGTGGACACCGCTCCGCTCGCGGGTGCCCAGAAACGAGATCACCGTGAGGACCACGATGTAGAAAGCCAGCCAGTTGGAGATCTGCCGGTGCGCTTCTCCCCGGGCGATCCGGGCGATCTCCGCCACGGCCTCGCCACTCAGACCCCTCGCCGTCGCCTCGGTGGTGGCGGCGTCCACCGCCTGCTCCAGCATGGTGAACATCAGAACCCCGCCGAGGAGCAGACCGAGCGTTGCGAAGCCTTGACGCCAGCCCATCACGGAGATGCGCTCTCCGTGCGTCGAAGTCATCTCGCTGCCGTAGGCCGCGTGGGGTACCTCGACCATGGTGCACCCCACCCAGTAGAGAATGTTGGTGATCAGCAGCCACGCGAACAGCTGTGTCTGCGACCACTCGGGACGCGCCGAGAACATCCCGATCATGCTGATTGCGAGGGGGAGTGAGCCGAGCAGGAACCAGGGGCGGCGACGACCCCACCGGCTTCGGGTCCGATCCGAGACGAAGCCCATGACCGGATCGCTCACCGCGTCGAAGGCCTTGCCGGCCAGGAGCGCGACACCCGCCCACATGGCGTCGAGGCCGGTGTAGTTGGTGTAGTACTTGAGAAGAAAGACGGCGATGATGTAGTCGAGCGAGCCGACGCCAAGGCTCGCCGAGGCGTACAGCGCTTTGCGAAGCGCCGTCATGGGAGACCCGGCTGCTTTCGTCCTACTGCGCCTCGCGCGGGACCAGGCGCATGATCTTGGGGTTCTTGCCGCGGATCGGATTGAGGATCCAATCCGAGAAGCCGTGCTTCGTCCGGAGCGCCGCCTTCACGGCGTCGCGCTCGGTGGGATCCGTGACGAACTCGACCCGCAGCGGTAGCTCGGTCTCCCCGACTCGAAGCGTGAGCTCCGGACTCCGCTCGAGGTTGCCGCCCCAACGGGTCTTCCCGGTTCGGATGTAGCCCTGTCCATCGACGACGGCCAGCCACACCTTCGTCACGCGGGAGGAGCCATCTTCGTCGGTGGTGATCACCTCGACCGTCCCCTCCTCGGCGTAACGGTCCCACTGGACCGCGTCGCCTCCCTCCGCGCCGGCGATCGGCGCGATCAGGATGAACGCGGTCAGCACCAGAATCGCCTGGAAATGGGTTCTCACGTTGCACCTCCCGAACCATCATGCCGCCGCGCGCTCCGGGGACGGCGGACCGATCCACTCTCTTGCCTAGTCGATCTCGTCGACGGCGAGGGGGAACTTCGATAGCTCCTCGCAGCCGTCCTTGGAGAGCACGATCGGGTTCTCGTAGCGGAAGCCGATGTTCTCCTCCGGACACGCATACTGGAGGGCGCAGATCAGCATCTCGTTCTCCTGGTAGACGTGCTCCGGATTGGTCCAGTAGGGGATGGGGCCGTTGTTGAGGCCGATGCGCCACTCGTCACCCAGCATCCCGATGCCGTGCTCGAAGCCCGGCAGCATGTGGGAGGCGAAGCCCCTCTCCTCGGCGAAGCCCAGCATGTCCTTGGCGAGGCCGCCGGGGGTGATTCCGGGGCGGTAGGAGTCCAGGGTGAGCCGGGTGATGTCGACGAAGTTGTTGGCGTGCCAGCGCTGCCGCTCCGTTACCGGACCGATCAGGTAGTTGTGGGCGTGATCTCCGAGCCCCAGCCTGAAGGTGGCGTGGAGGTCCACCATCAGCGGCTCGCCGGGTAGGATCTCCCGGCCGGAGGCGGGCGTACAGGCGCCCATGGCGAGGCCGGTCCGATAGCCGCTCGCGATCTCGTTGCCCCCGGTGAACGACCACTCCCACTCGCTGCCCGCTTTGCGCATGGCGTGCGCGGCGATTCCCGCGATCTCCGTCTCCGTCATCCCCCGATAGCCGCCGCCGCGAATCGCCTCGAGAACGGCCTGGTGGCCGACGTCCACCTGCCTGGAAGCTTCCCGGAAGCGGTTGATGGTGCCCTCGTCCTTCACCAGGGCGAGCCTGTCGACCAGGGTGTGGGCGTTCACGAGCTCCGCGTCCGGGAGCATCGCGGCGAAGCGCTGGTACTCGTAGTGGGTCAGGTTGCCTTCCGGGAGGTAGTTGGACATCCCGTCCTCGATTCCCACCTTCCCCTTGCCGCCTCCGGGCAGCTCCCGGATGAATCGCGAGATCTGCTCGATCTGGTCCATTCCCGCCATGGGGGCGAAGCCCTGAACCTGCTCCGGATCGAGCCAGGAGTCATCGGCCACCCGGGCGGCGTCGATCGCGAAGGTGAAGGCGGTCGGCAAGCCCTCCCGCGGAATCACCACGAAGCTTCGCCAGGGGCAGAAGGCATCCAGTGTCCAGGAGAGGGTTCTGAGCCTCGACCCCAGGTAGACGTCGAGTCCCTCCTTCTCCATCTCCCTTTGAATGGATTGGATGCGCTGCGGGAAGTCGATGAAGTAGGGGTCTCGGTTCGCTGTGTTCGTCGCCATCGCTGCTTTCCTCGTCGGTGTCTCGAATCGAACTGATCGCTCTCGCCGGTCGAGCGTGTGAGCCCCATCATACCCCACCCGGCTTCTGTGGTGTCAGGGGAGCAGGTGAAGCTCCAGGAAGGAGGGCGCTTCGGCCGCGTGGTGGATTCGCTGCCGGGCGACTCTCGCTTCGGTCGCGTGGGCCGGATTCCCCGAGAGGTTGGGATGCGCATCGAAGCGAGGGAAGTTCGAGCTGGAGATCTCCAGTCGCAGCCGGTCTCCCGCGGGAATCTCCGCGCTCGCGCTCCAGAGATCGACCTCGAGAGGGCTCGGCTCGGAGGAGGCGCTCTCGACCCGTCGAATTCCCTCGCAGAGGTTGAGCGCGGGACGGCGTGAGTCGGCCGGGACGTGGACGAGCTTTCCGCTGAAGTCCGTAGCGGGTGCGTCGGTCGAGGCGAAGAGCTGGAGCCGAACCGGCCCCGCGATTTCGAGGGGTCTCGAAAGCGGCGCCGTTTCGTAGAAGAGGATGTCGGGGCGCCCCTGGAGCGGGCGTTGGTCCTGGGGTCCGCAGCGCGGCCCGAGAAAGGTGCCGCCCCGCGTCGGAACCGGATCCGTCGGGTCGTAGCGGTAGCGATCCGGCTCTTCGTCTCCTCCCGGCGCCTCGCGATCCAGTCGCCCCCCGCTGCGGATGTAGAAGCGCTCCCTCGTCGCCTGCGACGGCGGCCAGTCGTCTTCCTCGACCCAGCGATCCGTTCCCTGCACGTAGCGCCGCACTCGGGCGCGAACCAGATCGATTCCGCGCAGATGATGATCCAGGAAGCCGAGACTGCTGCTCAGGATCCGTGCGATTCCCGCCTTCTTCCAGCCGAGGCGACGGGTCGAGATCGCGTAGGTGCCGTGGGCAAAGGGTCCGAGATCGAGCCAGGTCGAGTCGCGCCGCGCGAAGTAGTCGGCAGATCTGGACCCCACAGAAGATGTCGTAGGTTCCGGCCACCGAGAGCGTGGGAATGCGACTTCGTCTCGAGCGCTTCTGGAAGGTTGATCTTCTTCCAGTAGTCGTCGAGCCGGGGATGATCGGTCCAGTCCTCGAAGAAGCGCGCCGGTCTCCCCAGCGCACGCGTCGCCGCGCGCATCGGTCGCTCGCGCGACGCCGCGGGCAGCCGCCGTTCGGAGACGCGGACGCTGCGCCTCTCTCCGTTTCCCGCCGCCCAGCGCAGTGCCGAGATCAGGGAGAACGCGCCACCCGGGTAGAAGAAGCCGTGGAAGTCCGTACTGGTCACGATGGGTACGATGGCTTTCAGGAATGGGGGAGCGCTCGCCGCCACCGCCCATTGGGTGTAGCCGAAGTAGGACCCTCCCCACATGGCGAGGCGGCCGTCGAACCAGGGCTGCTTGCCGATCCAATCGAGTGTGACCGCCCCGTCCTCGCGCTCGTGCACGAACGGGTAGAAGGTACCCTGGCTTCCGTAGCGGCCACGGGTGTCCTGGAGCACCACCTGATATCCGCGTTCGGCGAAGAGGCGGGCGGCCAGCCGCGCCATCGGGAACGGAAAGACCCAGCCGATCCCGTAGGGGGTGCGAATCAGGATGGTTGGATGAGGCCCCGGTTCCCTCGGCCCGATCCGCAGGGTTCGCAGGCGGACCCCGTCGCCCATCCTCACCGACGTCTCCTCGAGGACGCGCGGCCTGTTCTCCGGCGCTCGAATCCCGAGCCTGCGAGAGATCCAACCCATCGCGCCACCATACCATCCTCTGCATCGTCTGGTGGGCCGCCTTGCCGATCCACTCGAGCCGCTCCCCGTCCATGGGTGATATGCTGGGCGCCCTGCCCGCTCGAAGGAGTTCCCCGATGATCCTCGATCAGTTCAAGCTCACCGACAAAGTCGCCATCGTCACCGGCGGCGGTCGAGGAATCGGCCGCGGCATCGCCCTGGGCTTCGCCGAAGCCGGAGCCCACGTGGTGGTTGCCGCGCGGAGGGCCGAGACCCTCGAGGAGGTCGCGGCGGAGATCCGGGGCATGGGAAGGCGCGCCCTGGCGGTTCCGTGTGACGTCACGGTCTCGAGCCAGCTGGACAACCTGGTCGCCGAGACCGTGCGCGAGTTCGACGGCGTCGATCTCCTGGTGAACAACGCCGGCGGCACTCCACCGACGCCGGTCCTGCAGCTGACCGACGAGGCCTTCGAGGCGGCGTTCCACTTCAACGTCACCTCCGCGCTGAATCTCAGCCGGCAGGTCATCCCCTACATGCTGAAGCGAAGGACGGCGCCATCTTGAACATCTCGTCGGCTCTCTCCTACATGGTCGAGTCGGGCTTCACCGCCTACGGAACCGCCAAGGCAGCGCTCTCCCACATGACGAGGATGATGGCTCACGAGTTCGCACCCCACGTGCGCGTGAACGCCCTCGCGGTGGGGGCGACGCTCACCGACGCGCTCTCGCCCTTCGTGGCTTCCGGCGACCTGAAGGAGCAGATGGAAGCGCTCACGCCGATGGGTCGCCTCGGCACCACCGAAGACATCGCCCAGGCGGCGCTCTATCTCGCTTCACCCGCAGCGAGCTGGGTGACCGGCAAGATCCTGGAGGTCGACGGAGGCACCATCGCCTCCAACTGGCCGATCAAGATTCCCGCCTTCTGATCGGCACCGGAAGCGCTGCGCCGCTCCCTCCCCCGACCCGCGTTCTTCGCGTATCATCGACTGGTGATGTCCGATTCAGCGACCGATCTTCTGGCGTTCATCGACCGCTCGCCCAGTCCCTATCACGCAGTCGCCGAAAGCGTCCGCCGCCTGGAAGCGGCCGGCTTTCGAGCCGCCTCGGAGACGGACGTCTGGGAGCTCGCTCCGGGCGATCGCCGCTACGTGGTGCGCAACGAGGGCTCCCTGGCGGCGCTTCAGGTCGGGGAGGTCACGCCCGCCGAGGCCGGGTTCCGCATCATCGGGGCCCACACCGATTCGCCCAATCTGCGCGTCAAGCCGAAGGCCGATCTGCAGGCGCACGGCTACCGCCAGCTCCCCGTCGAGCCCTATGGCGCGCTGCTGCTGCACACCTGGCTGGATCGGGATCTCTCGCTCGCGGGCAGGGTGAGCTTCGTCGGCAATGGTGGGTTGCAGACACGTCTCGTCGATTTCGAGCGACCGCTGCTGCGCATCCCCAACCTGGCGATCCATCTCCAGCGGGAGATCAACCAGGAGGGGCTCAAGCTGAATCCGCAGCAGCACCTGGTGCCGCTGATGGGACTCGAGGATGCACCACCGCTCCCCGAGCTCCTGACCGCGGAGCTGCGCGGGAGCGGTCTCGCCGAGATCGATGCCGCGGAGATTCGCGCCTACGACCTGATGACGTACGACACGCAGCGCGCCTGTCTGGCGGGGAGCCGCGGTGAGTTCATCCACGCTTCGCGGCTCGACAATCTGGCCTCCTGCCACGCCGGAGTGTCGGCGCTGCTGGCCGCCGCCTCCGGGCCCCTGCCGCCCTTCACCCGCATGATCGTCCTCTACGATCACGAGGAGGTGGGAAGCCGAAGCGCCCAGGGCGCGGGGGGAACCTTTCTCGCCTCGGCTCTCGAGCGGGTGGTGAGCGGCTTCGAGGAGCGGCGAGCCCCAGGGCCTGGCCCGGGCCATCGCGCGCTCGACGCTGATCTCGGCGGACATGGCTCACGCCGTCCATCCGAACCACAGCGATCGCCACGAGCCCGGACATCGTCCGGTGATCGGAAGGGGACCGGTGATCAAGGTGAACTCCGGCCAGGCGTACGCGAGTGACGCCGCGACCGCCGGGCTCTTCGCCACCCTCTGCGACCGCGTCGGTGTCGAGCCCCAGCACTTCGTGACGCGGAGCGATCTGCCTGCGGGTCGACGATCGGTCCGATCACCGCCGCCCGCGTCGGGCTGCGCACCGTGGACGTCGGCAATCCGATGCTCTCGATGCACTCCTGCCGCGAGATGGCCGGAACGGCGGACGTGGAGCCGATGATCGACGTGCTGACGGCGTTCTTCGATGGGTAGCGGATTTCGAGCCGTTCGAAGGAAGATGCGCGGCGAGGGACTTCCCGAGATCGCGATCCAGACCTTCCGGTACTACTACGAGCAGCTGGTCTCGGGTGACGAGGGCATGCTCTCCCGGACGGAGATCGATCCCATCGATGAAGTGCCCAGCGCCGAATCGCTCGCCGGAACCGGTGAGGCGGGAAGGGCCGCTCTCGGACGATTCGGTGGTGATCAAGCTGAACGGCGGCCTCGGCACTTCGATGGGAATGACCCGGGCCAAGTCCCTCCTGACCGTGAAGGGCGAACTCACCTTTCTCGACCTGATCTGTCGTCAGGTTCTTTACCTGCGCGAGCGGTTCGACTGCGCGATTCCCCTGCTGCTGATGAACAGCTTCCGGACTCGCGAGGACTCGCTGGCGGTTCTCTCGGGCTACGGGGATCTCGGAGCCGGCCTCGGCGCCGATTTTCTGCAGCACAAGGTGCCGCAAGATCCGCGCCGACGATCTCTCGCCGATCGACTGGCCGGAGGCGCCGGAGCTCGAGTGGTGTCCGCCCGGCCACGGCGACATCTACACGGCCCTG
This sequence comes from uncultured delta proteobacterium, assembly GCA_963722885.1. Classification (GTDB taxonomy): domain Bacteria; phylum Myxococcota_A; class UBA9160; order UBA9160; family UBA6930; genus CAVXZE01. The sequence continues at coordinate 68,428 of CAVROS010000034.1, forward strand.
GTCACCTCGGGGATGCTCGAGGCGCTCCTGGAGCGTGGCTTCAGGTACGCCTTCGTTTCGAACTCCGACAACCTGGGCGCGGTTCTCGATCTCGACATCCTGGGCTGGTTTGCCTCGGAGGGGGCGCCGTTCGCCATGGAGGTGAAGGATCGGACCGAGGCCGACCGAAAGGGCGGGCACCTGGCGAGGACCAAGCAGGGGGGACTCACCCTGCGCGAGATCGCCCAGTGCCCGGAGGAGGAGCGAGAGAGCTTCGAGGACATTCAGCTCTACCGCTACTTCAATACCAACAATCTCTGGGTGAACCTCGAATCACTGAAGAGCGCCCTCGCCGAGCGCGACTCGGTGCTGGGCCTCCCGATGATCCGAAACGACAAGAACGTCGACCCCACCGACTCTTCCTCGCCGAGCGTGATCCAGCTCGAGACGGCGATGGGCGCGGCGATCTCCGTCTTTCCCGGTGCCCGCGCGATCCGCGTCCCCGCGCACCGCTTCGCGCCGGTGAAGACCACCAACGACCTGATGCGCATCTGGTCCGACGCCTACGTTCTCTCCGACGACCATCGCATCGTTCCCGCAGCGGAGGGATCCGCCGAGAATCTCCTCATCGATCTCGATCCCGCCTTCTACAAGCGCATCGACGATTTCACCGAGCGGCTTCCCCACGGCGCTCCTTCTCTGGTGCGGTGCCGGCGCCTGACCGTGCGCGGAGATTTCCGCTTCGGGAAGGGTGTCTCGATTTCGGGAGAGGTCGATCTGGTGAATCAGAGCGACACGCCGAGACGAATCCCCGACGGCGAGGTGCTGCGCTGAAGCGGCCGCCAGGCGCCGGCGCCGCGAGGGAGCGGCGTGTGGTGAGGTGGCGCGGAGTGGTTACACTTGGCGACCATGTCGGTCCCCCCCGCCTCGAGTCTGTTGCGCCGAGAGATCGCGAATCTGCCCGTGTCCGATCTGGCCCGGGATTTCGGGACACCGACCTACGTCTACGACAAGGACCGGATCGTCGAGAAGATCGCCGACCTCCGGGGCTTCGACGTGATTCGCTACGCGGTGAAGGCGAATTCCAATCTGGCCGTCCTGGATCTCTGCCGTCGCCAGGGGGTCCTGGCCGATGTGGTGAGCGCCGGGGAGGCGCACCGGGCCATGGCGGCGGGCTATCTCCCCAGCGGTGATCCACCGCCCATCGTCTACACCGCCGACATCTTCGACCGCGACTCCCTCGACGCGGTTCTCGAACACGGAATCCAGGTCAACTGCGGCTCGCTGGACATGATCGACCAGTACGGCGAGCGGGCGCCGGGACGAGAGATCACGCTGCGCATCAACCCGGGCTTCGGCCACGGACACAGCCTGAAGACGAACACTGGCGGCGAGAAGTCGAAGCACGGAATCTGGCACGAGGATCTCGAGGAGTGCTTGCGTCGTGCCGAGCGCCGTTCTCTGCGCGTCTCGGGCATCCACGCTCACATCGGTTCGGGAGCGGATCTCGAGCACCTCGCACTGGTCTCCCACGCGGTCGAGAGCTTTGCCCGCAGCGCCGGCCCGGCGGTGACGATGATCAGCGCCGGCGGGGGTCTTCCCGTCCCCTATCACCCCGATGATCCGGTCATCGGCCTCGCGGGCTATCTCCGCACCTGGGATGCCAGCCGGAAGCGTCTCGAAGACGACTTCGGCCACGCGGTGCGGCTCGAGATCGAGCCGGGTCGCTACCTCGTCGCCGAGTCCGGATACCTGGTGACCGAGATCCGCGCGGTCAAGAAGATGGGGAAGAACCTCTTCTACCTGGTAGACGCCGGCTTCAACAATCTCGCCCGTCCCGTTCTCTACGGCGCCTACCATCCCATGTCGATCGTCCCGTCCGAGGAAGGCGATCGCAGAGAGATGGAGGTGGTGGTGGGTGGGCCGCTGTGCGAGTCCGGCGACATCTTCACTCAGGAGGAGGGCGGCTACGTTCGCACCCAGCGTCTTCCGGAAGCGAAGGTGGGCGAGCTCCTGGTGATCGAATGCGCTGGCGCCTACGGCTTCACCATGAGCTCGAACTACAACTCGAAGCCGCACGCCGCCGAGGTGCTCGTCAGCGGCGGCAAGGCCCACCTGGTGCGAGCCCGCCAATCCCTGGACGATCTGGTCCGCGGCGAGTCGATTCCGCCTTCCGACTGAGCCAGCGGGGACGTTGTTGAATGTTCAACTTTTCGACGAGGTCGAAAAGTTGAACATTCAACAACGTCCCCGCTAGGAAGCTAAAGGTCGCCGGGGATGCGGGACAGGCGTCGAGCCATGTCGCGGATTACGCGGAGACCGATGGCCGGGTTGGAGGTGACGAAGCGTTCCAGCTCTGCGGCGTTGAGAACGCAGACCCAGACCGTTCCGAGAGCGGTCATGGTGGCGGTGCGCTCGAGGCCCGTCAGCGCGGCGACCTCTCCGAGAAAGGTTCCCTCCCGGCTCAGCAGGGCGATCTCCAGGCCCGCGCGGGAGACCTGCACCCTTCCGCGCAGCAACAGGAACGCGTAGTACGATTGCTCGCCTTCGGAGCAGAGCGGCTCCCCGTCTTCGAACTTCACGAAGTATCGGTCGAAGCCCCGCCCCCGGCAGATCGAGAGCATCAGGGGATCGACGAGACCCTCGATCAGCTCCTCGACCTCCGCGTCGTCCACCTTGCTGCGCCGCCTGGCGGCCGTGGTGTCGGCTTCGAACCCGGTGCCACTCACGATGGCCTGGACGCGGGCGAGCACCTCGTCGACACTGCCGGGGCGCTTGTCCGGATCGATCTGCAGCATGCTCATGACCACGTCTTCGAGCTCGCTCGAGAAGGGCGTCCGCGACTCGGAGATGGGTGGCAAGCCGAAGCTCTCCCCCTCGGAGCCGTCTCGAATCAGGTGCTGATGCTCCGCGAGATTGAATCCGGTGGCCATGGAGTAGGCGGTGGCGCCGACACCCCAGAGGTCCGTGCGCAGGTCGTACTTCGAGAACTCGCCGTCGCGTTGCTCCGGGGCCCGGTAGCCGGGTGTCCCGACGCTCATCGGAATCATCCCCCGATTCATCCGGGATGCCTGGGAAACGCCGAAATCGGTGAGGACATAGCCTCCGTTGCCGTCCAGGAGCACATTGGCCGGCTTGATGTCGAGGTGGAGAACGGATGCCTTGTGGGCGGCGCTCAGGGCGGAAAGCAGATCTGCCAGCAGTCGCCAGACCGCCTCTTCCCCGACGACGCGCCGAGACGAAATCACGTCCTTCAGGCTTCCCGACGGGAAGTACTCCATCACGACGAAGACGTAGTCTCCCGCGACGGACCAGTCGTAGACGCGTGGGATCCGGTCGTGCTGCATGGCGAGGAGGGCCGAGAGCTCCCGCTTCAGCAGATTCACCGGGCTCTGGCGCTGGGGTGCGCCCACGATCTTCACGGCCACCCGCTCGGGTGGAACGTCGTCGCGCCAGGCGTCCGCATCGAGGCAGCGTGCGAAGAAGACCGAGCCGAATCCGCCCCTGCCCAACTGCTTCATCAATCGGTAGCGGAAACGGCCCGTGGAGTTCGGTGCCGAAGGCCGCCCCCTTGCTGTCGGCTCGCCCGGCCGGGGGTTCCTTCAGCGTTCCCGTCGCGGAGCCGTCCAGCTGTGAGCGGCTCCGCACCTCCGCCAGCTCTTCGGGTGCGGCCGGCTCGGTCCAACTCTCGCTTGTGCTGCTTACGCCCGACGTCCCCACGACACCCCTCGTTCAAGGGAGTAGCAGCGGAAGAACTGGCGGTGGCCTTGAATAGACCCCCCGGGGTGCATCCTTGACCGGCATTTCTCACCAACTTGCTGCTACGGCGGGTGAGAAGTGCAGGCTGGCCTTGCCCCATGCCCGGGTGCCGGGTTATAGAAGCGTGGCAAATCTCTTGCTGGAGGAAGAACCGACGTGGGAACCGACGTGACCCTTTTGCGCGACATGTGTGAGCGGACGCTGATCCGCACCGATCTCCCGGAGCTGGGCCAGCGCATCGAGGGCAAGGTCCGGGACAACTACGTCGGCGACGGTCGGCGGACCATCGTGGTGACCGACCGGGTGAGCTGCTTCGACGTGGTCGTCGGCACCATCCCGCTGAAGGGCCAGGTCCTCAACCAGCTCGCGGCTTTCTGGTTCGACAAGACCAAGGATCTGGTTCCCAACCACCTGCTCTCGGTCCCCGACCCCAACGTGTCCGTGGTGCGGGAATGCGAGATCCTGCCCGTCGAGTTCGTCTACCGGGGCTACCTCACCGGAGTCACCTCCACCTCGATCTGGTACGCCTACAGCCGTGGCGTCGAGGAGTACTGCGGTCACAAGCTCCCGAAGGGGCTTCGCAAGCACCAGAAGCTGCCCGAGTCGCTGCTCACGCCGACCAGCAAGGCGCCGAAAGGGGGCCACGACGAGCTCACCTCCCGGGCCCAGATCATCGAGCGCGGAATCATGAGCGAGGAGCGCTTCGACGAGGTGGCAGCGCTGGGTGCCAGCCTGTTCGCCGCCGGCCAGGCGTGGGCCGAGAGCCGGGGGCTGATCCTGGTCGACACGAAGTACGAGATGGGGATCACCCCCGACGGTCAGGTGATCGTCGCCGACGAGATCCACACACCCGACTCCTCTCGCTACTGGTACCGGGATACCTACGAGCAGGCGATGAGCCAGGAGCGCGATCCCCAGGCGCTGGACAAGGAGTACGTGCGCCGCTGGCTGGCCGATCAGGACTATCTGGGCGACGGCCCTCCCCCCGCACTCACCGACGAGGTCCGCTGTGAGGCGGCGCGCCGCTACATCGAGGCCTACGAGCGCATCACCGGCTCCGATTTCGTTCCCGACCTGGAGCCCGCCGAGGCGCGGATTCGCCGGAACCTCGGCATCTAGCCGGGGAGCGGGCTTGCCTCGCTACCGGCCTGGTGAGTGATCCGGGCTGGCCGGAGGAATTCTGCTTCGAGGTGAGCAAAGGGTTGGGTCCTTCCGCCACGGTGATCTTCCCGCGGCGCAGGGTCTCCTGGCCAGGGCGTTCCGGGACAATCCCCTGAACCGCGCCGTCATCGGGCGGCCAGCCCGGGGGCGTCTGCGTGCCAACCTCCACGGAATGAGGGCCCACCTTCCGCAGGCCGAAAGGCACGGTCTGCTGCTCTCGGCACGCGCGGAAGAGCGAGCTGGTCGGGGTGCTGAGCTCGACTCCGCCCGGCGCCTACCCCCTGCCGCCGCCGAGCATGGCCGTACGGCTCCGCTGCCTGCTGGGCCAGGGGCTCCGGGTGGCGAATCGCTGGGCGCGGGTCTACGAGCTTCTCCGCGATCACCATCCCGCGGATCGGCACTGGTATCTCGGTACCCTCGGGGTGGAGCCCGAGCTCTGGGGCCAGGGAATCGGCACCGAGCTGCTCTCGACCTGGCTCCAGATGGTTGACGACGACGGCACGCCTGCTTATCTGGAGACTGACGCGGCCGGCAACCTCCGCTTCTACGAGCGAGCCGGCTTCGAAGTCGTCGAGGAAATCTGGGCCCTCGGGGTGAGGATCTGGACGATGCGCCGCCCGGCGGTGGGTGCCGGGTAGCCAGCGTAGGAACGCAGGAAAGTCGGTGGAGAGGCTCTGACCATGGCCAGCGGCGAAAAGGGGGACCTCTACGGGGTCCTCGGTGTGCCTCGTGACGCCGACGCGAAGGCCATCAAGAAGGCCTACCGGAAGCTCGCGCGCCAGTACCACCCGGACGTGAATCCAGGCGACGCGGCTGCCGAGGAGCGCTTCAAGCGCATCTCCGAGGCCAATGCAGTGCTCTCGGACCAGGAGAAGCGCCGCAACTACGACGAGTTCGGGGAGGTCTCCCTGGGAGGGGGCTTCGACGCGGACGCCGCCCGGAGGGCGCGTGAGGCCTTCGGCGCCCGCTTTGGCACCGGCGGTCGGGCCGAGGGCTTTTCCGGCTTCGGCGGCCAGAGCTTCGACTTCGGCAACCTGGAGGATCTCCTGGGGCAGAGGTTTGGCGGGCGCGGCGGAAGGCGGGGACGGGCCCGGCAGCTGCGCGGCGAGGACATCCAGGCCTCCATGGAGCTCGATTTCCTCGAGGCTGCCCGCGGTGGAGAGAAGAGGCTCACCATCACGCGGCCGAATCCGTCCGGCGCCCCGATCACCGAGACGGTCACCGTCCGTATCCCCCCGGGGGTTGGAGATGGAGGGCGAATCCGCCTGCCTCAGAAGGGCTCACCCGGGCTGGCGGGAGGCCCCCCTGGTGACCTCTGGGCCACCATCCGGATTCGGCCCCATCCGGTCTTCCGCCGGGAGGGCCGCAGCCTCTACCTGGAGGTGCCCATCAGCATCCGAGAGGCGATTCGGGGCGCGAAGATCGAGATTCCCACACTGGAGGGCCGGGCGACGCTCACGGTTCCCCCCGGAACCGACAGTGGGCGCAAGCTCCGTCTGCGCGGGAAGGGGATCGCCGATCCGGGCGGGGGATCGCCGGGCGACCTCTACGTCACCGTCCAGATTCGCGTCCCCCGCGACCTCAGTGACGAGGTCCAGGAGCGGGTCGACGAGCTGGCTGCATTCGATCCGCCCGATCTCCGCGAGGAGCTCTTCAAATGAGTCCCAGAACCCGCATCGAGGAGGTGCTGCGCTTCCTCGGAGTCGACGATCCGGATCTCATCCCGCAGCTGCGCAGCGAAGGGCTCTTCGAGCGGGACGAGCTCGAGCCCTACGAGGCCGAGGAGCTTCGGGTGGCGGCGCTGCTGGTCGAGGAGCTCGGCGTGAATCCAGCCGGCGTGGAGGTCGCCCTGCACCTGCGCCGTCGGCTGATCGTCCTCCAGAGCCGCCTCACCCAGGTGATGGAGCAGCTGGAGGAAGAGGAGCGCTCGCAGCGCCCGCTCAGCCCGTTCTCGATCTCCCTGGTCTTCTCGGCCACCCAGGCCTTGAACTCGGGGCCGTCCCAGGCGCGGTGGTCGCCGCGGCGATAGGCCTGGGCGTTGCGGTGGTAGATCAGGGCGTTCAGCCGGTTCTCGCCGCTGCTGTCGCGTTCCCGGATCACCTTGCCGGGGACGCCCGCCACGATCGAGCCCGGCGGAATCAGGGTGCCCTCGGTCACCACGGCCCCGGGCGCCACGATCGAGCCCTTTCCGATCACGGCGCCGTTCATCACCACTGCGCCGATCCCGATCAGACAATCGTCCTCGATGGTCGCGCCGTGGATCGTGGCGTGGTGGGTGATCGAGCAATGGTCACCGATCAGTGTGGGCTCGTCGTAGCCCACGTGGATCATCACGAAGTCCTGGAGGTTGCTCATTCGGCCGATGCGCGCCTCCAGACACTCCGCGCGAATCACGCAGTGGGGCCAGATGGAGGAATCGGCCTCCACTGTGATCTTTCCGTACAGCTCCGCGCTCGCTGCGATCCAGGCACTATGGTCGAATCGACTGCATGACTTCTCCCCGCCGTCTTCTCGATCTGTCGCACCCGATAGCCCCTCTCCTCGAGAAGCGCGGGTACGGCCGCTGTCACCGACCGTGTGGGCGGCGCCGATCACCACGAACCACTCGCCGCCCCGATCGATGAGTTCGGCGATTCCCCGAGCCATCTTCTGGTTTCGCTCCAGGTACATGGTCCTGTAGAACACTCGGGCTTCCTCGTCATCATGAGACCCGATCAGGGCGAGCTCGGCGAGCCGCTCGGTGTCGCCGCGCAGCCAGGCCTCGACGATGGCGTCGGTCGTGTCGCGGAGAACGTCGCCCTCGCCGACGAGCCCGCGCAGGATCTCCTCCTGGAGCTCCAGAGGCATGCCGTCGAAGAGGGCCATCTGCTCCTCCGGCGTCTCGAGCCCGAGGGTCTCCATTCGCGTTCCGGCCCGCTCGATGAGCTGGGACTCGACCCCCTCTTCCTTGGAGAGGCCACCGCTCTGGATGGCGAGACTGGACAGCGAGATGATGGCGACCCAGGGCTTGAACGGGTCGAGGCCGGCGATCGAGTAGCCACTTCTCTGCAGTGCGTCGGCCAGGGCGTCGTAGGTCTCGGGGGAGATCACGTCCGACAGCGTCTCGCCTTCCGGTAGCCGCCCCATCTCCTCGAGGAGCGCGGTCATCCTCTCGGAGGTGACGTCTTCGGGATCGAGCTCCATCACCAGAGCGTCGGACTCTTCGAAGGCTTGCTGGATCGCCGGGTCGAAGCGGAAGTCCGGCCGGCCGAAGTGGATCGAGCCGAGCAGGTGGGCGTTGCCCCCGGCTCCGGTGGGACTCTCCACCTTCCAGAAGCAGAGCCGGCCGGTCTCGCGGGCGCCGTGATCGGGGAGTCTGCCCGTCGCACAGGCGAGAGCGAGGGCCGCTGCGACGATCGCGAGCGGGGCGGCGAGGCGTTGCCTTCGCAGCCTCAAGGGACCTCCACGCCGCCCCGGCGGATCACCTCGGAGTAGAAGCGCGCGCTCGCCTTGGGAATTCGCTCCTGGGTCTCGTAGTCGGTCCACACCACGCCGAAACGGCGGCTGTAGCCGAGGGCCCACTCGAAGTTGTCGAGGAAGGACCACACGTAGTAGCCACCCACGTCGACGCCATCGCCGATCGCCTCGGCGAGACCCGCGAGGAAGCCGCGCAGCAGCTCCAGCCGCGGCTGGTCGTCGATCACGTCCGTTCACCGGCGGCGTGTTGTCGCAGACGCCGTTCTCGGTGATGTAGATCCTGGGTCCGCCGTACTCCTTGGAGACGAAGCGGACGAAGTCACCGAGAGCGTGGGGGGCCGCCTCGTAGCCCATGTCGGTGAGCGGGAGGGTGGCCGGCGCGTAGCGGTAGCCCACGCCCCGATTCGGGTCGGCCAACACCCGGTTGCGCGAGTAGAGATTCACGCCGAGGAAGTCGGTCTCTGCGGCGATCAGCTCCAGATCTCCGTCCTGCACCGGGAAGGGCGCCCCTTGTTCCTCGTGGTAGCGCTCGTACGGTCTCGGGATAGCCGCGCCCGTAGACGGGATCGTGGTAGAGGCGGGTGTGGAAATCGCGTGCGAGCTCCGTGGCCGCGGCGGTCTCGGGCGCGTCGTCGTCGGGCTCGAAGCTGGTATTGGCGTGGGTGATTCCGATCTCGCCCCCCTTGCCCGCGGCGCGGAAGGCCTGCACCGCCAGGCCGTGGGAGAGCAGCAGGTGGTGGATGACGCGCGCGGTGATGCCGAGGTCGCGGATCCCCGGCGCCAGCAGCCCGACCCGGTGACCCAGATCCGCGGTGATGCGCGCCTCGTTGTGGGTGATCCAGCGGGGGACGCGGTCCCCGAGACGCTCGTAGAGGAGGGTTCCGTAGTCGGCGAAGCGGTAGGCCGTCTCCCGGTTGGCCCAGCCGCCCAGATCCTGGAGGGCCTGGGGCAGGTCCCAGTGGTACAGGGTCGACGCAAGGCTGGATGCCCGCGGCCAGCAGCTCGTCCACGAGCCGCGAGTAGAAGTCGATTCCCTTCTCGTTCACCTCGCCCGAATCCGAACGGCAGGACCCGGGGCCAGGAGACCGAGAAGCGATAGGTCTGAAGGCCGAGCTCGGCCATCAGCGCCACGTCCTCCCGGTAGCGGTGGTAGTGATCGCAGGCGACGTCCCCGGTGTCCCCGCCGAGGACCCGTCCCGGCTGCTGGCAGGCGACGTCCCAGATGGAGAGTCCCTTGCCGTCCTCACGGGCGGCGCCTTCGATCTGATAGGCAGCCGTGGCGGCGCCCCACTCGAAGGACTCCGGAAACGAGATAAAAGGCATCGGTCGGCCACTCCTCTTGCTGTCGGCGGCTATCATAGTCGGATGCTGCGGGGCAGCTATCCCATAGAGGGTTGACCCCGCGGGGGCGCCTTGCGCCCGGAGGGGCGCCTCTCTAACCTCCCTCGTTCGCCAGTACCGGAGTGCAGCAGCCATGGCCAAGACTTCCCAGGTCCTTCGCGACAAGCGGCGCGCAGAAGCTGATCGCGAAGTACGCCGAGAGGCGCGCCGAGCTTCGCGCGAGGCTCAAGGACCCCAACGTCTCCATGGAGGAGAAGTTCGACATCCAGGCCGAGTTCGCCCGGCTGCCGAGAAACTCCTGTCCGACCCGTCTCACCCGCCGCTGCCGGCTGACGGGACGCGCCCGGGGCGTGTACCAGAAGTTCGGGCTCTCGCGAATCGCACTCCGCGAGATGACGCTGTCCGGTGAGCTTCCGGGCATGCGGAAGTCCAGCTGGTAGGAAGATCGCAGGGCCATGAAGAAGGACATTCACCCCGACTACCACAAGGTCCTCTTCGTCGACACGGCGACGGGGAACGAGTGGGTCAGCCGCTCCACCATCACCTCCGACAAGACCAAGGAGGTCGACGGTGAGGAGCTACCGGTGGTGCGCCTCGAGATCTCCGCGGAGAGCCATCCGTTCTGGACGGGTCAAGAGCGCGAGATCGACTCCGAGGGTCGCGTCGACCGCTTCCGCAAGCGCTACGGCCAGTCGATCCGCAAGAAGTAGCCAGCGGGCGAGGCAGCTGGGTTAGCGCAGCCCTATTTCGAGTGGGCCCGCTGGATGCTGCGCTTGATCCGCCGTGCCCGGGGCGGGAGCTTGGCGTCGTCCGTGGCGAGCAGGAAGGCGTCCAGCCCGCCGCGCTTCTGGACGGTGCGGAGCGTGCTGGTCGCGATCCGCAGCGAGAGCTTGCGCCCCAGGGCTTCGCTGGCCAGCGTCACGTTCTGCAGGTTCGGCTCGAAGCGCCGCTTGGTCTTGGTGTTCGAGTGGGCGACGTTGTTTCCCGCTACCACGCCCTTGCCGGTGAGATCGCATATTCTGGACATGGTTCGCCCTCGAGGCTCGCGGAAACCCGGCGACCGGGTCTCCGGAGACTGGCCTAGATAGCGAGAGCGCACCCTGGGGTCAAGCAGCGCGTCGTCAGGGCGTGGGCGGGGCCCCTCAGCGGTCGAGGACCACGATCGCCTGTCCCGGCGTCGTGTCCTTGCCCTCCTCGTTGGTCGCCCGGAGCTCGAGCTCGGCCAGCTTCTCGCCGTTCTCCTCCCACTTCCGCTTCACCGTACCGCCGAGGACGAACTCCTTGTCCGGGAAGTCCATGCCGCGGTACTGGCAGGAGAGCTTGCGGATCCTGCCCGCGTGACCGAGCCAGTTCGAGACCAGCTCGCCCAGACAGGCGTACTTGAAACGCCCGTGGACGATGATCGACCCCAGTGCCTTGGCCTGTGGGAAGGCGTAATCGTGGTGCAGCGGGTTGAAGTCGCCGCCTCCCGCGGCGTACTTCACCAGCTGGGTCACTCCCGGCTTCTTGCGCAGCTCGGGGAGTGCGTCGCCTTCCTGAATGCTGTTCCATGTGAGTGCCATCTCTGCTCCTCCGTCCGCGCTAATAGAAGATCGCCTGGCCGCGTTGGATCGCGACGACCTTTCCATCCTGATTCGTGTAGGTGGTCTCCGTGGTGCTGATCAGCATCTTGCCGAGCGATCGGCTCTGGCGGACATCCAGCCCCGCGAGCTTGGAGGCCACCGTGAGTGTGTCGCCGGCGCAGAGATCGCCGAAGTACTCGGTCTCGGTCCCGCCGTCCAGGAGACCCGTAAGACCGTGCTCCACTCGGGGAGCGCCGTGGATCGGACCGCTGAAGGTGTCGCTGGACTGCCCGGGGATGAAGACCGGCGTCCCCAGATAGGTCGGTGGAGCTGGGAGGTTTCGGTAGCCCGCCGCCTTGGCGGCGTCGACGTCGAAGTAGACCGGGTCCGTGTAGCCGACCCCACGCGCGAAGCCGCGCACGCTGGTGGTGGTGAGCTCGTAGGTCCAGGGCGGGCTCTCCTCGCCGATCAGGCTTCGCATCTCCTCGGTGATCTCGAATTCCTCGGCCATCTGCGTACTTCCTCATCTGTGGGCGCCGGGGTTCCGCCCCGACGGTTCGCTCCGAAGCCGGTCCCACCCGACGAGTGAGCCCGGCCGATCGTGCACACCATAGCCGAACAGGAACCGAACCCTCAGGAGCTCCCCAGCCACGACGCCGAGAAGAACCATTCCAGGGCCTCGGGTTGGAACTCGCCCGATGGCCAGTGGCGTCCGCCCTCATCGACCCGGAAGTTCACCGCGTATCCCATCCCCTGCAGCCTCTCGCGCATCGGAATCGCGACCCGTTCGAAGGGGAAGAGCTGGTCGTGGGTTCCGTACTCGAGCAGCACCGAGGGCTTCGGATCCTTCGCCGAAACACCCGCCGGATCGAGGACGAAGAAGCCCGCCGCCCAGCCCATCACGGCGCGGAAGATGCCCGGGTTGGAGAGACCGACGGAGAGGGCGTAGCTGGCCCCGTCGGAGTAGCCGATCAGGCCCTGGCGGTCGGGGTCCACGGGATAGCGCCGGTAGATCAGATCGTAGGCCCACTCCAGGAAGTCGAGATCCGGCCGGTCGTCCGCCGCGATCAGATCCCAGGTTGGATGATGGGAGCGGGGAATCAGAAACAGGGCGCCGCGCGCCTCGGGCTCCTCCCGGTAGGCCTTGACCAGCATCTCCTCCCGGCGGCCGGCGCCGTGGAGGACGGTGATGAGCGGGTAGCGCCGCTCCGGATCGATCCGCTCGGGAGTCAACAGGATGGCGCGACGGGGCCCGTCCTCGACCCGGACATGGCCCGTCGGCGACGCCTCCTCCCGGGGCTCCGGCGTCTTGTGCTGGATGGCCAGCCTCAGCGTCTCCACCCGGTGGATGATGGCAGATCCGACCAGACCCGGCCCTGACCGCCCGGGAAACCTACAGCTCGAACTCCTCCCAGCGGGGACGTTCCTTGCGTTCTTGCATTCCCGCTTCTGAGCCGAGCACCAGCACTCAGCCAGACCCGGTACGTTTGCCCCGACAGCCCACCCCTACATTCCCTGAAACCGGCGTCTGATCCAAGGTGCGGCTGACGGTCGCTTCTGACACTCCGAGCGCGCGGGCGACCTCGCAACCAGAGAGCCCTGACTCGAGGACGGCCCGCAGAACGATCTCTCGCCGCGCTGCGACGACCTTCCGCCTGCGACGTCCCCGGAGCAGCTCGGTCCGGTCGATCTCGTGGCGAGCGCAGGTCTCCGCGATGAGGCGATCGATGGGGGGGCGGCCACTTCGCCTCCTCTGCACGCCTGCGGGTCGAGCGGAGTTTCCGGCCGGCAGCGCAACGAGCGGCTCCGAAGGTGCTCCAGCCATTCGACACCGAAGCTGGTGAATCGCCTCTCGAGGGTCCTCAGCCAGCAGCGCCAGCGTCTTGGAGGGGCTCTCGAAGGGGTAGGGCGGACGCGCGCCGATGAGGCCGCCGTGCCCGCACCAGGCGAACTGTCCGAGAGCGTCACCCCTCGGCACGAGCCCTGCGTCGAGGGGGTTGCGATGTACATAGAGGACTACGCCAAGGAGGTCGCTGTCGTCTTCGATGAGGCGGGAGCAGAAGCGATTCTGGAAAAGATGCCCACTGCGCTCATGGCGCTCATTGAATCTGCGCGCGTAGCCCGTGCCCAGGCGTGCCATGAGTCGCGAGAGGGGCACCGGCCCTGTTTGGAGCACCAGGTGCACGTGATTCGGCAGGAACGCCCACGCGTAGCAGAGAAAGCCGAGCTCCGGGACCAGTCGATCGAGCCGTTCAGCGAAGTCCTCGCGATCCACGTCGTCGCAGAAGATCTTCCGGCCTTCAATACCGCGGACCATCACGTGTTGGGCGGCGCCGGTCGCGTCCATACGAGGCCCACGAGGCATTTTCAATCGCTCCGCGGGACCTGGGTGAGTGGCCGGTTAGGATAGGAGGCGACTGGGCCAGCGTCACCCTCCCCGTCGGGAATGCAAGAACGCAAGGAACGTCCCCGCTCTCGTCCACGGTCGGTGGGTTAGAGCTCGAACTCCGCGACGACGGGCGTGTGGTCGGATGGGCGCTCGAGCTTTCGGGGCTCCTTGTCGATGCGGCAGGTCGTGCAGGCCTCTGCGAGCGATTTCGAGCCGAGGAGCAGGTCGATGCGCAGGCCGTGATTGCGGCGAAACCCGAGCCTCCGGTAGTCCCACCAGCTGAAGAGCCGCTCCTCCTGGTCGAAGAGCCGGAAGAGGTCGACGAGACCCAGGTCGAGGAGCGCGCCGAGGGCAGCCCGCTCGGGATCGCTGCAGAGGATTTTTCCCCGCCACTCCTCGGGATCGTGGACGTCCCGGTCCTCGGGGGCGATGTTGAAGTCGCCGAGCACGACCAGACGGGGGTGGCGGGAAAGCTCGGCCGTCAGGTAGAGCCGGAGCTTCTCCAGCCAGTCGAGCTTGTAGGCGTACTTCTCCGAGCCCACCTCCTGCCCGTTCGGGACGTAGACGTTGAGCACGCGAACGCCGTCGATCGTCGAGGTGAGGATCCGGCGCTGCGGGTCGTCGAGCCCGGGCAGCTCGGTTGCGATCTCCTCGCCGGCTGCGAGGCTCAGCGTCGCCACCCCGTTGTAGGTCTTCTGTCCCGCGAAGGCGGCCCGGTAGCCCGCTGCCTCGATCTGCTCCAAGGGAAAGTTCTGGTCGACGGTCTTGGTCTCCTGGAGTGCGAGGACATCCGGCTTCTCGGTGGCCAGCCAGTCGAGGACGTGGCCGAGCCTGACCTTGAGCGAGTTGACGTTCCAGGTGGCGATCTTCGTCATGGGGACCTCGAGGGGCGATGGTAGAGATTCCCGCGCTCGGCGGATAGAAGCGTGTTGAACCGAGCGGGCTGTTCGCTCGGCCTCGCCCGAGGTAGCATGTTCCGGCGAGGAGCCGTTCCCGCGCCTGCGATGAAACGCCTCGATTCCCGAAATCTCGCGCTGCTCGCCGTGTTCGTTCCGGCCGTCGCGGTGGTCTTCGCTCTGCACGTGCAGCAGGTCTTCACCCGCGCATTGGCCGAGCCGGGATTCTACGTGTCCAACCCGAGGGCGCCGGACGTCTACCCGCGGGTGGGCGGATTCCGTCGCGAGCAGGCCGGCGGCTCCGAGGCCATCCGGATCGGCGATCGAATCCTGCAGATCGAAGGGGTGGATCTTCGCGGTGTCGGGCACATCGGCTTCGACGCCATCGCGATCCACGAGGCCGGGCCGGACGGACACTTCGAGATGCAGCTCGAGCGCGACGGTGCGGTGCGTTCGGCCGCCGCCACGCTCGCCCTCTCCCCGGTTCCCTGGGTGCGGATCCCGGTGATGCTGACCAGCCGCGATCGTCGCCATCCTCGTGCTTCTAGGTGCTCCTGCGAGCTCTCAGCCCCGGCTCTTCTTCGTTCTGGCGATGGCCTGCGTTCTCCAGCAGACGCCGTTCCACGGCGGCTCACCCGAGCAGACGATCGCGTCGAAGGTGATTCACTACCTCCTGGTCGCGATCGTCCCCGCCCTCCTGATGCGCTGGGCCGTCGGCTTTCCGCCCGAGGCGCCACGACCCGGGCGGATGGCACGGACGCTGCCCTGGCTGCTGATTCCGCTCTTCGCGTTTTTCCGCGCCAACTACTTCCTCGGAGGTCCGATCCCCGGAGAGTGGGCGCCGGTGGCATCGCTGGTGGCCGACGGCCTCCTGCTGGTGGCGACCATCGCCGTGATCACTCGCAACTACCTGCGCTCCGATCCGATCGGCCGGCGCCGGGTGAAATGGCTGCTCTACGGCAGCTACCTCGGCATCCTTCCCATGGCGTTCGTGATCATCTTCCTCTCGGGAACGCTCGAGCCCCGTGCCTACAGTCTCTCCTTCGCCCTGAGCGTTCTCCCCGCCGTATTCATGCCCCTCGGCATCCTGATCGCCGTCGTCCGTCAGCAGCTCTTCGACGTGGACCGCCTGATCAGCGCGACGGCGTCGTACACCGCCATCGCCATCGTGTTGATCGGGGCCACGCTCATCCTGATACCGCGGCTCGCCCAGGCGGCGAGTCAGGTCCTGGGCCTCGACCTCGCCCTGGGTCAGGGCCTTCTCACCCTGGTGCTGGCGGCGGTGGTGGTCCCAGCGCACCGGCGGGTGCAGCCGCGGATCGATCGTTACTTCTTTCCCGAGCGCCACTCTCTCGAGACGGGGATGCAGCGACTCCTCACGGAACTCTCGGACTGCGAGGGGCCCGAGGAGCTCGCCGGTCGGATCGGTGAGCAGCTCGCCGATCTCTTGCGACCCGAAAGCTGCGTGGTCTACACCCGCGCGGAGACCTCCTTCGTTCCGGTCTTCGTCCAGGGCCGTCACGCGGCCGCCGAGCTGGATCGCCGGGGGCCGTTGGTGGCGGTGCTCTCGCTGCGCAAGGAGCCTGTGGTGGGCCAGCCGACGGCGGGCGGGGGCACCCGGCAGAAGCTCCCCCCTTCGAGCGCGCCGTGCTCGAGGAGCTCGGGGTCGCGGTGGTGGCCCCGGTGCGGGTCGGTGACGAGCTGGCCGCCCTGGTGGCGCTCGGTCCCAAGGGATCCGGTGACGTCTACACCGCGACCGACCTGGCCTGGATCTCCGCCGTCGCCGAGCGAATGGCCGCCGAGCTCCACCGCTTCGACGCGGAGCGCCTGATCGAGCGCGGTCGCGAGCTCCAGGCGGCCTATCGCCGCTACGTCCCCGGGGCCGTGGCCGAGCAGATCGAGACCGGCGCTGCCCTCGAAGCCGGCGAGCGGGAGGTCACCGTTCTCTTCGTGGACATCCGCGGCTACACCCACTTCGCCGAGCGGAGGGAGGCAGTCGAGATTTTCTCCACCGTCAACCGCTATACCCAGCTGGTTTCGCGCATCGTGCGCGACAACGGCGGTACCGTCGTCGAGTTCAACGGCGACGGGATGATGGCGGTGTTCGGTGCGCCGCGGGCCCTCGAGCAGAAGGAGCGCGCGGCCGTCAACACCGCCATCGAGATTCTCGCCGGGCTCCACGATGGCTTCGCCGCGGACGACGAGCCGATCGCGGTGGGAATCGGCGCGGCCACAGGGCCCGCCTTCGTCGGGAGCATCCAGGCCGCCGACCGCATGATCTGGAGCGCCCTCGGGAACACCACCAATCTGGCTGCGCGGCTCCAGGCGTTGACCCGCGACCTGGGCGTCGCCGCGGTGATCGACGAGGCCACCTGGCGCGCTGCGGGTCCGCGCAAGAGCAGCTTCGAGCGTCGGGAAGCTGTGCGCATCCGCGGGTTGGACGAGCCGAGGGACGTCTTCGTCGCCAGCCCGTCCTGAAATCGCTCTCCTATTTCACCGCGCTGATCCGGTAGGCGAAGCGATGCACTCCCGCGCGGATCCGGTAGCGGGGCAGGGTGTCCGGGCCACAGCTCCCGGTGCCGAGCCCGCGATGCATGCCATCGAGATTCAAGATCACCTCCGGGCGGGGCTCCAGCTCGTTGGTGTGGTGGGCGCGGAAGAGGTCGTCGCCGGTGAAGTGGCTGGCGGAGAACTGGAGAAGACCCACGGCGGCAATGCGGAGCCCGGCTCCCCCGGCGTCCACCACGCGCAGCCAGCGCACGTCGCAGCGACCGGCGTGCTCCTGGGGAACGATGTAGGGGACGTACATATCGGCCACCGCTGCGCTGTAGCGCCCCACGGCGGCGCCGGCCTTTCGGTCCGGGTAGTTCTCGTGGGGGCCGCGACCGAACCAGGTCAGCCGATCGAGACCGGGCTGGAGGGCGAGCGTCACGCCCACCCGCGGCAGGTCGGCCAGCTTTGGCGGGACCCGGACGCTGTTCTCCGCCTCGATCTCGCCCCAGGGCAGCACCCGGTAGGCGTGCCGGTGCTCCAGACCACTCTCGGTCCGCTGCCGGATCACGACGCTGGCCGATCCGTCCCGGGACCGACTCACCCGAGTGCTCACCGTCTCCAGTCGCAGATCCTGGAGGCCCGCCTCCAGCCATCGCCCCAGGGGCCTTCCCAGCTGGTGCTTCCAGGCCTTGATGCCGTCGTTGTCGGTGGGAGCGCGCCAGACGTTGAGGCGCGGCCCGGCGATCAGAAGCTCCCGGTCCTCGAAGCGCAGGGAGGTGATCTCGCCCGCCTCCTTGTCCACCTCGAGGTGCAGGGCCTCGCCCGAGATCTCTACCCGCGCCCCGTTCTCGGTGACTTCGAGTGAGCCTTCGGGCCGGCGCGCGCGGCGCTTTGGCGCCCGGTAGGGCATCGCCAGCTGCTCCCAAGCGAGCTCCAGGCCCCGCGGCGACCAGTCGGTGTCCCGAGCGGTGTGGAAGCGCACCAGTGAGGAAGCACTCCTGGCCCGGCTCCAGGGCCGGCTTGCGCAGCGGCAGCGTCAGATCCTCCCACTCGCCGGGTGCAGTCGTGAGCCTCGGTAGCCGTCCCTTCTGAACCACGTCGCCTTCCACACAGAGCTCGAAGCTCCCGCGGAGCCAGCCGAGATCCCGGAAGTCCTGTCGGTTGGTGATGCGGATCCTTCCCTCTCGCAGGTTCCGCGCCTCGATCTTCACCGGCTGGGCGAGCTTCTTGAACTCGAACATGGCGGGGTGCGGAGTGCGGTCGGGCCATACCAGGCCGTTGATGCAGAAGTCTCCGTCGTTGGGTTGGTCGCCGAAGTCCCCGCCGTAGGCCCAGTACTCCCGTCCCTTCTCGTCCACCTTTCGCAGCCCCTGATCGACCCAGTCCCAGATGAAGCCGCCCTGCAGGCCGTGGTGCGATTCGATCGCCTCCCAGTAGTCCGAGAGGCTGCCGTTGCTGTTCCCCATGGCGTGGGAGTACTCGCACATGATCAGCGGGCGCTCGCCGCGCGTGGACTTCGCCCAGCGGACGATCTCCTCGATCTCCGGGTACATCGGACAGATCACGTCGGTGGTCGGGTGATTCCGGTGCCAGTCGAACTCCAACGCGCCCTCGTAGTGCAGGGGGCGGGAGGGGTCGAAGCCGCGGATCCAGCCACCCAGGGCTTCGAGGTTCGCGCCGCAGCCGGCCTCGTTCCCGAGCGACCAGAGGATGATGCAGGCGTGGTTCTTGTCCCGCTGCACCATGCGCATGCCCCGGTCGAGGAAGGCGGCGGCGAAGCGGGGCTCGTGACAGAGATTGGCCAGGTGTGCGTGGCTCTCGATGTTGGCCTCGTCGACCACGTAGAGGCCGTATTCGTCGCAGAGCTGGTACCAAAGCGGATCGTTGGGATAGTGGGAGGTGCGCACCGCATTGAAGTTGAACTGCTTCATCAGGCGGATGTCGGCGAGCATCGATTCCCGCGTGAGGGTCTTTCCCGTGGTGTCGTCGTGCTCGTGCCGGTTGACTCCCTTGATCAGCACCGGGCGGCCGTTCACGAGCAGCTCGCGCCCGCGGATCTCGACCTTGCGGAAGCCGATCCTGCAGCTCACCGCTTCGCGGCACTCGCCCTCGGGGTCGATCAGGGAGACCACGACCCGGTACAGGTGCGGGGCTTCCGACGACCACTGGCGAGGAGACCGGATCCCCTTCAGGAACTCCGCTCGCCACCCGCGGAAGAGGTAGGGATTGCCTCCTGTAGGTACCGGCTTCTCGAGCGGCTTGCGGAAGACGTCGCGGCCGCGGGCATCGAGGAGGCGGACGCGGATCTGCCATCCAGCGCTTCCAGCGTCAGAAAAGCCGACCTTCGCATCGACCTTCAAGAGACCGTTCCGGTACTGGTCGTCCAGATTCCCGACGGCGAAGACGTCGGCAATGTAGGTCGGCCCGGTGGAGTAGAGGTAGACGTCCCGATAGATTCCGGCCATGAACCAGTGGTCCTGGTCTTCGAGGAAGGTTCCGTCGGACCAGCGGATCACCATGGCTGCGACGAGATTCTCACCCGGCTCGACGAACTTCGTCACGTCGAACTCGGCGGCGAGCCGCGAGTCCTTGCTCATGCCCACCGGATGTCCGTTTACGTAGACGTAGAGCACACTCTCGGCGCCGCCGAAGTGGAGCACCACCCGACGCCCCTCCCAGCTTTCGGGAATCTGAAAGCGCCGCCGGTAGAGCCCGGTGGGGTTCTGCTTCGGAACCGTCGGAGGCGGCTCGGGAAACGGCATCTGCACATTCGTGTAGTGGGGGCGGTCGTAGCCCTCGAGGGTCCAGTTGCTGGGAACCGGAATCCCGGGCCAGCTCGCGTCGTCGAAGTCGCGCGAGAAGAAGTCTTCGGGGCTCGCCTCCGGCTGCGGACAGAGCGTGAACTTCCAGTCGCCGTTCAACGACTGGAACCAGGGCGAGCTCTCGGAGTCGCTCGCCAGCGCCGCGTCGGGGTCCGGAAAGGGGACCAGCGGGCTGCGGGAGGGAAGCCGTCCCATCCCAACGCACTCGGGAGTCTCCCAGGTTCGCCTCTCCGCTCCGCCGAAGCCGTACATCGCCGTCCCTCCCTCTGAGGCTGCGACCATAGCGGAAGATTCGAGGAGGGCGGTGCGCGCATCCTCAGGACCCCCGATGTGCTCGGACAGAGCCACCCCCGCCTGCTACGTTCCGCAGCCAATCTTGGCGAGGAGCAGATCATGACGGACATCCCCCTTCCGGCCGTGGCGCTGGCCGCGGTTCCCGGTCGTCGGAAGGCGACCCTCGAGATCGCCAAAGAGATCGAGCGGCGCGGCTTCTCCGGCATCTACTGCGCCACCTACGGCGACGGCGTGGGGCTTTGCGAGGCCGTGGCACTGGTGACCGAGCGGATTCCGTTTGGCACCGCCATCGCCAACATCTACACCCGGCACGTCTCCGAGTACGCGATGACCGCCTCGCTGATCCACGAAATCTCCGACGGGCGCTTCCACTTCGGGGTCGGAGTGAGCCACGTTCCCTTCCTGGCGCGGCTCGGTCTCGAGGGCGGCAAGCCCCTCGGTGAGATGCGCCGCTTCGTCGAGGAGCTCCGCGCGGTGCCCCGCGCCGGTGAGCTCCCGCCGCTGGTGGTGGCGGGCCTGCGCAAGAAGATGGTCGCGCTCTCCGCCGAGATCGGGGACGGCGTGGTCTTCGCCAACGCCTCGCGGTCCCACATGCCCGAGTCGCTGACGGCACTTCCGGACGGGAAGCGCGACGATCCGGACTTCTTCATCGGCAACATGATTCCCACCTGCATCTCCGACGACCGCAAGGCCGCCGCAGCCGTCAATCGAAAGACGCTCTCTGGCTACATGATGCTTCCCAACTACCGGAACTACTACAAGGAAGCCGGCTACGTAGAGGAGATGGAGGCGGTCGAGAAGGCACTGAAGAACCGCGAGCGCGACAAGATCCCCTCGCTGCTGAGCGACCGCTGGCTGGCGGACTGCACCCTCTTCGGCACTGCGGCCGAGGTTCGCGAGGGCGTCGAGGCCTGGTACGAGGCGGGAGTCCGCACGCCGATGCTGGTTCCCTCCTCCGCAGTGGGCAACCAGATGAAGGCCTTCGAGGAGCTCTTCGAAACCTTCTGACGCTGGCTGGCGCAGTGAGCCGCTGGCTAGGCTTGGCGGCGGCGTCCGAGCCAGGCCAGGCCGATGAGGCCTCCGCCGGTGAGCATCAGTGTGCCGGGCTCGGGCACGTAAGAGGCCACGACCCGATCTGCTCCGAAGGGACTGCTAGACCCGTAGAAGACCTCGAAGACCCCGCGTCCGTCGCTCGTCGGCAGTTGATCGCCAGGCGCGGCATTCGCGAAAAGGCCCGCGATCGGGGCGTTCGCCTCCAGCAGCGTGAAGGTGGCGCCTGCCATCACTTCGCTTTCGAAACCGTCGAGAAAGCTCAGCGAGAGGATCCCCTCAAGCGCCATCTCGCCGCTCGCGTCGATAGAGTCGTACTGGCTGCCCTGCATTGGGCCGCCGATCTCGAAGCTGACCTCCGAAGTCGAAAAGAGGGTGAGATCACCGTCGATGGTCAAGGTTCCTGTGCTCGCCTCGAGGCCGGGGATGAGATCGCCCGAGTTATCCATGTTCCCCAGGATGTCGCCGAAGGCTTGAAGCTCTGCTCCCGTTTCGTTCGAAAACAGGCCGGCGGCGTCAAATTCGCCCCCCTCGAGGATGAGGAAACCGCGGTTCGTGAAAGCCGCCCCCGGTGCGAAATCGCGGCCATCGAGAAGCCTCAGGGAGGCTCCGGTGTCGTTGAGAGCGATCGACTCCGCCGAGACAAAGCTCGAATTGAAACCGGATATCAGGATGTCGGCCTGGTTTACAGTGAGTGCGGGATCCCCGAAAAATGTCAGCCGAGAATTCTCGAAGACCTCCCAACTTCCACCCGCCAAAGTATTGCCTGCCAGATTGCGGACGCTGCAGGTCGAGCATCCGACGGTCAATAGGCCAACGTTTCGCGTCGTCACGATGCCCTGGTTGTCGAAGATCTCCGAGGTGATTTTGGGGAGTTGATAGAATCCTCCTCCGTCCGCCGTGATGTGTCCCAGGTTCTCCACGATTCCCGTGCCGCCGAGCGTCGAATCGGTGGTGAGGATCGAGCTTCCGAGCATGTTGATGCGGTTGTACGGCTCAATGGTGAACTGGTCGACGATGAGATCGCTGCTGCCGATGTTCGCCGCGCCTGTGAAGGTGCTGCCGTTCACGAGACGTGCCTCCGCCGCGCTGATCATCAGGTCCAGGTCTCCAACGACGAGCACACCGTCCAGCGTACCATCGGAGAGGTAACCGAAGGTGAGAGTGGCCCCGTCGGCCTGCGTCACCGTGCCACCGGTGACGGTTCCTCCCCACATCGTGAAGGTTCCCGTGCTCGCGTCCAGCGCGAGCGTGTCGTCGGGATTCTCCAGATGGCCCCTGATCAAGACCTCTGTGGCACCGCTGCGGTCGAGCGTACCGATGTCGGAGGGTCGGAAGACCCCGTCCAGCAACAAGGTGGAATCCGTCAGCTCCACGGTGCCCTGATTCGTCCACGAGCCCCCGAAGAAGAGCGTGGAGCGCGCCGACGCCGAGATGACCCCTGTGACGTCGTTCGTGAAGGTGCCCTCGTCGCTTCCGATGTGGAGGCTTCCTCGGTTTTGGGACGTCATTGTGCCGTGGTTGATGAAGTTGTCGGGAATCACTCGCGAGATGTAATGATCTCCGACGATCGTGCCATGATTCACGATCGTGCTGGTGCCGGGTGGCGAGGGCGCCGACGCCAGGCGTGACTCGTGTCCAAGAAGGTTGACCTGCGCATTCGGGCCAAGCGTAAGGGTGCTGGTCCCCGCAGTTCCGAAATTCTCGTAGTTGGTGTTCGAAAAGCCACCGAGATTCACTGTCACATCGTCGAGCGTTCGCGTGTCGAGGATCCAGAAGCTGCTACCCCTCGCCACCTCTACCGTCCCTGTGAACGTCGACCCGACAGCCAGCGCCCCCGTCCCGAAAGTGTCTACCTCGACATCGCCATTGACCGTCGCGCCAACGATGATCGGGCTGGGTCCCAAGAACTCGATAGTCCCCCCGGTCGTATTCCAGGTGCCGCCCGTGATGCCCTGAACTACTCGGAGCCTCCCAGCTTCGAGCTCGGCGCTTCCGGTGAGGCTGACGGTGGCGTTGCCGGCCCAGACGGTCGCGTCTTCAGAATTGAGCGTGAAGTTGTCGATCGTAACCGGCGTGGTGAGTGACACCTGGTAGGGTGCGCCCGCTGCGTCGATGGTGACATCGTAGCCATCTGCGGGATTCGGGAACCCGTTGTTCGGAATGATCGGGTCCGTGCTCCAATTGCTGGCCACGTCCCAGTCGCCATCCGCCGCGGAGAGCCAGTTGGCCGAGACGCTGGCAGCGAGCGACGGCCCCGCGCTCGCTGCGACGAGAAGGCCGAGTGTCGCGAGAATAGCTCCGCGGACAGGAGGCCATCCCGGGCGGAGGCCGCGCCTTGTGGCCTGCAGCATGAGGCTCTCTCCGTCGGAGCGCATCTCGCGCCAAATGGCCCTACGTAGTCTACGTTAACGGCTTCCAGACGGTCAATGACAAAGGTCGCCTTCCCGTCTGGTGCTGGTTCGCCGAGCTGCGAACTCCCGAAAAGCGGCCACGCTACAGGGATTGGACCGCCAACCTGCCGGTGGACTGCCCGTCTCCGCCGGACGCGGCTTCTATTCGGTCGATTCGCTATCGGGCGGGTTCTCCGGTTCCGGGTCGGGCTCCGCGCAGGCGCCGGGATGGCGACCCGCGACCTCGGAGTCCGCGCAGGCGCTGCAGGCGTTGGGGAACGTCTTGCGTTCGCCATCGTAGCTGTGACCGCAGACCGGGATGAACTCCATCGTGCAGGCCTGGGGTCGGGGCTCCGCGCAGCTGGTGACGGGCGGCTCCTCCACAGCGTCTTCGGACTTCTGCGGTGACGACGCGCAGGCCAGACCGATCATGGCGACCAGAGCGAAAATCAGCGTCAGGGCTTTCCAGTTCATTTCACGGACTCCTCTGGCAGGCCAGCCAGTCCATACGTGAAACCTCGGTCGGGTCGATTCTACGCCAAGCGTGGCTACGCTGACAGCAAATTCACGAATTCCGGAAGATCTCGCCGATCTTCGATCCCGCGTACGCATGTTGGCGACGGTTCCATCGGATCGGATCTGTTGATGCAGAAGCTGTTGATCGGCGAGTGGTAGAGCCTGTATAAGGACGTAATGCGAAGCCCGGTCGGGTGGCTCGGCTCTCTGCTTGTGCTGGTGTTGGCGAGCGTCGCGCTCCCGGCGGAGCAGAACGAGGAGGCTCTCGAGGCGGAGGTGAGGCGCTTGCGTTCGGCGGCGTTTCAACTCCGGCTCGAGCGAAGCATACGCGTACTGCGGGTGAGCGAGCCGGTGCGTATCCATGGCCGCGAGCTCTGCGGGGGCAAGGTGAGCCCGGTTCTCGGTGTGATCGCCGCGAGCGAGGAGGAACTGCCGCGCTTCTTCCGCGAGACCGCGAGGCGAGACTTCGAGGTGGGAGAGGAGGTGCGCCTCTTGTGGGTGGAGCCCGGGTATCCAGCCGCCGAAGCGGGTCTCCAGGTGGGTGACGTCATTCTCGAGATCGACGGCAAGCGCCTGCGAACCGCAAGAGGCCTTTACAGCCGCCATTCGGGTCGAATCGGTCCTCGCCTGGCCATGCGCGTAGAGAGGGACGATCGCATCTTCGAAGTCCACGTCCCCGTGCACCTTGGTTGTTTCGCTGCCGCCACCGTTCGCGGAGCGGACTACGCCAATGCATTCATGAGCGGCGGGCGAGTCGTCATGACGACTGGGATGCTGCGTTTCGCGGAGAGCGACGACGAGATTGCACTGATCCTCGGTCACGAGATCGCGCACCACATACTGGGTCACACGAGAAGCAGACCGCTTTACGAGGCCGACGCGGACTACATGGGATGCTATCTGGCGGCTCGGGCGGGATTCGATGTCTCCGTGGCGCCGCGTATGCGGGAGAGATTCGGGCGGTTCCAGCCGTTCAGCCTCGACGAGGATCTGTGGACGCACCCTGGATCCCCGGAGCGCGCTCTCGCCCTCGAGGCCACGATCGAGGAGATCCGCTCCAAGCAGCTGGCAGGAGAAGCCCTGGTGCCGAGGCGTTCTCCATGAAGGCCAGGTTCCTCGCCGCAGTCGTGATGCTGCCGGTCCTGGTCGGCTGCGTGGCTCGGCTGGCTCCGCCCGCAACCCGACGAGGAGCAGGCAGAGGGTGTGCGCGAGGTCTACACGACAGCGGCCGTGAACGACTTCATTGGGATGGTCGAGCGCGTGTTGCGGGTGAGCGGACGGCTGCGAACGGCCGGGGCTCCGCTCTGCGGTGACCGGGTAGCACCACTGCTCGGTATCGACGTGGAACGGGGGGTCGCCATGTCCCAGCTTCCACATTTCTGGAAGGTCTACCTGGAGACCTTTGCCGTGGGCAAGGCAGTCACGGTAACGGTGGTCGACCCCGCATCGCCTGCGGCGCGCGCTGGCGTGCACAGTGGAGACCGGATCGTGGCAGTTCACGGGAGGCGGGCGAGGAAGGCACCCGACGTCTTCGAAATCCTTCGCGATGAGCCCGATCGCCCGCCGGACCTGCGGCTCGAACGCGGCGGAGAGACCCTGGAGGTCGAGATCGAGCGGGTCCCCGCTTGCGCGCACGAGGTATGGGTGGACTGGACCTCGGAAATCATCACCAGCCGAAAGGAGCACGACCACGCCGCGGTGACGGTTGGGATGATCCGCTTCGTAGAGAACGACGACGAACTTGCAGTGGTGATCGGCCACGAGTTGGCTCATCGCATTCTCGGTGGGCGCCATCCCTCCTATCCCAAGAAGGAGGTGCGGGCGGACGAGATCGGCCTCTACCTCGTTGCGCGCGCCGGCTTTGATGAAACTGTTGCCCCCGCATTCTGGGAGCGCTTTGCCCTCGAGAAGCCGTGGATGATTCGCTGGGAACCCGACTCGAAGCGCGTCAAGGAGCCACGCCACGCCCGCGTCGCCGAGCGGCTGCTGGCCCTGCGCACGGTTCTCGAACGGATTGCCCAGCTGCGCGCGGACGGTCGACCGCTCCTGCCGCCGGTTGGCCGCGGCCGTGACGCGTTGGGCCTCATTCGATCCGCAAACGCACCTCCGCTCCGTTGGCGCGGATTTCGGGGACGTACATGGCCTGGCCGATCAGGGGCAGTGCGTGGAATGCCCCCGGTGTCTGGGCGCGCAGCTCGTAGCGGATCTCCCAGCTTCCCTCGGGCAGCTGGTCGATGAAGAGGGCCAGCTTGCGGTCGCGAAGCTCCGCGTAGACCGGCCGCGCGTCGCTTCCGTCGGGGCGCGTCGCGCGCAGTGTCTCGCCGCTCTGGATGGCTACGGCCTCGAAGCCCGCCGGCTTCAGATCCTCGAACATCAGATACTCGAAGTGGTTCTTCGCCTCGATGCTGAGAGTGGTTTCGATGCGCGCTCCGCTTCGCACCCGGTCTCCATCGCCGACGGGTACGCGATCGTAGACCGGCCCGGCGAGCAGCGTTGGCTGCGGTACGAGTCTCTGGTACTGCCGGGCGACGGCAACGCGATTGCCCGCCGGTGTGATCGGCTCCTCCAGACTGAAGAAGCGCGCCTCGGCGGCGAAGTAGAGGGGGCTCTCGCCCCGGGTTCTCGAGATGCGGATCTGGTTCTCGCCGTCGCGGAGCCAGGACGGGTCGACCTGGATGCGGCTCGGCGCGCGCAGCACGTCGGCCGGTGTGAACGAACGCTCGGCGAGGAGCCGGTCGTTGACGAAGACCGCCACGTCCAGATCCGCCTCGAGCTCACCGCTCTGGCTCAGGTAGTCGTTCAGCGCCAGCAGCACGATCGCCGTGTCGCGGGTGCTCTTCCACTGGGCGCCGCGCCGGTTTTCGATCAGCCAGGCGGCTGCGGGCTCGACCAGCGGATGCTCGGGGGCCATGGCGAGGAGTGCCCGCAGCGCGAAGGCTGTCGCCTCGACACCTCCTTCGGACCAACGCCCGCGGATGCCGGCCTCACCCCAGTGGGCGCGCGTGACCGGAGCTCCCTCCGTCTTCACGCCGTTCTCGAGGTTGCGGACCAGGATCTCCGCTCTCTCCTTCTCTCCGAAGGCGTGAGCCGACAGGGTGAGGAGCGCTCGGGAGTAGACGTTCAGCTGCTCTCGATGCTCGAAGAGATTCTCGAAGGCGGCTTTCTCGAAGCCCGAAGGGCGATGCGCCGGACGGGAGGCGCGGTGGGCCGCCAGGGCGTGGAGCATCCACGCCTGGGTGTCGAGCTCGTCCTCCTTCTCGACGAGGCTGCGCTCCAGGTAGCGGAGGCTTCGCTCCAGCATCCCGTGGTCGACGGCGACATCGGCATCCCGCGCCAGGACCAGGCCCCAGGCTGCGTAGGCGGTCATGAAGGGATCGCTCGCTCCGGGCTTCCACCAGCCGAAGCCGCCGTCGCCGTGCTGCAAGTCGGCCAGACGGGCGAGCCCACGGCGAACCACCGCGTCGAGCTCGTCGAGATCCCGGGAACCATCTGGATGGGTCCGAGGAGCGTGCTCCGGCTCGATTCCGCCGAAGACCCGGCCCACCACGTCCTCCCTGCCCAGGCCCAGCTCCGCCAGCGTCCTGGCGGTGACGACCGCCGGGAGAAACCGGCTCATGGTCTGCTCGGTGCAGCCGTAGGGGTACTCGATCAGGTAGGGAAGGGCGTCGAGCATGGCCACTGCAAGGCTCGGTGCCAGCAGGATCTCGAGCCGAGTGGAACGCCGGCGCTCCGGAAGGCTGACGCCCGCGCGCAGCTCGGCTCCGCGCAGCTTGCCGGCCGCGGTCTCGAGCTTCTCGATGCCGTGTGCGTAGATGGGGAGGGAGCGGCGCATTGCGTCGGAGAGTCCACCCCCCCGCACGCTCACTTCGAGGCTCGCCTCGCCGGCCTCTCGCGCACTCGCCGTCCACTCCACCTGGCCCTCGCCGTGGGCGGGAATCGAGAGGGTGTCCGAGCCTCCCTCGCTGTCGAGTCCCGAGACGACGAGCGAGGGAATCACCGCGAGCTTCTGGTCGGTGTGGTTGTGGATCGAGGCGGAGATGGTGGCGACGTCGCCCTCCACCAGGAAGCGCGGAGTCTCGAGACGGACGAGTAGCGGCTTTCGGGTGCGAACCGCGGTCTGTGCGATTCCCACCCGGGTGCGCCGGTCAGCCGCCCGCGCCGTGGCGCGCCATCCGGTGAGCGAATCGGGGAAGGGCACCTCGATGCGCACCTCACCGCGTTCGTCGGTCAGCAGATCGGGAATCCAGAGCGCCGTCGAGCGAAAGTCGTGGCGGACCTGCACGGCGGCGGCCCCCCCGGCCCCCGCAGAGGATTCTTCCGCATCAGCGACCACATTCCCGAGCGCGCGCAGCTGCGAGCGCGACTCGGCCGGGGCGGCGCTCTGCTTCGAGAGGCGGCCGACGTCGACATACCTGCGAACCCCGGATCGGGCGGCTTCCGGCAGATCTAGATCTGCTTCGCCCTCCAGCCACCCAGCGAAGGCCATCCGATCCAGGCTCGTCCCGGTCTGGACCCGCTGCGGGCGCTTGCGGCCGTGAAAGAAGGTGCGGGGATCCTCTGCCAGCTCGCCCTGGATGGCGAAGACCGACTCGTCGGAGACGGCGAGAGCGATCTCTGCCGAGACGGGCTGCCCGTCTGCATCGCGGCTCGTGACCGTGAAGAATCCCTTTTCCCCGGGGCGGTACTCCTCCCGATCCGCCGCGACCTGGACCTCGAGGATCTGGCGGGCCGGAGGAACGGAGAGCTCCTTCCGGTCCGCCTCCACTCTCAGATCTCCCACGCTCGTTGCGGTGAGGAACACGTTGGGAACGAAGCGCTCCTCCACCTCGATCTCGATCAGCCGGTCGTGTCCGTCGAGATCGACGACGCGCAGGTCGTAGAGGCCTTCCGCCTCCACGCTGAAGAGAACGAAGCGGTCCGGCGAGGTGGCGTGGAGCAGTACGGGGAGAGGACGTCCCACCTCCACGGCACCCGGGTCGACGAGAATCTCGACACCGGCTCCCTGATAGTGGAGATCGCGCGTACGCTCCGAGGCCGCGAATACGAAGGCCTCGGCTCGAACCGGAACTTCTCCCTCCGGCTCGCTCACCCAGGCGATCCGGTAGTAGCCTTCCTCCTTCAGCTCGAAGCGCAGCTCCGCAGCGCCGTTCTCACCGGTTCGCAGCTCTTGCTTCGACACGAGCTCCGGCTCGTAGCCCTGGAAGTGGAGTCGCCAGGGTCGCTCTCCCCGGCGGTGTGTAGGCGGAAAGCTGGCCAGCTCGGCGCGGAGCTTCGCCAGCGGCTCGCCGCTCACCTTGCGACCGGCCGGATTCAGCCAGATCTCTCGCCAGCGCTCGCGAGTGATCGTCACCTGGCCCTCGATGGCCACCGGTTGCTCGTTGGCGTCCTGGGCGCGGATACCGACCCGGGCGATGTCTTCGACGCGGTGGAGGCGGCGCTCCGGATGCAGGAAGACGAACCACGGCCTGCGGGTCACCCGCAGCGAGCCCCGCCCGACGATCTCGCGCCGGGAGGCGTCGACCACCCGGGCCTCGACGGTGAGCTCCGAATCGGTCCGCGCGAAGCGGGTGGTGTCGATGCGGAGCCGTGCGACACCCTTCGCATCCGTCACTAGATGGTGTCTACCGATGGTCCGGCCGCTCTGGAATCCCGGCGAGGGCCGTCGGCTCTGCTCCATCCATGCGTGAGGAAGAGGCGGCGACCAGTCCGGGTGGTAGTCGCGTTGCCGCACGATCGCCTCGACCCGGGCGCCCGCGACCGGTCCTCCGAAGTAGTATCTGGCGCGGATCTCCACCTCGACCGGCTCTCCGCTGCGGTGCGCGCCTCGCTTCGCGCCCACTGCCGCAACCTCCACCCGGTACTCGGGCAGCTTGTATTCCTCCAGGCGAAAGAGCCTTGCCGAGCCGAGGGCTCGATTCCCATCTTCCTCGGTGAAGATCAACCGGTAGGGCCCGAGGACCATGCTCGCATCGAGTGCCAGCTCGCCAAATCCGCTGCCAAACTCGTTCAGGAGCAGGCTTCCCTCCTTCACGCGGGTGCCGCGGGGATCTTCGATCCGGTAGCCGAGCCGGTCGCCCGCCGGAGTGGAGTAGCGCCCGTCTGCACGGACACGCGCCAGCGCCTTCCACTCGACGGTTTCGCCGGGGCGGTAGGCCGGGCGATCCGTGAAGGCGTAGATTCGCCAGTCTTCCCGCTGCGGATCACGGCCCGGTGCGAGGATCTGCGCCACCGCTTGTCGCATCCCGCTGCGCGCGACCACCAGCGTGGCGACGTTCTCTTCGGGATGCGCACGCTTCACCACGGCGAGCCCGTTCGCTCCGGTGGCGGCCGCTATGGAATGAGTGGTGCGCTTCTCGCCGGAGCCGCGCCAGCTCCAGAACACCACTGCGCCGTCCTCGAGCGGCTCGCCGGAGTGGGCGTCGCAGAGGAACGCGGCGAGCTTCTCACCGGAGGCCTTCACGACCAGGGCCGCGTCGGAGACCATCAGCAGTGCTCGTGCGCTCGTCCTGCCCGACTTCGCCACCACCACGTAGGCGCCGACCTCGAGGGATTCGTCGAGGCGGATTCGCTCCTGCCGCTGGGCGTGGTCACCCTCCGAGTCCAGCTGCATCGACCAGGACCGGAGCGGCCGGCTTTCGTCGATGCGGACTCCCTCGATCCAATCCCAGACTTCATCTCTCTTGCGGAGGTCGAGGGCCTTGTCCAGCTGGACCGGGTGAAGCGCGAGGTCCGCCTCGGCGAGATTGCGGGTGATCAGATCGAAGGAGATCTCCGATCCGGGCAGGAACACGTTCGACACCATCACCTGCAGCTGCGCCGAGGTGATCTCGGCGATCGCCCGCTGGGCCTGCGGCCAGTAGCGCGTCTCGCCTTCGTCGAACTCCGCGACGAGGCGGCGGTAGAGCTCCAGGGCCCGGTGGTGATCGGGGCGGTAGCTTTCGCCCCCGTGCTCGTCGATGACCGGTCGCCCGTGCTGCGAGAGCCAGGTGGCGTACTGGTAGAGCGCGTCGTCGTACCAGGGGGCGTCCCGGTCCACTCGGAGCGCCGCCTCGAAGGCGGCGGGGATCCCCTGCTGAAGGGTCCAGTCTCCCTGGCTCCGCAGGGCGGTGGCGATCAGATACTGCAGCTGCGCCCGCTCGCGATCCCCTCTGGCCAGCGAGAGGGCGTTCTCGAGCACTTCCAGGGGGAGTCCGCCGCCGTGGAGGCGGTAGGGCTCCGGGCTTGGACCTTCCGGCTGGCTGACCCGCTCCACCAGCGCCAGGTAACGCTTTCGGGCCCGCTGCAGGTTTCGGGAATCCGCCCATCCCCGAAGCGCCTGCTCGTAGTGGGGCCAGGCCTGGTGCCACTGTCGCCGCTGCGGTGGGACCCACCAGGAGTCGCCGAGCGACTCCTGGATCTCCATCCAAAGCGGCCGGGGGGTGGACTCGAGCAGGGCCGAGAGCTCTTCTCGGGCCTCCTCGCTCGCGCCCTCGGGATCCATCCGCCAGCGGGTATCCGCCAGCCGGAAGGCCACCCAGCGCTGATCTGCCACCGTGGGCGGCTGGCTCTCCGCGTAGAGGGAATGAGCCCGCGCGTACGACTTCTCCGCGTAGAGTCGCTCTGCCTCCTCTTTGACGGACGCGTAGTCCCGGGCTCCTCCGGAGGCCGCACCGACCAGAAGAGCCATCGCCAGAAGCGCCATCCATCGCAGCGGGGTCGAAGACACGGTGACCTCCTCGGTTTTTCGCCCTCGAGAGGTGAGACCCTGGAGGGTGCGAGACTGTTTCCAGAGGATCCGCCACATTCCCCCAACCTGCTGTAAACAATCAGTAAAACAGGACGGATCAGGCGGGAGTCGGCAGTTTCTTGGCCCGGATGCGACGCCTGCTCGTCAGCGCTCCAGGGCCCGGCGCGTCGGGTCCGAGAGAGACACCGAATGGGCCAGCCGCACCGGAGTGATGGAGACGAAGCCCCTTGCGTCGGTCTCGAGATCGGTTCCCTCGAGCGCGTGCACGCGGCTGAAGCCACCGGAGAAGTCGTGGACGTAGAGCCCTTCGCTCTGGCGCCGGAACAAGCTGTCGTATCCCACCTTGGCGAGCCTGGTCACCAAACGCGGGGTCTTCAGGTCCGAGGTCTCCGGAATGTTCACGGTCAGGAGGTCGGCCTCCTCGGGGAATCCCACCCTGCGCAGGTCGCCCACGATCTCCGCGGCGATCGCCGACATCCGCCCCCAGAGCGGGCCCGACTCGGCGGACCAGGCCTTCTTTGCCCAGGCGTTGTGCCCGCGGCTCACCCCGGCGGAGAAGGCAATGGTCGGCAGACCGGCGATCCAGCCCTCGCAGGCGGCTCCCACGGTGCCGCTGGAGAGGAAGAAGGCGAGGCCGTGGTTGAAGCCCACGTTGATCCCCGAGACCACCATGTCGGGCTTCTCTTCGAAGAGCGAGTGAACGCCCAGCTGGGTGCAGTCGGCCGGGAATCCGTCCACGGAGTGGATCTCCACGCCGTCCCTCTCGACGAGCTCGACCCCGATGTCCTGCCAGCGGCTGATCGCCTTTCCGATCCAGCTGCGTTCCCGGCTGGGAGCGACGGCGCGCACCGGCCACCGCTCCGCGAGCGCCCGCACCAGTGCGGGGAGCGCGGGGGAGTCGATGCCGTCGTCGTTGGTGACGAGGATGAAGCTCACCCCGTCCTTCCCTCCGGGGTGAGGGGATGTCCACCCGTGGTCGAGGGCGATTGAAAAGGTGTCGCGGACGAAAGTCATCAGATTCTTCTTGAATTCAGACGGAAGACTCCGCTCAAATGGGCCGGGAGCTGCGTAGGGTAGCGCCGGGGGCCGCGGAGGTCGCGTTGCTGGTGCCGTTGGACCCTACGAAAGCGATCCTGAGGAGGGGTTCCATGGCCCGAAAATTCGCACGAATCTTGCTCGTGACGCTCGTCGCAGTCGCCCTTGGCGGACTCGTGGCTTGTGGCGATTCCGGTCCCGCTGAGAAGGCTCAGGAGGCTGCAGACAAGATGGGTGAAGCGGCCTCGGATATGGGTGATGCCGCCAAAGACATGGGCGATGCCGCCATGGAGGCGGTCGAGACGGAAAAAGACAAGCAGGAGTAGTTGGCGCCACCAGACCGGGGCGCTCACCGTCGTTGTTCCCCGGTGCGCTTCGCTACCCGACCCGGTGAGAAATGCGGGCTAGACTGGCGACATGTCTGCCACGCTCGCCGAACGTCTGGGTTTCGATGCCACCGATCGGGTCGCCGTCGTTCACGCCGACGACATTGGAATGTGTCACGCGGCGAACCTCGGGGCCTTCCAGGTTCTGCGCGCCGGTCCCGCGACCTGCGGCAGCATCATGGTGCCGTGTCCGTGGTTTCAGGAGGCGGTGGATCTCGCGAAGGCGGGCCCCGACTTCGACCTGGGCGTGCACCTCACGCTGAACGCCGAGTGGCCCCACTATCGGTGGGGACCCGTCGCGGGGCGCTCTGCGGTGCCCTCGCTGCTGGACGATCAGGGATTCCTGCCCCGGACCTCCCTCGAGACCGTGAAGCGTGCGAAGCCCGAGGAGGTGGAGGTCGAGCTTCGCGCCCAGGTCGAGATGGCCCTGGAAGCGGGGATCGACGTGACCCACCTCGACAGCCACATGGGCACCGTCTTCTTTCCCCCCTTCCTGGAGATCTACAAGAAGCTGGCCGCGGAGTTCCGAGTCCCCGTCTTCGCCGTCCGCCCGGATCCGGAGGCGCTCGCAGCCCGGGGTCTCCAGGGGGCGACGGAGATCCTGAACTGGCTGGTCGGATCACTCGAGTCCGAAGGCTTCCCGATTCTCGACGGCTTCGACACCGCCTCCCTCGACTTCGCCGAGGGCAAGGGCCTGAAGCACAACCGCAAGCGGATCCAGGGACTGGGGAAGGGCATCAACTACCTGATCTGTCACCCCGCCCGCGGCGGCGAGGAGCTCTCCCACATCACGCCGGACTCGGCGCACCAGCGCGACTTCGAGAGCGGCTTCTACGGGGGCGAGGAGGGCGCCCGGGCCTTCGAGGCCGCGGGTGTGAAGCGGATCGGCATGCGCCCCCTCCGCGACCTGCTGAGAAGTGCAGACTAGAGGCTGCGCCTCTAGACCAGGCGACCTCCCTTGAACGGCGAGGGATGGTCGTCCAGCGAGGCGTGGGTCACGTCGTAGTCGGCTTCGGGCGGAATGTGCAGCACCGGACCTGCGTCGGTCTGCTCGATTCGAGGCATCACCGTCACGATGCTCGACGCGCGCGCTGCCGCCAGGGCTTCTTCCACCCCGTGGCTCCTGGCCAGCTTCATCAGGTTGAGACGGGTGGGGAAGACGATGGTGCAACGGCCGGCGTCGGCGTCGGCGAGGGCGGCGGAGGGCGTGGTCCAGGTCGAATCCACCGACTCCCCTCCGTCGTGGAGGGCCACCTGATCGGGCGGTGCGGCGACCAGGAAGAAATGGGTGTCGAAGCGCTTGGGCGCGAGCTCGGGTGTGATCCAGTGGGCGAAGCGGACCAGGAGATCGCAGGCGAGTGTGAGGTCCTCGGCGTCGATGATCTCGCGCAAGGTGGTCTGCCCGCGGTTCAGGGCGTCGCGGTGCCGGCCTTCGATCTCGCGCAGGCGCTCGCCGCTGACGAGATCGTCCGAAGACCCGAGCCGGGCCAGCAGGATTCCGCTCTCCTCGAAGGTCTCGCGAATCGCTGCGATCAGGATGGCGAGCTCGTCGTCGGAGTCGGGCGCTCCGTCGCATTTCTCGCGAAGGGTGGGCTCCAGGTCGGCTGGATCGACCTTGCCCCCGGGAAAGACCAGGGCGCCCATGGCGAAATCGACCTGGTGATGGCGTTGCACCATGAAGACTTCGAGATCCCCGCCTCCATCCCGCAGAAGCAGGATGGTGGCCGAGGGGATGGCAGGGACCGGTTCGCGCTTCGTCTGGGTCATCGGTCCTTCGCAGCCTTGGCGCATCCTGGCCTTCCGGCCAGTGCCTGTCGAGAAACGCAGGCTAGCATCTGCTGATGTCCACTCGGGAAGGAGGATGTCCTTTGGCCATCGTCGCAGCCTTGCTCGTCGCGATCGCGATCGGTCTCCCGGCGGAAGCAGCGCCGCCAGGGGAGGCTGGCGCCGTCGCCGAGTGGCCGTCCTACGGAGGCGACCCCGGGGGATCCCGCTATACACCGCTCGACGACATCCACGCCGAGAACCTCTCGGAGCTGGAGATCGCCTGGACCTATCGGACCGGTGACGTCGCTGACGGCAAGGGGAAGTTCAAGGGGACCAGCGCCTTCGAGCTCACCCCGCTCATGGTGGACGGCAGCCTCTTCGCCTGCACGCCCTTCAACCGGGTGATCGCCCTCGATCCCGAGACGGGGGCGGAGCGCTGGAGCTTCGATCCCGGTCTCGATCTCACCGGCAACTACGCGAATCAGTTCGTCTGCCGCGGTGTGGCGACCTGGCTGGATCCGGATCGCGGAGCTGGCGATCCCTGCAGGCGCCGCATCTTCACCGCCACCAACGACGCTCGCCTCTTCGCCCTCGACGCCGCGACCGGCGCGCGCTGCGCGGACTTCGGTGACGCCGGGGAGGTCGATCTCAATCCCGGCGTGGGAGAGCAGCTCTGGAAGGGCGAGTACCAGGTCACCTCACCCCCTGCGGTCGCGGGGAATCTCGTCGTGGTGGGATCGGCGGTGGGCGACAACGCCCGGGTCGACGCGCCGAGTGGGGTGGTGCGCGCCTTCGACGCGCGCAGCGGCGCGCTTCGCTGGGCGTGGGATCTCTCGCCGCCGGGCGGCGGTGGCGGCGCCGGGCGCTCCGAGGAGACCGGCTACATGCTCGGCACGCCCAACGTCTGGGCGCCGATCTCCGTCGACGAGGCGCGCGGCCTCGTCTTCGTGCCCACCGGGAACCCGTCACCCGACTACTGGGGCGGTCGCCGCGACGGCATCGATCACTACGGAAGCTCGGTGGTGGCGCTGCGCGCATCGACCGGCGAGGTGGTCTGGAGATTCCAGACGGTTCACCACGACCTCTGGGACTACGACGTCTCCTCACAGCCGACGCTCACCGACCTGGTGCGGGACGGCAAGTCGGTTCCCGCCGTCATCCAGGCCACGAAGATGGGACTGCTCTTCATCCTCCACCGGGAGACCGGCGAGCCACTGTTCGGGGTGGAGGAGCGTCCGGTGCCCCAGGGCGGCGCTCCCGGAGAGAGCCTCTCACCCACCCAGCCCTTCCCGGTGAAGCCCCCGCCCCTGGTTCCCCACAGCCTGTCTCCAGAGGACGCCTGGGGGATCACTCCCTTCGATCGCCGCAGCTGCCGCAGGAAGATCGAGGCGCTGCGAAACGACGGCATCTACACCCCTCCGACACTTCAAGGAAGCCTGATGTATCCGGGCAATGCCGGGGGCTCCAACTGGGGGAGTGTGGCGGTGGATCCGGAGCGACAGATCCTGATCGCCAACGTCTCGGACTTTCCGTTCGCCGTCACACTGCTGCCCGGGGAGAGCTACGAGCAGGCGCGCCGCGAGAACCCCGGCGTCGAGATCGCGCCCCAGAAGGGAACGCCCTACGCCATGCGCCGCGAGGTCGTACTCTCTCCGCTGGGCGTCCCCTGCAATCCCCCGCCGTGGGGAACCCTCGCCGCGGTGGATCTCGGCAGCGGTGAGATTCGCTGGCAGGTGCGGCTCGGCACGATTCGCGACATCGTACCGATTCCCCTGCCCATCAAGCTAGGCACTCCCAACATCGGCGGTCCGCTGGTGACGGCGAGCGGTCTCGTCTTCATCGGAGCCGCCATGGACGACTACCTGCGCGTCTTCGACATCGAGACCGGTGAGGAGCTCTGGAAGAGCCGGCTTCCCGCCGGCGGGCAGGCGACGCCGATGAGCTACCGGGTCCGCCCGGGCGGCAAGCAGTTCGTCGTGATCGCCGCCGGTGGTCACGGGAGGGGCGGCACGCGGCTCGGAGACTTCATCGTCGCCTTCGCCCTGCGAGACTAGAGTAGCGGCGCAGGCGACCATGAGGATCGAACCGCTCTTTACCGAGGCCGAGATCGAGGCGCGCATCCGCGAGCTCTCGGCGCGCATCTACCGCGACTACGCGGACTCGCCGCTGATCATCGTCTGCATCGCCGAGGGGGCCCTTCGCTTCGTGGATGCCCTGGTCGAGGCGGTCGAGCCCCGGGGCCTTCGCCCCGAGCGGCTCACCGTGCGCGCCCGGCGCACCGAGGGGACGGCGCTCGGACCCGTCCAGGTGGACGCCTTCGACGCCGAGAGCCTCGAGGATCGGGATGTGCTGGTGGTCGACGACATCGCAGACGAGGGAACCACACTGCGCGCGGTTCTCGACCTGGTCTCCATGGCGGAGCCCCGCTCGGTCAAGACTGCCGTCCTGGTCGACAAGCGCGAGCGCCGCACCGAGCCGCTGGCTCTCGACTACGTGGGCTTCGAGGTGGAGAGCGGATGGGTGATCGGCTACGGGATGGACGTGGACGGCGAGTACCGGGACCTCGACTGGATCGGCGTTCTCATGGAAGACCGCTTCTGAGCTGGTGAGAGATGCCGGCTGTGCCTCTAACCCATCTCTCGCAGGCGGGGAAAGGTGTAGATCCCCCAGCTGTGGCCGTCGCTCCACTCGATCTGGATCGCGTAGCGCCCGACCCCCTCGATCTTCACGGGGTGGACGTCGAGCGGCACCGTCGAGGGATCGAGGCAACGCTCCCCGGTCCACTCGTTGATGCACTGTGCACAGGCGCAGGCGAGCCGCAGATCGCGAACGTCGTATCGGCTCTCGTGGCCGTCGGCCCAGACGATGACGAGCTCGCGGGGCCCCTTCTGCCGGATCTGTCTGAGGTGTGATGGCGGCAGTGGCTGCGGGGTCGGACATGTCCAGGAGAGTAGCGGGGCCGGCGGATTCTACCGGGAGGCTGCGCTAGCTTCCGCCTCCCATGGGAGAACCCGATTCCGACGCCATCGCGATCCTGGGAGGAACCGGAGACCAGGGCCTCGGTCTCGCCCTCCGCTTCGTCAAGGCCGGTCGCCCGGTGGTGATCGGATCCCGGGTGGAGGAGCGAGCCCTCACCGCGGCCGAGCAGATCCGCAAGGCCGTCCCAGGCGCCGAGGTGAGCGGGTTCGAGAACTCCGTCGCCACGCCCAAGGCGCAGATCGTGATTCTCTCGGTGCCCTTCGAGCACATGGCCAGCACCGTGAAGTCGATCCGGGAAGCCCTGTCACCGGGCCAGATCGTGGTCTCGATGGGAGTGCCCCTGGCCACGGCCGTCGGCGACGGCGCCATGCGTACCGTGGGCATCTGGCAGGGATCCTGTGCCGAGATGGTGGCGGCGCGGGTCCCGAAGGGGGTCGAGGTGGTCTCGGCCTTCCAGAACGTCTCCGCCCATCGCCTCCAGCACCTGGAGGATTCCGTCGATTGCGACGTGCTGATCTCCGGCGCCAAGAAGGCGAGGCAGACGGTGATGGGGCTCTGCGAGCTGGTTCCGGGTCTTCGGGCGGTGGATGGCGGGCCTCTCGACAACGCGCGCATCGTCGAGGCGATCACCGCGCTGCTGATCGGCCTCAACATCCGCTACAAGGTCCCGGAGGGCCTGGGCTTGCGGATCACCGGTCTGCCGGAGTGAGGGGCCGCGGAGCACAGGGCCGAGACCCGCCAGCTTTCGCAATCGAGGGAGCCGAGATGGACCTACAGGCCGAAGCCAACGGCAACTTCACCCGGCACATCGAGCAGAACTCCTATCCCGGACGCGGTCTGGTGCTCGGGCCGATCCTCCGACGGCGCCGCCTGGCTCCAGGTCTACTGGATCATGGGACGCAGCCCCAACAGCCGGAATCGGATCTTCGAGGCGGAGGGAGCCACCCTGCGCACGGCGCCCCACGATCCGGCGACGCTTCGCGATCCCTCTCTCGTCATCTACGAGGCCATGCTCGAGCTCCCCGGTGTCCACATCGTGAGCAACGGGGACCAGACCCGGACCATCCACGACGAGATCGCTTCCGGCGGAAGCTTCGAGTCGGCCCTCCAGAAGCGGGAGCGCGAGCCCGACGCTCCGAACTACACCCCGCGCATCAGCGGCCTGACCGATCTGCGGGAAGGGGAGGCCGCATTCGCCCTCAGCATCCTGAAGGCCAATCCCGCCGATCCGGATCGCACCGATCGCACCAGCTTCCGCCCCGCCCCGCCGCCTCCGGGCCTCGGTCTCGCCCTCACCACCTATCAGGGCGACGGCGATCCGCTTCCCCCCTTCCGTGGAGAGCCGCTCTGGCTGCCTCTGGAAGGCGATCCCGAGGCGGTGGCCGACCGCTACTGGGACGGTCTCGACGCGGACAATCGCGTGGCCCTCGCGGTCAAGAGCATCCCCGCGAGCAGCGGCGCGGCGGAGATCTTCCTGCGCAACCGCTTCGCCCGCGATTAGCCTGCATTCCTCACCGGTTCGTCGAGCTTGGGCGCGGCGAGGAGCGCGGTGCGCTCCTCGCCCCTCGCCGCGCCTCCCCCCCGATCAGCGCGCTACCGCCTGCACTACGTATCGAAGCGGTCCACCCGGCAGGGTGGCGTCGAAGGGAAAGCAGGTGATGAGCGTGAGGATCGGCTCCACCGCCGGCTCGAGCGCCGAGACGTCGCTCTGGTGAACCACTGCCGCTCCCTCGACCTGGTAGCGGCGGATCGCGCCATTCGGTGTCTCGAGCCAGAGGAGATCACCCGCACCGAGGTCCTCGAGGAATGCGAAGTGGGTGTCCCGGTGTCCGGCCAGGACGCTATTGCCCGTCGATCCCGGCGGCGCGGTGCCGGCGACGTGAGCCGGTCCCCAGGCCAGGTTCCGGTCACTCGCTCCGGCCAGCACGAAGAGATCGTCTCCCTGCTCGGCAATGCGCAGCCGCGCCAGTGGCCAGGTGTCGGCCCAGGGCCAGGGAGGGGCCTCCTCTTCGCCGCGCTGGATGCGCTCCCAGGAACGTTCCATCAGGTGCTGGGCCAGCTCGGCCTTGGCGGGAATCCACAGGCCCTGTCCGAGGAGCGCCACTCCCGCCAGGAGCAGGGCGGTGAAGGCGAGACGCCTCACCTGGCGCGCCTCGGAGCGAGGGCCCGCACCAGCGCTGCGCCCGTCAGCGCGAGAATGCCGAGCAGCTGGAGCAGGGGCGCCGGTGTCGCGGTGCCCGGAAGCGTTCCGAACACCTTCTCGTGGCTCCAACCCGCCGGGAGGTTGACCGGAAGCGGGCGCGTCTTGGCTGTCACACCCGTCGGTGCGGTGGGTGTCACGTCCACCGCCACGAGACTCGTGTACTTCGACACCAGGTGGTGACGGATGCCGAGCTCCGTGATCTCCCGCCGCACCGCATCGGCATCGGCGCCCTCGGCGAGGCTGTCCACCAGCGCTGCGATCTTCCTTCGCGCCCAGAGCTTGTCGATACCCGTCTCCTGCGCTCCGCCCACCAGCCCGAAGCGCAGCTCCCAGTGGTCGCGGTCTCTCTGGCCGGACACCGCCACGTCTCCTCCCGGCTCCGGCAGCCGGGCGACGACCAGAATCGGCTCTCCCAGATAGAGGTCGGGGATGGGCTCGGGCCAGGACTCGGTGCGGGGATCGCCCCAGGCGACGCGAATGTCGTGGAGCACCGGGCTCTCGAGCTTCGCGAACAGCTCCCTCATTCTGGCGGAGGTCTCCTGCGGGCTTCCGATGTGAGTGAAGGTCCCACGGCCGAACTGGGCGGCCTTCCGCATGAAGTGGGAGTTGGGCGCGGATCCGATTCCCACCGTGAACAGCCGGCTGGCTCCGAGGTGCTGCTTCACGTAGGAGAAGAGCTGGGCGGCGTTGCCGACATTTCCGTCGGTGATGAAGATGACCTGGCGGACGGCGCCCCCGGCATCGGATCCCCCCAGCGCCGCGCGGAGCGCGGGAAGCATCTGGGTTCCTCCCTCGGCACCGAGCCGCTTCACGTAGTGCTGCGCCTCCTCGACGGCGCCCCGGTGGGCCCGGACACTGGTGGGGAAGAGCGTCTCGGTCGCAGAGTTGAACTGGATCACGTTGAACCAGTCGTCGGGCTGCAGGCGATCCAGAGCCAGGAGCAGTGCACCGCGCGCCTGCTCGATGGAGGTTCCGTGCATCGACCCCGAGGTGTCGATCACGAAGATCGTCTCCCGGGACATCCGCGAGCGCGGGGCGTCCTCGCCCTGAGGCGGCATCACCATCAGCAGCGCGTAGTGATCTCCACCCCGCTCCTCGGTGAAGAGCGCCGCACGCGGAAGCTGCGCGGCCTCGGGCTCCCACTCGAGGACGAAATCGCAGTCGGCGGCAACGGTTCCTTCCTCGAGCTCGACGAGCCAGCGCGATGCCTCACGCTTCTCGAGCCGGATCGGATGGGAGGGGCTGCTGACGCGAGCGAGCGGGACTCCGGCGTCCAGATCGACGCGGATCCGAACCGGGTTGATGGGGCCCTGGTCGGGATGGAGGACCGGCGGCGTGATTCGCGCGGCGTCGGGTACCTGAGGGGTATTGCGTCCCCAGCCGGTTCCGTCGAATCCGTCGATGCCCTCGGCCCCGGGGATGAACCGCGGGCCGACCACCATCGGAAAGCGGAGCTCGAATCGTCCTCCCTGGTAGCGCAGGTCCTCCTGATACTCGATGACGATCTCGACGTCCTCATCGGGTCCGATGTTCGCCACCGAGGTGGTGAAGATGTTGGGGCGCTCCTGCTCGACGAGGGAGGCCTTCTTTCCCTGGGCCTTGGCCTCGGTGTAGACCCGCTTCGCCTCCTCGCGCTCCTTGATCTTCCCCTCGATGATCCGTTCGCCCACGACCATGCGCAGGCCGTCGACGGCGGCGGTGTCCGGAAGCGGGAAGACGTACACGCCCTCCAGCCACTCCTGGGTCGGATTGTGAAAGCGCTGGGTGACGGTGGCTCGGGCGAGCAGGCCGGCCACGCGGATGCGCACCTCGGTCTCGAGAACCGGGGCGGGCAGGAACACCCCGTCGTGCTCCGTTCGCAGCAGCAGACTGCCCTGCTCCGCGTCCCCCAGACGCATCGGTGGACCGAGGTCGAAGTGGGATTCCCCCGCTGCCCCGCGGGCCATCAGGGTCAGCAGCAGGAAGTAGGTCGCCACCAGTGCCGCAACGCGAGTGCTCATCGTCTGCCTCCAGCTTCGTGACTTCGCCAATGCTGGCGCAGCCCTCTGGCCTGGCGCGGGCGGTAATCGGGCAATCCGGTGAAAGATCGTGGCGAAATCGTGGCAACGCCGATTTCGGCTCCCGACTGGGCCATACTCTCGGCAGCTTCTGGGCCGGTTGGCCAAGGTGGGAAGTCGATGCCGAAGTCCACTCCGGTTCGCTCCGTAGCGATCGTCGATGACGAGGCGACGATCCGGGAAACCGTGGAGTACGCGCTGGCTCGGGAGGGCTACCGGACCTGCGTTCACGCGAATGGCGTGGACGCCTGGGCGTCCTTCCAGAAGGCTCTTCCGGATCTGGTCATTCTCGACATCCTGATGCCCCGCATGGATGGGCTCGAGCTCTGCCGCAGACTGCGGGGACTCTCGGACTCGCTGCCGATCATCTTTCTGACCTCTCGCGACGAGGAGTTCGACCGCGTGCTGGGCCTCGAGCTGGGTGCCGACGACTACCTCTGCAAGCCCTTCTCGATGCGCGAGCTGATTACCCGGGTGAAGGTCCTGTTTCGCCGGACCGCCCTTCGCCAGGAGGCTGCACCGACCCGGGAGGAGGCGTTGCTCCGGGTCGGCGATCTCTGCCTGGATCACAGCCGCTACCAGGTGTTCTGGGGCGATGCGGAGGTGACGCTCACCGTGACGGAGTTCCGAATTCTGTCAGCTCTGGCGAAGCACCCGGGTCACGTCCGGAGCCGCGCCCAGCTGCTGGAGGAGGGGTATCCCGACGATACCTACGTGAGCGAGCGAACCATCGACAGCCACATCAAGCGGCTGAGACGCAAGTTCGAGCAGCTGGCGCCGGGCGTGGAGTTGATCGAGACCGTCTACGGGCTCGGCTACCGCTACGGTGGGAAATAGCCGGCGAGCGATGCCGAGATTCGCCGCCGTTGCACGATTCGCCTCGCGGATCTCGGTCCGCATGCTCGCGTTCAACCTGCTCCTGGTCTTTCTCCCCGCTGCCGGCTTCCTCTACCTCGACGTCTACGAGACCCAGCTGCTGCGCGCCCAGGAGCACTCGATGGTGCAGCAGGGTCGAATCCTGGCCGCCGCCCTCTCCGAGCGGAAAGGGGTCGGTTCCGATGACGCCGAGGACATCCTGCTCGAGATGGGTCAGCGGATCACCGCGCGGATCCGCGTGCTCGATTCCGAGGGTCGGTTGCTGGCCGATTCGAGTCTGCTGGGCCCGCGCCGCGAGCCCGGCGACGATCCAGACGTCGAGCTGCCCGGTGTCCGTTCACGCTGGCTCTACCGGCTGGGCGCGGGGCTCTTCCGTCTCCACGACCGCTTCTTCGGCGGATCCGCTTCCGAAGCCGTGAGCCGGGATTTCTACTCGCCAGACGCGCCCTTCCAGGGCGCCGAGGTGAAGGCGGCCCTGGCGGGACGCTACGGCGCCGCCACCCGGATCAGCCCCGGTCAGCGCTCCGTGACCCTCTACAGCGCGATTCCGGTCCGGCGCGGCGGTGCGGTGGTGGGTGTCGCTCTGGTCTCCCAGTCCACCCTGCGCCTGCTGCAGGACCTCTACGAGGTGAGGCTCGCGGTCTTCCAGGTCTTCCTCGCCTCGGTGGCGGTGGCGGTGGTGCTGAGCCTCCTGGTGTCGACCACCATCGCACGCCCCTTGCGCCGACTCCAGCGGGAGGCGAGCGCCGTGCTGGATCGCCGCGGCCGGATCACGGGGCGCTTCCGCGGCTCGGCCCGTCGGGATGAGATCGGCGATCTGGCGCGCGCTCTGGAGGAGCTCTTCCAGCGCCTGGAGCAGCGCATCGGCTTCATCGAATCCTTTGCCGCAGACCTCACCCACACTTTCAAAAATCCCCTCGCCTCGATCCGAAGCGCCACCCAGATGCTCTCCGAGTCGGAGGATGCCGCCGACCGGGAGCGCTTCCTCCGAATGGTCGAGCAGTCCGTGGCGCGGCTGGAGCGCCTGCTCTCCACGGTGCGCGAGATCAGCTTGCTCGACTCGCAGCTGGAAGAGGAGCGACGGACCGAGGTGCGGCTCGGCGAGATTCTCTCGGAGCTGGTGGAGGGGTTCCGGCTTCGCGGGACGGGCATGCTGACCTACGAGCTCGAGCTTCCCGATCAGGAGGTCTGCGTCGCCGCCTCTCCCGAACGCCTGGTCCGGGTCTTCGAGAACGTCCTCGACAACGCCCG
Source organism: uncultured delta proteobacterium (assembly GCA_963722885.1). GTDB lineage: Bacteria > Myxococcota_A > UBA9160 > UBA9160 > UBA6930 > CAVXZE01. Next base: position 112,819 of record CAVROS010000034.1, read on the forward strand.
GAGCTTCTCACCGGAGCGCGGAACCGTGTGGGTGCGACTCGAGCGGCGGGCCGGCGAGGCCCTGGTGGCGATCCGAGACCAGGGGCCGGGGATTCCCGAGCAGCACCTGGACCGGCTCTTCGCTCGCTTCTTCTCCTTCCGGGACGAAGCGGGGGAGGATTCCGCGCCGGACGCTCCTGCCGTGGATTCGGAGCACACCGGTCTCGGCCTCGCGATCGCTCGGGCGATCATCGACGGCTACGGCGGAAGCATCGCGGCCCGGAATTCCACCGAGGGGGGCGCGATCTTCGAGATCCGACTCGACGCATTGCGCTAGCGCAATGCGTCATACCCTGGGAATCCAACCAGTTAGCGATCTACCGGGGGGTGGGGCTGCTGAGGGGGATGGGAGGGCGAGAAGATCGGCGTTTCCAGGAATCCTTGAAACACGAGTACTTGTGGTGCAGTGCCCATCCGAACCCCACATTTTGTGTTTTTTTTGTTGACGGACTCTCGCTCCGCGGGTATCACGAAAAGACGGGGATGAAAATCCCTCCGACGGCCTGGGGGGGTTCGTAAACAGGCGGTTGTCGGAGGGAAGCGGGCTTGCGGTGGGAAGGAGGACCTGCCCTGGCTCGGGGGCCCCGGGGGATCCCCGGGGCCTCTCTCTTCTCTGGAATTCGCGTTGGTGCGCGAAACCGCTCCTGACTGAGAACGCTCGAGACCATCTTGACACGTGAGGGGGAAGCACGTGAGCGTCACTGGTGACCGTACCGGAAACACGATCGAGACCCGAGGCGCCACTGTCGCTTCGACGGCGGGCACTCACCAGCCGCTGACTCCGGTGGTCCGTGCTCGGAAGAGGGCGAAGAAGCCCAGGGGCGTGGAGGTTCCGCGCCATTTCACCAGTGAGGGAGTCGATCCCCTCGAGGCGGTGGAATGGGAGCTCCGCACCGCGACCATCGGAAACGAGAGTGGCGAGGTCATTTTCGAGCAGGTGGACTGCGAGGTTCCCGCGGGCTGGTCTCAGCTGGCCACCAACGTGGTGGTGTCGAAGTACTTCCGAGGACACCTGAACACACCCGAGCGCGAGTCGAGCGTCAAGCAGCTGATCGGGCGGGTGGTCGGTCGCATTCACGAATGGGGCGCCAAGGCCGGCTACTTCCGCACGCCGGCCGATGGCGACATGTTCAAGGCCGAGCTGACTCATCTGCTGGTGAACCAGCAGATGGCCTTCAATAGTCCGGTCTGGTTCAACATCGGGGTGAAGGACGCGCCCCAGCAGGCCAGCGCCTGTTTCATCAACTCGGTCGACGACACCATGGAATCGATCATGGACCTCGCCAAGACCGAGGCGATGCTCTTCAAGGGTGGCTCCGGAACCGGCTCCAACCTGTCGAAGATCCGCTCTTCCCGGGAGACACTGGCGGGCGGCGGTACCGCTTCGGGGCCGGTTTCCTTCATGAAGGGCTTCGATTCCTTCGCCGGCGTGGTGAAGTCGGGTGGCAAGACCCGCCGCGCCGCGAAGATGGTCATCCTGAACGTAGATCACCCGGACATCCGGGAGTTCATCCACTGCAAGGCGGACGAGGAGAAGAAGGCCTGGGCGCTGATCGAGGCCGGCTACGAAGGCGGCTTCAACGTGCCAGGAGGCGCCTATGATTCGGTCTTCTTCCAGAACGCGAACCACTCCGTCCGCGTGACGGACACCTTCATGCAGGCCACCCTGAACGACCTGTCCTGGAACACCCGCTCCGTCACCACCGGTGAGGTGCTGGATGTCCACCAGGCGCGGGAGCTGCTGGATGAAATCGCCGAGAGCGCCCACCTGTGCGGCGATCCCGGAGTGCAGTACGACACCACCATCAACAAGTGGAATCCGGTCAAGAAGTCCGGGCGGATCAACGCGAGCAATCCCTGCTCCGAATACATGTTCCTGGACGACACCGCCTGCAACCTGGCCAGCCTGAACTTGATGCAGTTCCTGGGCGAGGACGGAAGCTTCGACGTCGCCTCCTTCAAGCGAGCCGCTTCCCTCACCATTCTCGCCCAGGAGATCCTGGTCGATCACACCGACTACCCGACGCCGGCGATCGCCAAGAACAGCCACCTGTATCGATCCCTCGGCCTTGGCTACGCGAACCTGGGCGCCCTGCTGATGGCACAGGGCCTTCCTTACGACAGCGCCGAGGGGCGCAATCTGGCGGCGGCGATCACCTCGGTCATGTGCGGCGAGGCCTACCGCACCAGCGCCGAGATCGCCGAGGCCATGGGGCCTTTTCCGCGCTTCCGCGTCAATCGGAATCCCTTCCTCGAGGTGATCGGCATGCACAAGGAGGCGGCGGACTCGATTGCGCCGGCCGGAGTGCAGCAGGATCTCTGGGAGGCATCGCGCCAGGTCTGGGCGGATGCTCTCCAGCTCGGGAGGAAGCACGGCTACAAGAACGCCCAGGTCACGGTGCTCGCTCCTACCGGAACCATCGCGTTCATGATGGACTGCGACACCACCGGTGTGGAGCCGGACATCGCGCTGGTCAAGTACAAGAAGCTCGTCGGCGGCGGGATGCTCAAGATCGTCAACAACACGGTCCCGATGGCGCTTCAAAGGCTCGGCTACCGCGAAGACCAGGTCTGCGAGATCGTCTCCTACATCGACGACAACGAGACCATCGAGGGCGCTTCGGTCCTGAAGGACGCGCACCTGCCGGTCTTCGATTGCGCCTTCCGTCCCTCGAGAGGAAGGCGTTCCATTCACTGGATGGGTCACGTTCGCATGATGGGCGCGGTTCAGCCCTTCCTCTCGGGCGCGATCAGCAAGACCGTGAACCTTCCCAGCGAGGCTACGGTCGAGGACGTGAGAGCCGCCTACGTGGAGGGCTGGAAGTTCGGGCTCAAGGCCCTGGCGGTCTACCGGGATGGAAGCAAGCGCACCCAGCCGCTCAACGCCGGGAAGGACGTCTCCGATGGCAAAGTCGTCTCTCTCGAGGACCGACGTCCGATCCGCCGCAAGCTCCCCGACGAGCGCGATGCCGTCACCCACAAGTTCTCGATCTCGGGACACGAGGGTTACCTGACCGTCGGCCTCTACGAGGAGAGAGTCCCAGGAGAGATCTTCCTTCGGATGGCCAAAGAGGGCAGCACCATCTCCGGCCTGATGGACACCATCGCCACCATGACTTCCATCGCCCTCCAGTACGGGGTGCCCCTCAAGACCTTGGTGGACAAGTTCAGCCACACCCGTTTCGAGCCGGCGGGTTTCACCAACAACAAAGAGATCCCGATGGCCAAGTCGGTCACCGACTACGTCTTCCGGTACCTCGGGAACCGCTTCCTCAGGGATGAGGCTCGGGTGGAGGACGAGCAGGAGACCGAAGCCGAGGCCACCGGTCTCGCGGTGGTGGCGGGTGGCTCCGGATCGCGCGGCAGCGCCGGTAGCAGCGGGACCTTCCACAACCAGGCCGATTCGCCGCCCTGTCCCAACTGTGGCGAGCTCACCGTCCGGAGCGGCACCTGCTACAAGTGCCCGAATTGCGGCGAGACGACCGGCTGTAGCTAGCGGGCCGGCCTCCTCGGGCAGCGTCTTCGCTTTCGGACGCCTGCCTTTCAGCTACTTTGAGGCGAGGAGGAGGCCATGGAACGATTGCTCACCGGATGCGCCCTGTTGGCTGCGCTGCTCCTGCTCGGGTGCATCAATATCAACGTTGGAGCCGGTCGCAGGGCCGAGCTGGTCGAGAGGGTCGTCTACGGCACCAAGGGGCCGAAGATCCTGCTGATCGACATCGACGGGATGATCTCTGATCTCGCGGCACCGCGAGCCCTGGGCTTCGGCGAGCGCGAGAGCATGGTCTCCCGAGTGCGGGCGCAGCTCGACCGGGCGGAAGAAGACGGCGACATCCGGGCGATCATCCTGCGCATCAACAGTCCCGGGGGGACGGCGTCCGCCAGCGAGATCGTCTACAGCGAGATTCGCCGCTTCAAGGAAGAGCACGAGATCCCGGTGATCGCTCAGCTGATGGGCGTCGCGGCCTCCGGCGGCTACTACCTGGCCATGTCCGCAGATACGGTTCGCGCTCTGCCCACCACGATCACCGGCTCGATCGGTGTGATCTTCTCGGGAGTCAGCTTGTCGGGCCTGATGGAGAAGATCGGGGTCGAGAACCAGACGCTGACGACCGGGCCCTACAAGGACGCGGGCTCGTCGCTGCGGCGAATGACCGATGGAGAGCGGGCTCAGCTCAGCAGCGTTCTCGACGGTCTCTACGCGCGCTTTCTCGAGGTGGTGGAGGAGGGGAGGCCGGATCTCTCCAGCGAGGAGGTCCGCGCTCTCGCCGATGGGCGGATCTTCAGCGCAGTCCAGGCCGAGGCGAACGGGCTGATCGATGCCGTCGGAGATCTCCCCGGCGCCGTGGACCTGGCCGAGGAGAGGGCTGGGATCGAGACCTCGCGGGTGGTTGCGTACGGACGCCCCGACGAGTGGCGGGAGAACCTCTACTCGATGAGCGCCCGACCGGAGCCGACCGCGTCTCCCTGGGCCATCCTGAGCCCCGTCAGCGAGCCGGCCTTTCTCTACCTCTGGTGGCCCGGGGCACGCCTGCACTGAGCTTGGCGGACGTTGTTCGTTCACAACGTCCTCGACGGGGCTAGTACACCCAGCGTCCGTCCTGGAAGCGGAAGATCTCGGTTACGGGTACGGTCGAGGCGATCCGGCAGCGCGTGGCGCGTTCGTCGCTGCAGGTGAAGAGCTGCTCCGTGTAGCGCAGCAGGCCGACGAAGGGCGCCTTCGGGTACCCGGTCTGCTTGATTTCGATCTTGAAGTCGCCCCCGTAGCCCTTGTAGGTGATCCGGTTTCGCGGGTCGGAGGGGCGGATCTTGGGGCTCGTCCGGTTGTGGATCTCGACGCGCTCCATCTTGTCCATCCAACTGGTGGCGAAGCTCTTGAAGGAGCGCAGGGTACGCTGGTGGCTGTCGTCCTCGGAGATCGCGGTCGGCGGACCGGCCAGGGCGAGACTCGAGGACAGCAGAAGGCAGGCGGCGATTGTGAGAAGGTGAAGCTGCATGGCACCACTCCAGATGTTCGGACGATCCCTGCTCCGGAAGCATCCCGCAAGCGAAAAGGGGAGAAATCGGCTGCGCCGCATCTCTTCTCGACCAGCGGGGTCGATGGCCTGGCTTCGATCTTCGTCCCGGCTGCGCGCCTTGCTTGGTGATGGAGATCACCAAATTCGCTGAATCGTTGGGGTTCCGCCCCATAGAGACCTCTGTTGCTTCCCAGCGACCGGCGGGAGCCGCTTCCCGAGGAGACCTTCGGCGGTTATCGTTCGCGGCCGGTGAGTGCGGAAATCCCTCCCAGCCGATTCGTCGACTTGCTGCTGCCCGCCGTCCGGCACGCAGCGGTGATCGCCCGCGCCCTGGAAGGGCGGGTGCCGAATCGGCCCAAGCAACGCGAAGCCACTCCGGTGAAGGCTGCCCTCACCGAGGCGGATTCCGCCGCGCAAGAGGCGATTCTGGTGCCGCTCCTCGAGCACTTCCCCGGCGTGGGGCTGCACGCCGAGGAAGATACGCCGAGTGTCGCGGAGTTCCCGGTGAGGGAGAAGCGCTTCGTGGTCGTGGACCCGATCGACAGCACCCTGCATTCCTATCTGGAGGGCGCCGGACCCTACAGCGTCATGGTGGGGCTCTGCGTGGAAGGGCGCTTCGATGCCGCCCTGGTCGCCCTGCCGAGGGAGGGACTCCTGTTCGACGCTGCTCAGGGCGGCGGGGCCCGAATGGCCCGGACGCGAGCAGAGCCCCGGCCACGGCGCGCGGAGGCGATCGGTTCGCGGGTGATGGTCTCCCACGAGACACCTCCGTCGGTTCAGGATCGCCTCCGAGAGCGGGGCTTCGAGGTGGTGTTCGGCAGCGGCGGCGCAATCTCCGTCGCGCCGCTGATCCCCGGCGTTCGGGCAGGGCTCCGCCTGCCCAAACCATCCGGTGACATCAGCATCCGGGGCCGGATCGGTCTGCTGATCTCCTCCGAGGCCGGCGCGCTGATGGAGAGCGAGAGGGGAGAGCGGTTCCCCTCACGAATCGACGAGCCGGCCCGGGCCCTGCTCCTCGCGGCCAGCGAAGAGGACATGGACCACCTCCGCTACGCCCTCGCCGCCGCTCCGCTCTGAACTTCGTTCGCCTCGGCTCACTGGCGCGCTTCGCGCTCGCGCTCCGACTCGCTGCGAAAGCCGCGCTGGTTACATCTGGGTGTAGTCGGGGCCCTCGCCGCCTTCCGGTGGCGTCCAGGTGATGACCTGGTACGGATCGGCGATGTCGCAGGTCTTGCAGTGGACGCAGTTCTCGTGGTGGATGAAGAGCTTCTTCTTCCCCGGATTCGCGTCGTCGTCGACCATCTCGTAGACGGCCGCCGGGCAGAAGGATTCGCAGGGGTTTCCGTACTCCTCGGTGCAGACGTCTCGACATAGATCCGTGTCGGATACCACCAGGTGCGGGGGCTGATCGGATTCGTGCCGGGTTCCGCTGAACTGGACCAGGGTCTCCTTGTCGAAGGTGAGAACCCGGTCGAATTCGAACTCCTCCTTCACCCGCTTGTCTGCCGGGAGCTCCGAGAGCTTCTTGGTCGCCTCGTGGCCCGCCTCGAACTGGAGCTTGTCGACGAGCCCGCGTCCGTTGGTCAGATACATGCGGAAGGGCTCGTTCAGCATGAAGAACGGAAAACCCTTGCACCAGGATCCGTGGAAGTTGCGATCCTTGAAATGCTCCTCGTAGGCCCAGCTCTGCCTGTAACGCTCCGCGTAGCCGCCCAGCGTGGTGGACGTGTAGTCGTCCTTGGCGACGGCATCGACGATCGTCTCCGCCGCCAGCATCCCCGTCTTGATGGCCAGGTGGATCCCGGCGAGCTTCACAGCGTTGCACATGCCGGCGGCGTCGCCGATCAACATGGCGCCGTCCACGTAGAGCTTCGGCTGGGCGTAGAGACCTCCGATCGGGATGGTCTTGGCCCCGTAACGGATCAGCTCCGCGCCGTCGAGCAGGTCGCGCATGAAGGGATGGGTCTTGAACTTCTGCGCAGCCAGGTGCGGATCGTGGAACGGACTCTCGGCTTCGAGCGCCTTCACCATCCCGTAGGAGATCAGGTTGTCCTTCATGTCGTAGAGCCACATTCCACCGAAGGAATGCTTCAGCTCCTCGATCACCATTCCGTGGATCACCCGTCCGGGCTGGTGCTTCTCGGGCTTGACCCGCCAGATCTCCTTGACGCCGGTCTCGAAGACCTGGGGCCGCTCGCCCTCCAGGTCGAACTTCTGGATGAGCTGCTTGGCGAGACTCCCGCGCACGCCCTCGCCGAGCACGGTGACCTTGGCGAGGATGTCCATCCCCGGCTGGAAGTTGCTCTTGGGCTGGCCATCCTTGTCGATGCCCATGTCGCCCATGCGCACCCCGATGACGCGGTTCCCTTCGGTGAGAATCTCGGCGCCGGCGAAGCCCGGGTAGATCTCGATGCCCGCGGCCTCGCACCTCTCGGCGAGCCACTTCACCACGTTGTTCAGCGAGACCACGTGATAGCCGCGCTTTCGAAAGTTCGGGAGGTTCATCGGACTCTTGATCGCCCGATTCTTCGTGAAGATGTAGGTCATGGCGTCGGTGCAGATGTGCTCGGTGGGGAAGCCCTGCTCCGTGAAATCCGGCACCAGCTCGGCGATGCCTTTCGGGTTCATCACCGCACCCGAGAGGATGTGCTCGCCGACGGTCTCGCTCTTCTCGATGATCAGCACCGTCGGCGGCTCGATCGGCGAACCGCCCTCGGAGGTGGCGCGTTCGTTGTAGGCCTCCACCTGGCTCATCAGGTGGAGAGCCGATGCGAGCGTCGCGGGCCCCGCACCGACGTACAGGACATCGACCTCCATGCTCTCGCGTTCGACCGGCTGGTTCATTTCGGGGACCTCCACAGGCGGGCAAAATTGCGACCCGAGGGTAGGGGACGGATGCCGCGGGTCAACCGAACCCCCCGGGGTCTGCGCGCGCCTCGGGGGCGGGCCTTCTCGGGTGCCAAGCAGCGTTGACCCACCTAGGGCCGTCCATTAGACTGCCGCCCCCCAAATCGGAGGAGGGTAAGTCATGGCGACGATGATCACTGAAGAGTGCATCAACTGCGGTGTCTGCGAGCCGGAGTGCCCGAACGAAGCGATCAGCGAGGGCGAAGAGACCTTCGTGATCGATCCCTCCCTTTGTACCGAGTGCGTGGGTTTCCACGACACCGAACAGTGCGCGGAGGTTTGTCCGGTGGATTGCTGCGTTCCCGATCCGAACAACGCGGAGAAGGAAGAAGCTCTCTTCGAGCGCGCCAAGCAGATCCACCCCGACAAGGCGGGGGAGCTCGTCTTGTCCGCGGAGACATCGCGGTTCCAGAAGGGCTGAGCCCAGCCTCGGATTTCTTCCCCGGCGCTGCCCTCTCCGAGCCGCTTCCCTGCGCGAGCGAGGAAACCGGTCAGCGAGCCGCCGGAGACTCTCAGGCGTGCCCCGGGTCTCAGCGCGCCGTCCGCCTCCCGGGGATCGCTGGGAACGGGAACGCACGTCCAGAGCGTTTCGGTGGGGCTCCACGCCCGCGTCTCGCCCTCGCCGGTGTCCGAACGGGGCAGTTTGGGACTCTGCCGTGGCCGGCCTTCGTCGAGTGCGCCGGTCTCGGTCCGAGCCACCCGACCTCGCACTCCGGTGAACAGCAGGCTGTAGTCCGATCGACCGCACGTGTATGATGCGGATCATGCGCTCGTTCGAGTCGGATCTGGTCTACATCGTCCGGGACTTCCTGATCGTCCACCGGATGTTCCGCGACGTGACGGCGCGATACTGGTCGGGTGATCTCCGTTTCGAGCAGGTGCAGGCCCTCGTCGGCGAAAGCGAGGAGAGCGTGCTCTTCCGCTTGAAGGAGCGCTGCCACGCCCTCTTCCGAGCGGACACCGAGGGGGAAGTGGTGAGGGTTCGCCCGGAGGCCCTCTTCGATCTCGCGGTCGGCTCGCTCTTCCACGAGGCGATGAAGTTTCGAGAGAGCCTCTACCAGCGCGACGTCTACGGCCCCAAGGTCCGGGCTCTGCGCTCCGCATCGGAGCCCGAGGTGAGTCTCCTGTTTCGCGAGTTCGAGCGGATCTTCGACGGCGTCCGGGCGCGGCTGGACGAATCCCTCCAGGAGGCCGAGATCCTTCTTCTTCAGACCGCAGGTCAGTTCCGGGTTCTTCTCGAGGCCCACGCGGCGAACGGCTTCGTGACCCGTTACTTGATCGAGCACCGCGACCTGGTCGACGAGGCGTTCCCCGACGGATTGGACGCGCTGCTGGAGCAGATTCACGGCTCGCCCGGAATCGCCTTCGTCCGAGCCGCGCACTCCTACCTGAAGAGCGGGTTCTTCGACGAGGCGCGCCGCGCCCTCGTCGAGGCGATGGATCGCGACGGCTCGCGTGAGCAGCTCTCGCGGTTGCTCGCCTATGCCGAAGGCATGCAGGCCTACCTGGAGGGGCGTTACGGAGAAGCTCTCGACAGCCTCTCGAAGTGGGTGGACGCCGCTCCCCCCAGGGAAGAGGAGCGCTTTGCGGACCTCGCCTTCGCGGCGGTCTCCCGGGTGGGACAGCTCGTCGACAAGGAGAGCGGCGAGACCCTCCGGGTGGCAGCGGCAGAGCTGTCCGAACGGATCCGCTGCTATTCCTCGCAGGCCGGCTCGAGGGAGTCCGACCCGGGCTAGACGAGCTGCTCAGGAATCGTCATCCGGGGTCTGGCTGCCGCAGGACGCCCCGCAATACCAGCCGCCGCACCTCTTCCCGCCGCCAGGCGACGGCGTTCTGCGTGAAGATGTCGTCGACCCCCAGCACCTGGGCGCCGAACTCGCCGGTCGCGTAGTGGAACACGGCAGACGCCGAGCAAGCTCTGGAAGAGGTTCCGCGAGGAGAGCTTGACGAAGGCGTCCGCGTCGACACCTTCGCGATAGAAGGCGAGCAGCCTTCCCACGACCCGCTCGATCAGCGGTCGCAGCGCCAGCCCGTCGATCTCCACCCGATCGACGAAGATGCGGATCAGTATCTGCGAGTAGTTGCGCTGCTCGGAGAGCAGGTCGTTCAGCGCATCGCTGAGTCGCTCGAGCCGGCTCGCCGGCGATTCGGGCCCGTCGATCGCCTTGGACACGGTCTGGTCGAAGGCCTCGAGCATGCGCACGAGGACGGCCTCGTAGAGCGCCGCCTTGCTCGGGAAGTAGTAGTAGAGAGCGGTCTTCTGGACGCCGACCTGCTCCGCGATGTACTGGAGGTGGGCCCCGGCGAAGCCGCTTCGCGCGAAGTCCTGCTCGGCGACATCGAGGATCTTGTTGCGCGTGTCGGCGCCTCGGCGGTTGGGTCTCATTCGGTACCCCTTTCCGGGGATCTTCCGAAGGCACTCGGGGCGGGGGTGTCGGGCTCCTCAGGCGACCACCGGCTCGGGCTTGTTTCGAGTGTACACCCATCCCGCGATCCCGAACACAATCAGCCCGAGCCCGATCAGCTGCGGCTCGGTCAGGCCCAGGGCCATCTTCGGGTTCACTCGCAACAACTCGATGAAGAAGCGCCCGCAGCCGTTCCAGGCGAGGTATTCCCCGAAGAGGAAGTGGCTGCGTTTCCGCCTCCGCCAGAGAATCGCGGCGCCCAGCAGCAGCCACGCGATCTCGTAGAGCTGGGTCGGGTGGACCGGATCGAGGGTGGGAGGCGTTCCCTTGGGGAAGGCGATGCCCCAGGGCAGATCGGTGACCCGCCCGTAGTCGTCGCCTACCAGGAAGCAGCCGACCCGGCCAAAGGCCTGACCGAGCAGGGCTGCCACCGAGACGCAGCTGGAAACGATCCGGATCGGGAGCCCATGGATCAGGCAGCCCGCACTCACCGCGAGGGTCCCGCCGATCAGCCCCCCGTACCAGGTGATGCCGGCTCGGGAGAAGAGGAGATCGGTGAAGGGGATCCCCGTGCGCAGGCTCTCGTCGACGGCGAAGTAGAGCTTCGCGCCGAGGACTCCGCCCCCGATGGCGTAGAGCATGAGCGTGGAGGAGAGCTCCGGATCGAGGCCGTACTCGCGCAGGCGGACTGCCGTGTTCCACGCCGCCACCAGGAATCCCACGGCCAGCATCACGCCGAAGGTGCTGATCGGGAAGCCGAAGGGCTCCCAGAGGATGGGGTACATGGTGCCTCCGCGCGGGTCGCGAAGCTACGCGACCCACTGGAGCGGGGCAAGCGCGGCTCGCCTCAGGCGAGGCGCGCGCGCAGTGAGCCGCGAGGCGAACGAAGTTCAGAAGGCAAGCGCGGCTCGCCTCAGGCGAGGCGAACGAAGATCAGAGGAAGAGTGACCGAGCAAAGAGCGAGAGCTGTAGAGGCAGGGGAGGGTCAGGTGGAAGCTGGCGCCCTGGCCGGGTCGCTCTCGACCCAGACGCGCCCGCCGTGGGTCTCGGCGATCTTCTTGACGATCGCGAGGCCGATTCCCGTGCCCCGCCGGCCGTCCTTGCGGGGGCCGAGGCTCTGGAAGATCTCGAAGATGCGGTCGTGGTGGGCGGGATCGATTCCCTTGCCGTTGTCGCTCACGGTGATCTGGTGGGCGTCCTGGAGCGTCTTCACCTCCACCCGGATCGTCGGCTGCTCGACGCCTCCCATGTGGTCGAGGGCGTTGCCGACCAGATTCGAGAAGAGCTGGTAGAGCCGCGTGCGATTGCACATCAGGAGAGGCGGGTTCTCGGGAAGCTCGAGGGAGGCGCCCTCCTGATCGAGCCGGGGCTTGAACTCCGCGTGCAGCGGAGCGAGCACGCTTCGAGGATCGATCAAGGACTTGGCCGCCTCGGTTCGCCCGATCCGCGAGAGCTCCAGGAGGTCGTGGATCAAGCTCTCCATGGTGCGGCCGGCCTGCTCGATCCGATCCAGGAAATGCCGGCCCTTCTCGTCGATCCGGGCCCCGTAGTCCTCGCGCAGCAGGCGCGAGAAGCCCAGCAGGGAGACCAGAGGCGAGCGCAGGTCATGAGACACCGCGTCGACGTAGTGCTCGAGCTGGGCGTTGGAGCGCGCCAGGTCCTCCTCGGTCCGGCGCCGCTCGGTGACGTCGCGAAGGTAGGCCACGGCGCCCATGTCGGTTCCATCGCGCAACCGCAGCAGGCTCGCCGAGACCGAGACACAGATCACGGTCCCGTCCCGGCGGCGCAGCTGGAGATCCTGACCCCGAACCGGATGTGTCCGGGCGCAACGCATCCGCGATCCGGTCCAGGCTCTCGCAGCGGTGCACGTACAGATCCACGGGCTTGCCGACGATCTCCGCCTGCGGGCGGTCCAGCAGCTGCTCTGCGGCCGGATTGACGTAGGTGATCTGACGGTTGCGGCCGACGACGACGACACCGTCGGGTGAGCTGTCCAGGATCGCCTTGAGGCAGTCCAGGGAGTCGGGAAACTGCCGGTCGGTCGCCTGCGCGTTGGTCTCGGGACGCGCGATGGTGATGGTGGCCCAGGAGGCCTCCGCATCGCCGAGGCGGGCCGCTGACAGCTTGACGGGAATCGCCCTCCCGCTCGGGCCGCGAAGGGAGACGGACTCGTTCGCCAGGTGGCCGACCCGGGAGAGTGTCGTGGCGAGTCGTTCGCCCTCTGACTGAACGACCAGCATCTCGATCCAGGGGCGACCCCGGAACCGCTCGGGATCGCCACACATCGAGGCGAGTCCGTCACTCATCCAGACCACGCGCCCCTCGTCATCGACGAGGACCATGGAGTCGTGAAGACGGGCCAACCCCCGAATCAGGGGAAGCGCTGAGCGCCGATCGAACGCGGATGCGATTCCGTGGCGGGGGTCCATGAAGTCGCGCGCTTCCTCGAATTTCTCAGGGGCTCCGGGGACGCTGCAACCCGTCGCCTGCACGCCGCCCGGCAACTTGTTTGGCGCCCGGTCGCTTGGATGTCCGCCAAGGACCGCGCCCCATCCCAAACAGGCAAGGTGATCCTATCAGAGTCAGAAACTGGGGGTCAAATGGAACACAAACGCTCTTCGGCGAAGAGGGGTCACCGATCTGGGCCCATTGGCACTCACCTGTGGGATTGTGGACTCATCCAAATGGGCCTGCTGGGCCCCCTGGGGTCCCCGTGGGGAACCGAGGATGATCATGTCTTTGGCGGCCGGCCGGTTGATCCGATACGCTCCTGACACCCGCGCGAGCGGGACCGAGACCCCCCCACCCCATCGAAATCATCGAGGTACTCGGTCTGACGACCCGGCAAGAGCCGGGCGGGGGAGTTCGTGGGCGGGACTCGCCGGAAGGAGGCTCGTGTGAGCGAGACCGTGAGCAAGGCACGCGTCTGGCTGCTGGCCCTGGTGGCGGCCGCGCTGGTGATCGACGGCTCCGCCCCGATCTTCGAGGCGCCCGCGAGCAGCGTCGACGCGTCTGCGGCGCTGGATGCCCCCGCGGTGGCGCTCCTCCTCTCCGGCGTGAATCCCAGCCTCTCGGAGCCGGAGCTGCAGCGAATCGGAGCCGCGGTGATCCGATACAGCGGGAAGTACGACCTCGACCCGGAGCTGGTGACCGCGGTGCTCCTGGTGGAGAGCAGCGCGCGCCCCTGGGCCCGGAGCCCGAAGGGCGCCCTCGGCCTGATGCAGGTGATGCCCGACATGATGCGTCCGATGGGCATCGCCGGGAATCTCTCGACCATCGAGACCAACATCGAGGCGGGATGCCTGATCCTGGCCGGCAACATCCGCCGCCTCGGCGAGGAGGACGGCATCTCGGCCTATTTCTGGGGCTCCGAGATTCGCGGTGTCTCCTACCTGAGCCGCGTTCAGGCGGCTCGCGCACGGGTCCGCCAGGAGCTCCGTTCCTAGCAGCACGAGCCGTTCCGATCGCGATCATTGACGCTACGGGCTGCCGGTGGTTAGGGTCACGCGCTGTGACAGTGGTGCGTCGAACCGAGTCCCACTTCCGGGGAGTCGACGGGCTGGGTCTATTCCGCCGCGCTTGGCTGCCGGCGGAGCCGCGGCACACCCTCGCTCTGGTGCACGGCTACGCGGAGCACAGCGGCCGCTACGAAGGCTTCGGTTCCTGGTTCGCGGCGCGCGGGTTCGCCGTCCACGCCTACGACCACCGCGGTCACGGGCGCTCCCGGGGAAGGCGCTGTCACGTGAGAGCGTTCCGGGAGTACCTGGACGATCTCGATCGCTTCCTCGAGATCGTGCGCCGGGAGCATTCTCAGGTCCCGATCACGCTGGTCGGCCACAGCATGGGGGGGCTCGTCACGGTCGGCCTATCTGGTCGACCGCCGCCCGCCGATCCACAGCGCCGTCACGTCCGGTGCCGGTCTCGCCCTCGGCGAAGGAATCTCCCGGCTTCGGGTGGCGGCGGCCCGGATTCTCCGCCACCTGCTTCCCCGCTTCTCGCTGGGGAGCGGGCTCGATCCGAATGGGCTCTCCAGGGATCCCGAGGTCGTCAAGGACTACCTCGAAGATCCGCTGGTGTCTCGCAGCATGACCACCTCTCTGGCCGCGGAGCTGCTCGGCGCCGTTCCGCGGACGGCTGCAAGAGCGGCGGAGGTGGCGGTGCCGCTCTTGATGCTCCACGGCGAGGAGGATCCGCTCTGCCCCGCCGACGGAAGCCGCGCCTTCTTCGACGGGGTGGCGATCGCCGGGAGCGATCTGCGCATCTACCCGAAGCTGCGCCACGAGATCTTCAACGAGCCCGAGCGCGAACGGGTGTTCCTGGACATCCTCGACTGGCTCGAGGGGCTTCCGGAATGAACGAGTGAGGAGCGGGGCGCCATGGCCAAGAATGGGCTCACCCATCTGGACGAGCGCGGGCAGGCCCGCATGGTGGACGTGGGCGAGAAGCAGGTCACCGAGCGCGTCTGCGTGGCTCGGGGCGAGGTGCGAATGGCCGCCGAGACCCTGCAGCGGATCGCCGACGGCGAGATCCCCAAGGGCGACGTGCTGGCCACGGCGCGTCTCGCGGGAATCCAGGCCTGCAAGCGCACCGATGAGTGGATTCCTCTGGCCCACCCCCTCCCGGTGGATTCGGTCGAGCTGGAGCTGCGTCCGGATCTTCCCGCCGAGCGGGTGCGGATCGAGGCGAGGGTGCGGGCCCATGCGCGCACCGGCGTGGAGATGGAGGCCCTGGTGGCGGTGGCGGCGGCGGGGCTCACCATCTACGACATGTGCAAGGCCATCGACCGGGGCATGACGGTCGAGGCGATCCGCCTGGTGAGCAAGAGCGGCGGGAAGAGCGGCCCGTGGCGGCGACCAGGGGAAGAGGTGAGCGAAAACGAATAGTTGAGCCGTCGCCCAGCGTCTCGCGAGGAGTCCCGCAGATCCGGAACCCGCGGCTGCTCCGCGGGTTCAAACTCCGACGTGGCGATGGTGGCACAAGAGATCCTGGAGCGAGGTCCCGTCCTGAGGAGTCGAGGCGAGGCCGCCGTCGGCGCAGTCGATCCCGACGGCGAGCTGGTCGAGCGCTGGCGGGCCGGTGACGAGGTCGCCTTCGAGACCCTGGTTCGCCGCCACGAGCGGAGGGTCTTCGGGCTGGCGCTGCGCATGCTGGGCAGCCGCGAGGAGGCCGAAGATGTCGCCCAGGAGGTGTTCCTGAACCTCCACCGCAGCGGCCATCGCTTCCGCAAGGAGGCCCGCTTCTCCACCTTCGTCTACCGCGTGGCGGTGAACGCCGCGCTGAACCGCCGACGCAGCCTCGGGCGCCGCCGGGCGCGCTCGAGGGCCTGATGCAGCGGCAGGCCGGCGGCGACGATCTTCCCTACGCACCGCGGGGCCCCGAGGACTCCATCCCGGAGGCGAGCTCCGCGCGCGGCTCCAGCGAGGAGATCCTGGAGCTCGGCGACGCACTCCGGACGCCGCTGGTCCTGCACGACATCGAGGGGCTTCCTACGCGGAGATCTCGAGCATTCTGGGAGTGGCGGAGGGCACGGTGAAGTCTCGGATCCACCGGGCCCGGCGGGCCCTACGCCGCCAGCTCGGGAATCTGAGCGGCCGAGAGGAGCCGTAGCGATGAACCACGAGGAGTTGCGCGAGCGGTTGAGCGCCTATCTCGAGGCGGATCTCGATGCGAGCGAGCGGGCCCGGATCGAGGAGCATCTCGCGAGTTGTCCCGACTGCCGTCGAGAGTACCGCGAGCTCCGCCACACGGTGGACCTATTACGCGGGTTGCCCGCGCCCGATCCGCCGCCGGACCTGGCGGACCGTGTGATCGCACGGCTTCGCGCGGGCGAGGGGCGTCCGGGCCTGATGGCGCGATGTCAGGCCCGGCTCTCGCGCGTCGCCGAGGCCCCCTGGTCGACGCCGGTGGCCGCCGTCGCCGTCGGGTTGGGGGCGCTGGCGATCGTGCGCGGAGTGGACGTGTCGCTGGAGATCCCGGGCTGGAGCGACTCCGAGGCCGTCCCGCCGATCGAGATCGCGGCGGAGAGACCAGCAGAGCTTCCGCGCGCGAGGGATCAGCGCCTTTGGTATCGCGGCAGAGCCCAGCCAGCCGAGGTCGTCGCGCCGCTGCTGGCCTGTCTCCGCGCCGGCGGTCCAGCGCGGCCCGAGGTGGGTCCCGGTGATCCCTGCGAGCACTGGGACAGCTGGATGGTGGGCCTCGGCATGCGCGATGCTCCGGCCTTCGTGGTCGAGGTCGAAGCGGTCCCGGCTCCCGATCGCGAGCGGGTGCTCGGACGGATCGGGGATTTCGCGACCCGCTCCGGGTCGGCCCCGCTGCTGGCCGGCACACTCCGCTCCGCGGGGGATCCCAGGGCGGCGAGGCTCGCCAATCGAATCGAGCGCACCAGCTTCGTCTCGACCCGCTGAGCGGAGCGCGCAGGTCGGCTACTCTCGCTTGTGGCTTCCCCCGATCGGAATGGAGAAGGTGCGCGCCCTGCATCGCCGACTCGCCGTCGCTGTCTCATTGCTGCTGTTCGCGGCCGTGGGGTGGTCCACGGCGGAGGCGGCCGAGACGGTCGTCCTGAAGCCGGACCGCCCGGCGAGCTGGCGTCCCTCCAGAATGTTCGCCTTCCTGCGCCCCGGGCACAATTACGGCGAGCGCAGCATCGAGATCGAGACGACCCCCAGCGGTGCGACCATCGATCTCTTCTACATTCGCGCCAACTTTCAGAAGCGCTACGAGCAGACCGAATCGCCGGCCAAGGTGATCCTGCCGAACCGAGCCGAGGCCGGACCGCGGGATGCCGTGACCATTCGCGCCTTCGCCGAGGGCTATCGGCAGAAGGAGGTCAGCATTCGCGTGGCGTCGAGGCAGGACAAGGTCCTGATCGAGCTCGATCCGCTTCCCAACAGCCTGGTGGCGGTATCCCACACCTACTTCGCCGGGCGCGCCTCCCTGGCCTTTCTCACCAAGGAGCCGCTCACGGTCCGCATCCAGGACCGGGACCAGAGCTTCAGCGTCATCCTCGCCGAGACGGCCAAGGGACCCGAGCTTGGCGACAGTCTCGACGGGATCCGCAGCCCGCTCATCGACGGAGTCGAATCGCTCCAGCTCGGGGAGGATCTCCTGGTGCAGGTGAAGACTCCCCCCGGCCAGAACGGCGTCCAGCTTCGCGCGCGGCAGTCCCGTGAGGAGCTGCGCGATCTCTATGTCTACTCGGTCGACATGATTCCAGCCGACGGAGGCGTCGAGCTGGTGACGCGCGCGCGGCAGACCCTGGCCGGAATCACGGCCGAAGACGTCAGCGGCTGTGCGGCCGCCTTCGATGCGAGCCTGCGCGGAGCCCTGGATCCGGCAGCCCTCTCGCGGGCGCTGGCGCCCAGGGGCGCCTTCACGGATCCCTACCTGCGGGCGGCGATGAAGCGCCTCGGCGAGGTGTCTCCCGGCCGTCGCATCGCGATGATCGACGGCTCGGGCTTCAATCCGGCCAACCCCATCGAGCTCGCGGCGGCCATGAGTCAGCCCGCAGAGGCGCGCGGCTATCTGGCACTGCTGCGAACCTTCGTGAATGAGTTCGAGGCCGGTGAGCATCGCGGCGAGACTCTGCGCAGCCTGTTGGCTCCCGAGATCGGATCCGACCCGCTTCAGCGAGATCCTGGAAGGAGCGGAGGCTGCGGAACGGTCTTGTCGACGCGCGCAGCTGACTAGCGCATCTCCCCCAGCGGTCCCGGCGGAGGCAACCATGCCGAGCCGCTCTTCGTCCAACCCGTCGGTGACCGATGGCCCCCGCGAACGTCTCGATGCGCTGGGCCCCGCGGCCCTGAGTGACGCGGAGCTTCTCGCGCTCCTTCTGCGTACGGGAGGGCCGGGCCGGGCCGCCCTCGGCCTGGCCGCGGATCTGCTGGAGCGACACGACGGCGTCGCGGGGCTGGCGCGGACGGCGCCGGCGGAGCTCAGACAGACCGCGGGGGTCGGCCCCGCCAAGAGCGCCTCGCTGCTGGCGGCCCTCGAGCTCGGTCGCCGGCTGGCGACCCGGCGGCTGCGGACCGGAGACGCGATCCGCGGGCCGGCCGACGTGCACAGGCACTTCCACGCCCGTCTCCGCGACACACCCCAGGAGCGCTTTCTGGTACTGCTGCTGGATGGGCGCCACCGCGTGCTGAGGGAGGTCATGGCCTCTCAGGGAACCCTGACCGCGAGCCTGGTGCACCCACGCGAGGTGTTCCGCCCGGCTCTCCGCGAGGCGGCGGCGGCCGTCATCCTGGTGCACAACCACCCCAGCGGGGATCCCACCCCGAGCCGGGAGGACCGTGAGGTGACCGAGCGCCTGGTCCAGGTCGGCGAGATCCTGGGCGTCCCCGTCCTGGACCACGTGATCGTCGCAGAGCGGGGCTACGTGAGCCTTCGCGAGGATGGAGGGCTCCGCGAGCGGCGAGTGCGCCGGGCCGAGCTCTCAGCGGGCTAATGCCCCTTTGACATCCGGTCGATAAGGGATCCGATGCCGGAAAGAGAGGCCGACCTGGTCCAGACCACCGTGGAGCGGCGGCTGTCGCCGCGGGCCCCCGTCACGGTGCGCATCGACTACTCGACGGTCGACGCGATGTTCTCGGAGTTCACTCGGAACATCAACGAGGGCGGTCTCTTCATCGAGAGCGAGACACTCCTGGCTCTGGACGAGCAGGTTCAGCTGCAGTTCCGGTTGCCGGGGGTCGAGGATCCCTTCAAGGTGAGCGGTCGGGTCGCATGGGTCAGAGAAGCCGGAGTCGACGGGCCTCCCGGAATGGGCGTCGAGTTCGAGAACCTGGATGCCGACGCCCGCCTGCGGATCGACGAGATCGTCCAGGCGCTTCGCGTCGATCGTCAGCGGAGCTGACCGGCTCTCCACTCCGCGCCGCTGACCGCACTCGCTGCTCGCGCCTGCGGCGCTGAGCGCTTGCCGTCAGAACGGGATGTCGTCGCCCGGCGGCGGGCCATCGTCGCCGGACTCCGGCGCGCCCGGACCGGAGCCGCCGCTTCCGGTACCTCCGCCCTGGCCAGCGCCACTTCCGCGGGGGCCACCCAGGAACTGGACGTTCACTGCCACGACCTCGGTGGTCTTCTGCTTCTGGCCTTCGCGGTTCTCCCACTCCCGGGTCTGGAGCCGTCCTTCGATGTAGACGGTGCGCCCCTTCGAGAGATACTGGGCGCAGAGCTCCGCGGTTCGCCCCCACGCCACGATGCGATGCCACTCGGTTCGCTCCTCGCGTCCGCCCTCGCGCTTGTTCCAGCTCTCCGTTGTCGCGAGCGTGAAGTTCGCGACCGCCTGCCCGCTCTGCGTGTAGCGCAGCTCGGGATCACGTCCGAGATTTCCAATCAGGATGACCTTGTTGACACCTGCAGCCATTGGGGGCTCTCCGTCGACTTGACGTCGACATTCAAGGGGTGGATTGGCCATCATCCCGCCATCCTCGACATCCGTCAACCCAGGATCTGACGGTTTCGACGAGTCGAAGGCGGTTCGTTGACAGCGGTTCACGAGGGCGCCCTGGATGCAGCGGCTCGGCGAACGGCCGGAACGCGGTCTTCTCCCGGAGGGGACCCGTGAACCCCGGAGGAGTGCCAGCGAGACCCGGGAGGATCCTCGGAGAGCGGGCGAGCCCGCTGCTTGACGCGCCGGGACCGGCGCCGGTACCCTCGACCCGCAGCCTGTCCCGGGGGTGAGGGACGCCGCCACATGGCCAAGCGATCCGCCAAAGCGCGTCGCGTCGAAGCGAGAGCGTTCGCACTCGCCGACGTTGGATTCGAGATCTTCGGTCTCGTTTTGATCGCACTCGGTCTGCTCGCCGCCCTGTCCTTGATCACCTACTCGCCGGAGGATCCGGCGTTCCGCATCGCACCTGTCGAGAACGGCGCCGGTGTCGTCGGTGCGAGCATCGCTGCGATGCTGGTGGGTGCCATGGGCATCGCTGCGGTGGTGCCGGTGCTGGGATCCCTCGTCCTCGGCGTTCACTTCTTGATAGGTCGCGGGATGCCCTCGCTGGCCTCGCGCTTCTGGATTGGCATTGCGTGTCTCCTGGTGGCCCTGACGACGCTGCCCCCGCTGCTCGAGTCCTTCTCGCCGGCCCGGTTCGACTCCTCGGCAGGCGGGCGTCTCGGTGCGTTCCTCGCCGACGCCGAGCGGGGCCTGCTGAGCGGGCCCGGAGCGCTGGTCCTGAATGGCTTGCTCCTGCTGGTCGGTGTCCTGGGAACGATCGGAGTCGCGCCTGGCAAGGCTCTGGCGGCGCTGGGGCGCGGTGTGGTGGCGGCGGGCCGCCTGGCGGCCCGGGGCAGCGTGCTGCTGGGTCGGATTCTCCGCGAGATCTTCATGGGCCTCGTGGCCGTGGCGGAGCGCACCGGCCAGCTCTTCGCGGTCTGGAGGGAGAAGCGGGTACGGCGCGCCCGGATCGCCGCGATGCGCGACTCGGATGGGGACGAAGCGCCGGAGTCCGAGGAGATCCAGCTGCACCGGGGGCGCGCCGCTCCTCCCCGGCTCGGTTCCAAGCGAAAGAGAGGCGCGCCGCACATCGTCGATCACCGCGAGGGCGCCGCCAGACCGAGCCGGTGCAGGAGTCCTTTGCCTTCTCCGAGGGCGCCGCTTCCGGACCCTACCGCCGACCGGATACCGCGATCTTCCAGGAGCCGCCGGCCGGGTGCGCGCAGCTGGGACCGGGACAGTCTGATCATGAACTCCCGGATCCTCGAGAAGAAGCTTCAGGACTTCGGTGTCGAAGGGACGCGTGGTAACCGTCCATCCGGGGCCGGTCATCACCATGTACGAGTTCGAGCCGGCGCCCGGCGTCAAAGTCAACCGCATCACCAGCCTCTCGGATGATCTCGCGCTGGCACTCCGCGCGCTCTCGATTCGGATCATCGCGCCGATCCCCGGCAAGCCCGTCGTCGGCATCGAAGTCCCCAACCCGGAACGCGACGTGGTCTACATCCGCGACCTGATCGAATCCAGGTCTCTTCGCTCCAGCGCCTCGATGCTCACCCTCCCCCTCGGCAAGGACATCTTCGGCAATCCCGTGGAGGCGGATCTGGCCGCCATGCCCCACCTCCTGGTCGCGGGCGCGACGGGAACCGGCAAGAGCGTGTTCCTGAACTCGCTGCTCTGCTCGATACTCGCTCGCGCGACACCCGACGAGGTCAAGCTCCTGCTGGTGGATCCAAAGCTCCTCGAGCTTTCGGTCTACGAGGGCATTCCGCACCTGATCGCCGACGTGGTGACCAATCCGAAGCGGGCCGCGGCGGCCCTGCGCGGCGTCGTCATCAAGATGGAGGAGCGTTACCAGATGATGGCGGCGCTCGGGGTCCGCGACATCGCCCAGTTCAACCGACGCGTCGACGAGGAGATCGAGGCGGGAAACAAGAGTTTTCGCACCAGACCCCGGTCCGGGGAGGAAGAGGGCTTCGAGATCGGCTACCGGCGCCTTCCCTATATCCTGGTGGTGATCGACGAGTTGGCGGATCTGATGGTGGTCTCTGCGCGGGACGTGGAGGAGTCGCTTCAGCGGCTGGCCCAGATGGCGCGGGCCGCGGGCATTCACCTGGTGCTGGCGACTCAGCGACCGAGCGTCGACGTGCTCACCGGCATCATCAAGGCGAACTTCCCGGCGCGCATCTCCTTCCAGGTATCGTCCCGGGTCGACTCGCGAACCATTCTCGACCAGAGCGGGGCGGAGCACCTCCTCGGCCAGGGCGACATGCTCTTTCTGCCTCCGGGTACCTCGAAGCTCCAGCGTCTGCACGGCTCCTTCGTTTCCGAACGCGAGGTGGCCAAGCTGGCGGAATTCCTGCGCGCCCAGGGGACGCCGAAATTCGACGAGGATCTGGTGCGACTCGAGGAGGAGAGCGTAGCCACGGAGTCCCGTCCGGAGGACACGGACGAGCACTACGATCGCGCCCTCGCGATCGTGGCCGAGTCGCGGAACGCATCCATTTCCTATCTCCAGCGTCGGCTGAAGGTGGGATACAACCGAGCGGCGCGAATGATCGAGCAGATGGAAGAGGAAGGCGTGGTCGGTCCCCAGGAGGGAACCAAGCCCCGCGAAGTCTACGTAGACGCCATCGGGGTCGAAGATGTCTGAGATTCGTACGCCGCGAACGCGCCGAGCCATGTCCGCTGCCTGGGTGGTCGGAGTCGCCCTCCTGCTGGTGGGAGGGCCCGCCGCCGCGTCGGCCGGCGGTGAGGAGGAGAAGTCCCCCAGCTGTGCCGAGGAGGTGGCGCTTCGGGTCCAGGGGCACTACGAGGGAGTCCGCGACCTCCAGGCGGAGTTCTCCCAGTCGACCCACAACGCCGTGTTGGGAGACGTGCCCGGTGCCGAGATTCCCGCCCGAGGTCGGGTGGTCTTCGCGAAGCCGGGACGGATGCGATGGGTCTACGAGAGCCCGGAGCCCAGTCTGGTGGTGAGCGATGGCGAGACGCTCTGGATCTACGATCCGACGCTGAAAGAGGTACAGGTGCTGTCCGTCGATGCGGGCTTTCTCTCGGGCACCGCGATCCAGTTCCTGCTGGGCGAGGGCCAGATCCTGGAGTCCTTCGATCGTCAGCGCGGAATCCTGCGAAGGGGACGAGGTCTCCCTGGATCTGCGGCCGAAGCAGATCGCCAGCTACGAGCGGCTGAGGCTGCGTGTCGAGAGGGCCAGTGGTGCCATCCTCGGGACCGCGGTGTTCGACCTCTTCGGCAACCGGACGGACGTCGTGTTCGAGAAGATGCAGCGAAACCGCGCTCCGGATCAGTCCCTGTTCCGCTTCGAGCCGTCGGAGGACGATCGCGTTCTCACGCTTCCGCAGCAGGAGTGAGCGGCGATCCGGCATCTCCTCCTGCACCACGCCGACGTCCCGCGGGGTGCCCAGCTCTGCGCGTCTTCCGGGATGCGAGCGGGACGAATCCTCCCCGCTACAGGGGTGCCGCAAAGTTCGGCGGGCAGTCGAATTCCCGTCATCGATGCGGTGGTCCCTCGACGAAGGTGTCAAAATTGCGGCAACTCACCGGAAGAATCGCATCGCGAAGCGGCACCCCGCACGCAGAAAATCGCACTAAGCCATTGATTCCATACGGGCAGGCACGGTCGGCGTTCCCGGCGATCGCGACACGACCTGCCCGAGTGGTTGGTGGCATTCGCCCACGAGCTCGGATCAGCGCGCCGGATCGTCGCAAAAACGCGCGATTCGGCGGGGATTTGCCGATCCGCCGGCGGTTGACATGGCAGGGTCGTCTGATAGACTCGAAGAGTCGAAAAAGATTGAAAAAACAGGGGGTTCGGCGTTCTCTACAGTGCAGCTCGAAGTCGCCTGTCGGCTCCGTCCCACGCGAATTGGGCACCGCAGATCGAGGCCGGGAGGCTCCTTGCGGCACGGGCGGGAGGTTGCTTTGGAGCTCGATCTTGAATTCGGATCCCCCTCCCCCAGAAGCGCGAACCGCGATTGCGTCTGGCGAGGTGTAGTGACTTCAGCGGCTGCACCTGGAGGCGTGAGGGTTTCTGTCTTTCCTCGAGCCATGCTGACGCGCAGGCACGGCATAGCCCTTGCAGAGGAGTCGGTTGCTTCCACCCTGAAGGTGGGGGCGTGAACCGGGAGAGGGCCTCATGAGCGAGTTCGATTCGGAGTCCGGCAGGAAGGGTTTTGTACGGGATGTGATGCGCCGCATCTCGTCCACCGGATTGCAGGGAGCCGACGAACCCGATTCGGAGCGTGAACGGGTCATGAGACGATCGATTCAAGAGGAAATCGACGATCTGCGGGAAGCGATGCGATTCTTTGGGGGGGATTCGGCAGAGTTCCGGCGCCGGCTCGACCGGGTGCTCGCGGAGTACGAGGCGCTCCGGCGGCGCTATCACCTCACGCGAGATCAGCTCAGCGACGCGGAACGTCAGAACGAGAAGCTGGTGGCCATCCTCCAGGAGGCGAAGCAGCAGATCGAGCTCCTGAAGGAAGAAGTCGACAAGCTCTGTGCGCCTCCCAACAGCTACGGCGTCTTCCAGCGAACCAACAAGGACGGAACTGCCGAGATCATCGTCGACCACAAGCGAATGCGGGTCAACGTCCACCCGAGTCTCGATACTTCCCATCTCCAGGAAGGCCAGCTGGTGGTTCTGAACGAGGCCTTCAACGTGGTCGAGGCATCCGGTTTCACCTCCCGTGGCGAGATCGCGTCGATCGTCGACATGCTCGGCGACGGACGCGCCGTCGTCCTCGGTCACACCGATGACGAACGAGTGGTGACCCTCGCATCGCCCCTGCGCGAGGAACGACTCAAGGTCGGCGACAACGTGCTCGTCGATCCGCGCACCCAGTACGCATTCGAGAAGATGCCGAGGTCCGCCGTGGAGGAGGTGGCCCTGGAAGAGGTGCCGGATGTCACCTACGACCGGATCGGAGGTCTCGACGAACAGGTCGAAATCCTGCGAGACGCGATCGAGCTCCCCTACAACTATCCGGGCGTCTTCAAGGAGCACCAGCTCTCACCGCCCAAGGGCATTCTGCTCTACGGTCCTCCCGGCTGCGGGAAGACCCTGATCGCGAAGGCCGTGGCGAACAGCCTGGCCAGGAGCATCGAGGAGCGCACCGGTAACGAGACTCCCGCCTACTTCCTCAACGTGAAGGGGCCGGAGCTGCTCAACAAGTACGTCGGTGAAACGGAGCACAAGATCCGCGAGGTCTTCAAACGAGCCAGAGAGAAGGCGAACGAGGATGTCCCGGTGGTCATCTTCTTCGACGAGATGGACTCGCTCTTCCGCATGCGAGGATCCGGCATCTCCTCGGACATGGAGGCCACGGTCGTCGCCCAGTTCCTGTCGGAGATCGACGGTGTCGAGTCGCTGAAGAACGTGATCGTGATCGGTGCCAGCAATCGTCAGGATCTGATCGACCCGGCGGTGCTGCGCCCCGGACGCCTCGACCTCAAGGTCAAGGTGAACCGACCGGATCGTGAGGCGGCCGTCCGAGATCTTCACCAAGTACCTGACCAATGATCTGCCCTTCCACCTGGAGGCCGAGGAGCGATACGGCAGCGATCCCGCGAAGATCGTCGAGGGAATGATCGGAGACACGATCGAGGAGATGTACTCGACGAACGATGACAACAAGTTCCTCGAGGTCACCTACGCCAAGGGCGAGCGCGAGATCTTCTATTTCAAGGACTTCGCCAGCGGAGCCATGATCGAGAACATCGTCGCCCGCGCCAAGAAGAAGGCCGTGAAGCGCTTCATCGACCACGAGGAGCGCGGCATCAGGCTGCAGGATCTGTTCGACGCGGTGCGCGACGAGTTCAAGGAGAACGAGGACCTTCCGAATACGACGAACGCCGACGACTGGGCGCGCATCTCCGGCCGGAAGGGCGAGCGCATCATCAATGTCAGGACCCTCATCACCGGGATCAGCCGCAAGGAGCGAACGATCGAAAACGTCGACTCCGGTCAGTACCTCTAACGAACTGTACCGGTAGCGCGGAGGAGGTGGCGGGAAGCTCTCCCTCCGGGAATGCGACGTGCCCGGCGACCCGCGGAGGATGGATGGCGATTCCGAAGGTGATGGGGACGGAGATCGAGTACGGGATCACCGTCAAGAACGACCGTGATTTCGATCCGATTTCGAGCTGTGTCCTCCTCGTCAATGCCTACCGCGAGGAACACGCGGGCAAGATCCTCTGGGACTACGATCAGGAGAATCCCCTCGCGGACGCGAGAGGCTTCCAGGTCGACGGGGAGAAATACACTCCCAACCAGCAGGAGAACATCGCCCGCAACAAGACCCTGGAAAACGGCGCGCGGTATTACGTCGATCACGCCCATCCCGAGTACTCCTGTCCCGAGGTGACCAACCCCTACGATCTCGTCGTGCACGAAAAGGCGGGCGAGAGAATCGTGGAGTTCTCCCGCCGCGAGGCCAACACCTTGCTTCCCGGCGACGCCCAGATGCTGATCTACAAGAACAACAGCGATCGGAAGGGCAACAGCTACGGGTCCCACGAGAACTACCTGATGGACCGGCGCACCTCCTTCAAGCAGATTGCCGAGCACCTGATGTCCTTCTTCGTGTCGCGTCAGGTCTACAGCGGCGCGGGAAAGGTCGGCACGGAGAATCGCGCCCAGCCGTGCGATTTCCAGCTCTCGCAGCGGGCGGATTTCTTCGAGACCGAGATCGCGCTCGACACGATGGTCAAGCGGCCGATCATCAACACTCGGGACGAGCCCCACGCCGACCGCGAGAAGTACCGCCGCCTCCACGTGATCGTGGGCGACGCGAACATGAGCGAATACACGATCTATCTCCGAAACGGCGTGACGGCGATCGTGCTCTCGATGATCGAGGACGGCACCATCACCAGGGACCTGACCCTTCAAGATCCCGTCCGGGCCATCAAGGAAGTCTCCCACGATTCCAGCTGCACCGCAGAGATCGAGCTCCAGAACGGCAAGCGAATGACCGCGGTGCAGATCCAGCGCTCGTTTCTCGAGATGGCGGAGAGCTACGCGAGCACCCGGGAGACCGAGAGCTGGACCCGGGACGTACTCGACAAGTGGGCCTTCGTGCTCGATGCCCTCGAGCGGGATCCACGCGAGCTCTCCGGCAAGATCGACTGGGTGATCAAGAAAGTGATGATCGAGCACTTCATGGAGCGCAAGGGGATCGACTGGGAATCGCCGCGGGTCCAGATGCTGGATCTCCAGTACCACGACCTTCGCCCGGACAAGGGTTTGTACTATCTTCTGGAGAGGCAAGGGCAGGTCGAACGGATCGTGACCGACAGAGAGATCACGAAGGCGATCACGGAGCCCCCGGAGGATACGAGGGCCTATTTCCGCGGTCAGTGCCTCAAGAGGTACGGAGAAGAGGTGTTCGGAGTCAACTGGGATTCGATCTCGTTCGGGATCGGCGAAGATCCGATCAAGCGGGTTCTGATGGCTGAACCTCTCAAGGGGTCGAAGGCGCATGTCGAGGAGTTGCTGGAGCAGTCGAAGACTGCTGCCGACCTCGTCAAGAACCTTCGAGCCTGAAGCTTCGACCTGGAGAAAGTGAAATGATGCGAAAGACGGCGACTCCGGCGAATCCTATCGACGCCGAGCTTCTCTCGTTCGCCACGGCTGCGGACTCGTCACAAAAGCAGAAGTCCAAGGGTGGCGGTACTGGCGAAAAGGGAGAATCGGGGGAGGGGCCCCAGAAGCTCGCCAAGAAGGGTGAGAAGCTCAAGGAAGAGATGGACGCGCTGGTGGATGAGATCGACGAGGTCCTCGAAGAGAACGCGGAAGAGTTCGTCAAGAATTACGTTCAGCGCGGGGGCGAGTGAAATCTGCCGGAGTCCGTCGACCAGAGGCCAGCAAGAGGAGGGGAGGTCTGGTGGGGTTCCGGGATGGCTACAACGGCTCCAGCTTCATGGAGCTGCTGGAGATCGAATATCCGCATCTCACGCCCAATTGGGATCGACTGTTCGCCGCCGCGGCGGGGGAGCTTCCCTCCGTAGCGCACGGCACGACGGTGATCGGTCTACGCTTCGCGGAGGGAGCGATGGTGGCGGGCGATCGCCTCGCCACCATGGACTACCGCGTCGCCTCGCGTGACATCGAGAAGGTCTTCGCAACCGACGACTACTCGCTGATGGCGATTGCCGGCGCGGCGGGGCCGGCCATTGAGATGGCGCGCCTGCTGGGCATCCAGTTCGAGCACCACGAGAAGATCGAGGGCGAGCCCCTCGAGCTCGAGGGCAAGGCGAACACCCTCGCCCACCTGATCAAACAGAATCTGCCCGCGGCCATGCAGGGTCTGGTGGTGGTTCCGATCTTTGCCGGCTTCGACCGCCGGCGACGGGTCGGCCGGCTCTGGAGATACGAGGTGACCGGGGGGCGCTACGAGGAGAAGGAGTACGACAGCGTCGGTTCCGGCTCGCTCTTCGCCCGCGAGTCGCTCAAGAAGAGCTTCCGGCCGGGAGCCAGCCGCGACGAGGCCGTGGCCATGGTGCTGGAGGCCCTCGCCGACGCCGCCGACGAGGATCGGGGCACCGGCGGAGTGGACGCGGTGCGCGGGATCTACCCACGGGTGAAGACCTGCACCTCCGAGGGCATCTGGGAGATCTCGGATACGCAGGTCGCCGAGATCCATCAGTCCATCATCGACGGCCGTCGGCGTCCAACGGAGTAGTCATGGCATTCCCGTACTACGTCAATCCGGAGCAGATGACCCAGGACAAGGCCGAGTTCGCCCGCAAGGGCATCGCTCGCGGCAAGTCCATCGTCACCCTCGAGTACGACGTCGGAATCCTCCTGCTCGCCGAAAACCCGTTCAAGCTCTCGAAGATCGGCGAGATCTACGACCGCATCGCATTCGCAGGTGTGGGCAAGTTCAGCGAGTTCGACCGCCTGCGGAAGATGGGAATCCAGTGGGCCGACGTGGAGGGCTACCGCTTCAGCCGCGACGACGTGCGCGGGAAGGCCCTGGCCAACCTCTACTCCCAGGCGATCGGGGAGGAGTTCAATCGCTCCATCAAGCCCTTCGAGGTGGAGATCGTGGTGGCGGAGGTGGGAGATCCCCAGTTCGCGGGCCACGAGGCGAATGCCCTCTACCAGGTGGGCTTCGACGGAACCATCCAGGACCAGAGCGGCTTCTGCGTGATCGGTGGGAGTGACGACCCCCTGCGGAACCACATGACAGCCAACTTCCGCCCCGGAATGCCCCTGGGGGATGCTCTCCGTCTGGGCCGGGAGGCCCTCCAGCAGGCCGAGAACGGCAGCCCGGAGCTGGCGCCGGAGAGCCTCGAGGCCTGTCTCCTGGAGAGCAGTCAGCGGAGAGGTCGAAAGTTCAGGCGGCTGTCTGCCGATGACGTCAGGGGTCTATTGGGAGCCTAGGCCCTCCCCCAAGCGATCGAGAGTGTCTTGCAGAAGCGAATCTACGGAGTCGAGACCGAGTACGGCATCATCTTCACGCCCGAAGGGCGGAAGACGCTTCCGGTCGAGAAGGCGATTCGCTTCCTGTTCGAGAAGCTGATCACGACCGAGCACTTCCTGAACGTGTTCCTCGAGAACGGGGCGCGCTTCTACCAGGACACCGGCTGCCACCCCGAGTACGCCACGCCGGAGTGCGCCTCACCCCGGCAGCTCATCGTGTTCGACAAGGCGGGGGAGCGCATCCTCGAAGATCTCCAGGGCTACGCCGAGGAGAAGATCCGCGAGGAGAGGATCGCCGGGAAGCTCTCCATCTTCAAGAACAACACCGACTTCGTCGGCAACAGCTACGGCTGCCACGAGAACTACCTCGTGGATCGCGATGTCGATTTCTACTACCTGGCCGAGCAGCTCATCCCCTTCCTGGTGACTCGCCAGATCTACACCGGCGCGGGGAAGGTCTTTCAGACCCAGGACGGGGTCCACTACTGCATCAGCCAGCGCGCCCAGCACATCTACCAGAAGATTTCGGGTACCACTACGAACGATCGCTCCATCATCAACACCCGAGACGAGCCGCACGCCGACCGGGAGAAGTACCGGCGTCTCCACGTCATCGTGGGTGACTCGAACATGTCGGAATACACGAACTTCGTGAAGATCGGCTCGTGTACCGCCGTTCTCCAGATGATCGAGGACAACTACATCAACAAGGACTTCACGCTCCGGAATCCGGTCAAGGCGATCAAGGACATCTCCTACGACACGACCTGCAAGCGAAAGCTGCGTCTCGACAACGGTCGCGAGTACTCACCGATCGAAATACAGCGGGAGTACTGCGAGATGGCGCAGAAGTACGTCGAGCAGTATCCGGTGAGCGACGAGATCCGAGAAGCCGTCGAAATGTGGCAGTACGTGCTCGACTGCCTCGATACCGAACCGGACAAGCTCTCGGGAAAGATCGACTGGCTCATCAAGCGGAACATGATCGAATCCTTCATCGAGAAGAGGGGCTCTCGCTGGAGCGATCCACGGGTCTTCATGCTCGACCTGCAGTATCACGACATCCGCTTGAACCGGGGCCTCTACTACCTCCTGGAGCGAAAGGGAGCGGTCGATCGGGTCCTGAACGACGATGAGATCATCAAGGCCAAGACCGAGCCCCCGATGGACACGCGCGCCCGAATGCGCGGCGAGTTCATCAAGCTGGCGCGGCAGAACGGCATCCAGTACGACCTCGACTGGTCGAACATCCGCCTGGGCAACCTCCTGAACGTGCGTGTGATCTGCAACAATCCCTTCGAGACGGATACGGAGAAGGTGGCGGAGCTGGTCCGCACCATTCAGAAGACCAACCTGCGCAAGACCAGCCTCTCGAAGCTCGTGATACAATCCTAGGCATGCCCGACGAAAACCCCCGACTCGAAGTGGTCTCCGAGAAGCCCGAGGTCTCTCCCGACGCCGAGGAGAGTGCCGCGCCGGAGCGACGGGGCCGAAACCCGCTGTTCTGGATCCTGGCCGGGGCCCTCGTGCTCTGCGCCCTGGGCTGGTTCTTCCAGGTGCGGGAGGCCCGGGAGCTGGAGGCGTCCCTGGAGGCGACCCGGACTGCTCTCGGCCAGGCGCAGGCCGAGTTGCGTGCGTACGATCTGCATCTCTCCGAGGTCGGCGATCAGCTCGGTGTGCTC
Source organism: uncultured delta proteobacterium (assembly GCA_963722885.1). Taxonomy (GTDB): domain Bacteria; phylum Myxococcota_A; class UBA9160; order UBA9160; family UBA6930; genus CAVXZE01. Next base: position 143,746 of record CAVROS010000034.1, read on the forward strand.
GGGGCGCAACTCGACTCTCTCGAGGCCCTGGTGGCGGAGGGCCCCAGGCCCTCCCAGGAGCCCTGAACCGCCCAGCCGGTCGCTCCTTTCCGGCCCTCCTCGCCACCGCTGGCCCTGGCCCTGGCCCGCGTGCTCCCACTCAACTTCTGGGTCCCGTCGCCGATACATGAGGGGAAGGCGCTACTTGCGCCCCGCGAGCTCTAGGTAAGAGGCGGCGCCATGATCTTCGATTCGATCGCAGGAATTTTCTCGAGTGACCTGGCCATCGATCTCGGGACGGCCAACACGCTGGTGTACGTGCGCGGAAAAGGGCTGATCTGCTCCGAGCCCAGCGTCGTGGCCGTCGCCAAGGACGCGAACGGGCGCGACGAGAAGGTTCTCGCGGTCGGTCACGAGGCCAAGGAGATGCTCGGCCGGACGCCGGGAGGCATCCGGGCGATTCGTCCCATCAAAGATGGCGTGATCGCCGACTTCGAGATCACCGAGGCGATGCTTCGCTATTTCATCCAGCGCGCCCACAACCGGCGCAAGCTGGTTCGGCCGCGCATCGTGATCTGCGTGCCGCCCTGCATCACCAGCGTGGAGAAGCGCGCGGTGCGCGAGTCCGCCCTCTCGGCGGGCGCCCGCGAGGTCTTCCTGATCGAGGAGCCGATGGCGGCAGCCATCGGGGCGGGCCTGGACGTCACCGCGCCCACGGGCAACATGGTCGTGGACGTCGGCGGCGGCACCACGGACGTCGCCGTCATCTCGCTCTCGGGCATCGTCACCTCGCGCTCGATCCGCTGCGGTGGTGACGCCATGGACGAGGCGGTCATCAACTACGTGAAGCGCAAGTACAACATGCTGATCGGTGAGCGCTCCGCCGAGCAGGTGAAGATGACCATCGCCGCCGCCTCGCCCACCAGCAAGACGGCCACCATGGAGATCAAGGGACGCGACCTGGTCGCCGGAATCCCGAAGGTCGTGGTGACGACCAGCGACGAGATCCGCGAGGCTCTGATCGAGCCGATCGGGCAGATCGTGGAGACCGTTCACCTCACCCTGGAGCGAACACCGCCCGAGCTGGCCGCCGACATCGTCGACCGCGGAATCATGCTCGTGGGCGGCGGATCGTTGCTCACGGATCTCGACCAGGTGCTGCGCCAGGAGACCAAGCTTCCCATCCTGCGGAGCGAGGATCCCTTCACCGCTGTCGTCCATGGTGCCGGTCGCGCCCTCGACAACCTCGACCTGCTAAGAGAGGTTGCGATCACCTGAGCGGGGCTCTTCGCCCGTGCTTCCTGTCGCGCCGCGCCGAGGCCGCCGCTGGGCTCAGGGCGGGCTGGCCCGGCCGCGTCTCCTCTTCTGGAAGCGGTTGACTGCGGCCGAGTGCTCTGCGTAGCTGCTCGAGAACTGGTGGGTTCCGTCGTTCCGCGAGACGAAGTAGAGGTAGCTCGAGCTGGCGGGGGCGACCGCGGCGCGCAAGGCGGCGGCGCCGGGATTCGCAATGGGACCCGGCGGCAGACCTGGGATCTGGTAGGTGTTGTACGGGTTTCCGGCGTCCTCGAGATCGGCGCGGCGGAGGTTTCCGTCGAAGGAGGGGATGCCGTAGATGACCGTCGGATCCGTCTCCAGCCGCATTCCGCGCCGCAGTCGGTTGTGGAAGACCGCCGCGATCAGGGAGCGCTCCTCGGGCACCCCGGTCTCCTTCTCGACGATCGAGGCCAGGGTGACGGTCTCCAGCATGGAGAAGCCGAGGGCCTCGCTTCCGGGCGCGATCTCCGGCCAGATCTGCGTGGAACTGGGCCACCATGGCGCGAGCGATCTCCGCCGCCGGGAGCCCCCGGGCCAGCTGATAGGTCTCCGGGAAGAGGTAGCCTTCCAGGGACTCGCCCTCGACGTCGAGCTCGTTCACCAGCTCCTGGCTTCGGACGGCGGTGAGAAACTCGTCCGAATCGGCCAGGCCCGTCTCCTCGAGTCGCTCCGCGATCTCGACCGCTGTGAGACCTTCCGGAATCACGATCCGGTAGGTTCGGACCCGACCCTCGGCGATGTTCTCCAGAATCTCGCCGGTGGTGAGATGCGGTGAGAGATCGTACTCGCCGGCCCGGAGCTCCCCCGCCAGGCCTCGCCAGCGCGCCAGCGCTTCGAAGGCCCATGCGTGGCGGACCAGGCGCTCGCGCTCGAGATCCCGCGCGACCGCGCCGAGGCTCGAGCCCGGTGGCACCCGGAATTCGACGCTTCGCTCGCTCGCGGCGACGGGCGAGAGGGAGCGCACCAGGAAGACGCCCGCCCCGATCGCCACCACGGCGAGCAAGAGCGGGAGAGTCAGCAGAAGGCGGCGCGCGTTCACCCCCCGCCCTCGCGTTCCAGATACGTGCGCAGCAGAATCGTGGCCGCGACCGAGTCGATCACCGCGCGCTTCTTCTTTCCTTTGCGACCCGTTGCCCGGAGGGCGCGTTCCGCTTCCTTCGTCGTCCAGCGCTCGTCCATGGTATCGACGGGGAGACCGAGCTCTCCGGCGAGACGCTCCGCGAACGCTCGTGCGGCTTCGGCCTGGGGACCCGAGCGCCCGTCCATGTGGATGGGGAGTCCCACGACGATCCGCTCGACCTGGCGTTCTTCGACGATGGCGCGGATGGCGGCGAGATCACGCTCGAACCCTCGGCTCTCCAGCGTTCCGGCCGGGAGCGCGACCTTCCCGCCGGGGTCCGAGACCGCCAGGCCGATTCGCTTGCTGCCGTGATCGATACCCAGTGTGCACGCCACTTCGCTGGATGCTAGCCCGCTTTTCTCACCAGCTCGCGTAGCGAGCGTCACCAATGATCCGGACTCGCTCAGCAGCCTGCGAGGGCCTGCGCACGTCGGTCGAGGGCGGTCTGGGCGGTACGCCGCAGCTGGGCGTCGCGACTTCGGGCGGCCTGAGCCAGTGCGCCCACCGCGTCGTCCCCCGGAATCCGACCCAGGGCGCTCGCGGCGGCCACCTTGAGTTCGCGCAAGCGCCTGCGTTTGAGAATGCTCTTGCTCAGCAGGAGCTCTGCCAGTGCACCGGTTGCCTCGGGGCGGGCCAGCCGACCCAGGGCGCGAATCGCCTCGCGTGCGCACTCGATCTCGCGAGACTGGATCGCCTCGCGCATCGCGTGCAGCAGGGGGTCCACGGCGCGCGGGTTCGCCGAGGTGGCGAGACAATCGGCGGCGAGAGCGGGAACACCGTCGATGTCGCTATTCAGCGCTGAGATCAGCACCTCGATGGCGCTCGGGTCCCCGATCCGCACCAACGCCTTGGCGGCCTCCTCGCGGAGCACCGGGTTCTCGCCCACCAGGATTTCCGCCAGCCGGGAGACCGCGCCGGGGTTCTGGCTCTCGCCCGCAATCCGGATCGCGCTCTTGGCGCGCCCGGGCTCAGCGTCCTTCATGGCCTCGAGCAGTGCGGGCAAGGTCTTCTCGCCCATGGCGATCAGGATTGCGTGGAGTCGCCCGCGCCGAGCCGTATCGGACTCCCTCTCCACCGCCTCGAGCAGTGCGGGGACGACTTCTTCTCCCAGCTGGAGCAGCACCTGAGTCGCCCGGACGCTCGCCAGCGCGCCCGGGGCACAGGCCCGATCGATCAGATCCTCGAGACGGCTGCCCTTGGCGAGGCTGGAGAAAGACTCGGCAGCCAGCTCCGCCTGGCCCGCCGGTCGCTTGGCGTCGTCGCCCGCGTGCCGCGCCAGCTCGAGAATCACCCGGTAGCTGTCGTCGAGGCGTCCCTTCTCGGAGAGCCGTTCGGCGATGTTCACCAGCTGGCCCGCGATTTCCGCGTACTTGCCGAGATCTTCGCAGTCATCCATTTCCAGCAGCAGATCGGACCAGCTCGGCGCCCTGGGCATCCGGGATCGCGCGCTCGGGGACCGGCTCATCCTCCCCCTGGTTCGGGCAGGGTTCCGGGGCCGTCGGAGTCTCGCGAGGCTCGCCAGCGCGCGCGCCGTCGGACGGCGGGTCGGGGGCGTCGTCGGTAAGCCCGAGATCCGGCACCGGCGAGGGGCTCTCCAGCTTCTCGACCCGCTCCGGGGTTGGCGCCGCGGTGTCGCTGCGCGACGGGCGATCTCTTCGCTGGCTTCGGCTTCTTCGCCTCGAGCTTCGGAGGTGCTCCGTTCACCACGATCCCGGCGGGCACCCGGGCGTAGAGGGCGCGCTCGAATCCACCGTTCGCGTCGATGACGGTGCGATCGCTGGCGAGAAGCTCGACGAAGGCGGCGAGAGCCTCCGCATCGATATCCATCTCGAAGCGAACCCGACGCAAGCCCCTGGCGCAGCACTCGGCAGCGAGGCCCCCGAGCTCGCTGCGCGTGATCGCGGAGCGGGGACGGGATGACCAGAAGCCAGTCGGGCCGACCTCCAGCTCGAGCGCGCCATGGCGCTTCAGGTCGCCCTGCCAGGCGCGAAATCCGCGCCGGAAGAGCGAGGTCAGCTTCGGGTCCCCAGGCTCGTAGAATGCGCGGCCCTTCACCACCCGCCCCAGCTCTACGAGGAGCGTGGCGAGATCGGACGCAGAGCGCCCGTCCTTCGCCGGTTCGGGTTCGGTAGAGGTCGGCCGAGTTCATGCAAAGCTCCCAGGGGTGTTCCCCTGCCCCTGATCGGCGCGTCTTCCCGCTCTCTTGATTGCAGTGAGATGGGACTTCGTCGCGATTTCGGGGGGATTTCACTCGCACGGGAGTGCCAACGGGAGTACTGTTTCTCCAGCCGTCCGGTTCCCCCCACAGAGGCGGCCCGCATCCTCCCGGTCCCGGGCAGAATCGCCATCGCAAGGCTCCAACACCCTGAAACCAAAGCGGAATCGATGCCAGCACAGCGCTTTGCGCGCTTCTTGGCGTTGTCCGTGGCCAGTGCCGGTGGGGCCGGCTATCTGCCCGTCGCGCCTGGAACCTGGGGTTCGGCTCTCGCGGTGGCGATTTTCGTGTTATTTTCGCCGGTGGGACTCTGGCAATTCGGCGTGACCCTGGTGGCGCTGTGCTTCCTGGGGATCTGGGCCGCGGACGCGGCGGAGCGGATCCTCGGGCGCAAGGATGACCGGCGAATCGTGATCGACGAGGTGGGGGGACAGCTGGTGACATTGGCGCCGCTCCTGGTTCTGGGATCTTCCCGATCTCTGCCCGCTCTTGTGACCGGATTCGTCCTGTTTCGGTGCTTTGATATCTGGAAGCCGGGGCCGGTCCGGTGGGCGGAACGGCACTTCGCGGGTGGAGTCGGTGTGATGATGGACGACCTCGTCGCAGGCATGCTCTCAGCAGTCTTGCTGGGGGCGGCGGTCGCGGTGTTCTGGTGAGGGCCGAGATTCTCACCATCGGCGACGAGCTCTTGCGCGGCGAGATCGTCGACTCCAACAAGGCCTTCCTCTCCGACCGGCTCTTCGGTCTCGACATCGAGACCCGCTTCCAGGTCTCGGTCGGCGACGATCCGGCGGACATGGAAGACGCCTTCCGTCGCGCCGCAGAACGAAGCGACATCGCTCTCGTCTCCGGGGGGCTCGGGCCGACGCGCGACGACCTGACGATCGAGGTGCTGGCCAGCCGCCTTCGGACGCAGCCTCGTGGTGGATCAAGCCTCACTCGAGGCGATCAAGGCCTTCTTTGCCCGCTTCGGCCGGGAGATGGCGCCGAACAATGCAAAGCAGGCGAGCTTTCCGCAGGGTGCCGAGGTGCTTCCCAATCCGATCGGAACGGCGCCCGGCTGTCTGCTCGAAGAAACCGGGACCCTGTTCTTCTGCATGCCTGGCGTGCCCCGCGAGCTCCATCAGATGATGGACGAGCAGGTTCTGCCGCGGATCGCCGAGCGCCTGGCGGGCGTCGAGGGTCGCCTTGTCGTCCGAACCGCCCTGCTGCGCACCTTCGGCATCGGCGAATCGAATCTCGACGCCGATCTCACTGACATCGCTCGGGAGGACGGCGTGAGCCTCAGCTTCCGCACGGCGTTTCCCGACAACTATCTTCGCCCGGTGGCCCGCGGTGCCACCGCCTCCGAAGCCGAGACGAAGCTGGCTCGGGTCTGCGATGCGATTCGCGAGCGGCTCGGTTCCCTCGTCTACGGAAGCGACGCCGAGACCATGGAGGAGGTGGTGGGCAGGCTCCTGCGCGAGCAGGGCAAGACCCTGGCGGTGGCCGAGTCCTGCACGGGGGGCCTGGTCGGCGAACGCATCACCGAAGTGCCCGGCTCCTCCGACTACTTTCTCGGCGGCGTGGTCGCCTACGCGGACCGGGTGAAGGCAACGCTTCTCGGTGTTCCCGAGTCGCTCCTGCTGAAGCACGGGGCGGTTTCCGAGCCCGTGGCTCTCGCCATGGCGGCGGGAGTCCGCGAGCGGTTCGGCGCAGATCTGGCCGTCTCCACCACCGGCATCGCCGGGCCCGGCGGTGGCACCGACGCCAAGCCGGTGGGATTGGTATGGGTGGGCTTCTCCGACGGTGACGAGAACACCGCCCAGGACTTCGAGTTTCCCCTGGATCGCTCCCGTCACCGCATGGCGACGGCCCAGGTCGCCCTCGATTGGGTCCGGCGATCCCTGCTCGGCGAGGAGCGGGTGGCGCTCCGCTACCTCCGGAAGTCCCGATGAGCGAGAACCTGCGGACCTTCTTTGCCGTGACGCTGTCGGAAGAGGCGCGCGAGGCGGCTGCGCGGCTGGCGGGCCGGCTGCGCGGATCGGAGAGAGGGGAGGGCGTTCGCTGGGTGCGCCCCGAAGGCTATCACTTGACCTTGCGCTTTCTCGGCAACGTCGCCCGCGATGCCGTTGCCGAGCTGGCGGAGCGCGTGACCGAAGAGGTCGCCCCGCTGGCCCCTTTCGCGATTCAGCTCGGCGGCGCGCTGGTCTTTCCCTCTCCGCGGAACCCCCGGGTCGTCGCGCTCGCCGTCGAGCCGGAGGCGCTCCTCGCCTCCCTGGCGGAGCGGGTCGAGCGCGGTGTGGTGGCCGTGGGGCTGAAAGCGGAGCGGCGCCGCTTTCGGGCACATCTCACCCTGGGACGCGTTCGCAATCGGCGCTTTCCGTCCGTCGACGGAGAGGCCTCGATCGATTGCCCGGCGTTCCCGGTCGACGAGATCGTGCTCTTTCAGAGCGATCTACAGCGCACCGGTGCCGTCTACACCCCCCTGGAGCGCATCGCACTGCGAGGACGCAGCCCTTCCGAGGGCGTGCGCAGCGAGCCAGGCGCGAGCGAAGGCGGGATCCCCCGACCGGTCCCCGCACGTACCGACTCACCCTGAATTCAATCATTCCAAGGAGAACTCATGGCGACGAATGAACGAAGCGCGAACCGCGGAGACGGGAAGAAGAAGGCCATCCAGATGGCGGTCTCGACCATCGAGAAGCAGTTCGGGAAGGGTGCCATCCTCACCATGAACGAGGAAGCCATCAACCGGGAGGTCGGCGCCTTCTCGAGCGGTTCGGTGAGCCTGGATCTGGCTCTCGGCATCGGCGGCTATCCGCGGGGACGCGTGGTGGAGATCTACGGCCCCGAGGCCAGCGGCAAGACCACCCTCACCCTGCACGCCGTGGCAGAAGTCCAGAAGGCCGGTGGCGTGGCGGCCTTCATCGATGCCGAGCACGCCCTGGACGTCGGCTACGCTCGCAGACTCGGTGTGCAGGTGGAGGAGCTGCTGGTCTCCCAGCCCGACACCGGGGAGCAGGCCCTGGAGATCGCCGACGTGTTGCTCCGCTCCGGCGCCGTCGACGTGGTGGTGATCGACTCGGTGGCGGCGCTGGTGCCCCGCGCCGAGATCGAGGGAGAGATGGGCGACACCCACGTGGGTCTCCAGGCGCGTCTGATGAGCCAGGCGCTTCGCAAGCTCACCGGTACGGTGTCCAAGTCCAACGCCACGGTGATGTTCATCAACCAGATCCGCATGAAGATCGGCGTCATGTTCGGCAACCCGGAGACGACCAGCGGGGGCAACGCCCTCAAGTTCTACGCCTCCATGCGCCTCGACGTGCGTCGCATCGCCGCCATCAAGGATGGCGACGAGGTGGTGGGCAACCGGACTCGCGTCAAGGTGGTGAAGAACAAGGTGGCGCCCCCCTTCCGGCAGGCGGAGTTCGACATCCTCTACAACCAGGGGATCTCCCGGGAGGGGGATCTCATCGATCTCGGCGTGACCTGCGGCGTCGTGGAGAAGAGCGGCTCCTGGTACTCGTACCAGGACGATCGCATCGGCCAGGGCCGCGAGAACGCCCGGCGCTTCCTGCTCGAGAATCCGGAGATCAGCGAGCGCATCGCCGACGCGGTCTACTCGGCCAACGGACTCAAGCGGCAGGTGCTCGTGAAGGGGGAGGAGAGCGCCGCGGAGGCCCCGGACGAGGGCTAGCCCAGGCCAGGCCCCCTCCAGCCCCTTCCCGATCCAGCAGCGAGACCCGGGCGTGCCCCCGTGGGGATTCCCGGAATGGGCAGGGTCTTCTCAAGAAGACCGTTCAAACGGTCGAAATGACTGCGGACGCATGCAGGTCGAGACCACCGAGAAGGACCCGAGCGATGGAGCTGAACGAGATCCTCAAGATCGCCCTCAAGGGCGGGGCCTCGGACATTCACCTGAAGAGCGGGCTTCCCACCATGTTCCGCGTGGACGGAGCTCTGGTTCCGCTCAAGAACGGCGAGCGCCTGCTCCCCGAGGAGATGCAGAAGACCGCGTTTTCCCTGATGAATCCGGTGCAGAAGGCGCGCTTCGAGGAGGCCCGGGAGTGCGACCTGGCCTACGGCATTCCGGGACTCGGTCGCTTCCGCGTGAACATCTTTCAGCAGCGCGGCACCATCGGAATCGTCTTCCGCGTCATCCCCTTCGGCGTCAAGACGATCGAGCAGCTCGTCCTGCCCAGGGTGATCGAGAGAATCGCCATGGAGAACCGCGGGCTGGTGCTGGTCACCGGCACCACCGGCTCCGGTAAGTCGACCACCCTCGCGGCGATGATCGATCACATCAACTCGAACCGGACCTGTCACATCATGACGATCGAGGATCCGATCGAGTTCCTGATCCGCGACCGCCGTTCCCTGGTGAACCAGCGCGAGATCGGCGTGGACACCCAGAGCTTTGCCAACGCGCTGCGCGCGGCCCTGCGGCAGGATCCCGACGTGATTCTCGTCGGCGAGATGCGCGACTTCGAAACCATCGAGACCGCCATCACCGCGGCCGAGACCGGGCACCTGGTGATGAGCACCCTCCATACCCTCGACGCCACCGAGACCATCAACCGGATCATCTCCGTGTTCCCGCCCTACCAGCAGAAGCAGGTTCGTCTCCAGCTGAGCTCGATCCTGAAGGCGGTGATCTCCCAGCGCCTGGTGCCCCGAGCCGACGGCAGAGGCCGGGTCCCCGCCCTCGAGGTGATGGTCTCCACGGCCCGGATCCGCGAGTGCATCAGCGACAAGGAGCGCACCAAGGAGCTGCCCGACGCCATCGCCAAGGGCTTCACCACCTACGGCATGCAGACATTCGACCAGAGCTTGATGCACCTGGTGAAGCAGGAGCTGGTGACCTACGAGGAGGCGCTCAAGCACGTCTCCAACCCGGACGACTTCGCGCTCCGCTTCCGCGGCATCGCCTCCACCTCCGACGGCACCTGGGACGACTTCGAGGGCAAGGAGGAGGACGCGAAGCCCGACGAGGAGATCGACGACGACTCCAGCGACTCGGGCGCCGACTTCATCGAGCGCTTCTAGGCCTACTCGCGTCCGCACCGCACCGCCCGGCTCCCAGCGGGAGCCAGGGCCGGTTCCGCCCCGACTACGCGACCCCGTGAGAAATACCTAGAATCTTCCTGTATCTTCGGGCACTTACCTGTGCAGGGAGTCTCTTCGATGGCAGCCGTTCCGCGCTCGGCGAAGGAGGTTCGAGAAGCCTTTCTGAGCTTCTTCGAGGGGAAGGTGCACCGGCGCCTGCCCAGTGCGTCTCTCGTCCCCGAAGGCGATGCGACGCTGCTCTTCGTGAACGCGGGGATGGTTCCCTTCAAGCGGCTCTTCCTCGGCGAAGAGAGCCGCGACTACGCCCGGGCCACCACCTCCCAGAAGTGCATGCGCGTCTCCGGGAAGCACAACGATCTCGAGGAGGTCGGCCGGAGCCGACGACACCACACCTTCTTCGAAATGCTCGGAAACTTCTCCTTCGGCGACTACTTCAAGGTCGAAGCGATTCGATTCGCCTGGGAGCTGGTCACCGAAGTCTACGGGCTCGAGCAGGAGCAGCTGGTCGCGAGCGTCTTCCGGGAGGACGACGAGGCCGCCGAAATCTGGGAGAAGGAGATCGGCCTGCCCCCGGAAAAGGTCTTTCGCCTCGACGAGGACGAGAACTTCTGGGCCATGGGTGACACCGGGCCCTGTGGCCCCTGCTCCGAGATCCATCTGGACCGCGGGCCCACCGGGCAGTGCACCAGTGCGGTCTGCGATCCCTCCTGCGAGTGCGGGCGCTGGCTCGAGTTCTGGAACCTGGTCTTCATGCAGTTCAGCCGCGACGACTCCGGCGTAATGACGCCGCTTCCCAAGCCCTCCGTCGACACCGGGGCAGGCCTGGAGAGGGTCGTCTCGATCCTCCAGGGCGTTTCGAGCAACTACGAAACCGACCTCTTCGCCGGGATCCTCGCCCGTGCCCAGGATCTCTCGGGGGTCTCTCTCGGAGAGGATCCGGAGAAGGACGTCTCTCTCCGAGTGGTCGCCGACCACGCCCGCGCCGTGGCGTTCCTGATCGGCGATGGCCTGCTGCCGGCGAACGAGGGACGTGGCTACGTGCTGCGCCGGATCCTGCGCCGGGCGGCGCGTCACGGGGTGCTGCTCGGCATCGATCGCCCCTTCCTGTACTCGGTGGCCGACGTGGTGATCGACGAGATGGGCGGAGCCTTCCCGGAGCTGGCGGAGCGCCGCGCCTACGTCACCGATCGGATCCGGCGCGAGGAGGAACGCTTTCTCGAGACGCTCTCCAAGGGGCTCGCGCTGCTGGAGAGCGAGATTCGCGAGGTCAAAGAGCGGGGTGGCGCGGCTCTCCCCGGCACCGTCGTCTTCAAGCTCTTCGACACCTACGGATTTCCGGTGGATCTCACCCAGGACATCCTCAAGAGCCACGATCTCGGGACCGACGACGAGGGCTTCGAGACAGCCATGGCCGAGCAGCGCGCGCGTTCACGCGAGGCCTGGAAGGGGACCGGCGACGCCGCCGTCGGGGAG
>CAVROS010000035.1:0-22449 GCA_963722885.1 uncultured delta proteobacterium
GCAACCGACTCCACTGCAAGGGCTATGCCGTGCCTGCGCGTCAGCATGGCTCGAGGAAAGACAGAAACCCTCACGCCTCCAGGTGCAGCCGCTGAAGTCACTACACCTCGCCAGACGCAATCGCGATTCGCGCTTCTGGGGGAGGGGGATCCGAATTCAAGATCGAGCTCCAAATCAACCTCCCGCCCGTGCCGCAAGGAGCCTCCCGGCCTCGATCTGCGGTGCCCAATTCGCGTGGGACGGAGCCGACAGGCGACTTCGAGCTGCACTGTAGAGAACGCCGAACCCCCCGTTTTTTAAATCTTTTTCGACTCTTCGAGTCTATCAGACGACCCTGCCATGTCAACCGCCGGTGGATCGGCAAATCCGCGCCGAATCGCGCGTTTTTGCGACGATCCGGCGCCTGATTCGAGCTCGTGGGCGAATGCCACCAACCACTCGGGCAGGTGTGTCGCGATCGCCGGGAACGCTGACCGTGCCTGCCCGTATGGAATCAATGGCTTAGTGCGATTTTCTGCGTGCGGGGTGCCGCTTCGCGATGCGATTCTTCCGGTGAGTTGCCGCAATTTTGACACCTTCGTCGAGGGACCACCGCATCGATGACGGGAATTCGACTGCCCGCCGAACTTTGCGGCACCCCTGTAGCGGAGAGGATTGGTCCCGCTCACACCCGGAAGACACGCAGAGCTGGGCACCCCGCGGGACGTCGGCGTGGTGCAGGAGGAGATGCCGGATCGCAGCTCACTCCTGCTGCGGAAGCGTGAGAACGCGATCGTCCTCCGACGGCTCGAAGCGGAACAGGGACTGATCCGGAGCGCGGTTTCGCTGCATCTTCTCGAACACGACGTCCGTCCGGTTGCCGAAGAGGTCGAACACCGCGGTCCCGAGGATGGCACCACTGGCCCTCTCGACACGCAGCCTCAGCCGCTCGTAGCTGGCGATCTGCTTCGGCCGCAGATCCAGGGAGACCTCGTCCCCTTCGCAGGATTCCGCGCTGACATCGAAGGACTCCAGGATCTCGCCCTCGCCCAGCAGGAACTGGATCGCGGTGCCCGAGAGAAAGCCCGCATCGACGGACAGCACCTGTACCTCTTTCAGCGTCGAATCGTAGATCCAGAGCGTCTCGCCATCGCTCACCACCAGACTGGGCTCCGGGCTCTCGTAGACCCATCGCATCCGTCCCGGCTTCGCGAAGACCACCCGACCTCGGGCGGGAATCTCGGCACCGGGCACGTCTCCCAACACGGCGTTGTGGGTCGACTGGGAGAACTCCGCCTGGAGGTCGCGGACTCCCTCGTAGTGCCCCTGGACCCGAAGCGCCACCTCCTCGGCACAGCTGGGGGACTTCTCCTCCTCACCGCCGGCCGACGCGGCGGCGGGCCCTCCCACCAGCAGGAGGGCGACTCCGACCACCCAGGCAGCGGACATGGCTCGGTGCGTTCGCGGCGTACGAATCTCAGACATCTTCGACCCCGATGGCGTCTACGTAGACTTCGCGGGGCTTGGTTCCCTCTTGGGGACCGACCACGCCTTCCTCTTCCATCTGCTCGATCATTCTCGCGGCTCGGTTGTATCCCACCTTCAGCCGACGCTGGAGATAGGAAATGGATGCGTTCCGCGACTCGGCCACGATCGCGAGGGCGCGATCGTAGTGCTCGTCCGTGTCCTCCGGACGGGACTCCGTGGCTACGCTCTCCTCCTCGAGTCGCACCAGATCCTCGTCGAATTTCGGCGTCCCCTGGGCGCGCAGGAATTCCGCCAGCCCGGCCACCTCGCGTTCGGAAACGAAGGAGCCGTGCAGACGCTGGAGCTTCGAGGTACCCGGAGGCAGAAAGAGCATGTCGCCCTGGCCGAGGAGGTGCTCCGCCCCGCTCTGGTCGAGAATGGTTCGCGAGTCGACCCGGGACGATACCTGGAAGGAGATGCGCGCCGGGAAGTTCGCCTTGATGATGCCGGTGAGCACGTCGACGCTCGGTCGCTGAGTCGCCAGCACGAGGTGAATGCCCGCCGCCCGCGCCATCTGGGCCAGCCGCTGAAGCGACTCCTCCACGTCCCGCGCAGAGACCACCATCAGATCCGCCAACTCGTCGATCACCACCAGGATATAGGGAAGGCGCCGGTAGCCGATCTCGAAGCCCTCTTCCTCCCCGGACCTGGGTCTGGTGCGAAAACTCTTGTTTCCCGCCTCGATCTCCTCGTCGACGCGTCGGTTGAACTGAGCGATGTCGCGGACCCCGAGCGCCGCCATCATCTGGTAACGCTCTTCCATCTTGATGACGACACCGCGCAGGGCCGCCGCGGCCCGCTTTGGATTGGTCACCACGTCGGCGATCAGGTGCGGAATGCCCTCGTAGACCGAGAGCTCGAGGAGCTTTGGATCCACCAGCAGGAGCTTGACCTCGTCGGGTGTCGCGCGAGCGAGTATCGAGCAGAGCAGCGAGTTCAGGAACACGCTCTTGCCGGTTCCGGTCGCGCCCGCGACCAGGAGGTGGGGCATGGCGGCCAGATCCGCCTCCACCGGATTGCCGAAGATGTCCTTGCCCAAGGGGAGGGTGAGCATCGAGGCGCTGGAGCGAAGAGACCTGGATTCGATCAGGTCGCGGATGTAGACCACGTCGCGTTCCGGGTTGGGGACTTCGATGCCGACGACGGGTTTGCCGGGGATCGGCGCGATGATCCGAATCGAGAGCGCGCGGAGTGCCAACGCGAGATCGTCCGAGAGGCTGGTGATGCGGTTGACTTTGACACCGGGCGCCGGCTCGAACTCGTACATGGTGATGACCGGGCCCGGATGGACGGTTACCACGCGTCCGGCGACACCGAAGTCCTGAAGCTTCTTCTCGAGGATCCGGGAGTTCATGATCAGACTGTCCCGGTCCCAGCTCCGGGAGCCGGCCGGCGGCTCCTGGAAGATCGCGGTATCCGGTCTGCGGTAGGGTCCGGAAGCGGCGCCCTCGGAGAAGGCAAAGGTCTCCTGCACCGGCTCGGTCTGGCGGGCGCCCTCGCGGTGATCGACGATGTGCGGCGCGCCTCTCTTTCTCCTGGAACCGAGCCGGGGAGGAGTGGCGCGCCCCCGGCGCAGCTGGATCTCCTCGGACTCCGGCGCTTCGTCCCCATCCGAGCGGCGCATCGCGGCGATCCGGGTGCGCCGTACCCGCTTCTCCCTCCAGACCGCGAAGAGCTGGCCGGTGCGCTCCGCCACGGCCACGAGGCCCATGAAGATCTGGCGGAGAATCCGACCCAGCAGCACACTGCCCCGGGCCGCCAGGCGGCCCGCCGCCACCACACCGCGCCCCAGCGCCGCCAGAGCCTCGCCAGGCGCAACTCCGATCGTTCCCAGGACACCGACCAGCAGGAGCAAGCCATTCAGGACCAGCGCTCCGGGCCCGCTCAGCAGGCCCCGCTCGGCGTCGGCGAGGAACTCACCGAGACGCCCGCCTGCCGAGGAGTCGAACTGGGCGGGCCAGAAGGACTCGAGCAGCGGGGGCAGCGTCGTCAGGGCCACCAGGAGACACGCAATGCCAATCCAGAAGCGCGAGGCCAGCGAGGGCATCCCGCGACCTATCAAGAAGTGAACGCCGAGGACGAGGGATCCCAGCACCGGCACCACCGCAGCGATGCCCATGGCACCCACCAACATCGCAGCGATGCTCGCTCCGACGACACCGGCGCCGTTCTCGACAGGTGCGATGCGGAACGCCGGATCCTCCGGCGAGTAGGTGATCAAGGACAGGGCGGCGAGCAAACCGAGTGCGATCAAAACGAGACCGAAGATCTCGAATCCAACGTCGGCGAGTGCGAACGCTCTCGCTTCGACGCGACGCGCTTTGGCGGATCGCTTGGCCATGTGGCGGTGTCCCTCACCCCCGGGACAGGCTGCGGGTCGAGGGTACCGGCGCCGGTCCCGGCGCGTCAAGCAGCGGGCTCGCCCGCTCTCCGAGGATCCTCCCGCTCTCCGCTGGCGCTCCTCCGTGGGTTCACGGGTCCCCTCCGGGAAGAAGACGGCGTTCCGCCGTTCGCCAGCCGCTGCGATCCAAGGCGCCTTCGTGAACCGCTGTCAACGAACCGCCTCCGGCTTGTTGAAACCGTCGAATCCCGGGTTGACGGATGTCGAAGATGGCGGGATGATGGCCAATCTACCCCTTGAATGTCGACGTCAAGTCGACGGAGAGCCCCCCAATGGCTGCAGGTGTCAACAAGGTCATCCTGATTGGAAATCTCGGACGTGATCCCGAGCTCCGCTACACGCAGAGCGGGCAGGCGGTCGCGAACTTTACGCTCGCCACAACGGAGAGCTGGAGCAAGCGCGAGGGCGGACGCGAGGAGCGAACCGAGTGGCATCGCATCGTGGCGTGGGCGCGAACCGCGGAGCTTTGCGCGCAGTATCTGTCGAAGGGGCGCACCGTCTACATCGAAGGACGGCTCCAGACCCGGGAGTGGGAGAACCGCGAAGGCCAGAAGCAGAAGACCACCGAGGTCGTGGCAGTCAACGTCCAGTTCCTGGGTAGCCCGCGCGGAAGTGGCGCTGGCCAGGGCGGAGGTAGTGGAAGCGGCGACCCCGGTCCGGGCGCGCCGGAGTCCGGCGGCGACGGCCCGCCGCCGGGCGACGACATCCCGTTCTGACGGGGCGAGCCCTCAGCGCCACAGGCGCGAGCAGCGAGTGCGGTCGATCAGCCGTGGAGTGGAGAGCCGGTCAGCTCCGCTGACGATCGACGCGTAGCGCCTGGACGATCTCGTCGATCCGCAGGCGCGCGTCGGCATCCAGGTTCTCGAACTCGACGCCCATTCCGGGAGGACCGTCGATTCCGGCTTCTCTGACCCAGGCAACCCGACCGCTCACCTTGAAGGGGTCGTCGACCCCGGGCAACTGGAACTGCAGCTGAACCTGCTCGTCGAGAGGCAGGAGTGTTTCGCTCTCGATGAAGAGACCGCCCTCGTTGATGTTCCGAGTGAACTCCGAGAACATCGCGTCGACCGTCGAGTAGTCGATGCGCACCGTGACGGGGGCCCGCGGCGACACCCGCCGTTCCACGGTGGTCTGGACCAGGTCGGCCTCTCCTTCCGGCATCGGATCCCTTATCGACCGGATGTCAAAGGGGCATTAGCCCGCTGGAGGCTCGGCCCGGGAAGCGCTCGCCGGGCTGGCGGAGAGGCCCCCATCCTCGCGAAGACTCACGTAGCCCCGCTCTGCGACGATCACGTGGTCCAGGACGGGAACGCCCAGGATCTCGCCGACATGGACCAGGCGCTCGGTCACCTCACGGTCCTCCCGGCTCGGGGTGGGATCCCCACTGGGGTGATTGTGCACGAGAATGACGGCCGCTGCCGCCTCGCGGAGAGCCGGGCGGAACACCTCGCGTGGGTGCACCAGGCTCGCTGTCAGGGTTCCCTGAGAGGTCATGACCTCCCTCAGCACGCGGTGGCGCCCATCCAGCAGCAGCACCAGAAAGCGCTCCTGGGGTGTGTCGCGGAGACGGGCGTGGAAGTGCCTGTGAACGTCGGCCGGCCCGCGGATTGCGTCTCCGGTACGCAGCCGCCGGGTGGCCAGCCGGCGACCGAGCTCGAGGGCCGCCAGCAGCGAGGCGCTCTTGGCGGGACCGACACCCGCGGTCTGTCTGAGCTCCGCCGGCGCCGTCCGCGCCAGCCCTGACACGCCGTCGTGCCGCTCCAGGAGGTCCGCCGCCAGGCCGAGGGCAGCCCGGCCCGGCCCTCCGGTACGCAGAAGGAGCGCGAGAAGCTCCGCGTCACTCAGGGCCGTGGGACCCAGTGCATCGAGACGTTCGCGGGGCCCATCGGTCACCGACGGGTTGGACGAAGAGCGGCTCGGCATGATTGCCTCCGCCGGGACCGCTGGGGGAGAGGTGCGGGCTAGTCAGCTGCCGCCGGCACAAGACCGTTCCGCAGCCTCGGCTCCTTCCAGGATCTCGCCGAAACGAGCGGATCCGATCTCGGGAGCCAGGAGGCTGCGCAAAGTCTCGCGGCGATGCTCACCGGCCTCGAAGCCATTCACGAAGGTTCGCAGCAATGCCAGATAGCCACGCGCCTCTGCGGCCTGACTCATGGCCGCCGCGAGTTCGATGGGGTTGGCCGGATTGAAGGCCGAGCCGTCGATCATCGCGATGCGACGGCCTGGAGAGACCTCGCCGAGGCGCTTCATCGCCGCCCGCAGGTAGGGATCCGTGAAGGCGCCCTTGGGCGCCAGCGCCCGCGAGAGGGCTGCCGGATCCAAGGCTCCGCGCAGGCTCGAATCGAAGGCGGTGGCACAGCCGCCGACGTCTTCGGCCGTGATTCCGGCCAGGATCTGCCGCGCGCGGGCCACCAGCTCGACGCCGCCGTCCGCTGGAATCATGTCGACCGAGTAGACATAGAGATCGCGCAGCTCCTCACGGGATTGCCTCGCGCGAAGCTGAACGCCGTTCTGGCCGGGGGGAGCCTTCACCTGGACCAGGAGATCCTCTCCGAGCTGGAGCGATTCGACCGACGCGATGAGCGGGCTGCGAATCCCGTCCAGACTGTCGCCAAGCTCGGCTCCCTTGGCCGTCTCGGCGAGGATCACGCTGAAGCTCTGGTCCCGGTCCTGGATGCGTACCGTGAGGGGTTCTTTGGTGAGAAAGGCCAGTGAGGCGCGCCCGGCAAAGTAGGTGTGGGATACCGCCACCAGGCTGTTGGGAAGCGGATCGAGCTCGATCACGACCTCGTCCTGCCCCGACGCCACCCGAATGCTGACCTCCTTCTGTCGATAGCCCTCGGCGAAGGCGCGAATCGTCACGGCATCCCGCGGTCCGGCCTCGGCTCGGTTCGGCAGGATCACCTTGGCCGGCGATTCGGCCTGCTCGTAGCGCTTTTGAAAGTTGGCGCGGATGTAGAAGAGATCGATGGTCGCGCCGCTGGGGATCGTCTGGATCTCGATGCTGCGTTCGCCGTAGTTGTGCCGGGGGCGCAGGAAGGAGAACATTCTCGAGGGACGCCAGCTCGCCGGGCGATCCGGCTTCAGGACCACGGTCTCGGCCGCGTCCGCCGTGGACCACGCCATGGCGGCGAGAAGCAGCATGAAGCCGGTGACGGCGATTCGACGATGCAGGGCGCGCACGTTTCTCATTCCGATCGGGCCGAGGCCGTCAGCGAGAGTAGCCGACCTGCGCTGCTTCGCTCAGCGAGTCGAGACGATGCTGGTGCGTTCGATTCGATTGGCGAGCTTCGCTGCCCTGGGATCTCCCGCGGAGCGAAGGGTGCTAGCCAAAATGGGGGCCGACCCGGACCGGACCGCGAAATCCCCGATGCGTCCAAGCACCCGCTCGCGAGCGGGAGCCGGGACCGCTTCGACCTCGACCACGAAGGCCGGAGCATCGCGCATGCCGAGGCCCACCATCCAGCTGTCCCAGTGCTCGCAGGGGTCACCGCGACCCACCTCGGGCCGCGCTGGACCGCCGGCGCGGAGACAGGTCAGCAGCGGTCCGACGGCTTCGGCGGGGCTGGCCTCGGCCGCTCTGCGAAGGGAACTGCGCGCGCGCGCGGAGAGCTCCGCCGGGTTCTCCACCGCGATCTCGACCCGCGGGACGGCGTCCGAGTGCGTCCAGCCCGGGATCTCGAGCGAAACGTCGAGTCCGCGCACGATCACCAGCGCCGCCAGCGCGACGGCAACGGCGGCGACCGGTGTCGACCAGGACACCCCGGCAACGCCCTCGATCCAGGCCTGCCAGCGCGATGCCAGGCCTGGACGCCCCTCGCCCGCACGAAGCCGTGCGATCACCCGGTCGGCCAGGTCCGGCGGCGAATCGGGTGCGGGCAAGCCGCGTAACAGGTCCACCGTGTGGCGGAGCTCTCGGTACTCTCGACGGCAATCGGGACAGCCGGCGAGGTGCTCCTGGATCCGAGCCTGCTCGCTCGGATCGAGATCCGCCTCGAGATAGGCGCTCAACTGCTCGCGCAGCTCCTCGTGGTCCATCGCTACGGCTCCTCTCGCTCGCTCAGGTTTCCGAGCCTGCGGCGTAGCGCCCGCCGGGCCCGGTGGATGCGAGACTTCACCGTGCCCTCCACGATTCCAAGAATGCTCGCAATCTCCGCGTAGGGAAGCCCCTCGATATCGTGCAGGACCAGTGGAGCCCGCAGCGTCTCGGCGAGCTCCAGAATCTCTCTCTGGAGCCGCGCGCGGAGCTCGCTTCCCAGGATGGAATCCTCGGGGTCCCGCGGTGTGTAGGGAAGATCGTCGCCGCCGGCCTGCCGCCGAATCAGGCCCTCGAGCCGCGCCCGGCGACGCCCGAGGGCGCGTCGGCGGTTCAGCGCGGCGTTCACCGCAACGCGGTAGACAAAGGTCGAGAAGCGGGCCTCCTTGCGGAAGCGATGGCCGTTGCGGTGGAGGTTCAGGAAGACCTCCTGGGCAACATCTTCGGCCTCTTCGCGGCTTCCCAGCATGCGCAGCACCAGTCCGAAGACCCGCCGCTCGTGGCGGCGAACCAGCGTTTCGAAGGCGACCTCGTCACCGGCGCGCCAGCGCTCGATCAGCTCGCCGTCGGGATCGACTGCGCCGACGGCGGCCTCGCCTCGACTCCTCAGGACGGGACCTCGCTCCAGGATCTCTTGAGCCACCGATGCCACGTCGGAGTTTGAACCCACGGGGCCGCCGCGGGTTCCGGATCTTCGCGACTCCTCGGAAAGACCTCGGCGACGGCTCAACTATCCGGTTTCGCTCACCTCTTCCTCGGGGCGTCGCCACTTGCCGCTCTTCCCACCGGTCTTGCTCACCAGCCGGATCGCCTCGACCGTCATGCCCCGGTCGACGGCCTTGCACATGTCGTAGATGGTGAGACCCGCCGCGGCCACCGCCACCATAGCCTCCATCTCCACGCCGGTGCGCGCGTGGGCCCGGACCCTGGCCTCGATCCGCACCCGCGCGGCGGGAGGATCCGGGTGCAGCTCCAGCTCGACCGAATCCACCGGGACGGGGTGTGCCAGGGGAATCCACTCATCGGTGCGTTTGCAGGCCTGGATTCCCGCGAGGCGCGCCGTGGCCAGGACATCGCCCTTGGGCATCTCGCCGTCGGCGATGCGCTGAAGAGTCGCGGCGGCCATCCGCACCTCGCCCCGAGCCACGCAGACGCGCTCGGTGACCCGCTTCTCACCCACATCCACCATGCGCGCATGCCCGCGCTCGTCCAGATGGGTGAGCCCGTTCTCAGCCATGGCGCCCCGCTCCTGATTCGTTCATTCCGGAAGCCCCTTGAGCCAGTCGAGGATGTCCATGTACACCTGTTCACGCTCGGGCTCGTTGAAGATTTCGTGGCGCAGCTTCGGATAGATACGCAGATCGCTCCCCTCGACCGCCACCCCGTCGGAGAAAGCGCGGCTTCCCTCGGCCGGGCAGAGGGGATCTTCCTCGCCGTGGAGCATGAAGAGCGGCACCGCCACCTCCGCCGCTCTTGCAGCCGTTCGCGGAACGGCGCCGAGCAGCTCGGCAGCCAGAGACGTGGTCATGCCGCCGCGAGATACCAGCGGATCTTCGAGATAGGCCTTGACGACCTCGGGATCCCTGGAGAGCCCATCCGGATCGAGCGAGTGGCCCATCGAAAGGCGGGGAAGCAGGTGGCGAAGAATCAGGGCCAGCTTCACCCGAAGCCAGGAGATGCCTTCGCCGAGGGCGAGACCGGCACCGGAGGTGACGGCGCTGTGGATCGGCGGGCGGCGGTCGACGAGGTAGGCGGCCGTGATCAAGCCCCCCATGCTGTGGCCGACGAGCGTGATCGGGATCTCGGAATGCTCTTCGCGGACGATCTCGAGAAAGCGATCGAGGTCGTCCAGGTACTCCCGGAACGCTCCGACGTGACAGCGCCTCCCGCGGGAGCGCCCGTGACCGCGCTGGTCGTAGGCGTGGACGGCGAACCCACGCGCCGCGAACCAGGCACCGAAGCCTTCGTAACGACCGCTGTGCTCCGCGTAGCCGTGCACCAGGGCAAGGGCGTGCCGCGACTCCGCCGGCAGCCAAGCGCGGCGGAATAGACCCAGCCCATCGCATCCCCGGAAGTGGGACTCGGTTCGACGCACCACTGTCACCGCGCGTGACCCTAACCACCGGCAGCCCGTAGCGTCAATGAGCCCTCGAGCCGGAAGCCGGGAGGTTTCTTGCGTATCTAGGAACGGAGCTCCCGGCGGACTCGGGCACGAGCCTCCTGAACGCGGCTCAGGTAGGCGACACCGCGAATCTCGGAGCCCCAGAAATAGGCCGAGATGCCGTCCTCCTCGCCGAGGCGGCGGATGTTGCCGGCCAGAATCAGGCACCCCGCCTCGATATTGGTCTCGATGGTCGAGAGGTTCCCGGCAATGCCCATCGGACGCATCATGGCGGGCATCACCTGCATCAGGCCCAGTGCGCCCTTCGGGCTACGGGCCCAGGGGCGCGCGCTGCTCTCCACCAGGAGGATCGCGGTCACCAGGTCCGGGTCGAGGCCGTACTTCCCGCTGTACCGGATCACTGCGGTCCCGATTCGGTCCAGCTCCGGCTCGGAGAGACTGGGATTCACACCGGAGAGGAGGAGCGCCACCGCGGGGGCATCCAATCCCGCAGAACCATCGAAGGCGGTCGCGGGCGCATCGGCGATCGGGGCGGAGCCGTCGATCACCAGCGCGGCGGCCACCAAGGCCAGCAGCCAGACACGTGCCTTGCCCACGCTCTCGCTCACACGAGCCTCCTTCCGGCGGGCTCCGCCCATGAACTCCCCCGCCCGGCTCCTGCCGGGTCGTCAGACCGAGTACCTCGATGATTTCGATGGGATGGGGGGGTCTCGGTCCCGCTCGCGCGGGTGTGAGGAGCGTATCGGATCAACCAGCCAGTCGCCAAAGAGATGATCATTCCCAGTTTCCCACGGGGACCCCAGGGGGCCCGTTTGGATGAGTCCACAATCCCACATGTGAGTGCCGATGGGCCCAGATCGGTGACACATCTCTTCGCCGAAGAGCTGATGTGTTCCATTTGACCCCCAGTTTCGGACTCTGGTAGGATCCCATCATCTGTTTGGGATGGGGCGCGGTGCTCGACGGACATCCAGACCACCGAGCGCCAAACAAGTTGCTGAGCGAAGTGGCTGAGTGGCATGGGAGCATCGGATTGCAGCGCCCCGGGAGCCCCCTGAGAAATTCGAGGTTGCGCCGGACTTCATGAACCCCCGTCACGAAATTGCGTCTGCGTTCGATCGGCGTTCAGCGCTGCCGCTGATTCGGGGTCTGGCCCGTCTTCACGACTCCATGGCTCTCGTGGATGACGCGGGGCGGGTGGTCTGGATGAGTGACGGACTCTCCGCGATCTGTGGCGATCCCGAGCGGCTCCGGGGTCGTCCCTGGACCGAGATGGTGGTGGTTCCGTCAGAGGGCGAACGACTCGCCACGACACTCACCCGGGTCGGCCACCTGGCGAACGAATCCGTCCCCCTTCGCGGCCCGGGCGGCAAGGCGATTCCCGTCAAGCTGTCGGCGGCCCGCCTCGGCGATGCGGAGGCCTCCTGGGCAACCATCACGATCGCGCGTCCCGAGACCAACGCACAGACGACCGACCGGCAGTTCCCCCACTCCTTCGATTGCCTCGAGGCGATCTTGGACAGCTCACCGGATGGTGTCGTCGTCGTCGGCCGCAACCGCCTGATCGTCTATGTCAATCCGGCTGCAGAGCAGCTGCTGGGCCATCCGCGGGCGGAAGTCGTCGGCAAGCCCGTGGACGCGTACGTCCACTCGTGGCGAGACCCTCGACCAGATCCGAGATGCGTTGCGCCCGACACACCCGGTTCGGGGTCAGGATCTCGAGCTGCGCCGCCGGGACGGTACCGTGATCTGTGTCTCGGTCTCCGCGAGCCTGCTGCGCTTGCGCGATGGAACCGACATGGGCGCCGTGGCCTACCTTCGCGACGTCACCGAGCGGCGTCGGACCGAGGAAGACCTGGCGCGCTCCAACGCCCAGCTCGAGCACTACGTCGACGCGGTGTCTCATGACCTGCGCTCGCCTCTGGTCTCCCTGTTGGGCTTCTCGCGCCTGTTGCGTGAGGATTACGGAGCCCGTATCGACGAGAAGGGCCGGCATTTCCTGGATCGGATCGAGCAGGCGGGCCGCACCATGGAGAGCTTGATCCACGACCTCCTGGAGCTCTCGCGGATCGGGCGAACCGAGGCGGACAAGTCCCTGATCGATCCCCGAAGCGTGCTCGCTCTACTGCACGCGGAGTTCAAGCCCCGACTCGATCAAGAGGGCGCCTCCCTCGAGCTTCCCGAGAGCCCCCCTCCCCTGATGTGCAATCGCACGCGGCTCTACCAGCTCTTCTCGAATCTGGTCGGCAATTCCCTCGACCACATGGGAGAAGTCGAGCGGCCGCTGATCCGGGTGGAGGTGAAGTCGCTCCCGAACAGCCACCAGATCACCGTGAGCGACAACGGCAAGGGAATCGATCCCGCCCACCACGACCGCATCTTCGAGATCTTCCAGAGTCTCGGTCCTCGCAAGGACGGTCGCCGGGGCACCGGAATCGGCCTTGCGATCGTCAAGAAGATCGTCGAGACACACGGCGGGCGCGTCTGGGTCGATAGCAGACCCGACCAAGGGGCCAGCTTCCACCTCACCCTCCCCTGCCGCTAGCTGAACGTCGCGACCTTCGCTTGCCCTGTGAACTTCGTTCGCCTACGGCTCACTGCGCGCTGCGCTTGCCCTGTGAACTTCGTTCGCCTACGGCTCACTGCGCGCTGCGCTTGCCCTGTGAACTTCGTTCGCCTACGGCTCACTGCGCGCTGCGCTTGCCCTGTGAACTTCGTTCGCCTACGGCTCACTGCGCGCTGCGCTTGCCCTGTGAACTTCGTTCGCCTACGGCTCACTGCGCGCTGCGCTTGCCCTCGTACGGTGGGTCCCGTAGCTTCGCGATCCGCGCGGAGGCACCATGTACCCCATCCTCTGGGAGCCGTTCGGCTTCCCGATCAGCACCTTCGGCGTGATGCTCGCCGCGGGGTTCCTGGTGGCGGCGTGGAACACGGCAGTCCGCCTGCGCGAGTACGGCCTCGATCCGGAGCTGTCCTCCACGCTCATGCTCTACGCCATAGGTGGCGGAGTCCTCGGCGCAAAGCTCTACTTCGCCATCGACGAGAGCGTGCGCACGGGGATTCCCTTCACCGATCTGCTCTTCTCCCGAGCTGGCATTACCTGGTACGGCGGGCTGATCGGCGGAACCCTCGCGGTGAGTGCCGGCTGCTGGATCCATGGGGTCCCGATCCGCATCGTTTCCAGCTGTGTCTCGGTGGCAGCCCTGCTCGGTCAGGCCTTTGGCCGTGTCGGCTGCTTCCTGGTCGGCGACGACTACGGGCGGGTCACCGATCTGCCCTGGGGCATCGCCTTCCCCAAGGGAACGCCTCCCACCCTCGATCCGGTCCACCCGACCCAGCTCTACGAGATCGCCTGGCTGCTGCTGGGCGCCGCGATTCTCTGGCGGAGACGGAAGCGCAGCCACTTCCTCTTCGGCGAATACCTCGCCTGGAACGGCCTGGGGCGCTTCTTCATCGAGTTCGTGCGCGTGAATCCGAAGGTGGCCCTGGGCCTGACCGAGCCGCAGGTGATCGGGCTCGGCCTGATCGTGTTCGGGATCGCCGGATGGGTGTACACTCGAGACAAGCCCGAGCCAGTGGTTGGCTGAGGAGTTCGACCCCCCCGCCCCGAATGTCTTGGAAGGATCCCTGGAAAGGGGTAGCGAATGGGACCCAGCCGCCGAGGCGCCGACACGCGCCACAAGATCCTCGACGTCGCCGAGCGGGAGTTCGCGCGAGACGGCTTTGCCGGGGCCCACCTCCAGCACATCGCGCAGCAGGTCGGCGTCCAGAAGACCGCTCTCTACCACTACTACCCGAGCAAGGCGGCGCTCTACGAGGCCGTCCTCGTGCGCATGCTCGAAGCCTTCGACCACACCGTGTCCAAGGCGATCGACAGGCCCGAATCTCCGGCGAGTCGGCTCGGGCGACTCGGTGATGCGCTGAACGACTTGCTCTCCGAGCAACGCAACTACTCACAGATACTGATCCGCATCTTCGTCGATCGGGTGGATATCGACGGGGTGGCGTTGCGACCGCTGATCGAGCGAGTCGTGGGAAGGCTGCTCGCCTTCTATCGCGAGGGCATCGATGCGAACGTCTTCGCCAAGCTCTCCTCGCGGAACCTCTTCCAGAGCCTGCTCGGCGTCTGTGTCTTCCACTACGCGACCGGCGAGTTCGGGGCCCAGGTGCTGGGGGTCGACGACATCTTCACCCAGAGCGCCGTCGCGTGGCGGCGGGAAGAGGTGCGGCGACTGATATCGCGGGGTGTACTGCAGCACCCGACCCCAGATGACGATTCCTAGCGCTTGCTAGGGGGACTCCCCGGTCCGGGCCTGTGAGGAATAGCAGCGGATCCGTTGGGACAGCTCTGCCGCTGCCACCCGGAGGGCCTCGCCGCTCTCCTTGTCGACGAGCTGTCCCACCCGGGAGACCGCCGCGAAGGCGAGGTCCGCAAAGAGCTCCTCTTCCCTGGGGGGAACGGCGTCCACCCACTTCGAGAGGCTGTCGAGAGCTTCTCCGTAACGCCCCTCCAGGTAGGCTTGCATGCCTTCGGCATAGGCGAGCAACCGCGAGAGCTGCACCCGGGAGCCGTCGCGGTCCATCGCCTCGACGAGGGCGCGGCGCGCGTCGTCGAAGAACCCGCTCTTCAGGTAGGAGTGCGCTGCTCGGACGTAGGCAATTCCGGGCGTGCCGTGAACCTGCTCCAGCAGCGCGTCCAATCCATCGGGGAACACCTCGGCGACCAGGTCCCGGTGCTCGATCAAGTAACGGGTCACGAAGCCGTTCGCCGCGTGGGCCTCGAGAAGAACTCGAAACTGGCCTGCGGTCTGAAGAAGAAGGATCTCGGCCTCCTGGAGGGATTCGTCCAGCCGCGCCCGGACACCGTCGAAGATCCGCTCGAACTCGCGAAACAGGAGACTCACCTCGGGCTCCGATGCGGAGCGCAGAGCCCGGACCTTGGGGCCGTAGACGTCGCGCTGGTAGAAGCTCTCCCGAAACTTCATCGCCTCGTGGAAGAGCGAGCCGACCGCGAGATCGAAGAGGGCCTCCGGGCGAACCCTCACCACCTCCCCCTCGGTGTCCGCTCGGAAGAGGGCGTGGCAGCGCTCCTTCAAGCGGAAGAGAGCGCTCTCCTCGGTTTCGCCGACGAGGGCCTGCACCTGCTCGAAACCGAGGTCACCCGACCAGTATCGCGCCGCCACGTCGCGGAACATCCCGTGGACGATCAGGAAGTCCCGGACGATGTAGACCAGATCCGACTCGAACGAGTGCATATCCGCATCATACACGTGCGGCCGATCGGACTACAGGCTGCTGTTCACCGGAGTGCGAGGTCGAGTGGCTGGAACCAGACCGGCGCACTCGACAAAGGCCGGCCACGGCAGAGTCCCAAACTGCCCCGTTCGGACACCGGCGAGGGCGAGACGCGGGTGTGGAGCCCCACCGAAACGCTCTGGACGTGCGTTCCCGTTCGCAGCGATCCCCGGGAGGCGAGGCGCGCGAACCCGGTGAGGGTCTCCGGCGGCTCGCTGACCGGTTCTCTCGCTCGCGCGGGGAAGCGGCTCGAAGAGGGCCGCGCCGGGGGAGAAATCCAGGCTGGGACTCAGCCCTTCTGGAATCGGGATGTCTCCGCGGACAGGACGAGCTCCCCCGCCTTGTCGGGGTGGATCTGCTTGGCGCGCTCGAAGAGAGCTTCTTCCTTCTCCGCGTTGTTCGGATCGGGAACGCAGCAATCCACCGGACAAACCTCCGCGCACTGTTCGGTGTCGTGGAAACCCACGCACTCGGTACAAAGGGAGGGATCGATCACGAAGGTCTCTTCGCCCTCGCTGATCGCTTCGTTCGGGCACTCCGGCTCGCAGACACCGCAGTTGATGCACTCTTCAGTGATCATCGTCGCCATGACTTACCCTCCTCCGATTTGGGGGGCGGCAGTTTAATGGACGGCCCTAGGTGGGTCAACGCTGCTCGGCACCCGAGAAGTCCCACCCCCGAGGCGCGCGCAGACCCCGGGGGGTTCGGTTGACCCGTAGCATCCGTCCCCTACCCTCGGGTCGCAATTTTGCCCGCCTGTGGAGGTCTCCGAGATGAACCAGCCGGTCGAACGCGAGAGCATGGAGGTCGATGTCCTGTACGTCGGTGCGGGGCCCGCGACGCTCGCATCGGCTCTCCACCTGACGAGCCAGGTGGAGGCCTACAACGAACGCGCCACCTCCGAGGGCGGTTCGCCGATCGAGCCGCCGACGGTGCTGATCATCGAGAAGAGCGAGACCATCGGCGAGCACATCCTCTCGGGTGCGGTGATGAACCCGAAGGGAATCGCCGAGCTGGTGCCGGACTTCACGGAGCAGGGCTTCCCCACCGAGCACATCTGCACCGACGCCATGACCTACATCTTCACGAAGAATCGGGCGATCAAGAGTCCGATGAATCTCCCGAACTTTCGAAAGCGCGGCTATCACGTAGTCTCGCTGAACAACGTGGTGAAGTGGCTCGCCGAGAGGTGCGAGGCCGCGGGCATCGAGATCTACCCGGGCTTCGCCGGTGCCGAGATTCTCACCGAAGGAAACCGCGTCATCGGGGTGCGCATGGGCGACATGGGCATCGACAAGGATGGCCAGCCCAAGAGCAACTTCCAGCCGGGTATGGACATCCTCGCCAAGGTCACCGTGCTCGGCGAGGGCGTGCGCGGGAGTCTCGCCAAGCAGCTCATCCAGAAGTTCGACCTGGAGGGCGAGCGGCCCCAGGTCTTCGAGACCGGCGTCAAGGAGATCTGGCGGGTCAAGCCCGAGAAGCACCAGCCCGGACGGGTGATCCACGGAATGGTGATCGAGGAGCTGAAGCATTCCTTCGGTGGAATGTGGCTCTACGACATGAAGGACAACCTGATCTCCTACGGAATGGTGAAGGCGCTCGAAGCCGAGAGTCCGTTCCACGATCCGCACCTGGCTGCGCAGAAGTTCAAGACCCATCCCTTCATGCGCGACCTGCTCGACGGCGCGGAGCTGATCCGTTACGGGGCCAAGACCATCCCGATCGGAGGTCTCTACGCCCAGCCGAAGCTCTACGTGGACGGCGCCATGTTGATCGGCGACGCCGCCGGAATGTGCAACGCTGTGAAGCTCGCCGGGATCCACCTGGCCATCAAGACGGGGATGCTGGCGGCGGAGACGATCGTCGATGCCGTCGCCAAGGACGACTACACGTCCACCACGCTGGGCGGCTACGCGGAGCGTTACCGGCAGAGCTGGGCCTACGAGGAGCATTTCAAGGATCGCAACTTCCACGGATCCTGGTGCAAGGGGTTTCCGTTCTTCATGCTGAACGAGCCCTTCCGCATGTATCTGACCAACGGACGCGGGCTCGTCGACAAGCTCCAGTTCGAGGCGGGCCACGAGGCGACCAAGAAGCTCTCGGAGCTCCCGGCAGACAAGCGGGTGAAGGAGGAATTCGAATTCGACCGGGTTCTCACCTTCGACAAGGAGACCCTGGTCCAGTTCAGCGGAACCCGGCACGAATCCGACCAGCCCCCGCACCTGGTGGTGTCCGACACGGATCTATGTCGAGACGTCTGCACCGAGGAGTACGGAAACCCCTGCGAATCCTTCTGCCCGGCGGCCGTCTACGAGATGGTCGACGACGACGCGAATCCGGGCAAGAAGAAGCTCTTCATCCACCACGAGAACTGCGTCCACTGCAAGACCTGCGACATCGCCGATCCGTACCAGGTCATCACGTGGACGCCACCGGAAGGCGGCGAGGGTCCCGACTACACCGGGATGTAACCAGCGCGGCTTTCGAGCCGCGGGCGAACGAAGTTCGGAGCGCCAGCGCGAAGCGCGCGCAGTGAGCCGTAGGCGAACGAGGTTCAGAGCGGAGTGGCGGCGAGGGCGTAGCGGAGGTGGTCCATGTCCTCTTCGCTGGCCGCGAGGAGCAGGGCCCGGGCCGGCTCCTCGATTCGTGAGGGGAACCGCTCTCCCCTCTCGCTCTCCATCAGCGCGCCGGCCTCGGAGGAGATGAGCAGACCGATCCGGCCCCGGATGCTGATGTCACCGGTTGGTTCGGTCAGGCGGAGCCCTGCCCGAACGCCGGGGATCAGCGGCGCGACGGAGATTGCGCCGCCGCTGCCGAACACCACCTCGAAGCCCCGCTCTCGGAGGCGATCCTGAACCGACGGAGGTGTCTCGTGGGAGACCATCACCCGCGAACCGATCGCCTCCGCGCGCCGTGGCCGGGGCTCTGCTCGCGTCCGGGCCATTCGGGCCCCGCTGCCCCGAGCACCGTCGAACAGGAGTCCCTCCCTCGGCAGGGCGACCAAGGCGGCATCGAAGCGCCCTTCCACGCAGAGCCCCACCATGACGCTGTAGGGTCCGGCGCCCTCCAGATAGGAATGCAGGGTGCTGTCGATCGGGTCCACGACCACGAAGCGCTTCTCCCTCACCGGGAACTCCGCGACACTCGGCGTATCTTCCTCGGCGTGCAGCCCCACGCCGGGGAAGTGCTCGAGGAGCGGCACCAGAATCGCCTCTTGCGCGGCGGAATCGGCCTCGGTGAGGGCAGCCTTCACGGGAGTGGCTTCGCGTTGCTTGGGCCGATTCGGCACCCGCCCTTCCAGGGCGCGGGCGATCACCGCTGCGTGCCGGACGGCGGGCAGCAGCAAGTCGACGAATCGGCTGGGAGGGATTTCCGCACTCACCGGCCGCGAACGATAACCGCCGAAGGTCTCCTCGGGAAGCGGCTCCCGCCGGTCGCTGGGAAGCAACAGAGGTCTCTATGGGGCGGAACCCCAACGATTCAGCGAATTTGGTGATCTCCATCACCAAGCAAGGCGCGCAGCCGGGACGAAGATTGAAGCCAGGCCATCGACCCCGCTGGTCGAGAAGAGATGCGTCGCAGCCGATTTCTCCCCTTTTCGCTTGCGGGATGCTTCCGGAGCAGGGATCGTCCGAACATCTGGAGTGGTGCCATGCAGCTTCACCTTCTCACAACCGCCGCCTGCCTTCTGCTGTCCTCGAGTCTCGCCCTGGCCGGTCCGCCGACCGCGATCTCCGGGGACGACAGCCACCAGCGTACCCTGCGCTCCTTCAAGAGCTTCGCCACCAGCTGGATGGACAAGATGGAGCGCGTCGAGATCCACAACCGGACGAGCCCCAAGGTCCGCCCCTCCGACCCGCGAAACCGGATCACCTACAAGGGCTACGGCGGCGACTTCAAGATCGAAATCAAACAGACCGGGTACCCGAAGGCTCCCTTCGTCGGCCTGCTGCGCTACACGGAGCAGCTCTTCACCTGCAGCGACGAACGCGCCACGCGCTGCCGGATCGCCTCGACCGTACCCGTAACCGAGATCTTCCGCTTCCAGGACGGACGCTGGGTGTACTAACCAGCGCAACGGGGACGTTGGTTGAACGTTCAACAACGTCCCCGCCAAGCTCAGTGCAGGCGTGCCCCGGGCCACCAGAGGTAGAGAAAGGCCGGCTCGCTGACGGGGCTCAGGATGGCCCAGGGAGACGCGGTCGGCTCCGGTCGGGCGCTCATCGAGTAGAGGTTCTCCCGCCACTCGTCGGGGCGTCCGTACGCAACCACCCGCGAGGTCTCGATCCCAGCCCTCTCCTCGGCCAGGTCCACGGCGCCGGGGAGATCTCCAACGGCATCGATCAGCCCGTTCGCCTCGGCCTGGACTGCGCTGAAGATCCGCCCATCGGCGAGAGCGCGGACCTCCTCGCTGGAGAGATCCGGCCTCCCCTCCTCCACCACCTCGAGAAAGCGCGCGTAGAGACCGTCGAGAACGCTGCTGAGCTGAGCCCGCTCTCCATCGGTCATTCGCCGCAGCGACGAGCCCGCGTCCTTGTAGGGCCCGGTCGTCAGCGTCTGGTTCTCGACCCCGATCTTCTCCATCAGGCCCGACAAGCTGATTCCCGAGAAGATCACACCGATCGAGCCGGTGATCGTGGTGGGCAGAGCGCGAATCGTATCTGCGGACATGGCCAGGTAGTAGCCGCCGGAGGCCGCGACACCCATCAGCTGAGCGATCACCGGGATCTCGTGCTCTTCCTTGAAGCGGCGAATCTCGCTGTAGACGATCTCGCTGGCGGACGCCGTTCCCCCGGGACTGTTGATGCGCAGGATGATCGCCCGGATGTCGCCGTCTTCTTCCGCCCGGTCGAGCTGCGCCCGCACTCGGGAGACCATGCTCTCGCGCTCGCCGAAGCCCAGGGCTCGCGGTGCCGCGAGATCAGAGATCATCCCGTCGATGTCGATCAGCAGGATCTTCGGCCCCTTGGTGCCGTAGACGACCCTCTCGACCAGCTCGGCCCTGCGACCGGCTCCAACGTTGATATTGATGCACCCGAGCAGGAGCAGCGTAGCCAACAGGGCGCATCCGGTGAGCAATCGTTCCATGGCCTCCTCCTCGCCTCAAAGTAGCTGAAAGGCAGGCGTCCGAAAGCGAAGACGCTACCCGAGGAGGCCGGCCCGCTAGCTACAACCGGTCGTCTCGCCGCAATTCGGGCACTTGTAGCAGGTGCCGCTCCGGACGGTGAGCTCGCCACAGTTGGGACAGGGCGGCGAATCGGCCTGGTTGTGGAAGGTCCCGCTGCTACCGGCGCTGCCGCGCGATCCGGAGCCACCCGCCACCACCGCGAGACCGGTGGCCTCGGCTTCGGTCTCCTGCTCGTCCTCCACCCGAGCCTCATCCCTGAGGAAGCGGTTCCCGAGGTACCGGAAGACGTAGTCGGTGACCGACTTGGCCATCGGGAT
The DNA here is from genome assembly GCA_963722885.1 of uncultured delta proteobacterium. Taxonomy (GTDB): domain Bacteria; phylum Myxococcota_A; class UBA9160; order UBA9160; family UBA6930; genus CAVXZE01. The sequence goes on from CAVROS010000035.1 coordinate 20,806, forward strand.
CTCTTTGTTGTTGGTGAAACCCGCCGGCTCGAAACGGGTGTGGCTGAACTTGTCCACCAAGGTCTTGAGGGGCACCCCGTACTGGAGGGCGATGGAAGTCATGGTGGCGATGGTGTCCATCAGGCCGGAGATGGTGCTGCCCTCTTTGGCCATCCGAAGGAAGATTTCTCCTGGGACTCTCTCCTCGTAGAGGCCGACGGTCAGGTAACCCTCGTGTCCCGAGATCGAGAACTTGTGGGTGACGGCATCGCGCTCGTCGGGGAGCTTGCGGCGGATCGGACGTCGGTCCTCGAGAGAGACGACTTTGCCATCGGAGACGTCCTTCCCGGCGTTGAGCGGCTGGGTGCGCTTGCTTCCATCCCGGTAGACCGCCAGGGCCTTGAGCCCGAACTTCCAGCCCTCCACGTAGGCGGCTCTCACGTCCTCGACCGTAGCCTCGCTGGGAAGGTTCACGGTCTTGCTGATCGCGCCCGAGAGGAAGGGCTGAACCGCGCCCATCATGCGAACGTGACCCATCCAGTGAATGGAACGCCTTCCTCTCGAGGGACGGAAGGCGCGATCGAAGACCGGCAGGTGCGCGTCCTTCAGGACCGAAGCGCCCTCGATGGTCTCGTTGTCGTCGATGTAGGAGACGATCTCGCAGACCTGGTCTTCGCGGTAGCCGAGCCTTTGAAGCGCCATCGGGACCGTGTTGTTGACGATCTTGAGCATCCCGCCGCCGACGAGCTTCTTGTACTTGACCAGCGCGATGTCCGGCTCCACACCGGTGGTGTCGCAGTCCATCATGAACGCGATGGTTCCGGTAGGAGCGAGCACCGTGACCTGGGCGTTCTTGTAGCCGTGCTTCCTCCCGAGCTGGAGAGCATCCCCCCAGACCTGGCGCGATGCCTCCCAGAGATCCTGCTGCACTCCGGCCGGCGCAATCGAGTCCGCCGCCTCCTTGTGCATGCCGATCACCTCGAGGAAGGGATTCCGATTGACGCGGAAGCGCGGAAAAGGCCCCATGGCCTCGGCGATCTCGGCGCTGGTGCGGTAGGCCTCGCCGCACATGACCGAGGTGATCGCCGCCGCCAGATTGCGCCCCTCGGCGCTGTCGTAAGGAAGGCCCTGTGCCATCAGCAGGGCGCCCAGGTTCGCGTAGCCAAGGCCGAGGGATCGATACAGGTGGCTGTTCTTGGCGATCGCCGGCGTCGGGTAGTCGGTGTGATCGACCAGGATCTCCTGGGCGAGAATGGTGAGGGAAGCGGCTCGCTTGAAGGAGGCGACGTCGAAGCTTCCATCCTCGCCCAGGAACTGCATCAAGTTCAGGCTGGCCAGGTTGCAGGCGGTGTCGTCCAGGAACATGTATTCGGAGCAGGGATTGCTCGCGTTGATCCGCCCGGACTTCTTGACCGGATTCCACTTGTTGATGGTGGTGTCGTACTGCACTCCGGGATCGCCGCACAGGTGGGCGCTCTCGGCGATTTCATCCAGCAGCTCCCGCGCCTGGTGGACATCCAGCACCTCACCCGTGGTGACGGAGCGGGTGTTCCAGGACAGGTCGTTCAGGGTGGCCTGCATGAAGGTGTCCGTCACGCGGACGGAGTGGTTCGCGTTCTGGAAGAAGACCGAATCATAGGCGCCTCCTGGCACGTTGAAGCCGCC
>CAVROS010000036.1:0-243795 GCA_963722885.1 uncultured delta proteobacterium
CGAACAGATCCTTCATCGCGGCGAGCCGTCGCGGATACTTCGCTCGCGACGTCAGTCGAGAGGCTGAAGTCCTCCTTCGCATGGTAGAGCTCCCAAACGTCGTCCTGGAGCTTGTTGATCGGCAGGTTCTCCCACGGGACGCGGTGCACGACACGAGCGTACCAGCCATCGTGATAGATCGCGCGGTTGGAGAAGATCTCGAAGTACTGGGTGTGGCGACGGTTGAACGCGTCGGCGTCATGCGCTGCGTACAGCATGCTCACGCCGGCCAACGGCATCTGCGGGACGCCGTTCACCATCCTGGGCTGCGGGAGCTTGGCCGCCTCGAGCACGGTGGCGGCCACGTCATTGACGTGATGCCACTGCTTGCGGATCTCACCCTTGGCCTTGATGCCCGCCGGCCAGTGCATGACCATCGGGTTGCGGGTGCCGCCGTAGTCCCCGGCCATCTGCTTGGTCCAGGTGAACGGCGCGTCGGTGGCGACCGCCCAGGCCGAGGAGAAGTGCGGGAAGGAGTCGGGGCCGCCCCAATCATCCGCGCGCTCCAACATGCTCTCGGTGGTCTCGGCGTCGAAGATGCCGTTGAGGTGCACCAGCTCGTTGTAGGTGCCGGTCAGGCCGCCTTCACCGCTCGAACCGTTGTCACCCATGATGTAGATGAACAGGGTGTTGTCCAGAACGCCGATATCGTCGATGGCGCCCACCAGCCGGCCGATCTCGACGTCCGTGTGCTCCATGAAGCCGGCGAAGGCTTCCATCTGCAGGGCGTAGAGCGCCTTCTCGTTGTCGCTGAGCTTCTCCCAGTCCTCGATGTCGTCGGGCATGGGCGCCAGCTTGGTGTTCTGGGGAATGATGCCCATCGCCTTCTGGCGGGCGAAGGTCTCCTCGCGGTACTTCATCCAGCCGCCGTCGAACTTGCCCTTGTACTTCTCGATGAACTCCTGAGGGGCGTGGTGCGGGGCGTGCACCGCACCAGGCGCGAAGTAGACGAAGAACGGCTTGTCCGGCGTCATCGCCTGCTGGAACTTCATCCACTCGATGGCCTCATTGGTCATGTCCGTGGTGAAGTGATAGTCGGGGTCGTCCTTCTTCTGGACCTTGGTCACGCCGTCGAAGATCACCGGGTCCCACTGGTTGGTCTCGCCACCGATGAAGCCGTAGAACCTGTCGAAGCCCGAGTTCGTCGGCCAGCGATCGTAGGGGCCGGACACGGAGACCTCCCAGGTCGGGGTCTCGTGCCACTTGCCGAACGCCGCCGTGCTGTAGCCGTTGAGGCGTAGGGTCTCGGCGAAGTACTGGCCTCGGTTGGTGCGCTCGCCCTGGTTGCCGGGGAAGCCGGTGGCGATCTCCATCACGCTGCCGACGTTGACCTGGTGGTGGTTCCGCCCGGACAGCAGCGACGAGCGCGTCGGCGAGCAGAGTGCCGTGGTGTGGAAGTGGTTGAAGCGCAGGCCTTCGTCGGCCAGGCGATCGAAGGTCGGTGTTTGGATGCCGCCGCCGAAGCTGGTGACTGCGCCGAAGCCGATGTCATCGATCAGCACGATGACGACATTCGGGGCTCCTTCCGGAGGCGTGACCTCGAACCTCGGGGGCTTCTTGGCGTCCCGGGCGTCGAACACCGTGATGGGCTCGCGATACGGCGGGTTGATCGGCAGGACGGTGCGGTCCAGCTCCTGAGCCGACACGGTGGTCGCGAGACCGGTCAGCATCAACAGCGCAATGGTGAATGCAGTTAGCTTCCGTTTTGTTTTCATCTTTTCCCCTTTCGTAAATTGAGGTTCAGGGTTGAATGGGCAGAAAGGTGAACGTCCAATGTCCCGCTTCTCCCCGTCCTCTCCCCGGAACGGTCCGGGATCCGGGACCTCTGATTTCGGAGCCTAGGAGCTTCCCAAGGGGAGTGGCCTCCCCCAAAGAGGATGAAAAGGGGGGTAAAGACCGCCCGAGGCGCCCGAAACCCGCTCGCCCCCTCCGTTTCTCCCCCATTTCGGGGGAGGCCGGGCCTGGCGCTCGCGCCTAGGTTGGGTCCTGTCGGCGTCCTCGGGCACGCCAGATCGCTTGGGCTTTTTTTTTCAAGATCAGCAGGGCGGCCGCTTCGGCCAACGCCTTCTCCTTTCGTCGGAGCTCGCGCTCGAGCTCCCGGATGCGCTTCGACTCGGCCAGAGGCTTTCTGCGTCCCTTTGCGCGCCGACAGGCTCGAGCGCGCGGTCGCCGACCACTCGTCGAGCTGGGCCGGTGCAGCCCCTCCTTGCGCAGAAAGGCCCCCAGCTCCTCGTCTGTGAGGCCCCTCGACTCCACCACCACCCGAAGCTTCTCTTCCGGACTCCAGTCCTGGGGACGCTGAGGGCGAGACTTCTCCTTTGATCTCCGCGACTTCTTCGCCATACCCGGGACCGTACGCGCTTCCCGTAGCCAGCGCGATAACGTGGGCTGGCTCATGCCCACCTCGGCCGCCAGGACGCTCGCACTCACGGCGAGAGGACCCACCATCTTCCCGACCATCCGCGACTTGAACTTCTCCGAATACACCATCTCGACTATCACCTCGACGCCCCCCGCGCGGGGCGCTGATCTCCTCCGCCGACCCTCTACGAGGGCCGGCGGAGGAGATCAGCTAGAGGCGACAACTACCCTGGCACAGGGGGATGGTTCCTGTGATTTCGACCATTTGCTGCCCTGGATTCAGCAGCATGCAATTAGGATCCCATAAAGACACGAGAGTAGAGGAAGCATTGAAGCCATGTTGCTGGGTCGTCATGGGGACCTCTTTGCTCATCGTCACGTTGAAGCGCTTAGCGTCGTAGGCAATCAGCTCAGGATCGCCGATCGTGTTCGTCCAGGTTGCTTTCTTGATGTTGACCGTATTGCCGACAGGTGGGCAATACGGTCGCGACCAGGTTAGTTATTCGTTGTCAGATTGTTTGGATTCCTCAAAAGAGAAAATACGCTGCCAATCATTTTTCATGCTGACCACATGCCATCCTCCGGATTCGGCCGCATCAAGTGACGCGTTATCCGGTTCAGCATAGGCAAACTCGCGTACCTCGTCGTCGTGATTTATGAGAAGTTGGAAGTTCGGCAACTCATTCGTTTGGCTATATGTGAGTTGACCAATATCTCCTCCCGTACGAACATTTCCGCCAACAAAAATCGGGATGCGCCCGATGCGCAAATTGATACCTACCGGCTTGGTCAGAGCATCATGCAGGAACATGTTCTTCGCACCTTTAACGATCTTCCATTCGCCATCGACTTGCTCGAATGAGTCAATCGCGAAGGTTCCAATCACATTCTCTGGAACAATGCCGTAGGTATCCGTCGCGATAACTCTCATAAGGTCGACTCCACCACCCGAACTGAGGTAGGTCTTGAATCCGTTAGTGCGAAGATACGCCAACAGCTCCAGCATCGGCTGATAGGCTGTTCGATTGTACATTTGCTTGAATTTCGGATGCTGTTCGGTGTTGAAGAACTCACGTACCGACTCGTTGAACTCTTGTAACGTCATCCCAGCATGAGCCGCCAAAACCAGTTCCTGCATTCCCTTTCCATGATTCTTCGTAATGTCGTTGATCAGGTATTCTTGATCACCTTCAAGTACTGCCTTAAAAGGATTCTGATTCTTCCACTCCGGATGTTGACCTGACATTTTCTTGATTTGATAAGCGAGGAATTCGAGCTGCACCACGGGCTGCTCAGACCAAAGCGTACCGTCATTGTCAAACGCAGCGATGCGTTGCTCAGAAGGGACGAAGTCTGGGCTTCCTTCTGTTGTGACATTCGTGACGAAACGAGTGATCGCCGTCTTAGTCTCGCCTTCGTTCCAGGATGGCAGCGGATCGGCTATCTGCTCGGCAACTACAACAACCTCTTCCACAGTTGCACTTTCTTTTGGCGCATTGTCGCAACCCGTAAGCAAAATGCTCAACAAGGTCAGGCCGACAAAAGTCAGTTTAGTTTGGGTCATTTGTCCATCTCCAATTAGTTGAAATACTGTAAGCGGTGCGTAGACACCGTCCCGGCACTGCGATCAGCCCGAAGCCAGGAGGCTCCGGTCGAGGCGGTAGGGTAGGAGCGCCTCGAAGTCCTTGAGGCACTCCGCCGCAGGGATCCGCTCGAAGAGGAAGCGGAGATAGGCGAAGGGCTCGATCCCGTTCGCCTTGGCCGTCTCGACCAGGCTGTAGAGGTTCGCGCTGGCCTCGGCGCCGGCCACGGTGTCCGCGAACAGCCATGCCTTCCTTCCGACGACGAAGGGCCGGATGGAATTCTCGACATCGTTGGTATCCAGCGAGAGGCGTCCGTCCTCGAGGACGCGCTGGAGCTTCGGCCACTGGTTGTGGAGGTAGGTCATGGCCTTCCCGGTCATGCTCTTCGGCGGGACCGTGTCGCGGGAGTCCTCGAGCCACTTCCACATCTCGTCCAGGACCGGCTTCGTTCGCTCCAGCCGCACCCGGTAGCGTTCCTCTGGGGTCAGGTCCCGAAGATCGCGCTCGATGCGATAGAGAGCTTGGAACCACTCGAATCCCTGCCTGGCCTTCGAGCCCTTCCCCCGCTTCGCCTTCTTCTTGCCGCCGCCCTGGGCCTTCAGAGCCTCGTGGAACTTCCTTCGTGCGTGAGCAAAGCATCCAACGTGGACGATGCCCTCCCTCAATCCAAGAGAGTCGTACCCGGAGTAGCCGTCCGTCTGCAGATATCCCTGGAAGCCTTCGAGAAGTCGCTCCGCCACCTCGCCCTCGCGCGAGGGGTCGTAGTGATAGACGACGGCTGGCCGAGCCCGGCCCCCCGCCCGCAGGACCCAGAGATACGAGAGGCTCGTCGCCTTTCGCCCCGGCTCCTTCAGCACTTGGAAGCGTGTCTCGTCGGCCTGCACGAAGCCCGTGGCCAGGATCTCGTCGTGGATGAGATGGATCAGGGGTTGGGCCAGGCGCCCGACCTTCACCATCCAGGAGGCCAGGGTCGAGCGCGGCAGCTCGACCCCGATCCGCTTCAAAGCCACCTCCTGGCGGTAGAGCGGCATCCCGTCCACGAACTTCTGGGTGGCTACGTGGGCCAGCAGTGCCGGCGAGGCGATGCTCTTCGGGATCGGCTGAGGCGGAACCGGGGCCACCTTCACGCCCTCCTTGCAGGTGGGGCACCCGTACTTGGGCCGGATGTGCCGCACCCGGCGGAGCTTGGCCGGGATGATCTCCAGCTGCTCGCTCTCCTCACGCCCGATCTCCACGAGACGGGCGCCGTCCCGCGCGCAGACCTTCTCTGCATCGGGAAGATCGTGAACCACCTCGATGCAGGGGAGTGACTCCGGGAGGGGCCGTCGGCCCCCCTTCTTGCGCGTGTGCGCGGGAACCTGGATCTCGTCCCGTTCCTTCTCCCTCGAGGCAGCCTCGGCCACCTCACGCTCCGCCTCGTTGAAGATCGAGAGCTGATCCGCGGAGACCTTCTCGCTCTTGCTCCCGAAACGCTGGTGGCGGAGCAGTCGCACGTACTCGCGCAGCTGTGCGATCTCGGCATCGCGCGCTTCGAGCTCAGCGTTGCGTTCTTCGAGTTCGTCATTGCGTCGGAGAAGCAAGACGCGAAGTGCTTCGACCGTGTCCGGGAGCTTCTCCGCGACGTCCACCACGACACATATCTTAGACACTGCTCTACGCGTTACAAGGTGGACTCGTAGAAAATCTCCTCGTGTGGACGAAGACGAAAGAAATCGATGCCGTCGAGCAGCCAAGCAATCTCTCGACGTCCGACAACGATCGTCTCCTCGCCATCGTCTGGCCACGGGAAACGATCTTTCTCGAGCCGCTTCAGCCATAGTGCAAAACCGTTGCGATCCCAGTAGAGCAGCCGCGCGCGGTCGCGCCTCCGGTTCGTGAACGCATAGACCCGCTTCGCAAACGGGTCCGCTTCCATCTCCTGCTCCACGATCAGCACCAGACCATTGATCTGGCGGCGGAAGTCGACCGGCTCCCGGTGGAGCCACACCTCGACCTCCTCGGTGACCGCCATCATCCGATCTGACTCACGGCGCCGAGAACTTCGGCGAGTTCGGCCCCTGAAGCGCCGTCCCATTCGACCAGCGCACCGTTCGGCAGCCGCACGCGGTAGCGGGGCCCCCGCGTGGCCGGCACCTCAACCCGGGTGAACCCGCCACTCGGCCGCGACTTCGCCTTCGGAGACCGGGGCGGCGCAGCATCCAGCGCCCCTATCGCTCGTAGCCGCTTGCGTGCCTGGTAGAACGCATGGATCGACAGCTCGTGCTTCCGCGCATACTCCTTCGCGGATAGCTCCGACTTCTCCCACGATTCCTGCTGCCGGAGCCAGTACCGGTCCCGATCCGTCAGCGTCGCCGCCTTCTCTGCCATGTCCTTCCTCCTCGGGGAGGAAGGTCGCGAGTTGGGGCGCTCCGCGAAACCTGGGGATTACGCATCGCTTACCGAGTTCCTGCGCAACGTGGTCGAGTAACGAGGCCCTCCGTGTCCGCCCAGGCCGATCCCTCTCCGGCCTGCTGCACGAGCCGTCGAAGCAGCGCGGCTGGCTCGCGAAGACATGCGGGCACGCCTGGGCCTAGCGGGCGCTGGCTTGGGCCAGCAAGTCCTTCATTTCCATCTTGGTTGCGCCGGCTGGAGCCACGAAACGGAAGCGTGCGGCGTCGATGCTGGGGTTGCTCACCCAGGAATCGAAGCTCGAAACGAACAGTGGCTCGGAGGGCTCGTCTCGGAGCGTGAACGCCCAGCGGCAAGGGACGGGGTCGTCTCCCTCCTGGACCCACAGCTGCGCGTCGGCACCGGCGAACTCGAGCGAGAGATGATGGCAGGGCCGGCCTCCGACGAGCTTGCGCCCGAGATGCACGGCGGAGAGCAGCACGTCCTCGAGCATTCCGTAGACATCGCTGTAGAATAGATCGCCCAGTTGCAGGACATAGTCGTACTCGTCCATCAGATGATCGAGGATCCCGTCGATCGTCTTCGCGCCCTCGGGCGCGGCGATCTGGGCGTATCGTGCTCCCTCACTCCCGAGACGGCAATGGATAGGGTCTCACCATCGAACCAGGCTTGCTTCTTCCGCCCGTCGTCTCCCAGAACCTGGCTGTAGAAGCGATTGGGCCTCTGCATGGCGACGATCCCGGTACGGCTACGAAGCACCTTGATCCCCGAAGCCTCGGCGACCTCACGCAACCCTGAGGTTGTGAAGCTCAGAGCCTTCGTATTCTTCAGGTGCTGCGACATCCGCTTGAACGCGTCGATTGCCTGAGGATCCATCACGCCGGTCTTCTTTTCCTCCGCCAGGGCTCCACTGGCGAAGAAGACCAGGCACGCCACGACCATCACGCAGCATCCTACGAGGCGCCCCCGCCCCAGGCCACTACCCATTGCACTTCCCTCCCTCATCGTCAGCGGACCGACCATGTGTCACGCCCTCCTACTCCTTGGGGAACAGTGGTAGATCTCAGCGCCGCCTCGAGACGCGACGGGCGGTCCTGCGAGACGTCCGACGCACGGGCCCTGCAAGCTGGATCTCCTTTGCTCTTATCGATCCTCTCTTCCTCTCGCGGCGGCAGGGCCAGCGAACAAAGACCCTCGCTTGGCCCGGGCAGGGCCAGCCGGCCGGCTGTTCCGAGATCCAGGGAGATCGCCCCGGTCTGCGCCGCGCCCTCCATCGGGGGCAACGCAGCCACCGAATCGCTTGCACTCCAGGTCAAGGCAAACAGAGCGATCCCGACCGTCAATGAGGCCCAACGGAAACGTGCCGCCGTGGTCATATCCCAGCCCTCCTAGAATCGTGAACGAACATTCAACTAACCTTGTCTGTCGCGGGTCTTCTCGACGAACCGCCGAGCTCCGATCCGGGAACTCTGATTTCGGAGTCTACGAGCTTCCCGCGGGTGGCCTCCCCCAAAGAGGATGAAAAAGGGGGTGAAGACCGCCCGAGGCGCCCGAAACCCGCTCGCCCCCTCCGTTTCTCCCCCATTTCGGGGGAGGCCGGGCCTGGCGCTCGCGCCTAGGTTGGGTCCTGTTGGAGTGCTCGGGCACGCCAAGCCAGAGGAGGAACCCATGGGACTGTTTGGTGACGACGAACGGCAGGACCAGCGGCTCGACGCGCTGGAGAGCCACATTCGCGAGCTGACGGAGGCCGTCCACCGAAACCAGGTGGACACCGCTGCATGCTGGGTCGACCTGCTGCGCCTTCAGGCACAGGTGGATCAGAAGGTCTCGGCGAGCGATGTGGATCCCGCCCTGACCAATCTCAATGAAGATCTGCGCGAAGCGCGCAAGGTCCTGGACCAGTCGGCGAAGGAGGCTTCGGAGAGCTGGGCGAGCTTCCAGCAGGGGGTGAACCAGGCGCTCGAGAGTCTGCGGAAGAGCATGAGTGAGGCCGCCAGCCGCGTGCAGGAGAAGTCGAGCTAGCCCGGTCTTGTCCCGAAACGCCCGAATTCCGCCTTCTCGGCGAGAGCCCGGACGGCTGGCTGGGTGTTGGGTCGAAGCAGCGGCGGCGGGACAGGGGGGTGGAGGCGGCATCGAGGGTAGAACGAGCAAACCATGCAACGCACCAATTTCACCTGGCTCTTCGTCGGCATTCTCCTGCTTCTGCTGATGGAGCCCGCCGTCCAGACGGGAAGGCCGGACGCTGCCCTGGCCATGGAGGGGGCCTTCGCGTCGCTGCTGCTGGTGGGCGTCTGGAGCCTGCGCTCGTTCCGGCGCTGGTTCCCGATCGCCCTGGGGCTGGTGGCGTTGGACCTGGTGTCGGTGGCGCTCTCCCTCATCCAGGGTGGCTTCGTCTGGTCTCTACTCTCCTACGTCTCCTTCCTTGGCTTCTGCCTGCTGAGCACGGCCCTGGCGTTGCGCTTCATCCTCACCCACCGGGAGATCGATCTGAACCATCTGATGGGGGCGATGTCGGCGTACCTCCTGCTGGGCCTGATCTGGGCAGCACTCTTCGCGATTCTGCGCCTCTTCGATCCCGGCGCACTGGCGAACGTCGATGCGGCCCCCGGCCAGCCCGGTGAGGCCGGGCAGCTGCTCTACTTCAGCTTCGTCACGCTCACCACGCTCGGTTATGGCGACGTAACGCCGGTCACTCCGCTGGCGCGATACCTGGCGCTGCTCGAGGCGGTCGTCGGACAGCTCTTCGTCGCGGTGCTGATCGCCACCCTGATCGGGCGAATCGCGCGGCCGTCCGGTGGGGTCAAGGCGCCGGGTGGATCCGCATGAAGCTTCGCCGCTTCGACACCGCTGGTGGTCGGATGAGATCGAATCGGTCGAGCAGGCAGAGGAAGTGCGGATCATGATCGTCAAGAGCTACGAGATCGACGAAGCACTGCAGCTGACGCCGGTCGCTCCCGAGAGAATCGCGGAGGCGACGCAGCGCGGAGACGCAAGGCTGTGGCTCGACCTGGTGGACTTCACGCTCGGTGAGCTCGAGGGTTGGCTGGACGAACTCGGGGTGACGGGCCTGTCGCGAAGGCTCTGCCTCGAAGCCCGTGACCACCCCGGCTTCTATCCCTTGAAGAGAGAGCTCGTTCTGATGGTTCCAGTGCTGGCCGACACCGGAACTTCGGGAAAGGTGGATTTCCTGGTGCTCCTCTGCCGGGAAAATCTGCTGCTGACTCTGCACGACGAGCCGCTGCCCGAGCTCGAAGATATCGAGGACTCGGAGTCCTGGCTCTCCGAGCGCAGCATCGCGGGGCTCGTCTCTGCAGCCATGGTCGACGCGTCGCTGGTGGCTTCGCGGAGGACCGAGAAGTTGAGAAGCGCCGTGCTCGCTCTGGAGAGGAGAATGGATCGCGAGCCCGACTCCGTCGAGGCCGACGAGATCCTGGACATGCGCGCCGAGGTGATCGAGCTGGGTTCGCTGGTCGGCGATCAGCGTTCCCTCCTTGCGGGCGCTGAGCGCCACCGACAGGAGCTTCTTCCGGCTCAAGGACGCGCAGGAGTACATGAACTGGGCGTTGGTGAATCTGCAGGCCGCAGACAAGTCGCTCCGCTGGTTGGATGAACGCGTTGGTGCCCTGCGCTCCGGCTTCCAGATGCACGCGCAGGAGAAGACCAACCGCCGGCTCGGCATGCTCACGATTCTTTCGGCCATCTTCATGCCGATCACGCTCTTGGCGGGGATCTGGGGAATGAACTTCGAGACCATGCCGGAGCTCAAGTACTCCTTTGCCTATCCGGTCGCGCTCGGTCTGATGGCCGTGATCGGGACCGGGATGTACCTCTTCTTCCGCAGAACCGGCTGGTTCGACTAGGGGTACCTCGTGGGTCGCGTGACCCCGTGGACGAAAGGATGAATGACCAGGGGAGCGTCGCAATCTCTTGATGAATTCTCGTCTCGGGAAGGTATTCCGCTTCTACCCGAGGATGTCGACCAGGGCTGGGAATTCTCCTTCGCACACTACCTTTAGGCGCTCTCGATCGACGGCGAAGCCGGGGCCGGGGGCACGACAGCCGAAGTGGACGTGCCCTTCGCCGACATCTTCAAGGATCTGAACTTCGGGCTCATGGGCCATTTCACGGCCCACGCCGCTCACCCGGGTTCACGGTGGGCGCTGCACTCGAGCCGGTGCGCTTCCCCGGTCGCAGCACTGCCGCGACTCAGGACACTCTGAAGTGGAGGCGTTGCAGTTGCGACGCCCCTGGATTCATTGAGCTTTCTTTGCGGGAACTGGCTCCGAAGGGCCGGGTCTTGGTGAGCTCTGCCGTCAGGCAGCGGCCCATCAGGGTGCCCGCCCCGATGGCTTCTTCAGAGGTCTCTGCGGCTTGGCTGCCCGGGAGCCGCCCCGCGCTCCATTGCCGGTCACTCCTCGGAAACCTCGCCACCATACGGAAAGCCCGACGGGCGCAGCATTTCGAAAAGCGCCTTGAAATCAGCCGTTTGGGGCGGTTTTGCCCCCAGTCTCCGGAGTTGGGTGTCGCAGGTTCGAATCCTGCCTGGGTCACCACCAACCGGGGGTCCGTTCCGGACACATGGTTTACAGATTATTCCGGAGACATGGTTAACACTTTCTCCGGCCCGAAGGGGTTCGGGGCAGGTTCTACCCGGCCCTCGTCCTGATCGAAGAAGCCTAGGTCAAAGTCGAGAAAGCTGACCAGCCAGATCTGGTCATCGACCTCACGGATCCCAACGATCTGGCCGGCGAAGACCCTACTCAGGTTGATTTTTCGCTTGCCGAGGCAGATGCGGCCGCAGTGAGTCACGCGGACGGATTTGTCGTGGTCCGGGTACTCCGGCTCGGGTGGCGGCGCGTAGACACGGACCGAAGGTGTATAGACGTCGCCGGGATAGGCGCCCCCCAAGGCCTGGTGGGGCCGCTCGTGATTGTAAACCGCCGTGAACCGGTCAAATCGCTCCTGCTGCTGCAGGAAGTTGAATGAGGCGGGCTTGGTGGCCTCTTTCTTGAGCGTCAGATGCATGCGTTCATGGCGTCCGTTCTGCTGGGGGCAACCCGGCGTGATGCGCTGGATCTGGATCCCCAGCCTGAGCCACCAGACCGCAAGCTTCGAAAGCCCGAACAGGGCGTTGCCGGAGGCGAAGGGAGCGCCGTTGTCGGTGCGGATGGCGCCCGGCAGGCCGAAGTCCTTGAAGGCTCTTTCGAACACGGAGAAGGCGAACTCAGAACGCGTGGACGAAAGCCCCTCGCAAGCGAGGAGATAGCGAGACCGGTAGTCGGTGATCGTGAGCGGATAGCAGTACTGCTTGTTGCCCAGCATGAACTCGCCCTTGAAGTCCGCGCACCACAGGCCATTGGGAGCATGAGCCGCGGTGAGTTCCGTGCCTTTGGCCTTGTAGCGCCGGCGTTTGCGGCGTTTCACGAGACCGTTGCGATCCAGCACGGCGTGCACCGTGCTCACCGCGGGCGGCTTGATCACCGGGAACTCGTGGATCAGCTTGTCCCGGATCTTCGGAGCGCCCCAGGAGGGGTGCTCCTTCTTGATCCCCAGGATCGTCCGTTCGACCTGATATGGGAGCTTGTTGGCATGGCGATACGGACGACGCGAACGGTCGTTGAGCCCATCGAGGCCACAAGTCTTGTAGCGCTCGTAGATCTTGTATCCGGTGACCCGGGAGATGCCGAACTCGCGGCACAGAGGTGCCATCTTCTCGCCCTCGAGCAGGCGGGCAATGAATCTGAGGCGTTCGTCCATCGGTCTACACGTTCTCCACGGCATCCGGGCTCTCTCCCCAAATGCCAATTGTGTAAACCATGTCTCCGGAATGACGTGTTCACGATCTCTCGCTAAGCACAAGAGCGGGGACGTTGCTTGCGTTCTTGCGTTTCTGGAGCTGTGCGTTCCGAGCGTTCCTCCTTCGAGATCCAGCGGCTTGGCAAGCGGCGGGAACCCCGCAATGCGATCATGGTCTGAAGCAAAGAGCGTGCCCGCCGTCGCGCCGCTCTCGTTCCCGTAGAGCACCTGAAACCGCGCATCTGGTCGTCGTTGGCGGCGGTTCGGCCACCAAGCTGCCATGCGCTTGGTCGGGGGGCGCTATTGCGCCGCCCCCAATCAGAGCGAGCATACCGAGATGGCCAGTCCGGTGAGACACAAATGGGCTTTTGCGCCGCGCTTCCGCCGTGGCTCGTTCGGCTGGAGGTCCCAGCCGGCCATCCAACGGATCAAGGAGGCCGTCTCCGAGATCAAGAGGACCGCGCGCAAGGATCCCCTCCTGGCGGCCGAAGGTGCGGTTCTGTTGCTCGAGAAGGTCTCGCCCGCACTCGAGCACGTGGACAGCTCCTCGGGAGCAATCGGCACCGCCGTCCACAACGCCATCCGGGAACTGGTGGGCATCATCGCCGAGGCGCCCGCCGAGGAAGAGCTGCGGGAGACCTGGCTCGAGCGGTTGTGGCAGGCCCACGAGGCCGATCAGATTCCCTACATCGAGAGCCTCGCCGACCACTGGGGCGAGCTGTGTGCGTCGATGGAGCTCGCATCGGCCTGGGCCGACCGTCTCCTAGGCATCACGCGTATGGCCCTCGGTCACGACGGCCACCAGCGTGGCTACTTTCATGGAACGCCGGCCTGCCTGAGCGCTCTCCAGCACGCCGAGCGCCATGCCGAGATCGTCGAACTCCTCGACGCGGAGACCTTCTGGTCCAACAAACGCTGGGCGGTGCAGGCGCTCGCTGCCATGGGCAAGAAGGCCGAGGCGATCCGCTGCGCGGAGTCCTCTCGGAGCCCCTGGGCGAGTGACGCGGACATCGACTCGCTCTGCGAGGAGATCCTCTTGTCCTCCGGGCTGACCGACGAGGCCTACGAGCGTTATGGGCTCACGGCCAACCGCGCCGGCACCTACCTCGCCTGGTTTCGGGCCGTCTCGAGAAAGTACCCGGACAAGTCGGCGGCCGACATCCTTGCTGACCTCGTGAAGACCACGCCCGGTGAAGAGGGCAAGTGGTTTGCCGCCGCCAAGGCCGCGCGGCTCTTCGAGGAGGCGCTCGAGCTGGCGCGCCGCTCTCCGTGCGATCCGAGGACACTGACGCGCGCCGCGCGCGACTACGCCGAGGAGGAGCCCGCATTCGCAATTGGCGCCGCACTCTTGGCTCTGCATTGGCTTCTGCAGGGCCACGGCTATGAGATCACCGGAGCCGATGTCTGGGCCGCCTACTCCCACGCGCTGAAGGCCGCCGAGCGATGCGGTGCCGCAGATGCGGTGAGGCAACGGATCCGAGACCTCGTGGCCAGCGAGTCGAACGGAGAGCGCTTCGTCACGCGCATCCTGGGAAGGGAGCTCGGGCTCGAATGAAGCCGCGATCGGACCAGAGCGGAGCCTCGAGCGCGCCCGATGATTGAGCGCGCGGTCATCCACGTCGCCGGCACCCCCGGCGCCGGGAAGACAACGCTCATCGAGTCCCTCCTGCGCAGCTATGACGGCCTTGTGCTCGTCGCGCGCTGCGTCTGCGATGACTCGCTGCGCAGCTCGCGCGAGACCGCACCGAAGCGGCACCCGGAGATGCGTCGCTACCGGGAGGCCGGCGCGAGCGGCGCGTCGCTCTTCCGCTTCCCCTCTACCGACATCGACTCGGATGCCTTCTACACGACCGATCTCATGCAAGATTACTCGCAGGCCGTCGTCGTCGAGGGCGATAGTCCCTTCTCCCATGCCGACTTGTGCGTCTTCGTGGCACCGGCGCTCGAGGGCGGGAGCCGCCTTCTGGTTCGGCGGACCCGCAACCGCGCCGCCGAGGCGCGCGCCGTCCTCGATTCGACCGAGCAGCTTCTGCGGCAGCCGGCGGGGATGCAGGAGCTGATGACGCAAATGCTCGGGCACAAGGCCGCTTCGCTCGTAGCCCGGGCCTCCCCGGCTACCGAAAAAGCTCGCGCCGAGCTGCTGGCGGCGATCGATGAGATTCGCAGCGCACCGCCTCCCGAGCCCACCGAACACTGGGCCCTCGCCGATGGCTGCGCGGGGATCGAGGACGCGCAGGTCGTGGTCACGAACACGCGCGAGGGCGCTGATGCCGACGGGGCGGTGCGGCTGCTGGCCGATCTGCAGCGGATTCGCAAGGACGAGGAGGTCTTCGACGACATCCTCGGCTGGCGAGGGACGCGAACCCCCATCACGGCCGTGGCTGCCAACCTGGCTGATGCTGCTGATCCGGGTACGCGGAAGGCGCTTGCACGAATTCGTCGCTCCATCCGGAGGGTCGCCGAGCTCTGAATGCCGGTGGTGAAGAAACAGCGGGGGCCGAGGCGCGCCTTCAGTGCGGTCGGCTTCGCTCCAGCATTTCGGCCAGGCCGCGGAAGAGTGAGATCAGGGTGTCGGCGGCTTCGGGCGGAGCCTCGATGCGCACACCACCCGAATCGGTGGGATGAATCTCGAGGGAGCTCAGCAACAACCCGACTTGCTCGCCGGAGGGCGGGCCGGCAGCGACTTGGTCGGCTGCCCCCCGAACCGGCCCCTCGCCGGTCGGGCGCGCGCTCGGGACGGCGCGCTCAACGTCCTGCGACTCATCGGCGTGGGTGACCAGCGCGTCGATCTCCGCCTCGGCAGCGGCATCCGTCTCGGGATCGTCATCGTCTCCATCCGCGGGCGTTGCCTCGGCCCCGCGCGCCGGAGCCGGAACGGGCTCGCTCGCGACGAGCGCCTGGATGCCGGCCAGAAAGCTGCCGTCTCGTTCGAAGCGCACGGTGTCATCAGTGCCGTCGAAGAGTCCCTCGAACAGGGCTCTCTTGTCGCTCACCAGGCTGGCGATGCGCTCCTCGATGGATCCCACGCTCACCAGGTTGTAGACCTCGATGGGCTCTGTCTGCCCGGGTCGGTAGATCCGGCCGATGCGCTGCTCGAGGACTGCGGGATTCCAGGGCAGGTCCAGGTTGACCACGGCGCTGGCGGCGCGCTGCAGGTTCAGGCCGACGCCGCCGGCGTCGGTGAGCGAAGAGCACGGCCACGCGGGATCGTCGTGGAGGTCGACGAGGTTCTGGGTGCGCCGCCGCTGGCCCTCGGCGCCGGTGAAGAAGACGGGCCTCGAGACCGGCGCCGGCAAGGAGGTCGCCCTCACGGCCCAGGCGGCCAGCTCGAGCATCCGCCGCCATTGGCTGAAGACCACCACCTTGCGTCCGGGCTGTTCGATGGCGAGTCCGGTCAAGAGCTCGCGCGCGGCGCCGAGCTTGGGCTGCTCAGGCTCTCCAGCAGCGCATCGTCGGCCCGCCTGCGCTCCTGCAGGCTGGGCCAGAGCTCGGTCGAAGCGCAGCTGCGCGAGCCCGTTGGCGATGATGCGCTGGGTCGTGAGCAAGCTCATCAGACGTAGGAACTCGGGCTGCGTCAGGGCGCGCCGCTGGGCGATGGCGATTAGCTGAGCGATGGGCTGTAGGAGCGCATCGTGCTCATCCTGCTGGGCTGGCGTCATGGGCAGCGGCACCACCGATGTCGGTGCGGGGCGGAAGCTGGTCGAGCACTTCCTGCCGCACCCGCCGCAGCATGCGTGGGTGCCAGGCGCTCGCGCAGAGTGTCGAGGTTGCGCGCGCCCGCGGCCGCGCGCCTGCCGTCCGCATGGACGGTGTGCCAGGGGACGAGGCGCCACTTGGGCTCGAGGGCGTGGTCGTCGACCCAGTCCATGAGCGAGGCCAGCTCTTCGAGGCGGTTCTCCATCGGCGTGCCGGTGAGCATCAGCCTGTAGGGCGGCCTCAGCTGCTTGACGCGGCCGCGGTCTTGGTGGCCCAGTTCTTGATTCGCTGCGCTTCGTCGAGGACCACCAGGTCCGGCTTCCACCGCTGCATCCACTCGAGGTCGCGGAAGAGTCTGCTCGTAGTTGACCACCAGGAAGCCGCGGCGCATCGTCCGGTACGCTGTGGCGCGTTCTTCGGGGGGCCCTCGACCACGGCGATCGGCGTGTCGCTGAAGAGCTGCCACTCGCGCTGCCATTGGGGCTTGAGCGCTGCCGGTACAATGACAGAGCCCGCGCCGGACGCGGCCCGTGTGAAAGAGGCGTGGGCCGAGGCAATGGCCTGCGCTGTCTTGCCCAGCCCCATGTCGTCGGCGAGCAGCAATCGACCCTGCGCGAGGAAGCGCTCCACGGCCTCGTGTTGATAGGGATAGAGGCGCTGCCGCAGGCTCCGGAGGGCCTTGCGGCTCTCGCGCTGCCGCTCGCAGCCTTCGGCGCGGAGCGCGAGGGCATCGCGCTCGGTGGCGAGCAGCGTCTGAAGGGCGGGCTCGATCGGCGGGATACCGCGCCCGCGGCTGCTCCGGCGGAAGCCGAGGAGGCCAGTCACGAGAGCCAGGCGCTCGGTGGGGCTCCCGAGGGGCGCGTCGTGGAGTGTCCAGACCTCGCCGTTGCGTCCCTGCCGGAAGTAGCGGCGCAGCGGGTGCAGAGCAGAGGGCAGCGCTACGCGTTGCTTCTGGCCCGCGGGCGGGACTGAAACCCGCACGCGTGCGAGCCAGTCCCCGGGTCCGCTCAGCGGGCGCACCGGATCCCAGAGCAGCCGCGGTATTCGGGCGCGGGCGGAGGCGCGTGAGCGGAGGGCCTGCTCCCAGAGCCGAGGCTTCCGGCCGATTTCGTCGAGCACCGTCAGCAGGTGCTTGCACAGTCCCAGAGAGCTGCGCACGAAATCCGGACAGCTGCAGCTCCCCTCGAGCGGCTCCGCTGTCTCCAACCATGTGAGGTAGGGGCGCGCGTGGCCCCGCGGCCGGCGTGTCTCGTAGAGGCCCAGGGGCGTCGTTCCGTTCGGTCGCCGCGCGACTCGTAGCCCGTCGCGCTGGGCCGAGGACCAGCGCCGGATCAGCGCCTCCATGGCCGCCCGCCGGACCGGCCAATCGGTGTCAGGATGCAGGCGGAGGACGTGGTTCGCGACGACGTTGGCCGGGATGCTTCCAAAGTGTCGGTGGGCGAGGTGCACCAAGGCGCGCTGCGATTCCGTCTCCGATGTCAGCTCGGACGGGTTCTGACGAGGCGATGCGGTCGGATGAGGGGCAAACGGCGCGTTTGCGGGATCGGTCCTGGGCTGTGTCATCAGGGGGCACTCCTGTGATCCCCTGGCGGAGATCGGGGGGAACGGAAAGCTATCGCAGTGGTCCGATGTCGGGCAGCCCTCGGCGTGCCGCCTGAGCTCGGCATGTCATTGCAGTCAACTTGATGGTGGGCCTGGGCTGGAGTTACCTGGGTTCCGTGGACAGGTGAAGGCTTTCGAGCCCAGGACCCTCCTGGCCTTGTGAACGATCAAGTATGAACGGGGGGCGGAGGGCGGAGGCCCGCTGCGCCGGCGACCTTTGCTTTACTTACTTCCGCCAGTCGTCACCGGGCATGATGCGGCACATGAACTCGTCGAATAGCGGTACGGTGAACGCCGTATCGCCGTGGCTCGGGCTCCAGACCATCCCCTTCGCGATCAACTGAGCTCTCGTGGGACCGAGTGAGGTCACTTCCCGGCCCAGCATGTTGGCGATATCCCCAGACCGATGGGGCCCGGGACCCAACTCGGCCATGGCGCGTAGGTATCTCTTCTCGGAGGGTGTCAGACGGTCGAATCGGACGCGGAAGAAGCTCTCGTCCAGCGCGGCGATGGCTAGGTCGGAAGCTCGTTCGACGTCGTCGAGCGCGATGGGTGAAGCACCGGCGGCTTCCCAGGCGTGTTTGCCCCATTCCTGCAGGAAGTAGGGATAGCCGTGCGTCACGTCGATGATGCGTTCCAGAGCATCGTCAGTGATTGTCACGCCTTCAGCTTCCGCTGGCTTCGCAATGGCCCTTCGCGCCGCCTCTGGTGCAAGAGGGCCGACTTCGGAAAAATCGAACAGCCTCTCGGCGTACGACTTCGCGCGCCCCGTCCGCCCCCGCAGTTGCGGCAGTCCAGCACCGACGACCACCACCGGGAGTCGTCGCTGCGCCGCTCGGTGCAGCGACGTGATGAGCGCTGCCAGTTCGTCCTCCTCAACGTACTGCAGCTCGTCGACGAACAGAGTCAGAACCGTTCCTGCTTCCTTCGCCGCCGATCCGATCGCCTCCAACAACGCCAGCAGGTCCTGCTGGAGATCGCCGTTGTCGGCTAGCCCGAGTTCCGGTTCGAAGTCGAGACCCACCTCGATGTCTTGATATTTCACCTTGAGCGCTGTGGCGAAGCCGGCGAGTCCCCTGAGAGCGCGCTGCGCCAAGTCCCTTGCCCTGTCGTTTCTCGACAGCCTGAGCAGCGCCTGCCGCAACTGGGGCGCCAGGATGGCGGGCAATGACCGGTTCTCGGGCGCCTCGACGAAGACGGTCTGAATACCGCTCAATTCCGCGTCTTCCCGCATGCGGTCGAGCAGCACAGTCTTGCCAACGCCCCGAAGACCGACCATCAGGATGCTTTTGGTCGGTCGGCCGAGCCTCACCCTCGCCAGAGCGATCCTCACCGTCTCGCGCAGTTCATCCCGCCCCGCGAGCTCGGGGGGCGGAGTGCCGGCACCAGGCGCATACGGGTTTCGGATGGGATCCACAGAGGGGATCTATAGCCAATTTAAGGAGTTTATCCAGCTTTATAAGATAGGCATAAACTGACTAAGTTCTATTCAAATTCTCGTCGGGACCGGTGTCCCTCATCCGTCCCGAGAACTCCTGCCGACGCCGGTAGACGCGTCGCCAAGGAGCCGCCCCACTTAAGATCGCCGGTTACTCCTCGGAAGCCTCGCCACTATACGGAAAGCCCGACGGGCGCAGGTTTTCAAAAAACGCCGTAAAATCAGCCGTTTGGGGCGGTTTTGGCCCCCAGCCTCCGGAGCTGGGTGTCGCAGGTTCGAATCCTGCCTGGGTCACCACCCCGCGGGTCCATTCCGGACACATGGTTTACAGATTATTCCGGAGACATGGTTAACACTTTCTCCGGCGTGAACGGATTAGGGGCCGGCTCAACCCGGCCCTTTTCGTTGTCAAAGAATCCTAGATCATAGTGCATGAAGCTGACCAGCCAGATCTGATCAGCGACCTCACGTGATGCCCAACGATTTGGCCGGCGAAGGCGGTGCTGAGATTGATTTTGCGTTTGTCGAAGCAGATTCGGCCGCAACGAGTGACGCGGACGGATGCGATCGTGGAACGGGTACTCGGGCTGAGGCGGCGGCTCGTAGACGCGGACTGAAGGTGTATAGACGTCGCCGGGATAGGCGCCCCCCAAGGCCTGGTGGGGACGCTCGTTGATTGTAAACCGCTCACAAACCGATCAAAACGTTCCTGCTGCTGGAGGAAGTTGAATGAGGCGGGCTTGGTGGCCTCTTTCTTGAGGGTCAGGTGCATGCGTTCATGGCGGCCATTCTGCTGCGGGTTACCCGGCTTGATCCGTTGGATCTGGATGCCGAGACTGCAGCCACCAGACCGAGAGCCTGGAGAGCCCGAAGAGGGCATTGGCGGAGGCAAAGGGCCCGCCATTGTCGGTGCGGATGGCGTTGGGCAGGCCAAATTCTTTGAAAGCTCTTTCGAAGACGGAGAATGCGAATTCGGAACGTGTGGACGTAAGCCCTTCGCAGGCCAGCAGATAACGTGATCGATAGTCGGTGATCGTGAGCGGATAGCAGTAGTGCTTGTTGCCCAGCATGAACTCGCCCTTGTAGTCCGCGCACCACAGCCCATTGGGATCGTGAGCCGCGGTGAGTTCCGTGCCTTTGGCCTTGTAGCGTCGGCGCTTCCGGCGTTTGACGAGGCCATTGCGATCGAGCACGGCGTGAACCGTGCTGATGGCCGGTGGCTTGATCATGGGGTATTGCGCGGATCAGCTTATCGCGGATCTTGGGAGCGCCCCAGGAGGGGTGCTCCTTCTTGATGCCGAGAATGCGTGCGTTCGATCTGGAAGGGGAGCTTGTTGGCATGGCGATACGGCCGCCGGCGAACGATCGTTGAGGGCATCGAGGCCACAGGTACTTGTACGCTCATCGGCAAAGGTTTCTTGCGCGCCTTCAGTGGTTGGACGCCTGACGAGATGTACTTCGGCAACGGAGACGCGGTGGTCATCGACCTCGCCGCCGCGCGGGTGAGAGCCCGCCAAGAGCGAATGAAGGCGAACCGGATGGCGGCCTGTCGTGACTGCGCGGGAGACCCTGAATTCAGCGCGATGCAGCTGCGGCGGGCAGAGTCCAGAATGCCCTGAAACGCAGCAGGGTTTCGACCGTCGGCTCAGCTGCGTTCGATGGTCGCGCAGGACCTTGATCGCGACTTCACGGAGGCCGCGTCTCGTCAGTCCGACAGCTCGAAGGGGTGATCGCCGTGGGGACCGCGGCGAGTGCGCTCGACCGATCGCGAAACCTGGGAGGCAAGCCGCTCGAGGAAGCGAATGTACTCGGCAAGATCCAAGGGGCGTGACGCCTTGGCGCGTCGCAACGCCGCGACGTCCTGCGTTGTGGTGGGCAGATCGTGCTCGAGGTCGAGGGCGTCAGAGCGATCGCTTGAGCTCAATGTACCTGTCCTCCATCCCGGCTCGTTCGAAGTAGCCGCGAACCTCGTCTTCGTCGATTCCGGGCACCCGAAGCAGCACGCGGATGTCGGCCATCTCCTGAAACACTCGCTCCGGGTCGTTCTTCATCGCGTGGACCTTCATAGCCACTAGATACTCTGCACGGGGCACCGGGAGGTCGCGGCCGCCGAGCCGGAGGGTCGTGCCGGGTGCTGAGAAGAGTCGCCGCGAGGTCTCACCGGCGACGTAGATGAAATCCAGTCGCCCCGCGGCGGCGTCGGAGTGCAGGTGATTCGAGTACCCGGAGCTCGCATGAAGCGTTTCGTAGCCACGCGACTCCAGGAACGCGATGAGTCGCTCGCGCACCTCCGATTCCGTAACGAAGTCGAGATCGGACGTCGCCCGGGACAGGCCGTAGGCATGGAGCGCGAACGCGCCGACCAGGGCGAACGGGACATTCTCCCGCTCCAGGAAACCCGCGACCGCGTCGATCACCCTGGCAAAATCCAAGCCAACGCTCCTTCGGGATGGATCGTACCCCAGCCCGAACTATGGCTGACAGTCAAGGCATCCCATCTCCAGCCCCTCGTTGACCAAGCCCGTGTGCACTGCGCGGGAGCGCTGCTGCGTCTCAGGACATTCTAAACTGGAGGCGTTGCAGCTGCGACGTCCCCGAATTCGTTGAGCTTTCTTGGCTCTAAGTGGCCGGGGAGCGCCGGGTCTCAGCCCAGCTGCGACTCAAGACATTCTGACGTGGAGGCGTCGCAGCTGCAGCGTCCCCGCACTGCTCGGCAAGGTGCGCCATCTGCTCGAGAACCGGGGTTTCCAGTTCACGCTCTGCGGGTCGAGCGTCCGGAAGGTGAAGCGCGGGGCGGCGAACTTGCTGGGCGGCCGGGCCGTGCGCCTCTACGAGTTTGGGGAGCGGGTGGAGCCTCTCTTGAGATAATTAAAATTCAAAAAAATTCTATTGAAAAATCGAAAATCACAAACTATCATTAGTTTTCATGAAAGACCCGCTCATCGATCGCTTTTCAGAGCCGGTCACCATTTTTCACGACCGGCACCTTCCAGAACCCGGTCGGCCGGCCGGCTACGCCGCGCTGATCGACGCCTACGGCCTTGAAGTCCCCCTGCCGCATCGCCTCACGGCGATCGGCGAGCGCCACAAGGTCGTCACCACCGATGGCTGGCGCCTTCTGACCCCCCGGCACCGCCCCGAGGACACCCTCGCCGCCCACCTGACCTTTGCCCTCAAATGGGAGGGCGTCGATCTTCTTGCCCTCAAGCGCCTGTTCCTGGTCGTTGGCGACGACGCCATCGCCGCCTTCGTCAGAAGCCAACCGACCGGCTCTTACGCCCGCCGGATCTGGTTCCTCTACGAGTGGCTGACCGACCACACCCTCGACCTCCCGAATGCAAAGCGAGCCTCCTTTACCGACGTTCTCGATCCCGAGCTTCAGTTCGCCGCTCGGGGCGAGCGCTCCTCGCGCCACCGCGTCCGCAACAATCTTCCCGGAACGCCTCAGTTCTGCCCCCTGGTGTTTCGTACCGAAGTCTTGGACGCTTTTCTCGCGCGAGACCTCGCCGCCCGCGCGCAAGAGGTCATCGCGCCCGTCCCGGCCGATGTCCTGGCGCGGGCCGCTGCCTTCCTCTTGCTCGAGGATTCCCGCTCGAGCTTCGAGATCGAGGGCGAACAGCCACCCCAGAACCGTATCGAGCGCTGGGGTCAGGCAATCGGCCAAGCCGGAAAGAACCCCCTGGATCTCGACGAGTTCTTGCGCCTGCAGCGCCTCCTGATCGGCGATGCGCGCTTCGTCCAGCTCGGACTGCGCACGGAAGGCGGCTATGTGGGCCAGCGCGACCGCCGAAGCGGCGTGCCCATCCCGGCCCACATCTCCGCTCGTCCCGAAGACCTCACCAGCCTCGTGGACGGGCTCATCGCCTTCACGAGCGAACGATCAAGCGCTCTTGATCCCATCGTCGCCGCGGCCTGCGCGGCGTTTGGTTTCGTCTATATCCACCCGTTTGAAGACGGAAACGGAAGGATCCACCGCTGGCTCCTTCACCATGTCCTGGCCAAGCGCGGCTTCAGTCCCGCTGGCCTCATCTTCCCGGTCAGCGCGGCCATCCTGCGTCTCATCGATGACTACCGCCGCATCCTCGAAGCCCATTCGCGCCCCATTCTGCCCCTGATCGAATGGGAAGCTACGCCTGAGGGAAACGTCCGCGTTCTCAACGACACCGCTGACTTCTACCGCTTCTTCGACGCGACCCCCCACGCCGAATTCCTCTACCGCTGCGTTCAGGAAACCGTCGAGGGCGATCTCCCGCAGGAGACCGCGTTCCTGCAGGCCTACGATCGCTTCGCCGCCCGTGTCCAGGACCTCGTCGACATGCCCCAGACCACCTTGGATCTTCTCTTCCGCTTCCTTCGTCAGAACAGCGGGGCACTGTCGAAGCGCGCCCGTGAACGACAGTTCGCCCCGCTTACTGACGCCGAGGCCGCCGAGATCGAGACGATCTACGCTGAGGAGATCGCCGGAGTCCCTTCCGCCACATGAGACAGCGCGACTACCGGAAGGTTCTCGAAGATCGTGACCCGACGTACTGGTTGTCCGCGACGACAGCTTACACCGGCGCCGCTGCGCGCCTCTTGCCCCGAAAGCCGCCCCACTCTCGATCGCCGGTCACTCCTCGGAAACCTCGCCACCATACGGAAAGCCCGACGGGCGCAGCATTTCGAAAAGCGCCTTGAAATCAGCCGTTTGGGGCGGTTTTGCCCCCAGTCTCCGGAGTTGGGTGTCGCAGGTTCGAATCCTGCCTGGGTCACCACCTCTCCTGAGCGGGGACGTTCCTTGCGTTCTTGCGTTTCCGGTGCCGTACGTCTCGAGAAGCCCTCCCCGGAGATTCGAGGCCTTGGCAAGCGCACGGAAATCGCGACAGTGGACCATTCTGGATGGAGACCGAGTCAAGGAAAGACCGATGACCGCAATCACCAAGGTGCTGGTGGCAAACCGGGGCGAAATCGCAATCAGGATCTTCCGCTCCCTCGAGCGAATGGGCATTCCCGGAGTGGCGGCCTACCACCCGGCTGATGCCCGCTCTCCGGCGCTGGGCATGGCGTCCGAAACCGTAGAGATCGACGGCCCCACGCCGGTGGCCTCCTATCTCGACGTGCAGGGGATCATCGATGCCTGCAGACGGACCGGCGCAGACGCCGTCCACCCCGGGTTCGGCTTCCTGGCGGAAAACGCGGGGTTTGCCAGGCGCCTGTCCGAGGAGGGGATCACCTTCATCGGTCCTTCGCCCGAAGCGATCGAACTCATGGGCAACAAGGTGGCGGCGCGGTCTTTCTGCGCGGCCAACGGTTTCCCCCTGGCGCCTTCGGTCGCTGAAGCGGAAGCGGACGGCCACTTCGTGGAGCGCCTGGCCCGGATTCCCCTACCGCTGCTCATCAAGCCGGCGGCCGGCGGCGGCGGCAAAGGCATGCACATCGTCCGCGAGATGGAGACTCTGGAACGGGCAGTGGAGCTTGCCAAGGGGGAAGCCCTGCGCTCCTTTGGCGATGATTCGGTGTATGCGGAGAGATATCTGGAGCAGGCCCGCCACATCGAAGTTCAGGTGCTGGCCGATCAGCACGGCAACCTGGTTCACCTGGGGGAACGCGAGTGCTCCATCCAGCGTCGCTTTCAGAAGATCATCGAGGAAAGCCCGGCTCCCGCCCTTTCGCCGGAAATGCGGGACCGGATCTGCACCACCGCAGTAGCTGTCGCCCGAGCCGCCGGATATCAGAATGCGGGCACGGTGGAATTCCTTCTGACCCCGGACGGGGAATTCTATTTCCTAGAAATGAATACCCGAATTCAGGTGGAGCACCCCGTCACGGAGATGGTGACGGGCTTTGACCTGGTAGAGCTGCAGGTCCGGATCGCGCGGGGCGAGATCCTTCCGCTGGTCCAGCAGCGGATCGAGGCAACAGGACATGCCATCGAAATGCGCCTCTACGCCGAGGACCCGGAGAACGATTTCACGCCGGAAACCGGGGAGCTCCTGGTCTACGACCTGCCTCACGGCGAGGGGGTTCGAGTGGACGACGGCTACTCGGAGGGGATGGCGGTGTCGCCCGCCTTCGACCCCATGCTGGCCAAATTGATCGTCCACGGAAGGGACCGCGGCGAGGCCCTGAAGCGGGCACTGAAAGCCCTGGAGGAGACCACGGTGCTGGGGGTGACGACCAACGTGGACTATCTGCGCCGAATCGTCTCCCACCCCGACTTCGTGTCGGGACAGGTTCACACCGACTTCATTCCCTTACATGAAGCAGACCTGAAACCGCCCCCGCTAAGCGGGAGTCAACTCAACCTGCTGCTGGCTGCAGCGGCCCTCAACAGCCGCGAACTCACCGATCCGGAATTCGGTGTGCCAGAACCCTATTCATCCATCGGAACCTGGAGAAACTGACGTGCGCCGCCGCGTGCATCTGCTGGGTGAGCAACACGACGTCAACTTGTACGGCCGTCCCGGCGACTGGCTTCTCCAGATAGGAGACGGCACCCCGCTGTCCGTCGAACAGGCCCCCGGCGTGGCGACGGAAACGGTCGTCACGGCGGGTGACGACGGCGCAGCCATGCGCATCGCCGTCAAGGGCGAGACAGTTCATATCAGAGCCTTCGACCGGACGTTCACGTTGTCCGTCGTGGACCCCGTGGAGCAGGCCGCTCAGGAAATCGGCGGTCGCGCAAATAGCGCCCGGGCCCCCATGCCCGGCGTGGTCGTGGAAATCAGGGCGGCTGTGGGGGACCGGGTCGTCAGGGGTCAGCCCCTGATGATCATCGAGAGCATGAAGATCCTGACGGTCATATCGGCTCCCCGCGACGGCCAGGTAGCCGAAATCCACTTCGAACCCGGCGAGTCCTTCGAAAAGAACGCGGCGCTGGTGACTTTGGGGGATTTATGAATGGAAGCTGATTTCGGAGTGCGGATTTCGGATTCTGGAACCCGGAACCCCGCACTCGGAACCTCTTGACTCGAACAGGAGGCCAATGATGCGTCGCATCCGGTCAAACATCGACCCGCAGTCCGCCGGCTTCCGTGCCTTCGAGAGCCACAACCGGCGGCTTGCGGCGGAGCTTCACGAACGCCAGCGCAAAGCCCGCTTCGACCGGCCGCAGCGGGATATCCAGCGTCTACGGAAGCAGAAGAAGCTGCTCGTGCGGGAGCGCATCGACCTGCTTCTGGACCCCGAGACGCCCTTCCTGGAGCTTTCCACACTGGCGGCCTGCGAGACCTACGAGGGCACGGTTCCCAGCGCCGCCCTGGTATCCGGGATCGGCATCGTCAGCGGACGCGAGGTCATGATCATGGCCAGCGACAGCTCCATCAAGGGTGGGGCATGGTACCCGATGACCATCAAGAAGATGGTGCGGACCCTGGACATCGCGATCGAGAACCGCCTGACCATGATTCATCTGGTGGACGCCGCGGGTGCGTTTCTGCCCATGCAGTCTGACATCTTTCCCGACAAGTACATGGGCGGGCGCATATTCCGAAATCAGTGCGTCCTGAGCGCGCTGGGTGTCAAGCAGGTAGCCCTGGTCCTTGGGCACAGTACCGCGGGCGGCGCCTACATCCCTACCCTGTGCGACTACTCGGTCATGGTGCGCGGGACGGGGGGCGTCTTTCTGGGAGGCCCGCCCCTGGTGAAGGCCGCCACGGGGGAAGAGGTCACGGCCGATGAACTGGGCGGTGCGGATGTTCACAGCTCCATCAGTGGCACGGCGGACTACGCCGTGGATTCGGAGCAGGAGGGCATCGCACTGGTGCGGGAGATCACCGGCACCTTCACCAGGGACGCCAAGGCTGCGGTGGAAAAGCGGGAGTCAGAAGAGCCCTACTACGACCCGCAGGAGCTCTACGGCATCATCCCGGACGACGTCAAGAAGCAGTTCGACATGCGCGAGGTGATTGCCCGCATCGTCGACGGAAGTCGGTTCCACGAGTTCAAACCGGACTACGGTACCACGGCCGTCTGCGGCTTCGCTTTTCTATACGGGTGGAAGGTGGGCATCATCGGCAACAACGGCGTGCTCTTCTCGGACAGCGCCCAGAAGTGCACCCAGTTCCTGCAGCTGTGTAACCGCGATCGTGTGCCGATGATCTTCCTGCAGAACATTACCGGGTTCATGGTGGGCAAGGACTACGAGCACGGCGGCATCACAAAGGACGGGGCGAAGATGCTCATGGTGCAGGCGAATCTGGACGTACCCAAGCTGACCATCATGACCAACGGCTCGTTCGGTGCGGGCAACTACGCGATGTGCGGACGGGCCTACGACCCGCGGTTTCTCTTCTCATGGCCCAACTCCCAGATCTCGGTAATGGGAATGGAGCAGGCCGCGAGTACGCTGGCCCAGATACGCCTCAAGGCCCTGGAGCGCCAGGGCAAGACTCTGAGCGAAAAGGAGCGGCAGCTGATCTACGAGGAGATCACTCAGGACTACATCGAAAAGAGCAGTGCGTACCATTCCACGTCGGAGATGTGGGACGACGGCATCATCGATCCGGCCGACACACGCAGAGCGCTGGGCATCTGCCTGTCGGTGGCCCTCACCCGGGAGTTCGAGGAAACGCCTCACGGGGTGTTGAGAATCTGACGCAGGAGACATGGCCTCATGGATTTCGAGCTGACGGAAGAACAGAAACTGGTACAGACGAGCGTTCGCCGATTCATGCTCGAGGAGATCGCACCGGATACGGAGCGGATCGATCGCGAGGCCAGGTTCCCGGAAGACATCTGGAGGCGGCTGGGCGACCTCGGGCTGCTCGGGGCCACGGTCGACGAGGCCCATGGCGGATCGGGTTTCGATCTACTGACCGGCGTCCTCATCGTCGAAGAGATCGCCAGGACCTGCCCGGCCCTGGCGCTCTCCTATGCGGCCCACGCCAATCTCTGTGCCGACAACCTGAACAGGAACGCCGAAGACGATCAGAAACGACGCTATTTGCCGGGGCTCTGCTCTGGTGAGCTGGTGGGGGGCATGGCCCTCACCGAGCCGAACGCGGGTTCCGACGCCGTGAGCATCAGCACCAGGGCCAGGAAAGACGGCGATGGCTTTGTGCTCAACGGCACCAAGATGTTCATCACCAACGCGCCCATTGCCGATGTTCTGATCGTCTATGCAAAGACGGACCCGGAAAAGAAGTCCAAAGGCATTACGGCATTCATCGTCGAGAAGGGGTTTCCAGGGTTCTCGGTAGGGCCGGAACTCGAAAAGATGGGAAACCGGGGCTCCCCCACCAGTGAAGTGATCTTCGAGGGTTGCCACGTACCCGCGGACAATGTCATCGGGGAAGTGAACGGCGGCGTTCGTATCATGATGAGCGGGTTGGACCTGGAAAGGGCCTTCGTCGCCGGTGAGGCGCTGGGCATTGCCGAGGGGGCCTTCGAATTGGCGACGCGATATTCCGCCGAAAGGGAGCAATTCGGCAAGCGGATCTACAACTTTCAGATGATCAAGGCAAAGCTGGCCGATATGTACACGGAAATCGAGGCCGCGCGGGGACTGGTCTACCGTGCAGCTGTCGAGGCCGACAAATCGGTGCGCGGCGGCAAGGGCACCGTGGTGCACAAGGTAGCTGCCGCAGCCATCCTCTTTGCGGCCGAAACCGCCGGGCGCGTCGTCAATCAGGCCCTTCAGATCCACGGAGGGTACGGGTACATGACCGAATACCCGGTCAACCGCTTTTACCGTGACGCCAAGCTGTATGAAATCGGCGCGGGCACCTCGGAAATCCGCCGTCTGGTCATCGCGGATGAGATCATCCGGCACGGCCCTGATTTCGCGTGAGACCTCGAAGTGGCGTTGCCTCGTTGCCCGGCTGCGTTTCAGATGGGCTGCCGGGTTCCCTCCACCGCCACTGCCGGGACGCGGAACCTACCCGGTCATCTTGAGGAGCGAGCCGTACATCTCGGGGCGCCGGTCGCGGAAGAATGGCAAGCCATCTCGCAGCATCTGGATCACGTCGAGGTTGACCTCTGCGACGATCACCTCTTCCGCCTCTCGACCGGCCTCGGCGATCTTCTGCCCCTGTCCGTCGGTGATGAAGGACGATCCGAACCAGGTGATCTCGGAGTCGTCGATCTGCTCCACCCCGACCCGGTTGCTCGCCAGCACCGGCATCAGGTTGGAGGCCGAGTGTCCTTGCATGGAGCATTGCCAGTGCGGGCAGAGGTCGAGGCCCTCCGCCCCCGGCACACTCCCGATCGCGGTTGGGTAGAGGACGATCTCCGCGCCCATCAGCGCCATCGCGCGCGCTAGTTCGGGAAACCACTGGTCCCAGCAGATGCCAACGCCGATCGTCGCGTAGCGGGTCCGCCAAACCCGAGGTCCCGTGTCGCCGGGGGCAAAGTAGTACTTCTCGCAGTAACCGGGGCTGTGGGGGATGTGGGTCTTGCGGTAGAGGCCCATCACTTCTCCATCCGCGTCGATCACGGCGACGGAGTTGAAATAGACATTTCCGGCTCTCTCGAAGAAGGGGATGGGCAGGATCACCTCGAGCTCTCGCGCCACCTCCCGGAAGCGGCTGACCGCCGGGTTCTCGTCGAGCGGAGTGGCGAGCCCGAAGTACTCGATCTTCTGCTGCTGGCAGAAGTACGGGGTCTCGAAGAGCTCCTGGAGCTGGATGATCTGCGCCCCGCGGGCGGCCGCGTCGCGCACCAATGCCTCGGCCTTCTCCAGGTTCTGGGCGCGGTCCCACGTGCAGGCCATCTGTGTGGCGGCCAGCTTCACCTCGGACATGATCGAATCCTCCTTCTTGCCACTTCGAGAGCGCGGCGGCTCCCAGGCGGCAACGCGTCCACTGCGAAATTTCCTGGAACGCAGCACGGCTCCAAATCAGCCGGCCAGGGAATCCTTGTGAGCTTTGATTGTGTCAACGACCATCTCGATCACATTGAAGAAGTGATCTCGCTTGATCGTCAGGGGAGGCATGAACCGAAGCGTATTGCCCCATCTTCCCGCCGGTACCACGATGACCCCCTTTTGGAACAGCTCGATCATCATGCCGATGATCGCGCCAGCGTCCGCCGGCTCCTTGGTGTCTGGATCCTTGACGAATTCGATGGCCTGCATCAAACCCAATCCGCGAATGTCGCCGATCTGCTCTACCGATTTCTGGGTATCGATGAAGATGGACTGCATCTCCTCGCCGAGCCTCGTCGCGCGCCCCATCAGGTCGAGATCCGGATCGGTCATGATCTCGTAGTTGGCCATGGATGCGGCCAAGCTGATGACGTTTCCGGCAAAGGTCACCGGCTGCGAGCCCTGAGACATCTTCTCTCGATGCTCTGCACGCATCATCACGCCGGTCAGGGGCTGATCACCGCCTACAGCCTTGCCGAAGATCAGAGCGTCGGGCTCGAAGCCGAAATGCTCGGTGGCCCAGAGCTTGCCGGTCTTGCCGAAGCCGCACTGCACCTCGTCGGACACCATCAGGCAGCCGTGCTTCTCACACGATTGCTTGAGCCGCTGGAGCCATTCCGAAGGGGGAACGATGAAGCCGCCTTCTCCCTGGACCGGCTCGACGACCAGTGCCGCGGCGTCGGTGATCCCGGTATAGGGCTGGTTCAACATCGAGTCCGCATACTTGGCACATTCGACACCGCACTTCGGGTATTCCATGCTGAACGGGCAGCGGTAGCAGTAGGCGTACGGCAGATGGACGACTCCCCCCATCAACGGTCCGTAGTCCTCGCGGTATCGGTTGCCGGTGGTCATCGCCAGGGCCGTGCCGAAGACGCCGTGGTACCCACCGGTGAATGCGATCACCTGGCCCTTGCCGGTAGCCATTCTGGCCTGTTTGGCAACTGCACAGGCTGCATCGGTGCCACTCAGAGTGAAGCTGACGAAGCAGTTGTCCCGCAGACCCTCGGGCGCAGTTGCACGCATCCGCTTGATCAGGTCCAGCTTCTCCCGGGTGGCGATATCGAAGACATGGCCCATCCGTCCGGCCTGGTCACAGATCGCCTCGACGACTTTCGGGTGCTGGTGTCCAACGCTGACCACCGAAATGCAGGAGCAGAAGTCGATGACGTAGTTGCCATCGACGTCCTTGAAGACGGCCCCCTTGGCTTCCTCTGGAACGAATGGGAGCACCGAACCCAGCGCGATTGCGGGTGTCTCCAGCTTCGCGAGCTCGCCGAACACCTCGACCGTCTTGGGGCCGGGAAACGACTCCGAAACCTTCGGTGCCTCGGGAAAGTTCCATTCACCGATCAGCTTTTCTCGGTCTTGTTCGTTCACGTCAGTCCTCTTCTGTGGGTTCGTAGGAGCGTCGGGCTTGCTTCGGCTACAAGCTCACGCGGGCTGGAAGACATGCGCGCAACCCGACGCGCACGTTACGTCTCCCGCCGAATACTTGACATTTGTCCAGTTATACATTACTGTCGTCAAGAATGCAAACGGCTCCGGATGCGATCAATGAGGCGGGTCTGCCCAAGGGCGAAAGGAGCCGTCGTGCTCTGCTCGAGGCGACGCTTCGCGTCATCGCCCGGGGCGGTGTCGAGGCGGTAACCCATCGGCGGGTCGCGGCGGAGGCGGGGGTCTCCCACGGAGCGACGACGTATCACTTCACGTCTCGTGACGACATCATTCTCCAGGCGTTCCGCCACTACATTCGATTGATCACGGACCACCTGGATGCGGCGTGGGACGACCTCGATGACGACCCCGGTAGCGTACCCTCGGTCATAACCTTCCTGGTCGACTTCACGCGCCGGGAGTTCTCGGACCCCGAGCTCGTCCTTGCCGAGTACGAGCTGATTGTCTACGCGGCTCGTAACGAAGCGCTCGCGCGCGAGTACCGAGCCTGGCAGCGAAGTCTGGTCAGCGGACTCGCTACGGTGCTCGAGGCGTGCGGTGCACCTCGACCTTCCGAGGCAGCGCGAATCGTGGTGGGTGTCTGCCGCGCGTTCGAGCTGGAGCAATTGACCCACCCGAGCAACGGCCCCGACCAGCTGAAGCAGCGGCTCGAGCTCCTTCTTTCAGGGCTGGTAGGAACGCCCGAGCCATCGCGCGGCAGACCAAGAGCCAGATCGAGAGTCCGAAGCTCTTCTCGATGACCCCGGGTGGGGCCTCCTCACCCGCCCTGAACAAGATGTCCAGGACTCAATCCGCTCAGAGCCGGCACCTGGCAACCTGTCTTTCAGAAAACCGTAGATCGAATATGAACTGGCTTGTGTATAGTCCAACCCCTCGATCTAGTGCGTTTGCTTCTCGTTGATGTACGCCACCATCTCCGCATGGGTGGCGAGCGGCTGAGTGCCGCCGGTCTTCTTCAGAGAGATCGCCTCGACGGGGCAGACCGACGCACAGTCCCCGCAGCCGATGCAGAGCTCCGGTCGAAGGCGGATGAAATCGTCAGAGCCGTCGGGCGTGTGGGGCCAGTGATGGTACAAGGCCTCCATCGGGCAGACGTCCACGCAATCCTCGCATAGGGTGCAGGGCTCATCGTCGATGACGGGTACGAAGTCGGATTTGGCGCTGGCGCCGTCGTTCAGGAATTTTTTCCGGGAGATCAGATAGGGGCAGCAGCAGGGGCAGCAGTTGCAGATGAACATGGTCCGGTCCTGGATATTGGTGGTCTGATGCACCAGTCCGTCCGCCTCGGCCCGCTTCATGAGTGCCAGCAGCTCTTCGCGCGTCAGTTCCTTCCCGATACCCTGTCTGACGACGTGTGCAGCCACCGCGCCTGCGACGGTGCAGTAGTTCTCGCTGGCGCGCTCGCAGGGATTGCCGGCCAGCTCAGCGGCGCTCCGGCAGGGGCACGGAATCGCCGCGAATACCTGGGGCTCGACTCTGGCGATGTGATCCTCCAGTATCTCGTAGGGTAGAATCTCATTCTCGGGTTCGACCGACGCGTTCACTGCGATCGTTCGCTTGATCGGCTCGATGCTGGGGATCACGCGAAACTGGCTGTAGCCACCAGCACTGAGTTCATCGATCAGCCCCAGTCTGAACAGCTCCGACTGCGCTTCAGCCACGCGTTTCATCCTCTCCGGGTCATCCCGGCGGCGCATGAAGTATCTCTCCGAGGCGGACGGGATGTACGGCAGCAGCATGTACTTCGTCTTTCCCAGCCTGAGCAGCTTCCCCTTGTGGTCCATGTCGTCGAAGACGGCGCATAGCTCGTCTTCCGGGATACCTGTCTTTTGAGCCAGCTCTTCGGCGATCAGAGCCTCTCCGCAGCTGTCGAAGCATTTGACGACGAGCTCTGCCTCCCTTTCGGTGAACATATTCGTCAGTAGCTTGGTCGTTGCCTCGTGTCGGAACAGCCGCGAAGCGCGGCCAGTCTGCAGCTCGTTTCGACCTCGGCCGATGACCACACGAAGTGCCTCATAGAGTTCTCCGCGGTCCATCACACCTCCTCATGGCGGGCTTCGCCGGCAGCAGGGCCCGATCTGACCCGGCTGAATCCAATGTCTCGCGCGTTTCCAGCTTCTCCGTGGCCGGGTGTTCCAGTGTGACACTCGAGCGGCCGAGCATACGCCCTCGAGCGTCGACCGTCGAACCTGTCTCCCGCGAGGACGAGTCCAAGGCCATGTAGCGGACAGGAAATTTCAGCTCGGCATTGCGTCCGATAAGCTGATGACGGCGCTGGTTTTCCTGGGTCTCAACGACCTCGGACTCGCTGCT
This sequence comes from uncultured delta proteobacterium, assembly GCA_963722885.1. Taxonomy (GTDB): domain Bacteria; phylum Myxococcota_A; class UBA9160; order UBA9160; family UBA6930; genus CAVXZE01. Next base: position 33,518 of record CAVROS010000036.1, read on the forward strand.
GAGCCGGATGCCTGCTTCGATCTGGTGAGCGGTGTCGCGGCCGGTGAGGTCGCAAAGGCTGAAGTCGCTGTCTTCTTCCAGCGGAACTGTCACCACCGGAGCGCTCGAGCGGAGTAAGGGCGAGTGTGAACGGCCCCCAAGAAACGCAAGAACGCAAGGAACGTCCCCGCTCTTCGCCAAGTGAAGGATGGTGACCCAGACAGGATTCGAACCTGCGACACCCAACTCCGGAGGCTGGGGCTCAGCATCGCCACAAACTGCTGATTTCAAGGCACTTTTCAGAATGCTGCGCCCGTCGCGCTTTCCGTATGGTGGCGAGTTTTCGAGGAGTGACCGGCGATCGTGAGCTGGGCGCCTCCATGCCGGACTGATCGACCCACGGAATTGTTGTACGTACGAATCAATTGTACAGTCCGTACCAATGACCAAGCGACTGACCCGCTCCGGAAACAGCCTCGCGCTCGTGATCGACAAGCCCCTGCTCGAGGCCCTCGATATCGACGCCGAGACCGAGCTCGAGCTCTCGACCGATGGCGACGTGCTCGTCATCTCACCCGTTCGCGAGCGCAGACGCGCTGCGAAGGTCCGGGAACTCGTCTCCGAGGCGCACGAGCAGTACGGCGGCGTCTTCCAGCGACTTGCGGAGTGACCGATCCCTGCTTTCTCACGCTCGATGAGGTCCTGGCGATCCACGCAGACCAGATTCGACGTTACGGGGGGAGGAGCGGAATCCGCGACTTGGCCCTCTTGCAGTCGGCGCTCGGGACTCCGGAGACCACCTTCGAAGGGGATTACCTCCACACGAGCGCCTTCGAGATGGCCGCGGCCTACCTGTTCCACATCTCTCGTAACCATCCGTTCGTCGATGGAAACAAGCGTACGGCGCTGATGACGGCGCTGGTCTTCCTGGGTCTCAACGACCTCGGACTCGCTGCTGAGCCGGATGCCCTCTTCGATCTGGTGAGCGGTGTCGCGGCCGGTGAGGTCGCAAAGGCTGAAGTCGCTGTCTTCTTCCAGCGGAACTGTAACCACCGGAGCGCTCGAGCGGAGTAAGGGCGAGTGTGAACGGCCCCCAAGAAACGCAAGAACGCAAGGAACGTCCCCGCTCTTCGCCAGGCAGGATTCGAACCTGCGACTCCCAACTTCGGAGGCTGGGGATCCGATTCTCTCCAAGTATCTGATCTTCCGACGCTTTCGGAAATGCTGCGCCCGGCGGGCTTTCCGTGTAGTGGCGAGGTTTCCGAGGAGTTGCCGCTGACGCCACACCTTCCGGCCGGCTTCGACCACGTTGACTACGCACCGCCGGAACTCAGGCGGGTAGCCCCTCCGTGCCATATCGCCTCCCCGCACGATCATGGCAGCGGAGTTGATTTTCTTGCCATCGAGGAAGTCCGGACTAAGTTCGTACCAAGCACCAGAAGAAGATGAAGGGGGGCCCTCCCAGTGTCGTCGGAACGTTTGCTGACGCTTCCGCCGGGTGAGTTCAAGGCGGCAGATGCCTTCTCGAGATTGGACGAGGCCGATGACTCCGTCTTCTACGCCCGGGAGCGATGCGTCTACCACATGGATGCTCGGGCGCGACAGACGGTGCAGCGTGTGATCGCAACGCTGTGCGTGGAGGCCAAGCCGGTCATCCTCGACCTGATGGCGGGTTGGCACTCTCACATCCCGAGCACGGTGCAGCCGGCGGAGGTGGTCGGTCTCGGTCTCGGCGAAAGGGAGCTGCGGCAGAACGAGTGCCTCAGTCGGTACCTGCTCCACGATCTCAACAAGGAGCCGGGGCTGCCGTTCGGAGACGCCGGTTTTGACGTGGTTCTCAATACCGCCTCGGTGGACTACCTGATCAGACCGTTCGAGGTGTTCGCCGAGGTCGCCCGGGTGCTCAAGCCGGGTGGCCTGTTCCTGGTCATCTTCACCAACCGGCTGTTCCCGCAGAAGGCGGTCAAGATTTGGAGAGAGGCGAACGAGATCACGCGCCAGCTCATCGTCCACGAGTACTTTCGCTCGGTTCCGGATTTCGGGCCGCTGAAGCTGTTCTGCTCGAGAGGGAAGCCGCGCCCAAAGGACGACAAGTACGCCGGTCTCGGAATTCCCAGCGATCCGATATGGGCGATCTACGCGGAGAGGAAGGGCGCCTCCCCGGATCGAGTGCCCCGCCCGGACGTCCCACCGGAGCCGGATCCGGGCCCGCCCTCCGAGGTGCTCCGGGAGCGCAAGGAGCGCGTGCGGGAGACACTCTGCTGCCCCTACTGCGAAGAGCGGTTGGTGAGGTTCGATCTCCCGGCGTCGCCCTTCTGCGAGTGGCCGAACGAGTACGTGTACATCTGCTTCAACAACGATTGTCCGTATCTGATCAGCGGCTGGGACACCATGGCAGCGCAGGGCAACCCGGGGTTCTCCTATCGTCTGATGTACAACCCGGACCTCGACCGCTGCATGCCGACACCCTTGCCGAGCGGCCACGCCGAGAGCACGACCGAGGGCAACCCGCGCGGGTGACCCCACCGCAACCGGCGACCCGCAACGACCCTGGCGCCGGGGTTCCGCGTGTCCGCAGACGGCCGGGGAATCAGGAGAGCCGGCATCGGAGAACGGCTACGTCGCTACGAATTTTGGGGCGATGGGGATCTGTCTGAGCCCGGGCGCAGGGCAGATCGTGGCCGACCTGATCTCCGATGGTGAGGTGCCCTTTCGCGCCAGACAGCTGCCGCTCATTCTCGATTCCCCGTTGAGCTTCCCGGGACAGGAGGGCTCCAGTGGATCCCTGCGCCGGTCTCGGTGGGTGTGGGAGCCCTCTGGTAACATGGCGGTACTTCAATCGGACCATTCGCACGCCGGTGCCGCTTCCATGGGGGAGCTCGATCATTACCGGGTGACACTGCAAGAGGAAGAACCGGATTGACGCGACGAAACCTGTTCTCGCTGGAAGGGAAGGTCGCCCTCATCACTGGAGGTGGCCGCGGAATCGGCAGGTTCATTGCGACGGGGCTGGCCGAGGCCGGCGCCGATCTGATCCTCGCGTCGCGCAACCTCGAGACTCTCGAGCGGGCAGCTGACGAACTGGAGGCGGAGTTCGGCGTGCGTGTCCTGCCGCTGGTGTGCGACGTCGGGGATCCGGGCGCGATCGACGAGATGCTCGCCGCGGCCCGGCGCAGCTTCCCGCGCATCGATGTGCTCGTCAACAACGCCGGAATCGCCCACCCGGCTCCGACTCTGGATTATCCGCTGGATCAGTGGGAAGAGACCTTCCAGGTGAACGTGCGGGGCCTGTGGCTGCTCTCCCAGGGCTGGGCCAATCTGATGAAGGACCAGGGAGGAGGCTCGCTGATCAACGTCGCCTCGATCGTGGGCTTCAAGGGAACGCGGGAAGAGGGGCACCCCTTCGTCGCCTACAGCGCCTCCAAGGCCACGGTGATCAACCTGACGCAGAATCTGGCGGTGAAGCTGGCTCCCCGCGGCATCCGCGTGAACGCGATCGCCCCCGGCTATTTCCGCACCGACATGATGGCCTTCTTGGAGAATCCGGCGCTCGAAGCGGTCAAGCAGATCGTGCTCAGCGGAATCCCACTGGGGCGTGCTGGCGAGGAGGACGACGTGCGGGGCGTGGCGGTATTCCTGGCATCGGATGCCTCGGCCTACGTCACCGGCCACGTCCTGGTCGTCGACGGGGGCATGCTGACGGGGTAGCTGGTAGGGTCGAGGGTTGGCGCGATGATCCGTGAACTCGTGGCCTTGTCCGTGCCCCTGCTGCATCTCAGATGGGATGAGAAAGCCAGCCTCACCCGGAGTACCGTTTGGACTCCAACACATTGGCGGGCTCGAGGCCGAAGGAGGCTGGCTCCATGAAAGATTCTATCAGAGTGTGTAGAGAGATGACCAATCCAGTTCCGAATGAATTTTCTCTCTTCCCGAAGTCAACCCTTGGCATCGATCTGGGAGATGGTTTCTGCCATCACTATGACAGGATGCCCGGCTGGATCTGTAATTTCACAGCGCGTGAGGAGGGCGGTGACGAGTCGCAGTGCGCCCATTGAGGCTCCTGTGTGAAAGGACTGCCCCGAGCGTACCGCGTGGCCTCATTCGGATCTGCGATCCGAAGATGTAAACAATCGCGGGAAGTTCCGAGTATTTGACCGGGACAGGAATCAAGGCGCTTCCTCTGGCGCTGCCACGACCCGCAGAGCGGAGCGAATCACTTGCAGCGCGACGGGTCTCCACCTAGCTTTCCGAGATGGCGATGACACCCCGTGAGATCATCGAGCGGACGATTCGCTTCGAGGGACCGGAGCGGCTCCCTCGGGATTTTCCACCCCGCTTCGGAAGCGACTTCGCCGGGATGGGGATGTTTCCCCACCCCGATGCGCGACCCTTCGGTGGCGTTGGGGTCGACTCCTGGGGCTCGGTCTGGGAGAACGCCGGAGTGTCCGACGTCGGGGAGGTCAAGGAGTTTCCGCTCGCGGACTGGGCCGACTGGGACGATCTCGCGATCCCCGACGTCCGCGATCCCCGGCGCTTCGAGTACCTGGCCCAGTCCCGGAAGCAGGCCGGTGACAGATTCATCCTCGCCCACGGCGTTTCGCTCTACGAACGCGTCCACTTCATCCGGGGTCTGGAGAACACCTGGATCGATATCCACGAGTCCCCCCGCGAACTCGGCCGGCTGATCGACGTCCTGGTCGACATGAACCTCGTCGCGATCGAGAAGTACGCGGCGGCCGGCGCCAACGGGCTGATGTGGTGCGATGACTGGGGGCTGCAGGACCGGCTGATGATCAGCCCGGGCACGTGGCGCGAGATCTGGAAGCCGCGCTACGCCCGGGTCTACGCGGCCGCCCACCGGGCCGGGCTGCTGAACTTCCTGCACAGCTGCGGTCACATCGTCGCCATCCTCGAAGATCTGATCGAGATCGGACTGGACGTGATCCAGATGGATCAACAGGAGAACATGGGCCTGGAGCTGCTGGGCGAGCGCTTCGGCGGACGCCTGACCTTCTACTCGCCCGTCGATATTCAGCAGACCATGGTCAAGGGAACGCTTGACGAGATTCGCGCCTATTGCCGAAGCATGGTCGACCTCCTGGGCCGGCCGGACGGCGGCTTCATCCCCTGCTGGTACAGCGATCCGGAGGGCGCCGGGCACCGGCCGGAGGCGATCGAGGCCATGTGCGACGAGTTCCTGCGGATCAGTGAGGAGAGGCAGTCGAATTCATGATGGACTCACGCCGCGAGCGACCGAGGCCATTCCCGCGTTCAGGACACGAGCCCGTTGAGTGGCCCGTTCTCGAAGATAGCCGCGCGGCTGGAGCGAGGCGCTCGGTGATTCGCTGGACAACTCGCTCATGTTGTCAGATGGAGAGTCCATCGTTACGGATGCGCAAGCCATGAGATAGGCCGCTCGAACCAAGAACCGAACCGCCTCGCCGACATCGTCCGTGTTCACATCGACACGCTGGTTTCTGCTGCCGCCCCTGATCCCCTCCAGCACCTCGACGATCTGGAGCCCGGGGCCAAGCTCACCGTGATCGAGAAGAGCGGCATCCTCTACCTCGTTCCCGAGCGGCCTCTGGCCGAGCTGCGGGGTGTCGCTCGCGGGACGCGGCGCAAGGGCCTTCGAGACAAGAACGACCGCCTTTGATTCTGGTCGACTCGAGCGGCTGGATCGAATACCTCGCAGCCCGTCCCAAGGCAGACGAGTTTGCGCGCTACATCCAAGGCAACGAGCCGCTCGTGACGAGCGCGATCCAGGTGTACGAGATCTACAAGGTCGTCCGCCGCGACATCGGTGAGGAGCGTGCGATCGAGTCCGTCTCGGCGCTGATCCGCTGACGGATTCGCCTGCTCACGTCTCCCGGAGCTGAGCCTTCGGGCTCAACGGTACGCTGGGATTCTTGCGAGGCAGCGGTGGTTCCGTGGAAGAAGCGCAGGGCAGGGTGTACGTGCAGCCAGGCCGAATGCGTGCCCAGTCGGGGATCGAGTCATTGGGATGGACAGGCGCCGCGAGCACCTGACCAAGCCACGCACGGGCCCGAACCCTGCTTCGTCTGCGAGCCGACGATACACAGCACGGTATCTGCTCAGCGGCGCAGGCGCTCCAGCAACTCGGCGTCGACCTTGGCTTTGACCGTGCGCCTGTCGAGCCCCAAACGGCGTGCGGCGGCCTGATAGCTCCCCGTCTGGGCGTAGACCTGGGTGCAGTAGCGGCACAGGAGGTCGTTCGCGCTCAGGCTACCACTTCGCAGCAGCTCGGCGAGCTCGTCACCGCCACTCGGCAGCGGAATCTCGGGGGGCCGGTAGTGTCCGCGGATCAGCACGTTGCGTACACACTGCTCGAGCTCCCGCACGTTTCCGGGCCAGGGGTATTCGCGGCCGAGCTCCCTGGTCGCGAACGCGATCACCTCGCGTGTCAGCGCTTCGGCGTCGGGCTCGCCCACGATCCGGCGGGCGAGAACCGAGATGAGTCCGGGGAGTTCGCCCGGCGAGTCGGCGATCTGTTCGCGCAGCGTCGGGGTGCGGATCACGTCGGCGCAGAGGCGGTAGTAGAGGTCGTCCCGGAAGCGACTCGATGCGATCTCGTTGGCCAGGTCGCGATTGGTGGCCGCGATCAGCTTGCCCTGGAAGCGGCGGTCCTGGGTCTCGCCCACCCGCTGGAAACTTCGCGCCTGGAGGACGCGCAGCAGCTTTACCTGGAGTGACGGCTCGAGCTCCCCGATCTCGTCCAGGAAGACGCTACCGAGCGCCGAGCAGGCCTCCAGCCAGCCCTCCCTGTCCTCGAGCGCGCCGGTGAAGGCGCCCCGGCGATGGCCGAAGAGCTCCGACTCGATCAAGGTGGGCGAAAGAGCGGAGAGGTTCACCGCGTGAAACGCCCCGGTGTAGTCCTCCTGAAAGGACTGGTGCTCCGGGTCGAAGGGGATGTAGCGCGCCAGCCCGATGGCGCGGGCCACCAGCTCCTTGCCGGTGCCGGACTCGCCCAGGATCAGTGTGGTCACGTCGCTCATGCGAGCGGTAGAGCGCGCGCCCGTAGCGCTGCATGTCGTGGGTGAAGATCGACTGCCAGACGGCCGCGCGCAGCCGCGCCGCGGGCATCGACCCTCCGTGGATCCCCCGGAAGGTGCCCTCGAAGCCGCGTCGAACCTGGTAGCCCCAGGCGAAGAGGTGGGCGGTGTCGACCTCCAGCGGCAGTCTCACACCAGGCAGCTTCAGGAAATGCTCGGCGTCCTCCCGGTAGCGCGCGTAGGCCGACACTCGTGTGGTGGTGGGGCGGCCCTGCTTGCCCCTCTCCACGAGGTCGTGGAAGACGTGCAGGTACCGGTAGTAGAGCAGGTAGAAGACCAGCCCCTGGTAGTCGCGTAGCTCGTCAGCCGACGCGCGTGCACCGCGCGCCAGCCGGGCGCGCAGCTCCGGCGCGAGGCGTTCGCCGAGCTCCGCGACCCGCTCGACGTTGGGGTTCTCCACCTCGAGGTCGCCGCCTTCGTGCCAGACCGCGGTCAACGGGGTGAAGTCGCTCCCCAGGGCCTGCCGCTCATTCTCCACCCGCTCCGGCAGGAAGGGGTTGCACATGGCAAGCCCTGACATGGCGCGGAGGATCTCTCGTTCCGTGTCGCTGACGAATGCCATGGATCAGCAAAGAATGTACATCAATGAACAATGAATGCACGATTCGATGTCTTCTCGAAGCCCCCCAGGAGCTCGCGTGTCTTTGTATCTACCTGATTTTTCGAAGTTTTCTGGATTTTGGTCAGATCTGGCACGCCGGGTGCTCTATGAGCGGTGCGAGGCATTCATCCACCCATCTCACCAGAGGAGATCCCAGCATGCGTTCTCAAATCCGAAACTGTTTCGTCGCGGTCGCCGCCCTGCTCGCCGCCAGCGGGGCGGGAGCGGCTGGAACGCTCACACCGGCGGGCTCGTCCGGCGCGCCGATCCAGATCCGCGAGCACCACGCCCAGATCGTGATCAACAACGGCTTCGCGCAGACCGAGGTCACCCAGATCTTCTTCAACCCGAACCCGGTCGACCTGGAAGGCGATCTACGCCTTCCCGGTGCCGCGCAGCGCCAGCCTCTCCGAGGTCACGATCTTCATCGGCGAGACGGAGATCAACGGGGAGGTGATCGCAGAAGGGGGAGGCGGAGCGGATCTACGAGGAGGAACGCGACCAGGGCAACGACGCCGGCCTCGCCTCCAAGAACGGCTACCAGACCTACGAGTTCCGGGTCTCGCCGATCCGCGCCCAGGACGGAGACGCGCCTGCGCTTCGTCTACTACCAGCCTCTGGAGATCGACAGCGGGGTAGGGCGATATCTCTACCCGCTGGAGGATGGCGGCACCGACGAGATCGCCAAGAGCTTCTGGGTTCCCGAACACCCAGGTCGAGGGCTTCCTCTCGGTCGACCTCGAGCTCAAGAGCGCCTGGCCCGTCGCGGACGTGCGCGTGCCCGGCTTCGAGGGCCAGGCCGCTGTCACCGAGCTGGGCGAGGGGCACTACAAGGTGCAGCTGCGAGCGGCAGGGGGCGAAGCTGGACCGCGACTTCGTCTTCTACTACCGCCTGCAGGACGAGCTTGCCGGGACGCGTCGAGGTGATCCCTACCGGGCCGATGCCGACTGCGCCGGGAACCTTCATGATGGTGGTGACGCCGGGCCTGGACCTCCAGCCCATCACCGGCGGTGCGGACTACATCTTCGTGCTGGACGTCTCCGGGAAGCATGTCCGGCAAGATCCAGACCTTGGCCCATGGTGTCGCCAAGGCGCTGGGCGAGCTCGACGGCGGCGACCGCTTCCGGATCGTGACCTTCAACGACGGCGCGCGAGAGCTGACCCGCGGCTGGATCCCGGCCACGCCGGAGAACGTGGCCCGATACATCCGCGAACGTGGAGGCGCTGCGGGCCGGCGGCAGCACCAATCTCTACGCTGGCATCACGCTCGAGCGCTGCGACGACTTGGATGCGGACCGCGCCACCAGCGTGATCCTGGTGACCGACGCGCGTCACCAACACCGGCGTGGTGCGATCCCGCGGCGTTTCACGAGCTGATGAAGCAGTACGACGTGCGTCTCTTCGGCTTCCTGATGGGCAACAGCGCCAACTGGCCGCTGATGCGGATGATCGCCGATGCCAGCGGCGGCTTCTACGCGCGGGTCTCGAACGCCGACGACATCATCGGCCAGATCATGCTGGCCAAGAGCAAGATCACCCACGAGGCGCTGCACGACGCCGAGTTCGAGATCCGCGGCGTGAAGACCTTCGACACCACCGGCGAGGTGCTGGGCAAGATCTACCGCGGCCAGCAGCTGGTGCTCTTCGGCCGGTACGAAGGCGCGGGCGCGGCCACACTGAGCTGAACGCGCGGCTGACGGGCGAGGACAAGACCTACACGACCCGCTTCGAGTTCCCCGAGGTCGACACCGACGAACCCGGAGCTCGAGCGGCTCTGGGCCATGAGCCGGATCGAAGAGATCGAGAGCCTGGCCAATACCGGGCGCCTCGACCTGGAGGAATCCCGCGACGCGGTCCGCGATCTCGGCCTCGGCTACCAGCTGGTGACCGACGAGACCTCGATGCTGGTCCTCAACGACGCCTCCTTCGATCGCCACCAGATCGAGAGGCGGAACCGTCAGCGCATCGCCGTCGAGCACCAGGCCCAGGCACAGCGACGGAGCCAGCCGGTACGCAGGCATCGCGTGGACGAGCAGAAGCCCATGTTCCAGCTGCCGGTGCCCGATGTCGGCGGCGGGGCGATCGATCCGCTGACCGGCGCCCTCGCCCTCGGACTGGGGGCGCTGGCCTTGGCCGGGCGGCGTCGAGCCAGTGGGCAGGAGGACTCGTGAGCGCGCGAGCAGAGCGCGATGCCGAGGGAGCCGGGCTGAGCCCGGCTCCCCCCTGGCTGGTGATGCTGCTGGCTGCCGTCGCCGGCGGCGTCTCACTGCTGCCGGATGCCGGCGCGGGGCTCGCCTACCAGCGCGATCTCATCGCGACGGGAGAACTCTGGCGACTCATCACCGGTCACTTCGTCCACTGGTCGCACAGCCATCTCCTATGGGACGTGTGCACCTTCCTGGCGCTGGGCGTGGTCTGCGAGCTACGGAGCCGGGAGCGACTCATCGCCTGCCTGGTGGCCTCGGCCATCGCGATCCCGGGCGCCGTCTGGATCCTGCTGCCGGAGCTCGAGCTCTACGCGGGTCTCTCCGGCATCGACTCTGCGCTCTTCGCTCTGCTGGGCGGCGAGCTGGCGCACGAGCAGTGGAAGAGGGGGAACTCTGCCGCGCTGGCGATCGCCCTGGTGTTCTGCCTGGCCTTTGCCCTCAAGACCGGCTTCGAAATGACGAATGGAGGAACTTTCTTCGTTGGCGACCTGGCTCCTGGAATCGTTTCGGTCCCCCTCGCTCACCTGGCGGGTGCGCTGATGGGGCTGCTGGCCTCGTTCCTTCCCAGCCGCAAGCGAAGAGGCCCCTTCCGGGTCTCGCTGGAAGGCTCCTGCGCCGCACCGCCCGGCCCCGCCTAGGGAGGCTCGATGTCGTCGGAATCCGAGACGAGATTCGCGCGTGAGGCAACTCCGCTGCCGGCCGCTCAGGAGCAGCTCTCGCGGCTGGCGCGGTGCAGCGTCGCCGAGCTGAGCCGGAAGAGCCGGCAGGCCGGCACTCGCGCCCGGGGGGTGCACTGGATTCGCCGGCTCGAGCTGGCGAGGCAGTGGACGGTTCGCAAGGTGCGGGAGCTCTTCCAGGAGCACTGGGACATCGGGCTCTTCGACGTGGCCTTCGGCTCCGTCAAGGCCTTCGGAATCTATCCCGCCCTCTACTTCGCAGGGCTGGCCTGGACCATCCCCGTGATGGAGTACGTCCCGCTCAACACCCAGCTCTGGACGGCGGGCTATCTCTTCGCTCGCGGCCAGATTCTGAGCCAGCTCGGCAGGCGGCGGTACGGCTACTCGCTGAGCCAGCTCGACGAGCTTCGCGATCGGGCACTCCGAATTCAGCCCCGCGACGCGCGCAACATCCACCGCTTCGCGCTCGACACCGGCGAGCGATGCGTACGCGTCCGCCGCAGCCGCGCCCGCGCCTGGCTCGATCGGCTGCGGGGACGCCCGCCAGAACCCAATGTGCTGCTCCAGTCCGAGCTGCGCGCGATGATCTCGGACCCGGAGTTCCTCTTCCGTGCAAACCCGCTGCGCAGCAACGCCTACCTCTACGAGGAGATCCTGCTGATGAAGATCCTGTCGGCGCCGGCAGATCGCCGAAAGCTGCTGGCGCGCCTGCGGCCCGAGGTCCCACTCCAGGGCGAGGCCCGCCAGCTGCTCGAAGCCATCGGCGAGACGATCGTCCCCACCCGGGCACGGGTGATCGAGCAAGGCGAGCGCCTCACCGCCGCTCTCCGCGAGCAGCTCGGCTCGGGCTTCTCGGCCGCGGCTCTCGCGCTACGCTGGATTCACTGGTCCCATCGATGCAGGATCTACCGGAAGTTGGCCGAGCTGGAGGCGCTCGAGTACCACCTGCTGGCCGACCTCCTGGAGGGCGAGATGGTGGAGTGCTCCCGTCACCTGCCGCCCATTCGCCGGAAGCGGGTGGAGATCGAGGCACTGATCGACCGCAGCGCGGGCTTCGTCGAGCGAGCCCGGGGGGCAACCTCGCACGCGAAGGCTCACCATCGGATCGACAGCGCAATCGAGGAGGCGGAGAGGACGGGCCTTCCGGTGCGACTGGCCCGGGCCGCCCGGTGGCTCGTCGCGGTGACGCGAGCGACGCGGCAGCGGGAAGACGGCTTTGCAGCTTGGACGCGCGATCAATGAGCGGGAGCCGCGACGAGCACCCGCAGATTCCTTCGCGGTCCTCGCTCTCGCCGCGTCGCGCGATGGCCTGGCCGGGCCTGGAGGAGCTCCGTCGCCGCGAGGCCGCTCTCGAGTCCGAGTGGGAAGAGCTCCAGGAGCAGGATCTTGGCTACCGCGGGATCCACGCCCTGCTGACGGAGGGCAAGCTCTCCGACCAGGAGCGCGCGGCCCGGCTGGGCCAGGCCGACCAGGCCCAGAGGGACTTCCTGGCGAGCCTCGACGAGTTCCAGCGGCTCCAGCACGTGCAGTTCATGGCGCAGGTGGTCAGCGAGCTCGACCGCGCGGTCGAGACGATGGGCGTCTTCTACGGGCGCCACGGGATTCGCTCGATCGCGCTCCGTCAACGCCGGCTCCAGAAGCTCGCCGCCCGCTACCGGGAGCTGGAAAACCTGCACGGCACGGCGCAGGACCACCGTCGAATCGCGGTCTACCAGCGCTTCTACGCCGGGGTGGTGGAGTTCTCCCGGCGAATCCGCCGCCTGGACCCGACCATGCCCCGGAGCCCGCTCTCCGTCACAGATTGGCTTCACACCGCGGGACGCGGACTCCTTTGGGCGGGCAGGCGATTCGCAACCGTGCTTCGCCTCTTGGTGGCGGCCCTCCGCATGGTCCATGCGGTGATCTCCAAGAAGTCACCCGAGACGGGGACTCCCTTCACCAACCGGGTCGACGACTTCTTTCGGGCCTACGGCGCGCTGCGCGGCTACGAGGTGCAAGTCAGCGGCCGCGAGCATCTCCCGAGGAGCGGCGACGAAGAGACGGTGTATCTGCTGGCTCCCGCCCACCGGCACGGGGTCACGGACAACGTCACCTTCTCCCACCTGGGGCTGCGCGACTACCTGGTTTTCAACGCGGTGGATCAGCTGCCCCTGGTGCCGCGCTTTCTCAAGGAACGGGCGGCGCACACCCGGGGGCTGATCCCGGTGGGGGGTGGGCGCGGCCCCGCGGTGGAGCGCGCGCTGGCGGTACTGGCAGAGTGCGTCTCGCGAAACCTGCTGATCTACCCGGAGGGGAGCGTCTCCGAGGGGTTCCGTGGAACCCGCCCGCCGCGGCGGAACTTCGGAGAGGGTCTGGTGCGGAGGATCCGGGAACAGGGCCACCCGCTCCGTCTGGTCCCCGTGACCTACCTCGACAACGCCCGCTTCCTGGATCTTCCGTCGCTCTCCGACACCCCGGAGGATCGCCGCCGCCGCGTGGTGGTGAGCCAGGGCCTGGGCACTGCCGCGATCGATGGGCTCCTCGCGACGGGCGGTGGCGAGATGCTGAACCGAATGGTTCGCCTGGCTTGGTTGGAGAACCTCACGACGGATGGCCACTGCCTTCTCGGGCAGGATCGAGTCGCCCAGATCGAGAGGCGCCTCGACCTGGAGCTCGACGGAATTCGCTACTGGGGCTCCCTGGAATCCGCGCCCGTCAGCGGCCGGCTACGGACCGACCCGGAGGTGCCGATCTCCGTCCGCGAGGAGCTCTTCCAGGGCAAGCGCGTGCGGGTCTTCGCGATCCCCTCGAGAGCGCGCGACCCGAACGGTCGGATCGCGATCGAGGACCTGCGCGGATCCGACTCCACCGAGCTGCTGATCGGAATCCGCCCGCCCTCCCACATCTACCTCAACGTGGGTAGCGCCCGCTTCGACGGGAACATCTTCCGGCGGCTCTCGGTCAAGAGCCGCGACTATCTCTATCCAGGAATCGTGATCCGCCTTACGGGCGTCCCCGTCAAGTCGATCCACGCGATCCGGCGCAAGCTCGAGGAGTTCAGCGGCCGGGAGCATCGCACACTGACCTGTGCGAACTCGGCCTGCCAGGTGATCGCCAGGGCCGCCAACATCCGGATCGACGACCACGCAGACTACCGGCCCTTCCTGCCTCGCCACGTCCTGCCCACGCGGACCATCCGCAAGATCATCCAGCGCGGGGTGCTGAACCACTCGGGCAAGAGTGTCGAATACGAGATCTACAACACCGATGGGCGTCCTTTGGAGACGATCCTGACCGAGATGCGCCGCGCCGAGATCAAGATCGCCAAAGACCACATGGAGATGGCGACCCGCGGCGCCTGGCAGTCGCTGGTGGCGGCACTCCGGAAGCGCTGGCGCGATCGCGGGACCCGGACCTGAGGCTTCCCTTCGATGCAGCTTCGAAAAATGTAAACGATGGCGGGAAGTTCCGGGTATCTGACCGGAACAGGGCCTCCATCGGAGAACTCGTAGCCATGTGCCGCACCGACGATGGCCTTCGAGTCGTAGCGCCTTCCCTCGTAGGTCAGAAAGTAGCTGCGAGCTGGTCGGAAGCCGTACCTGCTGAGGAATTCGTCTCGACCGAGACGATCGCATTCCTGGATTGCACTCAGTACTGCCTGGCGAAATGAGAGATCCTGAAGATCCATCTTCCCACAGTCGGGGGTAGGGAAATCCGGCGCGATCCTAACATGACTCCCGGGGCCGTTGCACGTGCGGACCAGCGCGGCGGACAGCTCGTCTCAGAGGGAGCTTGCCCCCTTTCCCAAATTGCAGTCCGAGCAGGCTGCTCGGAGGTTCTCCAGGGAGGTGGGACCGCCCTTGGACCAGGGAACGACGTGGTCCACGTGGAGCTTCACGTCGGGCGGCCTCCGGCCACAGTAAATGCAGGCGAAGTTGTCGCGCCGGAGGACCTGGAAGTGAAGAGAGGGTGGGGTCTTTCGGCTGGTTCCGCGCTTCTTCGAGTTCGGCCGGAGATCGAGGAGACCGTCATGCTCCCGCGCGACCTCAAGTCCTCGGAATCCTGGAAGAAGACCGGCGGTTGACCGTTTGTGCTCGAATACACGAGACTGGAAGACTTATGCTTAGGCAATCAAACCGGAGACCGTCCGCGGAAGCGGGTCAACTCCACGACAAGGAGGTTTCTGATGAAGCGAGTTCTCTATCTCAGTTCGGTTGTCGCCGCTTTGACGCTGTTGATGCCCCCGGCGGCGGTAGCGAAGGACGCATGCGTGAGTCTTTTCGGTGGAACCGGCACCCTGGTGTTCCAAAAGGTGAAGCCGGTCAAGAAGGCCGGCAAGACGACACCCCTGTATGGTGTCTACCTCCAAAGCGGCAATAAGGCCGCGGCCTCGGGCTCGGCGACTATGGGTGCGAACGGTCAGGTCGTCTTTGGTGTCTTCGTGCATTCGCTGAGCCCTTCGTTCGGGAATTGCATCACGTTTTCGGTGGTCGGCGCGCCCGATTTCAGTGGTACGGGTCAGTTCGACAACGACGGAGACTTCGTTTCTGACGGCGATGTCACCTGGACGCCGATCGACTGTAAGGCGGTGACGATCCCATAACCGCGCTGACCTGACCCCTGCTTTCCGGTCGGCGTAGAATGAGAGTTCTCCTCGAACCAGGAGGAGAACGAGATGCGAAAGAGCCGTTTCAGTGAGTAGCAGATCCTGGGTGTGCTGAAGGAGGCGGAGGCGGGTCGGCGGGTCGCCGACCTGTGCCGGGAGCAGGGGATCAGCAAGGGTACGTTCTACTGCTGGAGCTCGAAATACAGCGGCAGAAGTCCTGGGCTGTCAGAAGGGTTCGTCAGAGAACTCCCGGCAGCTAGTAACACACTTTATCCCAGACGCAGTTTCCCATTGAATCGCACCGCCGCGCCAGCTCGCAGTGCTCGGTGCCGATGGGAGGCAGAGTCGGCGGCTGGATCGGCTTAATGCTCGGCGGGACGGGGAGAAGATTGAAGGGCTCGATGGAGCTGGCCCCGGGCATCGAGGAACGCACCGCCAGCATCACATCATCGCAAGCGGAGTGCCAGCGTGTTATGGGCGTCCAGCTCCAAGCTCGCCGCGCCTCGCCCAGGCCAGGAAGGCGCAGAGAACCAGAAGAGTGGCGGCGGGAAGTGCCTGCACCATCGGGTCGTAAATGGCGTGTTGGACCACCGCCCCGCCCGTGACCAGGACGAGTCCCCCTGCCGCCAGGGGTGCGAGCCGTGGAAGGAAGAGTCCTACCCCGCCAGCAACCTCGGCGGCACCAATGAAGTACATGAAGCCCACGGTGAACCCGAAACGGCTGAAGGTCTCGACCGCCAGCTCTGCACCGATCAGCTTGGCTACCCCTGCGCCGAGAAAGGCGACTGCGACCACGGTGCTAAGAATCGTAATAGAACGAGAACGTCTTCTGTTTTCCGTCACTAGAGGATCGCCTCTGCTCTGTTGGTTGAGTCGCGAGTGGGAGAAGTGCCATGGGCTGGCCCTAATCCGACAATGATCCAGACGCTTCCTAGAGAGTGGCGTTGAAAGGGAGTTAGTCAAACGGCGATCTGCTCGACGCACTCCCAGGGTCTCTTAATTCGCCTACGAGTGGCTTGAGCAACGGCGAAGCGAAGCTGGGTGCGGCCTTGCGGGCGACCTCGGCCAGAATCTCCTGCAAGCCCATCGAGCCCAGTGTCGCAGGCTCTCGCTTCGACTCGGCCCCGTCCTCGATGGCCACCAGACCAAAGGGGCTACGCTCGGCCTCCTCGATCACCAGGTCGCGCAGCATGGCGAACACCACATCCCGGCTGAGCTTCAGGAAGGGTGCCAGCGCCTCCGCTGACTCCAGAATCCGGCAGAGCACCGGGTGAGTGAGACCTGCTCGCCAGATCTCGCTCCCAGGCTCATCACCCCGCTCGCGGACTGCGTGGTCGCCCCGCTGGAGGCCGAGTTCGGCGAGGAGGGCGTCGATGGAGCTGGGCATGGGCGAGTGCTAGCCCAACTTCCGCAGTTCAAGGGCTGGTTTTGAGGATTTCCGGGCACTTACGGTCCCGAGTCGGCACTACATTTCGCGCAGGTGCGGGGGGATGCGCAGCCGCTCGGGGAACCGGAGCCCCAGCCGATCGAGCAGCACCGCCTGGGCCTTGTCGGGGCGGGCCACGCAGCGGATTCGGAGCTCGCGACCCGGCTGCTCGGCCACGGGAAG
Organism: uncultured delta proteobacterium; assembly: GCA_963722885.1. GTDB lineage: Bacteria > Myxococcota_A > UBA9160 > UBA9160 > UBA6930 > CAVXZE01. The sequence continues at coordinate 50,250 of CAVROS010000036.1, forward strand.
CACCACGTCGGTGCTCTGGATGCGACCGATCTCCTTCAGGATCGTCCGGGGGCTGTTGCCGAGCCCGGCTCGTTGTTGCCACTGCTCGAGCGTCTTCCACAGCACATAGGCCAGGAAGCAGACCAGGATGTGCGCTTCGACCCGCTCCTGTTTCTGGTGCCAGACGGGCCGGATCGAGAGGTCGCTCTTGTGGATCCGGAAGGCCGCCTCCGCCTCGGTGAGCTGGATGTAGGTGCGCCACAACTCCTCGGAGTTCCAGTCGCGGACGTTGGTGCGCAGGATGTAGGTGCCCTCGCTGTGCTGGGCCCAGGCTGTCCCACTCGGGCTGGGCCGACCACGCCAGACGCAGGCCCGAGGCCCGCGTCGGGTCGTTGACCACCTGGATGCGGTAGCGACCGGCGGCGCGGCTGTTCTGGCCCAGGATCCGCCCGATCTGGCGGCCGATCGCCTCCCGGTCCAGCCGCTTGCGCGAGCGCTCCAGTCGTCGGCCAAGGCTCTCGAGCCGCGCTTCGATGCGCTTCGCGAACCGTTCGTGCATGGCCCGCTCCTTCTCCCGGCGATCCGCGGAGCGGCACAGCAAGAAGGTCTCGCTCCCATCGGGGCCCGCGCACAGCTTCGCCTCGACCCCGTCGCGCACCGAACGCCAGTCGCGGGCCTCGGCGATCTCGCGGCTCCACTTCTTGAGCTCGCTCTTGGGCGCCCCGATCAAGTAGCGGCGCCCGCTCTCCTGGAGCCACGCCACGTTCTCCGCACTCGACATCCCCCGGTCCATCACCCACACCCGGTCCGCGATCCCGTAGCGCGCCTCCATCGTCTCCACGATCTCCTCGACCGTGGTCACGTCGACCCGATTGCCCGCAAACACCTCGTAGCCCAGCGGCATGCCTTCCCGCGTCACCACCAGCGCGATACACACCTGCTTGCAGTCGGGTCGGTGGTCTCGACTGTGGCCCCGCTGGGCCAGGGGGTTGCGCTTCGCCAGACCCTCGAAGTAGGTGCTGGTCACGTCGTAGAGCAGCAGGTCATAGGAGAGGTCGAAGAGCTCGCCGAGCCGCTTGACCAAGTGCTGCTCGATCGCCCGCTTGTGGGGCACCAGCCGATCCAGAGCCCGGTAGAGTCGATCGTCGTTGATCCGATCGCTGGGCAGACCCAGCAGATCCTCGAGCGCCGTGTGCCGGTACCAGTCCTGCGCGATGTGCAGCTCGCTCGAAGGTTCACAGAGCCGAGCGATCACCAGCACGGCCGCCATCACCGACCACGGCACCTGCTCCCGGCCCCGAGGCAAGAGCTCCTCACACAGAGCCTCCAACCGCAACGCCTGCCACAGCCGCCATCCCAGCCAGACGTCGCCGAACGAGCGGCCTCGCTCCAGGCGGATGCGGTCCAGCCGTACCTTGGCGGTGGCTTCTCCGGTCACCGGCTCCTCGAACAGCTCGCGCTGATCGCCGCGAACCGTGATCTGTCGCGCCAGTGCCTTGGCCTTCGCCCGGCCCTCGGCATCCAGCTCGCCCAGCTGCGCCACCGTCTCCTGGACCACCTTGCCGTCGCGCCGGACCGAGCGCACCAGCCGCCAGTAGATGTGCTTCTTGCCGTTCTTGCGGCGAACCGAGTGGCGTAAATACACGCCGTCTCTCCCCCCTGCCCAAGGTTGTCGCAGGCATCACGACCCCTTGGCAAGGGGGTAGGTCGGCACTACACGCGCTCTCGGAACTCGCACCCTCGCGATCCCGCGCACTTACGCGTGCGAAAGACTCGACAAACCCCCAACTTTCTTCTGAACTGCGGAAGTTGGGCTAGCAGCTGCGCCTGTTGACGACCAGGCGCATCATGAGCGTTGGGTGTCCAGAGGGACGCTGTAGTTGGCGAGATGCACGTCTGGCCATCTCACCTCGAAAACCGAAAGTGTAGCGTTGGCTGCGCTGAAGACTTGGTCGTCACCGTGGAGTGGCTGGCCAGTCCCAAGCCTGTAGAGGAAGTCGATGATGCCGCCATGCGTGATGGCGAGGACCTCCTGGTGCGCGGGCGCAACGTCGGAGATCCAGTCGGACACTCTCGCCCAGTGCTGGCCTCTGCTCTCTCCACCGGGGATCACGAAGTCGGCGTCGAAGACCCGGAAGGAGGCGTACTCCGTCGGGAAGCGTTGCTGGCACTCGCTGTGCGTCAGGCCCTCGAAGATTCCGAAACTGCGCTCCTGAATTCGAGGATCCAGCACCCAACCGGGTATGCGAAGACACTCCGCAGTCTCGATGCACCGTGAGAGGGGGCTACAGAATACGGCATCGTACAGCGAGGAGTCGAAGGACACTTGGAGCAGCTGTTCTCGCTGCTGCCTGGTCAGGGAACCCTTGTCCCCTCCGCTGTAACGCCCAGCGAGGTTCGCGTCTGTCACACCATGACGGATACAGCTGATTCTCACGAGGGAGCCCAAACCCTTAGCCAGCCAGCGGCTACCACCGCCATCGCATCACGCCTCGCCGGAGCTATGGACCTTCGGCTTCGGCGGCTTGGTGGTCAGTGGCCTCGGACAGGCGCTCGAAAGCGACGCTGTAGACCCTGAGACCCAAGGACTGCCAGAAGGCTTGACCACCAGGATTGGAGGCAAGGGCTTCGAGAACGACCCTTCGGCCAGAAACCGCATGATCTACAAACAAGACAAATGCCTGGGAACCGAGCCCGCGTCTACGATGCTCACGCGCAATGAAGAACTGGCGAAGGTAGATGCCATCGGCCCGCTTCAGGTCAGGGTCGGTGGGCCGGAACAGCGCATAGCCGACCGGTGTCGAGTCGAGTTCGAACAGAAGCCCCTGATACTCGTTGGCCAGCCAACGGCGAAGCCGAGCTGTGATCGCAGCCACCTCCATCGGAGGCGCACCCTCGTCGATCTGGAGATGTTGGTTCCACCCAGCTACCAGGTCGAGGTCCGTCGAGTTGATCGGTCTGCAATGCAAGTGGGCCGCCGCCAAATGTTTGGCCGCTAAGCTGCGGCCACCGCCGTCATCGTACCACGCCTCGCCCGAGCTATGGGGTGTCAGGTTCGGTGGCTGGTTGGGCGGCGTCCCGAGGCGATGAGCTTGAATCGGAGAAAGGAGGAAGCTGCCGAACTCGCTTCCACGCCACCAAACGAAAAATCCAGAGCAAACCATTACAAGCAATACGTAGAAGAGAAGCAGGACACCCAGGACGAGGTCGATCCACATCCACAGAGACGCTGACTTAGGAGTGAGTTCAAACGCGGAGAGGATGTAAACCGGTGCGCTGAGCACCGAATACGCGACGTAGAAGAGGAGCGGTGACAAGAAGACCCAGAAGCAGAATGCCCAGGCCCGGCGATGAGTTCGATTGGGATCTACGGCTTCCAACTCGGCAGAGCGGCTTTCTCTCCTGACGCCGCCCAACGTCTGGCCGCTAAGCTGCGGCCAGTCTAGACCTTAACACGAGCAGCGATCGCGTGTGAAGCCTCTGCGACCGCCGCCACCAGCTTCAGCGGCGTGTTAGCCGCACTTCATGTCGCGGAAGAACGGCCAAGAAACCTCGGTACGTGGCGTGTGTACTCCTCATAGGACGAACCCAAACGTTTGCGAAGCCAAGGCTCCTCAGCGAACGGAGCCAGGACAAATCCAGCGCTACACAAGGCGACCGCTGCAAGCGTGGGCGCAGAATTGCAGAGCAGCCCGAACCCAAGGAACAAGGCGATATATCCGACGTACTGCGGATTTCGGGAGTACCGATACGGCCCTGTCGTAGTGAGCTCGCCGCCAAGACCTTGAGTCTCTCTGACCCCGAGCTCACGGATGGCCCACAGCGCGAAGTAAGTACCGTTGAGGGCGAGCAATCCACCAGCGACGCGGAGCCACGGGGGGACACTGAAACTGTTCCAATCGAGGAGGCCCAAGATCGGGATGCCGAGCAGCCACAGGCTCGTCAAACCCCAGTTGTACCAATACTGCCATGAGGCTCTGCTGGGCGGAGGCCAGACTCGCCACCGGGGCCTCGCGATGCTGACGACGTGACCCATTGCCAAGAGGAAGAGGCTGAGGAACGTCACCCAGAATACTGCGTCCTTCATGGAGCGGTACCTGAATCGCCCCGGGTTCTCCGGAGACCCCGTTACGTGAGTCCGACCATCAAGGCCGGTGCTTCATTGTTTGCATAGTACACCGCTTCGAACTCGGCCGGGGGAATGTTCCCGATCGGCTCGAGCAAGCGCCGGTTGTTGAACCAGTCGACCCATTCGAGGGTGGCGAACTCGACCTCTTCGATGTTCCGCCACGGACCGTTGCGGCGGATGACCTCGGTCTTGTAGAGGCCGATGATCGTCTCCGCCAGGGCGTTGTCGTAGGAGTCGCCAACGCTGCCGACCGAAGGCTCGATCCCTGCCTCGGCCAGGCGCTCCGTGTAACGGATCGACAGGTACTGCACCCCGCGGTCGCTGTGGTGGATGAGGTTGTCGATGCCGGATCGGGCGTGAAGCGCCTGCTCCAGGGCGTCCAGTGCCAGGTCGCTCCGAAGCGAGCTCGACACACGCCAGCCGACGATCTTGCGCGAGAAGACATCGATGATAAAGGCCACGTAGACGAATCCGGCCCAGGTGGCCACGTAGGTCAGGTCCGCGACCCAGAGCTGATTGGGTCGGTCGGCCGTGAAGTCGCGCTGAACCAGGTCCGCCGGCCTGGGAGCAGCCTCGTCGCCGATCGTGGTCCTCTTGTACTTCCTGCCCCGGATTGCACCTCGGAGGCCCATCTCTCGCATCAGGCGCCCCACCGTGCACCGCGCCACCTCGATCTCCTCCCGCTTGAGCTGGAGCCAGACCTTTTGGACTCCGTAGACCCCGAAGTTCTCCTTCCAGACCCGCTCGATCTGCTCGCGCAGCTGGGTGTCTCGGACCACCCTTGCGGGAAGCCGGGAAGGATCCACCTCGCGGGCCTTCTGCTCGTAGTAGGTCGACGGGGCGATCGGCAGCACCTGGCAGATCGGCTCGACCCCGTGCTCCTCGCGGTGCTCATCGATGAACGACACCATCACTTCGGTCGGCGGTCGAGCTCCGCCTGGGCGAAATACGCGGACGCCTTCCGCAGGATCTCGTTGGCCCGGCGAAGCTCGCGATTCTCCCGCTCGAGCTCCTTGATCCGGGCCTGCTCATCGCTGGTCAGACCATCGCGGCGGCCCGTATCGACCTCGGTCCGCCGGACCCACTTGCGGAGGGTCTCAGACGAACAGCCGATCTTCTCCGCGATCGAGCAGATGGCCTCCCACTCGGAGTCGTACTCGCCCCCGTGCTCGAAGACCATCCGGACCGCCCGCTCGCGGACCTCCTGGGAATACCTGCTTGTGCGTGCCATGACTCCATCCTCTCAAGGAATGGAGCCTCCGGCAAACCCGGGGCGATTCAGTGTGCCGGATTTGACGGCCGGACTCTCCCAACAGGGTCTCCCAAAGCGCGGGGCAGTTCACGAGACGATCTCGCAAAAGACTTGTTGGGGTCTGTTTACACAGATCATCCGTCAGGTTAGGGTGGGACGACGAACCGGTCGAAGAAGGAGTGCTGTTATGAGACGGCAGGTCGGCACGGCCTGGAGATTTGTTCTGTCCCTCTTGGTAATGTTGGCTCTTTCTGGGCCGGTGAGCGCTGCTGGGCCAAAGCCAAAGGACTTCGTTTCTTTCAATGGCAGAATAGCCCCGACTGAGTCCGAGAACTTTGACATTCCAACCGGGCGAATCTTGGTGATCACCGACATCTTCATTCAGAACAGAGCACCTGGAGATGGACCCGTTGATCCCGCTGTGTTTACAGCGGTCGCCTTGTCGGGAGATCCGGATGATTTCTTCCTTACCGTTGTTGGCAACGATAGTCTGAACCTCCAGTTAACCACGGGCATCCGGGTAAGTTCACAGTCCCCCCGAATCCTGGACTTAGTGAACAGCACGGCACCCTTTATCGAATATGTGATAAACGGATTCCTAACGAAACGGCCCAAGGGGTTTTGAGACTGACGGCGGCAAGGAGTCGGAGCAATCGATTGGGCCTCACCAGCGCAGCTCGTGCCCCGAGTTTCAAGCGACATGGCTGCTTCTCCCGCCTACTGCGGCAGCCCGGGCCTCGTTCTTTCTCCCCGGCTCTGCGTAGATACAGGCCAAAGAAATCTGATTCCCAAGAAGCCAAGGATGCGGTAGACGCTGGCCTTCAGTCCTCCGGGAACCCGATGCGGCGGAGCAGGTCATCGGAGCGGGGGTCGGAGCCAGCTTCTCGGGCGACTCTCGAGTTCCTTCCATCACCCCATGAGTGACGCCTTACCGTAGGATTTTGCTCCCCGGGTCGTCGGCCAGCTGCTGAGATCTATGCGGGTGGCCGAAGGCTACCCCGGCGGGGCAGGCCGACAGGCGATCCAGACTGCGGGGGGCGTCACCCTGCCGCACACCCGCAAGTAGCCGGTATTTCATCGGTCTTGACCGAACAGGCTCGACGGTGAGACAATGCGCGGGAATTCGGGTTTGGCTTTACTTGAGAAAGGAAATCGTAGATGAAAACGGCAAAGAGGTTTGTGTTCAGTGTCACCGCCTTCGCTGTGCTGTGTTTCTTTGGCGCTCCTGTGGTCCATGCCCAGCTCCTCGACGGAACTCCCCATCAGGCGAAGCTGAGCTCCGCGGCGGCTGTGTACGTTCCCATGGCAGGGCTCGTCAAGGACGGAGGGAAGGCGACTCTCCCCATCGTACTGAGATCCACCGGAGCCAACCCGGTTACAGGTGGATTCGACTACGACATAAACACCTTGATCGACATGGGTCCGGGCGTTTGTGGCGAGGTGACCATCGGAACGATCTCTACCTATACGGGCGAAGAGTCAGCCGTCGTGAACCTCAGCGCTTCTGACTTTCCGGAGCCAGGTCAGAACCTGGTTGGCCGTCTCTTCGCAAAGGTCAAGACCACGCCCGGCAAGTCGGGCCTGAAGTCGGTCGCGGGCTGGTACGAAGTCGAGGACGGCATGGCCCCCGATCCCGACGGGATCTCCAGGTCGTCGAAGCTGCAGGCGAAGGAAAAGGCGCCATCCAAGCTCGTCGACTGCACGATTCCCTAGCGATCGACCTTCCGGACCGAAGCTCGCGCATCGTGAGGTAGACGAGGACTCGGCGGACCTGCTTCACGTCTACAGCCTTGCGCTTGTATTTGAAGCTTGAGTTTCGAGCGATGACCGGAAACCACCGCGGAGCCGAGATCCGGGTGATCAGGTCCTCCGCGATCCCATCCGCAAAGTACTCTTGCTCGGGATCACCGCTGAGGTTGTCGAACGCCAAGACCGCGATGGCCGGGCGGCCCTCGAAGCCGGGGACTGTGAGGGGATCGAGGTCGGCGGGCGAGGAATCCGCCGAAGTGGCCTCGGGACTGACAGCCGGGGCCTTCTCCTGGGAGGTCTCACCGCGCCTGCGCACCAAGGACCGCAGACCGGCGAACACGATCCCCACCACGGCGCTGATGGTGGCCTCGTTCTCGCCCAGCCAACTGGCGATGCGCGAAAGAAGGTCCATGACCCGAGCCCCCGGCCCAGGGCGATTCTAACCGGACGCCTGACCGGGGGGACAGGAGATTCGGGTCCGGCGAAGAGGTAGGGGCGGGGAGCTGGCGGGCTGTGGGGCGGTTCACTCGGGCGTTGGCGCGGGTCTTGACGACGATCTTAGGGGGAAATCTGCTTGACCCCCCCCTATTTGAGGGGGGTAGGCTAAATCCTACGCAGGCAGGTCGCTGCGCCTGTAGGGTCGGTCGCGGAGCCCCGCCTCAGCTAGAGGCCAATGCCCGAACAGAAGTGTCCAGTCCGCGAGGCGGCTCAAAGCCAGAAGAGACAGCGACGGCGCCCGGTGGGACCAGGTCCGCCGGGCGCTTCACGTTTGCACCTCCCACTAATCCACCGTAGAGCATCCCAAGCCGGCATTTCTCAGGCTCTGGTGGGGCCAGTCCGTGACAACCGCTCGATCTACTTGTAGATGCCTCCGTTGTTGGGTGATCCCGCCCCGATTGTCCCGTTCAGACCAGTTCGAGCCTCAGAATACCCCCCCCAAACGCCCCACGTTGCTGAAGACCGGAAACTTCTTCCTGTTGGACCTGCCAGGCCGCGACTACGGACAGCTCCAGTTGGGGCTCCCGTCGTCCAGTCGGTCGCAGGGCAGATCCAGGCCGTCGAACGCCTCGATCTTCAAGCAGGCCTGGCAGCGAGCCGCCGCGATCACGCAGGCCTCGACATCGGCCAAGCTCGGATCACCAACACCGCACTCACCGGGGAAGATCGCATTGGGTGGACCTAGCTCGCCGCACTTCTTGTCGACCCGCTTCTCAAGTCTCTCCTCGGCCTTCCTGAGCTTCTCCCCGACCTTCGTGATCGGCACCCTCATGAGAGCGATGACCAGGACTGACTCGAGTGCCGAGGCGCTGTCAACCGTCTCTTGCTGGATGGCACTTCTCTTGGCTTTGTTCATCTCCTTCAGGACGGTGTCCTCGAGCTTGTTGGCCTGCTTGAGCATCTCCAGCTGGCACTTGGCCGTGTCCTTGTCGCTGGCCTTCGTGGCGAGGTCGGCGTCATCGACCGGGTCGCCGAAGATCTCGCGGGTCAGCGCCTGGCCACCGTCAACCGCCGCCTGGAACACGGTCGTCGATCCCGTGAAGGCGAAAGGCGGAGCCACGGGGAGTGAGTCACATTTCTTCGCTTCCCCCTCCACGGTCTTGTCATCGACCTTCTGCATCTTGTTCTTGCGGTCGTCGGTGGTGCATACCTCGAAGGTTGTGGTGAGCTTGCCCTTCTGGTGTTCCTTCAGGCAGGTCTCGTTTTCCTCGAGCTGTGCCTTGTTGACCTTTGCGCCGTTCTTGTTCATCTCGTTGACGCAGGCTTGCTGATCCTTGGTCAGTCCGACTCCGGGCGCACTGGTGGGTGTCGGCGTAGCGGTCGGTGTTGGCGTCACAGTTGCTATCGGCATAGGCGTTGGAGTAGTAGGTGGCCGGGGCGTCGGCGAAGCCGTAGATGTAGGAGTCGGTGTCGGAAGAAAAGTGGGTGGCATTGGCCGTCGGCGTGGGTTCGTTCTCACTATCTCGCCACGGCTTGCCAGCACAGTGCGGGTCCTGGTCTTCGGCTACGTAGCCGAGGGCCGAGAAGCCTCCATCGTAGTCGATCTTTCCATCACCATCGTTGTCGATCCCGTCCTGGCACTGAGGGCTTTCGGTGTTCCACGAAGGATCAATGCACCCAGGATCTCCCGATCCAGCCGGTAGTGTGTGCTGGTCTCCGGGAGCTGCATACGTCACCGGGTCAAAGTCGATGCCCCCGTCGCCATCGTTGTCGACCCCGTCGTCACAGGGAAGGCTGAGATCCGTCTCGGTGTCGTCGGTCACCCTCGCACAACCCGGATCGTCCGGATAGTCGGTGAGGCCGTCCCCGTCATCGTCGAGTTTGTCGCCACAGGCAACCACCACGGGATAGAGGGCATCCAGTCCTCCGATGTCGTCCGGCCGCAGATCCTTCACGAAGAGGTTCGGGCAGACAATCAGCCCTCCGCCGCACGGTGAGGCTGCCATCACCGCGGCGGGATCGTAGTTGGACTGAAAGATCAGGTTCGAAGAGGGATCGACCGGGTCGATCGGCATCGCGTTGAAGGGGTCAAGATCGGTGTCGAAGCCGCCGTAGTTCGGGTGGTGGAGACCGAGGACGTGGCCAACCTCGTGGGTCGTCAGCCTCTGAAGCGCGTCGAGCCGTTGCTGATCGTCGCTGAGAAGGACGGACATTGCGACGACCAGCGTCGCGTTGATGTAGACGTCGCCTCCCGTGACGACCCAGCCCTCGGCGACCGTCCCGTTGGTGAGCGTACGTCCGGAGGCCACGTATGTGTCGGCGAGATCCGCGAGTCCAAACCAGATCTGGCCGCCGAAGACTGGATCATCGCTGGGGACCGCGAGGATGTCGATCTCGTAGCCGCTGTCGGCGCCTCGCTCCACGGTCGCGTCGAAGGTGACGTCAAATTGGAGAACAGGGGTCTCCCAAGTCCGAAGGGACTCCAGGATGGCGGCGCGCAGCAGCGCAACGTCTTCGGGTGCTTCGACTCCCAGGGCGGCTTCGAATCCGGCCTCCACGCCCACCTGAATGCCGTCCTCGAGCCCAAAGCCGTCTACCCAGCGTTCCGCCCTGGCAAGCGAGCTAGGGGAAGCGTATCCCTGAAGGAGGGCAAACGCGTAGGCACCGGTTCCGCCTGCACTCACCCCGATCAGGGTGGCCAGTACGAGCGCCCAGCGAAGTCGCCTTTGCATGACAACCCTTCTCCGGCCCCCTGTCTCAGGAGTCTGGCCGACACCGATGAGATCAACGACAACACCCTACCATACGGGACGCGTTCAGAGGGCAACTGCAGAAAGAGTCAGACCGGACGCAATGGGGCGGAATCCCCCGGGCAAGATCTCTCGAAGTGAACCGGGCCGCAGAAAGCCACAGGCGGGAAAGCCAGACCCAGAAAATCCGGTCTCGTCGATGCACCCTTGGGTGCTTCACCGAGCGCTGGAGGATGAAGATCTGATGGCGGAGAGCGAGGTTCGTCCTACTCGCTTTCGAGCGCGACTCGAACGCTCTCGAGGAGATCCGACGAGGTGAAGGGCTTGCGAAGGAGGGGGACGCTTTCCGGATCGAACCCGTGAGCGACGAGGCGGTCGTCCGTGTAGCCCGACATGAACAATACCCGTTGAGATCGACCCGACGCCTGCAGTTCCTTCACCATCTCGGGACCGCTCATTTCCGACATGATGACATCGGAGAGCACGAGGTCGAATTCCTGGCTGCGCAGGAGTTCCAGCGCCTCCTTGCCGTTCCTTCGCTCGCTGATGCGATATCCCGCACCGCCGAGGACCTCTCGGGTGAGGCGGGCGACGATGGGTTCGTCCTCGACGACCAGGATGTGTCCCTCTCGACGCGGTGGTTTGCCAGTCGGGGCGGACGGGGCGGGGACCTCGTCGAACTCCCCCCCAGCCAGGGGCAGCACGATCTCGAAAGTGGCACCGCGTTCCAGCTCGCTTCTGGCCGTGATCTTACCGCCGGCCCGAGTGACGAGGCCGTAGACGGTGGATAGTCCCAGCCCCGTGCCGCGGCCGAGACCCTTGGTGCTGAAGAACGGATCAAATGCCCGCGCCAGCGTCTCGGGATTCATCCCGACCCCCGTATCGGTGATCTCGATCCGGGCGGTCTCGCCCGGCTCTGCGGCGCACCGGGACAGGGCCAGGGTCAGGGTGCCTCCTTGCGGCATGGCGTCACGAGCATTCGCCGCGAGATTCAGCACGATCTGCTCGACCTCGCCGGGGTCGATCTCGACCAGGAGCTGTTGGTGCGAGCCCTCGAGCACGAGTTCGACATCCTCCCCGATGAGGCGCCGGAGCATGCCCATGAGTCCGCCCACCGTCGCAGCAAGATCGACGACCACCGGCTGGCTGACTTCCTTGTGGCTGAAGACGAGGAGTTTCCTGACCAGCGATGCGGCACGGGTGCCAGCGCGGTCGATTTCGAGCACATGCTCCAGCAGGTCCGGACGATCCTCGAGCTGCGATGCGAGGAGTTCTGCGTATCCAAGGATGCCGACGAGCTGGTTGTTGAAATCGTGCGCGATGCCACCCGCCAGCTGGCCCACAGCCTCCATCTTGTGCGCGTGACGAAGCTCGTTCTCGAGGCGTCTGCGGTCCGTGATGTCGCGCCACACGGTGTGGAGGGAATGTCCTCCCTCACGAGGGACAGCGGTGAGCAAGACTTCGACCGGGAATACCTCGCCGTCGGCCCGCAAGTGATCCCACTCGAATCGATGGCTACCGCGTTCGAGGGCGATGGCCATCATCTCGTTTGCCTTTTCGAATGAACGCCGTCCGTCCGGCTGGATCTCGGGTGACAGCTCCGAGGGATGAGTCTGCATGACGGTAGCCTTGTCTCGGCAGCGGAGCATCTCGACGGCGGCGGCATTGCAGTCGACGAAGGTGTCATCCTCGATGATGAGGATGGCGTCGGCCGAGTTCTCGAACAGCGCTCGGTAGCGGTCGGCGGGATCCTGAGTGGTCGGCTCGGTGGGCTTGACTTCGCGGCCCTCGGATTGCGAGCGTCGGACGCCCCGATCGGTCTCGTCGGGATCACTCTTCACGGCGGAAACCTCTTCCCGTCGCCCTCAGGATACCACGGGGGCACCGCTCGTGCCTGCCGATACCACGCTGCTCTCTTCAGGGTTGCCGATCGGTCCGGGCTTCGGGGGCTGCATGGGCAGCGTCAGCGAGAACTCTAGAAAGAAGAAGACGCAAGAGTCAGAGGGCACCTGACTGCCTATCCGAGAGGACAGGGTCAGGAAGTCAATCTTGGGTCGTCTCTAGCCCGCCCGCCCCCTCCACCTGCGGCAGGTCGTCGCCGATCGAGATGTAGTAGGCTTTGTGTTCGATGCTCTGATGACCCAGGGGGGCGATATCGATCTCGCCCTTGAGGGGGCCCATCACGATGTACATGTTGTCCGGTGTCCTCGACGAGTCGCCGAACAGCGAGCTTCCACACACGCTGCAGAAGAAGCGCCCGGCGTGATCCGAGGATTGGTGGCGGACCAGCTGTTTCTCGCCCGAGAGGATCCGTAGCTGGTCCTTTGCGACGGCGCACCAGGTCGTATAGCCGGCGCCGTTCCAGCGCCGGCACATGGTGCAGTGACAGTGCACGCTGCCCAGGGTCGGGAGATCGATCTCGTACTGTATGGCCCCGCAGAGGCAGGCGCCCGGGACCGAGCCTTCGGTCTTGGATTCACTCATAGTTTCGAAAGCTTACGCCGGGACGTCGGGAACGCGCAAGAGGGCCGTGGACGGCCCATCCGCGACGCCCCTACCCTTTTTGAGACTTTTTTCCGACAATACCGGACCCCCACGCAGACACTGAAGGAGATGATGCAATGGGCGATGAAGCAGAAGCAGTCGAACCTCTCGGAGAGCGAGCAGGTCTCGCGGGCAGCCGGACTCTACACGCACATCAACGATGTCCTCGATGCCGAGGGCCAGATTCAGGGCTTCATCCACTACCACCTCGGCTTTACGTACTCGACCGAGCGGCTCGCCGACAAGCTGGAGGGCCTCGGCGTCGACTCGTCGTGGCACGTGCTGGACGTCTGCTGCGGCTGGGGGGTGCCGAGTCGCTACGTCGCCGGGCGCCTCGGCTGTCGGATCACGGGCGTCGACATCACCCAGCGCTCGATCGACTTCGCGAAGAAGGTCACCGAGGGCACCGACGTCGAGCCGCTGGTTACGTACAAGCAGGGGAGCGCGCTGGAGCTCCCCATCGAAGACGGAGCGGTCGATCTGGTCTGGAGCCAGGATGGCTTCTGCCACGTTCCGAATCGACCCCGCCTGCTGGCCGAGTGCTTTCGCGTCCTCCGCCCCGGTGGCTACCTGGTGTTTACCGATTGGCTGCGCGGGGATTTCATCACCCCGGAGGAGTTCAGCGCCTTCTGCGAGGCGTGGTCCTTCCCCGGCGTGGAGACCGTCGACAGCTACCCCAAGCTCTTGACGGCCGCCGGCTTCGAGATCGTGAGCGAGGAGAAGGTGGGTCGCGAGTATGCGGTCGCCGGCGACACCGAGGCCATCGAAAAGGGCCTCACCAGCCTCGTCCAGCGAGCCGGGGGCCGTGATGCTGCAAAGATCGAGCAGTACATCGAGGCCTACGGAAAGGATGCCCACATCGCGGCCCTGGATCGCGAGAAGATGGACATCCACTTTGCCCAGGGGAAGATGGAGCTCGGCCGGTACGTCTGTCTCAAGCCCGCCTGACCCGGCCTGAAGTCGCTGCTCCCAGGCAGGCCGGTGTGCGCGGATCGAGCGTGAGACGCTCGCGCAACGGAAGAGAGCCACCTCGAGGAGAGCGGCATAGCCGCACACACCAGGAGGCTTGTGAGCGAGAAGAGGTCTAGCGACGGACTGGCCCTGCTGAAGGATCGGGACCTGGGACGGCTGTTCGTGGCGCGATTCGTCGCGGCCTTTGGCAGCGCGATGGCGCCGGTCGCCATGGCATTCGGCGTCCTCGAGCTCACGGGCTCCGCCACCGCGATGGGCATCGTGATCGCGTCCCAGTCGGCGGCGTCGGCGCTGCTCCAGCTGGTCGGCGGAGCGCTCGCCGACCGGATCTCGCGCCAGCGGATGATGGTGACTGCGGACGCCCTCGGGATGGTCAGCCAGGGTCTGATCGCCTTCCTGCTGATCACCGGACAGGCCAACGTCCCGGTGCTCGCGGCTCTGATGGCGGTTACCGGGGTCGCCTTCGCTCTGCACTACCCGGCCGCCATGGGTCTGGTTCCCCTGGTGGTCGACGGCGAGAAGCTGCAGCCCGCCAATGCCCTGCTCTCCCTGGCCCGGACCGGGGCCTTCGGGCTGGGGGCGGCCTCCGGTGGCGTGCTCGTCGCGACCGTCGGGGCTGGCTGGGCGATGGCCATCAACTCGATCACTTTTGGCGTCGCCGCGCTCCTGGTATCGACTCTGCGCCCGAGGGCGCAGCTGCGCTCGGAACCCACCAGCATGCTCCGCGATCTGCGCGACGGCTGGCGGGAGTTCACGTCGCATCGCTGGCTGTGGACCGTCGTGCTCCAGTTCACGGTGATGTTCGCCGCTTGGATGGCGAGTTTCTCGGTCGTCGGCCCCATCGTCGCCAAGCGGATGCTCGGGGGAGCGACCGACTGGGGCTGGATCGCCGGCGCGTACGGTGTGGGGTTGCTGTGCGGCGGCATCGCGGCCCTGCGGCTGCGCGTGGACCGTCCCATCCTCGTCGGGGCGCTGCTGATGTTTCTGATGGCCCTGCCCCCGATGCTGCTGGCGGGTCCGGCTCCCGTCTGGCTGATCGCCCTCAGTGCTTTCGTGGCCGGCATCGGCTTCGAGTTGATGATGGTGCTCTGGTACACGGCCGAGCAGACGCACGTGGCGCCCGAGATGCTCTCCCGCGTGATCGCCTACGACACGCTGGGCTCGATCGTCCTGGTTCCCCTGGCCGAGGCTGCCGCCGGCCCCGCCACGGACATCCTGGGGACCAGCCAGACACTCTGGATCCTCGTCGCCCTGATCGTCCTGCCGACAGTTGCCGTACTCTTCGTCCCCGAGGTCCGCAACCTGCGCTCCCAGCCCGAGCCCAGGCAAATTGGAGATACCCCAACCGGGAACGTCGGCTGAGCGCCGGATGTCCTGAGCTGCAGCAGGGCTTTTCAGCAGCGTGCCCTGCGCCGCCAGCGCCGCGCCCCCTCGTGTCTCTGGCAGCTTGTGGAGTTCCGCCAATCGTCCGGGCTGCGACCAGCTCCGGAATTGCCCGAGCATCTCCCGGAGGCCACCGCCGAGGGTGGTGGTCAGCATCTGGCCGAGCGGCGCAGTGAAGAAGGCCTCGCGTGACTGCTCCCAGACGCCGCTCTTGAGATGGACGAAGGTGACGATCGCACCGAATCCCTCGTACTCCTCGCTGTGCTTCTTCACCTCGATCTCGCTCGGGAAGCGCAGCTCTCGATACGCACGATCGGTCATCAGGACTGGCTCGCGAGCATGAACCTGGTGTAGCCGCTGATGTCAGCGAGAATCAGAAGCAGGCGTTCGGCCTTCGGCTCCACGTCTTCGCCCCCTCGGTAGTCACGTATGCGGTCAGCGGACACCGGTGGGCTTCGGCGCGCCCTTGCCGATGATGCGCGCGGTCGAGACGTAGAGGCTCTGCGAGACGAAGCTCTCCGCGGCCACCGCGAGGATCTTGCAGAGTTCGGATTTCAGCTGCCGGGCTTCGACGACTTCGGGATCGTCACCGGGAGCAAGGGCGAGCACGTCGATGACATGCATCGCGAGCTGTGGCTCTCCTTCGTCGCGAAGCTGCCGGGCGCGCTCGAGCACCGCACCGCGATCGGAGATTGCAGACAGGACAGCCGCCCCGGCCGCATCTGGATGCGCGGGATGCAGGTTGGTCGGATTGCGATCCCACCATCCGGTCTCCTTGCGGAAGATGTCGCGTACGATGTACTCCGGGTGACCGTAGAGCGGGCTCATCCAGGGCTGATCGAAGAGGCTCGGCGGGTACTCGACGTCGTGGATGATCTCGAGGATCCCCATGCCGAGATTGATACGATCGACGACCTCCTTGCGGAGATAGCGAAGCGCCGCCGACGTCGACGCGAGGACCTTCTGGATCTTTTCCTTGCCCTCGATCGGAGGGCCGAACTCCATCACCACGAGCTCGGGGTCGAGGGCGAGCAGCCGATCCAGGGTATCCGCCCAGACCACCGGATCGCGCAGACTTCGAAGGGGGGTGCCGACATTCGGAATGCTCGGCGTGATCGCCGCACCGCCGTAAAGAATCTTCTCCTCGGGCATCCAGAGAACGATCGCGTCATCGGTCTCGGAGGGCGCCCACAGGAGCTGGACCCGCCGCGTCCCTGTTCCGAACGTCAGCGCGTCGGTGAACGTTTCCGTCGGCATGTTGATGTCGAGGGGCCGGGTGACGCTTCCGACCGGAACGCGAAACTGGAACTCTATGAACAGCTTCTGTAGCGGCTCGAGCTCGGCATAGCGCCGCCATCGTCGCACCAGGTTTGCGTGCGCGATCACGCGCGGCTTCGGATCCCCGCGCTCCTCTGCGTGCGCGAGCCACGTCTGCACCGCGTTGTTGTAGCCGAGGTGGCCGTGGCTGTAGGCGATCGCATGGATCGGCGCGTCGGTGATTTCACGAAGCTTCGCGAGCATATGCTTCGCCTGCTTCTTGGTTTGCCCGCTGTCGACCTGGATCACGCCGATGTCGGTCTCGACCGTCAGTGCGTTACCCATGCCTCCCAGCACGTGCACGCCCTCGGCGAGGGTTCCGGTGAACGAGGGCACGGTCGCGGGGTTCGCGGCTGCAGCCGCGGTCTTTGAAATGGCATTGGGATCCGACATGGATGGTCAGGCCGCGAGGGACTGGAAGGCGGCGGCGACCACGGTGCCGCCACGCTGGTCGCCCATCAGGTCGGCTTCCATGCGGTTCATCACGTAGGCGATCGACACGCGTGCGTCCAGGTCGATGATGGCGAGCGAGCCGCCCCAACCGCCCCAGAAGAAGGCGCGCGGGTTGGGGCTGATCGGGAACAACGCGTCGTTGATCCCGAAGCCCATGCCGAAGACGATCGGCAAGCCGAGCACCAGGTCGTGTCCGCGCGTCTGCTCCTCGAGCACGCGCTCCACGCCGGCGGGGGACATGAGCTTGACGCCGTCGATGCTGCCGCCGCAGGCGAGCGCCGAGTGGACGCGCGCGACGGAACGCGCGTTGCCGATCCCTCCGGCGGCGGGGATCTCGGCGCGGCGCCAGGGGCTCGTTCGAGGCTCGGTCGCGTCGATTGCCGCGCCCGCGGACATGCGCGCGGCGACCGATCCGGGCTCGGGCGCTGGTACCTTGGGCGGGCCTTCGGGCGGGACCAGTTCGCCGACCCGGTCGTCGAGGGAGGGATCCAGGCCGATGTGGAAGTCCGCGCCGAGCGGCTCTGCGACCTCTTCTCGGAAAAAGGTGCCGATGCTCCTGCCGGTTACGCGTCGGACGATCTCACCTTGCAGAAACCCCTGCGTGATGGCGTGGTAGCCGGACGCGGTCCCGGGCTCCCACCAGGGAGTCTGCGCCGCCAGGCGCGCGCAGATCGCGTCCCAGTCGTATAGCTCCCCGACGGACTCGAGGGGCGGATCGAAGCCGCAGAGCCCGGCGCTGTGGCTCATCACGTGACGGACGAGGACGCCCTCTTTCCCGTTCTGCTTGAACTCCGGCCAATAGTCCGCGACGGGAGCGTTCAGGTCGACGAGTCCGCGGTCGGCCAGCATGAGCACGCAGGTCGCGGCCATCGTCTTGGTGGTCGAGTAGACGTTCACGATCGTGTGTTCGGCCCAGGGCGTGCCCTTCGGATCGGCGTCGCCCGCCCACAGGTCCACCATCGTCTCGCCGTCGCGCGTGACGGCCACGCTCGCACCCAGCTCGAGCCCCTTCTCGAAGTTGGCCACGAGGGCCTCGCGTACCGGCTCGAAGCCAGCCCTGCAGATTCCGTGCACATCCATCACCCGGTCCTCCTGTCTCTGGGCCGGTGCCATTCTACACCGACCGATCTCAGTGGGTTGTCCGTCCCGAAAAGTCATGCTGGTGAGCCTGGGTATCCATTCTTCGAACCTGGCCGGCCGCTCGAGACACACCTCGGTAAGTGGTCGTGATTCCACCAGAATCCGGTTCTCGAGACCCACGAGTTCCGAGGCTTTGACCGGGACAGGATCCATTTCGCCCAGTGGCTCCCGCGGCGGCCGCCGTGGCATCGAACCACCCCATCGCGCACCGCAAGTCCGCGGTTCCGGCGCTACAATTCGGGTGTGCTGCTTGCGCTCTCCATCGTTCTGGTTTTCGGTGCGGTCGGCATCTTCATCGGGAACATTGCCCTCTCGAACCACGGACAGCTCGGATTCGGCTTCGAGCAGATGATTCACGCCCGCATCCCCTGGCTGCTGATCAGCTCGCTGGGGATTGGCGCGGCGTTGGGCATCTGGAGCCTGGTGCAGGGACGGCGATGGTACAAGTGGGTCATCGTGCCGGTGGAGCTCCTCTTCGCGGGACTCCTGATCTTCTACTTCACGAGCGCCAGCTTCCTGCCTCAGCACGAGCTTGCACTCTCGGTTGGCGACCCCTTCCCGTCCTACGCGCTGGTCGATCAGGACGGGAAACTGCACACCGTCGAGGCCTCGACGAACCGCCTCCCCGCACTCTACATCTTCTATCGCGGTGATTGGTGACCGTTCTGCCGCATCGAGCTGGTCCAGCTCGACCGCTACTACCAGGACATCTCCGCCGAGGGTGTGGTTCTCTATGCGGTCAGCGTCGACCCACCCGAGATCTCAAAGGCGCTCAAAGAGCGGCTAGAGAGCAACTTCGTCTTCCTGTGTGACAGCGAGGGGATGCTGCTCGACGCCCTCAATATTCGCCACCGCAATGGCCAGCCGGGCCGCGACCTCGCCTATCCGGCTGCGATCCTGGTCGACTCGAAGGGAATCGTGCGTTGGACCTTCGAGACGGAGACGTACCGGCAGCGCGCACGCCCCGAAGACATTTTCCACGCGATCGAGCAACTGGAGCAGTAGCAGCGCCAGCTGAGCCGCTGACACCTCGGATCTCGCGATGGACCTCGCGGATCGGCTTCGCATGGCGCCGTATCCCGCTCTTCGGTCGACGCAGTTCAGCTAGATCACCCGCGCAACCCCGGGAACACGGCGAACCACTGCAATTGCACCCCAGCAGAACGCCAACGTGAAGGTGAAGACGATGGACCATTTGGCCATCGCCGGGAGCTGTGCTCCAAGCAATGCATAGGACAGACAGCTCACGACTCCATAGTGGATCACGTAGATCCCATAACTGTTGTGAAACAGGCTCTCATATATCCTCCTTTGCCTCTGTGCAAATCTCAGGAATATCGCCAGGGAGGCAAATGAAATCGTGGCGCAGGAGAGTACGTAGAAGAAGCCAATCAGTATCTGATTCGCACTGCTGATCGAAATACTGAAACTGATTAGAAAGGTAGCCAGCGCCGCAACTACCCAGATCACCCAGCGACGTGTCAGTGTGGAATTTGGCACGAGAAATGTTCGTTCAATGCCATAGGCACCGAAGCAGACCCCTACCAGGAAATAGACCGCATATAGAAACAGACGATTCATCTGGATCTGGGCGGGCCCGCATTGCAGCCAGAAGAAGGAGCCGTAGATCGCCGAGATGGGTATGTATGCCGCTGCTGACAAGAGGACAAGAAGCACGAAACACTTGGCCGGCCGACACAGTACATCCGATTGCAGCCTCTTGAATACACCGCTCCTGTCTACTTTCAGACCCGCCGCCAGGACGAAAACGATGTTGAAGACCAGCAACACCTCGAGAAACCATATGGGCCCTCCCCGCCACTCGATGGAGCTCCATTGTTGCCAGAAATCGGAAAGACCGCCGCTACCTCCGGTCTGAAGATAGGTCGTATAATAGGTCAGTGGCCTGAGAACAATCATTGCCACGAGTGGCAGACCGAGTCGGATCAACCTGTCGCGAAGAAACACCAACCTTCCCTTGCTCTGGAGGCTATTCCAGACGAATAGCCCCGAGACCAGGAACAGAAGAGCCATGAGAAAAGTGTCGTTGAAGGTTGCCAATAGTGACAGCATGCCTGAGCGCTGTTCATCATTGACGGGAGAGATCGCGTGTATCGATTGCAGATGCTCGGACAATGATGAGGCGGTAGACTGCGGGAGAATCACGTGATATGCCATCGCGGAGTGATGCGCGACGACGAGTACAATGATGAAGGTCCGTAGGTAGGCGAGCGGGGTATTGAATTGCCTGCCTGATGCGCGTGCGGATGATGTGGTCTCGGCTTTGCTCATACTACGTCATGTCTCCGTTGGCCGAAGAAGCGACCTGATCCCGGCTGGAATCCCGCTCCAGACCCGCCGTCCATGGAATTTTGACGGTACTCCCTTCCGGAGTATGATGAAACGCGTCTCCATCAGGGCAGGTAATCGACATTTCCCCGAGGTGATTCTCCCGCCCCACCCGCGCATCGACTCCGAGTGGGAGCGAGGGCCGATCGCGCCGGGGACAGGGAGGTAGGAAATGCCCAAGGTACTGCTGACCGGGATCATCGGTCCCTTCGACAACATCCAATTCGACATCGCCGGAGACCGACTGTCGCGGGATCAGGACATCTTCACCCTGAAGTCCCACTTCCACTATCAGGCTCTGCACTTTCTCGCCGAGAATCTGGCGGCGGAGTGCGTGGTACTCGAGCATCCCGACCCCGAGGATCTGCGGGAGGAGTTGAAGAAGGGCTACGACTTCGTCGGCATCAACTTTACGCTCGTGAACATCGGCACGATGATGGACATGAGCGAGCTCATCCGGCAGGCCGCACCCGACACCAAGATCGTCCTGGGTGGCTACGGCACTTCCTGCTTCACCACCATCTTCAAGGGTGCGGAAGAGATCCTGAAGCTCGCCGATTACATCTGCCACGGCGAGGGTGTGAGCTTCATGAGGAAGCTCACCGGCGAGCCACTGGACGCGCCCCTCAAGCAGGTGATCGGTCCGACGGGGGCGTCGGATCTGGTCTGGCGCGACCCCCATCCCGGGGGTACCGGGGGCTTCGTGGTCTCCGGACTCGGCTGCCCGAACATGTGCGAGTTCTGCTGCACCTCCTACTACTACGGCGGCGAGTTCATCGAGATCGCCACGGCGGATGGGATGTTCGAGGGCATGAAGCAGATCTACCGCCGCGAGTCCGAGGGCCGGCATCCCCTGATGGTCTGCGGCGATGCCGAGAGCCGGCAGTCGATCGCCGTGTTCGACGAGAATCTCTACAAGGACAAGGACAAGGTCGCGCGCCTGGGAAAGCTGATCCGCGAGGACGAGGAGTTCGGGCTGGGCGTCGTCAACTACTTCAGCTTCGGCACCATCGAGGACCTCTCCCGCTACGACGTGGTCGAGGATCTGGTGATGAACGGGGTCGGAAGCATCTGGATCGGCGTCGAGTCGCTCTACAGCGATCTCAAGAAGCGTCAGGGCCGCGATCCCCGGGAGGTCTTCGACGACCTGCACGCCCACGGCATCACCACCATCGGCTCCTGGATCGGCGGCTGGGACTTCCACGACAAGAAGAACATCCAGGAAGATCTCGAGTACTTCATCTCCTGCAATCCCACCCAGTCACAGCTGTTCCCGCTGTTTCCGCCCCCGGGAACCGGCCTCTACGAGCGCCTGGTGACGGAGGGCCGCATGCCCGATATCAGCCTCGCCCGCAGGTACTTCGGGCGGACCTCGGGGGCCCAGGCGGTCGTCGATCCCGAGACGGGTGAGGAGGTGCGCTTCTTCGCCGACTGGCGGAAGAACTTCACCGAAGAGGAGATCACCGCCATCGTCGAGAGCGGCAACCGCCGACTCTACGAATTCGCGGGTCCCTCGTCGATGCGCGGTCTGCGCGTTCAGCTGAATGGCTACGAGTTCTGCAAGAACTCCTCACGCGCGATCCTGAGAGAGCAGCGCAGCGAGCTTCACCGGGCGCGCTGTCTGCAGAGCTACCCGCTGATCGACGTCTGCGAGTTCTTCGCGCCGAACCAGAAGGTCAAGAAGGACATCCAACGGATCCGCGAGGACTACCATCGGCTCCTGGGGGAACCCACGATCGAGCAGCAGGTGATGGCGAAGCACGCCTTCCTCAAGGGCTCCCTGTACAAGATGTCGGCCGTCCTGGGCCTGCCGCCCGCGGCGAGGCCGCCGTTCCGGCGCTACGTGTACGACCGGAAGCCGCGGAAGCCCAACCAGAAGCCCTATACCGTGGAGTATCCCCACACCGACGAGCGGTACGAGCAGGAGAAGGCAGCCCACGACAACGAGATGAGGCTGGCACGGAGAGTCATCGAGCGTGCTCGAGCGGGCGGAGACGGATCCGGAGGCGGAGCAGGCGGCGCAGTGGATCCGCGAGGCCTTCGGGAACCTGGAGGCCCTGGGCAACCTGGCCAAGCTGATCGATTCGCTCGGCGATGACATCGGTCTCGCCAAGGGCTGGCTCCGCTCCGAGGTGCTCAAGAAGCTGGGGACCGAAGCGGTCTACGCCCGGGAGGACGGCATCACCTTCAGCGAGGTGGAGGCCGTCCGCAAGTAGTCGCGGGCTCGCGGCGACCCCATGAGCGGCGGCGCCGAAGGGCCCCGAGAGGAGAGAGAGGGATGGCATCTTCGATGGATTCGGTATCGGAGAATACGCGCGCGACGCTGGAGAGCCTGAGCTCCGAAGATCAGCAGCTGTTCCTGGAGGAGCGGGGCAAGGTCCTGGAGCGTGGGGCGGGCAACAGTCCCCTGCTCGATCAGCTGTGCTGCCTGCGCCTGATCATGACCCGGCTGGCGGAGGGCCATGAAGTGGCGCTCAACGCCTTCGACGAGGCCCTCGGGGACAAGCTCAAGCAGAGGACCGGCTGGAGGAAGTCCGTCATCCGCAAGCTCTCCGGTGAGTACGAGTCGCCGATGCCCTGGATGCACCCCTTCAAGCTGGCGCGGGAGGAGCTCCAACCCCTGGAGGAGCGGCTGGAGGCCGCCGTCGGACGGGGCGAGACGGAGGAGCTGGATCTGAGTGAGCTCCAGCGGGTGTTGGAGAGGCACCACCTGGAGCTCCCTCTGCCCTCGCCGTTTCCCCCCCCGCCGTTTCCCCCCGGCGGCGTGAGGACCTACAAGTAACAGTTGCATTGGGGGGAATGCAGAAAGCCCTGAGATGCAGCAGGAATCTCGAGCGGTCGTCAGGTGGTCCCGCGAAGGCCTCGGCTGACTTCCATGATCTGCTTCCGCAACCATGTCTGGGCCGCGTCGTGAAGAGTTCGCTCGTGCCAGACAAGAAACCAGGGGCCACCTTCGAGCTTGACGGGGGGCGGAAACACTTTCAGGTCCAGCATTCTCGCGAACGGTCGAGCGACGCCACGCGGGAGCGTGGAGACCAGATCCGTTTCGGCAACGACGAACGGAGCCGCGGCGAAATGCGGAACGATCACCTGAACTCGACGGGACAGCCCCCGCTTCTTCAGAGCGCGGTCCACGACTCCACCCCTCCTGCTCCGTGGCGAGGCGAGTACGTGACCCAGTTCGAGGTAGTGCCTGAGGGTCAATTGCCGCTTGACCACGGGGTGGTTTCTCCGGACCAAGCAGTCGAAGTTGTCGTCGTACAGTTCGGCGCGCTGGAAACCCGCCCCGCGCCCATACCTCCCGCCAACCACGACGGCAGCGTCGACGGCGCCCGACTGGAGGCTGGCCTCGGTTGCCTCGCTGTGCGGAAAGAGATCCAGCCGGATGCCGGGGGCCTGGCTGGCCAGAAGTCTTGCGAGGTGCGGGAGCAGCACCACCCAGGTATGGTCCATCGCCGCCAGGCGGAACACTCTCTCCGCTTTCGACGGGTCGAACCTCTTGTCCTTCGTGAGCACGCCCTCGAGCTCCGCCAACGCTTTGCGCACGGGGCCGATCAGGTCGGTGGCCAGGGATGTCGGCACCATTCCCTGCGAGGTCCGGATCAGGAGCGGGTCACCCAGCGCCTGGCGCAGTCGGCGCAGGGCGTTGCTCATCGCCGGCTGACTCAAGCCGATCCGCTGTCCGGCCTTGGTCACGCTTCGCTCCTCCAGGAGCACGTCCAAGGCCACGAGCAGATTGAGGTCGATGGAACGAATATTCATTTCGTGAATTCATTTATCATGAGAATTGATTTCCCATACGTTTAATCCTGGTTCAAGCTGTACGGGTTGAGTGGGCGGGTCCGCGCTGCCTCCGACCCCTGGACCGGGGGCAGATTCGCTAGGCGTTCCACGCTCTTCCACCGCAGAGGGAGAATGACATGAAGATTGGGAAGAAGACTTTCAATGTGCTCGGTTTGACGGTGTTGGCCTTTGCCGTCTCGCTCCTGCTCGGATTTGGGTCCTGCAAGCACGAGATCGATCCCAACCCCGTCATCTTCGTGCACGGGGGGTCGGGCTCCGGCGCCCAGTTCGAGAGCCAGGGCATGCGGTTCACCAGCAACGGCTATCCCGCGGACCGCATCGCCGTGCTGGAGTACGACTCCTCCTCCATCAGCACGATCCTGCCCGACGTGCACGCCGCCCTCGATGACCTGATCGCCGAGCTCCAGGCAGCGACGGGCAAGGCCCAGGTCGACCTGATGGGGCACTCCCTCGGGACCACCGTCTCGCGAACCTACCTGGAGACGCCCGAGCGGGCCGCGAACGTGGCCCATTACGTGAACATCGACGGGGGCAGCTCGATCGGCACCGAGGCTCCGACCGGCGTGCCCACGCTGGCCCTCTGGGCCGGGGGCGTCAACCGGCCGACTCCGCCGAATATGCTGGGAGCGACCAACGTCACCATCCCGAACCAGGAGCACATCGAGGTGGCGACGTCCGAGGAATCGTTCTTTGAGATGTATCATTTCCTGCGTGGTCACGCGCCTCTGACCACGAAGATTCTCCCCCAGCTCCGACCCCGGATCTCCGGGCGGGTGGTCGAGTTCCCCGAAAACGTTGGACTCGACGGCGCGACGCTGGAGGTCTGGTGCGTCGACGGCGACACCGGCGAGAGAATCGGCAGCCATCCGAGGGCGACCTTCACCATCGGTCCGGATGGGAACTTCGGGCCGTTCAAGGCCTGGTACGGCGCGCACTACGAGCTGGCGGTGATGCGCGAGGGTTCCAAGGATCTGAACTACTTCTTCGAGCCCTTCCTCCGAAGCGACCACCTGGTGCGGGTGAACGCGGCGCTCGCCCTCGATCCCTTCATCCAATCGAGCGACAACCACACCGCCGTGACGGTGATCCGATACAAGGAGTTCTGGGGGGACCGGGGCGCCGAGAACGACGTGCTCGCGATCAACGGCACCGACGTAATCAACCCGATCACGGCCCCCTCGGGTCAGGTCGGCGCGGCGTCGTCGGCGTTCTTCGCCTTCGACGTCGGCTCGGATGGCGTGAGCAACGTGACCAGCGTACCGTTCCCGTTCCCGTTCTTGAGCTTCCTCACCGGTGCGGATCTATTCATCCCGACCGATCCGCCCGGAACCGTGTCGGTCGAGACGGTGCCGAGGGGCGATTTCGGAGCGGCCCGGACTGTGAACGTACCGAACCTCCCCTCGTCGCAGACCCGGATCGTCGTTCAGCTGTACGACTTCGAGCAGTAGAGCGGACAGCAATCGCTACAGCAATCGTGCGCTTGTTTGGACTTCGCGGGGGTATTGCGCCACGCCTCCGAAAGGATTCGTCCACGCGCAGAGGGCGCTCGGGAGGGGGTGACGTGAAGCGGACCGTCCTGTTGACCGTGATGGTTCTCGTCGTTCTCGGACTTGGCTACCAGCTTCAGAAGTGCAGGAGTAGACCGGAGCCGAAACCCGCCAGGGTCGATCCCATGACGCTCCGCCACACCGGTAGCGGCAGGATCGTGGGATTCACGGAGGAAAATGGCACACAGGCCTGGCTGGGCATTCCCTTTGCCCGGCCTCCGGTCGGCAAGATGCGCTGGAGGGCGCCTCTTCCGGCCGATGAATGGAAAGGCACCCGAGAGACACTGAGGACCGGATCTGTGTGTACACAGATTGGTGGCCTTCTCGGGGGCGTGCCGAAAGAGCAGTATGGAAAGGCCATTGGCTCGGAGGATTGTCTGTTCTTGAACGTTCGGGCACCGGCCTTTACCCCGGACGGAGTCCCTCAGGGCGAAGACCGTCTTCCGGTCATGCTGTGGATTCACGGCGGTGGAAACACCATTGGCCACGGGGGCAATTACGACGGCAAGGCATTCGTCGCCAAACACCGGGTCGTCTTCATCACCATCAACTACCGACTCGGTCCCTTCGGGTGGTTTTCCCATCCAGCGTTCAGAGGGGCAGATACGACACCGGAAGACCGTTCCGGCAACTACGGCACACTGGACGTGATTCGTGCCTTGACCTGGGTGAAGAACAACATCTCCGCCTTCGGCGGTGATCCCGGGAATGTGACAGTCTTCGGTGAGTCGGCAGGCGCGCGCAACACAATCACCATGCTGCTATCTCCGAAGGCGAGAGGGTTGCTTCAGAGAGCCGCTGTGCAGAGCGGCGGATCGACGACCATCACCAGAGCGCGGGCTGAGAACTACAGGGATGCGGCGGAACCAGGGCACGCCTACAGCTCTCGTGAGATCATCAATCAGCTCTTGATCGCCGACGGTATCGCTGCCGATCGAGCGGCAGCCAAGATGCACCAGGACGAAATGAGCGATCGAGAGATTGCAGAGTATCTGCGGTCCAAGGACAGCTACGACATCCTGGGCGCGTACGAGCCCCGCGCCGGTGGGATGCTTTCCGTGCCGCAGCTCTTTCGCGATGGCGCGGTGTTGCCCATCGAGAGTGCCCTGGACGTGTTCAGAGACGTGAGCAGGTACAATGCCGTCCCCGTGATCCTGGGCACGAATCGTGACGAGCACAAGCTCTTCATGGTGCAAGACCCTGCGTACGTGGATATCTACTTCGGGCTCTACATGCGTAGGAAGGATCCCGAGCAGTATGAGCGGGTTTCCAGCTACCGAACCGACATCAGGAAGGCAACAGGGGTAGACCGGATGGCGGCGGTACTCAGAGAGAGCCAGGGACCGAGCGTCTATGCCTACCGGTTCGACTGGGACGAGGAGCCGTCCATATTCGGCATGGACATGAGCGCATTCCTGGGTGCGGCGCACGGGGTGGAGATCCCCTTCGTGTTCGAGAATTTCGCCTCTGGATTTCTCGCGCGATACGTGAACTCCGATGAGAACCTCCCGGGTAGAGAGGCATTGGCGCACAGCATGTCATCGTACTGGGCGGAGTTCGCCTATAGCGGGGCACCCCGGAAGGGAAGAGATGGAGAGCAGCCGGAGTGGCTTCCTTGGGACAACAGTCCGGCTGAGGGAGACAAGTTCATCATCTTCGACACGCCGAGTGACGGTGGCATCCGGATGTCTTCTGATACGATTGGGTTGGAGGAGGTGCGGGACCGGCTGCTGACCGAAACCGGCTTTAGAAATCAGGAAGAGCACTGCGAAATCTACGCAATTGCCCTCGCGGACAGCGAGCTCTGGGATGATGAGGAGTATGCGAGCCTGGGCAGAGAGGGGTGTCGGAACTACCCGAAGCATACGTACATGCGTTGACCAGCGGCGCGGTCGCTCCGCTCAACTCCTTCCGGGGCGCCGCAGCCACAAGCGGATGAGAATGCAGTCCGAAATCGATCACAACCCCGCGAGCGGAAGGGCAATTCTGGCTTCGGAGCCATTTGACCTTAAGGAAAACCCCGGATACGGCCAGGGGATGGCCTAGGGGCCACCACGCCAGCCCCGGACCCTCCCAGGCAGACTCCGCGGCTTGGTGACGAAGGCGTGGAAGTGACGGTACTGGGCGAGCAGGCCAAACATGCGGATCCGCGTGCCTCGATCGAGGTCGCGCGCCCTGATGATGTTGCGCCAGAACAGTTGGCGCACCTCCCGCTCGCTACGGAAGAGGAACTTGCCGAGCACCCGCAGCATGATCCGCACCTCGTGCAAGTCCATTTTCTTGCTCGCGTAGCTCTGCTCGCCGTAGTACTCCACCGTGGCTAGCCAGCGCTGCAGGCGTTTGTCGAACAGCTCCGGGTCGTAGACTCGCGCGAATAGCTCCCAGTAACCCCGCACGAGTTCCTCACGGGTCATCTGCTTGGGCACGATGTTGGTCTCCAGCTGCCACTCACCGGAGAAGTCGCCGCCGGTCAGGCGGCCCTCTATCGACAACCGCTCGTAGAGCGGTGTGTGCCGCGGCGCGTTGAGCATGCTGATGCCCGCGATGGGGCTGGCCGTGTCGTCGATGAATGAGTACATGTCGTCGAATACAGTCGGATCGTCGCCATCGAAACCCACGATCAGGCCGAGGAACGGCACGATCCCGAAACGGGATATGGCGCGCAGCCGTTCGTCTAGCGGCCGATCCAGATTCTGTGCCTTGTGCACCTCTTCGAGACACTCCCGCCGGGGGGTCTCCACGCCCACGAAGAGCACGCTGAAACGGGCGTCTGCAAGGAGTCGCAGCAACTCCTCGTCGTCGGCGACCTGGACCGTGATCTGCGTCGAAAACGAAAGCGGGCGGAGTTGGGCCCTGTTCCACTCCACGAGCTCGGTGAGCAGGCTCCTCGTGAAAGCCTTGTTGCCCAGAAAGTTGTCGTCCGAAAAGAACACCGAGCGGGCGCCCAGTGCGTGGGCGGCCTTGATCTCGTCCAGGACCTGGGGGGCCGGCTTGCCCCGCGGTTTCCTACCCACGTACTGAATCAGGTCGCAGAAACCGCACCGGTTGGGGCACCCGCGGCTGGTCTAGGACCGGAGATGCTCAGATAAGTCTGGGCTAGATCAGCGACGAGTCGGGCGCGGGGCTGTCCGTCGAGGTCGATGAAGGTGCCCTGTTCATAGACCGGTCCGGGCCGTGCCGGCGATCCAGTCGCTCGAGAAACCGCGGCCAGGTGTACTACGGCCTCGCCGATGAAAGTGATAGTCAGCCAGGCCCAGGCAGCGATCGTGCTGCAGCGTGGCGGAGGTTACAGCCCAGGGCGACTGGAAGGCCCCGCGCCTGAAAGGCGCCGCAGAGCTCGACGATGCGAGGCGCAATGGACCGTCGCACCGGTGATCGCCACCAGGTCGCGGGTAGATCCAGGTCGATCGCGGAGACGTTCTCGTCGCCAGCACGAACTCCACTCCGACATCGGAGGGAGTGAGCGCGATCAGCGTGGCCAGCGCCGAGCTGGGAACGAGGGTCTTGGCCCCGAGCAGGTCGACCGTCCCCTGCAGCGACCAGAAGCTCTCCGGGTGGCGCGGCGCCACCAGATAGACGCGGCGGTAGTGCTCGGCGAGGCCGCAGCGCTTCACCTTCAGCCGCGGCATCTCAACCGCCGTTTCCCATTTGGCTTTCTGATCATTTCCGGGCCCACGCTTCCAGCCATGTTAACCCTGAAACGAGATTCATCATCGTGGTGAAACGCCCAAATCGAAAGTGGCCCAGGCAGTGGGGCTGACACCCGGCCAGGGCCACGCACGGCTGGAGATGGGCCTCGATAAGTCGGCGTGATTCTGCGAGAATCGGTGGCCAAGAAGAAGGAGGAAGAGGCGCCCGCCGAGCCGCCGAAGCAGGAGGTGCTGCTCACCGAGATCCGCGACGCGCTGCGCGAGCGCTAGCCCTCGACCCTGCCAAGAGACAGGACGCCGGCTTCAGCGCCCCACTTCACCTCTGCACTGCGAACCCGTGAACTCGCCGTGCAGCTTCTTTACACCGTCGAGATCGAGGTCTTCCTCGATGATGGTGCCGGCGGTGGTCCGAATCTGCACTCTGAGGCGCTTCGAGGACATGAGCTCCTCGAACTCCCTGCCGCAAAGATTGAGGGCACGGACATTCTTTTCCGTCTCGGATGCCGATCGCAACTCCTCTGCCGGCTTGTCGTCGAATCGGAGAACGACGGAAGACACATCTCCCCGGCCGCGAAGGCTGACGAACAAGTCGTTCTCATCCAACTGGATCTCGAAGCGATCCTTGTAGATCGCTACGCAGCTCGGTTCGTCGGTGATCGCATGAAGCGTACGGCGCACGGTCCAATTTCCTGATGACTGCGATCGGTTCACCGAAGTCGGCGTTGGCCAGTGAGGAAGAGGCAACGAGCAGCACGCAGCAGGCGATGATGACGAGAAAGCGTGTGTTGTGGGGCATGAATTCTCCTCCCCAGCTGACATCTTCCATCATGGCGACCCTCGACGTCCTCCGAGACATCGCAGGAAGAGTCGCACCGTGGGCGGCTCCACGTACGCCCGCAGCAGGATAGACCTCAGGTGAAGAACTGATGGTCTTATCGGGCGAACCGTCGTGGCGGTTTACCGCCGATTTGCCTGTCCGGATTGCCGAAAACCTGGGTCGTCAGCCGGCCAGCGCATCCCGGGGCTGAGGATGCGTCTCGATAAGTGGCCGAAATTCGGCAGGAATCGGGTAATTCGGATGGACAGTGTGACCCGTCAGGGCGATATGGACCAGTTGGGTCGTGGATCCAAGAGATGCTTCCGCAGCAAGGTGCGGAGGGATCGCATCACCTGACCACGCTCTCCTGCTTCAGCGTATCGATCTCCGCATCGCCATAGCCGATCTCGCGAAGGATCTCGTCCGTGTGTTGACCCAACGTGGGAGCCGCGCTTCGGGTGCCGGAGCGGCAGGCGCTGAAGTGAACCGGATAGCCCGGGAGGTTCACGTGCCCCTGCGTCGGATGGTCGAAGGGTACCACGTAGTCGTTTGCCAGGGCCTGGGGGTCGCTCGTGACTTCGCCGATCCGCTGAACGGAGGAGAACATGAGTCCACGTTCCTGGAAGATCTCCATCCATTCGTCGCGCGTCCTGGTGGAAAACACCTCGTCGAAGATCTCGATGAGATCGGCGAAGTTTATGGGTCTTCCGACTTCGTCGGTGAAGTGAGGATCGGTCAAGAGGCCGGTCTTTTCCGTGGCCTCGCAAAAGCTCGGCCAGTATCTCTCTTCGGGGTGGTGCGTCCCCAATATCCACCCGCCGTCCCGGCAGCAGAATGCGTTGCGCAAAGGCGAGTGATTGGAGCGGGTGGTGGCAACGCTGGGATCGGTGGAAAGGAAACTGCTCAACATCAGGTTGGCGTATTGGATCCACAGGGCCGTGCTGTAGAGGGAGACGTGGACCTCCTGTCCGATTCCCTTGCGCTCGCGGACGAAAAGAGCGGTCAGGATGGCATGGCTCAGGGCGATGGCCGTGGCCTGGTCGAGCAGTCCGAGGTGGAGCATCTTGGGCTCCGGGCTGCCGGTGACGAACATCATTCCCGATCGGGCCTGTCCCAGAGGGTCGAAGGCCCCGAGATCGCTCATCCGGCCCTCGAGTCCGTATCCGGAAACGCTGGCGTGGATGATCTTCGGATTCAGTCGGGCCAGAGTTGGATAGTCCAGGCCCAGCTTGACCTTGGTGCTCTTTCGCAGGTTCGTGACGAAGACGTCTGCCTTTCTCGCCAGGCGATCGAAAATCGCGCGGCCCTTCTCCTGCTTCATGTCGAGGCAAATACCGCGCTTGTTCCGGTTCGATCCTTCGAACATCGCGCTGTCGCCATTCGGGAGGGAGAAGTCGACCCCACCCACATTCGTCCAATGCCGTTCCGGATCTCCGGCAGGGGTCTCTATCTTGACGACCTCCGCCCCGAGATCACCGAGGATGGCGCTGCCCCCCGGTCCGGCGTGAAACACGGCGCACTCCAGCACCCGAATTCCATCCAGCGGCCCTTCTCTCTTCTGGTTGGCGCCGGCGATTCTTGTCATGAGGAATCGGCCGCGAATTGGGGAAGGTTTCTCACGATATTCGTTGCTCCATCGATGATACCGTCGACCAGGTCCTGAACGGCGGGAAGGTCCTTTACCCTCTGGGCGCATTCGCCGCCGGCCATCAGGGCCTTTTCGCGTTGACCGGTGCAGACCGCGTCGATGGCCTCTCTCTCGCGGATCAACAGATCGACGGGGATCGTCGAGTCATCCGGTGTGTCCAGATAGACACTGGGGGCCTGCAGGAGGGTGTTCTTCTGATGCTCTTTGCTCGAAGGCGTCTTCAACCACCTGGCAGGCCCAACGAAGCCGCGGGCCACGAGGGTGCCTCGGTCTTCCGTCAGTACGACCTGCTCCTTCCAGATCTGGTGAAAGTCGCTCTCTTTTGTGGCCAGAAATCGTGTGCCCATCTGGGCCCCGTCGGCGCCGAGCGCCAGCGCTGCAGCCAGCGTTCTGCCGTCGCAGAATCCACCGGCGCCTACCACCGGAATGCCGGAATCGGCCAGCGCATCCACCACGGAAGGCAGCAAGACCATCGAATGGACCGGCTCCCAGGCGATGTGAAAGCCGCCTTCGTGACCGGACGCAACGATGCAATCCACTCCGGCCTTCTTGCACCTCAAGGCTCCCTTGACCGACGGAACCACGTGTAGCCAGTGAAAGCCCGCCCCTTTGATCTTCTCCTTCCAGGGAACAGGATCGCCCGCGGAGGTGAAGATGACCTTGAAGTGATCCCGCATTTCGGGGTTCTCTTCGACGACCTTGATGGCCGTATCGATGACCAGCGTGGCGTTGTCAACGACTTCGGTGGAGACCAGGGTGTTGACTCCGAAGACGCCGCCGCGGTCCTTGGTCAGGCGATATGTCCTCTTCAACACCGTCTCGAGGACTCCCGCAATGTCATCATCCATGGAAGCTTCGCCGCTCTTCACGAATGCCTCATAGATGAGAGGTGACATTTCGCGGTTGAAGAGGCCGCTGGTAGAAAGCAGACCCAGCGCGCCGGCATTGGCAGAGGCGACACAGAGGTTGTTGTTGCTGAAAGGGCCCATCCCAGCCTGGATGATGGGGTGTCTCATTCCCAACATCTCGGTAAGCCTTGTCTTGAGCATTGGTATTCTCCCGATCGACGCATTCCATGGACAGGGTTGAGGTCTTGAGGGGCAATTGTAGATGGGATCTCAGGAAATCCTAGCCTTCTCGACCGGCCGGTGGTGCACCGCAGCCGGAGCGCCGGTCGTCCTGAGATGCAGCGGCACTGGGTCCAGGGGCTGATGTCTTCACGGCGCGAAGCTCGACCTCGCTAGCACTCCCCAGCGCCCACTCTGCTTCGTCAGAATATAGAGCGAGTCGTAGCTCGCGAGAACCGAGCCGTCAGCCTGATAGCGAGTGAACCGCGTATCGATATGCACCTTGTCGGGTCCCGAGTGGACTACCTCGCGCCTCTCCCACGCACTGTGATCCCAGCCCGGCATCGCCGCGACGAAACGCTCGAAAAGGACGGGAAGGGCACTCGGGTCCTGGAGCACGGAGACATTGCCGCTCGCGATACGGTAGTGAGGGAAATGGAGCACTCCCTCGAAGGCGGCTATGTCCTGCGCGTTGAAAGCGGTCATGAAGGCGTCGAGCACCTTCATGGCAGCCGCCTCGGCCTCCAGGTCGCGGGCCTTCGCCGGAGCAACGGCTGCCAGCACCAGAACCAAGGCTGCTGCAAGATTTCCAGCCGGTCGAGCTTTCATGTGGCGTCTCCTCTGAATTCCCCGACTATGCCGGGGAGGCAGCAAAAGTTCAATAATTCCGGGAGAAAACAACGAACATCCCCTCCCAGGCGCCGCCAGGCCAGACGCGAGGAAGATCCGTCTGTCCGAAAACTGGGCTGATGACGACCCTCCGCACTCGACCTATTTTTCGAGTGCTGCGAAGGGGGTGGATATGACGTTTCAGGGCGACAAGAAGTTCGGAAGGTCACTGCTCGCGGCCCCGGAAGAGCGTTTCCGGCAATGGTTGCTCCCCATGGTGCCACCGTGGCTCGAGACGTATCACCTCACCGCGACGACGGTGCTCTGGAGCATCCTGGTGCTCCTGTTCAGTTTTCTCGCACGCCACAACGTTCACTGGATGTGGCTGACGTCATTGATGATCGTGATGCAGTACGTCACGGATCTTCTGGACGGCGCTGTAGGGAGGCAGCGTGACACGGGACTGATCAAGTGGGGCTTCTACATGGACCACTTCCTGGACTACATCTTTCTGTGCTCCATGCTGGTTGGCTATGGCTGGCTGTTCCCACAGCACTATGGCTTTCTTCTGCTCCTGGTCCTGATGATCTTCGGGGCGTTCATGGTGAATTCATTCCTTTCCTTTGCCGCGACCAACCAGTTCCGGATCGCGTACCTGGGGGTCGGGCCGACCGAAATCCGGATCGCATTCATCGTCGTCAACGCTCTTGATCTGCTTCTTGAACCCTGAATACGTTCGCACTGCGCTTCCCTATGTTCTCGGATTCGCGGTCTTTGGGCTGTTCGTGACTGTTGTGCGAACGCAAAAAGAGCTCTGGGACGCGGATATGAAGGAGAAAGGTCGCGAGCCAAGCCAGGAGGACGAGAAGAAGGGGCGCCGGATTACGTACGCCCTCTATGCCGCCGTGGCAGCATCGCTATTGCTGCTCGGCTACGTCGGTTGGGTCGTATCACCGATGAAGAGCAGTGCTCTCGTCAAGATGAACGACGAGGAGATTCAGAGGAGTGCGGCCAACGATCTTGCACGTCTTGACTCGATGCGTTCGGGACTCGACGAGGCGCTGCTTGCGCTTGCCACGTCGGTAGACGATCCGGGTGATCTCACTGCCGAATGGAGGAAGCTGGCGGGGATCGTCGAAGATCTGGAGGGGATCGAGAAGACCTATGAGGCATATCACCAGATAAGCTACGTCGATCGCCCGCAGGCACATTCGCAGGCGTTCTTTGTCCAGTACACAGCGATCGAAACACGGTTCGAGGCGCTGCAGCGGCTCAACCACTTGCTGCAGACCTTCCCATCGCTCGAGGAATCCCTGGATGCGGTCTCGTCGAAGAAGACGTCGACGGCGATCCGCCGGAGCCTGATGGATCCACAGCTGTACCTGCGGCTGTCCGCCGGTCGAATCTATCTCAAGCTCGTGAAGGATGGCATCGGGATGGATACACCCCGGAGATACAGCAGGGAAGGAGAAGGGCGAGTGAATCGGGATCGGTGATACAATCGGCGACTGGAAGAGGAGAAGGCCGTGCTACGAATCACCTTTCTTCTTCGGAGGAGGTCCGACCTCACCCGGGACGAGTTCCAGGAGTACTGGCGACGCACTCACGGACCCCTGGTCGCGAGTCTTGGGACCGCGGTATGCGCTCGACGCTACGTCCAGGTTCACACCATCGACGATCCGGCGAATGCGGTGATGGCCGCGGCGCGCGGGGGGATGGAGGACCCCTACGACGGTGTGGCGGAGCTCTGGTGGGACGACGAGGAGACATTCGCTGGTGCCATGAGCTCGAGCGAGGGCCAGGAGGCGGGCGCCGCTCTTCTCGCGGATGAGGCCAGGTTCATCGACCTCCCGAGTTCTCCCATCTGGTTCAGTCACGAGTATCCTCAGGTGAACCCGACGCCCGAGAATCTGCTGGCGCGTCCGCGAAGCTCCCTCGTGAAGCTCTACTACCCACTCCGCAGCAAGGGCGAGCTCAGCGAGGAGGACGCTCAGCTGTACTGGCGGACGAATCACGGCCCGCTGATCCGTTCGCAGGCAACGGCATCGGGCATCCTGCGATACGTTCAGGTGCACCGCTTCCCCCATCCGGCCGAGCGGGCAATGCGCGAGGTCCGGGGTGTGCAGGTCGAGGCCTACATGGGGCACGCCGAGCTCTGGTTCGATCGGCGAAACCTCGGGGGCGATCACCCGGAGGCACAGGCCGCGGGTGCACGGGCCGTCGCAGATGAGAGCAGGTTCATCGACTTCTCCAGGTCCTGCATGTGGCTCGCCAAGGAGCATGTCTTCATCGATCACACGCAGGGTGACTGAAGCGCTTCCCCCGTTGAACGCTGGTGTCCGCTACCCGTGTTCGTTTTCAGAACTTGACCGACCGCTCGAGAATCGGGCCTCGGGTCAGTCGGCGATGCCCGGCCGGATGGAGGTGCGGTTGGGCTCGGAGCAGACGGCGGCGAACCAGACGGCGCGACTGTCGAGGCGATCCAGGAAGTCGAAGTCGGTGTACCCGCGGTCCCGAACGTCCGGGTAGCTACTGGATCCCGATCCCAGAATCGCGGGTTTGAGCAGGGTGCGGAAGAGGACGCGGAAGAGCTTGGCAGGTGAGCCTGGCGCGCGGCGTATCGTCGAAGAGCTCGTGCCGAATCGATTGGTCGAGATGGTAGAACGATCGGTAGTTGATGTAGGCGTTGTGCCAGTCGCCTCGGTGAACCTGGGAGTGGATCTCGAAACGATCGAATCGGTGCTGGACAAGATCCCGGAACTCCTCGGAAAAGAGCTCGCGGACGTGCGTGGTGTTCAAGGAGACGTCCTTGCCGAGGCTAAACAGCGCCCGGTTCGGCGTGGTGATGAACGCCGTGCCATCCGGCTTCAGATAGCGTCCGAGCACATCCAGAAACTGCTCCTGATCTGCAACGTGCTCGATGACCTCACAGCTGATCACGATGTCGAACTCCCCGAGGCCCGGGTCATGGACCAGACAGTCGCGCACGTGGTAGCTGGTATTCAGGTGGGCATAGTGCTGCCGGCAGTAGCCGATGCAGTCTTCGCTGATGTCGAGGCCAACCACCTCTGCCGGGGACTGGCACTCGGCGAGGTAATAGGTGTTGTATCCGGTGCCGCATCCGAAGTCGAGGACCCGGCGTCCATCGAAGGAGAGCTTTGACTCGATGAACTGTAGACGGGCCAGCTGCTCGTGGACCATGCTCGACTGCTCATCCTCGAATGCCCGCGCCGTGGTGACCGGTATGCCCTCGAAGGGCTCGTGCTTCTGTGTTGTCTTCATCGTTTCTGAGTGCCTTCGTTGTCGCGATGAAGAAGTCCGGCGACCCGCAGCGACTCCTGACCGCGCCGTGGCCGTACGCGGCGAGAATCCTACTCCAGGTCGCAACTTCTGAGTGACCCTGGAACGGCGCCAAGTTCATCTCCAGCCTCTAAGTGTCCACGATAGCGAGGAAATCCGTGCCTCGTGGAGGAAGGAGACAGGTTCGAAGAAGAACAAAAGGTTGGACGGTTGCACAGCTTTCTGAGAACATATCCGGGAAGCTGAAGCTGCATGGACCTGAGGCATGGACCCGAGAAAGGGGAGCGCAATGAGGACACGGAGTAAGCGCACGATCTGGGCAATGACCTGCTTGGTCGCTGCAGTCCTGCTGACCATGGCCGTGCACCCGGCTCGCCTCTTTGCAGCACGCGCCAGAGACACCTCGAAGCCCGTTGCCAAGAACGTCATTGTCATGATTTCCGACGGTTGGGACTACAACCACATCGAAGCGACCAGCTACTATCGATACGGCCTGGCCGCGCAACAGGTCTACAACGGCTTTCCGGTGCACTACGCGATGAGCACCTGGATGGCTTGGTTGGCGGGGGGGTGTGTGGGTCTGGGCTATGACCCGGTCGCCGCCTGGAGTGATTTCGACTATGTGAAGATTGCTGGACCGATTCGGCAGCGGCGGCCACCGCGATGTCCACTGGCGTCAAGACATTCATTGGCGCCATCGGCATTGATGCGTCCTTTCAGCCTTTGCCAAACGTCGTTGAGCTCGCTGAGTTGCGGGGCAAGGCGACCGGCGTGGTGACCAGTGTCGAGTGGTCCCACGCCACCCCGGCCGGATTCGTGGCCCACAATATCAGCCGCAACAACTTTGCGGCAATCGGGCAGGAAATGGTCCATGACAGCGCCGTCGACGTGATCATGGGGGCCGGCCACCCCTGGTTCGATAAGGACGGTCAATCAAGAGCTACCCCAGACACCTTCCAGTACGTCGGTGGTGAAACGACCTGGGATGAGCTGGTCGCCGGCACTGCCGGAGGTGACGCGGATGGCGACGGAGTGCCCGATCCCTGGGTGCTCGTCGAAAGCCGGGGGGAGTTCCAGGCCCTGATGAGCGGTCCTACGCCCAAGCGTGTCCTTGGAACGGCGCAAGTGTACCAGACACTCCAGCAGGAACGCGGCGGAGATGCGAACGCAGATCCCTACGTGGTTCCCCTGATCGAGACCGTACCCACACTGGAAGAGACGGCGAGGGCGGCCCTCAATATTCTGGACGACGACCCGGATGGTCTCTTCCTCATGATCGAGGGCGGCGCGGTCGACTGGGCCAGCCACGACAACCAATCAGGGCGCATGATCGAGGAGCAGATCGGATTCGACGACGCCGTGCAGGCGGTGGTCGAGTGGGTCGAGACCAACAGCGATTGGGGCGAGACACTGCTCATCGTCACCGGTGACCACGAGACCGGCTACCTTACGGGCCCAGGCTCGGATCCCGGTTGGACGCCCATCGTGAACAACGGCGCCGGCAATCTGCCGGGCATGGAGTGGCATAGCGGCGACCACACCAACCGCCTCATCCCCCTCTTTGCCAATGGCGACGCCGCCACGATGTTCTTCCCCTATGCCAATGGGGACGACCCGGTTCACGGACCCTATGTGGACAACACGGACCTGATCAAGGTGATCGCCTGGGCGATGGCTCCGAAGTAACGCCCGAAAGTGTTGTGCGTCTCCGCGAAGAACGCTCGCAGACGTCGCATTTGTGAGATAGAAGAGAGACCAAGGAGCGTGACGCGGTCAAGCCCGGCGTCCGCGCCGGAGCGAGAGCCAGATCAGGGGTGGCAGGAGCAGGGCCAGCTCGGAGCCGAGGCCGCAGGTGTCCGTGTGCTCCTTGTTCTTCCAGGGCGTGCCGGCGCACTGCGGGTCCGGTCCGTTGGGATCCGCAATGCCGTTGCTGAAGAGGCCTGCGTCGTAGTCGATCTGCCCAGGATCCGGATCCTGGGCCGGGTCGTTGTTGACCCCATCCTGGCACTGGGGGTTCTCGATGAACCAGGAGGGATTGAAGCAGCCGGGATCTCCCGAGCCAGACGGAAGGGTGTGCTGATCTCCGGGATCGGAGAAGGTCACTGGATCGAAATCAAACCTTCCGTCGTCGTCGTTGTCCGCTCCATCGTCGCAAGCCAGGGTCGGGTCGCGCTCCGACAGGTCGGAGGCATCCGCGCAGCCCGGGTCGGCGGACTCTCCCAGGGGGCCGCCGTTCCAGTCGACGGTGCCATCGCCGTCGTTGTCGACGCCGTCGTCGCAGAGCGGGCCGAATAGCTCTCCCCACTCCCACTCGAGTCGCGGGGTTCGGTTGCTTGCGCCCAGCCTCCCGTCGGCCCACAGGGTCATGTCGCCGCGCCCGCGGTAGGCGACGCTCAGGAGGTGCAGCGAGTTGCTTCCCGCCAGCAGATTCCAATGGCTCTCGAGTGTCTTGGGCGACTCGTCGTCGTAGTAGGCATCCGCTCCAAAGTCCTCATCCCCCGGCGTAGTCGTTCCGTCGGTCTGACTGTTGGTGGTGATCATGGCTTCCCCGTGGTGCCATGCCGCCTGCGGTACACGAAGGTCGTAGAAGTCGGGACCGCCCGCGTCGGGATGGGCGGTCATGACGCCGCCGTGGCCCTCGGGCGTGTAGTGGTTGACGAAGCCGCCGGTCATGATCTCGAAGCCTTGCAGCTCGGCGAACACCTCGGTCAGGTGGGTAGACGGATCATCACCCGACGGGAAGGTCAGGGCGTGTCGGGCCGCCACCATGCGCGGCATCCGCCCCGGCGAGAGATCCGCGCCACCGGAGTCGTAGTCGTGCAGCGAAGCCAGCGTGCCGAACTCGTTCACCCCGGTCGCCACGGCGACTGCGCCAGGCCAGGCCAGGTTGACCCATCGCGGCGAGCCATCGTCGGGATCCCGCGCGCAGAGCACGTGGTGGCTCGCCGTGGGCGCAGGCGATCCGAAATCCAGCCGCCGCGTGGCGAGCGTCTTGATGGGCGGGGCGACGTAGCGCCCCCAGCAGGTGTGGCTGCGGCAAGCGTAATTCCAGTCGCCAAAAGTGCTGATGACCTTCAGGTCGAGCTCGTCGATCGCGGCCAACGGGTGGCTCTCGGAGAGGGAAGCCACCATGCCGTCGAGCTCGTCCTCGATCCCGGGCGGCTGCCAGACGGCGACCGCCATCAGGTTGCGGAGCGTGTTGTACTCCGAGCCGGCGAGCAGCTTGATTTCCTCGACCGCATCCACGATGTAGTCGCCGAGGAGGCTCGCCTGGGCGTAGCCCATTTCGTATTGGCTGCCCCACACGCGGATGATGGAATACCCCTGGTTGCTGGCGTTCAGCTGCTGATCCAGAATGATCCCGTTCTGCGCGGTGGCCACCCCAGCCACGAGCAGCCAGACGGCGATCACCAGGTACCGGGTGCTTCGGATTCGCGGCTTCATCAGCTCTCTCCCAGCATCCACCCTCGACCCCTGGGCTCGAGATCAGTCCTCAGTGGACTGGACCGGCTTCCCTCCGCCGGGGACACCGGACGCCCCAGCCGAGCCCGTTCCCCAGATGCGACCCAGCGACTCTTCCACCGGCAAGTCCAGTGCAGAGGCGATGTCGGACAGTGCTCGCGCCTCGAGCTCCGAGAGATCACCGTCCGCTCTTGCGACGACTCCACCCACGTACAGTATCAGGAGCCTCTGCTCTTCGTCTCCTCGGAAGGCCAAAACGGAATCCATCACATCTCGCCGACCATCGCCAGATTCCGCCATGATGCGCTCGACGTGGCGACGGTGAAGCTCGATTCCAGCACGCGGGTCGAAGATGCGGAGCTGCTCCATCCGTTCGAGGAGCCGATCGAGAGCGTACTGTTCCGACAGTCTGACGTCTTCGTCCGCGGTCGAGACCAGCGCAGCGGCCGCCATGGCCGCATCGAGGAAACGCCGACCGCGGATCTGCTGGACCTTGCTGGACCAGCGCTGCAGAATCGAAGCGCGCACGAATTCTCCTCCTGGTTTCGAGCGGCTGGCCGCTCATCGGCAATTCGTGGGAGGCCCGACGATATCATAGACACTCCTCTCCGGGAAAATCCGGGCACCAGCGCGAATCGTGTAAGCTCTTCCGGGAGAAAGTCCCGGTCGATGCGGCAGAACGGATGTGAGGGAAGATGCGTCTGGTAGGAGATCTCTTCGCCTATGTGTGGTCGGGGAGGGACAACAACTGCAATCGCTACGTGTTCGCCGGGGTGCTGAAGGACGACCGGCACGTGGTGATCGACCCGGGTCACGTGACGACGCCCGCGCTGGGGGAAGCAGGTCTCCAAAGTCTGCGCGACGAGATGGAGGGAGATGGCATCGATCCCGAAGCCATCGGGCTGGTGCTGCTCACCCACTGCCATCCGGATCACAGCGAGGCGGCCGACGTGATTCGTGAGGAGACCGGCGCGCTGGTCGCGATTCACCAGGCCGAGGCCGGCATCTATTCGCAGCTCGGGGGGACGGTGGACCTGCTCCTCGAAGAGGGGAATCTCGACCTCGGCACGGAATCGCCAGTGCAGCTCACTGTGTTTCACTCGCCTGGCCATTCCCCCGGGCACACGACCATCTACTGGCCGCGGGAGAAAGTGCTGATCGCCGGTGACCTGATCTTCTACCGGAGTACGGGGCGGGTCGATCTTCCCGGGGGCAACCCCGAGGCGCTGAAGAACAGCATCGCGCGATTGTCGCAGCTCGAGATCGAGTACGTCCTCTGTGGCCATCCCTATGGCCATTCGGGGATCATCGAAGGCGGAGAGGAGGTTCGGACGAATTTCGACTTCCTCCGCACCCATCTTCTCTTCTAGGAGCAGGCCATGTCCGGCAAGATCAAGAGCACGATCGAGCTCGCCATGGAGAAAGCCGCCAAGCTGCCCAGATTGACGGAAGAGGAGCTCCGGCAGCAGCAGGAAAAGGAATACGGGCCTCGGGGGCGAGCCATCGGCGGAAGGTTTCTGGCCGGAGATCTCGCGGCGGAGGATCTGGATGCCGAGCTATCCAGGTACCAGGGCGAACAGGGTGAGATCGTCCGCGGAGCATTTCTGGCGTCGATGTGCCAGGCAATCGACATCGGAGAGAGCGGAAGCCACGGCCAGGGGGTTCGAGGGAATCAAGACCCTGGTTCGCGATGATCGCCTGGAGGAAACATCCAGCCGCTTG
Organism: uncultured delta proteobacterium; assembly: GCA_963722885.1. Lineage (GTDB taxonomy): Bacteria > Myxococcota_A > UBA9160 > UBA9160 > UBA6930 > CAVXZE01. Next base: position 92,331 of record CAVROS010000036.1, read on the forward strand.
AGCGGAATTCTCCGAGACTACGAGGAGCAGAAGCAGCGGGAACTCGCGAAAACGGAACAGGCCGAAGCGGTCACCCTGCGCGAGCTGGGTGTATCCGGCTCTGCGATCCGCCTCAACATGGAGCAGAGCGAGGGGTGGCGAGAGAAGCGGAGCGAACTACTGGCGGAATTTCGCCCGAAGCTGGATGAGCTCAAACGAGAGCTGAGTGATCACCTGCGTCGGGCGATCTCCGGCGACCAAGACTAGGGAGCCGGCGCGGGGCCCGGAGGCAGCGAATCGCCCGGGTGGATCGCACACTGCAGCTCTCCACTCGGGAGCCGCTGGCAGCGCGGGTCTTCCGAGGGATAGGCGGGCTGGATCTCCAGGTCGCGGCGCACCAGCGGGCAGACCATCATGTCGCCGCTCACCCAGCAGCCCTTGCCCACCTGAGGCGCCGTGGCCTTGAAGTCACACGCGCACTCGCAGGGCGGCGCCTGCACGTTGACGACCGGGGGCGCCTGCTGGCAGGCGAGGGCGGCGGCCACCAGGATCAGAATCGCCGACGCGACGAGCGGTGCGCGGTCTTGCATCAAAGGTTCCTCCCCCCGCGGCCGGGGAGAGATGCCGCGGGTGCGGTGCCCAGGATAGCGGCACCGCGGCGCTCGCGGTGCCCTCGCGATGCGACCCGGTGAGAAAAGCAGGCGAGCAGCGGGCGGGGGAGGTCAGCTCCCGGTTGGTCCGAGCAGTGTGTCGAAGTCGGGCGTCACGTACCAGTTCTGGGTGGGGACCTGGCGCCGCCACCGCTGGACGATGCGAATCTCGCGCTCGAACGGCGAGGAGAGCGAGTAGCCGCGGTAGCGCACCACCGCTGTCGCTTCCGTCCGCGCCGGATTGATGTCGATCGACTCGGTCGAGTAGTCGCTGAAGCGGAGCTCGCGGAAGCGGTTCATCGCCTCCTGGAAGCGCGGCTGGAGCTCCGGCTCCACGAAGGGCTTCGCTTCCTCGAAGAGCCCGAAGCGGATGTTCGAGGTGTAGAGGTGCTGGGCCTCCTTGAAGGTGCCCGTTTTGTCGAGCGGATAGGTCGCCACGGCGGCGCCCTGCAACAGCACGGCGCCACATCCTCCCAGGAGGCAGGCGAACAGGGCGAGGAGCGGGACTAGGAAGCGCATCGGTAGATCCCTCCATGGGACGGCAAGAGTGGCGGCTATCCCCTTGAACTGGGGAGATCTTCTCCGCATCGGCAGATTCTCCAGGAGGCTTGAGGGATGGGGCGATGGACGGGGCTTGTCTCCCCGGGGGTGGGAGTGCCAAGATGTCGGCCGGCGCGCCCGGTGAGGGGTCGGCGTCTGACTCCGATCCGAGGGGATGGCACCGTGAGCATCGAGCTGCAGTTCGGACCGCGCGACTGGGAACGCCTCGAGCGGGACTGGACCGCCTGGTGGGAGGGGGAGCTGGAGCGTCCACTGGTGATGATCGAGGGGCGGATCCCCCGTTCGGGTGAAGGAGCCCCGGCGCTGGCTCCCGAGAAGCTCTTCACCAGCGAGTTCCCCTTGGAGACGCCTGTCGACGAGGTGCTCGATCACTACCAGGCACACCTGGAGAGAAGGTACTTCCACGGCGATGCCTGGCCGCGTTGGTGGCCCAACTTCGGCCCCGGCATCGCGGCGGGGTTCCTGGGTGCGAAGGTGCAGCCGGTGCCGGGGACCGTCTGGTTCGAGCCGGCCGAGCAAGGTCCCATCGAGAAGCTCGAGCTCGCCCACGACTCCGGCAATCCCTGGTGGGAACGGGTGACCGCCCTCACCCGCCGGGCAGTGGAGCGGTGGGGGAGGCAGGTCACCGTCGGTCACACCGACCTGGGTGGCAATCTCGACATCCTGGCCTCTCTGCGCACCACCGAGCAGCTGCTCTTCGACGTCTCCGACGCCCCAGAAGAGGTCGCGCGACTGATCGGGCAGATCGACGCGTTTCTGGCAACGCTACTACGACGAACTCCACGCCATCATCCAGCGGGGCGAGCGGGGCACGACGCCCTGGGCGCCCATCTGGTCGCCCGGCCGCTGCTACATGCTCCAGAGCGATTTCGCCTACATGATCTCGCCGCAGATGTTCGAGCGCTTCGTGCTGCCCGACCTGGCCGCCTGCTGCGACAAGCTCGACCACGGCTTCTACCATCTGGACGGCAAGGGGCAGATCAAGCACCTGGATCTGCTTCTCTCGCTGGAACGTCTCCGCGGCATCCAGTGGATCCCTGGGGATGGCCAGCCGCAGGCGGAGGAGTGGCTGCCGCTGCTGAAGCGTATCCGCGACGGTGGAAAACGCTGTCAGGTCTACGTCACCGCCAAAGGGGCGCAAACCATCGTCCGGGAGATCGGCGGTCGTGGCTTCGCGCTCTTCGTCGTCAACTGGATGTCGCCGACGGAGGCGCAGGACTTTCTGCGCACACTGGAGTCGGGATAGCCAGCGTCTGGAACTGTTCCCAAGAGCGAGGAGAAACGTCTTGCCCAGTTGCTTCTACCGCACCCTGATACTGCTCACCGCCGCCGGGATTGCCTCGTCCCTCGCCTGCGGTCGCGCCGACGAATCGCCTCCGCCCCCGCTCGATCCCAGCTCGAAGCGCGTGATCCAGCAGGGCTCCGTGGTGGGATTCGCTTCCGAGGAAGGCGCCCACGTCTGGCGGGGCATCCCCTTCGCGAAGCCACCGCTGGGTGATCTCCGCTGGCGCGCGCCCCAGGCGCCCGAGCCCTGGACCGGGACCCTCGAGGCGGTCTCCTTCGGGTCTTCCTGCGTGCAGTTCGCGGGTCCCCGCACTGCTTCGGAGGGGACGCCCGAGGGAGAGCCCATGGGCAGCGAGGATTGCCTCTACCTGAACGTCTTCGCTCCCCGGTTCGAGCCGGAGGCGGTGCTGCAGGGCGAGAAGCGCCTCCCGGTCATGTTCTGGATCCACGGTGGCGGCAACAGCATCGGCGACGCCAAGCTCTACGACGCCGGCCGCCTCGCCATCAGGCACCAGTTGATCGTCGTCACCGTGCAGTATCGTCTGGGCGTCTTCGGCTGGTTCTCCCATTCCTCGCTTCGCGGCGAGGGCGCGACTCCGGACGACCGGTCCGGGAACTACGCCACACTCGACCATGTGCAGGCGCTCCGCTGGGTGCGTGAGAACATCTCGGCCTTCGGAGGCGACCCCGATCGAGTGGCCGTCTTCGGCGAGTCGGCGGGCGGCCGCAACACCTTGAGCATGCTGCTCTCGCCGCGCGCCAACGGACTCTTCCAACGCGCCATCGTCCAGAGCGGCGGGATACGGACGTCCACGCTGGCGCGGGCCGAGCACTTCGTCGATGCCGAGGAGCCCGGTGACGAGTGGAGCTCGGGCGAGGTCCTGCTGAAGCTCCTGATTCGCGACGGCGAGGCGGTGGATCGCGAGGGTGCCAAGGCGAAGCTCGACGCCATGAGCGATGCGGAGGTGGCCGGCTACCTGCGTGGCAAGAGCGCCGACCAGCTGCTGAGCATCTACGAGGGGAACCGCCTGGGGGGCATGTACTCCTTTCCGCAGATGCCGCGCGATGGCGCCGTCTTCCCCAAGGAGGACGCGATCGATGCCTTCGCTCGCCCGGGTGGCTACAACCGGGTTCCCGTGATCCTGGGAAGCAACCGCGACGAGAACAAACTCTTCATGGCCTTCGCATCGCCGTACGTGACGCGGCTCTTCAAGTTTCCTCTCTGGGTGAACGACGAGCGGCTCTACGACCTGGGGGCCGAGTACGGGGCGCTGATGTGGAAGGCCGGGGGCGTGGATGAGCCTGCCGCCGCGATGCGCAGGCGTTCAGGGACCGAGCGTCTGGGGCTACCGCTTCGACTGGGACGAGCAGCCGACGATTCTGTGGAGCGACTACTCCAAGCTCTTCGGCGCCGCCCACGCGCTGGAGATTCCCTTCGTGTTTGGCCATTTCGACCTGGGCTGGGTGACCCGCTTCCTGTTCGACGAGAAGAAGCGAGCGGGATACGAGGATCTCTCGAAGAGCATGATGTCGTACTGGGCGGAGTTCGCGTACACGGGAGACCCCGGGCGAGGCCGAGACGGCGAGGAGCCCCACTGGACGGCCTGGGACGAGTCCGGAACGGCGGCGGCGAAGTTCATCGTCTTCGACAGCGAGGAAGGGGGAGGGCTCCGCATGTCTTCCGAGGCAGTGACGCAGGGAGAGCTGATCGAACGGATCTCGACGGATCCGCGCTTCGAGAGCTGGCGCGAGCGTTGCGAGGTGTACCTGAGCTTCGTGGGGCGAAGCCCGCTGATGAGTGAAGAGCGGTACGAGTCGGTGGGGGAGGGGGCCTGCCAGGCCTATCCCCTCGATGCGTATCCCTGGGAGGAGTGAGCTCCCAGACCGCCGTAGTTTCTTTGCCAGGTGAGTAGATAGCCGGCGAAGCAGGAAGCGACTCCCAGATTGAACAGCCACCAGCGATAGTGGCTCGGGAAATCGGTGCGGGGACCTCCGTGCGCCATGAAGGAGATCTCCCACGCGACCAGGGCGGCGTTGACCAGTCCGAGTCCGAGCCAGGGTACGACCAGCTTTCCTCGGCAGTCGAGGATCAGGTGAACCGAGACCGCTCCGACGATGCCAATGCCGGAGATCATCATTGGTGCCAGCACCGGCCCGAACCAGGGGATCGGAACCAGGAAGAGAAGGTCCCAGTCGTAGGGGGACGAGGGCCAGCCCTCGAAGATCCGAAGCGCCGCGTAGTAGCTGAGATCCCAGATCGCGAAGATGTAGGCGAAGCTGGCGAGGCGTCTCAGGAACGGCCCCTTGGTGAGGGCGGCGACAGCGATCATGAGAAGAAGGGTGCAGATCTCGCGACCGACCTCGACGGCGAGGGTGTGGGTGTCGACTACCAGGGAGATGGTGTCATCGAACCCCGCCGGGTAGAGGTGCATTCGCAGGTAGTGCGCCACTGCGCCCTCGATGTAGCCGAATGCGAGGGCGAAGATGGCCAGCCAGGCCAGCAGACCGGGGGTGGTGCGTTCTCCCCCGGAGCGGTCAGTTGCGTCGGGTCCCATGTTCTTCCCCATGCCGAGTGGGGTGAGGCGCACGGGACCACGGAGCCAGGGTAGCCGAGATCCCCGCGCAGCGGAACCGGCGCGAGGTGCGTCCGTCCGGTGCCGGGCAGGCCCGGTCTACGTGGTCGGGAATGCGTACTCGCCGGTCGACAGTCCCACTTCGATCTTGGCTCGAAACAGACGTTGATCCGCTTCCCGAAGCCTGCGGCAGAGCTCGCGCCCCATGTTCATGTAGATCATCGTGAACTGCTCCAGATCCCGGTTGGCGATCTGTCGGAGATCGCTGGTCGAGAGCTCGATGGCGGCACAGTCCTCGTCGGCGAGAACCGAGGCACTTCGACGACAGAAATCCATCAGGGCCACCTCACCGAAACAGTCTCCCGCCTGGAGATGCCGCAGGAGGTAGCTCTTCTCTTCCCACTTCTTCAGGATCGATACGCTTCCTCGTTCGAGCACGAACGCGGATTTTCCGTCATCGTCTTCCAGGAAGAAGAACTCGCCCTTTCGAACCACGATCTCCGCTGCGCGATCCAGAAGAAGGGCGAGCGTCTCATCTGCCACTCCGCCGAATATGGGTGTGTTTCGAAGCAGTTGGATGCGTTCGTCCATGATGCGGTCCCCTCTGGATGGGCTGGAATACCGCGCTGATGATAGTCGCGCCCGCTGGACTCGTGTAGAATGCCGGGGAATCCCGAGACCCGGGCGTCGGCGGCCGGGCCCGATCCCGATATGAATGCAGTGAACGAGTCTGCTCTCTTCGCGTCCAGAGACTTCGCCGGTGCCTTTGCGCTGCTCGCGGAGATGACCCAGGACTTTGCCCATTCCCGGGACATCGAGACGACGCTGGAACACGCGCTGGAGAAGATCGTCGCGCATCTCGGCGGCGTGGTGGGCTCCCTCTGGCTGATCGAGGAAGAAGGGCAGGAGCTGGTGTGCCGGGCATCGGTCGGGCCGCACCCGATCGCGGGCATGCGTCTGCCGGTCAGCCAGGGCGTCATCGGCCGTTGCGTCCGGCAGAATTGCTGTGAAACGGTGCTGGACGTGCAGAGCGATCCACAGTTCGCACGCGTCGTGGACGATGAGTCGGGCTTCGTGACGCGATCGCTTCTCTGCGCTCCCTTGAGCTTCTCGGACCGGCCGCTGGGCGCGATTCAGGTCGTCAACAAGCGCTCGGAGGACGGCTGCTTCTCGGAGTCTGACATTCATCCGCTCCGGGTGCTGGCCTCGTCCGCGGCGCTGGCGATCGCCAACGCACGGATGGCGGTAGCCGCGGTCGAGCACGAGCGGGTGCACCGCGAGCTGGAGCTCGCAGCCGAGATCCAGCGGAATCTGCTTCCGGCGCCGCGGCCACGGCCGTTTCCGATCCACGGGGTCAACGTCCCGGCTCGGACCGTGTCGGGCGATTTCTTCGACATCCTGCCCCTGGAGAGCGGGCGCATCGCGTTTTGCCTGGGCGACGTCTCGGGAAAGGGGATGAACGCGGCTCTCCTGATGGCGAAGACGGCGAGCCTGTACCGCTGCCTCGCGAAATCCGTCGATCGCCCCGGACGGCTGCTCTCGATCCTCAACGACGAGATCGCCGAGACGGCGACGCGAGGAATGTTCGTCACCATGGTTGCCGGGGTCTACGACTCCGGCACGGGAACGATCTGCCTGGCGAACGCCGGCCACGAGCCCCCGCTTCGCCACAGCCGCTCTGGGGGATTCGAGCCCTTTCCCGCCGAGGCGCCTCCGCTGGGAATCGTCCCGGGTGGCGAGTTCCCCGAGGCCGAGGTGCAGCTGGACGGGGATACCCTGTACACTTTCTCCGATGGACTCACGGAAGCCCACTCGAAGTCCGGCGGGCAGCTCGGCTCCGAAGGGCTCCAGCGCTTGATCGCCCGATCCACGAGCATGCCGCTGGTGGAACGCGTCGATGCCATTCTCGCCGGCGTGAAGGACCTGGAGCTGCGGGACGATCTCACGCTGCTCGTCGTCTGTGGCGATTGCGATTGTGTCGATGCGTAGTAAAGATCCCAGCTGTGTGCTCGCGCTCCGAATCGAGGCGAGGGTGGACCAGCTGCGCAAGATTCGCGATGCAGTGCGAGAGGCGGTCGAGTCCTGCGGCTGCAGCGCCGAGTGTCGCCGCCGATGTGGTCGTGGCGGTGGACGAGGCCTGTCAGAACATCATCCGCCACGCCTACTGTGACGATCCCGGTGGGGCGATCGAGCTGGAGATCGAGCGCTGTGGAGAGGACCTGGTGGTCTCGTTGCGGGACTTCGCGCCGGAGGTCGATCCGGACGAGATCCAGCCGCGCGACCTCGACGAGATCCGGCCGGGTGGGCTCGGAACCCACCTGATCCGCGAGATGATGGACTCAGCCGATTTCATCCGGCCGGAGTCGGGGGACGGAAACCTGCTCAGAATGGTGAAGCGGATTCGCTGAGGGAAAGCCCTTTCGGGGCGAGGGAGACGAAGAGCTGCGATGGCGCACCGGGTGAGGGAGGAACGGGGAATTCTCGTGGTTTCATTCGAGGGAGACGTCGATCTCGAGTACTCCCCGAAGGCCAGGCGGGTTCTCCTCGACTCCGTGAAGCAGAGACGCGACGTCCTGGTGGATCTCTCCGGCGTCGGCTACATCGACAGCTCCGGCGTGGCGAATCTGGTCGAGGCCTTCCAGCTCTCCCGGCAGAAGGGGACGGGCTTCGCGCTGGTCTCGGTGAACGCTGCGGCGCTGCGCGTTCTGCGGCTGGCGCGTCTCGACAAGGTATTCACGATTCACGCCAGCCTCGAAGACGGCCTCGATGGCGGCACCTAGTCGGGCCGAACAGCCGCTGCTGCGCGTCGCAGAGGACGTGGGGCGGAGCGTGGTCCGCGGACTCGAGCTCGTCGGTCTGGGCGCGAGCATCGCCTCCCAGGCGCTCTCCTGGCTGGTGCTCGGCCGCCTTCGCCAGCAGCCGGTTCGAGCCGCGCCGGTCTTCGTGCAGATGATGCAGGTCGGCATCGGGGCCCTTCCCATCGTCTCGATGCTCTCGATCACGATCGGCGTCATGCTCGCCATTCAGGGCATCGACGCCCTGGCGCCCTTCGGTGCCGAGCATCAGGTGACGATCGGTGTCGCCCTCTCGGTGACCCGCGAATTCTCGCCTCTCATCACGGGCATCCTGGTCGCCGGGCGATCGGGGTCCGCGCTGGCGGCTCGACTTGGCACGATGACGATCAGCAACGAGGTCGACGCTCTCCGCGTCATGGGCATCAATCCGATCCGCTTTCTGGTGGTCCCGAGTCTGGTGGCGATGGTGGTGATGCTGCCGGCGCTGGTGTTGTGGGCGAATTTTCTCGCGCTTCTGGGGGCGGGTCTCTACATCACGGCGGAGCTGGGCATCGGCATGGGCGCCTACATCGACCAGACGATCGCCTATCTCGATGTCGGCGACCTGATGCACGGGCTCGCAAAGAGCGTGATCTTCGGTGTGCTCATCACCCTCGTGGCGGTGGTAAACGGCGCCTCGGTCCGGGGCGGCGCCGAGGGCGTCGGTCGTGTCACCACCAGCTCTGTGGTGCACGCCATTTCTGCAATCGTGGTGACGGACATGATCTTCGTCTACGTAGCGACACGTTGAGACGGTGAGCGAACAGACGGCGAGCCAGAGAGATCCCGTGATCGAGGTCACCGACCTGGTCACTCACTACGGTTCGCGTCGGATCCTCGACGGAGTGAACCTGACGGTAGGCCGGGGCGAGATCATGGTGATCATGGGTGGGAGCGGTTCGGGCAAGAGCACCTTGCTGCGCCATCTTCTCGGCCTCGACCAGCCGAGCTCGGGATCCATCAAGCTCCTCGGCCGTGAGCTCTCCGAGATGAGTGACAAGGAGCTCTCCGCGTTCTGTCGAAATCTCGGCGTGGCCTTCCAGGGGGGGGCGCTCTTCAGCTCCATGACGGTGGGCGAGAACATCATGCTGCCTCTTCGCGAACACACGCAACTCGATGCGAAGACCATGGAGATCATGGTCCGCCTCAAGCTCGAGGTGGTGAGCCTGGCCGGCTTCGAGAACCTGATGCCGTCGGAGCTCTCCGGCGGAATGATCAAGCGCGCCGCGTTCGCCCGCGCCGTGATCATGGACCCAGCGCTGCTCTTCTGCGACGAGCCTTCGGCGGGCCTCGACCCTGTCGTCTCCTCGGCGCTCGACGAGCTCATCCTACGCCTACGAGACGCCATGGGGATGACGATCGTGGTCGTTACCCACGATCTCGATAGCGCCTTCCGCATCGCCGACCGGATCGCGGTCCTGGATCAAGGCGAGATTCTGACGGTCGGCAGCGTGGACGAGGTCCGCGAGAGTGACAATCAACGCATCCAGGACCTTCTGAATCGGAGATTCGAGGAGGGGGAGGTCGATGCGGACGCGTATCTGGCAAGACTGACGGGTGGGGCGCCGTAGTGATCGATTCGAGTGGGGAATCCTGAAGCGATGAGAGACGATCAGCGCAACTACGTCATCGTCGGCGCCTTCGTGATCGCGGTGACGGTGGGGCTCGTGGTCTGGATTGCGGTTCTGGCGGGCCGCACCGGAGCGACGGACGACTATCACGCGCACTTCGCGAACGTGATGGGCTTGTCGAGCGGCACCCAGGTGCTCTACCAGGGATATCCGGTCGGAATGATCGAAGACATCCGACCGGCGGTCCGCGAGGGCCTGCAGGTCTTCCGCCTCGACTTGAGCGTGGAACGCGGCTGGCCAATTCCGGAGGACAGCGTGGTGACCATCACCGCCTCGGGTCTGCTCTCGGCGGTCGTGGTCAACGTGCAAGCGGGAGCCTCGGCTGACGCTTCTCGAGCCAGGCAGCGAGATTCCCAGCGTCGAAGCGCCGGATCTCTTCGCGGCGATGTCTTCCGTGGCGGAGGACATGGGCGAGTTGATCGAGGGAAGCCTCAAGCCGATGCTCGACGCCCTTGGAGAGGGAGGGCCCGAGATCATCGCGGATCTGGAGGGCTTCACGGCGAAGCTCAACGAGACACTGGCGAAGATCGACGGCTTCCTGACCGAGGAGAACGCGCAGGCGAATCGAGGGCACTCTCGAGAATCTCGAATCCACCTCGGTGAGCTTCGCTGCCGTGTCGGGAGAGCTGGAGCAGACACGGATCCGAGTCGACGCGCTGCTCGAATCGGTAAACGGCATGGTCGAGGAGAACCGCAGACCGGTCGGCCAGGCGGTCGTCGACCTGCACGAGTCGCTCGAATCGGTTGCCCGGCACATCGAAGCCATCGCCTACAACCTGGAGGTCACCACCCGAAACATGAATGAGTTCAGTCGTCAGATCCGGGAGAACCCGGGCGTGATCATCCGCGGTCGAGGGTCCGGAGGCGAAGCGGATTGATGCGCGCCGATCCGACCTGCGCGTTTCGTCGGGCGGCGATCCCCCTCGCCATCGCCACGATGCTGATCCTGGGCGGATGCCTTTCGGGCCCCGCCCCGCCGGACCGCTTCTACCGTCTGGAGGTTCCGGATGCGGCCGCCCGGCTCGAGGTTCCGCGACTCCGCGGCCGGCTCCTGGTGGACTCCGTCCGAGGCGACGGGATGACAAGCGGGCGGCAAATGCTGTACCGGAGCGAGAGCGATCCCTCCCAGGTGAAGCGCGAGGGCTACGACAACTGGGTCGATTCGCCGCCGGTAATGGTCCAGCGGGCGGTGGTGGAGTTTCTCCGCTCGGCGAACGCCGCGGAGGTCGTGATCACTCCGGAGATGCGAGTCGACTCGGACTTCCTCCTTGGCGGTCGCGTCCATCGCTTCGAACGCCTGGTCGGCCAGGGCTCCTCCCGCGTCGCGATCGAACTCGAGTTCACGCTGGTGCGGGCCGAGGACCGCGAACCTCTGCTGCTGGAGACCTACGGCGAGCATGAGGAGGTCACCGGAAGTGGAGTCGGCGATTCGGTGGAGGCCTTCGGCCGGGCGCTCCACCGGATACTCGAGCGCCTGGTGCTCGATCTTCCCGAGGTGCAATGACGGGGATCGGCGGCCCGCCCGCGGGAGGCCTACAGCGTGACGCGGACGGGGCGGGCCTTCCAGATCTCCTCGGTGTACTCACGGATGGTGCGGTCGCTGGAGAACCTTCCCGTGTTCGCGGTATTGAGAATCGACATCCGCGTCCAGAGCCGTTCGTCCCGGTAGGTCTGGCTGACCTGCTCCTGGCAGTGAAGGTAGGAGGAGTAGTCGGCGAGAACCATGAACGGGTCGCCCTCGTGAAGCAGGCGGTCCAGCAGCGGCTGGAAGAGCCCGGGATCGTCCGGAGAAAAGAGGCCGCAGGCAATCTGGTCGAGGGCAGTCCGCAGCTCCGGCTCGCCATGGTAGCAGTCCCAGGGATCGTACCCCGACGCCCTGCGCGCTTCGACCTCGTCCGCAGTCAATCCAAAGATGAAGATATTCTCGTCGCCGACCTCCTGCCTGATCTCGACGTTCGCTCCGTCGAGGGTCCCGATCGTCAACGCGCCGTTGAGGGCGAACTTCATGTTGCCGGTTCCGGATGCTTCCATGCCCGCGGTGGAAATCTGCTCGGATAGCTCTGCCGCGGGAATGATGTGCTCGGCAAGCGAGACGCCGTAGTCCGCGAGGAACACCACCTGGAGACGGCCCGCCACATCCGGATCGGCGTCGACCAGCTCCGCCACGGCGTTGGCGAGCTTGATGGTCAGCTTGGCGTAGTGGTATCCAGGGGCCGCCTTCCCCGCCAGAAGCACCGTCCGAGGAGCGAAACCGCCGTCCCTTCCGGTCTTGATGCGGTTGTATAGCGAGATGACGTGCAGAATGTTCAGCAGCTGGCGCTTGTACTCGTGGAAGCGCTTCACCTGGCAGGCCAGCAGCGTGTCGGGATCGAGCGCGGCGTCCTGGGTCTGGCGCAGGTAGGCCGCGAGGCGGTCCTTGTTGAGCCTCTTGACCCCTCGCCAGCGCGATTGGAACTCCGGATCATCTGCCAGGGGCGCGAGTTGGCGAAGCTGGTCGAGGTCGGTCACCCACGCCTCGCCGATGGCCTCGGTGATGAGGGAAGCCAGGGGAGCGTTCGCCTTCTTCAGCCAGCGACGGGGCGTGATGCCGTTGGTCTTGTTGTTGAAACGATCGGGGTAGAACTCGTGGAAGTCCCGCAGGACCCTCGCCTTGAGGATCTGCGTGTGGAGAGCGGACACGCCGTTCACCGAGTGGCTTCCCACGACGCCCAGATGGGCCATCCGTACCTTCGGCTCCTCGCCTTCCTCGATCAGGGACATCCTGGCCAGCCGATCGAAGTCTCCGGGGTGAAGCCGGGACACCGAGTTGAGGAGCCTCGCGTTGATCTCGTAGATGATCTCCAGATGTCTCGGCAGTAGCTTCGCCATCAGCGGGACGGGCCACTTCTCCAGAGCTTCCGGCATCACGCTGTGATTGGTGTAGGCGAAGGTGCGGGTGGTGATCTCCCATGCCTGCTTCCATCCCAGATCCTCCTGGTCCATGAGCAGACGCAGCAGCTCGGGAATGGCCAGGACCGGATGCGTCTCGTTGAGCTGGATGGCGGCGCGCTCGGGCAACAGCTCCCAGTCCTGGTCTTGCAGGCGAAACCGGGCCAGGATGTCCTGCAGCGAAGCCGATACCAGCAAGTATTCCTGCTGGAGACGGAGCTCCTTCCCTCTCGGGGAATCATCCCTGGGATACAGGACATTGGTGATGCTCTCTGCGCGCAGCTTGTCCTCGCAAGCGAGCAGGTAGTCGCCGTGAAGGAAGTAGTCGAGATCGAACTCGTGGGTGGATCTGGCGGAGAAGAGGCGGAGCGTGTTCACCGTGTTGGTGTCGTATCCGGGAACCGGCATGTCGTAGGGCAACGCCAGGATGTCCTGTGTATCGACCCACCGGTGGCGACGGCGACCCTTCGCATCGGTGTAGGTCTCGACCCTCCCGTAGAACTGCACTCGCAGAGTGTGCTCGGGACGGGGGATCTCCCAGGGGTTGCCGAGTCGGAGCCAGTCGTACGCTTCTTCGACTTGATACCCATCTCGAATGCACTGACGGAACATTCCGTAGTCGTAGCGGATGCCGTAGCCGTATCCCGGTAGCTCGAGCGTGGCCATGGAGTCGAGAAAGCAGGCCGCCAGACGGCCCAGCCCGCCGTTGCCGAGTCCCGCTTCCTCCTCCAGCTCCCGGATCTCCTCCATCTCGTACCCCAGCTCGTGCAGAGCCTTCTCGCACTCCTCGTGGAACTGAAGGTTGATCAGGCTGTTTCCGAGCGAGCGTCCGATCAGGTATTCGAGCGACAGGTAGTAGACTCGTTTGAGGTTCGGATCCTCGGAGTAGGCCCTGCGCGTCGCAATCCAGCGTTCGGTGAGCCGGTCGCGCACCGTTCTCGCCAGCGCGACATAGAGATCCGCCTTGGTCGCGTGGTCCGGGACCTTGGCCTGGGTAAACGCGACGTGATCCAGGAACGAGCGCTGGAGCGACCTCACGTCCAGGCCCAGACGCTCGCCGGGTGTCGTCGGCTCGGCCGCGATCGGCTCCGAGACGCTCATGCCGGAGTGTCCGTAGGGCTCAGCATCATCGATACTCGAAGCGCTGATCGGCGACCGCGGGGATGAAGTTGAGGTGCAGATCGGCGGCCAAGGCCCCGCCTCGTCGGGCTTTCGCCCCATAGGTGCGAGGGCCTCCCAGGGGCTCCCGAGACCGCGGGCCGGCAGCTGGGGGTGATCCCCCCGAGGCGGCGGCCTTCTCAGGCCCTTCCGGGCCGATTGGGGCTCAGACGTTGAAGCGGAAGTTGACGACGTCACCGTCCTGGATGACGTATTCCTTGCCCTCGATTCGCAGCTTGCCGGCCTCGCGGCATTTGGCCTCGCTCCCGAGGTCGACCAGGTCCTGCCACTGCACGACCTCGGCGCGAATGAAGCCCCGCTCCATGTCGGAGTGGACCTTCCCGGCCGCGCGCGGCGCCGGGGTGCCGCGGGGCACCGGCCAGGCGCGGCATTCATCGGAGCTGGCGGTCAGCATCGAGATCAGATCGATCAGCTCATAGGCGCTGCGGATGAAGCGGTTCTTCGCCGGCTCACCCAGGCCGAGCGACGCCGCGAACTCCTGCTGCTCCTCCTCCGGCATCTGGGCGATGTCCATCTCGACCTGCGCGGAGAGCACGACCACTCCCAGACCTCGCTGCTCCGCCGCCGCCTCCACCTCGCCCGGGACCTCCGTAGCCACGGCATCCTCGGCGACGTTGAGCACCAGGAGCAGCGGCTTGAGGGTGAGGAAGCTGTAACCCGAAATCATCTTTCGCTCTTCGTTGCCGAGGCTCAGCGTGCGGAGGGTCCGCGCATCCTCCAGCGCGGCCTGCGCTCTCTGGAGCAGCTCCAGCTCTCGAGGGTTGCTGCGATCCTTCTGCAACCGCGCCACCCGCGCCTCCGCCACCTCGAGGTCGGCGAGGATCGTCTCGGTCTCGAGGTCGGCGATCTCGCGCACCGGGTCCGGTGACTGACCGGTGGCGTCGGGAAAGGCGCGAACCACCTGGCAGAGCGCGTCGAGCTTGCGCATGGCGTTGAGCGCCTGGCGGTCGAGTCCGCCCCCCTCCCCACCGGCCAGATCGGTGAACGCGATCTCGGCGTAGACGGTCTTCTTCGGCTTGACGATCGCGGCCACTGCGCCCACCCGCGGCTCGGGGACCTTGACGACGCCGAGGTTTGCCTTGTCCCGCCGCGCGCCGTAGCCGGTCTCGACCGGGAGACCGGTGAGGGCGCCGAAGACGGTGCTCTTTCCGCTGCCCGGGAATCCGACGAGTCCAATCTGCATGGCGAGGTGAAGGAGAGCATACCAGCGTCGGGTCGACATCGGTGGGGCGATATCCCCCCGATCCGACTCTTCTTGCATCGAGGTGGCCAATCGCCAACGCCTCCGGAAGCACTCCCCGGATCCCGGAATCCGCGAACGGAGATTCGCGGCATACTTGCCTACGACCGCACACCACGCGGCAGGGGGATGCCATGTCCAAGAAACGCCTTCAGCCCGATCTCGACCGACGCCGGTTTCTGATCCGCGGCACCGCGGCCACTCTCGGTCTCGGAGTCCTCGACCTGGGCCGTCAGGCCTGGGCCGCTCCTTCGCCTCCGCAGATTCGCCGCTTTCGGCGCCTGGGCAGGACCGGTCTCGAGGTCTCCGACATCTCCTTCGGCTCCAGTCGCACCACCGACCCGGATCTGGTGCGCTACGCCCTCGATCGCGGCGTCAACTACTTCGACACCGCCGAGGGCTACGAGGACGGTCGCTCCGAGGAGACCCTCGGCGAGGCGCTCCAAGGCCAACGCGACCGGGTGCTCCTCGCCTCGAAGGTGAAGGCGGGGGCGCGCACGCCCCGCGCAGAAATCATGAAGGGTCTCGAAGGCAGTCTCCGGCGCCTGCGTACCGACCACATCGACGTCTACTTCAACCACGCGGTCAACGACGTAGCCCGCCTCGAGAACGGTGAGTGGTTCGAGTTCGTCGACCGAGCCAAGGAGCAGGGGAAGATTCGCTTCACCGGTATGTCGGGTCACGGCGGCAAGCTGGTCGAGTGCCTGGACTACGCCCTCGACAACGATCTCGTCGACGTGATTCTGTGCGGCTACAACTTCGGGCAGGACCCCTCCTTCCATCAGCGATTCACCGCCCGTCTCGACTGGGTCGCGGTGCAGACGGATCTGCCCAGGGTGCTCGAGAAGGCCCACGCGAAGGGGGTCGGTGTGGTCGCCATGAAGACGCTGCGTGGCGCCCGCCTCAATGACATGCGCCCCTACGAGCAGGGCGGCGCCAGCTTCGCACAGGCGGCCTTCCGCTGGGTGCTCTCGAACCCCAACGTGGATGCCCTCGTGATCTCGATGACGAGCCGCGAGAAGATCGACGAATTCGTCGCGGCCTCGGGAGGAGCCGAGCCAGGCGGCGCAGCGCTCGATCTCCTCGGGGGCTACCTGCTCTCGAGCAGGGACGGCTACTGCAACCACGGTTGCGACGCCTGCGAGGCGAGCTGTCCGCAGGGGGTTCCGGTCTCGGAGGTTCTCCGGACCCGGATGTACGCGACGGACTACGGAGACCTCGACTACGCGAGGCGGGAGTACGCGAAGCTCGCGGTGGACGCCGCGTCCTGTCTCTCCTGTTCACTCCGTTCCTGTCTGGGGAAGTGCCCGCAGGGGCTCGAGATTCCACGGCTCACCCGCTCGGCGCAGCAGCTGTTGGGCGCGCGGCTCGCGGCCTGCGGTTTCCACCGGGTAGCCGAGCTCTGGCGCCGGGTGGCCGCCTCGCCAGAGGGCGGTCAGAATGTGCGGATGGCAGACGTCGAGACGAACCTCGAAGAAGCGCTCGGGATCGCGCGCGCGTGGATCCGCGAGGCGGAGAAGGTGGTGGTGCTCACCGGTGCGGGGATCTCCACCGAGTCGGGCATACCCGACTTTCGCGGTCCCCAGGGCGTATGGACCAAGAATCCCGAAGCCGAAAAGATGGCCACGCTCCAGCACTACATGTCGGACCCCGAGGTGCGACGGAGGGCCTGGAAGAACCGGCTGGCTTCGACCGCGTGGTCGGCCAAGCCCAACGCCGGGCACCGAGCACTGGTCGAGCTGGAGAGATACGGAAAGCTGGACACGATCATCACCCAGAACGTCGACGGCCTGCACCAGAAGGCGGGCACCTCGCCCGAACTCGTGGTCGAGATTCACGGAACTCTGCTCGAAGTGATGTGCATGCGGTGCGGGGAGCGCGCGCCGATGGAGCGCGCTCTCGAGCGCGTACGCGACGGTGAGGAGGATCCGCCTTGTCGAAGCTGCGGCGGGATCCTCAAATCTGCGACGATCTCGTTCGGCCAGAATCTGGTGCACGAAGACCTGGTCCGCTCCCAGGTGGCGGCGGAGACCTGTGATCTCATGATCGCGATCGGCTCGTCGCTTTCGGTGTATCCGATCGCGGGCGTGGTTCCCATCGCGAAGCAGCGCGGGTGCGCGGGTGGTGATCCTGAACGCGGAGCCGACTGCAATGGACGACGCTGCCGATCTGGTGATCCGCGGCGCCATCGGTGAGCTGTTGCCGAGACTGACCGCCCCGGATTGAAGCAGAACGACTACATCGAGAGGCTGAGCGGGTTCTTCGAGCGGCTCGGGGGCTGGTCCTACGATCACCGCTGGACCGTGCTCTCGATCTGCCTGCTCCTGGTGGGGGCGAGCTTCTGGCTCGCGTCGAGGTCCCGCTACGACAACAGCTTCGAGGCCTACTTCGACCGCGACGATCCCGCCTACACCGCCTACCTCCAGTACCGCGAGGACTTCGGCTCCGACGAGGTCTCCTACATCCTCTACGAGGCGCCGGGCTACCCACACGGCCCCTGGAATCTCGAGGTGATGCGGAAGATCGAGAGGCTCACCGAAGCCCTGGAGGAGGAGGTTCCCTTCGTCCAGGAGGTGACGAGCCTGGTCAACCTGGAGTTCCTCGAGGGGGTCCCCGACGGGCTCGAGATCTACGATCTGCTGGAGGAGTTCCCCGAGAGCCAGGAGGCCCTGCTCGATGCCAGGGAGAAGGTCCTGGCCAAGCCCCTCTACGTGGGAGGGATCGCCAGCGCCGACGGCAGGTACGCGGCCGTCATCGTGGAGATGGACAGGTCCAGCATCGATCCCGTGGAGGAGATCAAGGTCGATCCGGACGGGGGAGACGGGCTCGCGAATCTCTATCCCCAGGCGAGCCACACCAAGATCGAGGAGATCCTGGCGCGTCCCGAGTACCGGGGAATCGAGTTCCACCACACGGGCGACGTGCCGTTCAACGCGGTCCTCAACGAGATCTCTGCACAGCGAGTGGCTCGAGCCTGGCCGGGATCTGCCGTCGCCGTGATCGCCGTCCTGCTCTTCTTCTTCTTCCGCAGGCCCATCGGTGTCCTTCGGTCCCCTGACCGTCGTCGCGCTCAGCATCCTGGTCTGCCGTCGCGCTGATGGGCGCGCTGGGATGGAACTGGACCTGATGTTCGGCATGCTGCCCACGCTTCTGATCGCCGTCGGCGTGGCGGACTCGGTGCACATCATCTCCGAGTTCCGCGCCTACCACGCCAGCCTGGGCGACCGCGCAGCGGCCGTGCGCCGCACCATGTACCTGGTCGGCACGCCTTGCCTGCTCACCAGCCTCACCACCGCGGCCGGTTTCTTCGCCATGTCCATCGCGCCCATCAAGAGCGTGGCTCACTTCGCCGTCTACAGCGCGGTGGGGGTTCTCGCGGCCTTCCTGCTCACCGTCACATTGCTGATCGTCTTTCTCTCCTTCGGACGCAGGACGCTCAGGCGCGAAGCCAGCCGAGAGGGAGATGCTCCAGGCCAAGGGAGGACGGCGTTTCAACCAGGCACTGGGGGCGGTCTCCCGCTTCGACATTCGCCACCGGAGATCCATCATCGCCTTCTTCGCGCTGCTCTTCGTCGCCTCGGGCTTCGGCATCGCCAGGCTCAGGGTGGACTCGAACTTCTTGAACGACTTCTCCGAGGAGGTGCCGGTTCGCAACACCACCATATTCGTCGACGACGTGATGGGGGGAACCAACAGCTTCGTCTACCTCTTCGATGCGGGAGTGGAGGAGGGAGTCAAGGAGCCGGCTGTGTTGCGGGAGATCGAGCGGCTCCAGCAGCAGGCCGACCAGCAGACCCATCTCGTCAAGAAGACCTACTCCATCGTCGACGTGCTGAAGGACATCAATCAGTCCTTCCACGGAGGGGACCCCGCGTACCACGTGCTGCCCGATTCCAGGGAGCTCGCCGCCCAGTACCTGCTGCTCTACGAGATGTCCGGCGGGGAGGAGGTCGAGGAGTACGTGTCCAGCGACTACTCGCGGGCCAGCCTGGAGCTGCGGTGCAAGTGGACCGACTCGAGCTCTGCTGGAGAAGATGGTGGGGGATCTCGGCTCGTATCTCGAGGCGGAACCCTTGAGAGCGTCGACGGTCAGCCACACCGGCATCGGCGCCCTCTGGCTCTCAGCTGATGGACTACATCACCCAGAGCCAGATCCGCGGCTTTCTGCTGGCGTTCGTGGCGATCGGCATCATGATGTGCCTGCTCTTCAGATCCCTCGAGATCGGGCTCCTCTCCATGCTCCCCAACCTCGCGCCGGTGATCTTCGGGCTGGGGATCATGGGGTGGCTCGATCTGCCCCTCGACTACCAGCGGCTGCTGATGGCTCCCGTGGCCATCGGCATCTCGGTGGACTTCACCATTCACCTGGTGACGCGCTACCGCCACGAGCAGCTCGAGCGCGGGGACTACGCAGAGTGCGCTTCGGGCTTCGATGGAGGACGTCGGGCGGGCTCTCTTGATCACCGCGCTGGTTCTGGTCGCCGGCTTTCTCGTATTCACCTTCTCCACCCTGGACTCCCTGGCGAGCTTCGGACTCCTGCTCGCCACCGTGATCGCGGTGGCGCTGGCCGCCAACTTCTTCCTGATGCCGGCGCTGATCCTGACCTTCGAGCCGTTCGGTCCCGAGAGCAGGGTTGCGGATCAGGAGGCGGCGGAAGCTCCGGCGGCCGCAGTAGCGACGGGGCGAGAGATGCGGGCTAGAGGTTCGCGCTGGGGCGCTGGCCGAAGTCCGCGGACCAGCGGGCCAGGTTGCGGTAGCGCGGGGTCGATCTCGACCTCACCGAAGCGCGCGAATCCGAAGGCTGCGAAGAGGGTGCAGTCGGCGATCGTCGGGAAGCTCCCCCGCCAGGAACGGACGGTCGCCGATCTGCGGCATCGAGGATCTCGAGCGCCTTGGGCAGGCTCCGCCGCGCCGCCTCGGCGATCTCCGGTACGGGCGGAAGCCCGAGGGGCGAGCGGGTGGCGTGGATGATCCGCGCCACCGGGATGAGCACGCCGAGGTCCGCGATCCGCTCCAGCCTGCGCACCCGCGCCCGCTCGAAGGGATCGGTGCCGATCATGGGCGGGTCGGGGTACAGCTCCTCGAAGAGCTCGATGATGGCGAGGGACTCGGTCAGATGGCTGCCGTCGTCGAGTTCGAGGACGGGCAGGTTGCCGAAGGGATTCCGCGCCAGGTGCTCGGGTGACTTCTGCTCGCCCTTCACCAGGTTGACGAGCACCTGCTCGATCTCGATTCCCTTCTCCGCAAGGTAGATCCGAACCTTGGTGGGATTGGGTGCGATGGGAAAGTAGTAGAGCCTCATTTCAGACGGTGTCTTGTCTCCGCCGATCGGGCTAGATTCCCGATCCCGAGCTTTCGAGCGGACGCCGGCGCGCCGGTGCCTTTCGCGCAGGGCGCTTGACCGCCTTCTTGACGGGCGGTTTCGGACCCTCCACCGCCTTCTCGACGCGGCGCAGGACGCCGAGGACCTCGCTCCGCGCCTGGGCGGTGAGCTTCTTCCAGGCTCGCTCGCCCATCGCCTCGAATCTTCCGAGTTGGTGGCTGGCGTCCCGAAGCGCACGGGTGGCCTGGCGGCGATAACGCCACTCAGTCTTCTCGAGGTTTCGTTCCAGCGCGTTCAGCTGCCGGCGCACCTGGCGTGAGAAGTCTCCCAGTGTGGGCGGAAACTCCTGCTCGATTCGAGAGGCCGTACCGCTCCGCTTCCGCGTCGCCTTCTTCGGCGTGGTCTTCTTGCGAGCGGCCTTTTTCGGCGCGGCCTTCTTGCGCGCCCCTCCCGCGGCCTTCTTTCGTGCTGCCATCGAAAACTCCCTTCTGGTCTCTCGATGTGGCTTCCCAGCCTCACCGATCAGGGTACATCAGGCGTGCCCACCGCCTCTTTCCCCGCCGTGCTCGGCAGGCTCGGTCCCATCGGTCGTTGGGCGGCCACCTGTGCGTGGAGCCGCTCCTGGCACTCGGCGCAGATCCCGTGGGTGAAGGCCGCCTCGGAATGGGCCTCGAGATAGGCCTCCAGCTGGTTCCAGTAGCCGCGATCGTCTCGGATCTTCTTGCAGTGGGAGCAGATCGGCAGCAGTCCACCGAGGGACTTGATCTCGGAGACCAGCCCCACGACCTGCACGAAGACGAACGCGCCCAGCAGGATCCCGAGCCCTGCCAAGGCGCCGGTCACCCAGAGGGCGCGCTGCTCGTTGGCCTGGGCTCGTAGCGAGGCGCCCTCGGTCGAGGACGACACCTCGACCAGGAGGCGGCCCAGCGCCTGCTGGAGCTGGTTCTCGTCGCCCTCGATGCGAGCGGCGAGCGCGCGTGCGTCGGTTCGCCGGCCGCTGTCGAGGAGGGAGAACACCGCCCGAACCTGCTCCGCGTAGGCGTTGTGCCCGGAGTCGATGTGCTCCATGAGCGTCAGGAGGGCCGCGGCCTCCCGGCGGGTGCGTGCGTCGTCGCCCCGGGCGGCCGCGTGCTCGGCGATGCCCCGGCCCTCCTGGAGACTGTTCCAGATCCCGGCGGCCAGATCCTCGAACTCCTCCTTTGCGTCGTCGTAGCGGGCGCGAGCCTCGGGTGAGTCCTCCCGAGCGGGTGCGAAGCGCAGCACCCGCTCGAATCGGATCGACTGCTCCAGGTGCGAGGCGGTGATCTCCGTGACCACTTTGAGGAGAGGCACGTCGTGGCCCGCCACCCGGTGGAGTTCGTCGTCCGCTCGCACCAGCGTGAAGAGCGCAAACGCCGACGCGGCCGCGGAGAAAAGCAGCAGGCTGAAGAGGAGGGCCAGAATCCGGGTGCGGGGTGCCATCGATTGACCTGGCCACGCCGGGCACGGAGCCGCCCCGCGGGGCTGGCTACGGCATTGGCGCAGTGAGCCAAAATTTAGACGCAGTGCGTCAGAAGTCAAGGCCGCGGTCCTCCTTGTGCTACCAATCGCGCCCGGCGATGGGTCGAATCCCGCGCTTGGATCTTCCTCCACCACTCTTCGAGGTCCCCGTATGAAACCGCTTCCGGATTCCAGACTTTCCAGGCGGAGCTTTCTCGGCGTCATGGCGGCGACCGGCGCGGCCCTGCTCTTGCCGCCCGAAAGGCTTCGCGCCGACGAGGCCTTCGCGCTGCCCGACGCGACTCGCGCAGCGCTCGAGAAGAGCCCGCTGATCTACCTCTCGCCGTTGCGCAGCGATGGCGCCGAGAGCAAATGCCACGGCGAGGTCTGGTACGTGCAGGATGGCGCCGAGCTGCTGGTCGTGACGGCCACGGACCGCTGGAAGGCCCTCGCGGTCCGTCGCGGTCTGGATCGCGCCCGGATCTGGGTGGGCGACTTCGGCCGATGGAAGAAATCAGACGGGCGCTTCAAGACCGGGCCCACCTTCCTGGCCAAGGCCCGCTTCGATGCGGAAGACTCGGTGATCGATGCGGCACTCGCGGCTTTCGGGGCCAAGTATCCGGACGAGTGGGACAAGTGGGAGCCGCGCTTCCGGAAGGGCCTGGCGGATGGGAGCCGCGTCCTGATCCGCTACCGCCCCAGCGGTGCGTGAGGCGCCGACAATGAGCGGCGATCAGAGATGGGAAGGGCGCGACGCCGCCGACGTACGGATTCCTCCTCCCGTTCTCTATCTGGTGGCGGTGATTCTCGGGGTCTTGCTCCACTGGCAATGGGCGCTCGGATTCGCGCGGGGTAGCAGTCTGCGGATCGCGCTGGGAGTGGCGGTGATCTGCGGCGGTGTCGCGATCCTCCTGGGCGCCTTCTCCGTCTTCCGCCGGATCGGGTCAACATCCGGACCCGCGCAAGCCGACGCCGACGATCGCTCGAGATGGCCCCTACCGCTTCACCCGCAATCCGATGTATCTGGGAGCGAGCCTGATCCAGCTGGGCCTCGGCATTGCGCTCGGCAATGCCTGGGTCATTCTGCTGCTCGTCCCCGTGGTGGTGCTCCTCCACTACCGCGCGATTCTTCCGGAGGAGCGTTACCTGGAGGGAAGTTCGGCGACGAGTACACCAGCTTCAAGGCGTCCGTCAGACGCTGGATCTGATTCGCAAGCAGCGACCGCGCGTCGGGTGCAGCGTTCAGCCGGCGAGCTCGTAGCGGACCGGAGTCGCCTCCCAGCCTGCCCAGCGCCGCTCCCAGTACAGGTTGTGAAGCGCTACCGAAATCTCGCCCGGGCCCTCTCGACCGGCTACGAGTTGGCCGTCGACGGTGCGCACCGGCATGACGCTCCCCGCCGTCGTCGATGAGGAAGACCTCCTGGGCGTCGCGAAGCTCGTCGGCGTGAATGCGCGTGGCCTTCGAGGGGATGCCGAGCTCGGAGCACAGCTCGAAGACGCTCTGGCGGGTGATTCCCTCGAGGCAGCCGGCGTCGGGGGTGAGGACGACTCCGTCCGCGATGACGAAGATGTTCGCACCGGCGGCCTCCGTCAGGTAGCCCTCCTCGTCGGGGAGAACGGCCGCACTCGGCGCCGCGGTCGCCCGCCTCGAAGAGCGCCATCTGCATGTCGAGCCAGTGAAAGTTCTTGGCCTTCGGGTCGACGGCCCGAGGTGAGATGCGGATGCGGTCGCGGCTGACGATGAGGTCGAGACCGCGGGTCCGCTGCTCATCGTCGGCGATGAAGACGAACGGGCAGGCGAACGCGTAGAAGCGGGACTCGAAACGGTCCGGATCGACCATCTCCGCTCGCCCCAGCGGCGGGGCGCCGCGGGTGACGGTCCACCACACGTAGGCGTCGCGAAGCCCGGCGAGGGCGACGATCTTGTGGAGAATCTCGGCTTCTTCCTCTCTCGTATAGGGGCTTCGCACCCGGATCGCCTCGCGCGCACGCGCGAATCGGTCCTGGTGCTGCTCGAGGCGGAAGAACGCCCCCCGGCTGACACTCACCACGTCGTAGACGGCGTCCGCATGCATGAATCCGCAGTCGGTAATCGGGATTGCCGCCTCGAGGAGGGGGCAGTAGCGGTCGATGATGAAGGCTCCCCCGAAACCGTAGCCTTCCTCGTAGGGCAGCCGCTGGTGGTCGGGGTGAAAGGCCATGATCTCGCCTGCTCGGATGATCTCCATTGTCTTCCCCTTGTCGGATCGAGAACCGACATGTTACCTCGATCGACCACGGCTGACGACCGTTCTCGTGGTCCCGTCATCCGTCCGCGCGGAAGTCCACGAAGATCGGGGACGACCACGCCCGCGGCTCGTGCTCGCCGAGGCAGTCGTCGTCTCGGGCGTCGGGCCCGCCGCAGGGATTCACCTTCACGCACGCGCCCTTCTCGTCGTACTCGCAGCGAAGGTTGTCCACGTTCATGCCCGGCGCGGGCTCCTCGATGGCGCGAACGTAGTAGAGCGTATCCCGACCCTCTTCGGCAAAGCCGGGATCCTCGAAGGTGATCGAGCAGCCGGCAGGGTCTGGCTCGCAGGCGAAGCTCCGCCAGGGGTCGTCGATGAGAGAGGCCACGGGCTCGCCCGGATGATTCTGCGGCTGAATGCGGATCACCTCGATGCGAGTGATGATCCGGCGTCGATCCGACGGGTTGTAGCACTCACCCTTGCAGAGGTGAGCGAGGCGTTCCGGGCTCAGACTGTTGCTCGCGTAGTCGGGGCAGCCCGGGTGCTGGGCGAAGGAGCCCACGGCGCGAACCTGGAAGATCGGGTTGATGCTCTGCTCCACCTGCCCGCCCATGCTCAGCCTCGCTCCCCGTGAGCCGGGGGGATTGAGCAGATCGAACCAGAGAAGGATGCGCGGCCCGGTGGTGCCGTAGACCTCGCGGCGAAGCATGGCGTCCCAGATGGATTCGCGATCGCGCCCTTCTGAGTGCACGGCGACCAGACCGCCGGTCATGAAGAACGATGCCTGGCGCTCCAGCTCGTAGAGCGCGAAGCCCGTCAGCCCGGCGCTCTCGCGGTCGAAGGGCACCGCTTCGGCGATGGGCTCTTGCGCCGGAGGCGCGACAATCCCTCGCAGGAGCCCGGGGGAATCGCCGCGCCGATTCGATTCGGTCATCCCGCGGCGGTGGATCTCCTTGTAGCCGGTACCCGCACGGGCGAAGTGGTTGTCGCTCGAGCTCATGAAACCGAAGCGGAAGCGCTGGGGATCGTTCGGATCGTCGAAGTTGCGCAAGGCCATGATGTACTGGGCCGAGCCCCCGGGCCGGTAGTTGAAGGCGGGCTCGGCGCAATCCCTGCACTGGCCGGCGTCGAGCCAGTCTTCCGCCCGGCTGCCCGGGACCGTCAGGTGCGCCTGGCCTCCCGCGGCCGCTGCGATGGCGCGCGCCTCCACCGCGCGGCCTTCGCATTCGTCGTCGGTCTCGCCCGTCTGCCGCGCAGCGCTCGCGAATGATCTCACCAGCCCGCCAGCACGGCGGCAGGTAGTTCGCCCGGGGCTCCGGGCAGATGGCGGTTCCGTCGGCGTCGAACTCCACGGCGCGCCAGTCCCGGTAGACGTCGGAGTCCCCGTGCCCCGAGTAGATCTCGAGGAGGATCTGCCGGTCGGGATCGTTCTCCGCCGCGGTGAGCTGCCTGTCCCAGGTGGAGCCCGGCGGCGTGTAGAAGCCCCAGGTGGTGCCGTGGGGGATCACGATGCTGTCGTGGCCCCACTCGTCGAGCTTGCGGAAGAGCTCGCCGGGGTTCTCGGCGGTATCGAGGCAGTCGTCGGGCAGGTCGCGCACGTCCACGTCCAGCTCGCACTCCTCCATCTCGCGGCGCTCCGCGATGTACCGGGCGAAGTCGTGGAATCGCCGATCCCCACCCAGCGAGGGCGAAGACGCCGAGACCTGCGCCCGTGCCCGAGAGTCCGCGTCGAGCGTTGCGCACCGTGCCGCGCGCCCCGATGGGACGGGTGGGAATCCGGTCGTCGTCGGTGTGGGCGAGGACCACGTTCTTGTGCCCGTAGTGCTCCTCTGGTGTGTTGCCGACTTGTGTCCACTCCCAGCCGAGGAATGCCACGGTGTCCGGATTGGCGGGATCGCCCGCGACCTCGTTGCACTGGCGGAGCGTCTCCACGGTCTCTCTCCAGTGGCGTGGAGTGATGCCCTCGGCGTGGTCGTTGATGGACCAGAAGTCGAGTGTCGAGCAGTAGCGGGCGAAGTCACAGGCGTCCGCCGGAGGGTGAGCGCCTTCGCCCTGGGCGATGGGCAGGCTCATCAGGAAGGCGTCGAAGGAGAAGGTGGTGTGAACGTGGAGGTCGCCGAAGAGGATCTGCTTCGACTCGGAGACTCCGACGCTCTCGGCAGCGGCGCGCTGGGCGATTGCACCGCTCGCTACCACCGCCAGCGGTCTGTCGCGCCTCGGTCACCTCGCCGGGCTCCTCATGGCCTCCAAACCACCCGCGCCCTGCGCTGAGCACCACCAACGCGAGTACGATCAAGAGACCTACCAGACCGACGATCACCCTGACGATCACTCGTTTGAGCACGTTCCCACCTCTCCTACGAGAATCCAGTCCCCACGGTACCACGTCTCCAGGCTTCCGATGCGTGGCATTGCCTTCCGAGGAGGATGACGCTTATCCTGATGTGTCCCGACACAAGGATCCTCGCAGGAGCCCCGATGGACCACCCTAGAATCGAGAAGATCGAGCTCACACCCGCACACGTGCCCTTTCGCCAGGTTGTCCGCGATGCGATGTCGGCCTCGGAGGGAGGCCTGGGAATGGCAATCGCCGCCGAGGAGGACTGGCTGGGCGGGGATTTCGTGATCTGCAAGCTCCGGGCGGAGGACGGTTCGGTGGGGGTGGGCGAGGCCTTCGTGTGGCTGCCGGAGACGGGGGTTTCTCCTCAGCAGGTCATCGACGTCATCGAGAACGCACTGGGACGCTACGTACTCGGCGAGAGTCCCTTCCGGGTGGAACGGATCCGGCACCGCATGGACTGCAACGTCTCGCGCAGCGAAGTGGCCAAGGGACTCCTCGACATGGCGTGTTACGACCTGATGGGCCGGATCACGGGAAGGCCGGCCGCCGACCTGATGGGGGGAAGCTGCGTCGAGGAGGTACCGCTTTGCGCGCTGATTCCGCTGATGGATCCGGAGCGGAATGGTGGAGATGGCGGAGAGCTTCCGCGCTCAGGGCATGTCCAGCTTTCGCCTGAAGCTGGGAAGCGACGTCGAGGGAGACGTCCGGATCGTTTCCCGCGTCCGTGAGCTGCTGGGAGACGAGGTGCGGCTGCGCGTAGACTACAACCAGGCCTACTCCGCCGCAGAAGCGGTTCGCGCCATTCGCGCCATCGAGCCCTTCGGCGTCGATCTCGCCGAACAGCCGGTTCGAGCCAACGACTACGTAGGCATGGCTCGTGTCCAGCAGAGCGTGGACACTCCTCTGATGGCACACGAGGGGTGCTTCTCGCTTCAGGACATCGTCACCCTCGTGGAGCTGGGGGCGGTCCGGGTCGTGGGAGTCAACTCCGAGCGTCCCGGCGGAGTGACCAACGCCCTGCGGGCGATCAGCTACGCGGAGCAGCGCGGTCTCGGCATCGTGCTCCACAACCAGCCACTGGGGATCGCGTCCGCCATGCAGGTGCACCTGGCCGCTGCCAGATACCACGCGCTGGGCCACGCCATCGAGCTCTTTGGCCAGGTGATGATGGAGGACGACTTGATCGTGGAGCCCCTGAACTACGAGGGTGGCACGGTCACCGTGCCCTCGGCGCCGGGCTTCGGAGTGGAGCTCGACGAGGATGCGCTTGCGAAGTACGCCTTGAGCTCCTCGATCGTGCTGGAGGTGCAGTAGCGTTGGCGGGTGAAGCGCAGCTCTACTTCGGTGGCGAGATCCACACGCTCGAGGAGAGCGCTCCCTCGGTCGGGGCGGTGGCGGTGCGCGACGGACGGATCCTGGCGGTCGGGGAAGAACACCATTGCCGCGCGGCCCTGGGTGCGGACTACGCCGAGATCGATCTCCAGGGTCGGGTTCTGCTGCCCGGCTTCATCGATACCCACCTCCATCCCATCATGATGGCCTACTTCGAGATGAACGCGGACCTGAGCGGGGTGGCCTCGATCGGTGAGCTGCAGGCGAGGCTGCGTGACGCGGCGGAGCGGAGTTCGGAGGGGGAGTGGTTGATTGGCCTGCGCTTCGGCGACGAGGCGATGGAGGAGCTGCGCCTTCCGACGCGCCACGACCTCGACACGGTCTGCGGGGACCGGCCGGTCCTGGTCCTCAGGCACGACGGTCACATGGTGATCGGGAACACGCGCGCCATCGAAGCTGCGGGCATCACTCGGGAGAGCCACGCCCCGGCAGGGGGGCAGATCGACCGGGAGGCGGATGGCACGCCCTCGGGTCCCTTCCGAGAGAACGCCGTCACCCTGCTTCTGAACGCCATGCCGGCTCCAGACCTCGAGCAGCTGCGAAGCGGCGCGCGGTCGGCCTTCGGACGACTGACACAAAAGGGTGTGACATCGGCAGGGATCATTCTCCAGACCGACGAAGAAGGGCCGGCTGGCGCCGCGGGGGCGCTGGAGGTGGTGGGAATGCAGGTACTGCTCCCCGAGACGCCGATCTCGACCTACGCCTTGCTGATCAGCACCGACGCCGAGAAGATCCTGGCGGCGAGGGAGACGCCGCTCCACGATCCCCAGGCGGGCCGAAGGGTAGGAGGGATCAAGATCTTCGCCGACGGGACCCTCGGCTCCTGCACCGCGCTGATGGACGCTCCCTTCAGCGACCAGCCCGAGCGCCAGGGCTTCATGACCACCGAGGAGGACGAGATCTATCGACGGATGGTCGAGGCGCACTGCCGGGGCCTCCAGATCGGTGTGCACGCCATCGGCGACCAGGCGAATCGGCGCTGTCTCGGGCTCTACGAGCGGCTGCTGGCCGAGCATCCCCGTGCCGATCACCGCCATCGCATCGAGCACGCCTCCGTGCTCGACGGCGAGACCATTGCCCGGATGGCGCGACTCGGCGTCGTGGTCTCGACACAGCCCCTCTTCATTCACTCCGAGAAGACCTGGCTGCACAAACGCCTGGGACCCGATCGGGCTCGACAGACCTATCCGCTCCGCTCGCTCCTGGAGGCCGGGGTGAGGGTCGCAGGGGCGTCCGACGCGCCCGTCGAATCGACCGACGTGCTCCACGCCCTGCAGTGCTGTGTGACCCGGGAGGGCTTCGAGGTCGAGCAGGGGATCAGCGCCGCCCAGGCCCTGCGCATGTTCACCATCGACGCCGCCTACGCGCAGTTCGAGGACCACGAGAAGGGAAGCATCTGCCCCGGCAAGCGGGCCGACTTCGCCGTACTGAGCGCGGATCCAGTGAGCGTGCCCGCGGAGGCGATCGGCGAGATCCGCGTGGAGCAGACCATCGTCGCAGGGCGCGCGGTCTACACCCGAGGCGGTTAGCCCGGTTTTCTCGCCAGCTCGCGATAGCCGGCCGGCGAGAAATGCGCGCCCGGCGCGCAACCTGCACGTGAGTTGCCGGACCGGGATGCCGCAACTCGTGCGCGTTAGTGGAAGCCCCTCCTGGGGAAGGTGACGCCGGTCATATCGTAGGTAAACCGCATCGGTGGTTTGCCCGATAAATGCCTCAGTTCTTCCTAGGAGGTCCGCTGGTGTCAACGTTCCATTTGCAGGTGGACTGCCTACTGGAGGTTCGCTCGGACCTGCAGTGGGCCTGCTCCGTCGTGCGGGCGCAGCGTTGCAGCATCGCGTGGCTTCCGCGCGGACGACCATGACACCGCAGCAGGCACGGAGGCGAGCGAATCGCAGAATTCGCCGGCGGCGTCGCAGGGTCATCACCCGAGCGCTCTTCATCCTCCCCGCGCTTCTTGGCGCCGCCGTGCCTCACCGCGGATGTCGTCGAAGTCTCGAAGGAGCCCGCCGTAGTCGCGCCGTTCCGCTCTCCGCGGGCGTCGCGCACGAGTCCTCGCCCCAGCCGGCTCCCGGTCCCCGTCCCGGTGTTTCACCCCTCGATCCTGCTCAGCGCTCTCGAGCTCGAGATCCCCGAGCTCGAGCCGCTCGACCTCGAGCTGCTGGATCGCGAAGTCAAGCGATCGATGTCGAGGAGACGCATCGCCTGGGCCGAAAAGCAGCCGAAGCCCCCGAAGCAGCCGGAGCCCGTGGAGGAGGCGGAAGAAGAACGCGTGCGCGCGAACCTGATCCAGGTGTCCGCTGTCGAACCCCATCTCCTGGAGATCATTCCACCGAGACCCTTCGTCGACCCGGCGGCCAAGCTGGGAATCCCGGGACTCCTCCCGCACCCCGATCCCTGGTGGCCGCTGGGCTGGCCGGGCGTTGGGTGGATCGACTTCCCGCTCGATCCCGGTGGAGGCATCAAGCTCGTGACGCCACTGCCGGGCGCCAAGGAGAAGGAGGACGAGGAGGAGGACGACGAGCCGCCGCCGATCATTCCCGAACCCGGAACGGCAACGCTCCTCGTTCTCGGCCTCGCGGCGCTCGGGATCGCCCGCCGTCGCGCCTCGCATCGAGCAGCTACTCGAGTCGGCTTAGCCGACGCCTTCCCCAGGATCAGCAGTCGGACGACCTTGCGCGCGAAGCGCCTCTGTCGCTCCAGGGCGTCGGGCGAGAGCGGATCTTCGTGCAGTACCTCGCGCAGCATCGGAGCCAGCGCAAAGTTGCCGAGAATCACGTGGTGAAAGGTCATCAGCAGGATGGGCAGCTCGTCGTCCTCCCAGTCTGAGAGAACGTCGGTTCTTCCTCCTGCACGCGTCTCCTTGAAGGTGGCTAGCGCGCGATCGAAGAGGGGGCGCAGCCACTTCTGTGTGATCTGGGTGAGGTGTCTTCCGCCGCTCAGCGCTTCCTGCTCGAGAAGGGCCGGCAGCCGCGGCTGACGGGCGAGCTGCGCGATGAAGGTGTCGGTTGCGGCGTCGAGGCTCTCCGGTGACCAGTCGACCAGCTCCAGGGCGTCGAGGACCACGAAGAGCGGGCGCAGGCCGCGTTCGAGGACGGCTTCGAACAGAGCCTGCTTGCTGACAAAGTGGTTGTAGAGGCTGGCCGGGTTGAGGTTCGCGCCGGCGGCGATGTCACGCATGGCCGCACCCTCGAAGCCGCGGCTGGCGAAGAGCGCCTCGGCCGCGTCGAGGATCCGCTCGCGAGTCGAGGGGGGTGCGGATTGCGGATTGCTCGGGCTGCTCTTCGCCAGAGGGCTCATTCTTCATACCCCTCGGGGCATGAAGGAGCTGCTGAAACGATGAACACGGCTACCGCCCCATCCGAACATACAAACGTTTGTTCACATGGCAACCGTGCCGCTGGATCGAGCCGGTGAGAAATGCGGGCTAGAGAGGCGACTCCTCCTCGAGCTCGACGCGCGTCGACTCGAGAAAGCGGCTCAGCAGGTTGAAGTAGCTGACGCAGAGAATCAGCTCGGTGGCCTGTCGCGTGCCGTAGCGGTCGAGGATCTGTTGCAGGGCGTCGTCGCCGAGGCGCACCTCGTTGCTGATCTCGTCCGCGACGCGACACAGCAGGTTGCCTTCTTCGTCGAGTCCCGACGACCGGGCCGTCGACTCCGATCTTCTCGATCTCCTCGTCCGTTACGCCGACCCGCTTCGCGACGATCACATGCTGGAACCATTCGTAACTCGCGCGCGTCACGTGGGCCACGCGGAGTATGGCGATCTCGCGCTTGCGCGCGTCGAACTCGCTCGTCACGAGAAGGGAGAACGCGAACTCGATCAACGGCCGGAAGCTGGCCGGCGCGTTGGCCATCATCCGAAAGACATTGAGGGGTGGAAGCTTCGCAAGGATCTCGAGGCTCTCGGCGTCGAGGTCGGCGTCGTCGGGAAGCGGAATCTTCGGCGGCATGGCAGGTCTCCTATGCTGGGCGCATCATAGCGATCCCGAGAGGCGGCCTCGCTACGCGACCCGGTGAGAAATGCAGGCTAGTCTCGGCGGATGCCGGCGGACGAGCAGCAGCAGGAGCGTCGGCAGCCAACGGTGACCCGGGCGCGAAGGCCGTGGTGGATCCCGGCCTTCCTGGGCGGGGCGCCCGACATCGATCCGAACCTGATTCGCCTGGTCGGCGTCGTGTCGCTCGGTCTCTTCTTCGAAGCCTACGACGGGTCCCTGCTGACCGCTGCACTCAAGCAGATCGCCGAGGGCCTCGAGATGAGGGAGTCCGAGCTTGGCTCCTACCTGGGCGTGATCCGCCTGGGCTCGCTGTCCGCCCTGCTGGTCGCGCCCGTGGCCGATCGGCTGGGCAGGCGCAGGGTGTTCCTCGCCAGCATCGCCGCCTTCAGCCTTGGAACCCTCCTGACCGCCTTCGTGCGAGGGCCCGAGCAGTTCGTGTTCGTCCAGATGCTGACGCGCGCCTTCGCGATTGCCGCAATAGCGGTCGGCATGGTGATCATCAGCGAGGAATTCCCAGCCGCATACCGCGGCTGGGGAATCGGGGTGGTGAGCGCCCTGGCCGCAGTCGGCCACGGCTTCGGTGCCGGGCTCTTCGCGGCCATCGAAATCATCCCCGGTGGCTGGCGGGGTCTCTTCGCGATCGGAGGCCTACCCCTGTTGCTGCTCCCCTACTGGAGACGCGTCTTGCCCGAGACCCGCCGCTTTCGCGAGCACGCCGATTCGGTGGAGACCTCGGATGGCGCACGACCCGGCATCACTGCCATGCTGACGCCGATCAGGCGGTTCGTGCTGGAACACCCGTCGCGCGCGCTCGTGATCAGCCTGGCGGCGCTGCTCGTCGCGGTGGGCGAGGCGTGCGTGTACCAGTTCGCCTCCTACATACCCCAGAAGGTGCACGGTTGGGCTCCGGGCCACTACTCGCTGATGGTGCTGGTGGGCGGCGGGTTCGGAGTCATCGGCAACGTTGTCGCGGGTCGCCTGGGAGATCGGCACGGGAGACGCATGGTCGGCGCCTTCTTCTTCGGCGTCTTTCCCGCAGCGTCCTGGCTCTTCTACCAGGGGCCGGGGCTCGCGCTCCCGTTCGCCTTCGCCGTGATCATCTTCACCGGGACGGCGGGTACGGTCATTCTCCGCGCCCTCGCGACGGAGCTGTTTCCCACCTCCTACCGCAGTACCTCCTCCGTCTGGCTCGCCTTCGTCCAGACACTGGGCTGGACGGTGGGGCTCTTGATGCTGGGGGTCGCGGGCCAGGACGCCGCGGAGATCGCGCGCTTCACGGCCCACCTGTCGCTGGCCGTGCTGCTGGGTGGACTGGCGATCCTGCTGCTGCCCGAGACCAGCCGGAGAGAGCTCGAGGAGATCAGCGCGAGCCCCTGAACGAAGCCCAGTCGTTCGGTAGCGGTGGCCGGTGACCGTACGCGTTACGATCGGAGAGGGAGGTAGCTCATCCATGTCTTCCGAGAGTCCGTCCACACTCGAGCGCAAATACTGGGGGTTCGTGAGGCCGATGCCGGCATCGCTTCTGGTGATGCTGGCGAAGCAGGCCGAGGACCGCGGGATGCAGGGTCTCTTCGCGCCGCAGGTCTACGGGCCGCCCTTTCTTCCCCTGGCGACCGCCGCCGCCGTGACCGAGCGGGTCCAGCTGGCCAGTGGCATCGCCATCGCCGCCACCCGGAGCCCGTTCGAGACCGCGATGGCCGCGCTGGATCTCGATCGCATCTCCGGAGGTCGCTTCATTCTCGGTCTCGGTGCGAGCGTGCTCTCCTGGTCGCGCGGAGTCTTCGGTGCTCCCGAGCACAAGCCCCTCGCCCACCTGCGGGAGACGATTGCCGCGGTTCGGCACATCGTCGCCGGAGCGCACAAGGGGCTCGAGCCCTTCGAGGGGGACTACTTCCGCGCGGACTTCCGAGAGCTTCAGCCGACCGAGCCCCCGGTCCGCGAGGAGATCCCGATCTGGATCGCGGCCCTTCGGGCCCCCCTGGTGCGCCTGGCGGCAGAGGTCGGAGACGGCGTGATCGGCCATCCCATGTGGTCCATCGAATGGGCGATCGACCGGATGGGGCCCGAGATCGAGAAGGCGCTCGCCCGCTGCGGGCGTCGCCGCGAAGAGATCGAGATCAATCTCTGGCCCTGGGCGGCGCCCAACCCGAACGAGAGCGAGGCCATCGAGGACGCGCGGCCGACCATGGCGTTCTACGGCGGAGTGCAGCAGTACGAGTCCTTCTTCGAGGCCCACGGTTTTCTCGACGTGGCGAAACGACTTCAAGAGGGGGTGAAGCGGGGCGATTTTCAGAGCGTCGCCCACCTGGTTCCCGACGAGATGGTTCGCACCTTCGTCGCAGTGGGGGAGCCGGACAAGGTCCGCGAGCGGATCGAGCGCGCCTGGTCCCTCGCCGACTCTCTCTGCATCGTTCCGCCGGCCTACGGGCTCCCTCCCGAGAAGCTGCTCTACTACATGGGCATGATCGACAAGATCTTCTACGGCGGATAGAAATGGCGGCCGACGCGATGTCCTCACGGGAGCGGCTTCGAGCCGCGCTGGCCGGTGAGTCCACCGACCGTGTCCCCTGGTCTCCCTGCGTGGACGGATACTTCCTCTCCTCTCTCCCGGAAGAGGGGAAGCTCGACGAGGCGGGCCTGCATCGGGCGATCGGCTCCGACGCCCTCCTTCGACATGTCATGGTGTATACGCGGTCGTCGCCCGGGCTGGGCCCATTGACCCGCGTCACCGACAACCCGCGCATCGAGCTGCGAGTGGAGCGCATCGAGAAGGGTGGGCATCGGGTGTTCTACGAAACCCCGGTCGGCACTCTCACGGAGGAGTTCCGCACCAATCCGCAGTCTCCCAACATCCCCTGGTTCCTGAAGCGCAAGCTCGAGACCATCGAAGACGTGAAGGTCTACATGTACGCGCTGGAGACGTCCCGCTACGAGCCGCACCCGGGTCCATTCGAGCGCACCGTCGAACGCCTCGGTGACGATGGTCTGGTCACGACGAGCGGACCGGCGAGCCCGATGGAGACCCTGATCAACATCGATATGGGCGTGGAGGCCGTGACCTATGCCCTCCGGGATCACCCCGAACTGATGGAGGAGTGCTTCTCGCTGATGCACGAGTTTCATCTGCGGGCGTATCAGATCATCGCGGAGAGCCCCGCCGAGGTCGTCATCAGCTACGAGAACACCTCGACGACCCTCACCTCTCCCGCCACCTACCGCCGCTTCGATCTGCGGCACTGCAACGACTACGCCGCCGTCTGCCGCGGGGCGGGGAAGACCTACCTCACGCACATGTGCGGCAGGCTCAACGGGTTTGCCGAGGATCTCTCCCGCAGCCGGCAGGACGGCTTCATCGACATCGCTCCCGCCCCGACCGGCGACGTCAGGATGGGGGAGGCCAAGCGCACCTGGGCTCGAGATCGCGTCCTGGCGGGTGGCATCGATGCCACCGCTTCCACCTCGCTATCGCCCGAAGCGATGCGTCGCTACGTCTGGGGCATCCTCGACGAGGTCCGCGAGGAGGCCGGGACGCTTCGCAAGTTCGTTCTGGGCACGGGAGACGCCCTGCCGAAGGGAGCGCCGCTTCCCACCCTCTGCGCGATCTCCCGAGCCACCCGCGAGTATCACGCGGTCGATTGAGATCGGCGGAAGATCGAGCCCGCATTCCTCGGCAGGTCGCCATCGACACCCCGAGGGGACTCCTGGCGCGCGGCCTCGGCTTTTCAAATCCGGTACAGTGCTTCGCCGCCCACTTGGAGCCCGAGCATCTCGAGCAAAAGTCCGGGCGAGAGCTGTTATGCTTCGGCGCGGTGAAATCTTCGCCGCCGCTGGGCGGTTACGGATTCGACAGGATCCACGATGTTCAGGCTCGAACTCCGGTGGAGAGCATCGTCGCGGCGATCGATGCCCTCCGCGGGTTCATTGGAGATGGATAGGAAGCGATGGAGCGATTCGAGAGGATCTACGAGGCGATTCTGAAGGGTGACAACGGAGGGGCCGTCGAAGTCGCACAGGAGGCGGTGGACGGCGGAGAGGATCCCCAGCAGCTGATCGACCGAGGCATGATTCCGGCCATGGCGGAGGTGGGCCGCCGCTTCGAAGACGAGGTCTACTTCGTCCCCGAGCTCCTGCTGTCGGCCCGCGCCATGAAAGGCGCCCTCGGCCTGCTGCGGCCGCTCCTGGCCGAGAGTGGAGGCAAGAGGGTGGGGTCCGTGGTGCTGGGCACCGTCCAGGGTGACCTTCACGACATCGGCAAGAACCTGGTCGCGGCCATGCTCGAGGGCGCCGGCTTCGAGGTGTTCGACCTGGGGGCCGACGTTTCTCCCGAGCAGTTCGTGAACGCGGTCAAGGAGAACTCGGCAGGTCTGATCGGCCTCTCGGCGCTGCTGACGGTGACGATGCCGTCGATGAAGGGCACCATCGACGCGCTCGAGGAGGCCGGCCTCCGGGATCAGGTGAAGGTGATGGTGGGAGGCGCCCCGCTCTCGCAGGAGTACGCCGAGGAGATCCACGCGGACGGCTATGCCGACAACGCGGCGGCAGCTGTCCGGATGGCGCAGCAGCTGGTCGGGGCCTGAACCGTGGCGGCGGGCTCGCTGATCGCGGAAATGACCGCGGCGGGGCCGGTGCTGACCGACGGTGCCTGGGGAACCGAGATGCAGTCGCGGGGGCTCGCGGCTGGAGAGACTCCCGACTTCTGGAATCTCTCCCATCCGGATCGCGTGGAGCAGGTGGCTCGCGCCTACGTCACTGCTGGCAGCCAGGTGGTTCTGACCAACACGTTTCGCGCCAACCGGATCGCTCTCGCAAAGCATCCCGACGTCGAGCGGATCGCCGAGGTGAACCGGGCCGGGGTCGAGATCTCGCGGCGCGCCGCGGGAGACCGGGCACGCGTCTTCGCCTCGATCGGGCCCTGCGGGAAGCTGCTGATCACGGGAGAGGTGGACGAAGCGGCGCTCCACGCTGCCTTCGCCGAGCAGGCGCAGGCGCTCGCGGCGGGGGGCGCGGATGCCATCGTGGTCGAGACGATGTCGGACCTCGCCGAGGCGGGAATCGCCGTCGAGGAGGCGAAGGCCACCGGACTTCCGGTCGTCGCCTGCATGGTCTTCGACTCGGGCAAGAACCGCGACCGCACCATGATGGGAGTTTCGCCCGACGCAGGCCGCAGAGGAGTTGACCCGGATCGGCGCCGACGCCATCGGTGCGAACTGCGGCACCGGTGTGGAGGACTACATCCCGATCTGCGCCAGTCTCGTTGCGGCGACGCCGCTGCCGGTCTGGATCAAGCCCAACGCCGGGCTTCCGGAGCTCGAGAACGGCGAGGTGGTATATCGGACCACCCCCTCCGAGTTCGCGGCAAACGTCTCCAAGCTCCTGGAGGCAGGGGCGCGATTCGTCGGCGGCTGCTGCGGGACCACTCCTGAGTTCATCGAGGCGATGCGTCGAGAGCTCGACGGCTGAGAGATCCGCTTCGGCTTCGGATGGATGAGGGGCCCCCATGTCATCACTGAAACTCGGCTTGCAGCTCGGATACTGGGGCGCGCAGCCTCCCGAAGATCCCATCGGCCTCGCCCAGGAGGTGGAACGACTCGGCTTCGATTCGGTGTGGACTGCGGAGTCGTGGGGCTCGGACGTGTTCACGCCGCTGGCCTGGATCGGGGCGCACACCTCGAAAATCAAGCTCGGTACCTCGGTCGTGCAGCTCTCGGCGCGGACGCCGACTGCGACGGCCATGGCTGCGCTGACGCTGGATCACCTCTCGAAGGGGCGCGTGATCCTGGGCCTTGGCGTCTCGGGCCCTCAAGTGGTGGAGGGTTGGTACGGCGCTCCCTTCTCGAAGCCGGTTTCGCGGAGCCGCGAGTACATCGACATCATCCGCCAGGTGCTCCGCCGGGAGGCACCCGTCACCAGCGCGGGCGAGCACTACCCGCTGCCGTATACGGGTGAGGGGTCCTGGGGCATGGGGAAGCCGCTGCGCTCGATCGTGCACCCTCTGCGCGCCGACCTGCCCATCTTTCTGGGAGCCGAGGGGCCCAAGAACGTGGCGCTCGCGGCCGAAATCACCGAAGGCTGGCTGCCCCTCTACTACTCGCCGGATCGTCCAGAGGTGTACGCGGAGTCGCTCGCGAAGGCGAAGCCCGACTTCGAGATCGCACCGCTGGTGATGGTGAACATCACCGACGACATCTCGACGGCGCTGCTGCCGCTCAAGTCGATGCTGAGCTTCTACGTCGGCGGGATGGGATCCAAGAAGCGGAATTTCCACATGGAGCTGATGAGCCGGATGGGCTTCGAGGCCGAGGCGCACAGAATCCAGGATCTCTTCTTCGAAAACCGACGAGAGGAGGCCGCCGCGGCGGTTCCCGACCAGTTCGCCGACGAGATCTCGCTGGTGGGCCCGGTCGAGCGGATCCGCGATCGCCTCGACGCCTGGAGAGGGACGCCGGTCACCACCCTCCTCATGGCCAACCAGGACCCGTCGGTGCTGCGGACCATGGCGGAGCTCGTCCTGGGCTGAACGGTCGTTCGAGGGCGCTTTGCTCGCCGGGTCGAGCTGTGGGGTTTCTTCCCCACTTCTGAATTCACAGAACTTTTTCAATCGGATTCGAAACGGCGTGCTAACTCCGAGGGGCAGGCAGGTGGAGGTGCGCACTCATCATGAGAATCTTGCTGGTCACGCCCGCGAATCCCCCGAGCTACTGGACCTATGACGCGATTCTCTCGACCCTCGACGTCGATTGCCTCTTCCCCAACCTCTCCATGCCGACCGTGGCGGGCCTCACTCCGCCGGAGCACGAGGTGGTGCTCTTCGACGAGAACGTGGAGGAGATCGACTTCGATTTCGAGGCGGACATCGTCGGCGTGACCGGCTATCATCGTCCATCGCGGGCGGATTCTGGAGATCGTCGAGGAGTTTCGTCGCCGCGGGCGTTTCGTCGTGGTCGGCGGGCCCTTCGCCTCGCTGTGTCCCGATCAGCTTCGGGGCCACTGCGATGCGCTCTTCGTCGAAGAGGCCGAGGAGACCTGGCCGCAGTTCCTCCGGGACTTCGAGGCCGGGGTGCCGAAGAGCGAGTACCGCGCGGCCGAGAAGCCGGACCTCCGCAATTCTCCCATGCCCCGTTTCGACCTGCTCAAGATCGACCGCTACCACGCGCTCACCATCCAATTTGCGCGCGGCTGCCCCTTCAACTGCGAGTTCTGCGACATCATCACCATGTACGGCCGAAAGCCGCGGATGAAGAGCGTCGAGCAGGTGATGGCCGAGATCCGCGAGTGCCATCGCCTCGGCTCGCATCAGATCTTCGTCGTCGACGACAACTTCATCGGCAACAAGAAGATCGCCAAGGAGCTGCTTCGAGCGATCGCGCGCTTCGGGCACGAGACCGGTTATCAGGTCGATTTCAATACCGAGGTGTCCATCGACGTCGCTCTCGATGACGAGCTGCTGGGTCTGCTACGCGAGGCAAACTTCACCACGCTCTTCATCGGCATCGAGACCCCGCGGGTCGAGAGCCTGAAGGAAACCCGCAAGCATCAGAATCTCCGCGAAGACCTGGTGACGAGCGTTCGCAAGGTGCAGTCCTACGGAATCCAGGTTCAGGCGGGGATGATCGTCGGCTTCGACCACGACGACCTGTCGATCTTCGAGGAGCAGCTCCAGTTCATCGAGGAAGCGCGGATCCCCGTCTCCATGACCGGCATGCTCCAGGCCGTGCCCAGGACACCCCTTCACGCCCGCATGAAGCAGGAGGGGAGGCTGGCGGCGGAGTTCGCTGGGGACCAGTTCGCGTTCTCGAACATCATTCCGAAGCAGATGACACGCGTCGAGCTCTTCCGGGGCTACCGTCAGCTGCTCGAGCGGCTCTACTCGTTCCGGAGCTATCGAAAGCGCACCCTCGGCTTCCTGCTGAATCGCGGCGCGCAGGTAAAGCAGGGGCAGCTCTCCGTGCACCCGGGCGACCTGCGCCTGCTTGGACGCATACTCCGCGAGACGGTGCTTCGCGGCGGTCTGCGCCGCGCGAGCTTCACACTCGGGCTGTTGGGTGAGACGCTCCTTCGGCGCCCCAGACTCTTCAAGGACGCCGTCTCTTTCGCGATCCTGCACAAGGCCTTCGACGATTACATGCGAAGGCTCGGCGAACAGCTGGATCACGCAATCGCCGCCCTCGAAAGCGAGGCGGTCGAGGCTGCAGAAGCGGAGTAGCGCTTCGCGGCTTCGGCCAACGCAGGGCGCTCTGGACGGTGTCGTGGACCGGCCATGGGCGCGGTTGCCGGGCCGGTTTCCAGGGCGCCGGTGAGCTGAGCTAACCTCGCGGCGCCGGCGGTGCCGGCCGCAATCAGGAGAGGTGACATGGCGAAGATAGACGGCGGAGCGATGCTGATCCGGGTTCTCCGGCAGGCGGGGATCGATACCCTCTTTACGCTGCACGGCGGGCATCTGGATGCGATTCTCCAGGCGGCGTCCGAAGATCGCATGCGCCTGATCGACACCCGCCACGAACAGGCGGCCGGCCACGCTGCCGACGGCTGGGCACGGACTACCGGAAAGCCGGGCGTGGCCATCGTCACCGCGGGACCGGGCATGACCGACTGCGTCACCGCCATCGCGAACGCGTACCTCGACTGCGTGCCCACCCTCTTCATCGCCGGTGCGGCGCCGCTTCGCGAGGCGGAGACGCTGCCGCTCCAAGGGGGCCTCGATCAGGTGGCCATGGTCGTTCCCATCACGAAGTGGGCGCATCGGGTGACCAACACCGAGCGGATTCCCGATCTGGTCGCGCAGGCGCTTCGAGTCGCCACCTCGGGGAGGCCCGGTCCGGTGTTCCTCGAGATTCCCATCGACGTCCTCTTCTCGCGGGTCGAGGAGTCGAGCGTCAGCTTTCCGGAGAAGATCTTCCCGGATTCGGCGCCGGCACCGGCGCCGGAGGCCATCGAGCGCGCCATCGAGTGGCTCCAAGCCGCGGAGCGCCCGGCGATCCTCGCCGGTGGTGGTGCCTGGTTCTCGGGGACGGGGGACGATCTGCTGGCCTTCGCGGAGCGGACGGGCACGCCGGTCTTCTCGAACTCGAAGGCTCACGGGCTGGTGCCGGGAGATCATCCGCTGTCGGGACGTGGCTTCCCCCATCTCGCCATTGCGGCGGGCGTGGGAGTCGGTGAGGCCGATCTGGTTCTGGTGCTCGGAGCCCGCCTGGGTCTCTTTACGGGTGGGCGCGGTGCCGGGCTGATTCCCAGCGGTGCGCGTCTGATCCAGGTGGACATCGCGGCCGATGAGATCGGCCGCAACCGCACCGTGGATCTCGGCATCGCGGCCGATTGCCGCGAGGCGGTACGCGCCCTGGATGCCGCCGCATCGCATCTGGACTGGCCGGATCGCAGTGCCTGGCTGGGAGGAATCCGCCAGGTACGCGATGCACATCGCGCCATGTTTGCCGCGGCTCTGGAGAACGAAAAGCCGCCGATCCACCCCTACCGGCTCGCCGCCGAGATCGTCCGAGCGCTTCCTCGCGGTGCCATCGTCGCGGCCGACGGCGGCGAAACCTCCTCCTGGATGGAGACCGTCGCCGAAGTGCACGGCGGCGGGCACTACATGTCCCACGG
This sequence comes from uncultured delta proteobacterium, assembly GCA_963722885.1. GTDB lineage: Bacteria > Myxococcota_A > UBA9160 > UBA9160 > UBA6930 > CAVXZE01. The sequence goes on from CAVROS010000036.1 coordinate 133,546, forward strand.
CTACCTCGGCTGCCTCGGCACCGGTATGGCCTTCGCGATCGCCGCCAAGGTCGCGCACCCCGATCGCCCGGTGCTCTGCATCGTCGGAGATGGGTCGGTGGGGCTCAACTTCGCCGAGTTCGACACCATGGTGAGACACGGGCTCGCGATCGTGACCGTGATCAACAACGACCAGCTCTGGGGCATGTCCGCCCATGGCCAGGATCTGATCTACGGCAAGGAGCGACGGGTCGTCACCGAGCTCGCGCCCACCCGCTACGATCAGGCCGCTGCGGGCTTCGGCTGCCACGGGGAGCACGTGGTGGATCCCGCCGAACTGCCCGCCGCCCTGGAGCGCGCCTTCGCCAGCGGAAAGCCCGCATGCGTGAACGTGATGACGGACGGCTCGGTGATTGCCCCCATCACGCTGGCGATGGTGGGCACCTTGAATCCGACGGACGAGGACGCTTCTCAGGAAGGGTCGAAGGACGAGAGCATCCGCATCCCCTACTACGAAGATCTGAAGGAATGAGGCTTAACGCGAGCCCTTCGACTTCTTGGTGATCTTCGCCCAGCTGTCACGGAGGGTGACGGTGCGGTTGAAGACGAGCGCCCCCTCGGCCGAGTCCGGATCGACGCAGAAATAGCCGAGCCTCTCGAACTGATACTGGCTTCCGGGACTGGCGCCGGCCAGACTCGGCTCGATTCGGCAGCCGCTGACGACCTCCAACGAGCGCGGATTCAGAGAGGCGGTGAGATCCTCCCCCTCGCCGAGATCGTCTGGATCTTCCCGGCTGAACAGTACGTCGTAGAGGCGGCACTCTGCCTGGAGGGCGTGGGATGCCGAGACCCAATGGAGCGTGCCCCGGACCTTGCGGCCGTCGGGGGCATCGCCGCCCCGGGTGGCGGGGTCATAGGTGCAGCGCAGCTCGACGATCTCGCCGCTTTCCTCGTCCTTGACGACGCCGACACAGGTGATGAAGTAGGCGTAGCGGAGGCGCACTTCGCGGCCAGGGGCGAGTCGGAAGAACTTCTTCGGGGGGTCTTCGAGAAAGTCGTCGCGCTCGATGTAGAGGACGCGGGAGAAGGGAACCTGGCGCTTTCCCATCGCCGGGTCCTCGGGGTTGTTCACCGCCTCCAGCTCTTCCACCCGGTCCTCGGGGTAGTTCTCGATGACCACGCGGAGTGGGCGGAGCACCGCCATCACCCGAGGGGCCCGTTGGTTCAGGTCCTCGCGGATGCTGTGCTCGAGTTGGGCTAGCTGGATGACGTTCTCGCGCCGGGCCACGCCGACGCCCTCGCTGAAGCTGCGGATCGAGCGGGGCGTGTACCCCCTGCGGCGGAGAGCCGAGATGGTGGGCATGCGGGGGTCGTCCCAGCCTGTGACGTGACCGTCCTCCACCAGCTTCCGCAGACGGCGCTTGCTCACGACCGTGTGGCTCAGGTTGAGGCGTGCGAACTCGATCTGCTGGGGTCGCGAGGGGGCGTCGACCTGCTCGATGATCCAGTCGTAGAGGGGGCGGCGATCGGCGAACTCGAGCGTGCAGAGCGAGTGGGTGATCTGCTCGATCGCGTCCGAGAGGCTGTGGGCGAAGTCGTACATCGGGTAGATCGGCCAGGCATCCCCGGTGCGGTGGTGTGGGGCTGCGACGATCCGGTAGAGGATCGGATCCCGCATCGGCAGGACCGGGGAGGCCATGTCGATCTTGGCGCGAAGGGTCCGGGCGCCGGGTGCGAACTCGCCTTCGCGCATGCGCCGGAAGAGGTCGAGATTCTCCTGCGCAGACCGTGTCCGGTGGGGGCTGTCGGTGCCGGGCGTCGTGAGTGTTCCTCGGCGCTCCAGAATCTCCGTCGGAGCTGAGGTCGCAGACGAAGGCCTTGCCCCGCTCGATCAGCTGCAGGGCGAACTGATAGAGCCGCTCGAAATAGTCCGAGGCGAAGTAGAGATGCTCTCCCCAGTCGACTCCCAGCCAGCGCAGGTCGCGCAGCTGGGCCTCGACGTACGCCGCTTCCTCCGCACTCGGATTGGTGTCGTCGAAGCGCAAATGGAAGACGCCGCCCTCGAACTCCTCGGCGATGCCGAAGTTGAGGTAGATGGCCTTGGTGTGGCCGATGTGCAGGAATCCGTTCGGCTCGGGTGGGAACCGGGTGACGACGCGGCCGTCGTTCTTGTTCGCCTCCAGATCTCGCCGAATCGTGCTGCGAATGAAGTCGTCGGGGCGCGTCGGTTGGTCCGCGGACACGGGAATCCTCTGTGATGGACTTTCAGGGGGGGTCGAAGAGGGATTGTAAGGATTCCGGGCGGAGAATCCCGGGTACCGCTGGAAAATTGCCGCGATCCGAAAATCGGGTCCCTCGCGGCTTCTGGCGCCGGGTGCTCGACCCCTGAGGAGAGACCCGGGTCGGGACCGCTGGTCAAGTCCGGTCTTCGGGCGGCCGATTGCATCCTCCAGGGGGTGTCTGCATGGGGCCCTGGGCGGCAATCGGATTCGTCGCATTCCTGGTTTCGAGCCTGGTGATCGGGATCCGTCTGCTGGTCCTCTGGAACCGCAGCCGCCGGCTCCCCGAGCTCCTGATCGCCTGTGGGATCCTCGGCATCGGGCCGGTCGGGTTTTCCTTCACCCTGGTCGCCACCTCCAGCGGCGAGGCGCTTCCGACGCTCGCCTCCGTCTGCTTGGCAGCCGCCTTGCTCGCGACTTCGGCGGGGGCCTTTGCCACTGCCATCTTCAACTGGCGGGTGTTCCGCCCCGATTCGTCTGGACTGCGCCTGGTGGTGGGGATCGTGGCGGTCCTCTTCCTCGCCGCCTTCATCTGGGAGGCCATCGCCTCGGGATTCGCGGACTCGACCGCCCTTGATTCCGGCCTTCGTCTGCACTCGGTGCTCAGCACCGCCATCTTGCTCTGGGGCGCCGCTGAGTCCCTCCGCTACTTCGCGATGATGCGGCGCCGAGCGAAGCTCGGGCTCGCGGATCCGCTCGTCACCAATCGCTTTCTGCTCTGGGGGCTCGGCATCGGTGCTGCTGGGCTGGGCTCCGCGATCTCGATCACTGCCTGCGCGATCACCGGTCAGCACATGCTGGCGATTCCCTGGGTCACCATCAGCAACTCGCTCCACGGCTTCACCGCGGCGACCCTGATGTGGGTGGCCTTCATCCCCCCGGGCTTCTATCGGCGCTTCGTCGAGTCGCGTTCCCAGCAACTCGCCGTCGCTGGGACGTCCGCTGCTCTCCGCGCGCGAGCTCGTTCAGCCCTTGTAGCGCGCGTCGTCCTGGTAGCGCTCTTCGACGCCGATCAGGCGGTTGAACTCCTCGAAGCTCAACATGCGGTCCTCGAGATCCCGGGTGGATGCGGTCGCGCGGATCTGCCGGTAGGTCTCCTCGATGGCGCGAGCCGAGGCGTAGAGCCCCGAGAGCACGAATCCGACGCTGAAGAACCCCATCTCCTGAAGCTCCTCGAGGCTGCAGAGCGGCGTCCTGCCGCCCTCGATCAGATTGACGACCAGGGGAGGCGGCAGCTCGGAGCCGATCCGGCGAAGCTCCTCTACGGTTCGCGGTCCCTCCACGAAGAGCAGGCTGGCGCCGGCCTCCTTGTACAGCCTGGCCCTGCGGATGGCCTCGTCGAGTCCGTGGGTCTCCAGCGCGTCGGTGCGGGCGGTGATGACGAAGGCGGCTTCGCCCCGGGCGTCTACCGCCGCTCGGATCTTCGCCGCGTGCTCCTCGGCGGGCACCACCTCCTTGCCCCGCATGTGTCCGCAGCGCTTCGGCCACACCTGGTCCTCGAGCAGCACCCCCCGGGCACCCATGGCTACCAGCTCGCGAACCATCCGCTGGACGTTGAGCGGTCCGCCGTAGCCGGTGTCGCCGTCGACGACGACGCTGATCCCGACGGCGGCAGTCACGCGCCGGGCCGTGTCGAGGACCTCGGTCTGAGTGAGGAGGCCGAAGTCCGGCTCTCCCAGGAAAGAGGCGGCCACGCCGTAGCCGGTGAGGACAACTACCGGGAATCCGGCGCGCTCGGCGAGCTTTGCAGACAGCACGTCGTAGACCCCGGGCACGACCATCATCTCGCCGGCGGCCACCAGAGGGTGAACGCCGCTGCCAGTATCCTGATTCGCCATGGTTCCGGTTCTCCTCACGGTTCGCTTCTCGGCGCGGAACCTACACGGCTTCGTCGCGCTCCGCCGCCGGGCCGCTCGCAGCCGCCGATCCGATTGACCTGGCTTCGAAGCGGGGCGAGTATTGGACTCGCGCGGTCGGATTCGGCAAGCGCGGCAAGCCGAGGGTTTTCAGGAGGGTTTCAGATGCAGAGCTTCAGGGACAAGGTGGCTGTGGTCACCGGCGGTGCCAGCGGGATCGGTCTGGCCATGGCCGAGCGGTTTGCCCGCGAGGGAATGAAGCTGGTCCTCGCCGATGTCGAGAAGGAACGCCTCGACGAGGTGACGGCGAGGTTCCGGAAGGACGGGGTCGAGGTGCTCGGTGTCGAGACCGACGTCTCCGATGCGGAGCAGATGGATGCGCTCGGCGCGGCCACCCTGGATGCCTTCGGCGCCGCTCACATCGTCTGCAACAACGCCGGTGTGGAAACGACGGGCCTCACCTGGCAGCTCACCACGGCGGACTGGAGATGGGTGATCGGCGTGAATCTCTGGGGAGTGATCCACGGCATCCGCGTCTTCGCCCCCGGCCTCGTCGCCCAGGGTGAGGGTCACATCGTGAACATCGCGTCGATGGCCGGCCTGGTGTCGGTCCCGGGGCTCGGTCCGTACTGTGTGAGCAAGCACGGGGTGGTCACGCTGTCCGAGACCCTTCACGGAGAGCTGGCTGCGACCGGCTCGAAGGTCGGGGTCTCGGTGGTGTGTCCGAGCTGGGTGCAGACGGGCATCTTCGAGTCCGACCGCAATCGGCCGGCGGCTCTCTCCAATCCGCAGACGGAGAGGGCGCGGCAGCGCCGGGATCAGCAGCGGGAGCTGGGGACGGCGATTCTCTCCACGGGCATGTCGGCCTCGGAGGTGGCCGAGCAGGTCTTCGATGCCATCGTCGAAGAGCGCCTCTACGTCCTCACCCACGAGGAGACGGTGCCCGCCGTCCAGAGTCGCATGACCAACATCCTCGAGGGCAGCAACCCGGAGCCCCTGCTCGTTCCCGATGGAATGGCGAGCTTCATCGATCCGCTCTAGCGGTCACCTTGGCCTCGCGCCGGCCGGCTCTCCAGGGCTTCTTTGTTGCCAGCGCTCGAGAAACTGTCAGAATCGAAATCGAGGAGGCGACCGTGATCGAAGCAGGCAAGAAGGCTCCCGGGTTCAGTCTGAAGGATCAGTTCCAGCGCGAGATCTCTCTCTCGCAGTTCAAAGGGCGGCGGCACGTGTTGCTGCTCTTCTATCCCCTCGACTACACCCCCACCTGAAGCGTGGAGGTCCCGGGCGTGCAGGCGCTCCTGCCGCGCTTCCGGGCTGCCCACACCCAGGTCCTGGGTGTCAGCGTCGACAGCGTCTACTGCCACCTCAACTGGGCGAAGGATCTCGGCGGTGTCTCCTTCCCGCTCCTGGCGGATTTCCACCCCAAGGGCGAAGTCGCCCGCGCCTACGGACTGTACCTGGAGGGCGCCGGCATCACGGATCGCGCCACCGTGCTCATCGACGCAGCGGGAGTGGTCCGTCACGCCTCCTCCGTGGGCCCTGGCTGGCCAGCGAGACATCGGGGAGCTCGCGGCCGAGTGCGAGCGGCTCGACGGGAGCTACTCGGGGCCCGTCGAGGATTTCGCCGATCCGCCGGGACTGCCCGAGGGCGGACTCCTCTACGTGAAGAGCTCCTGCGGCTTCTCACGCGCGGCACTGCTCGCCCGCGACAACCTCCATCTCTCGGAGCGGATCGCGGTGAAGAACGTGAGCGAAGACGCCGCCTCCCGTGAGGCCCTGGTGCAGGCAAGCGGGAGCGAGCAGGCGCCGTGCCTGGTGATCGGCGGAGAGACGATTCAGGAGTCCGCCGACATCGTCACCCGCCTGTTGGAGGCGACCGCCCCGGTCTAGCCCTGAGCGGGGACGTTGTTGAATGTTCAACTTTTCCGCAGGGCGGAAAAGTTGAACATTCAACAACGTCCCCGTCTATGGGTTATCGATATCCATCGGCGACGGGACGCCGGGGCAGTTGCCACCACACCTCGTCGCAGGCGCGCTGCAGGTCTTCGTCGAGCTGCAGGTCTGCGCCGGCGACCGTGGCTTCGAGCTGCTCCGGTCGGCTCGCACCGACGATGGCCGAGGTGACTCCCGCCTGGGCGAGGACCCAGGCGACTGCAACCGACGCCAGGGAGTAGCCGCGTTCCTCGGCCCGTTCGGTCAGCTCCGCCACCGCCTCGAGCTGGATCTGATCCCAATAGCGCTTCTGGTAGACCACCCCGGCGCCTCCGAGGGTGAAGCGGGTTCCCTCTTCGGGATTCTGATCGGGGCGGTATTTGCCCGAGAGCATTCCTCCGGCGATCGGGTTGTAGACGAGAACGCCTACCTTCGCGGACTGCGCGAGGGGCAGGAGTTCCGTTTCGATCTCCCGGTAGAGCAGGTTGTACCGCGGCTGGACGGTTTCGTAGCGGGCGAGGTCGTGACGTTCGGCCACTCCGAGCGCTTCGGCGAGACGCCAGGCCGGGTAGTTCGAGCAGCCCACGTAGCGCACCTTGCCCTGGCGGACGAGATCGTCCAGGGCGCGCAGGGTCTCGTCGATGGGCGTGTGGAGATCGAAGAAGTGGGTCTGGTAGAGATCGATCACGTCGGTGCCGAGACGGCGCAGGCTGGCCTCGACGGCGCGCTGGATGTGGTAGCGGGAGAGGCCCCCGCTGTTCGGCTTCGCCGCCATCGGTCCCCGGCACTTGGTGGCGAGCAGGATCTGCTCCCGAGCCCCGCGCGATGCCATCCAGCGACCGATGATCTCCTCGGTGGTGCCCACCTTGTCGAGCCCACCGGCCAGGGGATAGACGTCCGCCGTGTCCAGGAAGTCGATGCCCGTCTCCATCGCGCGGTCGAGGATCGCGAAGGAGGTCGCTTCATCGCACTGCATTCCGAAGGTCATGGTGCCGAGGGTCAGCACGGGCACCCGAATGCCGGTTCGTCCGAGGGGTCGTTGCTCCACTGCGCGCGTCCTCCCGGACGCAAGGGTAGCGTCGTCGAAGCCGCACTGAGGGGGCCGGCAACCTGGGCGCGGGTGCCGAGCTTCGGCTCACCGTCCCCTTGGCGTTGACCGGTGGGAGAGACGCTCCGAATGCGGTATAATGCCCCATATTGCAGTAAAATGCCGCAGTTTCCGGACACAAAGAGGCCCCTTCGAGGGGATTCTGTCCGGCAGGAGACCAGCGCGGATTGCGCGGTGAGATGGAAGATTCTCGCACACTACTCGTCGTAGATGACGACCTCGCGATGCGGGAGATGCTTGTGTCCCTGTTCGTGGAGCGCGGCTTCGCAGTCGACCAGGCCGCCTCCGCCGACGAGGCGTTGGAATCCCTTCGGGACGTCGAATACGACGTCGTCCTGAGCGACATCAAGATGCCCGGCCGGTCTGGGATCGAGATGGTCGGTGAGATCCGGGAGATGCGCCCGGAGACCCCGGTGGTGCTGATGACGGCCTTCGGAAGCATTGACTCGGTCATCGAGTCGATGCGAGCGGGCGCCTTCGACTACATCACCAAGCCCTTCGAGGCCGAGTCGGTGATGATCACCATCGATCGCGCAATCGAGCACCGGGCTCTGGAGGAGGAGAACCGGCGCCTCCGGCGCGCGGTGGACCAGACCAGCGCGTTCGGCGATCTGATCGGCGCGAGTCCGGCCATGCGCGAGATCTTCGCCCTGATCAGGAAGGTCGGCCACAGCCGCGCCAGTGTGCTCATCACCGGCGAGAGTGGAACTGGAAAGGAAGTGGTGGCGCGAACCATCCACTACCACGGATCCCGCTCCGCGAATCCGTTCATCCCGATCAACTGCACGGCGATTCCCGAGGGCCTGCTGGAGAGCGAGTTGTTCGGCCACGTTCGCGGGGCGTTTACCGGGGCGCACACCTCGAAGCAGGGGCTCTTCGAGAAGGCGAGGGGTGGGACGCTCTTCCTCGATGAGATCGGAGACATGGGTCTCGGGCTCCAGAGCAAGCTGCTCCGCGTACTCCAGGATCGGGAGATTCGCCCGGTCGGATCCACCCAGTCGACGAAGATCGACGTTCGAATCATCACCGCCACCAACAAGGATCTACAGAAGGAGATGGAGGAGGAGCGATTCCGCGAGGATCTCTACTATCGCCTCAACGTGATCCCGATCCACATCCCGCCGCTCCGGGACCGTCCCGAGGATCTGCCTCTCCTGGTCGACGAATTCGTGAGAAAGCACTCGGACGGCGTCCGCCAGCACGTCAGCCGGGGGGCGATGGAGCGGCTGATGAAATACCCCTGGAAGGGGAACGCCCGCGAGCTCGAGAACGTGATCGAGCGGGCTCTCGCCCTGTCCAGTGGCGACCAGATCGACCTGGACGATCTTCCCGTGACCGATCTCGAGGACGGCGGCGGACGGGCTGCAGCCGACGGGTTTCCGCGCAGCGCCGCTCAACGCCGCCTGAGCTTGCGCGAGGTGGAGGATCTCTACATCGACGAGGTCATGCGGCTCACCGGTGGCAACAAGGTTCAAGCGGCCAAGATCCTGGGGATCGATCGCAAGACGCTCTACCGCCGAGCCGAGAGAAGCGTTCGCCGGGAGGTGTAGGAGGAACGGGCATGATTCCCATACGCGTGATCCTGGTACCGATGGACTTCTCTTCCCATTCGGATGCGGCGCTGGATCGGGCAGTGGGCTTTGCCAAGACGTTCGGTGCGAAGATCCATCTGCTCCACTCCTATGCGGTTCCGGTGCAGGGGGTGATGCCCTACGACTTCGCCGTTCCCGACGGACTGTGGGATGGAATCCGCGTGGCGGCCGAGAGCAAGCTGGAGGAGCTTCGACAGATGGTCGTGTCGGAGGGGTTGGAGGTCAGCGGCGAGGTCAGTCCGGTGATCCCCAGCGAGGCGATTCTGGCCGTCGCGCGCGAGATCGGCGCCGACCTGGTCGTGATGGGGACTCACGGGCACACGGGTCTCAAGCATGCTCTGCTCGGCAGCGTGGCCGAGCGCACCGTTCGCCTGGCGCCCTGCTCGGTGCTGACGGTGAAGGAAGAAGTATCGTGAAGGAGGTGGCATCGCAGCTATGAAGACCATCGACAAGATTCTCGTAGCCGTCGATTTCTCGGAGTATGCCGATTCGGTGCTCGACGTGGCGGTCGAGTTCGCCAAGCAGCTCAGCGCGGAGCTGCATCTCGTTCACGCCTTCGACGTGAGGATCCCCCTCGTCACTCCGTACGAGGTCGCCATCCCCACGGCTTTCATCGAGGAGGCGCGGGAAGCCGCGGCATCCAAGCTCGAGGCCCTGATCCGGAAGGCGGCCGACGAGGGCGTCACGGCCACTTCCCATCTGAGCGAGGTTCCAGCCGCATCTGCCATCGTCGACCTGGCCGAGGAGCTGGGGGTAGATCTGATCATCATGGGGACCCGGGGCCACACGGGTCTCAAGCACGTGCTGCTCGGCAGCGTTGCCGAGCGCACCCTGCGCCACGCTCCGTGTTCCGTGCTCACCGTGAAGGGATCTCATGGGTGACCTGGTAGAACGGTTCTCCGAGGAGTTGAAGGGCCTGCGCGAATTGCGCGACGAATTCCGGGTCCAGATGGAGCTGGGACGCGCCGAGGCCCGCGATCGCTGGGAGAGCTCGAGGAGGACTGGCGTCATCTGGACGCCAAGCTCAAGCTGATGCGAAGCGAGTCGAGGGACGAGCTGGAGGAGATCGCCGAGGCAGCGCGGCTCCTCGTCCAGCAGATCCAAGAGGGCTATCGCCACCTCCGCTCGCTTCTCTGATCTGCGACTTCAGCTCGGATTCCTGAGGAAGCTCGTAGCGAGGACGATGCCAGCTTCGGGGCACGTCCCGCTGGCGATCAGGGCTTCTCGAGCAGCGCCACCAGATCAAAGGTGGAGATGACTCCGCAGAGCTGCTCGCCATCCACCACGAAGACCCTGTGGATCCTGTGCTTGCGCAGCGTTGCGGCCACGTCGGAGACGGGGGTTTCCGGTGCGACGGTGATTCCGCCGCGGGTCATGGCGTCCGAGACCGTTCGCTCTCCCAGCCGGGCCTGGAAGTTGTCGGATCCCGCCTGCCAGTCGTGGCCGGAAACCTCCAGGAAGTCCTGGAGATAGCTGGAATCGGCGGACGCGGCATCGTGTTCCTCTTCGACAGCGCGCAGGAGGTCCACGCTGGAGATCACACCGAGCAGACGGCCGGTCTCGTCCACGACCGGAGCTCCGTTGATCTCCTCGTCCACGAAGAGTCGATGGACCTCGAGGAGGGGCGTCTCGGGGTTTACGCTGATCAGATAGGTCTGCATCACTTCTCGCGCAGTCTGGGCCATCGGCTTTCCTCCCGGTCGGTCGCTCCAGGACGATGCACGACCCATGCCAGCCGCGGGCCGGCCGCGGCATCGGTCCTGCGCCACCCTCCGGCGCATCTCTCGGCACGTTACTCCATTTCCGGCTCGAGGAGTGCCCCCCCATTGAGCCGGCGATCGCGACCCTTCTGTGCTCTCGGGGTGCCCCTGCGAGCTTCGTGAAGGATCCCGGCCTAGGATGAGTCGCATGAAACAATACGACGAGCGTGTGAGCACCTTCATGCAGACCGAGTTCGTCACTCTTCAGCCCACCGATCGACTCGACTTCGCGGACGACGTGATGAAGCTCGGCCAGATTCGCCACATGCCGGTCGTGGAAGCGAATCGAGTGGTCGGTGTCGTCTCCCAACGGGACCTGCTGGCCGCGTCACTCTCCCGGGCGATGGAGATCGATCCGAAGGACCACCGATCCTTCTTGCGCTCGGTGGAGATTTCCGAAGTCATGTCGGACAGAGTGATCACCATCGAGCCCACGAGCACGGTTGGCGAGGCGGCACGATTGATGATCCGCCACAAGATCGGCTGTCTCCCGGTCGTCGATTCCCTCGGGTCTCCCGTCGGGCTGATCACGGAGACGGACCTACTCCGAGCGGTGTAGGTTCCCTTCGATCCCGGCGATCAGAGTGCGAGCGACATGCTGCGAGAGCAAGCGGCTACGCACTCCGGGCTGGAGAGGCGCTCACCGAGGTGTGGGAGAGCGCCGTCTTCTTCGACGCCTGTGGCCTGGATCAGCCGAAGAAGATCGCGCGAGCCAGTGCTGCGGTCCCGAGGATGATCATCCAGGCACCCGCACCAATGACCACGGCGTTGAGAATGCCGCGAACCGGGCAGAACTGCAGGGAGACCTCGCTGCCCTCGACGGAATCGATCGCTTCTTGCGCCCGCGTGTCAGGAACCTCCCCTGCGACCGTGCGGGCTGCAGAGGGCAGAGCTTCAAGCGGAAAGTTGCGCGACATGGAACCCCCCGAGTGGTTTCTTCCTCTCTACGAGCTCTAAAGCATGCGCGAGCAGCAACTCCATTTCTGTGATCTACACCACGCTCTTGGAATACTTCGGAACCGTTTCCTCCGACGATAAATCGACACACTGAAGTGTGGGAGTTTCACCTCGTTCCGATTTCGGAAACTGTACTTGCGCGTCAAAATGCCAACACCTGTGGACTTCTGCACACGCAGTTGTGCCCTGTGGGTCTCTGTCACTTTCCCGAGTTTCGAAAGTAGGACGGTGCCTCTGACTTCGTCGCGCTGACGCTCCTCACCCGTTCGGCATCGCGGCCCCCGAGTGAGGGTTTGGGCCTACATCAGAAATCCAAGCAGCAACGGCAGTCCGGCAAAGGCGAGTAGCGTCGAGACGACCACGATGCTCGCCACCTCCTCCGGTGCGCGCGCGTAGCGCTGGGCGAAGAGATAGTTGAAGACGGCTGCGGGCATGGCGCACTGGAGGATCAGTACTCCCCGCGCGACTCCGCTGAGATCGAGGATCGAAGCGAGAGCCACTCCTACCCCGAGGCCGATGCCCAGGCGGCAGAAAGACAGGAGAATACTTCGCCCGATCCTGGCGACTCGGAGCTCGGCCAGGGATGCGCCCAGCGTCACCAGCATCAGCGGAATGGCGAAGCCTCCAAGAATTTCGGTGCTGTTCCAGATCCACGTGGGCACCGTGGTGCCCGAGGCGAGCACCGCGACTGCGAGGACTACCGCATGGATCAACGGCGTTCGAGCCAGCTCGCCGAGCGACAGACGCCCGCTCCAGATCGAAATCCCCACCGTGAACTGCAGAGTTGCGGTGACGCTGAAGTAGGCGATCGCCAGGGCGAGGCCTTCTTCGCCGAAGGCGAACAGGCAGACCGGTAGCCCCATGTTGCCCTGGTTTCCGAACACGATTGGACACAGAAAGGTGTTGAACGGCAGGCGCGCCAGACGGAGGATCGCAATACCGGCGACCGCGAACGCCGCCACCGAGATTCCGGCGGCCATCGCCATTTCGGCCATCGCCTCCGGCTCGACTTCCAGAGCCACCAGCCGGGAGAACACCAGGCACGGGGCTCCGATGTCGGCGATCAGGACCGTGATCAGCTCGCGGTCGTAGCTGCGGCCGGCGCGCACCCAAACCCAACCGAGGGCGGTGCAGACGAAGACCGGAGCGATGATGGCGAAGAGATCTCCCACGGGCACTCAGGCCGATCCGGTCTGCCGTGTGGTGAAACCGGTGACCGACTGAGAGTTGCTTGCCAAGGCGGGCGCCTAGGAGCGCGCGAGGCTCACGCAGCGAGAGCCAGCCGGCGATCAGGCAGAGGCCACCCAGCGGCGTCACCGGGCCCAGCCAGCGCTGCCCGGTCAGCACCAGGAGGTAGATCGACCCCGAGAAGAACAGAATCCCCAGACTGAAGAGCCAGGCGGGCCAGCTGGATCGACCGCCCACTCTCGATGGCGAACAGCGCGAGTGCGAGCAGCGCGACGCTATGGAGCAGGTGGTACCGCACCGCCGTATCCCAGCTCTCGAGCTGCTCGGCGCTCAGCCGGGTTTGAAGACCGTGGGCGCCGAAGGCTCCGAGGATCACCCCGAGCGCTCCCAGGAGCGCCGCGGCCAGCATCCATCGATTCAAGACCAGCACTCCTCTCTGGTGACGAGGGTTCCAGCATATCGAGGTTGGGTTCCACTGTCGCGGTGAGAAATGCGGGCTAGCTTCCCGCCGCAAACCGACGGCGAGGTGGCGAAGGCGGAGGTTTCCGGCGGTCGTTTTGGATCCGCCACGCGGAGAAGGAGAGGGGATTCCATGGGACGACTGGAGGGGAAGCTCGCTCTGGTGACGGGCGCCGCCCGCGGCATCGGCGCCGGCATCGCGCGGCGGTTCACGGAGGAGGGGGCCAAGGTCGTCATCAACGACCTCGAGCTGGAGTCCGCCGAGAAGACCGCGCGCGAGTTCGGGGGGGATGCCATCGCGGCCGATGTCTCCGACCCGAAGGCGGTCGCCGAGATGTTCCGGCAGGTGGCGGATCGTCACGGGCGCCTCGACGTCCTGGTGAACAACGCCGGGATCAGCGGAATCGGGGACAACCCGGAGCTGGTGGCGCGCTTCCGGGAGCGCTCCCTCAAGCAGATGGCCGAGCTCGCCGCGGGTGGCGAGATCACCACCCACCTGGATGTCACCGTGGAGCTCGACGACGAGGCGTGGCACCGCATGATCGCGAGTGCACCTGGACGGGACCTTCTATTGCTCCCGCGAGGCCCTCAAGATCATGGGCCCCCAGCTCTCGGGTGTGATCATCAACATGGGCTCGATCATGGGGACCAGCGGTGGCGCCGGTGTGCCCCACTACTGCGCCGCCAAGGCGGGGATCCTCGGGCTCACCCGCGCTCTGGCCCGGGAGCTGACCTCCCGGAAGATCCGCGTCAACGCGATCGCTCCCGGCTGGATCGACACCGAATTCATCGCACCGCTGGCCGAGGAGCGGCAGATGATCGCGTTCCAGACGCCCATGAAGCGCCTGGGCGACGTCGACGACATCGCCTGGGCTGCGGTCTACCTGGCCAGCGAAGAGTCCAAGTTCCTGACCGGCCAGGTGCTCTCCCCCAACGGTGGCTGGACCATGAACCAGTAGGACCTTCGGGAGGTTCTGGGCGTCTCGCAGGAACCGGCTCAGCGGCCTGGTGGGTGTCGCACCTCAGACGTGAAGCTGAGGGGCGATCAGGACGGGTCCTTCTGGTGCGGCGCCTCCTCGACGGTGAGCGCCACCTCTTGTCCGAAGGAGACCTCGAGGGTGTGCTCGTCGGGATCGGAGATCAGCGCCCAGTAGCCGACGGGGTAGGGCGAGTCGGTGGGTCCGAGGACCGTTCGTCCCTCGGCCTGCGCCTCGGCGACGAGGCGGTCCACCTCCTCTCGGGAGGCGCAGCCGACTCCCAGATGGGCCGCCGGGCGCAGCGGGTACTTCGACCTTTCCCATCTCGAGCAGGACGATCACGAAGGGACGTGTCCTGTCGCTGATCCACGCCACCCGGGTGCCAGAATTCTCGCTGGTTCGGCTGTGAACCACCTTCATATCCGCGTACTTGGCGTAGAACTCGAGACTCTTGTCGAGGTCGCTGACGGGCAGGGCGATGTGGGTGAGGCCTCGGTCTGACATGGGCTCGAATGTAGCGGGGCGCGCGGCGAGTGGCGCCCGACTGCGGAATCTCCCTCAGAGAATCTGGCTCTGGCGTCCCTTCCAGTAGCGATCCTTGAGCAGGCGCTTGAAGAGCTTCCCCGTCGGGTACCTCGGCAGCTCGGCGTCGAAATCGACCGAGCGCGGGCACTTCACGTGAGAGAGGTTCGCGCGGCAGAACTCGAGCAGCTCCTCTGCGAGCGCGGGCCCTGCCTGGGACATGTCCATGGGCTGGACGACGGCCTTCACCTCCTCGCCGAACTCCTCGTTGGGGACGCCGATCACCGCGACGTCGGCGACCTTGGGGTGGGTGATCAGGAGGTTCTCGGTCTCCTGGGGATAGATGTTCACGCCCCCCGAGATGATCATGAAGCTCTTGCGGTCGGTGAGGTAGAGGAAGCCTTCCTCGTCGACGTAGCCCACGTCGCCGAGGGTGGTGTAGCCCTCCTTGCTGCGCGACGCGGCCGTCTTCTCCGGGTCGTTGTGGTACTCGAAGTCGGCGCCCTCGCCGAAGTAGATCGTGCCGATCTCGCCGGAGGGGAGCTCGTTGCCGTCTTCGTCCAGGATGTGGACCTTGCCCTGCAGAGGTCTCCCGACCGAGCCCTTGTGGGTCAGCCACTGCTCGGAGTCGATGGCGCAGAAGCCGTTGCCCTCGGTGCCCGCGTAGTACTCGTGGAGCACCGGACCCCACCATTCGATCATCTGCTCCTTCACCGGAACCGGGCAGGGCGCCGCCGCGTGGATCGCCACCTGGAGGCTCGAGACGTCGTAGCGGGACCTCTCCTCGATCGGGAGCTTCAGCATGCGCACGAACATGGTCGGCACCCACTGGCTGTGGGTGGCGCGGTATTTCTCGATCAGCTGCAGCGCCTCGATGGCGTCGAACTGGTCCATGATGATGCAGGTCCCGCCGAGCCGCTGGATGGCCAGGTTGAAACGCAGCGGAGCCGCGTGATAGAGGGGCGCCGGTGAGAGGTAGACACTGTTCCCGTCGGCCTTGTAGAGGCCCTGGACCAGCAGCTGGAGGGCCGGCGGGGTTCCGGCCGGCTTTCCCGTGAGGGCGACTCTCACGCCCTTGGGTCGGCCCGTGGTGCCCGAGGAGTAGAGCATGTCGTTCCCCTCGAGCTCCTCGGGGATCGGCTCGGCGGGCTGGGCCGCGACGGCCTCCTCGTAGGACTGGTAGCCCTGGATGGCGGCGTCGACCATGAGCCGCGCCTCGACGGCCGGGTTGCGGCCCACCAGCTCGGCGGCCAGCTCACCCTTCGCCTTCGAGGTGATGAAGACCTTCGCGCCGCAGTCGTCGACGATGTATTCGGCCTCGGAGGCGGTGAGCCGGGAGCTGATCGCCGAGTAGTAGAGCCCGGAGCGCTGCGCCGCCCAGCAGATCTCCAGGAAGCGCGGGTGATTCTCCATGCAGAAGGCGATGCAGTCGCCGGGCACCAGGCCCAGCGATCGGAACAGCTGGGCGCACCGGTTGGAGCGGTCGTCGAGCTCCTTGAAGGTGACGATCTCACCGCTCCGCGCCATGATGTAGGCGGGCTTGTCGGGCGTCTCTTTCGCGTGAACTGCCGGGTACATGAAGTGCGCTTCTCCTGTCTCAGCGGCTTCGGAGTCCCCTCTGCTCCATCCGCCAGGTCAGCAAGTCGATGCGGTCCTGGCCGAAGAAGGGCTCTCCCTCGAAGACCATGGTCGGGACTCCCCAGTGTCCGGCGGCCTCCAGGTCCTGCTGGTTCTGGGCGATCGCGGCGTCGAGACGGTCCGCTTCTCTCTCGGCGATGACATCCAGCTCCGCCAGCTCCAGCCCGGCGCGGGCCGTCGCGTCTGCCAGGTGGGTGCCCTGGTGCCATCCGTCCACCTTGCCGGCCCAGATCAAACGGGAGACCTCGTCGATGAACGGCGAGGCCGCGACCCCGCTCGACGGCCAGCATTCCGAGACGCGTCAGCCGATGGATGTAGGGCTGCTCGGGGGCCGTGATCAGCCTTCCGTCCTGGGGAACCTGCACCACCGGGTCGGGACGGGGCCAGGCATAGTCGATCCCGTGATACTGGGCCGTGCGCACGGTGTCGCGCATCAAGTAGGGAGGCCAGAGGGGGTTCACCTTCTGGAAGAAGTTCGGGTCGCGCACCGCGAGGGGGAGGACGGGGCGCACACCGACCTCCAGGTCGTATTGTCTCTCCAACTCCACCAGGCGGCCGGTGGCCAGATAGGAGTAAGGACTTCGAAACGACCAGAAGACGTCCAGCGCGAGGCTCATGCTCTGTTCTTCCCTCCGCGACGACCGCGGGGGGAGACTAGCGCAGGGTTCTCCGGGCCAGCTTCGGGCGGGGAAACCCGCGCTTCAGAGGCGCCTCAGAGGAAGACCGGGTAGATCGCGTTGGCGGCGAGTCCGGCGATGAAGAGCACTCCCGCGAGTCGCGTCAGGATGAAGGCCCACGCCACGTACCAGAGCGGCCAGATCGGCATGTTCTCTGGAGGGGTCTCCGGCTTCGGCTCCCCGAAGACGCGCATCACATTCACCGATCGCGGGAGAGCGATGAAGACCACCAGGGTCCAGATACCGAGCGAGCCGGTGAGGACGAGAATCGGGACCAGGGCGAAGAACGACCCGATCAGCCACTGGGTCGTGAAGCGGGTGCGAGCGTCGCCGAGCATCACCGGGAGGGTGCGGATTCCCTTCTCCTCGTCGGCAGGGAGCTTGTCGAGGTGCTTTCCGAACAGCACGGCCGTGACGAGAATCGCGTAGGGCAGGCTCGCCGCGAGGACCCAGGGGGGCATCACCCCCGCCGTCACGAAGTAGGTTCCGCCGATCATGAGCGGGCCCCACACCAGGGCGACTCCCGGTTCCCCGAGCCCGCGCTGCTTCAGCCTGAGCGGAGGCGCCACGTAGAAGACGCTCACGAAGAGCCCGGCCAGGGCAAAGGCCACCACCGGCCAGCCCCGCGCCGAGGTCAGGTGGATCAGGATCGCCAGGTCGGCCAGGTTGGCCACCGCGATCGCCGCCAGCAGGCCGGGCTTCGAGATCAGGCCGGAGAGGATCGGGTGGGGTGCGTACTGACCACGCACGTAATCCTCGGAGTCCAGGCCGCTCGCCAGATCGAAGTAGTCGTTGATCATGTTGTTGGCGGCGTGGGCGATCACCAGTCCCACCAGCGCTTCGACGAAGAAGAGCCAGTTCGGCGTGGCGGGCGTGGGTCCGGCGACGACCAGCAGACCGCCGATCACGCCCGAGGTGATGGTCATCGGGAAGACGCTGACGCGGATGATCAGGAGCCAGCGCGACACCGGGTCCGCCGTCCGGCCTTCCGGGAGGTTCTGGGCGCGGATCACCTCGCGCCAGTTTTCGAGCATGATGGAGAAACGAGAGCCTTCGCCGGGTTCCGCGTCTTCTTGTGTTTCGACCATCGCCTCAGGATGGAGGGTGCCGCCGAGAAGTCAAGAACCCGGGTGCCCGGGGTTCACCTTCGCTTTCGCACCAGCTCGAAGCGAATCGGAACCTCCACGCGGCCGTACACTCGCGGCAGTTCGCCCGCGTCGGCGGCGCCCTGCTCGGCGGCGTCGTCGAGGAGCGTGCTCCCCGACGTGGCGACGGTTCGGATCTTCTCGGCGTGCCCGTTCGTGGCGATCTCGAAGCGGATTCGGGTGACGCCCGTGATGCCCCGGCTTCGTGCCTCCGGGGGGTACACCACGGCATCCTGGACACGAGTGCGGATCTCCTCCAGTCGCTCGGCGAGGCTCGGGCCGGGGGGAAGAGCGTCCTCCCAGAGGGCCGGCGGCGCGTCGAGAACCCCAGGCGGTTCGGCGCCGACTGGCGCCCCCGCCAGAGCCAGCGTCGTTCCCAGCAACAGAAGGATCCGGAGACGAGTACTCACCAGTTCACCGCGAGCTGTGTGGTGACGACGTAGTGTCGCTCGGGAGAGGGGAAGAAGCCCACCCGAGGTGAGAAGGCGCTCACGCCGCCGAATTCCGTGTAGCGCTCGCCCGTCAGGTTGTAGACGGTCCCGTCGATCGAGAGCGAGAGCCACTCGGTGAGGTCGCGCCGCCATCCCAGCCGCAGGTCGTAGCGCGCCCAGCTGGGGAGCTCCCCGAGCCCGTTCCGGACGTCGTTCGCCAGGGCGCGGCGGCCCACCCAGATGGCGTCCGCACCCACCTCGAAGCCGTAGGGCAGGTAGACGCGCACGCCGGCGTTCCCGCGGTGGCGGGGCGTGATCGGCGTCTGGAAGCCTTCGAGGCTGGTGAGCGTGTCGCGGGTGATCTCCACGTCGTCGAAGGTGTAGCTCCCGTAGACGTCGAGCCACTCGATCGGTCGCACGCTGGCGAAGACCTCGATCCCCCGGTGGCGCACGCGGTCGATGTTCAAGTTGATGCCGGGAAAGAAGCCAAGCGGGTTGGGCGCCAGCGGATTGAAGAAGATCTCGTCGTACACGTTGGTGTAGTAGGCGGCCAGGTTGAAGGTGAGGCACCCGGTTCGCACCTTGGCGCCCACCTCGTAGGACTGCGAGGTCTCCGGCCCCAGCCCCGGCGTAGTGCCGAAGACGCCGAAGGCCTCGTCGAAGTTGGGGAAGCGGAAGCCGCGGGCGTAGGACGCGTAGAGCGAGACCGGCTCGATGATGCGCCAGGTGAGCGCCGCCTTGGGCGCCCACTCGCCGCCCCTGGCGCCGAAGTCCATGCCCGACAGGCGATCGCGGCCGTCGTAGCTCGCCCTCTCGTTTCGCACCCCGAGGACGAGCAGCAGGTCGTCGGTCAGGTTCAGCTCGTTCTGCAGGAAGACGCCCCAGAGCGTGCGGTGGGCCCGGTTGGAGGTCGGCGACGGCGGGAAAGGAAAGAACTCGAAAGCGCTCTCGAAATCGATGTCCTCCCGGAGGAAGCTCCCGCCCAGGATGGTGCGGTTGCGGTGGCCCCAGAGCGAGACGTCGAGCTCGAACTCGGCGTCGAAGGCGTTGGCCTGGGTGTCTCGGTCGAGGCTGAAGACGAAGAAGGGGTCGGAGGTTTGCGAGTCGTCGCTGCGCCGGCGATGCCAGCCGTTGGTGCGGAAGGTGAGCTGCTTCGTCACATCCAGCTCGAGCTGGAGCTGCACCCAGTGCTCCTGAGGGCCGGCGAAGTCCTCTTCGCTTCCGGGTGTGGCCTGCCGGCGGTCCTCCTCCATCTCTTCCTTGGTGAGCGTGCCGGGGCGCTCACGGCTCTGGCTGTCGTAGCCGCCGGCAAGGCGGAGCTCGCCGCGGCCGGCCAGGTCGAAGAGCAGCTGGCCCTCGACGCGATAGCCGCGGAGGTCGGAGCGGTCCCGGTAGCCGTTGGTCCGGTGACCGTCGACGAAGAGGGAGGCGGAGACAGGCCCCTCGCCGCCCCCCACCCAGAGGCTTCCCTGGTCGGTGGCGAAGGTGCCGCTGCCGGCGCGAAGCGTGCCCTGGAAGCCGGGCTCCGGCCGGCGCGTGCGCAGCTGGATCACCCCGGCGATGGCGTTGTCGCCGTAGAGGGCGTTCACCGGGCCGCGGACCACCTCGATGGCCTCGACGTTGTCGAGCGGCATCAACGCCCAGTCCGGGACACCCCCGTCGGGCTCGTTCACCCGGCGCCCGTCGATGAGCACCAGGGTTCGGCCCCCGTTTCCTCCGCCATTGTTGAATCCGCGGGCCTCCGCCGTGTAGCCCTCGCGGTTGGTGGTCGTGTTGGTGACGAAGATCCCGGCCTCGCGGCGAAGCAGCTCCGGGACGTTGCGGGCGCCGCTCTGGTCGATGGTCTCCCGATCGATCACCGTCACGTTTCCCGGGACCTCGTGCACGCTGCGCGGGGATCGGGCGGCGGTGATGTTGACCTCGTCCACGACGATCACGGGGAGGCCCGGCGCTTCGTCCTCGGGCTCGTCGACATCGCCCGGGTCGGTGTCGTCCAGGTCGGTCTCGTCCTGGGCCGGGGGAGATTCCTCCGCGTTGCCCGGAGCCGGTAGAGCCAGCAAGAGGGAGACGCAGAGGGAGATGAGAAGGGTGGGGCAGCCGCCGGCGTCGCTCGCGCCGGGATGCGGGTGCCGGGATCATCGGACCTCCTTTGCACCCTCCGCGGTGATGGGGTGAAGGAGTGTCCGGGCCGCCGGGCGGCGCGCGCGAGCACTTCCGCACCGCTCTTTCCACGAAGAGCAGTTGCAGACGCTCGCCCAGGCAGGTCTCCTGGCTGATGGGTGTCCGAGAATCCCTTTCTCGGCTGCCCCCGCGGCGCCTTCCCGAGCGTCGTCGCTCAGTGGCCTGCTGCCGTGGAGGCTCCCCAATCACAGTGGCGGGACCGCGGCCGAATTGCACGGCCTTCCCTATTCACCCGATGATGGGCACCTGGGCTATGTCTGGGCCGGTTGATAGCAGCTGAACGCGGCGTGGGTCAACGCAGGGCGGCGGCGAGGCGCTCGACGTTCGCTTCCCTGGCGTTTTCGCCCATGAGTCCGATTCGCCAGACGCCTCCGGCGAGCTTTCCGAGTCCTCCGCCGACCTCGATTCCCTGCTCCTCCAGCAGGCGTCGCCGCACCTGCGCCTCGCCCTCCTGCAGGATCGTCTCGGGCAGGCGCATCGTCGTCAGCGAGGGCAGACGATGCGCCTCGGCGACGAGCGGCTCGAAGCCCAGAGGAGCGAGGGATGCGACCAGGGCCGATGCCGCCCGCCGATGCCGCTCGGCGCGTGCCTCCATGCCCTCTTCCTCGATGATGGCGAGCCCCTCGGCGATTGCGTAGATCGCCGAGATCGGCGCGGTGTGATGGTAGATCCGCTCGCCGCCGTAGTAGCCGGCCAGGAGCGAGACATCGAGATACCAGCTCTGCACCGGGGTCTCGCGTCCGGCCACCCGCTTCACGGCCCGCTCGCTGAATGTGACCGGCGAGAGGCCGGGCGGGCAGGAGAGACACTTCTGGGTGCCGCTGTAGGCCGCGTCGATCCCCCAGCCGTCGATGCTCTACGGGAATGCCGCCGAGCGAGGTGACGCAATCCAGCACCACCATCGCTCCCGCCCGATGCGCCGCGGCGGCGATCTCTTCCACGGGCTGGAGTACACCCGTGGAGGTCTCGGCGTGGACGAAGGCCACCACGGCGGGCGTTGTCCGCTGGATCGCAGCGGCCATCTCGCCCGGATCGAGGGCGGTGCCCATCTCCGTTTCCACGCGGATCACCTCGGCTCCGATCCGTCTCGCCACCTCGCACATGCGCTCGCCGAAGACGCCGGCGACGCCGACCACGATCGCGTCGCCCCGCTCCAGCAGGTTCGCGAGACAGGCCTCCATCCCGGCACTGCCGGTGGCCGAGAGCGGGAGGGTCATGGCGTTGGTGGTGCCGAACAGGCGCCGCAGCCGTTCCTGGACCTCGTCCATGATCTGCAGGAAGAGGGGATCCAGGTGTCCGAGGAGAGGCTGTCGCATCGCCTCCAGAACCCGGGGATTCACGTTCGAGGGCCCCGGTCCGAGCAGGAGCCGAGGCGTCGAGGGGAGCTTTTTCATGGCGGGTATCTTAGCCGCCACCCTTCCGAAAACCTCCCCGGAATCAATGCCCTGCGTAGCCTTTGTCGAGTTGACATGCTGGTGGCGGCTACCTATCCGTCTGGGGAATCCCGCCCCCGTTTCGCTTCGCCCTTTCGAACCCCGTCGCTGCAAAGGAGGCCGAACGCCCGTGAGGCGCTGGCTCGTCGTATTTCTCGCGCTGCTCGTCGCCGTGGGGGCGATCTACCTGCTCCTCTCGGCGACGGAGCCGATGACGCCTCGGGCCCCGGATCACACCCAGATCGATCCGGAATCGCGCGCGAAGCTGCGCGAGGTGCTCCGGAAGGAGCACGAAGAGTGACCCCCGCAGTACGCACGCGAGAGGACTACGAGCGCGAGGAATTCGAGAGACTGGCTCCGTACGCGGTCAAGAGCGCCGAGTCCCTGGGCCGGATCGCGGTGGAGGCCGAGCACGAGTACCGCACGGCCTTCCAGCGGGACCGCGATCGAATCGTCCACACCCAGGCCTTTCGCCGACTCGAATACAAGACCCAGGTCTTCATCTACCGCGAGGGTGATCACTACCGAAACCGGCTGACCCACACACTCGAGGCCAGCCAGATCGCCCGCACCGTCGCCCGGGCGCTGCGGGTGAACGAGGAGCTCGCCGAGGCCATCGCCCTCGCTCACGATCTCGGGCATACCCCCTTCGGCCACGCTGGAGAGCGCGGCCTCGACCTCCTGCTCGAGAAGGACGGTGGCTTCGATCACAACCGCCAGAGCCTGCGGATCGTCGACCTTCTGGAGGTTCGCTACCCCGACTTTCGCGGTCTCAATCTCACCGCCGAGACCCGCGAAGGCATTCTCAAGCACGGGTGCGATTGGGAGCACCCGGTTGCTCTCCCCCCGCCGACGCCGAGTCCCTCGCTCGAGGCCCAGACGACCGACGTTTCCGACGAGGTGGCCTACACCAACCACGATCTCGACGATGGGATCCGCTCCGGTCTGCTGACTCTGGAGATGCTCGACGAAGTCCGGCTCTGGCGAGGCGCCCGCGAGTCGGTCGAAGAGCGGTTCGGCGAGGCCCCGGCTCGGGTGCTGCGCGCCCAGACGATCGTCGCCTTGATGAACCATCTGGTGACGGATCTGATCGAGGCGAGCGGCCAGCGGCTTCAGCGGGCCGGTCTCGATTCGGTTGCCGAGGTGCGGGTTCGATCGTCCGCTCTCATCGGATTTTCAGAGCAAGTACAGAGAGATAAGGCTGATCTCAAGAACTTCCTCCAAGCCAATCTGTATTCCCACCCGCGAGTGCTCCAAGCCAGCCAGCAGGGCCAGGAAATCCTGGGTGGGCTCTTCCGGGCCTATCGGGAGGATCCCCGAAAGCTTCCGGCCCACGTGGTGGCGCGTTTCGCCGAGGAGGGCGAAGCTCGCGCCGTCGGCGACTACATCGCCGGCATGACGGATCGCTTCGCAGCTGTCGGAGCATCGGAGGCTGTTGGACTCGAATGAGCTCCTCTGAGCCGGAAGTTCGCGTCGGCTTCATCACCGCTCCCGACCTGGAGACGGCAACCGGGATCGCGCGCGCACTGGTGGAAGAGCGCCTCGTGGCCTGCGTCAATCTGGTGCCGGGGATTCGATCGATCTACCGCTGGGAAGGGGCCGTCGAGGAGGACGCGGAGGTCCTGCTGGTGGTGAAGACGCGCGCCGATCGCACCGGAGATCTGGTGAATCGCGTGATCGAGCTCCATCCCTACGATGTGCCCGAGGTGGTGATGTTGCCCGCTGTCGGCGGGAGTCCTGCCTACCTCGACTGGGTGGGTGCAGAGGCCGCTCCGTGAGTTTGTCCGAAGCCCTCGAAGCCGCTGCGAGCGCCCTCGCCGGCGATGCCGATGCCATCCGGCCGGCCAACGGCGACCCCGTGCGGCTGCTCTCCTTCCTCGACCCCGACGCTGCCGCCCGCGTGCTCGGCTGGCTTCTCGCTCATCGACCCGGTGAGGGCACCGAGCTGGCCGATGCCTGGGGGCTGGAGCCGGCCGGAGAGAAGATCCTGCTGGCGTTCGACGAAGGCTCGCTCCCGAAGGCGGGTCGCAAGGCGCTCCGTCGGGTGCGACACCGTCTCCGCTCGCGTGGCGTGGAGGTTGTGGAGAAGGCGCCCGAGCCGATGGTGTCGTCTCTGCCGCCGATCGGAGACGAGCTCTCCGGGGGCTACGTGTCGCCCATCGATCCGAGCGGTACGCGCATCGCCTATCTGCTCGAGGCGAACCCCTCCGGTGGCGCGCGGCTGTTCGAGGTGGTGATCGACGACCGCCTCGGTGTGGTCGAGTGTCAGGTCTACGCCTCGGGGCGCAGCAAGGTGCGCCAGTTCCTGCGTGAGGCGACCGGGCGTGCGCACTTCGCGGCTGCGGAGGCGCCGCCGGATTCGGTGCGCGCCCTGATCGCCCGAGCCGCCGCCGCCCAGACGCCCGATCGATCGCTGCCCCAGGGTTTCTCGGAGTGGAAAGCTCACCTCACCGATGTGCAGGAGGGTGCGCAGACCCCCGGCGAACTGGTCCGGCAGGCGCTCGGCGATGACCCGGCAGCGTCCGACCTCCAGCCCGCGGTGGAGCTCGTGAAGCAGGGTCGGGTGGGTCCGTGGCCCCCGTCACAGGATGCACTCAAGGGTCTGGCCGAACGACTCGAGGACACGATCAGCAGTCCGCTGATCGTGTCGGGGGCGACGCGCCGCGTAGCGGGTCGACACGGTGATCCGCGAGTTCCTGGAGGAGACCTACACAGAAGCAGACGCGGCACGCGAAGCGCATCGCTTCCGCGAGGCGGGATACGTCTTCTGGAAGCGGGGAGATGAAGAGGCGGCCAGGACCTGTCTGGCGGCAGCGCTGGCTTTCGAGTCGTCTCCGATCGGCGAGAATCCGGTGGCGCACGCAATGCTGGAGGTCCCCCTGGCGCCCGTGCTCGAGAAGATCGACCAGGAGGAAGATGAGGCAGAGAACTCTCTCCTGGTGAGGCCTTAGAGGTAATCCCATGGTGTTGGCACAAGGCAGGTTCTGGCGCGCCTCGGTGCGCAAGGGGAGGTCGGCCGTGACCCTCTCGATTCTCCGGGAGTCACTGCCGGTGGATCTCGAAGAGGTGCGGACCCTGAAGATCGAGGTGCCGTTCGAAGACTGGCACCGGGTGGTGAGGCAGATCCGATCGGACCGCAAGCTGCTCGGAGGGATCCTGCTCGATTTCGCGAAGAACAAGGACCACCTCGCCGTGGCGGTGGGGAGCGACCGGCTCTTCCTCGCCCTTCAGCGGGTGGTCCACGATGCCACGGTGGCACTGGTGGAAGAGAGGGTGCTGACCCTCGTCCCGAGAGCGACCGAAACTTGAGGAGATCTCTCCTCATCGCTAGGAACCACTTGATCCATCAATGAAATTTTCTTAGCTGGCGCGGCGGCGCCGCCCTCTCCGAGAGCTGGGCAGCGCCAGGACGCCGGGAGGTTTGGGCATGAGACGGCGCTTTGGGCGCAGGCGCAGACGATCCGAGGACGCGCGCAGCGCCCCCATCGAGTCGCAATGGCTGGAGAGGATCTCCGCGTCGGAGGCGACTGCGGTCTCGTCTCTGGAGCCGCTCCGATACGAGGACGTTCCCGACTCCTTCGCCCTGACAGCGGTCGGGCGAGGTGCGCAGGGAGAGAAGTGCCTGGTCGGTATCGCTCCGAGATCCGGCGGGGATGCTCTCTTCGGCGCGCTGGTAGCGGCGGCTCGCGACCGCGAGGGAGATGCGGCCCGTGCGATCGCCATCTCTCCGGTCTGGGACGTCGCCAGCCGGCGTCGGCTCGGGGCGCTCGGCGCCACGCCGGTCCCGATCACCGCGGCGACGGCGCCGCCACTGGACGGTGCCGAGTTCGCAATCGCGCCGGAGCCGATCTTCGACCTCGCGGTGGTTCCCGCAGATCGGGTGGCCGACCGCCTGGTGCGGCCCGCGGATCGCCTGCTCTTCCTCCGGGCGCTTCACGCCTTGCGGGGGCTGGCCGCCAAGCACGCCGGGTCCGTGCGCGGCGTCCGCCACTCCGTGGAGCTGGCGGTTCTCGGCCGCCGGGTGGCGGTCCTCCGCGCCGAGGGCGAGGTCTTTCTGGACATCCTCTCTCCGAGCACCGCGAGCTTCCGACTCGCCGACAAGGCTCTCTCGGAGGTGCTGGACCAGCTCGAGGGATTCATTCGCAAGCGCTTGAATGACAAGAAGTATCGCGATGGTGAGGAGGGGCTCCGCAGTCGCCTGATCCCGACCTTTGCCGAGGTGGGTCGGCTTCGGTTCGTTCACCGCTGGCCGCTGGGCGGCTCCGAGTCGGACGCGATCGATCTCCTGGGAGTCGCGGAGGACGGTCGGCCGGTCGTCGCGGCGGCACGCCAACGGCTCGGTCTCGAGGCCATGGCGCGCATCCTCGACGGCGCGCTCGCTCTCGAGAGCGCGCTTCCGATCCTGCTCGAGGGCGCCGAGGCTCCCGTGCAGCTGACCGCACCCCGGCTGCTGGTTGCCGCCGAGGAGATCGACAAGGCGGCGGAATGCGTGCTGGGCCATCTGGCACTCGACACGGCCTGCTTCGACATCGAGAAACGGTATTCCGGTCTCATGCTCCGCGAGCGCGAAATCGCCTGGAGCGCGCCGCCGGTGCTCGAGAAGGCCCCCGTCGCAGCCGCGCCTCGCGATGAGACGCGAAGCTCCGGAAACCCCCGAGCGCGCCGACACCGAAGAAGGATCGGATCGCGCCGGACGTTCCAGCCGCGAGCCGCTCCCGATCCGCCCGTGGCCGCCCTCGGAGTGAAGATCGTGGCGCTGCTGGAAAGAGCGAGGAGCAGCAGCCCGCCGATCGAGGAGCGCGCGGAGAGCACTGCGCCGCGGTTCGAGGAGATCTCTCTCTTCGATCTCGACGACGAAGGCGCCGAGGCGTCGGGTACCGAGTCGGAGGGAGCTTCGCGTCGCCGCGGCCGCAGCCGGGGTAGGGGACGGGGTCGCGGTCAAGCGCGACGAACGGAGGAGGATGCCAAGTCCACTGAGAAGACCGCCGGCAAGAGTGCCGGGAAGAAGAACGCCGCCTCCGCGGAAGAGCCTGCCGAGGCCGCTCCCCAGGACGAGGCGGCCGCTTCCGCAGAGTCGGGCGAAGCCGCTCCCCGAGGTCGGCGCAGCCGGCGCAGCGCGAAGAAAGAGCCCCGCGAAAGCGACGAACTCGAGCTCGTCAGTGACCCCGACGACACCGATAGCCTGCTTCAGCTCTCTCCGGATGCGCCGGATTTCGAGGAGGCGGTGGAGCCCGTCTACGACGATGACGATCTCGAGGAAGAGCCGCTCACCGAGCAGGATCGGATTCGCCTGGAGCGCGAGAAGCGACGCCTGGCCCGTTACGCGGAGAGCGCACCGCTCGCGGTCGACCCGAGCGAGCCGGAGCCGGAGCCCGAGGAGGTTCGCCGAGCGCCGCGCGGACGCGCGGTGATCCTGGCTCACGCGGACCGCAATTCGATCATCGCGGCGGTCCTGCTGGCGCGGGACGTCCGGCAGCTGGAAGGGATCTGGATCTATCCACAGTCGGAGCTGATGACCTTCTTCCGAGGGGTCGCGACGGATCTGCGCGAGAACACGCCCATCTTCGTGATCGGGTTCAGCGCCACGCCGGCCCGGGACACCATCCAGGCCGCCTCGCTGTACCGGGACCGGATCGTCTGGTTCGATCATCACGTCTGGGCGCCGGAAGACCTCGGAGGCATGCAGGAGGCGATCGGCGAGGCCATGTTGCACGTGGAGGCGGGCGGCCAGAACTCGCTTCCGTCGGTGCTGGCCTACTGCACCCGGCGTAGCCGGTTCTCCGACAAGCTGGTGGACCTGGCGACCGGGCGCTTCACCCAACACGATTTCGAGCGATGGGGGCGCCTCTGGTGGTGGCGACTCGGAGAGCTCGCGGCCAAGCCGGGTGAGCACAGGGCCGACATCGAGCCCCTCCTGGCGGGTCGCCCCTCCGACCTCGCCAAAGAGGCAGCCGGCGTTCCGTCGCCACCCCTGCCCGAGGAGCTCGAGTTCGTCTCGAGTCGGGATTTCCGCCTGGTCCATTTCGGTGACTTCGGAATCGTGATCGGAGCGGTGGCAGCCGAACTGGATCTCCACCTGGCGTCTCGGATCATGCGCGAGCGCTACGGGGTTCCGATCTCCCTGGTCCACGCGGAGGGAGGCGAGCTGCTGGTACTGGGTAGCGACGACGCGGCTGGCCGCAGGGCCATCGACGTCGGGGCGATGGCCGAGCACCTCTCCCAGAAGTTCGGCTGGATCGATTCCCAGCCCGACGCGGACCACGTCGCGCGCTTCCGCCTCCGGGATATGGCGGCCCATCCGGATCGCCTCGAAGAGGTGGTGCGCGAGATCGGGCTGGGGCGGGCGATCCTCGAGGGGTGAGCGTTGGGAGAGGACGCCCCGAGGGCGGACGGGGCCGCCAATCTGGTCGAGATCTTCTCGTCGATCCAGGGCGAGGGGCCGGACGTGGGCGCCGCTACCCTCTTCGTGCGCTTCGGAGGCTGTGATCTCCGCTGCCGCTGGTGCGACTCGGCGCATACCTGGCAGCCCGCCGCCGAGTGTCGGATCGAGACCGCTCGGAACTCAGGCCAGTGGCGGACGCGGTCCAACCCGTTGCCCGTCGAAGAAATCGTTGCCGCGGCCCGGTCCCTCGCAAGTCGAGGAGCACCGGTTCGTGAGCCTGACGGGGGGCGAGCCGCTCCTGCAGCCTACAGCGGTGAGAGCGGTGGCGGAGGCGTTGCGCGGGCTCGGTCCGGCGATCCACCTGGAGACCCACGGGCTCGCCTGCGGAGGCCCTGGAGGGCGCCCTCGAGAGCATCGACGCGATCTCGATGGACTGGAAGCTCGCCAGTGACGTGCGTCGCGTCGGCGATCCGCCCCGAGGTGGCGCTGCGGATTTCCACGATGCCCACGAGCGCTTCCTCGAGATCGCGAAGCGGGCGCACCGTGTCGTGGTGAAGATCGTCATCACCCCGCGAAGCCGAGACGCCGAGATCGACGAGGCCGTCGCGCGAATCGCGCGGGTGCACGGGGGCGCGACTCTCGTCCTGCAGCCGGTCACCCCCTGCGGCGGTACGAGGGAACGGCCGACTGCGGAGCGGATGCTGGTTCTGAGCGCGCGAGCCGGTCGACGGCTGGCCGACGTCCGGGTGATTCCCCAGACCCACCCGATCTACGGAGTGCGTTGATCGGCCCGAAGCACGATCTCGGCGGCCTCCTCGAAGTTCGCCGCGCAGTAGACCATCGGCGTCGCCTTGCCCGAAGGCTCGTCGCGGCCGGTGAGCACGCGGACCGCGCCTCGACAACCGCCCCGCTGCGCCAGCTCCACGTCGACGGAGCTATCACCGATCACCCAGCTTCGCGAGAGATCGGCGCCGAGCTCCCGCTCTGCGCGGTGGAGAAGCGCGGGCCGGGGCTTGCGGCACTGGCATTCCGCCTCGGGTCGGTGAGGACAGAAGTAGCTGGCCTCGATCGGAACG
The DNA here is from genome assembly GCA_963722885.1 of uncultured delta proteobacterium. Classification (GTDB taxonomy): domain Bacteria; phylum Myxococcota_A; class UBA9160; order UBA9160; family UBA6930; genus CAVXZE01. Next base: position 163,118 of record CAVROS010000036.1, read on the forward strand.
CCCTGACGGGCCAGATCGCCGGCGAGATGAGCCTGGAACGCCGCGTACTGCTCGGCGCTGAAAATACCCCCGCCCGATGCCGCTCTGGTTGGTGATCACCGCCAGCCGGTACCCGGCATCCAGGATGCGCCGCAGCCCGGTTACGACACCCGGCAGAAGCTCGTAGTCCTCGATGCGATGTGTGTAGCCCAGGTCCCGGACCAGGGTCCCATCGCGGTCGAGAAACACGAATCGGCTCATGTGCGGAGGCTATCACGGAGCGCACGAAGCTCCGCCTCGAGCGTCGCGGTGGGGTGGCCGCCGAAGCGCTCCGCCAGGTAGGACTCGGTGATCGCGGCGAAGGTCCGGGCGGCGGGGGGCGAGAGCTTCTCGCGCGCCAGCGAGGCAAAGGCGCGAGCCGTGGTGGCGGAATCGCGTACCAGACCCTTCCGCCTGAGCAGGCGGAGCGCCTCTTCGTAGAAGCGCGGCACCCCTGTCGCGCCGCTTTCGCCGCCGAAGGTCGAAGGCCAGGCCTCCGAGTCCCAGAGCGAGAGCGCCGCCGACCCAGAGCCAGTTGGGTGGGTCGGGCAGATCCCATCGCCCCGACCTGCGTCCCGGGCCGCTGGGCGCGCTGCTCCGCCGGCCTCCTTCCGCCAATCTCGCCAGGTCCTCCAGGCCTTCTTCAGCGCCCGGGCCTGGTGCCCGCGATCGAAGTCGACCACGTTGCGGAACCACCAGAACTCGAGGGCGCTGGCCAGCTCGACGAGCGAGCCGCCGGCGGCGAGGGCGCCGGCCAGGCGAAGATCCGGCGGCGTCGGGTCGTACCGCACCCAGCCCAGCTTCCGGTAGTGGATCTCGACCCATGCGTGGGCATCGGAGCTGCTGACCTCGACGAATCCACCCACCTCGTTCATGCGCCCACCGGCGAAGCCGTTGACGAGCCGCGCAGGGAGGCCGAGCGACCGGGCCAGGACCACCATGGCCGAAGCGAAGTACTCGCAATGGCCCTCGGTACCGCCGAGCAGGAACACCTCGATCGGCGAACGCGGATCGTCGCGGCTCACCACCGGAGGAGTGTCCGAGTACCTGCCCTGCCGTCGCAGGTAGGTTTCGATGGCCAGCGCGCGATCGGCGTCGTTGGTGAGGCCGCTCGTGATCTGCCGCGCCAGCCGCCGGATTGCGGGGGAGAGCTCGGGAAGGGCCAGATATCGCTCGCCCCGGCTCGTCGGGAAGCGTCGCATCGATCTCGCGTACCGCAGCGTCGTCCCGGACCACGAAATCGCTGGCGATCGTGTAGTCCGCCCGTTCTCCCGCGGTCTTGTGGGCGTAGAGCGCGCCGTTCGCGTCGCGCTCCAGCCGGCCGAGCGGCCCGCGGATCCCCGTCGCCGCGCCCGCGGAGAAGATCACGCCGGGGTCGATCGGCTCGCGCGCGATGCGCTGTACCAGCCGCCTTCCCTGCGCTCGGTATCCCAGGTCCACGCCGATCTCGCTGTCGCCGGGCACGCGTTCGCGGGTCGGTGGAGTGATGGACCAGCTTCGACCGTCGAACTGGTCGAAGGCCAGACCCCGCCAATAGCGCTCTCCGGTGTCGGGCGGTTCGCCCTCCAGTGTCTCGATCCGGAGCACCAGCGTGGGATCCATGCGGATGCGGCCGATCTCGCCGAGCTCCACGCGGTCGGAGAAGCCCGCTACGCCGAGCGAGCCGTCGAAGGCCGCCGAGAACAGGACTCCCGAGCGAATCCGGGGGAGCAGTGGAAACAGCAGTAGAGCCAGCAGCACCGAGAACAGACACGCGATCACGGTCATGCGCAGGAGCCCGCCGGTGATGGCTCGGCGCGCCGCCCCGGGCTCGCCGGCCTCGAGGGCCTCGGCGCGGAGCGTGTGGACCATCAGCGTCCAGACCGTCGCCACCGCGAAGAGCACCAGCAGCGGGGGAAAGAAGACGCTGTCGGTGAGATTCGCCGCCAGGATCACCTGGAAGAGCGAGAGGGCGACCAGCAGGAACTCGGAGCGCCGGGGCCGGGCGTCGAGAAGCTGCAAGGCCTGGGTGAGGATGGCGAAGTGGGCGAGGGCCACCACCGCCAGCTCCCCTCGGGCGAAGAGCCATGCACTCAGGATCATGATGGCACCGATCGATCCGTTCAGGACGAGGCCACTCTGCTGCCAGCCTCGCGGGGCCTCTCGCAGCAGCGCGGCCGCGCCGATTCCCACTGCGGCGAGGACGACCGCCCAGGGCGCCAGCTGACCGGTGATGGTGAGGGTCAGGCTGGCTGTTGCGACCATCGCGATGGCTGCAGCCGGGCGGGGCAGCTCGAGGGCTTCGCGGAACTCGACGCGACTCATGCGGCCGCTCCCAGCGCATCCTCGTCGGGACATACCCGGGCCAGGAAGCAGAGCAGCCGATCCCGCTGCAGGGCTCCTTCGGCCGGTTCGATGCGAGTCGCTGTCAGTGCGGAGACCGACCCGCCACCCGGCCCCCAGGTGGGCGACCACCTCCGACGCCGCGTGACTCACCGCCGCCTCGAAGGCCTGGCCCGGCTGCGCGCCCCGGGTGCGGAGCAGCACCTCGAATTCGGTCCTCTGGTCCCTCTCCAGGTCGCGGACCAGGAGGGTCGCCCGTCGCATGGAGGCCCTCCAGTGAACCCGCCGGAGATGATCGCCAGAGGCGAACGTCCGGAGGCCGGTGACCTGGGAGCCATCTCCTCCTTGCCCGCCGCTGGTCTCTCCCCAATCCCGGGCCGGGGTCCCTCCCTGCATCGGTACCAGCTTCTCGACTGCGGGGTAGACGAGAGCGCGCTCCTCGGCCTCGATCAGCATCGCCTTCGAGAAGAGCCCGAAGGGGAAGCGGGTGGTCACTCGAAATCCGGCGAAGCCGAGATCACCCCGGCGGGAGGGCGCGAAACGGTAGGTGCGCGTCTCGGTCTGCCCGGGTCCGACGCGGAGCGCGAACACCCGCCCGAGGGCCTCGGCGCGATCCACCTGAGCTCCCAACAGGTCCTCGACGACGATGGCGAACGACGGCACTCGCCGCTGCTCGTTGGTGATCTCGAGGACCAGCGGCGCGGGTGTACCCGCGAACATCTCCCGTGAAATCCTGCGCCGCACCCGGACTCCTCGCAGGGCCGACTCCGAGAGCACACCGGACAGCACCAGGAAGGCCAGCAGCAGCGACAGCACCATGTACATGAGGTTGTTGCCGGTATTCATGGCTGCCAGGCCGACACCGAGGGTCGCGGCGAAGAAGAGCCAGCCGGCGCGCGTGGGCCGGAGGGTACGCGGGGGACGAAGCCAGCGGCGGATCCGCTTGCGCCAGGTGTCGTCCCTCAGAGCGGGACGGCCACCCGGTCGAGGATCTCCCGAACGATCCACTCGGCTTCCTCCGACGACCGCTGCGGCCCGCCGCGCGGGTCGATCACGATCCGATGGGCGAGGACATCCACGGCGAGGTCGCGGACGTCCTCCGGGATGCAGTAGTCGCGTCCGTCCACCAGGGCTCGCGCCTGAGCGGAGCGGCGCAGGGCCACGGCGCCACGCGGCGAGACGCCCAGGTGGATCGCCTCGTGCTCGCGAGTCTCCGCCACGATCTCCAGCAGGTAGGCGATCAGAGCGTCGTCGAACTTGATCCTCTCTGCGGCGGCCCGCATCCCCAGTGCGTCGGCAGTGGAGAGAATCGGCTCGAGTCGCGGGAGCTCGTGCACCGCCGGGTCATCGCGGAGGATCGCCGCTTCGTCGTCGGGTGCGGGGTATCCGATCCGCAGGCGCATCTGGAAACGGTCGAGCTGGGACTCGGGGAGGGGATTGGTGCCGTAGTGCTCTACCGGGTTCTGGGTGGCGATCACGAAGAAGGGCTCGGGCAGAGCGTGGGTCTGGCCCTCGACGGTGACGTTTCCCTCGCACATCGCCTCCAGGAGCGCGGACTGGGTCTTCGGGCTGGCTCGGTTGATCTCGTCCGCCAGGACCACGTTGGCGAAGATCGGGCCCGGCTGGAAGGCGAAGTTCCCGGTGGCGCGGCCGTCGATCATCTCCGGCACCGAGGCGCCGAGAATGTCGCCGGGAAGCAGGTCGCTGGTGAACTGGATGCGGCGGAAGGAGGCGTCCACGGACCTGGCCAGCGCGTTGGCGAGGGTCGTCTTTCCGACACCGGGAATGTCCTCCATCAGGAGATGTCCACCGGCAATCAAGGTCTCCACGGCGCGCCGCACCACCTCCGGCTTGCCGCGCAGAGCCCGCTCGACGTTGGAGCGGAGTCGGTCCGCCCGTTCGGCGGCCCGCTCGGGAGAGAGCGGCGGAGCGCTCGGCGGCGTGGTGGTCTGGTGCATTCGCAGCCTCGGAACGAGTGGGAAATCCGGCAACTGCCGTCTTCGGCATCTTCGCCCCCGGGCCTGAGGGCCCCTCGATCTGCACTCCAGGCGCAGGAACGCCGGCAAGACGCTGCAATCGCAGAGCTTTCCCTGGGTCTACCCCGCACGCTGCCAGCAGGGCCCACGGATGAACAGGGATCCGCCCCGAGGTCGGTTCAGCGCGTCCAGGGAGGCGCCGATGAGAGCGCTCGAGAGGAGACGCCATGACAGAGAAGTGCGTCAAAGGCTACATCGTGGCGTCGATCGTGGAGGGCGTGCGCAGTGCGCTCGACCAGGGGCGGATCGACAGCGATTGCGTGGATCTCGTTCTCGGTTCTCACGCAGCGCTGCTGGAGGAGAAGATCGAACCCTTCCGCTGGTATCCAGTGGAGCTTCTCGAAGGTCTCAACCAGCTGCTCGCGAAGGCCCAGGGCGGGGACCAGCGAACCGCGATGCTCGAGCTGGGCGCGAAGCAGTTCGAGCTCCTCTCGGCCATGGGTGTGCATCAGCAGCTGAGCTTCTCCGAGGGCCAGGTGAACCAATCGTCGGTGAGAGAGATCGCAAGCTGGGGCCGCCTGGTGTCGACGATGATGAGGACCGTCTACAACTTCAGCGACGCGAGCTTCGACGTCGATCCAGAGGACCCGGAACGTTGCGTCCTCGACTGGCGCGGCATCGGAGGCCTTGGCGATATCGTTCTCGAGTCGACACTCGGCTTCATGATGGCACTGGCGCGGCGCTCCGCCGGCCCCAACGTGCGGGTCACACTGGAGCGCCCCGCGCCCGGCCACGCCCGCTACGTCTTCGAACGTAGCGCGCTGACGCGTCGGGAAGATGGAGCGAGAGAGCCCTCGCTGCATCGCTAGGGGTGTTCCGGCGAGCCGTCTCGACCTGGCGTGAGATGCGCTGAGGATCGGGGGTCCGGCTCCTCCGCAGCTTGCCGCGCGCCCTCGAGAAAGGCAGCCAGATCGCCGTTCAGCTCCTTCAGCCGCACCCCGTAGCGAGCCAGGTCGCCGTGATAGGTCCCGATCAGCGCCTGGCAGGCGTCGTTCAGGCGCACCCGCTCCGACAGCCGTTGCCCGTCGCGGGTGGCGAGATCGAGGGCCGCGAGCTCGCTTCGGGTCTGGCTCTCGAGGGTCGCTCGCGAGGCGTCGCGCTGCGCTCCCGCCTCGCTCTCCAGATAGAGCTCCGCGACCCGATCGCGAAATGCGACCAGGGTGCGGGCCACGGCGCGGTCGTCCTCCACCCGCCGCTGCTCCGCCTGGCGTTCCCCGGGATCCTCGTAAAACCGGATCGCCGCCTCCTGGCCGACGAAGGTGGCGAGGCCTTCGTTGAACTCCGGCTGGTCGCGCACGTAGACGGTGGCGTGCACGAGCTCGTGGAGAATCGTCTCGACCAGTCTTCCGCGGTCTTCACGAAGCATCGGTGCCGTGAGCGGGTCGTCCAGCCAGCCGAGGGTCGAGTAGGCCGGAATCGGAAACAGGCAGACGTCGCGCCCCCGGCCGCGCAGCTTCCCTGCTTCGGCTCGGGCGCGCTCCTCGTCGAAGAAGCCCTTGTAGGGGACGCTTCCCGCGAACGGAAACCAGAAGTTCTCGGCCTCGACCTCACCGGGTCGCGTCGCGACCACCGTGGTCACGACGCGATCGCCGGGCCATTCGACGTAGCTCGTGTACTGTCCCCCGACATCGAGCCCGATCTCGGCGGCGTAGGCGCGCACCTGTTGCGCGAGCTCGAGGTGCTGGCGAAGGTTCTCCGGGGTCTCGGGATCGGCGATCAGATCGACGACATCGCGCCTCGCCAGGAGCATGCGGAGCTGCCCCGAGGCCAGGTGGGTGTAGTAACAGCCGGTTTCGAGGCTCGCGAGTGCGGTGAGGAGCAGGGTGAGAAAGAGCTTCGTCAGCGTTTTGGTGGAGGTGGATTCGGCGGAGCTCGCGGATCGGGTGGCTGCCGAGGCGCACTCCGCCGGCGCCGCGGGTCTCGAGGAGCGGGGCTCACAGCTCCTCATCTACGCCCCGGTGGACCGCTCTGAGGCGGTCCTGCAAGCGCTTCGCCACTGTGCCGGGAGCGCCGTCGGGGATGCCACCCCGGTGGAGGACCAGGACTGGTCGCGTACCTGGCGCGATGGCCTGACGGTGGTGGAGATCTCGCCTCGCCTCGCCATCCGGCCTTCCTTCCTGGAGCACCGGGGGCCGGCCGGGCAGGCGACCCTGATCGTCGATCCGGGCCAGGCCTTCGGCACCGGGGGCCACGCTTCGACGCGATTGGCCTTGGGCCTCCTGGACCAGGTGGCCCCGAATGAGGTGGTGGCATCGGAGGTCCTGGACGTCGGCTCGGGAACGGGTGTGCTCGCCCTGGCCGCCCTCGCCCTGGGTGCGCGCCGCGCGGTCGCCCACGACCTCGATCCGCTGGCCGGCGAGGCGATCCGCGCCAATGCCGCCGCGAATGGACTGAGCGAGGGCGTGCTCGTCTTCATCGGGCCCGTCGAGGCGATCGGCTCGCGGCGCTTCGACCTCATTCTCGCCAACATGCTCTACACCGAGCTCCTGCCGCTGCTCGGGCCGATCGCCTCGCGCACCCGGCCGCGGGGAATCGCGATCTTCTCCGGCCTTCTGGAGGGCGAGCGCGATGCGATGGAGCGATCGCTCGCCGGCGCGGGGCTCGATGTCGAGGCGACGCGAACCGAGACCGACACAGCGGGCGACTGCTGGCTCGGACTGCTCACGCGGTGCCAACCGCCTCGCGCCAGTGGTCGAGCAGAGTCCTGAGGGTTTCCCGGAGGGGGATCGCCGGTGCCCACCCCGTCGCCGCTTCGAGCCGGTCTGCGGAGCCGACCACGCTGTCGGCCGGTCTCCACCGGGCCTGGTCGACCTCGACCTCGGGCCGGATCGGGAGTCTCGGCGAGAAGCAGCTCCAGCAGATCGCGGATCGAGGTGCCCCTTCCGCTCGCGACGTTGTAGACGCCCGCCGGCACCTTGGGATCGAGGAGCCGGAGGTAGGCGTCGAGCACGTCCTCCACGTCCAGGAAGTCGCGGACCGCATCGAGGTTTCCGACCGCCATCTTCGGGGGCCGCAGGCCGGCCTCGATCTCCGCGATCTGCCGCGCAAAGCTCGACTCCACGAAGCGGTCGGGCCGGCCCGGACCGGTGTGATTGAAGGGACGGACCCGCACCACATCCACGCCCCGACCTTCGTAGAAACCGCCCAGAAGGTCCGCAGCCGCCTTGCTCCAGGCGTAGTGCGAATCCGGCCGCAAGGGAGAGCTCTCGTCGAAGGGCGGAGCGCCGGGATCGGCCGCTCCGTAGACGTACCCCGAACCCACCAGCAATACGCGCACGTCCGGCGAGATCTTCTGTGCGGCTTCCAGGATCGAGTGGGCGCCGAGGAAATTCACCCGGTACACCGCCTGGGGATTGCTCTCGGCCTCGGGGACGAAGGAGATCGCGGCCAGGTGAACGATTGCGTCCGGACGCGCCTCTGTCACGGCTTCCGCGACCCGGCCGGCATCCCCCACGTCCAGCTCCAGATCGGTGCCAATCACCTGGGCGCCCGCAGCCTGGAGACGAGCCTCGAGCCTCTGCCCCACGAAGCCAGCCACCCCGGTCACGAACACCCGCATGCGCGCAGACTGCCAGAGAGAACCGCTCACTGCTACCTGCCGGCCCCTGGTATGATCGCCGCGGTGCTTTCTCATCGGATGCCGGGTGGCCTGTGATCGTTCGGTTCAGTGGATTCGAGCTCGATGACCATCTCCGTGAGCTTCGCCGGGATGGCCGGCGAATTCCGATCCAGAAAAAGGCGCTGGATCTTCTCCTCTACCTGATTCGCTTCCGGGGACGCATCGTCCCCCGGGAGGAGCTGCTCGCGAACGTATGGTCGGACGCCGTCGTGACCGATCAGGCGCTCTATCAGACCCGAACAGCGCTTCTAATTGAAATCACTGAAGACTGGTGCCGAAATCTTAGCCGCTCCCTCTCTGCCAAGGAAGGTAAGACATCCGCATCCCGTGGAATTACAGTCGGGCGGTGGAAGGTGAGAACCGATGGCAGTAGCGACGGTGCTGTTCTCAGGTTCCGATGCTTCCATCACCGAGGTGCATCGTAACGACTCTTGAGGCGCTTGCTCATCACGAACTGCCACAGCTGAGTCTTTCGCTCGCGGAAACCCGCCGCGCTGTACAGAAGGAAGAACTCCCACATGCGGATGAAGGTAGGGTGGAGATCCAGGTCGCCCTTTACCTTCTGGAAGTTGTCGTACCATGCCATCAAGGTTCTGTCGTAGTCTGGACCGCAGTTCTGCAGATCTTCGATCACGAGCTTCTTCTCTACTGTCTTGGCGATTTGGGCGATCGACGGCAGAGTGCCGTTCGCGAAGATGTACTTGGTTGTCCACTCGTCGCGGAGGATCTCTTGGGACATGTTCGAACCGATCACATGCAGCAGCATCAACCCGTTGTCTGTGAGAGACCGGTAGCAGCGATCAAAGAAGTGCGAGTAGTTCTTCGGCCCGACGTGCTCCAACATGCCGACGACAGTGATCCGGTCCCACTTCCCACTGACATCTCGGTAACTCTTCTCCACAACCTCGAAGGATTCCTTCATGTTCTCGGCAACGGCGGCGTCTCGGCAGAACTGAGCTTGCGTCTCAGAGATCGTCACGCCGGTCACGTCCACACCATACTCCCGGATCAGAAACCGGCCCAGGCCACCCCAGCCGCAGCCAATATCCAGAACTCGCATCCCGGGGCGTAAATTCAGCTTCTCGCCAATCAGCCGCATCTTCGATAGCTGCGCCTCGTCTAGGGTGGTCGCATCCTTCCAGAAGCCGCACGTGTACTGCATGTTTTCATCCAGCCAGCTGCGAAAGAAGTCGGTACCGAGCTCATAGTGCTCGTCGATGACCTTTCGCTCTCGTGAGCGCCGCTGGGGGTTGAACGCCGCATTCAAGGCCAATAGAGCTTTGGCACGCCACGAGCTGAAGATCTTCCGCTTGTCTGCCGCCGGCATCGAGGCCAGCTTGGCCATCACCTGGTCGAGGCGGGGTGCGTCCCATTTCCCTTGCATGTAGGTCTCGCCGATCGCTAGCACGCTGCCGCTGGCCCATTCCGACCAGAGCGAGGGATCATTCACGATCATCTCCGTCCCGACCTCGATGCCTGCCCCGTGTACCATCTCTTCAACGAGCGCGCCGGCACCGGTAGCGATGCGGCCTGGTTCGCTGGACGCCACACCGGTCCAACCCGCGCCGTCCCGCGTTCTGGGTGCTGATGTCATCTTACGATTCCTCCGCGCTCATGAGTTTCTCACTCGAGGTCCTACCATAGCTCTCACCGCCTCCTCCGCCGCTTCGAGCCAGCTCGTAGCAAGGCTGGCCTCCCCGTAGTTGTAGGCGACCAGCGCTCCCGGAATCTTTCCCTCGTCACTGACTAGCTCATCCTCAGGAGCACTGCTGTCGCCAATCACATCCGGGCCAGAGCTCGCAGTGCCAAGAGGGGAGCCTCCGTCGCAGGCTGCCACCGTGATCGTGCCAAAGCTCCCGGAGGCTTGACTGCCGATGGTCTGAACCGAGAACTCGGAGGCCGGCATTCCCAAGGTGATCGTCAGGTCGGAGCCGAAGACGTTCCCCAACACGTTGGTCCCTGACGTGGCGACTGTGCCGGGCCGGAAGCTGAGGCCGGTGACCAGAGTAATGGACGACTCATCAAGAATTCCGCCCTGCGAGGATACCACGATGCTCGCGATCGCCGAGCCGGGCGAGAAGAATGGGCCTAGGCTCACGAAGGTGATGAGGATCGGCGCAGCGGTTGTGCGGGCCGGGTGGCGAGAAAGATCAAACAGACGGCGGCAGCGGTGACGACCTGTGGCATGAGTCCTGTCCGATGTCCCCTTCCCGAACTGTGGCGCTATGCCAATGCAGTGGAGGAGCGAAAGCAGTGGTGGCACGGGAATCGCCGCCAATGAGTGGATTCCCGGTCCCGCGGCGGACAGATGCCAAGATGGCTGCCGCGTTGGTGGCACGGAAATCCTTGACCGGGTCCACGTACACCTTCTATTCATAGTCTATCCGGACAGGTGGCGGCATACATCAACAAACGATAATTGAATCGATCGGGCTATGCTTCCCCGCATCACGATGAACGGGGTACGCTGAAGCGCCGAGCGGCGTTAAGGCTCGATGCGTCCATTGGCGATCCACCGGTTTTCAAGAGCTTGAGGCACAAGGAATGATTCTCGGAGTGTCGGGACCCTACGCATCTGGGAAAGGGGAGGTAGTCGCCTTCCTCAAGGAGAGGAGTTTCCTCGCACACTCGCTTTCCGACGTGATTCGCAAAGAGTTGGCCGATCGTGGTCTCGAAGAGACACGTGAAAGAATGCTCGAAACGGGAAACTCGATTCGCGCTGCCGAAGGGCCAGGAGCGCTGGCGAGGCGTGTTCTCTCCGAGCTGGCAGGCGACCGGAACTACGTCGTCGACTCGATTCGCCATCCAGCAGAGGTGGAAGTCCTGCGAGAAACTGGTGAGCGATTTCAGCTGATCTGGGTCGATGCAGACGAGGCCGTTCGGTTCAGGCGAATCCGCGAGCGAGGCCGATCTGGTGACCCAGAGACTATCGATGAGTTCAGGTCACTGGAAGGGCGGGAACTCGGGAGCGATGATCCCCTTGGCCAGCAACTTCTCGCGGTTCGCGACGCTCGCGGATGAAACACTCGACAACAGTGGGAGTATCGAAGGGCTTCACGAGGCGATTCAGACTCTCTTAAAAAAAAGTCTCTATTTCGAACGCCCCGGCTGGGATGACTACTTCATGAGCATCGCGCGTGTCGTCGCGATGCGGAGCAACTGCGTGAAACGAAAGGTGGCAGCGGTCGTCACACTCGATCGACGCATCATCTCCACGGGTTACAACGGCACTCCGAGAGGCGTTCAGAACTGCAACGAGGGGGGGTGCCCACGCTGTAACTCGTTTGCGCCGGGGGGGACGAGCATTGGCGAATGCCTCTGCTCTCACGCGGAGGAGAACGCGATCACACAGGCTGCGTACCACGGGGTGAGCGTCCGAGGGGCGACGCTCTACACCACGCTTTGCCCGTGCCTGATGTGTACGAAGATGATCATCAATTCAGGCGTGGCAGAGGTGGTGTACAACGCGGATTACCCCGTTGGAGAGGTCTCCCTCAGGCTTCTTCGGGAGGCAGGAATCGAGGTCCGCCAACTCCGAATCCCCGTTTAGCCTAGCGACAGCCTCCCTCGATAGATTAAAAACGTCCATATATTTCAACAATATACGCAGCATATTGCGAAGACGCAGCCCGTCAGGAATAAAATGCTGTTTTGCCAGGATGTGAGCCTGATGCTGAACTTCTGCACCTATCACTGATGAGCACTTCCGGCGGCTGCATCCGATCGTCATCGATGCTCGTGAGCAGATTCTCATTCTGCTCGATCAGCTTCGCCGTGAGCGACGGGTTCTACGACGGGCGATCAACCGGAGGATGGATCCAGAGACCGCGATTCTGGAACGTGTCGACGATGACGTCCTCGTGCTGAAGACGGAGCACTTCGAGCCTGACGATCGCGCCTATGTCTTCCTCAACTTCGAGCTTGATGGGGTTCAGTACTTCTTCTCCGCTCGCCGAATCGACGACAAGAACCCTCAGCGCCTCCGCGTCCGTGTTCCCTCGGCGGTGTACCGAGCGGAGCGTCGCGATCGTACCCGGAGAACGCCAGAGTCGGCGCCACGGGAATCGCGCCAATTGCACGTGATGACCGAGCCGACTGGTGCCGTCGAAGCCGAGATCGAAGACTCCTCGCCCGCAGGCCTTGCCATCCGTCTCCGCGACAATTCTGCGCAACTGTTGAAGGATGGCTTCCCTATTCGATTCATAGATGGGGACCGTGCAGGTCTCAGGCTTACGCCCGGGTGCGGCATCGTTCACAGCTTAGCGGAACGGCCTGGTTGGACGCGTATCGGTTTGGATCTGTCGCCTCGTGACATCACAGACTCCGATCGAAATCGAACAGCGCGCGACGATACTGGAAGAGGGATCGTGGCAGAGCAAGACGCCTTGGCTGGAAAATCATGCTAGCAGGGCGTGCGGCTAGCATCAAGAAAGGCGAGTCGGGCCTTTGCACGGCAAGCGAAACGACTCGCCCGAGATCAGACGTGGTGCGGTACGCGAATGAGCAGGGTGAGCCTATAGTCGCAATCGTTGACTCCTGGGGCGATACTCGCGGTGCGCCGGCAGTGGTCATTCCCCCTGCCTGGGGTCGTACGAAGGAGACGCTTCTACCGCTCTCGCAGACGATTGTGGCCACGTTCGCCGCTGCCCGACAACCAGTGGCCGTGGTTCGCTTTGATGGAATTCGAAAGCGCGGGGAGTCGTACAGCGACCCTGACTGCCGAGAGCCCGGTACCGACCACCGCCGATTCAGCTGCTCACAGGGTGTTCGCGACATTCAGGCAACACTTGATTTCCTTGGAATCGTCGCCGCAATTCCGACCAGAGAGCACGATCCTGGTAACGTTCAGTGCGGCAGCACTTGAGGGGCGTAAGTCCATGTCGCTCGAGGGTGGAGAAGAGACTTCACGGGTGGGTCAGTGTTGTCGGAAGCTCCTGATCTTCAGTCCATGATGCGCGTGATCTCCGGCGGTGTGGATTATGTCGGCGGGCGTCGAGCGGGTCGTGCGATTTGGAATCCAGGAAGTCCTTGGGGTATTCGTCGATATCGACCACACGGGCTTGGACGCGATTGCCAAGGGCCTCGCCTTTCTCGATGACGCGCGGCGCGACCTAGCCGTGACCGAAGTGCCAATCACTTGGTTTGCCGGTGCCCACGATGCGTGGATGGAACTCGACCGCGTCAGCGACATTCTTTCTCACGGTAAGGTTGACAACCGGCGATTGGTCGTCATTCCGACTGGTCACCAGTTGCGGACCAGCAGGCAAGCAATTGAGGTGTTTCAATCCATCGCCAGAGAGGTCGGTCGCATGACTCTGGGAGCCGATCTGCGATCAACGCTCCCAGATCTCATAGCGATGGAAGAGCGTCGGGAGCTGGAACAACGCCGGCTGTCGCTGCCCGCCGTGGATCTGCGCGGTTTCTGGCACGACTACCTCGTAGGACGCGACGGATCGGTCGGGATTGAACTACAAGTGAATACGTCCTATTACCGAAAATTCATGGCGGAGCAGATCGAAGCGCTCTGCCTTGATTCGGGTGATAGGATCGCCGATCTGGGGTCCGGAACGGGTGCATTCGCGCTGCAACTAGCGGAGCAACGCGACCTCCATTCGCCGCTAACGGTGCACCAGTTCGACTTCGTGCGCGAGGCTCTGGAACGTGCGCGCAAACGGTTCAATGGTTCTCCTCCTAGAAACGGTTTAAGCGTTCATTACGTGGAGACCACTCTCGACGTCCGTCCGGGATGCTTGAGCGTGCCGGCGCGGGCGCAGAGCTATGACGCTGTACTGGCATCATTGTTGCTCGGCTACGTCGGTGACCCGGTCGAACTCTTGCACGAAATTCGCCGGATACTGCGCCGGGGTGGGCGACTCGTACTCTCGAATATGCGGCGCGATGGGGACATTTCGAACATCTTCCAGGAAGGCTTGACCGAGCTGCGTCAGGGCCTTTGGCGCGAGCGACTGGGCGATGAGGGAAGCGAGGTGCTCGACGCGGCCGCGAGGAATCTACTCAACGAGGGTGCTCGTCTCTTGGAGCTGGAGGAGAGTGGAACGTTTCGCTTCTGGGATCCGGACGAACTGGCGAGCATGGTTCGTGGTGCCGGGTTCCGGAGAGTTAGGACGAGCCTATCGTACGGTGAGCCGCCGCAGATCGTGGTGGTATCGGCTGAGCGCGTTTGACGCTGTCGCCACTCGCCAAGACGTGCAGACGCATGACCGGAAGATGGTAGGCGGCCTCCAGGGGCAGGAGGCGCTTCCGCGGGCGGCTGTGCGTCTGGGTCTGAACCACCCCCGTGCTGTTCTGCTGATATGGGTGCTAGTAGCGGGGGTCGCCACCATCGGCGTTCTTCGACTCCAGATCGAGACCTCGACGGACAGCGTGCTCGATCGCTCGGGCGAGCCGTGGCGTTTCTATCAGAGCTCTCAAGATCATTTTGGCGGAGACGAGATCCTGGCTCTGGTGATCGAGGGGAAAGAGGCTTTCGATCCTGCGATTCTCATGAAATCGGTGGAGCTAACCGAGGCGCTTGAGTCCCTGGCCGGCGTTCGAAGAGTCGACAGCCTCGCGACCGTCCCACTCGTTCACGTAACGGCTGATGGTGCGGTGTCTCTCGACGCAGCCCTTGAGGATGGTGTGCCCGCAGACAGCGCCGCACTCAAACGCTTCGAGAACTTGGTTCTCGCCGACCGAATCGCTCCACGTACCCTCGTGTCCAAGGATCACCGTGCGGTTGCTGTCAACGTGGTACTCGAGAAGAGCCCAGAGGTGCACTATGAGACTGTTTTCAACGAAATAGAGAGGCGTCTCAAGGACGAGCAAGCGTGGGTTTCGGGCGTGCCGGTCTTCCGAACCGAAGCCGATGCGCGCACGGCTGCTGAACTGTCCTTCTTCATACCGCTAACGATAATTCTTGTGGGGACCTTGCTGTTCCTATTGTTTGGAACGATTCGAGCAGCTGTGATCCCACTTGCGGTCAGCGGCTTGAGCACGTGGGCTCTGCTGGGCGTGATGGGTGCACTCGGTGTGCCATTGACGGTCAGCACGGTGATTCTGCCCTCGATACTCCTTGCTCTCGGGTGTGCATACTCCATGCACGAACTAACCGTCGCTGTGGGTTGCCGCTCTTTCCCCGAGCTTCAAGACTCACTCCAGAACGTAGCCTTGCCGATTGCCCTATCGGGTCTCACAACTGCTGTGGGATTCGTTGCGGTATCGCTCGTGCGGATCAACGTTGTTCGCGACGTTGGGGCGTTCGGCGCGATAGGTGTGCTTGTGGTGTTGGCTGCGTCTCTCACGGCAACGCCGGCCGCACTGCGCCTTTGGCCGATTCGTTCGCGAAGATCTCGTCCTTCAACGGTGGCTGAGCGGGCCGGGAGCGAAATCCCTATGAGGCTGGTTGCAGCACGCTGGCGAATGGTGATCGTTTCCTGGGTTGTGGCGACAGCGGTCGTGGTGGCTGGTATCGCCCGATTAGAAGTCGAAACAGACGCTGTGGAGTGGTTCTTGAAAGGGGATCCGGTTCGCGTCGCGTACGAGGCTATCCGGGACCACTTTTCGGGAATCAGCCCCATGAATGTAGTAGTCGAGGCGCCGGAAGGTGAATCGGTGGCTGCGCCGAAAGCGGTGGCGGCCCTGAGCGATCTCACGACATATCTGGAATCACTTCCGGAGGTGGGCAAAGCACTCTCGGTAGCGGATCCTCTCAGACAGATTCATCGAGGCTTCGCGGGCAACTCTGGCGAGCCACTCCCACACGACTCGGAGGTGATCGAGCAGTATCTGTTAATTCTTGAGTCGAGTGAGTACATGCAGGATTTCCTCACCCCGGATCGAAGGCTAGCGAACGTTCTGCTAAGAGCGAACGACAACGGCTCCGATGCGCTGCTAGCGGTTGCGGATAAGGCGAACGCATGGTGGGAGGCCCATGGGCCGGCTGGCTATTCGGCGCGTACGACGGGAATAATGTACGAGTTTGCGCGAGCGGAAGAACGAGATCACTATGGGGCAACTGCGTGGGCTAGTGTTCGCGCTCTTGGTGATAGCTGTCATCTTGTTGATGATCTTTCGCTCAATCAAGCTCGCGGTGATCGCGCTTGTTCCAAACGCCCTCCCTGTGGCGATGGCATTTGGGGCTATGGGAGTTCTTGGCATTGCGCTGGACGCGGGCACGGTACTCGTTGGAAATCTCGCCCTGGGGATCGCGATTGACGACACGATCCACACTGTCACAGGTTACTATCGACAGCGTTCGATAGAAGCATCGCCCGAGTCTGCTTTGACACGCACATTCGAACGGGTGCTGCCCCCGGTCGTGTTCACGACGCTCATCATCGGATTGGGTTTTGCGGTGTTCGGATTCTCAACCCTGGTATTCACGCGGCACCTTGGATTGGTCACTTCTGGCATTATGGTGCTCTGCCTACTTGCAGACATCCTCTTGCTTCCGGCCTTGTTGCTTGCCACCGCGGGGGCTCGCAGCCCTAAGAGGGCGCCAATTCGGTAAGAGCCTCCCGGCACTGACGATCCCGAATTGTTTCTAAAGTCGCAGGGTTAGCGCGTCGATTACTGAATCTATGTCTCTTGGGAAGGGGTCGGAGCAGGAGCTGTACGCCGAGTACCGGCGCAATGTGGAAAGCATTGCGCTGCCGCGCGCGCTTCGAACGGCGGTTTTCGTCTTCTTCATTATCCAGACACTATTCATCGGCGTCGATTGGCTGGTTTACCCCGAGAGCTTCGCGCAATTCTTGCCGTTCCGTCTTGGCCTAAATGCCATCTTCGCGCTCATCTATTTCCGGACCAGCGACACTCATCCGCTGGCCTCAACCTTCGCGACTTGCTTGGCGGGCGGAGGAATGCTGCTCACGCTGATCTACGGAGGCGGTGGTGCAGACAGCGAGTACTACGTAGGCCTCGTCCTACTCGTCCTGGGAACTGGTGTCTTCGTTCCTCTATCGGCGCTCCAAGCCGCGATGGTCACCTCGATCTTGCTAGGGGGCTACTATGGTGCTTCCGATTCTTTCGGAAGGTCCGGTTCCCTGGGCTCGGCTTCGTTCTTCATTGCGTCTTCCTTAGCGGCGCTGCGTTTGGGGGAGTGATGAGCTGCGCGCTTCTGGACCGAATGAGGTTCTCCGACTTCAAGCAGCGGCGAGCCCTGGAGCAGGCGGGAAATGAGCTCCGGGAGCTTGACAAGGCGAAGTCACGCTTCACCGCGAATATCCATCACGAGCTTCGGACGCCTCTGACGCTGATGCTCGCTCCCTTGGATGCGCTTCGAAGCGGCGACTTTGGAGAGGTCCCCGAGACGGTCGAGAGCACGTTGCGCACGATGAACGCCAATGGGCTTCGGCTCCTGAAGCTCATCAACAATCTGCTCGACCTGGCGAAGATCGAGAGCCAGGAGCTCTCGATTCAACGCACGCCCGTCGATCTGGCGCAGCTTGCGGCCGAGCTGGTCGAGGGTGCTCGGCCGACGGCTCGAGCGGAAGGGGATCGAGCTCGAGCTCGAAGGCTTCCGGGACATGCCGATCGCCTACGTCGATGCCGATGCCTTCGAGAAGATCATCGTCAACCTGGTCGGGAACTCCCTCAAGTTCACCGATCGGGGGGAGATCGTCGTGTCCGGTGAGGTGTGCGACGAGGGCATCCACATCACGGTGTCGGATACCGGCATCGGGATACCGCCCGCAGCAGCTCGAGAAGGTGTTCGACCGGTTCGCTCAGGTCGATGCCTCGGCGACGCGGAAGCACGAGGGAACCGGAATCGGTCTGTCGCTGGTCTGGGAGCTGGTGCAGCTACACGGAGGCCGCGTCTGGGCCGAGAGCGAAGGGGACGGCCGCGGCACGGAGATGCACCTGATCCTGCCGATCGGCGAGGCCGACGCGGCAGAGGATGAGGTGCTGCTCCGATCCTCCGACGGCCGGGCGCTTACGGCGGCGGGATCCTTCGAGGCGATGGCGAGCGAGATCTCGCCCGAGCTCGACGGGCCGGGTGAGAGCCGGTTCACCGAGATGGAGCACAGCGTCGATCGCTGGGAGGGGGCGAGGACGGAGCCGGCAGGCGAGGAGGTCGCGCCCAGGCACCCGCCGGGTACGCCCGAGGTCGTCATCGCGGAGGACAACGCGGAGATGCGCCGTCTGCTCGCGTTCCTGATCGGGCGCGAGTTCCGGGTGCGCGTCGCCAGCAACGGCCGCAGCGCGCTGGAGGCGGTGCGGGAGTCCGCTCCCGAGCTGGTGCTGACCGACGTGATGATGCCGGAGATGTCGGGCACCGACCTCTGCCGGGCGCATCAAGGAGGATCCCGAGACGAGTGGCATCCCCGTAATGCTCGTCACCTCGAAGGCCGAGCGGGAGATGAAGATCGAGGGGCTCGAGCTGGGGGCGAACGACTACGTGACCAAGCCGTTTCACCCGAGGGAGCTCCTGGCCCGGGTCCGTTCGTTGGTGCGGCTGCGGCAGCTCCAGCAGGAGATCGCCGCGCAGAACGCCTCGCTCGAGGAGAGCAATGCCGAGCTCGAGCGGACGCTCTCCGAGCTGAAGGAGGCCGAGGTCCAGCTGGTTCAGGCGGAGCGGCTGGCCGCCGTGGGTGAGCTCTCGGCCGGCGTGGCTCACGAGGTCAACAACCCCCTGAACTTCGCCCGCAACTCCCTCGCCACCCTGAAGACCTATGTGGACGATCTGCGCAACGTCGCCCAGCGGGTCGCCGAGCTCGACACCTCGAACCCGTCGAAGCTGTCCGCACAGCTTCGAGGAGCTCGAGCGGGACAAGGCGGAGCTCGGCTTCGATGAGCTCGCCGATGCCCTGAGCCGAGCTGGTCGGGATCGTGAACGAGGGACTGCACCGAACCTCCCACCTGGTGAGCGACCTGCGGGATTTCGCGGCTCCTCACCGGGGTGAAAATCGCCCATTCGATATCCGGTCGGGTCTTCGTTCCACGGTCCATCTCCTCGGCCACAAGTTCCGGGAGTGCCAGGCCGAGCTGGACCTGGCGATCGACCAGGCAGGTTCCGACCGTCATCGGGGATGCCGGGGCCCTCAACCAGGTCTTCCTCAACATCCTCAAGAATGCGGCAGAGGCGCTCGAAGGACAGGGTGGGGCGATCGAGATCACGGTGAGCGAGGAGGAGGCGCAGGTGCTGGTGCGGGTCCGGGATACCGGCCCCGGTATGGAGGCCGCCGTCCAGGAGAGGCTCTTCGAGCCCTTCTTCACCACGAAGGTGGCGGGGAAGGGGACCGGCCTGGGGCTCTCGATGAGCCGCCGGATCGTGGAGCGGCACGGGGGCAGCATCGAGATCGAGTCGGAGCCGGGCGAGGGGACTTGCGTGACGGTGCGCCTGCCGGCCGAGGGAGCGAATGGAGCCTAGACCGCGCAGCCTGCTCGACTACCGCGAGTACCCGGTGCTCTACGTCGACGACGAGCCGGAGAACCTCCGCATCTTCGAGCTGGGCTTCCGTCGCGAGTTCTCGATCATCACCGCCAGCAGCGGAGAAGAGGGGCTGCGGGTCTTGAACCAGCAACCCATCGCCCTGGTGCTGTCCGATCACCGCATGCCCGGCATGACCGGAGTCGATTTCCTGACGCGGGTGCGCGAGCTCGACCCGAAGACGATCCGCGTTCTCGTGACCGCCTACGGCGATGCCGAGACCTTGAGCGTCGCGATCAACGACGGGTCCATCTACCGCTACGTTCCGAAGCCCTGGGATGCGGACGAGCTGCGTCTCACTCTCAAGCGCTCCATCGAGGTCTACGCGCTCGCCCGTGAGCGCGAGGGTCTGGTACGCGAGCTCACCGCGGTCAATCAGATCGCCCAGACCATCAACCAGGAGCTCGACCTGAAGCCGCTCCTGGACCAGCTCCTGAGTGCGATCATCGAAGAGCTGGGTTTCGATGCGGCGGCCGTGCTCTTCCTCGACGAGGGCCGGGAGAACCTCCGGATCGATCGGCTGCTCCCCGCCGACCCGGCAGTCGACAAGGAGATCACCAGCGAGCCGATCCGCGCCTCCGCGGCGCCCGCCTTCATGGATCGCCTGATCGACGGGGAGGCGCAGACGCTGAGCGTCGCGAGAGCGACCGACTACGAGGCTCCGATTCGGCGCTGGGTGGTCGAGGTAGCGGCCGACGAAATCCTGGTGGTTCCGCTGATCGGGAAGAAGGGCGTGATCGGCGCCATCGCTGTCGACAACCGGCGGGGGGGTGCGGCATTCGGCGTCACCGACCGCACCCTTCTCGAGGGCCTGGCCACTCAGGCGGCGATCGCCATCGAGAACGCAAGGCTGGTGGAAGACCTGCGCCGCTCTCGCCAGCAGGTGCTGCGTGCGGATCGGCTGGGGACCCTCGGCACCCTGGCCGCGGGTCTGGCACACGAGATCAACAACCCCCTGGTCTCGATCCACACCTTCCTGAGTCTGGCCGCCGCGAAGCGGACGGAGGACGACGAGGAGTTCTGGGGAGACTACTACCGGCTCGCCTGCCAGGAGGTGGATCGCATCCGGGGTCTCGTCGCGACCATGAATCGCCTCAGTCGCTCCGGGGTGGAGCAGGAGCCGCGGGTGCATTGCGACCCGATCGCCCTGGCGCACGAGGTGGCCACGTTGCTGGTTCCCGAAGCGGCGGCAGGCGAGGTCGAGATCGAAGTATCGGGCGCGCCCAAGACGCCGAAGCTGACAGCGGTGCGGGACCAGCTGCACCAGATGTTGCTGAACCTCCTCTTGAACGCGATCCATGCGTCTCCCAAGGGAGGGAAGGTCCAGGTTCGCGTCACCCCGGGAGGACCGGGTGGCCGCAAGGGAGCAGCCATCGAGGTCGTCGACTCCGGCCCCGGAATCGCGGAGGAAGACCTCGAGCGGATCTTCGATCCCTTCTTCACGACCAAGGGGCCCGATCAGGGCAGTGGCCTCGGTCTGATGATCTGTCACCGGATCGTCGCCGACCATCAGGGCACGATCGAGGTATCGAGCCGGCCTGGCGAGAGCACCACCTTCCGCGTTCTTCTCCCCGTCGAGTCCGACCCTGCTGCGGGTGGCTAGCCGGGGCCCGTTTCGCCTCATCCTAGAGCCTCCATCACCGCGTCAAGTCGGTTGACCCCCGGCACGTAGACTGGTAGAAAAAACCAGTACTTATGCTGATGGGGGGGGCAGCCCCCGCTCAGGGGAGCTGAGATCTGATGCGTCGCAGTCTTGCAGTGGTTGTTGCCGGTTTCGTGCTCGTGCTCGGCGCGGAGAGGTCCTTCGCCGAACCCCGGACAGAGCTCGCGATCCTCCCGCTCGTGGTCCACACCCTGGAGCAAAAGGCGTACCTGGAGGCCGGTCTGGCGGACATGCTCGCCTCCCGGCTGGGCCGCGTACCCGGTGTGGGGGTCATCCGCGTCCAGGGCGAAGGCCAGGCCACCACCAACCTCGAGGCCGCCAAGGCCATGGGTAGCGGAGCCGGTGCCGAGTACGTGCTCTTCGGGTCCTTCACGCAGTTCGGCGAGGGTGCGAGCCTCGACCTGCAGCTGGCCCCGGTTTCGGGGGAGGCAGAGGGAGTGTCCCGGTCGATCTTCATCCAGTCCGGCACTCTGGGTGAGATCATTCCCAACCTCGACCAGGTGGCGGAGAAGGTGGGCCGCCATCTACTGGCCGATGGCACGGCTCCCGGTGGCCTCCCCCCCGTCAGCGCCGCGGCGCCCGACGATGGCGGTGCGATCTCGGACGAGCTGCTCCAGGATGCGATGTCGGAGCTCGAATCACTGCGTGGCCGGGTCGATGCCCTCGAGGATCGCGTCTTCTCGCTGCCCGCTCCATCGCCCCCGGTGGACGAGCTCCAGGGCGGTCTGGAAGTCCTCGAGATCGATCCAGAAACCCACTCGGACCTGCGCTAAGGTCTCGCCCCGGCCCGTTCCTGGCGGTGTAGCTCAGCCGGTTAGAGCGACGGTTTCATAAGCCGTAGGTCGGTGGTTCGAGTCCACCCACCGCCACCACTGTTCACTCGCCACCACACCCGCGTGTCTTGGCCGGGGCGTTGTCTTTTTCGTGCACCCCTCTTTCCCACGGTCTCGCGGGCCTCGGTCTCCGTCGCTCAAGCGAGCCTCTGGCCTCGCCGAAACGCTGAATTGGGAATCGCTGGGGATCGGGACGTGCAGACACAGGCGGAGCCGCGCTTCAGGAAGAGGCTGCCCTGCAGGCTCAAGGTGGCCGGGGGCTCTCACTCCGCGATGGTCTTGAACGTCTCGAGGGGCGGGCTCTTCGTCCAGACCGGCGCAGGGCCTCCGCCGGGGGCCGACGTGCTGGTCGATCTCGACGTGGCGAGCCGTTCGGACACTGTCCCGATCGGGGGGAAGGTCGTCTGGAGGCGCATGGTCGCTCCCCACCTCCGATCGGTTACCCAGGGCGGCGTCGGAGTTCGCATCGAATCCGCACCGGAGGCCTACTACAGCTTCCTTTCGGGGGTGGCGGGTGAGGTGCCCGGGACGAGTCCATCCGCAGCCTGCGAGAGCGCCGAGCCGGTGCTGGAGTCG
Organism: uncultured delta proteobacterium; assembly: GCA_963722885.1. GTDB lineage: Bacteria > Myxococcota_A > UBA9160 > UBA9160 > UBA6930 > CAVXZE01. The sequence goes on from CAVROS010000036.1 coordinate 185,613, forward strand.
CCCTCGGATTCTCCCGGGATCCAGTTTCGAGTCCGCGTCAAGCAGGAAGGCGGGCCGCGGTCGCGGACGTTGACGCTTCACTGCGAATCCGAAAAGGAAGCGCGCGAGCGGGCTCTGTCGGTCGCGGGTGCGGGCTGGATGGTTCTCGAGCTCGACCGCTCCTCCTGAGGGGCGTCGTCCGCGCGACGCGGTCTCTGCGCTCAGACAGTGGCGCGCCGGATCTGCCGTTTCAGCCGGTGGATCTGGCGACGCACGCGCTTGAGCCCGTCGTGATCGTGCGCCTCGAGGGCTGCGTCACGCTGCTGCTTCAGCTGCTGGATCCGTCTCTTGATGGCGCCCTTGCGCTCCTGGTGGTCCGCCGGTATCAGATGCGGGGCCGCTCTGGCGCACGCGAGCCTGCGAGGACCCAGGTGTGATTCCTTTCGTCGATCTTCGAGCGCAGTACCGGGAAATCCAGAGAGAGGTCGAGGAGGCCGTGGCCGGCGTTCTCGCGAACGCCGCCTACGTGCTGGGGAGCGAGGTCGAAAGCTTCGAGTCGGAGTTTGCGGACTACTGCGGCGCGGCGCACGGCGTCGGCGTGAACTCGGGAACCAGTGCGCTTCACCTGGCGCTTCTCGCCGCGGGGGTGGGCCCCGGCGACGAGGTCATCACAGCGCCCTTCACCTTCATCGCGACGGCCGCCACGATCCGCTACGCCGGCGCTACACCGGTCTTCGTGGATGTCGATCCGGTTTCCCTGACGCTGGATCCTGCGCAGCTCGAGGCGGCGATCACGCCCCGGACGATGGCAGTGGTTCCCGTCCATATCTACGGACAACCTGCGGACATGGATCCGATCCTGGAGATCACCCGACGCCACGGTCTCGTCGTGATCGAGGATGCGGCGCAGGCCCATGGCTCGGAGTACAAGGGCCGCCGCGCGGGCGGGCTCGGCGACATCGGCTGCTTCAGCTTCTACCCGACCAAGAACCTCGGCGCCTGCGGTGAGGGGGGGATGGTGGTGACCTCGGATCCGGAGCGAGAGAAGCGGGTGCGGCTACTCCGCGACTGGGGACAGACGAGCAAGTACCGCCACGAGCTTCTCGGATTCAACTACCGGATGGAGGGGATCCAGGGCGCGATCCTGCGGGTCAAGCTGCGGCACCTGGAGCGCTGGACCGAGATGCGGCGCGCCCACGCAGCGCGTTACGACGAGGCGCTCGCGAACTCGGGAGTGAGCACGCCCGTCGCGATGCCCTGGGCCCGCCACGTCTATCACGCCTACACCGTGCGCTCACCCCGCCGCGATGCGCTCCGTGACGCGCTATCGGAGGACGGGATCCAGTCGGCGATCCACTACCCGGTGCCCTTGCACCGCCAGCCGATCTTCAAGGATCTCGGATACGGCCCAGGTGCCTTCCCTCGCGTGGAGGCTGCCGCGGATGAGGTGCTGTGCCTGCCGATCTACCCGGAGCTTCCCGCGGATGCTCCCGAGCGGGTCGCCGCCTGCATCTCGAAGGTGTAGGGCGAAGCCAGAGCTCCTGGAATTTGGTACAAGCGACGGGAGCCCGTGCCTGGAGGAAGACATGAATCTTCGGGGGGAACCCGCCTTCGTCGGACGCCATTGCGGAAGCCGTGACTACGAGGTGACTCGAGAGATCGTCGAGTTCTATTCGACCGCTCTCGACGATCGCAACCCCCTCTACCAGGAGATCGCTCCACCCCTCCTCTACCACTCCGAGTGCTACGAGTACGTCGACCAGTGGTACCTGAAGAACATCTTCGGGAACCTCCACGCGCAGCAGGACTGGGAGCTCTTCGCACCGATACGCGTCGGGTCCCGGGTTCGCTCCCGATCGACCATCGTCGAGCGCTATCAGAAGCGCGGCCGCGACTACGTGGTGAACGAGACCGACCTCGTCGATGCGAAGGACGGACGGCTCCTGGTCCGCGGGCGCACCCATCAGTCCTTTCTGCCGCCGAAGCAGGAAGCCGATGGCTTCGTCGTCGATACCTCGACGGCTGCCAAGAAGAAGGCGCGGCCGCCCTTTCCCACCGCGACCGGCGCGGATCTGCCGTCCGTCAAGAAGACCGTCGACGTGCGCCGCTGCTGGATGTTTTCGGGGCCCGCCAAGAACTATCACAACGATGCGGAAGAGGCGAAGAAGCTCGGCTTCCCGAACATCGTCGTGCAGGGAATGATGGCGACCTGTTTCACCGCCCAGGTGATGCTCGACCACTTCGGTCTGGGCTTCGCGGAGGGTGGCAAGATGTCCCTCAAGCTCACGAATGTGCTCTGGGTCGACGAGAGTGTCACCACCCACGCCAAGATCCGCGAATCCCAGGCCGAAGGCGCCAAGAGCCGGGTGCACTGCGACGTGTGGGCCGAGAAGGACGACGGGACCCGCATCCTGATCGGCACCGCGAGTGCTCTCGAGGGCTGATCGGCCGTCGCAGCAAGCCCCCGGTCCGAGGCGGGGGCGGGCCGGCTCGGGGGCGGCGCCAGGGCACAGCGGATAGAATCCCGGAATGCGAGTTCGCGAGGTGGCCGCCGCCGCCCGCAAGCTGGATCTCCCCGGGCGGCGAGTGCTGGTGGCGGTTTCCGGAGGCGTCGACTCCACGGTTCTCTTCCACGCCTTGCACCGCCTGGCTGGCTCCCTGGACCTCGATCTCTGCATCGGCCACGTCAATCACGGTCTGCGCGGGGAAGAGTCGGACAGGGATGAAAGCTCGGTGCGGGCGCTGGCGGGCAAGTACGACGTGCCGGTGCATGTCGCCCGCGTCGATCCGGAGCGCCTCCGCCGCGGCCGGGCCAGTCGCGAACGTCCGACCCTTCAGGAGGCGGCGCGGCGGGTTCGCTACGACGCCCTGTGCGCCATGGCGGAACAGCACCTGGCCGAGCGCCTCGCCACCGCGCACACACTCGACGATCAGGCGGAGACGGTGCTGCTGCGAATCCTGCGCGGAAGCGGCCCGGACGGTCTGGGTGGGATCCCCGAGCGCTCGTCGGATGGATTCGTGGTGCGGCCGCTGCTGCGCATCCCGCGCGAGGAGATCCTCTCCTACGCGACTGTGCAGGGACTGTCCTGGCGGGAAGACCCCTCCAATGCCGATCCCGCCTTCGCCAGAGCCCGCCTCCGAGCCAGCTGGCTTCCGGGCCTGCGCGATGCTTTCAACCCGCGTTTGCTCAGGGCAATCGGTGATCTGGCCGAAGCACAGCGAAGGGATTCGGAGTGGATCGCGGAGATCGTCGAGAGGGAGGCGGAGAGATTCCTGACCGAGGAGGATGGCGGGCTGCGGATCGAGCGGTCCGGCTGGGAAGCCCTGCCCGAGGCGCTGGCGCGCCGCGTGGTGCGGCTCGCGTTGCGTCGGAGCGGCGCGGCGCGGGACATCTCCCGCATTCACCTCGAGCGCGTGGTGAATACCCTACGCTCGCGGTCGGCCCGGCTCGCGCATCGAGCTTCCCGGCGGCCTGGAGCTCGCCTGTGAACACGACGCCTTCCGTCTCCGTCGGACCCCGGTGCCAGGGAAGGGTGCGTGCTAGTCTTCAATTGTAAAGCGAAATCCAGGATGGGGATTCGAATTCACGCGAGATCCCCCAGGGGATCTGTCGGCGCAACTGCCGGTAGAAGCGTGAACGCGAGGCTCGTCGCGGTCGGGCTCTGAGTCGGCGCCAGGAGTGAACGTGAATCAGCAGTTCTACAAGAACATGGCCCTCTGGGTCGTGCTTCTCCTGATGATCCTTCTGCTGGTGACCGTCTTGCGCGAGAACCAGGAGCCGCCCGCGGAGATCTCGTTCACGGAATTCCTGAACAAGCTCGAAGGCGACCAGGTCGGGAGCGTCACCATGGAGGAGGGGCACGTTACCGGCGAGTTCCGGGACGGGACCGACTTCGCCACCTACGTGCCCCCGATCTACGACACGCTGGTGCCCAGGCTCGAGGAGAAGGGCATCGAGATTACCGCCCGCCCCAAGCGCGAGTCCTCGGTCTGGCAGCAGATGCTGATCTGGTGGGTTCCGTTCCTGATTCTGATCGGCCTCTGGGTCTTCTTCGTCCGTCAGATGCAGGCGGGCGGCGGCAAGGCCATGAGCTTCGGCAAGTCCCGCGCGCGTCTGCTGACGGAGAACCAGCAGCGGGTCACTTTCGAAGACGTCGCCGGGGTCGAGGAGTCGAAGGTCGAGCTCGAGGAGATCATCGCCTTCCTGCGCGAGCCCAAGAAGTTCACTCGCCTGGGCGGAAGGATCCCCAAGGGCGTGCTCCTGGTGGGTCTGCCGGGCACCGGCAAGACCTTGCTCGCCAGGGCGGTGGCCGGCGAGGCGGGGGTACCGTTCTTCTCGATTTCCGGCTCGGACTTCGTCGAGATGTTCGTCGGTGTCGGTGCCTCACGGGTGCGAGACCTGTTCCATGCAGGGCAAGAAGAGCGCGCCCTGCATCATCTTCATCGACGAGATCGACGCCGTGGGCCGTCACCGCGGCGCGGGCCTCGGCGGTGGCCACGACGAGCGCGAGCAGACCCTGAACCAGCTGCTGGTCGAGATGGATGGCTTCGAGAGCAACGAGGGGGTGATCCTGATCGCCGCCACGAACCGCCCGGACGTGCTGGATCCGGCGCTGCTCCGGCCCGGCCGCTTCGACCGGCGGGTCGTCGTGCCGCGGCCTGATCTGCGCGGACGGCTGATGATTCTCAAGGTCCACACCCGTCGCGTTCCGCTCGAGGAGGACGCGGAGCTCCAGGTCCTGGCGCGAGGAACGCCGGGCTTCGTAGGTGCGGATCTGCAGAATCTGGTCAACGAGGCGGCACTCCTCGCCGCCCGTCGCGATGCGAGCCGCGTCGGCATGAACGATTTCGAGCAGGCCAAGGACAAGGTCCTGCTCGGGGCCGAGCGCCGCAGCCTGATCATGAGCGACGAAGACAAGCGGATCACCGCCTACCACGAGGCGGGCCACGCCCTGGTGGCGCAGCTTTCCGAACATGCGGATCCCGTTCACAAGGTGACCATCATCCCGCGTGGGATGGCCCTCGGCGTCACGCAGACGTTTCCGACCGAGGACCGCTTCAGCCTTACCCGCGAGCAGATGCTCGCGATGATCAAGCACGCCATGGGCGGTCGCGCAGCGGAGAAGATGGTGTTCGATCACCTCTCCACGGGCGCTGCGAACGATCTCCGCCAGGCGACGCAGCTGGCCCGGGAGATGGTCTGCAAGTACGGCATGAGCGACGCGATCGGTCCGGTGTCCTACGACGAGGAGGGCACCGAGGTCTTCCTGGGGCGCGACTTCGCCACCCACAAGAGCTACAGCGAGAAGACCGCCGAAGAGATCGATGCGGCAGTGGCGGGGATGCTGACGGAGCTCTACGAGGCCGCCAGGCTGCTTCTCGTCGAGAACCGGGACACTCTCGACCAGATCGCCGACGCCCTGCTGGAGCGGGAGACACTGGACGGGGCCGATCTCGAGCGGATCATCGCGGGAGAGCCGCTTCCCCCCTTGCCGTCGCCGATCGAGTCCTCGCCGGACGAGGCGACGCCTTCCCAGACGCCGAGCCGCTCGGAGGATGTCAGAGGAGGGGGCAAGCTCCCCGACCCGGAACCGCTTCCGAGCTGACAGGAGCCCGCCCCCCGGGAGATTTCATCGAATGACCCAGTCGACGATCTTCCCGCAAGAGCGTGCGACGGTCGTCGGCGTGCTGAACCTGACCCCCGATTCTTTCTCTGACGGCGGTCGCTTTGTTCGCACCGGTGCCGATCTGGATCTGGAAGCGGCGGTCTCCGAGGCCGAGGCGCTGGTGGCGTCCGGTGCGGGCATGCTGGACGTGGGTGGGGAGTCGACGCGGCCCGGTGCCGAAGAGGTCCCGATCGATGTCGAGATCGCTCGGACCCGCCCCCTGATCGAAGCCATGGCGAAGAGCATCTCGGTCCCCATCTCCATCGATACACGCAAGGCGGCGGTGGCCGAGGCGGCCCTCGAAGCCGGCGCCGCGGGTGGTCAACGACATCTCGGGCCTGCGGTTCGATCCGATGCTGGCGGGTGTGACCGCTCGGGCCGGTGCCGCGATCATCCTGGGTCACCTCCGCGGGGATCCGGCCACCATGCAGCGCACCGTGCAATTCCAGGACGTCGTCGCGGAGGTGGCGGCCGAGCTCCGCGCCTCGGCGGACCAGGCCCTCGAGGCGGGGATTCCCGCCGAGCGGATCGGCGTCGATCCGGGGATCGGCTTTGGGAAGCGTCTCGCTCACAACCTGGATCTGATCGCGAATCTCGGGCGGATTCGCGAATCCGTCGGGCTTCCGGTCCTGGTGGGCCCGTCCCGCAAGTCGTTTCTCGGCGAGCTCACGGGGGATCCCGTCGATCGCCGCGTCGAGGCCACCTTCGCCGCGAGCGCTGTGGCGATCTTCGCCGGGGCGGACGCGATCCGCGTCCACGACGTCGAGGGTGCGCTGCGAATGGCGACGGTCGCCCGAGCCCTCCGGGATGCGCGGAGAGACCTGACATGATCGAGTTCATGATCGAGCAGCTCGCTGAGCAGTGGAGCGCCTTCTGGGACTTCATGGCGACCAGCTACGATCCGGTCCGCGACACCATCGACATCGTGCTGGTCTTCTTCGGGGTGTACTGGCTGTTCCTGCTGATCAAGGGGACGCGCGCGGTGCAGATGCTTGCCGGTCTGATGGCGCTGATCGCCGCCCGGCTGATCTCCGAGATCTTTCAGCTGATGACGCTGACCTGGATCCTGGACGTCTTCTTCTCCTGGGGATGGGTGATATTCATCGTGGTGTTCCAGGCGGACATCCGGCGCGTTCTCGCCCGGGTGGGCCGCGGGTTCTTCCCACAGTTGAGCGAGCTGCAGGAGTCCCACATCCTCGAGGAGATCGTCCGGGCCTCCCAGACCCTCGCCCAGAAGCGGGTGGGGGCCCTGATCGTGCTCGAGCGCGAGAACAGCCTGGAAGATCTGATCGAGGCGGGCACGCCGATCGACGCGGCGGTGTCAAAGGAGTTGTTGACTCGCTCTTCCTGCCCTACTCGCCGCTCCACGACGGTGCGGTGCTGATCCGGGAGGGCCGGATCTCCCACGCCGGCTCCATCCTGCCCCTCACCCTGCGCACCGATCTTCCCGAGGGCGTCGGAACCCGCCACCGGGCTGCGGTGGGCATCACCGAAGAGGCCGATGCGGTGGTGGTCGTCGTCTCCGAGGAGACGGCCAGCATCTCGGTGGTGATGGCCGGCGAGATGACCCGCGATCTCGATGCGCCGAGGCTCCGGGTGGTGCTCCGGGATCTCTTCACCCGAAGCGAACGGGAGCCGGAGGCTGCCGAGAAGCCGGTGGAAGAGATTGCGGAGCAGGCTCCCCCGGAGGGCGAAGGTGCTCCGGGCGCGGCGGGAGCGGTGGGAACCCGATGAAGTGGCTGTTCAGGAACTTCGGCTACAAGCTTCTGGCACTCGGCGTCGCTCTCCTGCTCTGGGGTCTCTCCCATGGAACCAATCCCATCGAGCGGGGCTTCGACGTGTCGATGGTGCTGCTGGACGTGCCGGAGAACCTCGTCGTGACGGATCAGAGCGCCGACGCCGTGAACCTCCGCGTCAAGGGAAGCCGGGCCGCGCTCAGGAGCCTCTCGGTGGCCGACATCGAGTACGTCGTCGATCTCTCGGGCGCCAAGGCGGGGGTCACCGAGCACGAGGTCGATGCCGCGTCCGTGAATCTTCCCCGGGGCGCCGAGATCGTGAGCCGATCGCCCTCGAGCATCGATTTCACCCTGGAGCCGCGGGGCAGCAAGGCGGTCAAGGTCCGGGCGGATCTCGCCGGGGAGCCGGCTCCGGGCTTCGTGGTCGCCGCCGTGCAGGTCGAGCCTCTGCGGGTGCGGATCACCGGGCCGCGCCGCGAGGTGCTCCGGCTGACCGAGGTGGTCACCGAAACCATCGACCTGTCGGGTGTCGACGAAACCCTGGAGCGCGAGGTGCGCCCCATGTTCGCCGGCCCCCACGTGCACTCGGAGGGCGAGAACCCGATCAAGGTCCGGGTCGAGGTGGTTCCCCTCGAGCCGGAGGGGGGGCAGCCGAAGAGGAGGCTGAAGAGGAGAGCGGATGAGCGGCGAAGGCAGGCTGGAGCTGTTCGGAACCGACGGGGTCAGAGGGACCGCGAACGTCGATCCGATGACCGCCGAGATGGCCCTGTCACTCGGGCAGGCCGTGGCCCACGTGTTTCGCGGCGGCGGCCGGGGAATGCACCGAATCCTGATCGGGAAGGACACGCGGCTCTCGGGCTACATGTTCGAGGACGCCCTGGGCGCGGGGATCTGCGCGATGGGCGTCAACGTGATCCAGGTCGGACCGATGCCGACACCGGCCATGGCCTTTCTCACCGCGGACATGCGCTGCGATGCGGGCGTGATGATCTCGGCGAGCCACAATCCCTACCAGGACAACGGCATCAAGTTCTTCTCCCACGATGGGTTCAAGCTGCCCGATGAGGTCGAGCTCCGCATCGAGGAGCTGATCGCCTCCGGTCAGCTCGGAAAGCACCGCGCTCCTCCCTCGGAGCCTCGGGCGCGCTCGGCGCATCGATGACGCGGCCGGGCGCTACGTCGTCTTCCTGAAGAAGACCTTCCCCATGAACATGGATCTCACCGGGCTGCGGGTGGTGCTCGACTGCGCCAATGGTGCCGCCTACAAGGTGGGTCCGACGGTCTTCGAGGAGCTCGGTGCCGAGGTGTTCACCATCGGTGTGGAGCCCGATGGACGCAACATCAACAAGGGATGCGGCTCCCTCTATCCCGAGAAGCTCGCGGCCAAGGTGCGGGAGCTGCGCGGGGACGTAGGGATCGCGGTGGACGGCGACGCCGACCGAAGCGTGATGACCTGCGAGAAGGGCGAGATCATCGACGGTGACGCGATGCTGGCGGTGTGTGCCCGGGATCTGGTCGAGCGCGGCGCCCTCAAGGGGGGTGGCGTGGTGGCGACGGTGATGAGCAACCTCGGACTGGAGAGGGCCCTCGAGAAGATCAACCTGAAGCTGGTCCGGACCCAGGTCGGAGATCGCTACGTCGTCGAGGAAATGCGGGCCGGGGGGTACAACCTGGGCGGGGAGCAGAGCGGTCACATCATCTTCCTCGACCACAACACCACCGGCGACGGGCTGCTGACCGGGCTTCAGGTCCTCGCGATCATGCGGCGCAAGGGGCGTCCGCTCTCGGAGCTGGTCGCCGACATCGAGCGCTTTCCCCAGATTCTGATCAACGTTCCCGTCTCGGAGAGGCGACCGATCGAGGAGTTTCCCTCGGTGTGCGAGCTGGTGCGGCGCATCGAGAAGGACCTCGATGGTCGCGGCCGGGTGCTGATCCGCTTCAGTGGTACCGAGCCCCTGATCCGGGTCATGGTCGAGGGAGAGGACGCGTCGCGGGTGGCTGAGTACGCGAACGAGATCGCCGAGTGTATCCGGCGCGCCTTCGGGAGCGACTAGGCCGTGCGACTCCTCACGCTCTCTCTCGATGCACTGGCGGCCTTGCGAGACGCCACCGAAGGAACCGAGCCGGATCTCGCCGCTGCGGCGACGCTCGCTGAGCTGGTCGGCGCCGACTTCGATTCGCCTCGGGGTGGCGGAGGAGATGCGGCCGGTGCGCGAGGCGGACGTTCGGGCCGTGCGCCGCGCGGCGACGGCTCTCGAGCTGCGCATGGCACCGGTGCCCGCCCTGGTGAAGGTGGCCCTGGAGACGCAGCCGGAGCGGCTCCTGCTCGCCTCCGAAGGCCGGAAGGGCAGGTTGACCTCCGGTCCCCTCGACTTCCGCGCCTGGGGTGCGGCCCTGCCCCCGGTGGTGCGGACGCTTCACGACGCGGGGCTCCAGGTCGCGGTTCTGGTCTCACCGGACCTCGAGTCGGTCAAGGCGGCGCATGCGGCGGACCTGGCCGCGGTCGAGTTCTTCACGGCCGCCCTCGTCGATCTTCCCGAGGCGGAGCGGCGGGCGGGTCTGGAACGCCTCACCGATGCGACGCGCCTGGCCGCGAAGCTTCGCCTCTCGGTCGGAATCGGTGGGGGCCTCGGCATGCGCGACCTGGCCACCGTGCTCGCCGCTGCCCCGGCAGTCCAACGCGTCGCGGTGGGCCGGTCCCTGATCTCCCGGGCGATCCTGGTCGGCCTGGACCGCGCGGTCCGGGACTTCCGTGAACGCTTGGTCTGATGGATCTGTCCGGGTGGTTTGGCCGTAGTAGACCGCTCGTGGTAGAAATCTTCCGATGATTGACGACGTCTGGCCCCTTCTGAGCGCCGAACAGATGCGCTGCCTCGACCGGCACACCATCGAGACGCTGGGCGTGCCCGGCGAGCTGCTGATGGAGTGCGCCGGACGGGTCGTCGCCGCCGAGGTCTCGTCAGAGCTCTCGACGGGGAGCTCCGTCTGGGTGGTCTGCGGCGCGGGGAACAACGGCGGGGATGGCCTGGTCGTCGCCCGCCACCTGCATCTCCTCGGGACTCCCGTGTGCATCGTCTGGGTCGGCGATCCGAAGCGTCTGCGGGGCGACCCCGCCGCCAACTGGAAGCGCGCCCAGGCGATCGGGGTTCCCGTCGCTCCGGCTCGCTGGCGTCCTCAGCCCGGAGACGTTCTGGTGGACGCGATCTTCGGAACCGGTCTCGATCGCGCCGTCGAGGGGGCGGCCGCCACCGCGATTCGCAAGCTCTCCGCGAGCCGTCCGGCCTGCAAGGTGGTGGCGGTGGACCTTCCGTCGGGGCTCGACGCGGATACGGGGCAGCCACTCGGCTGCGCCGTCGAGGCGGACGTCACCGTGACACTCGGGCTTCCGAAGCTCGGCCTCGCTCTCGAGCCGGGACGGAGCCACGCCGGACGGATCGTCGTCGGCCGCATCGGCATCGCCGACGAGGCCCCGCAGGTCGAGCGGACCGCGGAGCTCTGGACCCGTCGCGCGGCTGCGGCGCGGCTTCCCGCGCGCCCGGCGGACGGGCACAAGGGGAGCTTCGGCCACGTCCTGATCGTCGCGGGCTCGGAGGGAAAGACGGGCGCCGCGGCACTCTCCGCCGAAGGGGCCGCTCGCGTCGGCGCGGGACTCGTGACCATCGCCTGTCCCGAGAGCACCAACGCCGTTCTCGAGGTGAAGTGCACCGAGGCGATGACGGCTCCGGTCCCAGAGACGGCGGCTCATGGGTTCGCATCCGGCGCCGAGAAGCCGATCCTGGATCTGGTCGAGGGCCGCGACGCGGTGGCCGCGGGGCCGGGCATCGGGCGCGGTGACGAGACGCTGGCTCTGGTGCGACGCATTGCCGGAAAGATCCGACGGCCGCTGGTGCTCGATGCAGACGGTCTGCTGGCCTTCGCGGATGCCACTGCGCTGTTGAAGGCCCGAGCGGCGCCCACTGTCTTGACGCCGCACCCCGGAGAGGCCGCCGCGCTGCTGGCGTGCTCCCCTGCGGAAATCAATCGCGATCGCCTGGCTGCCGCGCGCGCGCTGGCGGAGCAGACGGGTGCGGTGGTGGTTCTGAAGGGAGCGGCGACGGTGACGGCGGAGCCCGGAGGGAAGTGTGTGGTGAACGCGAGCGGGGGTCCGAGCCTGGCGACCGGCGGCACTGGCGATGTGCTGACCGGCGTCGTCGTCGGCCTGCTCGCCCAGGGAACCGGCGCCTTCGAGGCCGGCGCGCTGGGAGCCTTTCTCCACGGCTGGGCCGCCGATCGCCTGGCCGCTCGCACTGGCTCCTCGGGCCTGCTGGCGGGAGATCTCGCTGGCGAGATTCCCGCGGCAATGATGACGCTGCGCGAATCCCTGGCAGACGCGGGCGCACCGCCGGTCCTGGGTGGATCCGATGGAATTGCATTCCCGGAACCCCGCTGAGACCCGCACCCTGGCCCGGGTTCTCGCGAGCCAGATCGACTCGAGAGGCCTCGTGATCGCGCTCGTCGGACCGCTGGGCGCCGGCAAGACGGTCTTCGCCCAGGGGCTGGCCGAGGGTCTGGATCTCGACGAGGGACTTCTCTCGAGTCCGAGCTTCGTGATCGCCAACGAGCTCGAGACACCGGGCGGAGTCCGACTGGTACACGCGGATCTCTACCGAGTCGAGAGCGAGGGAGAGCTGGAGTCCGCGGGCTGGCTCGACTGGCTGGCGAACGGATCCGTGGTGGCGGTCGAGTGGGGAGATCGCTTCCCCGACGCGCTCCCTCGGGACCACCTGGAGGTGCGACTCAGCGGTGTCGACGCGGGTCGGCCCGAGCGACGAACACTCGAGGTGCGAGCCGGCGGGCCGGTTTCGCAGGCCGCACTCGAGCGCTGGAGAAAGCAACGGCCCTGATCGTTCCGAATAGGTCCAAGGATTTCCGGGTGGCGACGGCCGCCCTGTGCGTGTCCGCAGTGCTGCTCTGGCTCGCGCTTCCGGCGCACTCGCCGCTTGCCACCGAGTGCGCGGAGCCCGGGGAGCGCGCCTCGATGGATGGATGGACCGTGGAGGCCGCCTGCGTGACGGAACCCGGGGAGCTTCCTCCGGTGCGGGGCCCGGCCCGCCGTCTGTTCGGCCTGCCCCTCGATCCCAACCGAGCCAGCCCCGCCAGCCTGGAGACGCTCCCGGGGATCGGGCCGTCGCGAGCGGCGGCCATCGCCGCGGCGCGATCCTCGGCTCCCTTCTGCGAGTTCGATGACCTGGATCGGGTCCCCGGAATCGGCCCCCGGACCCTCGAAAAGCTCTCGGGACTTCTGGAGATCGAGTCATTCTCATGTACCAGTCGTTAGGAAAAGCGGTATAGTGCCGGCACTTCCGGCGGCTCCTGCCGGCGGGTGAGGGTCTTGGTGGAGGAGGCCCTTCTCCAGGAGGATGGCGATGAGGGGAAAGCGTTTCGCGTGTCTGATCCTAGTGGTGGCAGTGGCAGCGCTCGGCTGCGCCAACGGCCGCCCGAAGCCGCTGGCATGTGCGCTCGTCGGGCAAGTTGGACTGGCAACGGCCGGTGTCGTAGCCGGCGACTCGAATGCCCAGCGGATCGGTTACGGCCTCGCGGGTGCGGTCGTCGGTTCCGTGGCCGGGTGGTATCTCTGCAAGCTGGCCCAGAAGGAGGAGCCGAAGAAGCAGCCGAAGCCGGCTGCGACGCCTGCGGCCGCCGAGCCCGCGCCCGCGCCGCCTGCCGAGGCGGTGCAGGAGCGGATCGTCCTGCGCGGCGTGAACTTCGACTTCGACAAGGCGGAGATCCGACCGGACGCTTCGGTGATCCTCGACGAGGTCGTCTCGCTCCTCTCCGGCAAGCCGGATGTAAAGGTGCGAGTCGAGGGACACACGGATGCCACCGGGCCCGAGGCCTACAACCAGGGCCTCTCGGAACGGCGCGCGGATTCAGTGCGCAAGTTCCTGGTGGAAAAGGGCATCGGGGAACCGCGGCTCACCAGCGTTGGCTTCGGGGAGTCGAACCCGATCGCCACGAACGACACGCGTGAGGGGCGCGCCCTGAACCGGCGGGTGGAACTCCAGGTCTTGGAGTAGAGCGACGGCCTCCTGGTTCGCGCGGGTTCGCTCGTTCCTCCAGGAGAGCCTCTGGAGCGACGAACCCCTGCAGCCGGCGCCCTTGGCGTGGCTGCGGGGGTTCGTGCAGCTCTCCGTCATCATCGGCGAGGGCTTCGTTCGCGATCAACTGCTGCTGCGTGCGAACGCGCTCACCTACCTGAGCCTCCTCGCTCTGGTTCCCCTGCTCGCCATCGCGGTCTCGATCTCGAGCGCGCTCGGCATGAGCCCGGAGAACATGACGCGCCTGATCCTGGAGCAGGTCGCCGCCGGCAGTCCCCAGGCCGTGGAGCGAATCCTTCCCCTGATCGAGAACCTGAACTTCGCGGCCCTGGGAGCTTCGGGAGCGGCGGTCTTCTTCTTCACCACCGTGCTCGCAATCGGAAACGTCGAGCATGCGTTCAACCAGGTCTGGGGCGTGAAACGACAGCGCTCCTGGGAGCGCCGCATTCCCGACTACCTGGCCGTGCTGATCGTATCGCCCATCCTGCTGGGCGTCGGGCTCTCGCTCGGCGGGACGCTCCAGAGCCAGGCGCTGGTGCAGCGGCTGCTGGAGGTTCCGCTCTTCGCGACCCTCTACGACGTCGGGCTTCGCCAGGCCCCACTGCTGCTCTCGATGTTTGGCTTCGCCTTCCTCTACTGGTTTCTACCCAACACCCGGGTTCGATTCGCCTCCGCGCTCCTGGGCGGGGTCGTGGCCGCGATCCTCTTCAGCCTGGCGCAGTACGGCTACGTGCAGTTCAACGTCGGCGTGATGCGCTACAACACCGTCTTCGGGTCCATCGCGTTTCTCCCGCTGCTGATGGTGTGGATCTACTTCTGCTGGGCGATCATCCTGCTCGGCGCGGAGGTGGCCTACGCCCACCAGACACTGGCTCTCTACCGGCGCGAGGTTCGAGGGGCTCCGGCCGGCGCGGCGGCCCGCGAGAGCATCGGGCTCGCCATCGCCGTCGAGCTGGCGAGGGCGTTCCGCGACGGACGGCCGCCGTGGAGCGTGGACGCGCTCTCGGACTTCCTCGACATCCCGCTGCGGACCGTCCGCGACGTGACCGGCGAGCTCGAAGCGGTGGGCATTCTGGTGCCCTCTGCCAGCGAGCCGGTCGGGGGGTATCAGATTGGAAGACCGCTGGACCGGATTCACGTGGCGGATGTCCTCACGGCGTTGCGCGGGTCGCGGGCGGCGGCGATCGGCGATCCCGAGGTGGAGCGCGTCGTCGCGCAGGTGCTCGGAGAGATCGACTGCAGTGCGGCTCAGGTCTCCGAGGTGCGTAGCCTGCGCGACCTCGTGGAGGAGCTAGGCTAGACAGCCGGAGCTCCCTCAATGCGAATCGATTCGAGCCGTGATGCCAGCGTGGTGGTCGGGATGTCCGGTGGCGTCGACTCCTCCGTGGCCGCCGCACTCCTGGTCGAGCGGGGCTACCGGGTGATCGGCATGACCATGAAGCTGGCCGAAGGCGAGAGCCACTGGCGATCGTTGGAGAACGCTGAATACGCCCGTCGAGCTGCGGATCGCCTGGGCATCCGCTTCCACGTCGCCGACTACAAGGATCAGTTCCGCGAGGAGGTGATCGAGCCCTTCGCCGACGCCTACCTCTCGGGCCGCACGCCGATCCCCTGTGTGGTCTGCAACGAGCGCTTCAAGTTCCATCGCCTTCTGGAGGAGGGGCGGGCGCTGGGAGCGGGCGGGGTGGCCACCGGCCACTACGCGCGCATCGAGGACGACGCCCGCAGCGGCGAGCGCCGCCTTTGCCGGGGACGGGATTCCCAGAAGGACCAGTCCTACTTCCTGTTCCGTCTCGGACCCGAGCAGCTTCGCCATACGCTGTTCCCGCTCGGGGAGTTGACCAAGCCCGAGGTGCGCGAGAAGGCGAGGGCACTGGGTCTCGCGACTGCGGAGAGATCCGAGAGCCAGGAGATCTGCTTCGCCGCCGATGCCGACTACGCGCGGGTGGTGGAGGAGATCCGAGCCGGCGGACTGCCGGGGGAGGGCGAGATCGTCGATCGCGAAGGCGTGGTGCTGGGTCGACATGCGGGCGTGCATCGCTTTACCGTCGGCCAGCGACGGGGGCTGGGAGTGGGCGGGACACGCAGGCTCTACGTCACCGGGGTCGATGCGGCGCGGAACCGGGTCGTGGTCGGAGGGCTCGACGAGCTCTTCTGCGCCGGCGCCGAGATCGAAGGCGTGAGCTGGGTCTCGGGCCGACCCCCTGCATCGCCCGCCCGCGCCCTGGTACGGGTCCGCTACCGCCACCCGGGCGCGCCCGCTCGTCTCGAGATCCAGGCGCACGGTAAGCTTCGTGTCCATTTCGACGAACCGGTCCGCGCAGTGGCTCCGGGACAGGCGGCCGTCTTCTACGACGGCGACGTGGTCCTCGGAGGCGGGTGGATCGCAGGACAGATCCCGTGAGCCACCAGCCCCGTCCGCCCGACCAACGCCTGTTCGACCACCTGGGCTTCGTCTTCGAGGACGTCCCTCTGCTCGAGACCGCGCTCAGCCACCCGTCCGAGTCCTACGAGCGCGACGGAAGCCGAGGCAACGAGCGTCTCGAGTTCCTGGGGGACGCAGTGCTGGATCTGACCATCGCCGGGCTTCTCTACCAGGCGCACCCGGGATGGTCCGAGGGCGATCTCACCCGGGCGCGCGCCGCCCTCGTCAATACGGCGGCGCTCGCCGCCAAGGCGCGCAGTCTGGACCTCGGCGACTACGTTCGCCTCGGCGGCTCGGAGCGGCGCAGCGGTGGCTCCGAAAAGGACTCCATCCTGGCCGGCCTCTTCGAGGCCGTCCTCGGGGCGATCTACCTGGATGGCGGTTCCGAGCGGGTGGAGGCCCTGGTGCGGCGGATCTTCCCCGAGGCTCACGACCCGGATGGCTCACGGCCCGAGCCGGATCCCAAGACCCGCCTCAACGAGTGGGCCCTGGCGCGGTTCGGGAGGGCTCCGAGCTATCGGCTGGTCGACGACAGCGGCGTGGAGGATGCCGATGATCGCTTCACCGTCGAGCTATTGCTCGACGGGAAGCCGTCGGGTTCGGGGACGGGCCGCACCAAGCGAGCCGCCGAGCAGATCGCGGCGGTTCGGGCCCTCGAGCGCGAGCAAGCCCTTGACGAGTGAGAGGCCCCATCGCGCCGGAGTGGTGGCGATTCTGGGCCGTCCGAACGCCGGAAAGTCCACCCTGCTGAACCGGGTGCTGGGCCAGAAGCTGGCCATCGTGACCCGCAAACCCCAGACCACCCGCAGCCGGATCCTGGGGATCCTCACCCTGGAGGATGCCCAGCTGCTGCTCCTCGATACGCCGGGCTTCCACGACAGCCCCAAGGCCCTGAACCGCTTCCTGAACGAGTCGGTGGAAGCAGGCTCTCGAGGATTGCGATGTGGCGGTGTTGTTGGTGGATGCCGTCGAGGGATGGGACGAGGGTCACGAGGCGCTCTGCGCGCGGCTCGCGAAGCGAGGCGCGCCGCTCGTGCTGGTGGCGACCAAGAACGACCGCCCCGGGAACGCTGCCCAGGCGTGGCCGCCTCCAGGCGCGGAGGGCGCGGCGTTCGCGCTGCGGGTCTCGGCGAAGAGCGGCGAGGGCGTCGATGCCCTGATCCGCAAGCTGGTGGAGCTGGTGCCGGAGTCGCCCGCCTACTACCCCGCAGACGAGGTGACAGACCGATCGCTCCGCTTCCTCGCGGCCGAGCTGGTGCGGGAAGCCGCCTTCGTCGAGCTCTCCCAGGAGCTCCCCTACTCCACCGCCGTAGAGATCCAGGACTTCGACGAGTCCGTCGCCGGCCTGGTGCGGATCCGCGCCAATCTGGTGGTCGAGCGCCGTTCCCAGAAGGGCATGGTGATCGGGCAAGGCGGCTCGATGATCAAGCGGATCGGCATCCGCGCGCGCCGGAGCATCGAGGAGCTGCTCGAGACCAAGGTCCATCTGGAGCTCTGGGTGAAGGTCGAGCCTCACTGGTGGCAGCGCCCCAAGCGGCGGAGATCTCTCGGCTATTTCTGACGGCGCGGCGGGAGTCGGCGGGTCGATACAGGCGCCGGGATTCGTGTCAGTTAAGCTCCCATCGCTCTCACGCAGATTCGGACCCCCTTCCAACGAGGACATGATCGGAGACCCCCATGAGCGACATAGACGTTGTCATCGCCAGCGCAGCGCGCACGCCCATCGGCAGCTTTCAGGGCGCCCTTTCCTCCCTCTCTGCCTCGGATCTCGGCGCAGTGGCGATTCGGGAGGCCGTGAAGCGAGCCGGAGCCCAGCCCGAGCAGATCGAGCGCGCCATCATCGGCAACGTCCTCTCGGCCGGCATGGGCCAGGCCCCCGCTCGCCAGGCCGTGATCAAGGCCGATCTCCCCGTCTCGACCTGTGCGGTCACCGTGAACAAGGTCTGCGGCTCCGGCCTTCAGGCGGTGATGTACGCCCGACGCGAGATCCTGATCGGCGACGCGGAGGTGCTGGTGGCCGGCGGGATGGAGTCGATGACCAACGCCCCGTACGCCCTTCCCGCCGCCCGCGGTGGCTACCGGATGGGCAACGGCCAGGTGATCGACACCATGATTCACGACGGACTCTGGGATCCGTACAGCGACAAGCACATGGGCAACTGCGGCGACATGGTCGCCGAGAAGTACGGCTTCACCCGAGAGGACCAGGACCGCTTCGCCACGACCAGCTATGAGCGCGCGCTGGCGGCCCAGAAGGAGGGCCGCTTCAAGGAGGAGATCGTGCCGGTCTCCGTGCCCCAGCGCCGCGGGGAGCCGCTCCTGGTGGACGAGGACGAGGAGCCGAAGCGGGTCAAGCTCGACAAGATGGGCGGACTGCGGCCGGCCTTCTCCAAGGGTGGAACGGTGACGGCGGCCAACGCCTCGACCATCAACGACGGTGCGGCGGCGCTGGTGGTGTGCTCCGGCGCGGCAGCCGAGCGCAACGGCTACAGCGTGCTCGCCCGCATCGTGAGCGACTCCTGCGCCGCGCGTGGAGCCCGAGTGGTTCACCATTGCGCCGGTCCACGCCCTCGCGAGTCTCTACGAGAAGACGGGCAGCAAGCCCGGCGACTGGGATCTCTACGAGATCAACGAGGCCTTCTCCGGCGTGACGATGGCGGCGGTGAAGGAGCACGGTCTCGATCCGGAGACCGTGAACGTCAACGGCGGCGCGGTCTCCCTCGGCCACCCGATCGGATGCTCCGGGAGCGCGCGTGCTGGTGACGCTGCTCCACGCCCTGCGCGACCGAGGCAAGAAGAGCGGAATCGCGACGCTCTGCATCGGTGGCGGCGAGGCGGCCGCTCTCGCAGTGGAGCTGGTCTAGCCAGGAGTCCGAAGCGGATGCACGGGACCGGTCGCGAGGTGACCATCTACGAGGTCGGTCCCCGCGACGGCCTCCAGAACGAGCCGGAGGTTGTCTCCAGCGACGCCAAGGTCGAGCTGGTGACACGGCTGGGCGACGCGGGCGTGCGACATATCGAGGTCACCTCCTTCGTGTCTCCGGAGTGGATTCCTCAGCTCGCGGATGGCGACGAGGTTGCGCGGCGGGTGCCCCGCCGCGAGGGGGTGCGCTACAGCGCCCTGGTTCCCAACACCCGGGGCTACGAGCGCTTCCGAGCCAGCGGACTCTCCGCCGCCGCCTTCTTCGTCTCCGCCAGCGAGAGCCACAACCGCAAGAACGTGAACCGATCGATCCGGGAGCATCTGGATCGCTTTCGACCGGTCGCCGAGCGGGCCAAGGGCGACGGCATCTCGCTCCGCGCCTACCTGAGCACCGTCTGCGGCTGTCCCTACGAAGGGGAGGTCGCCGCCCCTCGTGTCGTGGCGCTGGTGCGGGAGCTCCTCGAGCTCGGGGCGGACGAGGTCTCGCTGGGCGACACCATCGGCGTGGGCACGCCGGGGCAGGTTCAGGCGCTGGTGGAGGCGGTCGCCGAGGTCATGCCTCTGGAGAAGGTGGCCCTCCACCTGCACGACACCTACGGGCGGGCGCTCGTCAACGCCCAGGCGGGATACCAGAGCGGGATCCGGATCTTCGATTCCTCCCTGGGCGGGCTCGGAGGCTGTCCCTACGCTCCCGGCGCCTCGGGAAACGCGGCGACCGAGGATCTGGTGGATCTGTTCGAGGCCTCGGGTGTCGCGACGGGAATCGATCTGGACGCGCTGGTCGGCACCGCTGCCTGGGTCGAGCGGGATCTCCTCCGGCGTTCGCTTCCCGGCCGCGTGTTTCGCGCGCGCGCGAGCGGACCTCGAGTGGACGGGGCGTGACGCCCGCCTCGGGGCCGAGCGCTGAGATCACGACCTTGGAGCCTTGAAAGAGGAGTCGGTCCTCTGCTATTCTGCCAGCTAACGTTAACTGGCAAAGAGGTCGAAACCCCTGTATTCGATCGGCGAAATCTGTGAGATATCGGGCCTTTCCGCCCGCACCGTGCGCTACTACGAAGAGCTCGATCTGCTGCCGGGAGTGCGGCGTCGGGCGGGGGGCCGGCGGGTGTACAGCGACGGCGAGCTGGAGCGGCTTCGCTTCATCCAGCGGCTGAAGACCCTGGGTCTGAGCCTTGCCGAGATCCGCGGAGCTCAACGCCGTCTATGCCATCGGCGGCTCCACCGACGCCATGCTGCTGCGTCTGGACGAGCTCCTCGCCGGGCATCTCCAGGAGCTCGACCAGCGCATCCGAGAGCTCTCGGATCTGCGCGACGACATCGGCAAGTATCGCGACCACATCGCCAGCCGGATCGAGGAGGCCCAGTGACCACCGCCGGAATCTCGACCGCCCCGCAGCGACCGCACCCGCGTTCGATTGGTGACCGCTGCGTCACTGTTCGACGGACACGATGCCGCCATCAACATCATGCGGCGCATCCTCCAGGCTCAGGGTGCCGAGGTGATTCATCTGGGTCACGATCGCTCCGTCGACGAGATCGTCACGGCCGCGATCCAGGAGGACGCCCACGCCGTCGCGGTCTCCTCCTACCAGGGGGGACACCTCGAGTTCTTCCGCTACCTGGTGGATCGCCTGCGCGAGCTGGGCGCCGGACACATCCGGGTCTTCGGCGGCGGCGGGGGGACCATCATCCCCGAGGAGATCGAGGAGCTCCACGCCTATGGCGTCGCGCGTCATCTTCAGCCCCGAGGACGGCCGGCGCCTCGGGCTCGAGGGAATGATCCGCGCGATCCTGGACGAGTGCTCGCTGAGCGGCTCCCGGCCGCAGGGAGACGAGGTGGAGCGCCTCGGGCCGGAAGATCCCCTGGCCGTTGCGCGGCTGATCAGCTGGCTGGAGACCATGCGAGGAGAGGGTGCTTCCGAGGCGGAGGAGCTTCGCACCCGCCTGGAATCCAGCCGCGCGGGTGATCCGGCTCCGGTGCTCGGCTTCACGGGAACCGGCGGCTCCGGCAAGTCGAGCGTCCTGGACGAGATCGTTCGGCGCTTCCGTCTGGATCATCCGGATCGCTCGGTCGGGCTCCTGCTGATCGATCCCTCCCGGCGCCGCTCGGGAGGCGCTCTGCTGGGGGACCGGATCCGCATGAACGCGATCCACGGTCCGCGCATCTACGTGCGCTCTCTGGCCACGCGCCAGGCCCACCTCGCCCTCTCCCAGGCGATTCGGGATGCGGTGGCGGTGCTCCAGGCCGCTCGCTTCGACCTGATCCTGGTCGAGACCGCCGGAATCGGTCAGAGCGACTCGGAGATCGTGGATCTCGCCGACGTGTCGGTCTACGTGATGACGCCCGAGTACGGTGCTCCCTCTCAGCTCGAGAAGATCGACATGCTGGATCTCGCCGACACGATCGTCCTGAACAAGTTCGATCGCCGGGGCGCCGCCGACGCGCTTCGGGACGTGCGCAAGCAGTGGAGGCGGAACCACGCGGAATTCGAGCGGCCCGACCAGGAGGTCCCGGTCTTCCCGACCGTCGCCAGTCAGTGGGACGACCCCGGGATGGACCGGCTCTACGCAGCGCTCCGAGATGCGATGGGAGCGGCCTCGACGGGAGAGGCCGCGGCGCCGGCGGCGGTCGAGGTGGGCGACGCCGAGCCCCTGCTTCCGGCCGAGCGCGAGCGCTACCTGGCGGAAATCGCCGCGACGGTGCGGGCCTATCGCGAGGAGACCCTGCGCGAGGCGGAAGCGGCGCGCGACGCCCACGCCCTCGAGAGGGTGCTGCGCGATGCCGCCGAGGCGGCGCCGGAGCTTCGCCGACGCCGTGACCAGGCACTCGATTCCCTCGAACGCGGAGCTCCGGGAGGAGCTCACGCGCTGGAGCGAGACCCGCGAGCAGCTACGCCGCGCAGAGCCAGGAATACCAGGTGCGCGGTCGCGCCATCTCGGTGGAGAACCACACCGAGACGCTCTCGGGAACCCCGCTACCCAAGGTCGCGCTGCCGCGCAGCGGCGACTGGGGCGATCTCGTCCGCTACTTCCGCCTGGAGAACCGGCCCGGCTGGTTTCCGTTCACGGCCGGGGTCTTCCCCTTCAAGCGGGAGAGCGAGGATCCCGCCCGCATGTTCGCCGGCGAAGGGGGACCGGAGCGGACCAACCGCCGCTTCCATCTGCTGGCTTCGGGCCAGCCCGCGACCCGCCTCTCGACCGCCTTCGACAGCGTCACCCTCTACGGTCGCGATCCCGACGAACGGCCCGATGTCTACGGAAAGATCGGGACCTCGGGGGTCTCGATCTGCACTCTCGACGACGCGAAGAAGCTCTACTCGGGATTCGATCTCTGTGCTCCGAATACCTCGGTCTCCATGACCATCAACGGACCGGCCCCGATGGTGCTGGCCTTCTTCCTGAACGCCGCCATCGACCAGGCCGTGGAGAAGCACCTGCGCCAGAACGGCGGGATCGAAGCGGTGCGCGCGTCGGTTCGCGAGCCGAGGCCTCCCGGAGTACCAGGGAGAGCTTCCCGCGGGCAGCGATGGCCTGGGGCTCGGCCTGCTCGGCATCTCCGGCGAGGAGGCCGTCCCGCCGGAGACCTACCAGCGCATCCGGGCAGAGGTGTTGCGCACCGTTCGGGGAACCGTCCAGGCCGACATCCTGAAGGAGGATCAGGCGCAGAACACCTGCATCTTCTCCACCGCCTTTGCGCTCAAGATGATGGGCGACATCCAGAGCTTCTTCACGTCGAGCCAGATGAAGAACTTCTACTCGGTGTCGATCTCCGGCTATCACATCGCCGAGGCCGGCGCGAACCCCATCACCCAGCTCGCCTTCACCCTGGCCAACGGGTTCACCTACTGCGAGTACTACCTCGCGCGCGGCATGTCCATCGACGACTTCGCGCCGAACCTCTCCTTCTTCTTCAGCAACGGTCTCGACGCCGAGTACAGCGTGATCGGAAGAGTCGCCCGGCGCATCTGGGCCATCGCCATGCGCGGGCGCTACGGCGCCTCCGAGCGCAGCCAGAAGCTCAAGTACCACATCCAGACTTCGGGCCGCTCCCTTCACGCCCAGGAGATGGCTTTCAACGACATCCGCACCACTCTGCAGGGCCTCTCCGCCATCCAGGATCACTGCAACAGTCTGCACACCAACGCCTACGACGAGGCGGTGACGACGCCCACCGAAGAATCCGTGCGCCGCGCTCTTGCGATCCAGCTGATCATCAACCGCGAGCTCGGGATGAGCCGCAACGAGAATCCGCTCCAGGGCTCGTACCTGATCGACGAGCTCACCGATCGCGTCGAAGAGGCGGTGCTCTGCGAGTTCGAGCGACTCTCGGGGCGCGGTGGGGTGCTCGGCGCCATGGAGACCCACTACCAACGCTCGAAGATCCAGGACGAGAGCCTCCACTACGAGACCCTCAAACATTCGGGCGAGCTCCCCGTGGTCGGTGTGAACACCTTCGAGAGTCCGGATCCGGAGGCGTCGGCGCGACCGGCGGCGCTGATGCGCGCCAGCGACGAAGAGAAGCGCCAACAGATCGCCGCGCTTCGCGCGTTCCAGGCGCGAAATGCCGCGCGTTGCGATGCCGCGCTCCGGCGTCTCCAGCAGGTCGCTCGTCGCGGTGAGAACGTGTTCGAGGAGCTGATGGATACGGTGAAACACGCCAGCCTCGGCCAGATCAGCGCAGCGCTCTTCGAGGTGGGCGGCCGTTACCGTCGGTCGATGTAACGGCTATTCTCGGCGCTTCACAGGAGACCACCGATGGCAGATATCGAACGCTGGCGTGAGCTTGCCGGAAAGGAGCTTCGTGGCGGAGATCCCGAGTCGCTGGTCTGGGAAACTCCCGAGGGAATCGGTCTGAAGCCACTCTACACGGCGAAGGATCTCGAGGACCTCGAGTACGTCGACACCACGCCGGGTCTGTTTCCGTTCCTGCGCGGCCCACGCGCCACCATGTACACGCATCGGCCCTGGACCCTCCGCCAGTACGCCGGCTTCTCCACCGCCGAGGAGTCCAACGCCTTCTACAGGGCCAACCTGGCCGCCGGTCAGCAAGGCCTCTCCGTGGCCTTCGATCTCGGGACCCACCGCGGGTACGACTCGGATCATCCCCGGGTCGTCGGAGACGTCGGCAAGGCCGGCGTGGCCATCGACTCCGTCGAGGACATGAAGATCCTCTTCGACGGCATTCCGCTGGATCGGGTGACCGTCTCCATGACCATGAACGGCGCGGTGCTGCCGGTGATGGCGTGCTTCATCGTCGCGGGGGAGGAGCAGGGCGTCGCTCCGGAGAAGCTGGCCGGCACCATCCAGAACGACATCCTGAAGGAGTTCATGGTCCGCAACACCTACATCTACCCGCCCGAGCCGAGCATGCGGATCGTCGCCGACATCATCGAGTACACGGCGAAGCAGATGCCGAAATTCAACTCGATCTCGATCAGCGGCTACCACATGCAGGAGGCCGGCGCGAACTCGGTGATCGAGCTGGCCTTCACGCTGGCCGACGGAATCGAGTACGTGAAGGCGGCGATCTCGAAGGGCCTCGACGTCGATCGGTTCGCTGGACGGCTCTCCTTCTTCTGGTCGATCGGCATGAACTTCTATCTGGAGATCGCCAAGATGCGCGCGGGGCGGCTGCTGTGGGCGGAGCTGATGCAGCAGTTCGAGCCCAAGGACCCGCGTTCGATGATGCTGCGGACCCACTGCCAGACCTCCGGTGCGAGCCTCACCGAGCAGGATCCGATGAACAACGTGATCCGCACCACCATCGAGGCGATGGCTGCGGTCTTCGGAGGCACCCAGTCCCTGCACACCAACGCCTACGACGAGGCGGTGAGCCTGCCCACCGACACCGCGGCGCGGGTCGCCCGCAACACCCAGCTGATCCTCCAGGAGGAGAGCGGGATCACCAAGGTCGTGGATCCCTGGGGTGGCTCCTACTTCATGGAATCCCTGACCCAGAGCGTCGCAGCGGAGGCGCGCAAGATCCTGAAGGAGATCGAGGCGCTCGGCGGCATGACCAAGGCGATTCTCCAGGGCATGCCCAAGCTTCGGATCGAGGAGTGCGCCACGCGTCGCCAGGCGCGGATCGAGCGGGGCGACGACGTGATCGTCGGCGTGAACAAGTACCGGCTCGACGAGCACGAGGAGATCGAGGTCCGCGAGATCGACAACACGGCGGTGCGAGCTGCCCAGGTCGCGCGACTCGAGCGCATCCGCGCATCCCGGGACCAGGGAGCCGTGGACGGCGCCCTGGAGGCTCTCACGGCCGTTGCCCGCCGGGGGGAGGGGAACCTGCTGGAGGCGGCGGTCACCGCGGCCCGAGCGCGCGCCAGCGTCGGTGAGATCTCCGAGGCGCTGGAGAAGGTCTTCACTCGGCATCGCGCGGAGATCCGCTCCGTCTCCGGGGTCTACGCGGGCGCGTACCAGGGCGACCAGGAGTTCGACGCGATCCGGGAGCGCGTCGATGCCTTTGCGGAGGCGGAGGGTCGCCGCCCGCGAATCCTGGTGGCGAAGCTCGGTCAGGACGGCCACGACCGGGGCATGAAGGTGATCGCCACCGCCTTCGCCGATTTCGGCTTCGACGTGGACATCGGACCGCTCTTCCAGGTGCCGACGGAGGTGGCGCGGCAGGCCATCGAGAACGACGTGCACGTGATCGGCATCTCGAGCCAGGCCGGCGGCCACAAGACTCTGGTGTCCGATCTGATCCGAGAGCTTCGGGAGCAGAACGCTCGGGACATCACCGTCGTGGTGGGAGGGGTGATCCCGCCGCAGGACTACCCCTACCTTCGCGAGCAGGGGGTCGCCGCGGTCTTCGGACCGGGCACTCCGATTCCAAAGGCAGCCGGGGAAGTGCTCGACGCGATACGCGCCAAGACAGCCGGGTCGTGACGCGCTCGCGCGGCAAGCCCGGAGCGAATACGAGCGGATCCTCGCAGACGGCTTCCGCCGAGGTCGAGGAGCACTGCCGCGAGGTGCGCGCAGGTGACCGGCGCGCGGTCGCCAAGGCCATCACCTTGCTGGAGAGCACTCGGAGCGATCGCGCCAGCCTCGGCGAGCGGATCCTCGAGTCGGTCGTCTCCGCGACCGGGAACGCCATCCGGGTCGGCATCACCGGACCGCCCGGAGTGGGGAAGAGCACCTTCATCGAAGCTCTGGGTCTCCAGCTGATCGAGCGCGGCCATCGGGTGGCGGTCCTGGCCGTCGATCCCAGCAGCCCGGTGACGGGGGGAAGCATCCTCGGGGACAAGACCCGGATGGAGCGACTGAGCCAGGAGGAGGGTGCCTTCATCCGTCCTTCCCCCTCGGGGGGAGCCCTGGGGGGAGTCGCCCATCGGACCCGGGAGAGCATGCTCCTCTGTGAGGCGGCGGGCTACGACGTGGTCCTGATCGAGACGGTGGGGATCGGTCAGTCCGAGATCTCGGTCCGCTCCATGGTGGACCTGTTTGCCCTGCTGCTTCAGCCCGGCGCCGGCGATCAGCTTCAGGGCATCAAGAAGGGCGTGCTCGAGCTCGCCGACGCCCTGGTGGTCAACAAGGGCGACGGGGACCAGAAGGCCATCGCCGAGCGGACGCGAGAGGACCATGTCCAGGCCCTGCAGCTGCTTCGCTCCAGCTCGGCGGCCTGGCGCCCTCCGGTGCTGGTGGTGAGCTCCTTGACGGGGGAGGGCATTTCCGACTTCTGGCAGGCGGTTCTGGCCCACCGGGAGGCCCTGCGGGCGAGCGGGGAGTTCCAGGCGAGGCGCCGTTCCCAGGCCCGGGATTGGATGTGGGCCCTGGTGGGAGAGGGGCTTCAACAGGCATTCCGGAGGCATCCGGAGGTCGAAGGCCGCGTGGCCGAGCTCGAGGCGGATGTCGAGGCGCAGAGAATGACGCCCGCGGCCGCCGCCCGGACCCTCCTCGAGGCCTTCCGGGGCCCCTGATCGGCCCGATCCACGGCTCCGGGGGCGATCCTGCGGTCGGCTCCCCGCTCCCCGGAAAAGCCGCAAGTTCCGAGGGCTTGTTGCCGATGAAACCTGCGGAGCCCCGGCTGCGGGCGGGCTGGCTCGGAGAGCTTTCGCAATGGTGCAGATCAACATGGCCGCACGCGAGATCACACTGAAGCTCGTGTACTACGGGCCGGCGCTCTCGGGCAAGACGACGAATCTCCAGAAGCTTCACGAGCTGCTGGATGGGTCCGCCCGCGGCAAAATGGTGACCCTCGACACCACCGACGATCGCACTCTCTATTTCGATTTCCTTCCCGTCACGTTCGGGACCCAGAGCGGCTTCGCCGTAAAGCTCAAGCTGTTCACCGTTCCCGGGCAGGTGATGCACAAGTCGACCCGGAAGGTGGTCCTGGCGGGTGCCGACGCTGTCGCCTTCGTCGCCGACTCCCAGCGGTCATCGGCCAGCGCGAACGCCTACTCCTGGCGGGACATGGAGGCGAATCTCAAGTCGAACGGGATCGACTTCGAGTCCATTCCCAAGGTGGTGCAATTCAACAAGCGCGACCTGCCCGACATCAAGCCCCTCGACGAGATCCGCGCCGCCTGGGGCGACGTGCCGACCTTTCCGAGTGTCGCGACCCGAGGGGAGGGCGTGATCGAGACCTTCCGGGAGCTCCTGCGCCTCACCTACCGGCAGCTCGACGCCAAGCATCAATTCGCCGAGAAGTTCAGCGTTTCCGAGGATGACTTCCTGAAGGGCGTCCTGCAGAACTTCCCCTCTTCTTCTCCGTAAGTCCCTGCTTCAGCTCCAATAACCGTCGTTTGACACGCGAGTCAGCCGCTGATACGGTGACCGCGGCTCCCCGCGATGCTCCCGAACGGCGCCCGCTGCTTCAGATCCGACGGAACTGCATTCGCGGTCCGTACGGGAGGAGATCGGCAATGACGGATTCTGTTTCCAATCCGGCGACCCCCCCCACGCGGCTCCCCTACGACGCCAGCGACGTGCTGGTGCCCGTGGACGTGGCCATCGACGAGGTTCGTGCCGGGAAGATGGTGATCCTCGTGGACGACGAGGATCGGGAGAACGAGGGCGACCTGTGCATGGCCGCCGAGAAGTGCAGCAGCGAGGCCATCAACTTCATGGCCAGGTATGGCCGCGGGCTGATCTGCCTGCCGATGACC
Source organism: uncultured delta proteobacterium (assembly GCA_963722885.1). Taxonomy (GTDB): domain Bacteria; phylum Myxococcota_A; class UBA9160; order UBA9160; family UBA6930; genus CAVXZE01. The sequence continues at coordinate 213,532 of CAVROS010000036.1, forward strand.
GAAGAACGCCTGACGCAGCTTCGGCTCTCGATGATGGTGCCGGACGCGGAGAACAGCTCGAGCTTCGGCACGGCCTTCACCGTGTCGATCGAGGCGCGCGAGGGCGTCACCACCGGGATCTCGGCAGCGGATCGCGCCACCACCGTCTCGGTCGCCATCGCCGACGACGCCCGGCCCCAGGACATCGTCCGGCCCGGGCACGTCTTTCCGCTTCGGGCTCGGGACGGCGGGGTGCTCCGCCGCGCAGGTCAGACGGAGGGATCCGTGGACCTGGCCCGGCTGGCGGGCCTGAAGCCCGCCGGCGTGATCTGCGAGATCATGAACGACGACGGCACCATGGCGCGGATGCCGGACCTGGTCGCCTTCGCGCGCAGACACGATCTCAAGATCGTGACCGTCGCCGACCTGATCCAGTACCGGCTTCGTCACGAGACGCTGGTGCGCGGGACGGGGGAGGCGACGCTGCCCACCCGGGACGGCGGCGATTTCCGGGCGATCGTCTACGAGAACGACATCGATCACGTCGATCACATCGCCCTGGTGAAGGGTGAGATCCGCGAAGACGACGAGATCCTGGTCCGCGTTCACAGCGAGTGCCTCACCGGAGACGCCTTCGGCTCCATGCGCTGTGACTGCGGGGAGCAGCTGGCCGCCGCCATGAAGCTGATCGAGGAAGAGGGTCGCGGCGTGATCCTCTACATGCGCCAGGAGGGTCGCGGGATCGGGCTCAAGAACAAGATCAAGGCCTACGCGCTCCAGGATGGCGAGGGCCTCGACACGGTCCAGGCCAACGAGAGGCTCGGCTTTGCCGCAGACCTTCGCGACTACGGCGTCGGCGCCCAGATCCTCGTCGACCTCGGTGTCCGAAGGATGCGCATCATCACCAACAACCCCGGCAAGCGCGCGGGCATCGAGGGATACGGTCTCACCATCGTCGAGCGGGTGCCCCTCGAGGTCGCGCCCAACGAGAAGAACTTCGAGTACCTCCGGACCAAGAAGGAGAAGCTCGGGCACGTCCTCCACCTCATGAGCTAGGAGACTGCGGATGTTCGAATCGGTGAAAGACGTCGAGCTTCGTCTGCGCGAGCAGGGATACATCTGCGGCAAGAACATCGCGACGGTGGTCTACCTCGCGACCCAGCTCGAGAAGCCGGTGCTCGTCGAGGGACCCGCCGGGGTGGGCAAGACGGAGCTGGCCAAGGTGGTCGCCGCGGCCACCGGGCGGACCCTGATCCGCCTCCAGTGCTACGAGGGGCTCGACGAGGCCAAGGCGCTCTACGAGTGGGAGTACTCGAAGCAGCTGCTCTATACGCAGATCCTCAAGGACAAATTCGCCGAGGCGATCTCGGGTGCCACCAGTCTGCGCGATGCGGCCGACCGGGTGGGTCGGGAGGACAGCGTCTTCTTCTCGGACCGCTTCATCGTGCCGCGTCCGCTCCTCCGGGCGATCCAGGCGGAGGAGCTGACCCTGCTGCTGATCGACGAGGTGGACAAGTCGGACCCGGAGTTCGAGGCGTTCCTGCTGGAAGTGCTCTCGGATTTCCAGGTGACGGTGCCGGAGATCGGTACCCTGGTGGCGCGGCACATCCCCTTCGTCTTCCTCACCTCGAACGACGCCCGGGAAATGAGCGACGCCCTGAAGAGGCGCTGCCTGCACCTCTACATCGACTTCCCGGATGAGAAGGTCGAGGTCGAGATACTCGACTCCAAGGTTCCGGGCATCGATCAACGCCTGGCGCAGGAGCTGGTGGGTGTGATGCAACGTCTTCGCAAGCTCGACCTCAAGAAGACGCCCTCCATCGCGGAGACCCTCGACTGGGCTCGCGCCCTGCTGGTGCTGAACGCCACGGAGCTCGACGAGGCGCTGGTCAGCGACACCCTGAACGTGATTCTCAAGTACGAGGGTGACATCCGGAAGGCGGAGGGCGAGCTCGGGCGTCTGATCACGCGGAAGACCGAGGAGAAGCCGGAGGCCGCGAAGGCCGCCAAGACCTCCTCACCGCCGCCCGCCAAGAAGGGCGTCCTCCACTAGGCCCGCCGTGCAGAAGAAGATCCTCGAGTTCACGCAACCTGCTCCGGAAGAGCGGTGTGCGGGTGTCGATGTCGGAGTCCATCGATGCCTTCCAGGCTCTCGACGAGCTTTCCCTGGGGGATCGGGAGGTCTTCCAGGACGCGCTGCGGGCGACCATGGTGAAGCGGTCGGAGGAGATTCCGACCTTCGACCAGCTCTTCGAGCTGTACTGGTCCGCCTTCTACGACAACCTGCGCGACGCCTTCGAGCAGGCCAGCGAGTCCATGAGCGGAGAGGGCTTCGACCTGGAGCAGCTCCTCAGGCAGATCCAGGAGGGCATCGGGAACCTGGAAGGCGACCTGGATCTCTCCGAGCTCGCCAAGGCGCTGCTCACCCAGGATCTCTCCCAGCTCGAGCAGATGATCCGCGAGGCCGCGGAACAGGCCGGGATCCAGCGCATCGAGAACATGCTCCAGCTGGGGTTCTTCACCCGGAGGACCATGGAGCAGCTGAACAGCGAGGGGGCGGGGCGGGAGCTCCGAGATCTCGCCCAGCAGCTCCGCGACTCCGGGATGCCGGATGCCCAGGTCGAAGCGCTCCTGGAGCTGATCGAGAAGTTCCTGGAGGCTCTCCGCAAGGGGGTCCGCAGCTACACCGAGCGCGAGCTCCAGCAGCAGAACTTCGACTACATGGAGAAGTTCCGGAGGGAGAGTCTCCTCGAGAAGAGCTTCTACAACCTGACCGAGGACGAGATCAAGCGCATGCGCGAGGTCGTGAACCGGCTCGCGCAGCGGATCAAGAACGTGCTTTCGATTCGCAAGCGCCGCCAGAAGCGGGGCAAGCTGGATCTGCACACCATGCTGCGCCGCAACATGGCCCATGGCGGCGTTCCCTTCGAGATGGTCTTCAAGGAGCGGCGCAAGGATCGCCCGAAGCTGGTGATCCTGTGTGACGTTTCCTCATCCGTCGCGAATGTCTCGCGCTTCATGCTGCAGTTCGTCTACAGCCTCCAGGAGTGCTTCACCAAGATTCGCTCCTTCGTCTTCGTCGCCGAGCTCGGAGAGGTGACCCAGGTCTTCCGGGACGAGGACATCAGCACCGCCATCGAGAAGGCCCTCGACGGGGGGGACGTGATCAACGTCTACTCCCGCTCGAACTTCGGGCAGGCCTTCCACTACTTCTGGCGGAACTACCTCTCGGCCGTCGACCAGAGGACCACCTTCCTGGTGCTTGGAGATGCTCGGAACAACTACAACGATCCCCGCGCCTGGTGTCTGCGCGAAGATCCACAACAAGGCGAAGAACGTCGTCTGGCTGAATCCGGAGAATCCGAGCGCCTGGGGCTTCGGCGACAGCGTGATGGACAAGTACCTGCTCGCACATCGACGCAGCCGAGGAGTGCCGCAATCTGAAGCAGCTCTCTCGCATCGTCGACAAGCTGATTCTCTAGACAGCAGACGGGGACGTTCCTTGCGTTCTTGCGTTCTCGGTAAACCGAGAACGCAAGAACGCAAGGAACGTCCCCGCAGAAGAAAGACGCCCCGCCGGTTTGACCTGGCGGGGCGTCTCTAAAGGGCGGAGGGCGGTGGACAGATGATGGGGGGTGAGAGGTTGGACATTTCGGTGAGAAATGCCTTATCCACCGCCGCTCCAAAAACGACTGTAACAGGCATTATGCTCCGTGGTTCGATCGATTGTCAAACAGGATTTGCGAAAATCCAAATAGGATTCTCAGAAATTTTCGATTGAGAGAAAAACTACTTAAAAATCAATAAGTTAAGCGCATTTTACTCAAGTAAGAATTTCAGAAATCAAAAAGAACCGTTGCAGTTTGACGTTCAACTGCTGTCTCAAGTAATTTCCGGCTCTCCAGACAGGGTCTCGGCGGCGAAAGGAGTCGATCTTGGCGAGTGTGCGGCGCTTCTTCATCCGCACCTACGGTTGCCAGATGAACGCCCACGACACCGAGAAGGTCGCCAACCTGCTCTACCACCAGGGCTACGTCGAGGCCGGGCATCCGGACCAGGCGGATCTGCTCCTGATCAACACCTGCTCGATCCGGGAGAAGGCCGAGCATCGGCTCTACAGCGACCTGGGGATGCTCCGCCAGTGGAAGGCCGCGGTGCCGGGCCGGGTGCTCGGGGTGGGGGGCTGCGTCGCCCAGCAGGAGGGGGATGCGATCCTGCGGCCGCTTCGCGCCATCTGGATTTCGTCTTCGGTACCCACAGCCTGCGCCTGGTGCCGGCGATGGTCGAGGCGGCCCGCTCCGGAACACGCCAGTCCCGCACCGAGACATGCCGCTCCCTGGACCGCTTCGATCTGCCCGAGCGACATCCCGCATACGCAACTCCGACCCCTGGGCGGGCGCTGCTCACGGTGATGGAGGGCTGCGACATGTTCTGCAGCTTCTGCATCGTGCCGATCACCCGCGGACGGGAGATCAGCCGGCCGGCCGAGGCCATCGTCCGGGAGTCCGAAGTCCCTGGCCGCCCAGGGCGTGCGCGAGATCACGCTGCTGGGGCAGGCGGTGAACGCCTACGGCCGTCACGATCTTCGCCGCGGGCGGGCTCGAACGACCGGCACCATGCCCTTTGCGCAGCTCCTGAAGCGACTCGCGCGGATCCCTGGGATCGAACGGCTCCGCTACACCAGCCCCCACCCGCGCGTTCTTCGACGAGGAGCTGATCCGAGCCCACGGGGAGCTCGCGGAGCTCTGTCCCCACGTCCATCTGCCGGTCCAGAGCGGCTCGGACCGAATCCTGGGAGCGATGCGTCGCCGCTACACGGCGACCGAGTACCGGGGCATCGTCCAGCGCCTCCGACAGAGCCGGCCCGACATCGCCATCACCACGGACCTGATCGTGGGCTTCCCGGGGGAGACCGATGCAGATTTCGAGGCGACCCTGGAGCTGGTCCGGGAGGTCGGCTTCGTGGATGCCTACTCCTTCAAATACTCCCCGCGGCCGGGAACCGCGGCCGCCGGGCTGGATCCCGTTCTCTCCCCCGAGGTGGCCCGGGAGCGGCTCGAAGTCCTCCAGGAGCTCCAGGGCAGCCTCACCCTGGCGGCCCACCGGGCGCGGGTAGGGGAGCGGACGGAGGTCCTGGTCGAGGGTGAGAGCCGCCGGCGGGGCGGTCAGCTCCAGGGTCGGGATCCCTACCACCGGGTCGTCAACCTCGCCCGGAGATCTGGCAGGATGCAGGGTCGAAGTGGGGGATCTGGTGGTGGTCCGGATCGTGGAGGGCACCCCCCATTCCCTGATCGGGGCGGTCGAATCGGCAAGATCGGTGAAGGAAGGAGGGCGACTCGCCGATGAGGGGGAACAACAGAACGCCCTCGCGTGAATTCGGGGTCGGCGGGATACCCCCATTCCTCGCTCCGATTCGGTAGACGTCTAGCGACCTGAGGGAGATCGATGGCCAAGGCCCGCATTCTCGCGGTGGACGATCAGCTCTACTTCAGGGTCTTCCTGGAGGATCTCCTCCAGCAGGAGGGGTACGACGTCTCCACGGCCTCGGGCGGTGAGGAGGCCCTCCACCTCCTCGAGCGCGAGAGCTTCGACGTGATCCTGACCGATCTGGTGATGCCCGGGATGGATGGCAGCGAGCTGGTCCAGCGGATCAAGGAAGAGGCCGGCGATCCGGAAATCATGGTGGTGACCAGCCTCGGCGACGTGAAGACCGCAGTCGAGGCGATGAAGCTCGGCGCCACCGACTACCTGCTCAAGCCGATCGATCGCAGCGCGCTGCTCCGGGCGCTGGAGGAGATCCTTCGGCGCCGTCGCATGCGCGACGAGCACGCGCGGCTGATGGTGGAGAACCTCGAGTTCATGGGGGTCTTCTCGTTGTACGAGCGGGCTCTGGGTCTCCACGCGACCCTCTCTCTGGAGCCCCTGGCGGATCGCATCGTCGAAGGGCTCTGCCTCGAGACACACGCTCAGGGCGGTGTGCTCTGGATCGCCCGTCAAGACGACGAAAGCTGGCTCCGCCTGGTGGGCGTCCGGGGTCTGGTTCGCGTCGAGGAGGAGCGCGAGGAGATCCGCGTAGAGAGCCTTCCCAAGGAGATGGAAGAGCTGGCCGAGAGCGAATGCCTCTCCTGCCTGGGTCCGACGGATGGGCAATCCGAGCCGGATCGCATCGCGCTCTACGTGTCGATCCGGCAGGGTGACCGGCTGATCGGAATCGCTCGGCTCACCGACAAGCTCGATGGCGGGGACTTCGGCGACAGCGACAGCGTCGTCGCCGAGCGACTCGCGAATTTCGCGGCCCAGGCCGTCGCCAACGCCCTCCAGTTTCAGACCCTCGAGCGGCGCTCCTTCCGGGACCCGATGACGAAGGCGTACACCCGCGCCTACTTCGACGACGTGGTCCACAACGAGATCCGAAAGGCGAACCGCTTCGGCCGGACCTTCTCCGCGGTCCGGGTCGAGTTCGACGGGATTCCCGCGCTGCGCGAGCGCACCTCCCAGGCCGAATTCGAGCGTTGGCTCGAGGCCGTCACCTTCCAGATCGGTCGCTCACTGCGCGCTACCGATCTGCTCGCCGCCGAGTCGGACAGCCGGTTCCTGGTGCTCCTGCCGGAGACCGACTCCCTCGGCGCCACCGTGCTGAAGCGCCGGATCTGTTCCGGCCTGGCGGGCTGCGAGGAGCTGCGCATCGTGGAGCCGGCCGACCGTCCCGTGGTGCTGGCGGCGACTGCCACCTTCCCGGTGGACGGGACCCAGCTCGAGGCGCTTCGGGAGGCCCTGGAGAGCCGGATCCAGGACGACCGGCAGAGTCTGGTGCGTTCCCTCCAGCTGGAGACAGCTCCCTTCACGGGCCTGGTGGATGCGCTGCTCGCCGAAGCCAGCCCTGGACGTGCCGAGACTGCCGAGCAGATGACGCGGTTCCTGTTGGGAGAGGTCCGCCGCAGGCCCTCCGAGCGCGGGATGCTCTTCGTGGCTCCGGGCGCCAGCCTGTTCGCTGCCCTGCGCGACGGTCTGGACGCACTGCGGGGCGTCTCGATGCGCACCGAGGTCGTGCTGGTCGCAGATCGCAAGGCCGACCAGATCGCCGGTGTCCCGGTGACCTGGGTCTCCTCCCTGCGAGCCGGGACGGCGGCGCCGTTCCTGATCTACTACGGAGAGGGGCCCCCCTACGCGATGGTTCGAAACGAGCTGGTGGAGGAGCAGTCGACGTCCTTCTATCACACCAGCGATCCGGTCCTGGTCGAGCATCTGGCGTTCCAGCTGGGCCACGACCTCGGGATTTCGATCGGTGAGTAGAATGGTGGCGGAGGCGGAGCGCGTGAGGGCAGGGCGTTGACGGGTGCGATCCTGATTGCGGATGGAAACCGCGCCAGGGCGGAGCGAATCGGCGCGGCCTGCGCCGCCCGCGGCTTCGCGACGAATCTGGTTCCCCACGGCGCGGCCGCCCTCGAGGCGGCGCTCTCCAACGTGCCCGACGTGGTCGTCGCGCCGACGGACCTCTCGCTGATCGACGCTCCGAAGCTGGCGGAGATCCTTCGCGCAAATCCGCGCACCCAGGGCACCCGCTTCGTCTTCCTGGGCAAGCCCCAAGAAGTCTCCCCCGATACCGGCTACTTCGACGAGGTCCTCCCCAGCTCGGCGGATCCCGACGACGTCGGCATGCGGGTGGAGGCGATCCTCGCCCAGCACGCGCGGATCAACGCGATGGAGCGGGAGGCCGAGGCGGATCACGAGGTCGAAGGAAAGCTCTCCCAGATCCCGCTCACCGACCTCCTCCAGCTCTTCCACATGAACCGCCGCACCGGCACCATCGAGCTGACGCGCCGAGAGACGGGAAGACCCGAGGAACTCGGTACGATTCTTCTCCGCGAGGGCAACCTGGTCCAGGCGACGGTGGGCTCGGTCGACGGAGAGAAGGCGCTCTTCCGGCTGCTGGCCTGGCACGAGGGATCGTTCGCCTTCACCCCGAACCCGGTCAGGATGGCGGACCGCATCCTGGCGCCGACCCGCGCGCTGTTGATCGAAGGGGTGCGACAGCTCGACGAGTGGGACCGCATGCGCGAGAGCCTCCCGTCTCTCGACGCCCGAGTGGTCCTCAACGTGGACACCGGCAGGCTCCCCAACGTGGTGCATCCCCTCACCCAGGAGGTCCTCCTCCTGCTCGAGATCTACGACCTGGTCCGGGACGTCGTCGACCATTGCTCCCACCCGGATTACCAGGTGCTGCGGACCCTTCATACCCTGGTGGACCGAAAGATCGTCCGGCTGACTCGCGATCCGTCCAGCGCTCCCGCGGGAGAAGGCGATCTGCTGTTCTCACCGGCCCAGGTGCGGCGTCTCCAGGACTGGCTGCAGTCCGGCAGGTCGGGGGGCACCAAGAGCCGAGTGGCGAAGCTTCTCCTGGTCGCCTCGGACGTCTCCGCGACCCAGAGCTTCGTGCGCCTGCTCGGGACGCTGCCGGGGATGCAGCTCTCCCCTCGCTTCCGACACGATCGCTTCTCGGCGGAGGACGTGGAGACGGTCGGTCAGCTCTACGTGGATGACGGCATCGGTATCCAGCTCCTCCACGTGCCCGCGGATCCGTCCTTTGCCCCGGTCTGGCCGGTAGCCGCCCATGGCGCCCTCGGGACCCTGTTCCTGCTATCCGGCTCGGTGAGAGAGGCCGAGGAGCGAATCCACCCGGTGAGCGAGGCGATTCGCCGCCTGCCCCGGGCTCGAATCTTCCACCTGCTGCTGATGCAGAAGGGCCAACGGCCGACGCCCGAAGAGCTGCAGGAGAAGCCCTCGCTCCTGGACGAGGCCTCCCTCTTCCTGATCCAGAGCGAGAACGGACGGGAGACGGCGTCGTTGCTGCGATCGATGCTCGGACGGGTGATGCCATGAGTGAAACCGATCTGAAACGCTTCGCGCTCTTCTCCGACCTGACGGATTCGGATCGGGAGGCCGTGGCGGAGCTGCTCGAGCCGATCGAGCTGGTTCCGGGCCGGCAGTGCTTCCGCGAAGGACAGGAGGCGGAGGGCCTGCTCCTGGTCGATCGGGGCGAGCTCCGCCTCGAGAGCCAGCGCGGCGGTGAGCTCGGCAGCGGCGGCGCGGGCACGTCGATCGGCGGCCTCTCCTTGCTGCTGGTGGGAGCCCGGGAGATCACCGCGACCGCGGTCGCCCCGACCCGCGTGCTGCAGCTCTCGCGGGGTGCCTTTCTTCGGCTGGCCGAGGATTACCCGCGCGCTGCCCTCCGGCTGGTGCAGGCGATCACGACGGAGTTCGCAGGGGCGGTGCGCGAGGGTCTGGACCGAATGGTACCGCCGGCCGGTTGACCACCGATTTCCCACGCATTAGACTGCGCCGCCAACTCAGGGCGGCGGGTTCTGCTTCCCAGCTGTGTCCCCAACCGGCCCTTTCAGAAATTCCGAGAGTTGGAGTCCCCATCGAGCCCATGAACGAAGGTAGGATTCGCGAGGGTCTGACGTTCGACGACGTTCTCCTCGTCCCCGCCGCCTCGGATGTGCTTCCCAAGGACGTCGACTGCCGCACGCAGCTCACCCGCGAGATCTCGCTCGCCACCCCGATCCTGTCCGCGGCGATGGACACGGTCACCGAGCACGAGACCGCCATCTGCATGGCGCAAAACGGCGGCATCGGCGTGATCCATCGCAACATGACGGTGGCCGCCCAGGCCGCCGAGATCGACAAGGTGAAGCGCTCCGAGTCGGGCCTGATCGTCGATCCGATCACCATGTCGCCGGAGCAGCCCATCCACGAGGCTCTCGACGTGATGGCGCAGCTACCGGATCTCGGGGGTGCCGATCACCCGGGAGGGCAAGGCGGTCGGAATCCTCACCCACCGCGACCTGCGCTTCGTCAAGGACACCTCCCAGAAGATTTCGACGGTCATGACCAGCGAGGGCCTGGTGACGGTGCCGCCGGGCACCACCAGGGAGCAAGCCAAGGAGCTGCTCCACCGGCACCGCATCGAGAAGCTCCTGGTGGTCGACGATCGGGGAGACCTGCGCGGTCTCATCACCATCAAGGACATCGAGAAGAGCGAGCGGTTCCCGGACGCCTCCAAGGACGCGCTGGGCCGGCTGCGCTGTGGCGCGGCCGTGGGGGTCGGGCCGGATCGGCTCGAGCGCACCCAGGCCCTGGTGGATGCGGGGGTGGACGTGATTACCGTCGATACGGCTCACGGCCACTCGGCGGGCGTGCTCGAGAGCATCGCCGAGCTGCGGCGGAGCTTCCCGGAGCTTCCCATCATCGGCGGCAACATCGCCACCGCGGAGGGCGCCGAGGCGCTGATCAAGGCCGGAGTCTCCGCCGTAAAGGTCGGCGTCGGGCCCGGCTCGATCTGCACCACACGGATCATCGCGGGCGTGGGAATGCCGCAGTTCACGGCGGTCATGGACGCCAGTGAGATGGCCAGCCGCTTCGACATCCCGGTGATCTCCGACGGCGGCATCAAGTACTCGGGAGACGTGGTGAAGGCCCTGGCCGGCGGCGCCAGGACGGTGATGATCGGCTCGCTGTTCGCCGGCACCGACGAGTCCCCGGGAGAGGTGGTGCTCTACCAGGGACGCTCCTACAAGGTCTACCGCGGGATGGGCTCTCTCGGCGCCATGGCCGACGGGAGCCGAGATCGGTATTTCCAGGCCGAGGTCCACGAGGAGGACAAGCTCGTGCCCGAGGGGATCGAGGGCCGCGTCCCCTACCGCGGTGGCCTCACCAACAGCATCTTCCAGCTGGTGGGCGGGCTGCGCTCGGGCATGGGCTACTGCGGGGCCGCGAACCTGTCGGATCTCCGCAACAACACCAAGCTGGTGCGGATCTCGGGGGCCGGGCTCCAGGAGAGCCACGTCCACGACGTCATCATCACCAAGGAAGCCCCGAACTACCGTATCGAGTAGAATCGACCGACCCCCCAAGTCCCACCGGTCCTCCTCCGGACCACCACGATCAAAGAGGCAGACGCCGCGATGTCCCGCGATGCCCATCGCGACCGGATCCTGATCCTGGACTTCGGTTCGCAGTACACGCAGCTGATCGCCCGGCGGGTTCGCGAGCAGCGCGTCTACTGCGAGATCCACCCCCACAGCCTGGGTGTCGACGAGGTCGAGGCGTGGCAGCCCGCTGGGCTGATCCTCTCGGGTGGGCCCTCGAGCGTTCTCGATCCCGGGTCTCCGGATCTGGACCCGGCGATTCTCGAGCTCGGACTTCCGATCCTCGGGATCTGCTACGGGCTCCAGCTCCTGACCCACCGCCTCGGCGGGCTGGTGGAGGCGGCCGGCGACCACGAGTACGGCCGTGCCCTGCTGAAGATCAAGGGCGCGCATCCCCTCTTCGCCGGCCTGGAGGATGGCCCGGAGCGACGCGTCTGGATGAGTCACGGTGATCGGGTGGTGCGCCCGCCGCAGAGCTTCGAGGTCCTGGCGACCAGCGAGAACTCACCCTTTGCGGCGATCGGTCACACCGAGAAGCCGATCTTCGGCCTTCAGTTCCACCCGGAGGTGGTGCACACCGAAGCCGGCGATCAGATCCTGGCCAACTTCGTCCACCGGATCTGCGGCTGCAGCGGATCCTGGACCGTCGAGGCGTTCGTCGACGAGGCGGTGGAGGCGGTCCGCGTCAAGGTCGGGGAAGGCCGCGCGGTGTGCGGGCTCAGCGGGGGGGTGGATTCCGCCGTCGCCGCCGCCCTGGTTCACCGGGCCCTCGGCGACCGGCTGACCTGCATCTTCGTCGACCACGGCCTGCTTCGTCAGGGGGAGTGCGAGGAGGTGGAGCGGGCCTTTCGGGAGAGCCTCCACGTCCCCCTGGTCACCGTGGAGGCCAGCGATCGCTTCCTCGGCGCCCTCGAGGGCGTGGCCGACCCGGAGGCAAAGCGGAGGATCATCGGCGAGCTCTTCATCGATGTCTTCCAGGAGGAGGCCCGGCGGATCGGCCAGGTGGATTTCCTGGTCCAGGGGACTCTCTACCCCGACGTGATCGAGAGCGTCTCGGTTCGGGGGCCCTCCGCGACGATCAAGACGCACCACAACGTGGGGGGGCTCCCCGAGAGAATGGATCTCACCCTGGTCGAACCCCTACGCGAGCTGTTCAAGGACGAGTGTCGGCAGGCCGGACGGCTCCTCGGCCTCTCCGATGAGATCGTGACCCGCCACCCCTTTCCCGGCCCCGGTCTCGCTGTCCGTATCATCGGCGAGGTGACCCGCGAGCGGCTCGAGGCGGTGCGCCAGGCCGACGCGATCCTGATCGAGGAGATCCGCCGGGCGGGGGTCTACGACGAGATCTGGCAGGCCTTCGCGGTCTTCCTGCCCCTTCAGAGCGTCGGCGTGATGGGCGACGAGCGCACCTACGAAAACGCCATCGCGCTTCGCTGCGTGAGCTCCGTCGACGCAATGACGGCGGACTGGTCGAGGCTTCCAGCAGAGCTGCTGGCGTTGGCTTCGAGCCGGATCACCAACGAGGTCCAAGGCATCAACCGGGTCGTCTACGACATCTCGTCGAAGCCCCCCGCCACCATCGAGTGGGAGTAGCGGGAACGTGCCCACGACACCCTTTACCCACCTGCATCTCCACACCCAGTATTCGCTGCTCGACGGGGCGATCAAGCACAATCCGCTCTTCGAGCGGGTGAAGGCGCTGGGCATGAGCTCGGTCGCGATGACCGATCACGGGAACCTGTTCGGTGCCGTCGAGTTCTACGAGAAGGCCCGGGCCAACGGCGTCAAGCCGATCCTCGGCTGCGAGGTCTACATCGCCGGCGGCTCGCGCTTCGACCGGGAGAAGCGCGAACGGGATTCCAGCGGCCTCGATGCCATCCACCACCTGCTGCTGCTGGCGATGAACGAGACGGGCTACCGGAACCTGATCTACCTGGTTTCGAAGGCCTATCTCGAGGGCTTCTACTACCGGCCGCGGATCGACATCGACCTGCTGCGGCAGCGGCACGAGGGGTTGATCGCCACCTCCGGCTGCCTCTCCTCCACGGTGTGCCGTGCCATCACCGGCGGGCAGATCGACCGGGCCTGGTCCCTGGTGGAGGACTTCTCTTCGATCTTCAAGGACCGCTACTACCTCGAACTCCAGCGTCACGGAATTGCGGAGCAGGACGCCGTCAATGCCGAGCTGGTGAAGATGGCGGTGGATCTGCGGCTCCCCCTCCTCGCCACCAACGATGCCCATTACCTCGAAGAGCACGACCACGAACACCACGACGCGCTGCTCTGCATCGGAACTGCCGCCAACCTCGATGATCCGAAGCGCTTCCGGTTCGACGGAAGGGGCTTCTATCTGAAGTCCGGCGACGAGATGATGGACCTCTTCCACGATCATCCCTCTGCCGTCACCAACAGCATGGAGGTCGCCGAACGCTGCGACGTCGAGATCCCCATGGGCAGCTATCACATGCCCGAATTCCAGGTGCCCGCCGGCACCACCCGCGAGGCGGTTCTGGAGGAAAAGGCATTCGCCGGGCTCCGCGAGCGCTTCGGCCTGGCTCCCGACGAGCCCTTCGGTGCCGACTTTCGCCCCTATGTCGAGCGCATGGACTACGAGCTCGGCGTGATCAAGAAGATGGGCTTTGCGGGGTACTTCCTGATCGTGGCGGATTTCATCGAGCACGCCCGGAGGAACCAGATCCCGGTGGGGCCCGGGAGGGGCTCCTCCGCGGGCAGTCTCGCCGCTTACGGACTCGGCATTACCGGCGTAGATCCAATCGAGTACGACATTCTCTTCGAGCGATTTCTCAATCCCGAGCGGGTCTCGATGCCGGACATCGACGTCGATTTCTGCATGCGCGGGCGCGACGAAGTGATCCGTTACGTCGGAGAGAAGTACGACGGGGAAGGGGAGGAAGAGAAGCGGGTCTCCCAGATCATCACCTTCGGGACGCTTCAGGCCAGGGCGGCGATTCGCGACGTCGGGCGGGTACTGGGCATGCGCTACAGCGACGTGGATCGGATCGCGAAGCTGGTCCCGGAGAGCCTCGGGATCACGCTGGACCAGGCCCTCGAGCAATCGCCGGAGCTCCGCGCTCGCGTCGAGGCCGACGGGCAGGTGGCGAAGCTGGTCGAGACCGCGCGGCGCCTCGAAGGGCTGACGCGGCACGCCTCGACCCATGCGGCCGGAGTCGTGATCGGGAACCGGCCCTTGATCGAGATGGTTCCGCTCTACCGGGACTCCCGCTCCGGCGACGTCATCACCCAGTGGGACATGCGCTGCGTCGAGAAGGTCGGCCTGGTCAAGTTCGACTTTCTCGGGTTGCGCACGCTCACCATCATCGCCGACGCGGAGCGGTTGATCCGGAAGGGGGGCTTCCCGGGCTTCTCCGCCGCGACGATTCCCCTGGACGACGAGCCCGCCTACGACCTGCTCTGCCGGGGTGATACCGAGGGCGTGTTCCAGATGGAATCCTCGGGAATGACCGACCTGGTGGTGAAGATCAAGCCCCGCGAGTTCAAGGACGTGGTCCCGCTGATCGCCCTCTACCGGCCCGGGCCCCTCGGCTCGGGGATGGTGACCGACTACGTCAGCCGCAGGCACGGGATCACCAAGGTCGAGTATCTGGTTCCCGAGCTCGAGGAGCTGACCGCGGAGACGCTCGGAGTGATCGTCTACCAGGATCAGGTGATGCAGATCGCCCACCGCCTGGCCGGCTACACACTGGGCGAGGCCGATCTGCTGCGCGGGGCCATGAGCAAGAAGAAGCACGCCGAGATGGCCAGGCACCGCGAGAAGTTCATGCGCGGCGCGGAGGCCAACGGCATCGACTCGGAGAAGGCCGACAAGATCTTCGGACTCATGGCCGAGTTTGCGAGCTATGGGTTCCCGAAGGCCCACTCGACGGCCTACGCGCTGATCACCTACCAGACGGCCTATCTGAAGGCGAACCACCCCCGCGAGTACCTCTCGGCCCTGCTCTCCATCGAGGCCGGGAACCACGACAAGCTGGCGCGCTACATCGCCCACGCGCGGGAGCAGAAGATCGACGTCCTGCCGCCCGACGTGAACGAATCCGAGCGGGACTTCACGCCGGTGGCCGGGGGGATCCGCTTCGGTCTCGCCGGGGTCAAGAACGTCGGCGAAGGGGCCATCGAGTCGATTCTCTCGGTGCGGGGGGAGGGGGGAGACTTCAAGAGTCTGATCGACTTCGCCTGTCGCATCGATGGCAGGAAGGTGAACCGGCGGGTGGTGGAGAGCCTGGTGAAGTGCGGCGCCTTCGACTCCATCGAGGAGAGCCGCGCCCGGCTCTGGGTCGGCCTCGACATGGCCCTCGAGAGCGGAGCGGCCGCCCAGCGGGACCGGGAGATCGGTCAGGTGAGTCTCTTCGGGGATGCAGCCGACGGCGGGCCGGCCCTCCCCGAGATCCCCGACGCGGCGCCCTGGACCGAGCAGGAACGCCTCGGCTACGAGAAGGAGGTGCTGGGCTTCTACGTGACCGGACATCCGCTGGAGTCGTTCGCCCCAGCCCTCGCCCGCTTCAGCGACACCACCGCCACCGCGGCTTCCGAGAAGCTGGGGAGGGAGGTCCGGGTCGGGGGGCTGATTACCTCGCTCCGGGAGACCCGCACCCGCCGGGGCAAGACCATGGCCTTCGGGACACTGGAGGATCTGGAGGGCAGCTTCGAGCTGGTGATCTTCGCCAATGACTACGCCCGGCTGCGGGAAATCCTCAAGAAAGCGCTGGACGCCGATTCGGAAGGGAAACGGACCATGCCGCTGCTCGTCTCGGGCACCATGGAGACCCTGGATCCGCCCAAGATTCTGGTGCGCGACGCCTTCGAGCTCGAAGACGCCGAGTCGAACCTGGCTGCCCAGGTGCGAATTCGCGTGGAGGCGGCTGAGGCCACCCGGGACCGGATGCTGGCGCTCCGGAGGTTGCTCGAGGCGCACAGCGGGGACTGCGCGGCGTTGCTCCACCTGCTGATTCCCGGCGAGAGCGAGACCATCATGTCCCTGGCGGGTGGGCGCGGCGTCGATCCCAGCGACGAGCTGGTGCTCGCCGTGAACGGGCTCTTCGGGCGTCCGGTGGCAGAGGTGGATCTGTGAGGCGAGCTGCTGGGGCTCGCGCTGCTGATGCTGCTGGTGGCGTCCCAGGCGCCGGCCGAGGTGCGCCGGCTGGAGGTCGTGGGCGTGGTCCCGGCCGGGGCCGACGCCCCGTCCGGAGTACCGGTCCGGCAGGCGGCGTTGGGCGCCGCTCTGGCCCAGGCCGTCGAGCGGGTGGCGCGGGAGCTCCTCTCCCACGACGCCGCCGAGGATCCGGACCTCGATCTCGGTCAGGTGCTGGGCGGGAAGCCGCGGGATTTCACGGTGGGCTACAAGGTTCTGGAAGATCGCGGGGAGCGACGCGCGCTCCTGCTGGCCGATCCGGAGATCTCGACCGAGTACGTGCTGCTGGCCGAGGTCTTCGTGGACGTCACCCGCATCGAGAGCGCCCTCGATGCGGCGGGCCTGCTCCTCGCGGCGCCCGTGGAGGGCTCCGGACGGGAGGTCTGGGTGGTGGTGGAGGACCTGCCTTCCTACCGAGCCTATCTGGGCCTGCGCAGGCACCTGATGGAGCGGGGAGGGGCGACCTCCGTGATTCCTGCGGTGTTCGAGTCGGGCCGGGTCGAGCTCCGGGTGGATTCGCGGCTCGCGCCACCGGAGCTGATGGAGCGTCTGGTGGCGCCTCCACCCGAGGGATTCAGGGTCGAGCCCGTGTCCGCCGATGGCCAATCCATGCGGATCCGTATCGTCGAGCTTCCGGGAGCCGTCGAAGATTGACACGGGTTTCCTGAATCGGTATTGATTTCGCCCCGTTAGCGGGTTTTAGGCACGTAGCTCAGTGGCTAGAGCGCCGCCTTGACACGGCGGAGGTCGGCGGTTCGACCCCGCCCGTGCCTACCACTCCATGGAATCGCCCGCTAACGATAGAGGCCACCGCGAAAGCACTCGGAATGTTGGCTGCCATGATCCTTCGACACGCATGAGCGAAATCGAGATCCGTCTTCCCGACGGCCAGACGCTCGAGGTGCCCGAGGGTTCAACCGTTCTCGACGTCTCCGAACGCATCGGCAAGAAACTGGCACGCGCGGCCCTGGCGGGGCGCGTCGACGGCCAGCTCGTCGATCTGCGCGTTCCTCTCCGAACCGACGCCGCCCTCGAGATCGTCACGCGCGAGGATCCCGCCGCCGGAGAGGTGATCCGTCACTCTGCCGAGCACGTGATGGCGGATGCGGTGAAGCGCGTCTTTCCCGACGTCCAGATCGACGTGGGTCGCTCCGACCACAGCGAGAAGTTCCAGTACGACTTCCTGGTGGAGCGTCCCTTCACGCCCGAGGATCTCGAGAGGATCGAGAAGGCAATGCTGGAGATCATTGCCGAGGGCGCGGCCTTCACTCGCGAGGTGGTCAGCCGCGACGAGGCGATCGCGCTCTTCGAGAGCATGGGTGAAGAGCTCAAGGTGTCGCGCATCGGTGACGTACCCGATGGCGAGGACATCACCCTCTTCCGTCACGGCGATTTCGTCGATCTGTGCCGCGGCCCCCACGTGCAGCGGGTCGGCCAGATCGGCGCCGTGAAGCTCCTCGAGGCCGCCGGCGCCTACTGGCGGGGCGACGAGAGCAACCCGATGCTGCAGCGCATCTACGGGACGGCCTTCTCCTCCAAGAAGGAGCTCACCGCCTACCTCGCGGCCATCGAAGAGGCGAAGAAGCGCGACCATCGCCGGGTGGGCGCGGCGCTCGATCTCTTCCACATCGACCCGCTCTCGCCGGGCTCGCCCTTCTATCACCCGAAGGGCACGGTGCTCTACAACGGCCTGGTCGACTACATCAAGTCGCTCTACCCGAAATACGGCTACGAGGAGGTGATCACCCCGCAGCTCTTCCGGACCGACCTATTCAAGATCTCGGGCCACTACGACCTCTTTCGGGAAGACATGTTCCTGATGGAAGGGGACGAGGGCGAAGAGATGGCCGTCAAGCCCATGAACTGCCCCGGGCACTGCCGACTCTTCGCCCACACCAAGCGCTCCTACCGCGACCTTCCGCTCCGCTTCGCCGAGTTCTCGCGGCTGCACCGCAACGAGCGGAGCGGCACGCTGACGGGGCTCTCGCGGGTGCGGACCTTCTCGCAGGACGATGCCCACATCTACTGCGAGCGCGAGAAGGTTCCCGAGGAGATCCAGGCCTTCTTCGACATGACCCGGCAGGTCTACGACGATCTGGCGCTCGAGGGCGTCAAGGTCTGCGTATCGACCCGCCCGGAGAAGTTCCTCGGCGCTTCCGCCGACTGGGACCGCGCCGAGAAGGAGCTCATCGAGTCGGTGGAACGCGCGGGCTACCCCTGCGGCATCAAGGAAGGGGAGGGGGTCTTCTACGGTCCCAAGGTGGAGTTCGATTTCGAGGACGTGCTGGGCCGGGCCTGGACCCTGGCCACCGTGCAGATCGACCTGGCGATGCCGGAGCGCTTCGGTCTGCGCTACACCGGCCGCGACGGGAAGGATCACCAGCCCGCCATGCTGCATCGAGCGGTGCTGGGCTCGCTGGAGCGCTTCATCGCCATCTACCTCGAGCACACGGGGGGGGATTTCCCGCTGTGGCTCGCTCCGGTGCAGGTCGCGGTCCTTCCGATCGCCGATCGGCACCTGGAGTTCGCACGGAAGGTTCACGCTGCGCTCGCCGACGCCGGAATTCGCGCCGAGCTGGACGAGCGGGGCGAGAAGCTCGGCTTCAAGGTCCGTGAGGCCGAGGTACAGAAGATCCCGATCATGGCGGTCGTGGGGGATCAGGAGCAGCAAGACGGGACCGTCACGCCTCGGCGTCGGCGCGACTCGAAGCGAAGCGCGGAGGCGATTCCGGTGGACGCCTTCGTGTCGGAACTCGCTTCCGAGATCGCCCGGCGGCGGAGCTGAAGGCTCCCAAGGAGGGTAAGCGTATCGCTGACAAGGATACCGTCCGAGATAAACGAGCGGATTCGCGCACGTGAGATTCGTCTCATCGGCGCAGACGGTGAGCAACTCGGGGTGGTGACGCCCGATGAGGGCCGCACCCGGGCTGAGGAAGAGGGGTACGACCTGGTCGAGGTCGCGCCCAACGCCAGTCCGCCCGTATGCCGGATCATGGACTACGGGAAGTACAAGTACGAGCAGAAGAAGAAGGCCGCGGCGGGCAAGGCCAAGGGAAGAGGGCGTGCGGCATCCCTCAAAGAAGTGAAGATGCGCCCGAGCACCGATGACCACGACCTGGCCTTCAAGCTGAAGAACGCTCGGCGGTTCCTGATGGATGGCGACAAGGTCAAGGTGACGGTGATGTTCCGGGGGCGCGAGATGGCTCATCGGCGCAACGGCTACGCGAAGCTCGATCAGGTGAAGGAGCTGCTGGGCGAGCTGGTGAGTGTCGAGAATCCGCCCCAGATGACGGGTCGCTTCCTTTCGATGATCCTGGTGCCGAACCGGGAGGCGGTGGAGGCGGCCAAGAAGAGGCGAGGAAGGCCGCCCAGGAAGAGGCCGCCCGACAGGCGGAGGGCTCCGAAGGCGGAGCAGGAGAACTAGATGCCTAAAATGAAGTCCCACCGAGGGGCCGCGAAGCGGTTCAAGAAGACCGGCACGGGTAAACTGAAGCATCAGAAGCAGGGCAAACGCCATATCCTCACCAAGATGTCGAGCAAGCGGAAGCGGCACCTTCGCGAGGAGGGCGAGGTCAGCAAGGCGGATCGCCCGCGCCTGAAGCAGATGGTTCCGTATCTCTAGCCGAGATCGTTCAAGGAGAGGGCAGCGCCATGCCTCGAGTCAAGCGCGGTAGCGCGGCACACAAGCGCCACAAGCGGATTCTCCGCCAGGCCAAGGGCTATTACGGAACCCGGAGGCGCCTGATCAAGACCGCCCGGGAGGCGGTCGAGAGGGGCTGGAAGTACTCCTATCGCGACCGCAAGCAGCGGAAGCGGCAGTTCCGCATCCTCTGGATCGCCCGCATCAACGCGGCGGTTCGCGAGCACGACCTCTCCTACAGCCGCTTCATGCACGGGCTGTCCGAGGCTGGCGTCGAGGTGGATCGGAAGAACCTGGCGGATCTGGCGGTTTCCGATCCCCAGGCCTTCGCGGATCTGGCGAATCTCGCCAAGTCCAAGCTCGCCTAGCAGGGCGGCATGTCGACCACGCGGGAATCCCTGGACGGGATCGTGAGCGAGGCCGAGGCAGCCATCGCCGCGGCGGCCTCGGTCCAGGAGCTCGTGGAGATCCGCTCGCGGTTCCTCGGCAAGAAGGGATCGATCACCGCGGTGCTGCGCGGACTCGGCCAGCTGCCGCCTGAGGAGCGCTCCGGGGTCGGCCAGATGGCCAACGCCGCCAAACAGCGGATCGAGAGCCGGGCCGGCGAGCGGCGAGCGTCCCTCGAGCGCGAGGACCGCGGACGCGCGCTGGCCGAGCGTCAGTTGGACGTGACGCTCCCCGGGCATTCCCCTTCCCGCGGCCACCTGCATCCGGTGACGCTGGTGGAGCGGGACATGTGCGACTTCTTCACCTCGCTCGGCTACTCCATCGAGGACGGCCCCGAGGTCGAAACCGACTACAACAATTTCAGCGCCCTCAACTTCCCCGACGATCACCCCGCCCGGGACATGCAGGACACCATGTTCGTCTCCGGGGGGAACCTGCTCCGCACCCACACCTCGAACGTCCAGATCCGGGCCATGACGGGACGCACGCCACCGTTCCGATTCGTGGCCCCGGGGCGGGTCTACCGCCATGACCTGGATGCGACCCACTACCCGATGTTCCATCAGATCGAGGCCTTCTGCGTCGGCGAGGACGTCACCTTCGCCGACCTCAAGGGCACCCTCTACGCCTTCGCTCGCCACTTGATGGGAAGCGATATAAGACTCCGTTTTCGCGCGAGTTTCTTTCCATTTACTGAGCCTTCGGCGGAGATGGATTTCGAGTGGGAAGGGCAGTGGTTCGAATGGGGTGGCTGCGGGATGATCCACCCCCAGGTGCTGCGCAACTGCCGCATCGATCCTGAGCGCTATCAGGGCTTCGCCTTCGGAATGGGGATCGATCGGACCGCCATGGAGCGCTTCGGGATCCCCAGCATCCAGCTGCTATTCGACGGCGACGTGCGGGTGGTGGAGCAGATCTGATGCGCGTGCCCCTGGGCTGGCTCTCCGAGTGGGTCGATCTCCCGAGCTCCGTGGAGGATCTGGAAGAGTGGCTGACGATGGCCGGTCTCGAGATCGAGGAGATCCTCCGAACCGGTCCGGATCTCTCCGGGCTGCGGGTGGGTCACGTCGTCGAGCACGCGCGGCACCCCGACGCGGACCGGCTCTCGGTCTGCAAGGTCGATCTCGGCGACGGTGAGCCCCTGGAGATCGTCTGCGGCGCTCACAACGTGGCCGCCGGGCAGAAGGTGGCGGTGGCGACCCACGGGACGGTCTTGCCTGGCGGCGAGCGGGTCAAGCGCGCCAAGATCCGCGGGGTGCGCTCCAACGGGATGATCTGCTCGGACCGGGAGATGCATCTCGGCGACGATCACGAGGGGATCCGGGTCCTGGACCCCGATGCTCCGGTGGGTGCGCCGCTGGGCGAGGTGCTGCCGCTGCGGAGAGACCGTCTTCGACGTGGCGATCACCCCGAACCGCGGCGACTGGGTCTCGATGCTGGGAATCGCCCGGGAGGTGCGAGCGCACTTCGGAGGGGAGATCCGCACGCCTCCCACGGAGGTTCCCGAGAGCGAGCGGCCGGCGAGCGAAGACATCCGCGTGGAGATCGACGACCGCGCCGGCTGCCACCGCTACGTGGCCCGTGTGGTGCGCGGGATCGAGATCGGGCAGCTCTCCGGAATGGCTGCGGGAGCGGCTGGAAGCTGCGGGAATGCGCTCGATCAACCCGGTCGTGGACGTGACGAACCTGGTGATGCTGGAGTTCGGTCAGCCTCTGCACGCCTTCGACCTGGCCAAGCTCCGCGGTGGGGTGGTAGCGGGTCCGCGCCGCCGAGCAGGGCGAGAAGATCGTGACCCTGGACGGGCAGACCCGGGAGCTCTCTCCCGAGGATCTGGTGATCGCCGACGCCGAGGGCGCGATCGCCATCGCCGGCGTCATGGGCGGCTTCGAGAGCGAGGTCGGGGAGCAGACCACGGAGGTGCTGATCGAGAGCGCCCATTTCCAGCCCTCCCGGGTGCGTCGCACGGCGCGGCGGCTCGGACTTCAGACCGATGCCTCCTATCGCTTCGAGCGCGGGTTGGATCGAGAGGGCTCCGGGCGCGCCGCCGCTCGCGCCGCGCGGCTGATTCAGGAGCTCTGCGGCGGAACGATTTCGAAGGGGGCGGTGGAGGTGCTGGGGGAGCCGCCCCCGGTGACCGAGGAGATCCGGCTCGATCCCTCCCGGGCGAATCGACTGCTCGGAACCGAGATCCCCGACGAGGAGATGATCGAGCTGCTCTCCCGTCTGGACATCGAGGCGAGCGCGGGCCGAAGAGGGCTCCCTCCTCTGCCGCCCGCCGAGCTACCGCAACGATCTGCACCTGCCCGCGGATCTGATCGAGGAGATCGCCCGACTCCACGGCTACGACCGCATCCCCTCGACCCTGCCGGAGGGAGCCTTCGCCGGCGTCGAGGTGCCGCCGCGCCGCCGCTTGATGCTGGAGGTCTCCCAGAGCCTTCAGGGCAGCGGACTGACCGAGGTCATGACCTTCCCGGCGGCCCGGCCGGGGGATCCCGACGCCCTGCAGCTCGCTCCCGACGATCGGCGCCGGCGCGCCGTCGAGCTGCTCAACCCGATCCAGTCGACCGACTCCGTGCTTCGCACCACCCTGGTGCCGTCGCTGCTCCGAGCCACCCAGGCCAACCTGAGACGGCAGGTGGAGCGGCTGCGGCTGTTCGAGGTGAGCCGGGTGTTTCTGGCCCGCGGAGGCGGATGAGCTTCCCGAAGAGCCTCTCCAGGCCGTCGCGGTGCTGAGCGATGCCGAAGGAGCGTCGCTCTGGGAGTCGACGGAGGTTCCGATCTTCTTCCGGGCGAAGGGAGTCGGCGAGCGCCTGCTGGCCGATCTCGGGCGTCCCTGGACCTTCCGCGCGGGCACCAGCGAGCCCTACCTGCATCCCGGCGCGGCCGGCGAGTTCTGGATCGGAGAGGGGAGCGTCGCCGCGGTTGGCGAGCTCCACCCGGAGACCGCGGCCCGCTTCGAGATCGAGGCGCCCACGGCCATGCTGGTGGTGGATCTGGAGGCGCTGGGGCGGATCCCCCGCCGCGATCCCCAGTATCGAGAGGTCTCGTATCATCCGAGCGTGAGGCGGGATCTCGCCGTGCTGCTGGATCGCGCCACCCAGGCCGGCGAGGTGCTCGAGGCGATCCGGAAGACGGGCGGGGCCGCCCTCACCTCGGTGGAGGTCTTCGACCGCTGGGAGGGAAAGGGCGTTCCTGAGGGGAAGGTCAGTCTGACCTTCCGGCTGGTGTTCCAGCGCGCGGATCGGAGCCTGACGGATCCCGAGGTCGCCAAGGCGACCGATCGGATCATCAACCTGTTGGCGCATCGCTTCGGCGGTGAGCTGCGGTAGCGTTTAGCCCGGGCTAGTACTCAGGGAGGGGGAGAGCATGACGAAAGCAGATATCGTCGAGCACATCTACGAGCGCGTCGGGTTCTCCAAGAAGGAGTCCGCCGAGCTCGTGGAGAAGGTCTTCGAGATCATCAAGGAGACCCTCGCGGACGGGGAGAAGGTCAAGATCTCGGGATTCGGGAACTTCGTCGTGCGGGAGAAGAACGCACGAAAGGGACGCAATCCCCAGACTGGCGAGGAAATCCGGCTCGCCGCCCGAAGAGTTCTGACATTCAAGCCCAGTCTCGTGCTAAAAAACATCCTGAACGACGAGGATGCGCCGCAGAGAGGGAATGGCGCTGACTCGGGGATTTGATTTCCTCTTGAGGCAAGCCGAGGGCTTGCGGTGCGGGTAGTCCGGCGCATGCGGCGGAGGACCCGTGAGGCGGGGCGATGGCGCAGCGAGCGAAGAAGCGCGAAGACAGTTCCTCCGACGGCAAGATCTACTACCGGATCGGGGAGGTCAGTCGGATCACGGGCGTCAAGCCCTACGTGCTCCGCTACTGGGAATCCGAGTTCCGCTGGATGGCGCCAGCCAAGTCGCGCTCCAAGCAGCGCCTCTACCGCAAGCGCGACATCGACGTCATCCAGCTCATCAAGCGGCTTCTCTACGAGGAGCGTTACACGATCGCCGGCGCGCGGAAGAAGCTTCGGGATCTCGGTGTCGGCCGTGCTCTGGAGAGCCCGCAACCCAAAGTCTCGCAGGACCAGCGATCCGCAGGTCTTCCTGCGGCGGATCCGGGATGAGCTCCAATCCATCCGGGGGATGCTCTGAGCGCGTGACGCGTGCGATCGCCGCCATCCTCGGGGCGCTCTTGCTGTTGGGGACGCCCGCGGCCGTGGCGCGGGCAGAGCTCCCGTCTCTGTGCGCCCTGGGCCGGTGAGATCGATCCCCTTCCCAGCGTGTCGGATCCGGATCCCCTGCGTGCGGCATGGGCCGAGATCCGGGCGAATCAGCTCGTCGAGGCCGCGTGGAAGCTCGAGCCCCACTCCCGGGTGCTCGCGAATCGGGTCTGGCGCCACGCGAGCTGCCTGGATCCGGATCGTCTCGAATTCGTCCACGCTCTCAGTCGGACCGCCCCGGTGCGCTGGGCTCGCCCGCCGATTCTCGGTGCCGATCAGGTCAGGGGGGAGAGAGCTGCCCGAGCCGGTCAGCGAGTGGTCCTGGGATCCGGGGGAGCCGATTCGGGTCGTCATGGCTCGAGCTCCGAGGTCGGCACAGGGCAGGGAAGAGCGTCTGGAGAGATTCCAGCCTTCCGTACTCGAGGCAAACGGATCCGATCGTCGCCGCGGAGATGGCGCTCCGGGAGGCTCGCTTCGAGCTCGCCCTCGAGTGGGTGGAACGCGGCAGGAGGCTGCTGGAGGCAGAGGGGTCGACGCGGGAGGGGCCGGGTCGCCGCGCGCAGCTGGAGGTGCTCGCCGCCACGGCGGAGATCGCCCTCGGCCAGGAGGACGCAGCCCGGGAGAGTCTCGAGACGGGCGCTCCGCGCCGAGCCGGAGCTCAGCCTGGATCCGGCTCGTCACTCCCCCAAGCTGGTTCGCCTGTTCGATCGGGTTCGCGCCGCAGGGGGACCCTCGCCGTGAGGCTCGCCGCCGCCGTTCTCATCTCTGCCGCGCTTCTCGCCTGCGCGGCACCCGAGCCGCCGGTGCCGGCTTCGGTTCGTGTGGACGTGGTTCGCGCCGCGCTCCCGGTACTGGACTGGGACCAGTCGACGCCGCCTCCCGTCCACCTGCTCCTGGACGTCACTTCGTCGATGGAGGAAGCGCGCACCGAGGGGGTGACCTACCTCCAGGCGGCGCGCCACGCGGCGGAGAGGTTCCTCTACTCCCTTTCCCCGGACGTCCACGTCACGCTGCACGTCCTCGGCACCGCGATCGGCACCGGCTGTACGCCCGCGGTGCCGGTGAAGGTCGCGCCGGACACCTCGCCGGGCGAAGGGCTGGCACCGATCGCCCGGGCCCTGCCTTCCCGCTCGGAGGGCTCCCTCGCGAGTGCTCTCGAGGAGGTCGCGCGTCGGATTCGCAATGAGGAGCAAGGGCGGGTCGGCGTGCGCCTGGTTGCGATCAGCGATCTCGACGCGTCGTGCGCGGAGGGCAACCTCTGCGATGCGGCGGCGGCCCTGGCTTCGGCGGGCGCGGATCTGGATCTGGTGGTGATCGGCGACGCGCCGATCCCGGCCTGTCTGGGCCAGGTCGGTGGCGACGCAGAGCCGCCGCTCTCATGGCCGCGGCGCCTGCACCGACCCGAGCGACCTTCCGCATCATCGGGGAAGCGCCGGGTGACGAAGCGCCTCTCCCGGTGGTGGGAAGGGTGGGGGATGCCGCCGTCAAGGTGCCCCCGGGGCGGGTCCGCGTCGGTGTCGATCTGGAACCCCCGGTGGAGGTCGGCCCGGTCGATCTCGCCCCGAACGCGTCACTGCGGATCCGCATTCTCGAGCTTCCCCAGGGCGAGGCCCAGCGCTGGCAGGTCTTCATCGATGGGTTCAATCTCCGAGTCGGCGAGGAATCCGTTCCGTGAGCGAGCGCGCGGAGGGGGTCGAGTCCTTTCCGATCACCGCGGATCCCGACAACTACGTCCAGACCACGGCTGCCGAAGACGCTCTCGATACCCTCTACCGGGAGATTGGCGTGGGGACGGCGCCGGTCGTCCTGGTCGGAACCGCGGGGGTCGGCAAGACGATGCTCTTGCGGGTTCTCGAGCGGCGACTCGGTTCGAGCTTGCGCGTCGTCTACCTGCCCTTCGCCGCGCTTCCCGCGGACGAGCTCTGTACCTGGATCCTCGGTCTGCTCGGGCAGAGTCCGGGGAGGGATCCGGAACGGGATCTCCTGGCGGCGGGTCTTCGCCTGGAGGAAACGGGTTCGGCGCTCGTCGTGATGCTCGATGACGCCGGCTCGATGCCGGTGGCGACGGCGCGCCGCCTTTCCTCCCTTTTCGCCGAGGCCGAGGGGGCCCTCCGCCTGGTCCTGGCGCTGACCGAGGACTCCCGTTCCGATCAGATGCTCTCCTCCTTCCAGCCAGCGGCGACTCGCGTCGAGCTCCGCACACTGATGAATGCGGAGGAGACCTCCCGCTATCTGCGCGCTCACCTGACGCGCAGCGATGCGCCACAGGAGATACGCGCGCGCTTCGATCCGACCAGCGTTCGCTACCTCCACCGCGGATCCGGGGGCGTTCCCCGTGTACTGAACGGCCTGGCCGGCGAGGTGGTTCGGGGGAACCTCTCGGTGCTTCCGCGCCACGAGACCGCGGCGCGCGACGAACCGCTCGGATTTGGCCCCGACCCGTTCGACGTGACGAGTGATCCCGCCTACTACGTTCCGCGGCAGGCGACCCAGGATCTGCTGGAAGGGGTAGAGAGCTCGCTGCGAAAAGGCGCGCGCGCCATCGCCGTCACGGGTCCGCCGGGACTCGGGAAGACCATGCTGCTGCGGGTCCTCGAGCGGCGTCTTCGAGGGGGCTACCGACCGCTTCGGATCTCCTACACGGCGTTGCTTCCCGACGAGTTCTGTCGGTGGATTCTCACCCTGGAGGGCGAGCCCGCCGCGCAGGATGCCGAGGCTGCCCTGCTGGAGCTGGTGCGGCGCCTCGGCTCGCTCTCGAACGACGCTGGTGCTCTTGCTGGACGACGCGGGCTCCATCCCGATTCCGACGGTGCGCCGCCTGGTGGAGCTGGCCGGCGAGGCCGATGGGGCGATGCGAGTCGTCCTCTTCGCAGCCGACGATGTGCGCACTGCTCGGATCCTCGACGCGCTCGGGGCCGACGCGGTGACGCTTCGCTTCAGTTGAGCCGATGAGCGAGGACGAGACTGCCACGTACATTCATGCGCGTCTCGACCGTGCCATCGCTCCGACGGCTCTCGTCGAGCGCTTCGATCCCGAGGTGGTGGCCCAGCTCCACGTCGACTCGGCGGGGATTCCCCGGGAGATTCACAGACTCGTCGGGGCGCTCTTCCGCGATGGCGCTGATGCGGTTGCCGCTCCCGCACCCACGCCCGAGCTGCGCGAAGCCCACGCGGGCTCCGAGCCCCAGGCTCCGCCGCCCCCAACTGGGCCTTCCGAGGCGGTCGCCTCGGAGCCGGAGCCCGAGCCGATCCCGGAGACCGCGCCGGTCCCGTGGCGCCTGGCGAGCCGCGGGCGGCTCCTCGTCTTCGGATTTCTGGTCGCTGCGGTCCTGCTGGCAGCGGTGCCGCTACTGCGCGGCGGCCTTCCCTGGAAGCCTGCCACGCAGGGGGACGACCCGGCGGCTACGCCGCCCGCAGCAGTGCCGCCGCGGGAGATGCCCGCGCCGCTCGCGCCCGAGGCATCCGGGGAGCTGATCGCCGTGAACGTCAATGCGACGCCCTGGGCGAGCATCGAGGTGGACGGCAGGTACCTGGGTATGACCCCCTTGGCGGGCGTGCTCCTCCCTCCCGGTCTGCACGTGTTTCGGGCGCGGATGCCCGACGGGGAGATCCGCGAGCATCGCGTGGAGGTGGGTGCGACGATGCGCCACGTGGTCTTCTACGCGGAGGTCAGCCCCGAGGAGATCGAGCCGGCGCCGGAGACAGCAGCCGCGCTCGCTCCGCCTCCGCCGGTCCCGCAAGAGCTTCCGGAGGTCGCTGTGGAGCCGTCCAAGCCTCTCGAGAAGGAGGTGCCGGAGACCGCCGTCGCCCCGGAGCGGGTGGCTCCCGCTCGCGAGCCCGAGCCCGCCCCTCCGCCTCCTGCCCTGGAGCCCGAGGTGGCAGCCGCAATCGCTCCGCCTCCGCCGGTCCCGGAGGAGCGGCCGGAGATCACCGTGGGGTCCTCCCAGCCCTCCGAGGAAGAGGTGCCGGAGGTCGCAGTCGCTCCCGAACAGGTGGCTTCCGCCCGCGAGACCGAGCTCCCCGCCTCCTGCCCCGCGGCCGATCTCCGTATCCATCAACGCGACGCCCTGGGCCACCATCGAGATCGACGGCGAGGAGATCGGCGTCACCCCCATGGCCGGGGTGCTGCTCGCTCCGGGGGACCACTCGTTCCGGGCACGAATGCCGGACGGAAAGGTCCTCGAAGAGACCGTCCGGATCGCCCCGGACAACCGCCATATCGCCTTCGCGCCGTAGGAAGGCGAGCGGAGCCAGACCGAGCGAAGCGGAGGCCGGTGCGGCGTCGACAGAACCTTCCGCAAGGGCTACCCAATGCCCGTGTCGGGCCGTAGCGCAGCTTGGTAGCGCGCCTGAATGGGGTTCAGGAAGTCGGGAGTTCAAATCTCCCCGGCCCGACCATCACTTACCCCATTTCCCCTTTCATTTCCAATAAGTTCCGACTACGCTCAAGCACGCCGGCCTACGCCGGAAACCGCCGACTTTTGCTCCAGGTTGCTTACTATGTGCTTACTAGCAGCGGTGGGCCGCGGGTGAGAGGGGGGAATGCCGAGGATCACCAAGCGCGTGGTCGATGGAGCCGAGCCCGGCGATCGCATCCGCTTCGTCTGGGACGACACCCTCCCGGGCTTCGGGCTCGTCGTCCACCCGACCGGCCGGAAGGTCTACGTGGTCCAGTATCGGAACGCCCAGAAGCGCACCCGGAGAATCGTGCTCGGGTCACACGGAGTCCTGACACCGGATCAGGCCCGACGCATGGCGGCCGCCAAGCTGGCCGTGGCCCATTCGGGACGCGATCCCGCCGAAGAGAAGAAGGCCGCCGAGCGGGCCCTCACCGTCGCCGAGCTCGCGGAGCGCTACATCGAGGAGCACATCCCCAAGAAGAAGGACTCGAGCGCCCGAGAGGATCGCCGCATCCTCGACACCTACGTCCTGCCAGCCCTGGGCTCTCGGCGGCTGGGAGACGTCACGGCCAGCGACGTCGCGAAGCTCCATCTCTCGATGCGGTCCACGCCGTTCATGGCCAATCGTGTGCTCTTCCTGCTCTCCACCCTCTTCAACCTGGCCGAACGCTGGGGTCTCCGGGAGCACGCCGACAACCCCTGCCGTCACGTTCAGCGATTCCGGGAGCGGAGGCGGAAGCGCTTCCTGTCCATGGAAGAGCTGCAGCGGCTCGGCCAGGCCCTGGCAGCGGTCGAACGCGAAGCCACCGCCAGCCGCGTCGCGATCGCGGCGCTCCGGCTCCTGGCTCTCACCGGCGCCCGGAAAAGCGAGATCCTGGACCTCGCCTGGGAACACGTCGATCTCGCTGGCGGCAGGCTCCATCTACCCGACTCGAAGACGGGCGAGAAGGTGATCCTCCTCGACGATCACGCGGTATCCCTTCTCCGGTCTCTTCCAAAGGCGGGCCCCTGGGTCTTTCCTTCTTCGAAGAAGCCTGGCGCCCCGCTCCACGACCTCCGAAAGACCTGGCAGAGAGTCCTCGACAAGGCAGAGATCAGCCGTGTCCGCATCCATGACCTGCGCCACACACACGCCAGTGTCGGCGCCGCGTCAGGGCTTTCCCTTCCCCTGATCGGCAGCCTGCTGGGCCACCGTCGCGCAGCGACCACCGAGCGGTACGCTCACCTCGTCGACGACACCCAGCGCGCCGCCGCCCGCCTCGTCCAACAGCAGATCGGACGCGCAATGGACGGTGACGAGCGACGAAGTGCCAAGAAGGCCAATGGCCGCAAGAGGCAATCGCGCCGACCCCGCGTCACCCCATCGATCCGTCCGGCCCTCCCGTCACCCGGACCTAAGTGAAGGACCAGGAGTCCGCGATTCCAGAGCGACCGTGTGTGCATCAGGAACCGACCTCGGCAACCGCCATTGGCTTGATGGAGCAGCTGATT
>CAVROS010000037.1:0-247022 GCA_963722885.1 uncultured delta proteobacterium
GAAAGCGCGAAGAGAGTTCCTCCGACGGCAAGATCTACTACCGGATCGGGGAGGTCAGCCGGATCACGGGCGTCAAGCCCTACGTGCTCCGCTATTGGGAATCCGAGTTCCGCTGGATGGCGCCGGCCAAGTCGCGCTCCAAGCAGCGCCTCTACCGCAAGCGCGACATCGAGGTCATCCAGCTCATCAAGCGGCTCCTCTACGAGGAGCGCTACACGATCGCGGGCGCGCGGAAGAAGCTTCGGGATCTCGGTGTCGGCCGCGCTCTGGAGACTCCGCGACCCAAGCCGGTGCAGGACCGCGATCCGCGGGTCTCGCTTCGGCGGATCCGGGACGAGCTCCAGTCCATCCGGGGGATGCTCTGATCGTTTGAGGCGCGCGCTCGCCGTCATCCTCGGGGCACTCCTGCTGTCGGGGGCGTCTCTCGGCCACGGCGCGGGCGGAGCTCTATCTCTGCGCAGCCTGGGCCGGTGAGATCGAGCCGCTTCCCAGGGTCTCGGACCGGATCCGCTGCGGGCGGCGTGGGCCGAGATCCGTGCGGATCAGCTCGCCGAAGCCGCGAGGAAGCTCGAAGCCCGTTCCCGAGCCCTGTCGAATCGGGTCTGGCGCCACGCGAGCTGCCTGGATCCGGGTCGCCTCGACTTCGCCCAGGCCGCCGCCGCACCGCCCCGGTGCGCTCGGTTCGCCCGGAGATCCTCGGCGCCGAAATGATCGAGGTGGAGGGAGGGGCAGGAGCTTCCCGCGCCGGTCCGGCGGGTGGTCCGAAGATCTCGGGGAGCCGATCCGCGTCGTGGTGGCTCGGACTCCACGCGGGAAACGAGCGGCGCGGGAGCGCGGGAGAGCTTCCGGCCTTCGCTGCTGGAGGAGATGGAGCCGATCGCTGCCGCCGAGGAGGCGCTCCAGGAGGCTCGCTTCGAGCTCGCCCTGGAGTGGGTGGAGCGCGGCAGGAGGCTCCTGGAGACGCAGGAGCCGGCCTGGGAGCGGCCGCGACAAGCGCGCACAGCTGGAGGTGCTCGCCGCCACGGCGGAGATTGCCCTCGGGCAGGAGGAGGCGGCCCGGGCGAGTCTCGAGCGGGCCCTCCGCGCCCAGCCGGAGCTCCGTCTGGATCCGGCCCGTCTACTCCCCCAAGCTGATTCGCCTCTTCGAGGAGGTGCGCGGCGGGGACGGACCACCGCCGTGAGGAGGCGCCGCCGCTCTTCTCTCTGCCGCGTTTCTCGCCTGCGCGGCCCTCCCGCCGCCGGCTGCGGTGCGCGTCGAGGTGGTTCGCGCCGCCCCCCGGTGCTGCGACTGGGACCCCTGGGTGCCGCCTCCAGTGCACCTGCTCCTGGACGTCACGTCCTCGATGCAGGCGGTGAGCAGCGAGGGGGTGACCCACCTGCAAGCGGCGCGGCACGTGGCCGAGAGGTTCCTGCACTCCCGTCTCCCCGGACACCGACGTCACGCTGCACGTTCTCGGCACCGCGACCGGCTCCGCCTGCACGCGCGCCGTGCCGGTGGAGCCGTCACCGGACACCTCGCCGGGCGAAGGGCTGGCGCCCGTCGCCCGGGCCCTGCCTTCCCGCTCGGAGGGCTCGCTGGCGAGCGCCCTCGAGGCGATCGCGCGTCGGATTCGCAGCGAGGAACGCGGGCCGGCGTGCGGCTGATTGCTGTCAGCGATCTCGATGACTCCTGCGCGGGGGGCGACCTCTGCAAGGCGGCGGCGGCCCTGGCTTCGGCGGGCGCGGATCTGGATCTGGTGGTGATCGGCGAGGCGCCGGTTCCGGCCTGTCTGAGCGAGATCGGGGGCGACGTGGAGCCGCCGCTCTTCGCGGCGGCGGCGACTGCGCCGATCCGAGCGACCTTCCAGGTCATCGGGGAGGAGCAGGGTGAGGAGGTGTCTCTCTCCGCGGCGGGTGTGGTGGGAGGCGGCGCCGTTAAGGTGGCCCCGGGTCGCATCCGCGTCGGCGTCGACCTGGATCCGCCGGTGGAGGTGGGCCCGCTCCATCTCGCGCCAAACGCGTCACTGCGGATCCGCATTCTCGAGGTTCCCACCGGCGAGTCCCGGGCCTGGCAGGTCTTCGTCGAGATGGCGAAGGCCGGGGGCGGCGGGGGATCCGTCCCGTGAGCGAGCGCGCGGGAGGCGTCGAGTCTTTCCCGGTCACCGCGGATCCCGACAGCTACGTCGAGACCGCGGCTGCTGAGGACGCTCTCGAGGCCCTCCGCCGGGCGATTCGCGAGGGGAGGGCGCCCGTCGTCCTGGTCGGAGCCGCAGGGGTCGGCAAGACGCTGCTCTTGCGGGTTCTCGAGCGGCGGCTGGTCTCGAGCTTCCGCGTCGTCTACCTGCCCTTCGCCGCGCTTCCCGCGGACGAGCTCTGCACCTGGATCCTCGGCCTGCTCGGCGAGAGCGCCGGGCGGGATCCGGAGCGGGATCTGCTGGCGGCGAGTCTTCGCCTGGAGGGATCGGGCTCGGCGCTGGTGGTGATGCTCGACGACGCCGCCTCGATGCCGGTGGCGACGGCGCGCCGGCTCTCCGCACTCCTCGCCGAGTCCGAGGGGGCCCTCCGCCTGGTCCTGGCGCTGGCCGAGGACTCCCGTTCCGACCAGATGCTCTCCTCCTTCCAGCCGGCGGCCACCCGCGTCGAGCTCCGGACGCTGCTGAATGCCGAGGAGACCGCCCGCTATTTGCGCGCCCACCTGGTTCGCAGCCATGCGCCCAAGGAGATCCGCGCCCGCTTCGATCCGACCAGCATTCGCTACCTCCATCGTGGATCCGGCGGAGTTCCCCGGGTGCTGAACGGCCTGGCCAGCGAGGTGGCTCGCGGGAACCTCTCGGTGCTTCCCCGCCACGAGGCTGCGCCGCGCGACGAACCGCTCGGATTCGGCTCCGACCCCTTCGAGGTGACGAGTGATCCCCGCGGACTACGTTCCGCGACGGGCGACCCAGGAGCTGCTGGAATCGGTACAGGGCTCCCTGCGCAGAGGCGCGCGCGCCATCGCCGTCACGGGTCCGCCGGGGCTCGGAAAGACCATGCTGCTGCGGGTGCTCGAGCGGCGTCTTCGAGCGGCCTTCCGAACGGTTCGCATCTCCTACACGGCGCTGCTTCCCGGCGAGTTCCTCCGGTGGATTCTCACGCTGGCTGGGCGAGCCCGTCGCAGAGGATGCCGAGGCGGCCCTGCTCGAGCTGGCGGAGCGGCTCGCCGACTCTCGAACGGCTCTGGTGCTCTTGCTGGACGACGCCGGCGCCATCCCGATTCCGACGCTGCGCCGCCTCGTGGAGCTGGCCGCTGAGGCCAATGGGGCGATGCGGGTGGTTCTCTTCGCGGCCGAAGACGTGCGCACGGCTCCGGATCCTCGAGGCGCTCGGGCCCGACGCGCTGACGCTTCGCTTCAGTGAGCCGATGAGCGAGGATGAGACTGCCGAGTACATCCACGCGCATCTCGCCCGCGCCGGCGCTCCCACGGCCCTGGTCCGGCTCTTCGATCCCGAGGTGGTGGCGCAGCTCCACTTCGAATCGGCGGGGATTCCCCGGGAGCTTCACAAGCTTGCCAGCGAGCTCTGCCGCGAAGGCTCGGTCGGCCGCTCGCGCGCCCCGGCCCGATCGGACCGAGGCGCGCGCGGGGTACGAGCGGGTGGCGGCGCTGCCCCCGCCCGAGCCTTCCGCTCCGGTCGCCACGGAGCCGGCCCCCGCCGATCCCGAACCCGCCGGTTCCGACGCGCGAGGTGGTCCCGGAACCTGAGCCGGTCCCGACGCGCGAGCCGATTCCGGAGCGCGAGCCGGTTGCGGAGCGCCCGGCGAGCCGCGGGCGGCTCGTCGTCTTCGGGCTCCTGGTGATCGCGGCCCTGCTGGCAGCTGTCCCGCTGCTGCGCGGGGGGCTCCCCTGGCAGCTCGCCACGCCAGGGGCCGACCCGGCGGCAGCGCCGCCCGCGGAGGCGCCGCCCGCGGCGGCACCACCGGCGGCTGCACCGCCCGAGGCGGTGCCGCCGCCGGAGATGCCCGCGCGGCCCGCGCCCGAGGAATCCGCGGAGCGGATCGCCGTGAACATCAATGCGACGCCCTGGGCGAGCGTCGAGGTGGACGGCGAGTACCTGGGTGTGACCCCGCTGGCGGGCGTGCTCCTGCCTCCCGGCCTGCACGTGTTTCGGGCGCGGATGGCCGACGGGGAGATCCGCGAGCACCGCGTCGAGGTGGGTCCGACGATGCGCCACGTGGTCTTCTACGCGGAGCTCGGCCCCGAGGAGATCGAGCCGGAGCCGGAGGCGCCCACCGCGCCCGCTCCGCTTCCGCCCGTCCCGGAGGCGCTTCCGGAGAGTCGCCGTCGAGCCCGCCAAGCCTCCTCGAGAGGAGGTGCGGGAGATCGCCATCGCCCCGGTGCAGGTGCCTTCCCCTCGCGAGCCCGAGCCGCCCCTCCGCCTCCCGCCCCGGAGCCGGTGGTGGCAGCCGCTCGCTCCGCCTCTGCCGGTCCCGGAAGAGATTCCGGAGATTGTCGTCGCGCCCTCCCAGCCTCCCGCCGTGGCGGCACCGGAGGTGGCAGCCGTGCCCGCTCCGCCTCCGCCGGTTCCGGAAGTACTTCCGGAGATCGCCGTCGAATCTCCGCAGCCTCCCCGGAGGCGGTATCCGAGGTGGCGGTCGAGATCCTTCTGCCTTCGCCGCTCCCGGAAGAGCCTGCAGAGAGCGCAGTCGAGCCCTCCGAGCCTCCTCGAGAGGAGGTGCCGGAGATCGCCGTCGCACAGGAGCGGCGTGGCTTCCGCTCGCGAGCCCGAGCCGGCTCCTCCGCCTCCCACCCCGGAGCCGATCTCCGTCTCCATCAACGCGACGCCCTGGGCCACCATCGAGATCGACGGTGAGGAGATCGGCGTCACCCCCATGGCTGGCGTGCTGCTCGCTCCGGGAGACCACGAGTTCCGGGTGCGAATGCCGGACGGGACGGTCCTGGAGGAGATCGTCCGGATCGCTCCCGACAACCGCCACATCGCCTTCGCGCAGTAGCAGCGCGACCCGAGCCAGCCGGAGGGCGAAGCGGCGGCAGGCGGCGTCGACAGAACCTTCCGCACGGGCTACCCAATGCCCCTGTCGGGCCGTAGCGCAGCTTGGTAGCGCGCCTGAATGGGGTTCAGGAAGTCGCGAGTTCAAATCTCGCCGGCCCGACCAGCTTCCCGCCAGTCACCCATCATTTCCCGATACTTACGATTGCGCTGCCCGGCGACGGAATACGCCACTGCCCGCCGAATCCGTGCGCGCTGCTTATTATGTGCTTATTTTCGGATGGTCCCGTTCCTCCTGGCTCTTCACCTCTGTTGGCTCGTACCCGTCAATAAGCAACCGGCGTGCCAACGTCGACCGTCGATGATCCTCATTGCCACTCGCGTGTGTTCCCCGAGCTCGCGGTCGTTGCGATCGCGGACTTCCTGAGTGAATTCGGGCAACTGGATCATGTGCGACCACGCGACGGTCGACGCGCAGCATCGCTGCGATCGCCCGAGTTGGCCGATCGCCTGGCGTCCGAGTCCCGCGTTGGTCGCATGCTTTCAGCCAATGGCCGCCAACGCGACAAGGCGGCTCCGTGGCGGGCGCCGTAGTGCCGCCACCACCGCTACGGAGCGGCGCGGAGGAAAGCCGTCCTACCCATGCGCCCCACAGCGCGGGCATTCCAGGGCTGGGGATGTGCCTCGATAAGTAGCCGTGATTCCACGACGATCGAGTATTCGGGACCCACAGGAGGCTCGCGGCCTAACAAGATGAGAGTTGGGTGGCCGGGGCAGTTGCCCACCCCGGCCTCCCTCAGATCCGGACGTGCCCGGTTGAGGCATCCGGCTCCTCGAATCAGGGACTCGCTGCGGTCGAATAGATCGAGTGCACGACACGAGGCGGTGGAAGCGGATACCGTTCGGTCATCCGAACGAACCGCATCCACGGCACCCGCACCTAGTTCGGGCGGGGCGCGAGCCGCTTGCGCCAGCCCCCGACCCCTACCGGGAGGCGCAGGAGAAGGTGGACAAGCTTCTGGCGCGGGCGCCTGACTCGATCCCCGAACTCGAAGTCCATCGCGCTCAGTGGGTCCGGGCGGCCCGCTATGTAAGCCGGGTTTCAGATGGAACCGCTTGCCAGATGGATCGCCCGCCACTGGCTTCGTCATCGCCTACGGTCCTACAAAGAATTGGGTAGCCGACGTTCCGCCCGCCGGAACGGATAGAAGGTCGTCGAGGCCTCATCGCCCCACGTTTCACGAAGCCGCCAACTCCGCTTTCTTCTCAGAGGCCGAACGATGTAGAATAGAATCAACACGGGGCTCGACAGCAGGCCCCACATAGAAGGCTCTGGCGTCATGGAGTTGATTCTCTGGCCCTCCGTGCTCTTGTGTCTGGTCCAGTCGGGGATCTTCTCGGGCCTCAACCTGGCACTCTTCGGACTGAGCCGCCTCCAGCTCGAAGTCGAGGCTCCCAGGCGGGCAACACAGCCGCGACGACGATCCTCGAGCTGCGTCGCGATGCGAACGGGCTCCTCACGACGATCCTTTGGGGAACGTCGGGGTAAACTGTCTGCTTACCGTGCTCCTGGACTCGGTGCTCGCCGGCGCCATCGCGTTTGTGGTCTCTACCGTCGGGATCACCCTCTTCGGCGAGATCCTTCCGCAGGCCTATTCTCGCGGAACGCTCTCCGGATGGGCGCGGCCCTAGCGCCACTCGTGCGCTTCTATCGCGCGCTGCTGTACCCGTGGCGAAGCCTGCGGCCCTCCTTCTCGATCGGTGGCTCGGAGAAGAAGCCACCCATTGGTTCCAGGAGCACGATCTGCGCCATCTGATCCGCAGCCACATCGATTCGCCCGAGGCCAACTTGGGTCGCGTCGAAGGCGTCGGCGCGCTCAATTTCCTCGCGCTCGACGACCGGCTCCTGGTGGAGGAGAGCAACGCCTTGAATCCGCGGAGCCTGATCGTCCTTCCCCAAGGCCCGTCAGGACTCACGTTCCCCGGATATGCCCGGATCCTGCAGATCCATTTCTCCAGAACGTCCACTCCTCGGGTCAGAAATGGGTCATCCTCGTGGGGCCGGATGACGAGCCCGAGTGGGTACTCGAGGCGGACGGATTCCTCCGCAGCAGTCTCCTCGACAACGGGCCCCCGGATCCCCGGCGCTTCTGTCACCGGCCGATCGTGATCCGAGACGCCGAGGCGACGGTGGAGTCTGCGCTGGAGGCCCTCTACCGGACACTCGATCCTCGGCCAGGGACGCGATAGACCGCGACGTCGTGCTCCTCTGGGGACAGAATCGCCGCATCGTGACCGGAGCGGATCTCTTCGGCCGGCTGCTCCGCGGCGTCGCTCACCGCGAGCCGCTTCCCGCGACGACCGCGTAACTCCGGGACTGGAGACAGCCGCGGTGCATTACTCAATACTTCGTGCAGCCGAAGGAGGCGGAAGAGACTTTCTTTCTTCCCGAGAGAAACCGGGACACCGATACTGCCCTCTACCAAGAGGAAGGAGGTCATGTAGCTCGTACTCGTAACCGGCGGCTCGAGGTCGATGCTGGCTTCCGGAGTACATGGGGACGACCGTGGTCTTCAGGATTTGGCACCATGAGCTGGACGCGCCGAGCGTGCACATCCGACTGGACCGCGCCATCGACGAGGAGGGCTCGCCCTACGTGCGTTGCGGTCTTCGAGCGGAGACCGCGGACCGGTCCTCTCGGGGCCGACTGGCGCCGACGTCTGCGAGGCCATTCAGGAAGCTTCCGACTTGCTCGAGGTGACCCTCCATCGCCCTCCTCCGCGGCGTCGTCTTCGATGCCGAAGCCCCTCGCGGCATAGGCTGAGAACCCGTGCCCCGCGCCGGGCTCCAGTCTCGACCGCGCCGCGGCAGATCCCCCGTCGATACGGCGCGTCAACCGGGGACACGAAGCCTCGCACTTCACCGCGACTACCGAGATCTCGAGCCGGTTGATCACCTCCTCGGCTTCTTCGCGAATCAGGAGCGCGGCAACCGCGCTCGAGGGGCGTGGTCCCGACTACCGCCAGGTCGGCCCGCTCTGCGGCGAGCCCCACAAGCTCGACGTAAGGCACGCCCCGGACGAGATGGACCCGGGCGGGGTTGATCAAGCTCCCGAAGGGCTCGAGGGCGCGCCCCAGCCCTTCCTCGGCCTGCCTCCGTGCGCCGTCGACGTATTCGCGAAGCTTCACCTCCGGCACCGTCGGCGCAGCAGGTTCTCCCCGGGTGCGTCCCACGCGGCACCGACATCAGCTCGGCACCGCGACTCGCGAATGAGCATGCCACCCCGAGGACCCGCCGGTCGAGTGCATGTCGCTCGTCCGAGGGGATCGCTGGCGAGCAGTGCCATGACGCGACGCGGGGTCGGCTCCGCTTCTCGCCGACCAACCATACCGGAACGGGGCACTTGCGACCAGATGGAGCGCGGTGCTCCCGAGGGGAGGCCACCCGAGCCGCCGTGCCCTTCGCAGCCTTGACTACGAGATCGCATCCGTCCCGGTGGCACGCTTGGATGATCTCGACGAACGGTCGCCCGTTCGGGCCTCGCAGCTCGCCTCCACCCCCGTTTCCTGGGCCAGCCAGCGTAGATGGTCGAGTTCTTCGAGCTGGCCGGACTGAGCGCTTCACCGACCCCGGATCAGCTCGGGAACGCGCAGAGGGGCTCGGCGACATGGAGCACCGTGAGTCTTCCCCGCCCTGCTTGGCAATCGAGGCGGCAACGTTCAACGCGCGCTCGCACTCCGGCCGGCCCATCCGTATAGATGAGCACGTTTCGGAAGTCCATGGCCTCCTCCACGGAGCACAGGGGCCCCAAACGCAATAGAAGTGGCGTCAAAATATCGTTTTCTAGATCCTCTCCGGACCTGTGTCGCATCGGTATCAACTGCCGACTCTCGCCGGGCCCATTTGTTGGATAACTGCTCGAACGCAATCCTTTCTCCTGGAGATGGGGCGGAGCTCCGGGCAACCTTTCAGACGCCCACGGTCGGGATCGCCACTGTACCACGCCTTCGCGCGCGTCGTAGGCTGTCGTCGAGGGGAGGATCCGGTGGAGACGACGCTGCCAGAAGACCAGTGCGGTCGTTGCGGAATCGCCGTGTATCCGAAGACCGCGCTCGCATCCCCGCCGCGGTCCGCATCGCCCTTCGCCGCGACAGGCCGATTCACCTGACGCCGGACCTGGCGGTTACCTTACCACCAATAGGGTGGAAATCCCGTCTTCTGCGGATCTCCGCGGTCGTGCCACGCGTGAGGGGGTTTCGATCGACAACGGCGTCAAACTCAGTGACTGGTCATCCGCCAAAGGCGGCCTGAAGAGCGGATCGTCGCCGAGCTGTCCAACGCTACTTCGAGAACCACGCCATCGTTCCCTTCGTCGAGGATGTCTCGGTCGTGCGCGGGGAAAGTACGTCTGAATGGATTGGATCGTCCCTCTCGTCCTTCGCGACCGGGCTCGCGCGCCCGTTCGTCTATCGCTTGCTGCAGCATCGGCAGCGGGCGTCGTCCTTGCGCTCCTCCCCGCAGGCGTGGCGGTCTCGGCGGCGGTGACGCAAGCGGCGGTCGCGCAAGGTGAGATCGACGCGTTCCGGACGCCCTGGGTCCCGAGCCTCGGCATCGAGCTGGCTTTCCGGGTGGACGGCCTGGCCAACCTGTTCGTGCTGCTGATCGCCGGGATCGGCGCCCTGATCGTCGTCTACGCGTCGGCTACCTCGCGGGCATCCGCGTCTGGGGCGCTTCTACGTGTTGCTGTTCGTCTTCATGGGCGCGATGCTCGGGGTCGTGCTGCCGACGATCTGTTCGCTGCTGTTCGTGTTCTGGGAACTCACGACATTCACCTCGTACCTGCTGATCGGTTTCACGCAGGAGCGAGAAAGGCCGGCGGAACGCGCTGCAGGCGCTGTTCGTGACCGGGGCCGGCGGGCTCGCCTTCCTCGCGGGGCTTGTCCTGCTCGGCGTCGCGGCGACGGGCACCACGCCGATCTCCGAGATCCTCGCGCAGGGCGCGGCGTCCTGCAAGGCCATCGCGCTCTACCCGTCCGATCCTGATGCTGCTGCTGCTCGGCGCCTTCACCAAATCGGCGCAGGTGCCGTTCCACTTCTGGCTGCCGAACGCGATGGCGGCGCCGACGCCGGTCTCCGCCTTCCTGCATTCGGCGACGATGGTGAAGGCCGGCGTCTACCTGCTCGCGCGGATGCACCCCGCGATGGCCGGCAGCGACGTCTGGTTCTACACGCTCACCACCTTCGGCGCCGTGACAGCGGTCTTCGCGAGCATGCTCGCGCTGCGCCAGACCGATCTGAAACAGGCGCTGGCCTACACCACGCTGATGGCGCTCGGCACTCTGGATGCTGTCTCGGCCAGGAGTCGGGCTACGCGATGACCGCTTTCGCGACCTTCCTGATCGTGCATTCGCTCTACAAGGCGGCGCTGTTCCTCGTCGTCGGCGCGATCGACAAGGCGACCGGGCACGCGCGAGGTCGACGCGCTCGGCGGGCTTGGCCGGGTGATGCCGATCACGGCGGTCGCGGCGGCCGGTGGCGGCGATGTCGATGGCCGGGTTCCCGCCTTTCCTCGGCTTCATCGGCAAGGAGCTGAAATACGCCGGCGCGCTGGCGCGTCGCGCGAGCCGATGCTGGTGGCGGTGCCGTGCTGCTGGCGAACGCGCTGATGTTTGCCGTCGCCGGCATCGTCGCGTTCCGCCCGTTCTGGCGCGGCGGAGGCGAGCTGCCGCACGTCCCGCGGAGGTTCCCTGGCCGATGCTTGCCGGCCCGGTGATCCTTGCCGCACTCGGCGCGCTGTTCGGGCCTCTATCCTGATCTCCTGCAGCGCACCCTCGTCACCCCGACCGTCATATCGCTCACCGGTGAGGTCGAGGCCGCGCGCGAGCTCAAGCTCTGGGCGGGCGTCAACCTGCCGCTCGTGCTGAGCATGGCGACCTTCGCGCTCGGGCCTCGTGATCTATGTCAAGCGCCGCCGGCCTGCTGAGCGCGTGCGCTGATCCGCATCCGCGGCAGGTCCGAGCCCGAGCCTCGACAAGGGCTGGGACGGGTTCATGCTCGGTGCGGCGCGCTGGCAGACCGCGCTGCTCCAGACCGGGCGGATGACCGACTATCTGGCCGTGACCTTCGCGACGATCGCATTGGCGCTCGCCGCGGCGATGATCGGCGCCGGGGCCTGCCGGGCCTCGCGCCACTTGTCGGCGAGACGACCTGGCTCCACATCGCGCTGGCCGCGCTGCTGCTCGTCGGGGGCGGCGCAGGCGGCTGATCCGCCTCGTCGCGCATCGCAGCGGTCGCGGCGCTGGGCGTGGTCGGCATCGGCGCGGCCCTCGTGTTCATCTTCTTCGGCGCGCCGGATGTGGCGATCACCCAGTTGATGGTCGAGGTCTCATCGTGGTCCTGGTCGTGGTCGTGATGCTGCGCCTGCCGCGCCGGGCGTACACCGACGGTCGGTTCCGCCCCGGCCACGGCGGTGATCGCGGTGTCGGTCGGCTGCGTGACGAGCCTCGTGCTGCTGGCGGTTCTGAGCGCTCCGCTTGACCGGCGCGTGACCGACTATTTCGAGGTCGCGAGTGGCCCGAGGCCTATGGGCGCAACATCGTCAACGTGATCCTCGTCGACTTCCGCGCGCTCGACACCTTCGGCGAGATCGCCGTGGTGGCCGTGGCGGCGCTCGTGCGGCCGTCGCGCTCTTCGCCGGCAAGAAACGGGAGGACAGCTGCATGAACTCGATCATCCTGCGCGCCGGCACGCGCTATCTCGTCGCGCTCTTGCTTCTGTTCTCGGTCTACATGCTTCTGCGCGGCCACAACGAGCCCGGCGGCGGGTTCATCGGCGGGCTGATCGGCGCGGCCGGCTTCGTGCTCTACGCCTATCGCCATGCGGCACCCGCGATGCTCGCGCGGCGCTGCGCATGCCGCCCGACACGCTCGCTGCCGTCGGGCTTGGCGTCGCGCTCGCTCGCGGCCTCCCGCGGCGCTGTTCGGCGACGCGTTCTTCACCGGGCAATGGCTGTTTGTCGGCGCGACGGAAGACGACAAGGGCCTGCCGCTCTCGACCGCTTGGTCTTCGACATCGGCGTCTACCTCGCCGTGTTCGGCGCGATCCTGTCGCTGGTGTTCGCCATGGAGGAGGAGGTCTGATGGAGGCGCTTCTGGCCATCACCATCGGCGTCGCTTGTCGCGGCCGCCGTCTATCTGATGCTGCGGGGCAGCTATGCGCGCTTCATCTTCGGGCTCGTGCTGCTCGAACGCGGCGCAACCTACTGATTTTCACCGCCGGGCGGATGACCGAGGGCGCCCCGCCGCTCATCGCCGAAGGGGCGCGATGCGCCCGCGGGCCTCGTCGCCAACGCGCTGCCGCAGGCGCTGGTGCTGACGGCGATCGTGATCGGCTTCGCTCTTGCCTCGCGATCACGCTGGTCTCGGCCTCTGCGCACGCTCGGCACGCTGCCGGACCGATGAGATGCGGATGCCGACCGGCGGAGAGCGCTCATGAGCTGGCTCCTTCCCTTCCCCCTCGTGATCCCGCTCTGCGACCGCGATCCTCGCGCTTCTCGTTCCGGCACCGCCCGCCGGGCGCTGGATCCCGTCGCGGGTTCCGTCGCCTGCTGCTCGCCGCGTCGCCGTGCTGTTCGTGCACGGTCGCCGACGACCGGCGTGATCGCCGGGCAGATGGGGGGCTGGCCCGCGCCCTTCGGGATCACCCTGGTCGCCGATTTCCTCGTCGGTCGTGATGGTGCTGATCACGGCGGTCATCGCGCTGGCCGTTTCGGTCTACGCGCTCGCCGACATCGACGCGGCGCGCCGAGCACGGCGGGCTACCACCCGCTCTTCAACGTGCTGATCGCGGGCGTCGTACGGCGCGTTTCTCACCGGCGATCTGTTCAACCTCTACGTCTGGTTCGAGGTGATGCTGATCGCCTCCTTCGGCCTGCTCGTCCTCAGCGGCGGGCGCGCGGCGATCGACGGCGGGGTCAAATACGTCGCGCTCAACCTCGTCTCGACGATCCTGTTCCTGACCGGGATCGGGCTTCTCTACGGGATGACCGGCACGCTCAACCTCGCCGATCTCGCCGCTGGCCGTGCGAGCGAGGCCGACCAGGGCCTGCTCGACCGTCGTGGCGATGGCCTTCATGGTCGCCTTCGGCGTCAAGGCGGCGCTGTTCCCGCTGTTCTTCTGGCTGCCCGGCCTCCTACCACACCGCCGCATTTCGCGGTCTCGGCGCTGTTCGCCGGGCTGCTGACCAAGGTCGGCGTCTAC
Source organism: uncultured delta proteobacterium (assembly GCA_963722885.1). Taxonomy (GTDB): domain Bacteria; phylum Myxococcota_A; class UBA9160; order UBA9160; family UBA6930; genus CAVXZE01. Next base: position 13,225 of record CAVROS010000037.1, read on the forward strand.
GCCCTGATCCGGATGTTCACCCTGGTCTTCGACCACGACACCGGCTTCACCCACACGATCCTGCTCTGGGTCGCGGTGCTGACGATGGTGACCGGCGTGCTCGGGGCCGCGGCGCAGACCGATTTCCGCAAGATCCTGTCGTTCCACATCGTCAGCCAGATCGGCTACATGGTGCTCGGCCTCGCGCTGATGACGCCGCTGGCGCTGGTGGGTGCGGTCTTCTACCTGATCCACCACATCGTGGTGAAGGCCAACCTGTTCCTGATCGCGGGCGTCGGCGCAGCGGATCGCGGGCAGCACCGAGCTGAGGCCGATCGGCGGCCTCTACGCCACCGCGCCGCTGCCTGGCCGTGCTGTTCGTCGTGCCCGCCTTCTCGCTCGCCGGGCTTCCCGCCGCTGTCGGGTTTCTGGGCGAAGTTCTGATCGTGAAAGGCGGGCTCGAGGTCGAGGCGTTCGTCGCTGCGCCGTCGCGCTCGCCGTCGGGCTGATGACGATCTACTCGATGACGAAGATCTGGGCCGCGGCCTTCTGGAAGCCCGCCCCGGAGACTTGGAGCTCGAGCCCTGGGCGATTGCCGCGCGCTGCCGTGTGCGTGAGCGGCGCGCTCGCGCTCGTGACCGTGGCTCTCGGCCTCGGTGCCGAAGCGCTGTGGTCGGTCACCGAGACACGCCGCCCGGCAGCTTCTCGAGCCCGGGGACTACATTCAAGCCGTCCTGAGGACGCGGCCGTGAACCGTTTCGGCTGGAACCTTGCGCTTGCGCTGACCTGGGCCGCGGTGCTCGGAGAGTTCTCCCTGCCCAATCTCGTCGCCGGCTTCGTTCTCGGGTTCGCGATCCTGGCGGTGGGCGGAGGCCGCTTCGGATCGTCCCGCTACTTCGAGAAGTCTCTGCGCCTCGTCGAGTTCGCGGTGTTCTTCGTCGCCCAGCTCGTTCTCTCCAGCCTCCGTGTCGCGGCGGACATCCTCGACCCCACGTCACCGATCACGGCCCGGGATTGTCGCGGTTCCCCTCGATGTGTCCACCGACGCCGAGATCACGCTGCTGGCCAACCTCGTCAGCTTGACGCCCGGGACCCTCAGCCTCGACGTATCCCCGGATCGCCGCAGGCTCTTCGTACACGTCATGTTCCTCGACGACGTCGGAGGCGTGCCGCCGGGAGATCAAGGAGGGCTTCGAGCGCCGCGTCCTGGAACTGCTGCGATGACGACTTCGATCCTCGATGCCACCTTCAGTCTCACCCTGACTCTCCTGGCGGTCGCGATCGTCGCGGCCTTCGGACGCCTCGCGCGCGGTCCGAGCATCGCGGATCGCGTCGTCGCACTCGACGTGATCGCGGCGGCGATCGTGGCGGCCGCGGTCACCTACGCGCTCGGCACGGGCCTCCCGGTCTTCGTCGACGTCGCACTCACGATCGCCCTGATCACCTTCCTGGGAACCGTGGCCCTGGCGCGGGCCATCGAGTCCGGAGGCGACGAATGATCGAAATCCTGGTGTCGCTCCTGCTCATCCTCGGTGCCGCGCTTGTTCTCGCCGCGTCCCTGGGCATCTTGCGGCTGCCCGACCTCTACACCCGGATGCACGCGAGCACGAAGCCGGCGACGCTCGGCGTGAGTCTCATGGTGGCCGCTTTGGCCATCCAGTCGGGCGAGCTCGGCATTGCGGTCCGTTCCTTCCTCATCGTCCTCTTCTTCCTGCTGACCGCGCCAGTGGCCGCCCACCTGCTGGGGCGCGCCGCCTATCGGGCCGGCGTGCCTCTCTGGTCGGGTACGGTTCGCGACGATCTTCAAGGCGAGCGTCGTCACTGATCTGCGCCGGATCGCCCGGGCGGTGGCCGACCACTACAGGACGGCGATGCCGATCAGCTCTTTGATCTGCTCGCGTCCTGTCGGTGCGCCGCAACCGATCGCACTGGGAGCCCCACACTTCGACTGGGACGATAGTAATCTCGCAAATTATCTATTTTTTGAAGGCGGGCCCATAGCTTACATTCGTGGAGTCGACACAAGGAGACTGCCATGGACTCGAACCCTCTGCTCGAGCGCGGGTGCGCACTGGTAGAGAGCTACTTTCGCCAGTTCGAGGCTCGCCGGCTCCGCCGTCTTCGAGACGAGCGAAGCCGGGTGCAGCTCCGTCGGGAGCTCGGAGCCGAGCTGGAAATCGAAGACGATCCCCTGCTGGATTCGCTGATCGAGCTGGGCATCACGCCCGACACAGCGGCTGCCTTCGAAGCCCTTCCTCTCGTCGAGGTCGCCTGGGCGGACGGGAACGTGTGCGGGGAAGAGCGAAGGTGCGTTCTCGAGGTGGCGACCACCGTGGGGCTCGAGCTGGGGCGCTCGGCACGCTCCCAGCTCGAGCTCTGGCTGAAGCATCCGCCGCAGAAGGAAGTCTTCGAGGCCTGGTACGCATTGGCCGCAAGCCAGCGGGTCGCTCCGGAGGCTGCGCAGCGAGCCCGCCGCATGCTCGAGGGAGCCCACGAGGTCGCGGCGGGGGCGGGGGGCGTACTGGGCTCCGGGGCGGTCTGGAGGCGCGACCGGGCGGCGATTGCCCGCATCCGCCGAGCGTTGGGCGTCACTCCGGAGCCGTCCGAGCCGAGCTGAAGGATTCAACCCGTGCAGCCGGATCCTCGTGTATGCTCGCTCGAAGACGAGGCGCTTCTCGCCATCGACCAGGCCTCGTCGCTGGCTCGGGCGAACCATGCCTCTTTCGCGATCCTCCGAGTTCTCGACGACGGAGGGCGCTGGGGCCGCTGGAAGCCGCGCTGAGACGACCCGGTGGAGCTGCGCCACTACCTGGAGGTCAACCAGCATGAGGTTCTCGCGGCCCATGTGGCGCCGCTTCGCGACAAGGGTATCGACGTCCGGGTTGAGATTCGCTGGGGAACTCCCTGGCTGGAGCTCATCCGCCGCGTCTTGCACGACGACTACGATCTCGTCGTCAAGCCATCGATCGTGCCGCCGATCGCATCGGCCGCACGGTGGCCATACGGCTCTCTCCGGTGGTCGACTCGTTGCAGGGCAAGGGCAAGCTCATCGGGCTCCGGAAGGAACAACCGTGAGCTCGCTCGTCCAGACCAAGACCCCTGGCCTGGTCCCATCGTTCCGGGGAAAAGTCACCACAGCAAGGAGATCGTCATGGATCTTGAAAAGCTAGGTCTGCACGTTCGAAACCTCATTACCTTGAGCGAGACAGACAGCCCCTTGATCAGCTGCTATGTCAATCTCGAGGCTGGTCGCGCCAGCTACCGCGACGCTCTCGACGCGCGGATCAAGGAGATCCGTACAGCGCTTCCCCCTGATCAGCGCCACGATTTCGAGCAGGCGCTCGGACGGGTCGAGGCCTTCCTCGCTTCGAAGATCAACCTGGAGGCGAATGGTGTGGCTCTCTTCTCACGCGGAGGCGGGTCACCCTTCTTCCTGGCACTCCAGTTCAGGTTGACCCTTCCGAACCTCATGCTGGTGGACTCCGTCCCGCACATCTACCAGCTCGTCGAACTCAAGGACACCTATCATCGCTACATCGTGCTCATCTCGACTGACACCCATGCTCGCATTGTCGAGGTGAGCGTTGGCAATGTCACCAAGGAGCTCTGGACGAAGCAACCCGAGCTGCGTAAACGCGTGGGTAGGGAGTGGACGTCGGAACACTACCAAAACCACCGCCGGGATCGGACAGAGAGGTTCCTCAAGGAGAAGATCGAGATCCTAGATCGTTTGGTCGCGAAGGAAGAGCACACTCACCTGATCCTGGCGGGCAACCCTCGTACCGTTGCGCGGATTCGCGCCCGCCTACCCAAGCGGCTCCAAGACAAGCTCATCGACGTTGTTCCGGTACCGCGCAACGCGTCGACCGAAGATGTTGTCACCGCAACGCTGTCGGCTTTCGTCGAGCACGAACAGATGGAGTCGATGGAGACGGCAGGTCTTCTTCTGGATCAGCTCAGAACGGCCGGACTGGCGGTGTCCGGAACCGAGGCGACACTCGAGGCGCTCGCCCGAAGGCAGGTCGACGTCTTGGTGCTGTCCGAGTCGTACACGGCACCAGCCGCGTGGAAATGCCGCAGCTGCGAGAAGGTTGGTGTCGACGCGGCTCCCGTCGGGTGCCCGGAATGCGGCGAGCAGACCGTCGGGGAAATCGATCTCACGGAAGAGATGCTGGGGCTTGCCGAGCGGTTCGGCTGTACGATAGAGATCGTTCGCAACAGCGACATCCTATTCGATATCGGCGGTGTCGGCTGCCTCTTGCGATATCTGCTGCCAGAACAGCGAATGGTCCGGCTTCAGGAGAAGCCTGTCTGATTCTGAGCGATCGCATTCACGGTGCCTAGATCAACAGGTTCTGGGATAACCGATCGACGCCGTCGATTGCATGAGCGACGGCGGCGGCGCGTCGGGAGGTGCGCCTTCCTCCGAATCCCGCTCGTCCAGCCAATCTCCTCGAGGAGCAGCTTCGCGTCGCGGCTCTCGGGATTACGCCGGAGCGCCTCTCGCGCAGCCCCATCAACGATGCAGCAACTCGGTCGCTTGCGAACTATCGACCCAAGAACAGGGGGCGATCGGAGTTGCGAATCGCATCGAGGGTGGGCGTCCTAAAGACGGCTCGAGAGAACACGCTGCTCCAGCTGGTTCCGAGCACGATCAGGTCCGCGTCCCACGCGGCAGCCATCCGCAGATGGGAATACAGCCCGAAGTGGAACGCAACCCCGCGAGCGGACAGACTCTTTCGGCTCCGGAGTTACTTGACCTTAGTGCGTCCAGCCGCAGGCTGGCGCATTCAGCGGGAGTCATTCCCGCTAGGGCAAGAGTCAGGAGCCCTGTAGCTTGAGTCGCAGACAGGAGGGAAACCAAGTGATCTGAAGCCGACTGACAAAGCCATCTTCGGGATGGTGAGCGAGTCACCGGGCCGCAACGCAAGTGAACCCATAGGTGGCCTCGACAAGTAATAAACTCCGGAGGCCGAGCCCTCTATGGTCTGGCGAAGGCAGCACGGATCGACGAATCCTGACCGACGCGTCGATTCGCTCCGGCGGGGTGGTAGGGGTAGCACGGTGACAAGGATGCGCTGAGCAACTGGAGAAGCCGTCCTCGTCCCACCGAGAAATCGGCGGAGCAGGGTAGGTCGTATAACCGGCATCCCCCGGGAAAGCGGCCGAAGACGAGACGGTGGCGGTCGGGCCCGTAGTAGCGATGAAGCGGGGTAACGCTAGTGGAGCCAAGGGGCCCTGCTGCTCATGACTTCTTCGCCAACATGGCAGGCAGGGGCGAGATGACAAAGGCGCCCATCGATCTGCAGGACCTGAGACGAAGGATATACGCCAAGGCGAAGGCTGAACCGTCATGGCGCTTCTGGGGACTGTACGTGCACGTCTGCAAGATGGAGACGTTGCAAGCCGCGTACAAGCTCGCCAAGGAGAACAACGGAGCCCCTGGAGTGGATGGGGTGACGTTCGAAGCCGTGGAGAGTGCGGGGCGCGCGGAGTTCCTCGAGCAGCTGCGCGAGGAGCTGGTATCCGGCACGTACATGCCTCAACGGGTGCGGCGCGTGGGAGTTCCGAAGACCGGAGGGAGACTCCGGATACTCTCGATTCCTACGATCCGCGATAGAGTGGTCCAGGGTGCGCTGAAGCTCATCCTGGAGCCGATCTTCGAAGCGGACTTTCAACCGGGATCGTTTGGTTACCGTCCGAAGAAGTCTGCGCACGATGCCGTCGGGCGAGTTCGTCAAGGAATCCTCCAACGCAAGACCCGTGTCATTGATCTGGATCTTCGATCCTACTTCGACAACGTGCGGCATCACCTCCTTCTGGAGAAGATTGCTGTGCGGGTCGACGATGACGTGATCATGGGGTTGCTGAAGAAGATTCTGAAGTCCTCGGGAAGTCGAGGCGTTCCTCAAGGCGGTGTGATTTCACCCTTGCTCAGTAACGTCTACCGTGCGCCCGGAGAAGGCGCCTGGATCTAGTTGGATGCAATGTTCCAACCAGGATAAGAGCCGCAAGTCCTGTAGCGTGGGGGCGGAGGTGCGGAGCAATCTGCGTTCTCTAAGCGCCCCGACATTCGACCCTGCAGAGGGCGCGCAAACGGCAGGCCGCAACATACGTGAACCTAGATGTAGCCTCGTAATGCTAGAGACGAATGGGACGAGCCGCTGGTATTCCGGCGAAGTCAGCAGCTCCGGCCAAGAAGCGGCAGATGCGGTCGGAGCCCATTTCGGGGTAACAGGGGTGGCATGTCGGAAAGACCCAAGCGTTAACCGGGGAGGCCCAGGAGGGACACGCAGGCCGTGCCGTCCACGGCTGCTGGCCACTGCTTCCTATAAGGGAAACCGAAGTGGAAGCGGGTCCTCCTGGGAGTCGGAGGGGCCCATACGAGCGATGATCTCCGTGCAGCAAAACGCGGAAGGAGCAAAGGGGCCCTACTTTGGTGTGCTTGCAAAGCAAGGAAGGAGTGTGGGATTGCCGTGAGGCTATCAACCCCGGAAAATCTTCGGGACTTGCAGCGCAAGCTCTACGTGAAGTCCAAACAGGAGCCGGAGTACCGGTTCTATTCGCTGTACGACAAGATCTGTCGCAGAGATGTGTTGGAACATGCCTGGCGGCTCGTTCGAGCAAATCGGGGAGCGGCTGGCATTGATGGAGTCACTATTGAGGCAGTCGAGGAGCAGATTGAGGAGTTGTTGGATGCGTTGCAGGAAGAACTAAAGAGCAGGCGTTACTGTCCAGAAGCTGTTCGGCGTGTCTATATTCCGAAGCCGGACGGTCGGCGGAGGCCACTTGGCATACCCGTCGTGCGCGACCGGATCGTCCAAGCTGCAGCGAAGCTGGTCTTGGAGCCGATCTTCGAAGCGCGATTCGAACCCATCTCCTATGGGTATCGGCCTCAGTGTAGTGCGGCCGATGCCATGGAGCGGGTTCGGATGGTCTGCCACGGGCGCCGCTGGGCCATTGAGGTGGACATAGAGGGCTACTTTGACTCTGTCGATCACCGCCGGCTGATGGCCATACTGGCGCGCAAGATAGCGGATGGTGCGGTGCTTGCTCTGATTCGAGGTTGGCTGAATGCGGGGATTGTCGAACCCGATGGTCGGCGAGTTCGACCTTCGCGGGGGGTTCCGCAAGGTGGTGTGATTTCGCCGCTGCTCTCGAATGTGTTTCTCCATATGTTCGATCGATATTGGCGCGTCAAGGGTTTGTCGAAGAAGGCAGGCCCCTGGGATGGGCAGCTGATTCGCTACTGCGATGACATGCTCGTCATCACGGGCTCCGATCCTGAACGCCTGATTGGCATGTTGGAGAGACGCTTGGCGAGCATGGGGCTCCGATTGAATCGGCAGAAGACGCACATTGTTGATCTCGACGTTCAATCTGCACACTTTCTCGGCTTCGAAATTCGGAGGCTCCGGAACTGGCGAGACGGAGGGTCTTGGCTACGGATAGCGCCGAGCCGAAAGGCGGAGGCGCAGATCCGGAGGAAGGTTCGTCGAATCGTCAGTCATCGACGACCGGTCTCTTTGCGAGACATGGTGTCTCAAGTCAATCCCGTCCTTCGCGGGTGGGTAAGTTACTTCCGTCGATGCAATGCTTCATCCTCTCTGCAGCGGATTCATGAGTACAGCGAGTTCAAGGTCCGGAAGGTTATACAGCGACGGCGCCGGTATCGTACCTTCGAGTGGCACCATGTGAGTCTCTCCGAAATCTACGATGCCATGGGGCTGTATAACGATTACACCGTACTCCCGTGCATGTCTTCACGTGAAAGCCATCGGAGAGCCGTATGCGGGAAAACCGCACGTACGGTTCGATGAGGGGGCGCTGGAAACGGAGCCATGGCGAGGTCTACTTGGGCACGAAGCTGGAAACGGCGGATACAGACAAGACCAAGCCTACTGCCACCGCGCCAGCGCTCCACTCTACTCAATGAGGTCGATCGCATGCTGCAACGGGCTCAAGAGGTCACCTGCCACAAGGGATGGACAGCGATCGAGTATTGCCGTTGGGCGGACGACATTGTTGTCCTGGTGAACTCCCACCCGCGTCATGGGTGGCTCTTCGACGCGGTGCAGAAGCGACTCCGGGAGGAGTTCGACAAGCTGCAATTGGAGTTGAACGACGAGAAGAGCCGGGTCGTCGACCTGGAGCGAGGGGAGTGCTTTGACTTCAGGTGCGTGCGATCCCGCAAGGGTCGCTGGATGCCTTTGGTCTTGCCACAGATGAAGAAGCGCACGGAGCTGCTGCGGAAGCTGAAAGGCATCTTCAACCGCTCACGCTCTCAGCCGCTGCGCGGGGTGATCGAGCAGATCAATCCCATCTTGCGGGGCTGGGTGAACTACTTCGCGATGGGACATTCGAGCCGGTGTTTCTCGTTCATTCGCCAGTGGGTTGAAAGGAAGATCCGGAGGCTCTTGGCCAAGGCCCGACAGCGCCGTGGCTTTGGGTGGAAGAGGTGGAGTAGTCGTTGGCTGTATGGCGGGCTGGGACTCTTCAGTGAGTACCAGGTCCAATGGAAGTCAGCGATGAAAGCGTCTCCAGCATGATAGGTCCCATAACCCTTGGTACGAAGTGAGCAGGAGAGCGTAGTGCGGGAAATCCGTATGCTGCGTTCGAGGTGGCGGGGGCTGGAAACGGAGTCACGGTTGGGTCTACACGGGCACGAACGGGGAAACCCGGGACACAGACAAGACCACGACCTTACGGACCACCGCGCCAGCCCTCGACCCTACCGCCGTCCAATCGAGACTCGGCCCTCCCCTGCCGCCAGCGTGGTCGGCTTGCACCGCGTAGGCGGTCTTTATCACCGCTACGTCTGGGCGAAGGCGGCGTAGGGTGCTCTCGCGTCCACTCCTAGGCCTCGATCGAACCCAGTGAACGAGTTGTGATGACCGACAGGCCAATGATCGACGTTCCTCCACCGGCGAGGTCGGAAGCGAGAGAGCCGATCGCTACTTGTCCGACTGAATTCTACGAATCCGGGCGCGCAGCTCCTCCGCCTCGGGATAATTCGGTTGAAGTTCGAGAGCGGCCTTCACGTCGCGAAGCGCCGAGGGGAACTCTCCGATTTCGACGAAGGTCTGAGCGCGCATGAAGCGTACTTCCGGCTGTCTTCCCTTGATCTGAAGGGAGCGCGCAAAGTCCTTCAGCGATTCCTGCACATGCCCCAACCGCCTCCATAGGAGGGCTCGGTAATTCAGGGCGCGATAATTCCGCGAGTCGCACTGGACGCTCCTTTCGAAGTCCCTTAGCGCCTTTCGCTCCTCCTCCAACATGAAACGCGCCATGCCGCGATGGCTGTAAATAACGGAGCGAACCTGCAAGTCGAGCTTCATCTTGAGCGCACGGGAATAGAGCTGGATCGCGGTCAAATAGTCTTTCTCGCTATGCGCCTTCAAAGCGAGATAGAGAGTAGAGTCCAGCTGACTGTTTTCGCCCTTCCTAACTCTCGATACGCGAGATCTTGATGCCCCTGCTTGTTGCTCCATCATCCCGGGGAAAGAAGTCGTCTCAGGGAAGGCGGCTTTCCTGCGCAGCTCGTGAAAGCGATCCCTTCCCCACTGACCGAGTCCCCTTTGATGGTCTCGAAGTTCCTGGAAGATCGTGTCGGAGAGGGTCAGGCTCGCGTTCAGGGCCGCTAGCTTCTTCCGAACGGATTCGTCGGGGAAGTCCACGTTGCTCTTGTAGATGAGCTCGTGTTCGACCTCGGCCCAGGCATCCTGCAGAATGGTTCGAACCTGAACCTCGCACGCTTTCAAGCACCCGGGCGGAAACTCGAGCAGCTTCGCGTTGGGGATTCCAATGATCACGTGCACCGAGTCATAGGCAAACTCGCGGAAGCTGAGGTTCTCGGCCTTACGTTCGATCTCCAAGACCTCGAAGTGGTTCTCGATCACCTCGCGCACTTTCTCCACATCTTCCTGAAATGGAACGACCACACGCAGACCCAGCAGATCTTTGACCTTCTCCCTCTTGCGCTTCGCATTGGATTGCGACTGACGTCGCGCCTCGTGAAGGCTCTCGCCGTGCTTGACGCGATGTTTCAGCGAGTATTTCAGGTCCTCTCGATCGAGCTGCCGACTCAGCTTGCGCGCGATCGAGACGAGGTGGTTCTTCCAGTCCTTCATCTGGGTGTCGTAGAGGTTTTGCGTCTTGCTGCCATTCGGGGACATGGTTCGCCTTCACCTCCGACACAATGGATTTCAACCAAACGCATCGAGCACTGCGTCCCGGTTGGGTCGAGGACTGGCGCGTGGTCCACGATCTCGCTTGCCCAATCGGCGAGAATAGTTGAGTCCCAACGCCTGTGACTCCCGAGAATCCGATCCTCGTAGGATCACGGCCACTTACCGAAGCGCGGCCTGAGCCATGGAATGCTCCGCCCGGGCGACGGCATGGGCATATCGCTGCTGCATCTCAGGACATTCTTCACTCCGCACGCTGCAGCTGCAACAACGCCTCAGCTTCAGAATCTCCTGAGATGCAGCTATCCCGAAACGCAGTAGCGGTGAGACTCGCCGGTAGACTGGACTATTCGAAAATCCCGAATAGTCTACCACAAATTATCTATTATTCTTTTCGGTCGCAGTCTGTTGTACTTCGCCTGTGTGGAGCCCAAGTCGTTGCCGGCGGCAGCCGGTGTGGTTTCTCACGGCTCTTCGTCGCCCATCCGCGGGCACGAGGAACGGATTGTGGCGCTCCGAGTTGGCGCCTGCGCGGGCTCTGATGGTCGAGTCGTAGAGCGGCGAGGCGGCCGAAGGTTGCTGGCACTCTAGAAGCGTGGGGGTTCGATGAGGGTCCGGATTCGAGGGCGGACATCCGGGATCACAGAACCGGTTCGCGGCCACGCGGACCGCATGCTCCGCTCCACCGTGGGTCGATTCGCGGGAGCGGTCGAAGACGTGAGCGTGCTTCTCGAGACATCGGGCGACTCGCTTAGGGGGACCCTGTTTCGCTGTCGGGTGAGTGTGCGGCTGGTGCCGCGGGGCCACCTGAGCGTAACGCATGCGGACGGCGAGGCCTCCGCGGCGGTCGATGGAGCGCTGGAGCGGGCCTCCCGCGCAGTGCAGCGAAGGCTGCAATTCCGTCTGCAAAGCTACGCTCCAAGTGACCAGATGAACCGATGACTATGGCAGCCCTTCGTAAAGCGGCAATCTCGGGATTGAAATCCCTGCTTGGCGGGCGGGTTCACAGTCTAAGACACAACAACCGGCGCTCGGAGCAACCGTCCGCAAGCGTGCGGAGGGGCCCCGCGGGCAACAGCGAACCTCGCCGGCGCGAGAGCGGCCCGGAGCCTCTGAAGACAGGAGAGCGAAGCGCCCGGATGAATCGCGGCATGGGGTACTGTCAGAACGCCGATTGCGGGAATCTCGACGGGATCTTTCTCGCGAATGCGAGAGAAGCGTTCTTCTGCGGATGCTGCGGCAAGCAGGGGAAGGTCGAGACGGAACGCGGCATCCACATCGGGAAGACCGGCATCTTCAAGGAAGTTCGCGTCGAGTACAAGTTCGACCGGACCAAGGGACGCTATCGGGAGGTCGCGATCGTACGGGGCGAGGGCCTCCCCGCCAATTACGACGTCTACACGCTCCGGTCGCCGCTGATCAATAGCAGGAAGCGCGCTCTCAGGTTCGCCGAGATGCTGTTTATGAACCTGAATCACTGCCGACGTCAAGGCGACAGGAGCAAGATGCCTCGCGCTGGCGAGATCATCCTCTCGTTCGACGACGACCTCACACTCTTTCGCCAGAGGCTGCACCAGTTGAGTGCGCGGTTAGGTGCCACGGAACTCCGTCCGACGAAGCAGTAGAGGTTTGTTTCTCTGCTTCGGACTCTCCCTCAATTCGCAGCGCCCCAGAAACGACGTCATGAGCACGAACATGGATGCGCTGGTGATGGGAGACGAGATCCTCGACAAGTGCAATTTGCCCGCGCTGGTCGAGGATTTCGACTGGCGCGAGGGCTACGAGCTGGACTGAACCGAAGCCGCCCCGGCAGGGGAAGAGAAAGGAACGAAAGACTCTCAATGATGTCAATGCTCCGTGAGCTCTGGGCCTTCATGCGAGCCCGGAAGAAGTGGTGGCTGGGACCGATCTTCCTCACGATGATTCTTCTCTCGGCGTTGATCGTATTCACGGAAGGGTCGGCCGTTGCCCCCTTCATCTACGCGCTCTTTTGAGGAGTCCGAGCCGTGGCCAGCTCTCGAAGGATCAGTCAGGGGCTGCGGATGCCCCCCCGTCGGCGAGTCCTCTATGGGAGCGTCCCGTGAACTCTCGAAGCTGGATCGGAATTCTGGCAACGGCGGCGGTGGTCTTCGCCGGGCTCAACCTCTGGCAGTGGCAGCGGTCGCCTTTCGTCGAGCTCAGCAACCGGGAGCTCACGGATCGCTTCACCGCGCTGTGGGGCCATAGCGACGATACCTGGCGCCAGAACAGTTTCCTGGGCGTCCGGACGCTGCAGAACCCCCTCGACGTCTGGGTCACCTTCGAGATCATCCACAAGGTGAAGCCCGACGTGATCGTCGAGACTGGCACCTTGTACGGCGGGAGCGCGGCCCTGTGGGCGATGTTCCTCGAACAGGTCAACCCCGAGGGCCGTGTGATCACAATCGACATCGAGAACGAGTCCGCCGAGGCCCGGGAGCTCCCAATCTCGCGCCGGCGCGTGGACTATCTGATCGGCAGCTCGACGGACCCGGAGATCGTCGAGGAGGTCCGGCGCCGGGTCGCAGGCAAGCGCGTGCTCGTGATCCTGGACTCCGCGCACTACATGGATCACGTACTGGACGAGCTGCGTGCCTACGCGCCGCTGGTATCCCGGGGCAGTTACATCGTCGTCCAGGACACCGCGATGAATGGCCACCCGACGGCGCCGGACTACGGCCCCGGTCCGTACGAGGCGGTCGAGGCCTTCCTGGCCGAGACCGGCGACTTCGTGGCCGACCGCTCCCGGGAGCGGCTCATGATGACCAACAACCCCATGGGTTTCCTCAGGAGGGTCCGCTAGTCGGAAATTCTCGCCGATCTCCCCACTGTCCGAGATGTACTGTCAAGACCCCTACGATTCCAGCTGCTTGAAGTCGCGTGGGAACGTCACGGTCCCGACGAGCGGCTGGCTGTGCTCGCCACCTTGCGAGCAAAGGAGTCGAAGCCTGTCATCGACGAGATTCGGACGTGGCTGCTGACGCAGCGAGCTCTTGGTGGTGGGCGCGGCTCCAGGGATTCTGGTCATCGAGGAGCTGCGTAAGGCCATCGTCAGACCTCTGCTCTGGGCCAAGTCGTCAGGGACGAACAACTGAGCATGTGATGATCGCCGAAGTGTCGAAAGAGGGACGAACTGGCTGCGAGCCGAGGGACGGGGGCCGTCGCCGTCTTCTGTGGCGGATTTGGGCGCACGAGCACCCTCTCATCCGTTGCAGCAGAGGCCGAGAGGTCCAGCTCTCGAGCGAACGGACCCCTCCCTGGCAAGGGCGCTCCTCGTGAAGGCCATTCGCAGGCAGGCGACCGAGAGCGAGGCGGACTGGGAGGTGCGCGATCGGCGGCTGCGGTGTGCGCGTCTGGTGCTGTGGGCCTCGTTCATCGGGTTGATCGTCCACCTGTCGCTCATCGAGTTGATCGTCCACCTGATCTACGGGGACAAGCCAGGGAGCGGGGGTATCGCCGAAGGTCTGGCCGAAGGCCTTCCGCTCCGCGCAATCGATTACGCGCGGACCTACCACTGGTGGATCTCGCTGGGGAGCATCGCCCTCGTCATCGCGCTCCTGGCGACGCTCCGCCGTTGGATCGGTCCACCGCGAGCCGTGGAGTGTCCGGACCTGGCGCCGCGGGACCGCGGCGGGCGCGCGCTGGCTGCGGTCGCGGCGCTGGCCATGCTGATAGCCGCGCTGATGGCTGCGCCGCGGCTCGACTTCTCGTTCGCGGAGGACGAGCAGCACACGGTGCGACACTCGGTGGACGGCGAGTACGTCCGGAACGGCGAAGGCGACCTCGTCTTCCGCGAAGTGCACTGGCGCGACACCTGGCTCTACAACTTGAATAGCCCCAACAACCACGTGCCCTTCAGCCTGCTGGCGCGCCTCTCGCTCGGCGCCTGGCGGGCGGCGGCGCAACCAGAGCTGCGCTTCGCCTCCGAGCGAGCCGTGCGGTTCCCCGCCTTCGTCTTTGGGATCGCGGCGATCGGAGCGCTCGCGTGGTGCCTGTGGCGCGTCGGGCTGCCATGGGCCGCCGGCTTCGCCGCCATCTTTCTGGCGATCCACCCCTGGCACCTGCGCTACACCTCCGAAGCACGCGGCTATTCGCTGCTTCTGCTCTGCGTCCCGCTTCTGTTGGGCGCCATGGTGGCCGTGCTCCACCGGGGAACGTGGAGGCGCTGGCTCGCCTTCGGATTGGTGGAGGTGGTGCTGCTCTGGGTCTTTCCTGGAGGGGTGGCGATCTTGGGAGTGGCCAACGCGGCGCTCCTGTTCGAGATCTGGCGGCGCCATCGCGGTGCCCTGCACGAGCCGGTCGCACGCTGGCTGGTAACCAGCTGTTCCGCAGCAGCCCTCTTCATGCTGCTGATGGGCGCCAACCTGCTGATCTTTCTCTGGCACTCCGAGTGGGACCGCGAGCCGATCAAGTGGAAGTACATCCGCGACGTGCTGGCCCACCTGTGGGTGGGGACGGACTTCGCCGTCCGCCACGCCCCAGAGCACTACGCGGAGCTTCGCGACGTGGCCCGGGCGGCACCAGTCTTCTTCCACGCTGCGCTCGCCGCCACGGGAGCTCTGTGCCTGTTGGGCGCCGTGCGGCTGGCGCTGCGAGCGCGAGCCGGGGCGCTTCTCTTGCTCGTGATGCTGCTGCCCGCGCCCCTGATGATCCTGGGCGCTCATCTGCGCGAGACCAGGATCTACGAGTGGTACGTCATCTTCGCACTGCCGTCGTTCGCCATCCTGCTGGGTGCAGGACTGGAGGGCTTGTTCGCATGGCTGCGTCCCCCGCGCGCGGCCGCCGCCACCGTCGCCGTGATGCTCGCCTACCTGGGCGGCTACGCCTGGCTCTCGCGCGACGTGCGCTCGTCCCTACGCAGTGTTTCGATTCAGCAGACGCGGGAGGCGGTCCTGATGACGCGGCCCAGCCTGGACCCGTTCGCCGAGGAGAACCTCGACATCCTGACCGTGGGTTGGCAGTGCGTCCCAGAATACTACGATCCCAACATCCACGAGATCTGGAGCCAAGAGCAGCTTCTCGATCTCCTCGACGAATCGGACCGCACCGGCCGCGAGCTCTACGTCAACTACGGGCGGGCGAATCTCGCCCGCCGGCGCTACCCGGAGCTGGTGGACATGGTGGAGCGCGAGGATCTCTTCGAGCCGGTGGCCAGGCTCTACGGCTTCGAGCCGCGCGGCCTCATTCGCGTGTACCGCTACCGGGGGCGCTAGCCTGCCCGTCGTGAGGACTCGATCTTATAGAGAACACTCAGCTTTCCACAGGGGAGAATTACAGGACAGATCTCTCCAATTCGCCTGAAATCCGGGGAACCGACCCGCCTTCATGAATCCTTAGGGTGGATCATCAATACTTGGGCCAACCCACGGAGGTGGTGAAGTCACCGCCGCACATGCGTAACGGATCTGCGATGTTTTCGGCGCGGATCGTTCTGGCGATCCTCTTGTGCGTGCTCGTTCCCTCTGGGGGCTGCGAGCCGGGGATTCCTGAAGCTGCCAAGCGATGGGTCGACGATTGGGCCGCGGTGGTGGAGCGGACGCCCGGCTTCGTCGTCTGGGAGTCGTACCGCAGCGGCCGGTGGCGGATCTGGTACCGCGATCTCGACGGATCCGGGCTGCGCCGCCTCACCCCCGACGAGGAGAAGCGCGACCACTTCGCCCCGCACGTGTCCCCCGACGGGCGGTACGTCGCCTACCTGAGCCAGCGGTCGGGCACCAACGCCTACCGCCAATCGAAGGACGCCAAGCCGGTGCTCCGTCTGCACCGGATCGAGGACGGGCGCGACACGGCCCTCGTGGAGGGAGCCCGCTCCTATTACGAGGACCGCGCTGTCGTGTGGCTCGACTCACGCAGGCTTCTCTACATCGCGTCCGACGGCACCACCCGGCGCATCGACATCGAGACGCGCAAGCAGAAGGTCGTCCAGCGCAAGAAACAGAGCCAATACGGCTACCTTTTGGACCCCACCCTCCGTCACGCCACCACCGGGAGGCCGAGCTTCGCCCTCTACAACGAGAAGGCCCGACGCGTCCTGGGCGCCAAGATCCGAAAGGGCTGCCAGCCGTACTTCTCCCGCGACGGCCGCTTCGGCTTCTGGGTGGTGAAGCCGGGCGGGCCGATCCGCCGCGTGGACCTCCGAACCTCGGAGACCGCGGACATCGTCCTGCGCGACGACCCGACCCTGCCCACTCCCTTCGACTACGTGTACTTCCCGATGGTGTCGGCGGGCCAGCGACTGCTGGCGTTCGGCGCGTCGCGGGGCGAGCACGACCACTTCCGGGCGGACTACGAGATCTTCGTGGCTCCCATCGACCCCGAGATCCTGACGCCCATCGGACCGCCCGTCCGCTACTCCTTCCATCCAGCCACGGACCGCTTCCCCGACGTCTTCGAGGCGGGGGCGGAGCTGGGACGCCACTGGGGTGAGGCCCCGTTCCGCGTCTCGCTGCGGGCGACCGACGACGGGCCGTGGGAGTGGGACTTCGGCGACGGAACGCAGAAACGGTCGAAGCGCGGTCGCCACCTCTATCAAGAGCCAGGGCTGTACCGGATCGTGGCTCGCCGACAGGGCGTCACCCTCGCTGGCGAGGTCCACGTGGAGCCGGGCGGGCCTCCGCTGCCGCTGCGGGCGACCGTCGGCTACGACCACGCCGAGGTACGCGTCCTGTTCGACGAGCCGGTGGCAATCGACGAGGCGAGCTTCCGTTTCGAGCGCCTGGGCGAGCCCGTCCTGGCCCGACTCGAGCCAGGCAGCCAGACCCTGGTGGTGCGAGCTTCGAGGCGAATCGACGAGCCCGACCACCTGGTGATCGAAGGCGTGCGGGACACGGCGCTCACTCCCCACCGCTTGGAGCGCGAGCGGCTGCTGATCGAGCCCCACGACTGGCCCAGCAGGCGCGGCGAGATGCTCCTGACCTGGTCGACTGGGGACCGCCAGGCCGTGATCCTGGACCTGGCGACGGGTCTGGAGCGCATCGACGAGACCGTGGCCCACGGACGCGCCCGCCTCGATCACCACTGGCGCATGGATGTCGCGGGAGGACACTTCACGATCCAGGGGCAGAGCGAGCTCGTAGAGCGGATCACCCAAGGCGGTGCCTTCGGGTTGGAGCTGACCCTCGAACCCGACCGGGTCGAAGCGGAGCGCCCCGGTGTAATCACTGGGATGGGCGAGAGCGCCGACGACGCCAACTTTCTCCTGCTCCAGAAAGGCCGACAACTAGTCCTGCAGCTGCGAACGGACGGGGCGCCCGAAAAAGGCGCCCAGGTCGAGCTGGCGGAGCTTCCCGGACCCGGGCCGCACCACCTGGTCGTAAGCTACACGGCGGGGCGTCTCGCGGCCTACCTGGACGGGCAGCAGGTCGCGGACGAGGACGGCATCGGCGGGACCCTCGACGCGTGGCGCGAGGGACTCCCCCTGGTGGTGGGCGCCGGTCCCGGCGGCGACTTCCCCTGGAACGGCGTGGTGGAGGGGGTCGTCGTCTACGGTCACTTCGTGACGCCCGAAGAGGCCCGCCGGAACGCGGTCGCCTACGCCGAGCGGCGCCACGAACGCGTACCCGTGGAGTCGGCGCGGGTTCTGGCGCGCCGACGGGCCCTCTCCTCGGCTCCGACCCCCGAGGAGATCATTCCCTACCTGGACGGACTCGTGGTACACGAATACGATGTGCTCGACGTGCGCGAAGGCGAGCTCGGCGAGGAGGTGATCCGGGTCGCCCACTACGCCGTACAGGCCGGCGCGGCCCAGGACGTCACGGCGTCGCAGAAGGCCGGGATGCTGGAGCTGCGGGTGGAGCCCTTCGAGCAGAACCCGCAGGTGGAAAGCACTTTCCTCGTCGACGAGCTGGACCTCGACCTGGACGTGCCGCTCTACCTCGACGTCGGTCCCTGACCCGCGGCCTCGGGCCAGATGGTCTTCAGCTCGTAGATCTTCCTTTTCGTCTTCCTGCCTCTCGTCCTGCTGTGGAGCGATCACGAGAAGCGCGTGCTTGCGGGAGTCGACCTGCTCGGGAATCTCCTGCGCGGAATCGCAACCGGCGGGGCCGCGAGAATCAGGAGGTGGAAGGCGTTCGGGTGAAAGCCGATGGACACAGCGTAAGACACACCTCAGGTGCCGTGTTCGCAGTGGGGAGCGGGGCGTTCATGGTGCCTCGGCTGGTCAGCCGATCTCGCGGGGCGTCGCGCGTGAGATCACGTTCCCGGTTTCCAGGCAACAGACGGGGAAACAGCATCTGCGGGTCATCGTTTCACCTGGTCGCCTTCCCGCCTACGCCTTCAGATCGAGCGGCGACCTGAACTCTCGCGGCTTGAGTGCAAGCACGGAGCAGTTGACGGCCCGAAGCATTCGCTCCGCCGTCTCACCGATCAGGAGCCCCTTTACGCCAGTTCGGCCGACGGTGCCCATCACGAGAAGCTCGGCGGGCAGCTCGGTGGCGAGCGCTGTTAGGATTTGGCCGGCATCCCCTTCCAGAATATGCACTCGGGTATCTCCGGTGCGAAGCCGAAGCGGCGCGAGCAGCGCGTTCAGCGACTCTTCGATGTTCTCCCGGACTGAGCGGATGTACTTCCGGTACTCCGCGGGCGACGGGCTATGGAGGAGGTGCTCGCCCGCCACCGCGTACGCATGACAGACGTGGAGCTCCGCGTTCTCGCCGGCTGCGATCTCAGATGCAACCGCGAGAATGGCCGCGCTGCAGTCGCGCCCACCCGATATGGCTTTGACTGGATCAACTGCAGCAAGCACGCGCCGGATTCGCGAGGAACGGCGTGGCTTCACGATCCAGACGGGGACCGGACATTTCCGGAACAGATGCATCGCCGTCGACCCGAACAGCTGCACCTCGCGATTCGCGTCACCATGCGGGATCCAGGTAGGCCAGGATGCGCTTCTGTCTGGGACTCATCGCTTCCGCCCGGCAGTCATCTCGTCCTCGCCCCCGATCCGAACCTCCATCACGGTAAGGCAACCACCCGTCGAGCGGGACTCAACGAACCGGTAGCAGCGTCAGCGCGCAGACGCTCACGGCTCACGCGAAGCGGAGGTGCGCCAGACCGCCTTCCACGTGCCTTGCCACCTTCGCTTTGCGTTCTTCGCTCTGGCACGCTCTAGAGGCTAGTCGATGGCTTACACATCGCGCCAATCGAAAAATTGGGCAGAACTCCTCGTAATAACCGATCCGAGCAGTCAGCAGGGCCAGGCGACAGGCAGGCCACAGCTGGCCAATCGCGGGCCCGATAGTGCCGCAATGAGGGAGATCGTGGAGCTGCTGCGCAAAGAGGGATTCTCCCAGCCCTACTCCCTGGAACGAGAACATGCGGGAACGAGGCGGCAGCGCCCACGGCAGCCGTTGCGGTCTCGTCGTGGGCGAGGCGTTCTACCTGCTCAACTGCCACTCACTGACATGGTCAATTTTCGCCGTCGGGCTCTTCTCGAATCCCTGCGTCTGGAACGGAATCGCAGGGAAGGGGATCCTCCAGCTCGCCTTCACGTACGCGCCTTTCATGCAGCGGGCGTTCGGGTCCGAGGCGATCGACGGATCCACCTGGATCGCGATCCTGGCCTTCGCTACCTTCCTCCACGCGTTGATTGGCATCGAGAAGTGGCTGCGGAGGCGCGCCCCGCGGACGAGGGCGCTCGAGTTCGACACCGCGTGATTCTCGACTTGGCACTCTTCGGCGCGGGATTTCTGCTCTTGCTTGCCGGTGCCGAGTTGCTGGTCCGAGTGACGACCGCCTGGGCCAGGGCGCTCAGGGCCTCTGCGTTTGTGGCTGGCGTTCTCCTCGTGGGACCCGGCACGAGCCTTCCGGAGCTGGCGGTCGGCGTGGACGCGGCGATCGTCGGAGCCGGCGACGTCGCCGTGGGAAACGTCATCGGCTCGAACCTCTGCAATGGCGCCCTCGTTCTCGGTTTAGTCGCCATCTGGCGACCACTGCCGCTGGCGCAGCGCCTTTGGCGCTGGCAGCTACCCGTTCTCGTCCTCGTCTCAGGAGCGGTGGCGGTCTTTCTGCGGGACTCGGAGCTCACGCGCGGAGAAGCGGCCCTGCTGCTCGCCGCGCTCGCCGTCCACCTCGTGGTGACGCTACGCGGTACCGGCACGGCCTTGGCCGGAGCCGAAACTCACGAGGACCGACGCGCCCCTTCTTGGAGGCGCCTCGTGGTGGCCTTTGCCGCAGGCCTTGGCGGCCTGGTCGTGGGCGCGAAGTGGCTCGTCGAGGGCGCCGCTCTCATCGCCCGCGACCTCGGCGTCAGTGAAGCCGTGATCGCGATCAGCCTCGTCGCCGTCGGAACGAGCCTCCCCGAGCTCGCGACGACCCTGGCGGCCGCCCGGCATAGAGCGAATGAGCTGATCGCGGGCAGCATCGTCGGTTCGAGCCTCTTCAACACGATGGCGATCCTCGGCCTGAGCGGACTGGTCGCCCCGCTCCACACGGTGGACATTCGGATGTGGGAGCTCGCCGTCTTCGTCGCCGCACCCTTCGCCATCGGAATCCCGGCCGCGCGCGGACACCTCGGGCGATGGGCCGGCGTCGCCCTCGTCTTCGGCTACGGAGTCTTCCTGGCGGCACTCATCCAGGGCTCCTGACGCCGGGGGAGTTGATCAAGCATCTCAAGTCCATGGAGCGATATTCCCCATTCTTCTATGCATTCGAAAGTGCGTAGCTTCTCGCTGCAATCCCCTCGACCGGAGAAGTCAAAGCCTGCCGATCGAAACCAACCGGAGGTTCGTGCCTCGAAGGCCGAGGGCTCCGAGCGCAAATGTCGTGCCTCCGGACGCCTTCGGACTGGGCGGCGGCCGCTTCTCGAGCGACTGCGCTTCGCACTTCACGTACATGGCCCTTGCTATCCTCGGCGTCTTCCTGCTGCACGACCCCTGGGTGGGGAGACTGCGGTTGACCGCCTACCCTACAGCGGCTTCCAGGATCTTCTCGAAGAAGGTCAGGGCGCCGAAGTGATGGTCCAGGGGGCTGCCGTCCCGGAGTTCTCAAGGGGCCGACGCAGACGGCAAGAGCCGTTTCGTCACGAACCGGATCAATGGCGAGTCTCGCGGATCAGATGGCCGAGGACGGCCTCCTCTTCGCCAGCCGCCCCGAGCACGATACCTGCCCACGCTGCTCTCCTGGCTGAGTCGCGATCTTGCTGTTCTTCACCGTATGGCTCTTCCTGATGTGCCGCATGGGACAGAAGGCGGGCGGTCCCGGCGGCGGCGGATTCCTCGCCAGGAAGGAGCGAGGCCAAGGTCTACTGGGAGACGGACACCTACGCCGCCGGTTAAAGGATGTAGCGAGGACTACGGCGCAGCGAAGGCCCATCTCGACGCTTCCAGCTTCTCGTTCTCGCGGCCGTGCCGTTCGCCACCCTGGGGGTGCCCGACGTTCTCGGGCTTCTCGCCGTCCTCACCGATCACGAGTCGAACACGCATAAAGCGCCTCCACTACGACAGAAGCTCGTCGCGGGCGGCATCGGCGATCGCGGCGACCGCGGGGTGTGTAATGCGTCGCTCGACCGTGATGGCGTAGAACTTCTCGCGCACCTCCTCCGTTCGTCCGACTAGGTGCACGCCGTGCATTTTCCGGATCTCGTCGGCGACGACGATCGGCGCTGCGAAGATCCCGGCCCCGTGCTGCCCGAACACCTTCATGAGAGCGGAGTCTTCGATCTCGGCGATCGAGGTAGGTCGGACGTCGACGGAGTCGAACCAGAGGTCCAAGGAATGCCTCAGTGACGTGCTGGCCGTCGGAAGGAGCATCGGCGCGCCATCGAGGCTCTTCGGAAAGCCCTTCCGATGGCGCCTCGCGAGGGCGGGTTCACCGAAGAAGCCGATGCCGCAGCCCCCTAGCGAGTGGTTGAAGGCCTTCACACGAACCGGAGGTCCCAGCGGCGCGTCCGTGAGAACCACGTCGTACTCCTGGACGGCCAGCGCTGCGAGCAGATCGTTCGTCTTGCCCTCGTGCAGGACCAGCTCGACGGGATCGTCGAGCTTGAGCGCCGTCTCCAGGAGCCGGTGGCAGACGAGTTTGGGGACGGCATCGGAGATACCGACGAGCAGCTTCGCCGGCCGATTGGTGGGACGCCCCCGGAGAGCGTCCTGCATCTCCCGGCCGAGCGAGAAGATCTCCTCGGCGTAGCGATACACCATCCGCCCGACGTCCGTGAGGGCGAGGTTGCGCCCCTCGCGGACGAAGAGCTTCTCGTCGAGCGACTCCTCGAGCTTTCGGATCTGCCCGCTCAACGTCGGCTGCGCCAGGCGAAGGACTTCCGAGGCCTTGGTCACGCTGCCCTCGCGGGCGACCGTGTAGAAGTAGAGCAGATGGTGGTAGTTGAGCCATTCCACGGCGGTTCTCCATTCGAGAATCACGAAGAGTAAAGCATACATTTCCTATTTGTGGATAGGTCGCAGGGCTGCATAGATTCCGACAGAACAGAAGAGGCAGCCATGCAGCTTCGGATTCGCGCCCAGCACCTCGACGTCCCGGCCGACACGCGCCTTGCGATCGGGCGCAAGGTCCGCCTCGCGCTCGGCCGACACGCGGCCAGGATCGATCTAGCTCAGATCACGCTCTCCCCGAGCCTCCAGGGGAGCCCGGGGAACCGCTGTCGCATCCGCGTCCGCTTGCACCAGGGCGAGAGCCTGGCGATCGAAGACTGCGCCGAAGATCTGCACGCCGCCGCGGCCGCCGCTGCCAGGCGGCTCCAGCGCCGTTTGGAGCGTCAACGAGCCGCCCAGCCCGTGGGCCCATCGGAGCCCCGGCGGCTCGGAGTTCGCTAGGAGGTTAATGCCGTGAAGCGAATCGCCCTCTTCGTCGCGACCAACATCGCCATACTGCTGGTGTTGGGCGTCCTGCTCCAGCTCTTCGGCGTGACCTCGATCCTCGACGAGCGCGGTATCGGCCTGGACCTGGATGCCCTGCTCCTCTTCTCAGCGATCCTCGGCATGGGGGGCAGCTTCGCGTCGCTGGCTCTGTCCAAGTGGACCGCGAAGCGGCTCACGGGCGCTCACGTGCTCGACGCCCCCGCGAGCTCCGCGGAACTCTGGCTCGTCGAAACCGTGCGAAGGCAGGCGCAGGCCGCCGGCATCGGCATGCCCGAGGTGGCCATCTTCCCCTCTCCCGAGCCGAATGCCTTCGCCACGGGAGCTCGGCGGAACCGGGCGCTCGTCGCGGTCAGCGACGGCCTGCTGCGCTCCATGCGCCAGGACGAGATCGAGGCCGTCCTCGCTCACGAGGTCAGCCACATCGCCAACGGCGACATGGTCACCCTGACGCTGATTCAGGGCGTCGTGAACACGTTCGTGATTGCCCTCGCCCGCGTCGTGGGCTTCGTCGTCGACCGCCTGGTGTTCCGGACGGAAGAGGGCCACGGGCCCGCCTACCTGATCACGGCGCTCGTCGCGCAGGTCGCGTTGGGTATCCTCGCGAGCCCGATCGTCTTCTGGTTCTCCCGCCAGCGGGAGTTTCGCGCAGATGCAGGTGGCGCCCGCCTCGCCGGGCGCCAGCCGATGATCGCGGCTCTCGAGCGACCTGAGGAAGGTGAGCAATTCGCAGCCGCTTCCGGATGCCATGGCCGCGATGGGCATTCGCGGGGGTCGCGGGTTCGCGCGGCTCTTCTCCACCCACCCACCTCTCGAGGAGCGCATCGAGGCGCTCCGCCGGCTGGCGTGACTCCGAAGACGCGAAGGAGGTTCTCATGAGTGCCGATCGCATTCTCTCGCGGCTTCTGGGAAGCGGGGCCGCGTCGGGCTTTGCCGGAGGCCTGTAACTCTGTTCGCTACATATGACGCTGGCCTTGATGGGCATGCTGCTGCTTGGCGGCACGCGATTGCGGCACCTACGGGTCCTGGAGCGGGACCCGCTGTTCCTCCGCTTCGCCCGTCTGCAGCAGCTCCCCACGGACCGCACGATCTCCAATACGTTGAAGGAGACGACCCAAGCGATGCGGGATGGACTTGGGGGGCTGCTTCGTGAGGTCGCATACGACACTGCCCGGGAGGCTGGTCTGTCCCGTGCCACGATCGATCTCGATGGGACCGTGCTGCGCACGGGACTCTTCGCGGAGGGCGCGGCGCGTGGCTTCAATCCGCATCACCCGAAGGACAAGTCGTACTACCCGCTGACCGCTCACCTGGCGCAGACGGGTCAGCTCCTGGCCGTGGTCAACCGCGAGGGCAATGTCCACGACTCGGAGAAGGCGCTCGAGACGCTGGACTTCCTGGTCAAGGACGTGCGACGGGAACTGGCCCCGCGGCACCTCGAAGCCCGCTTCGATGGGGTCTTCTTCCGACGAGACCTCCTCGAATATCTGGAGACCTCGGGCATCGGGTACGCGATGAAGGCTCCGCTGTGGGACTGGCTCGGAACCCGCGCCCTGATCGGGAAGCGTCGGCGCTGGAAGCGGATTCGCCCCGACCTGCAGGCGTTCTTCACCAAGCTCCGGATCCCGAAGTGGGATCTCACCCTCCGGGTTGCAGTGTATCGCAAGCACGTCTCGCACCGGACCCGGAAGAACTTCCAGCTCGACCTGTTCGACCCGAACGATGGGCACTACGAGTACTCGTCCGTCGCCACCAACAAACGGATCGGCCTACGAGCGCTCTGGGACTTCATGGCTGGTCGCGGCGGTCACGAGAAGACGCTGGGAGAGCTGAAGCAGCACCTGGCCTTTGAAACGATCCCGGCTCGCGATTGGGACGCGAACAGCGCCTGGCAGCTGATCAGCGCGCTGACCCACAACTACCGGAGGCCTGGCAAGTGGCCTCCTCACGAGCAAGGCTGGGCGCAAGTTCGGGAAGAAGGCGCTCAAGGTCGGTGGAATCGTCGCCGAGGGCGACCCAGGGCGCCGTGTCGTGACGCCGCGCCCCTTTCCTTCTCGCGTCCTCACGCCGCTTCGCGGCGCAGTCTCAGGGCTCCTCGTCGTGGTGTGCCTCGCTGCAACGAGCCACGGGGCGGAACACCTCGAGGCCCCCGAGGATGCGGAACTCCGCGCCCGCATCGAAGCGCAGCTGGCGGCGCTCCCCGATCGGCGAGGGGCGGAGATCCGGGTCGCAGTTCGCAACGGGCAGGTGATCCTCCAGGGGCGAGTTCGACTGCTCGAGCAATCGCTGCGCGCCGAGCAGACCGCATGGAAGACGCCCGGCGTGCTCGACGTCGACAACGAACTCCGTGTCGTTTCTTCGGGCGTCGGCGGAGACGCCGCGATCGAGCGTCAGGTTCGCATGATCATCAAGGGAGACGGCCGCTTCATCGACACCAATCTCGAGCTCGAGGTGACGGCGGGTGTCGTCAGGTTGCGCGGGCTCTTCCAGGACCCGGCGGACGTGCTGGCGCTCAAGCACCGCATCGCCTCCATCCCCGGAGTCCTGGACGTCGAGATCGATGCCGTCCTGGTGGCTCTCCAGGGCACGCCGGACCGTCGCGAAGCTTCGTGATTCTCGAAATGATGGCCTCAAACTTTCTATTTGTGGAAACGACTCCAGAGCCCGATCCTCGGAACGAACGACCAAGGGAGGTCCAAGAGATGCACACCGAGATCTACGCCAAGCTCGACGACATGCCGCCGCAGTTCTACTCGCATGCCGACGGTCGCGTTCAGAGGACTCTCCACCGCTGGAGCCGTCGGCTCACGAAGGTGCGCGTCTTCCTGAGAGACGAGAACGGCCCGCGCGGCGGTTTCGGCACGCGCTGCCGCCTCGTTCTCGAAACCGAGCGCAGCGGATCCATCGTGGCGACGGGGTGGGGCAGCGACGCCGACAGTGCGCTGTCCGAGCCCTGCAGCGCGCGCGCGAACGTTTTCGGCGGCAGGAGGAGCGCCGTGTCGCCAAGTTGAGGGCGCGGTCCGGGCGGCGCGATCTCCGGAAGGCCGCCTGAAGCTGGGCCATGCAGCAGCTCCACCAGAGCCACGCGATCCACGGTCCCCACCTCCGATACCCGCTCGGCTGCTTCCAAGGGCCGCCGCAGGTCGCCTGCGAGATCGACGCGGCCCTCAGCGGCCTCTGGCCCCTGGATGCGGTGCACCCTATCCGGTTCCCGACCCAATCGTGGGCCGAGGCACCCAAAGGCACGCCCGGAACCACCTCCTGGCTGCAGCACCACGTGATGCGCGAGATCCACCAGCTCGGGCCCACCCTGCTGGCGATGCTCGACCGCTGCCATACGGAAGGGAATCGAGACGCCCTCGCCGTGCACGCGCTCATTACGCCGCCCCGTGGGTGGGGCGCGACTTCTCCCGTGGCCGTGCTTCGACTGCACGCGGACGAGCGCTTGAGGGACTGATCGATGGCCGAAGCCGCCCACGGCCCCCAGACCCGTTACTGGATCCTGCTGATCGTCGGAGCGACCATCACGCCGTTGCTCCTGGTCAGCGCAGTGATCCTCCAGCAGTTCTACCAGGCCCATCAGGACAGGGCCACCACCCACCTGGAAGAGTTGGTCGCCAAGCACAAGCAGAACATCGACGGATTCCTCGACGCCAAGCTGGGGGACATCCGGATGCTGGCCGGCAGCTCCAGCTTCGAGGAGCTCCGCCAGGAGGACTTCCTGCAGGAACGCCTGGGCGCCCTGCAGCGGGTCTACGAGCCGGTCTTCGTCGATCTGGGCGTCATCGACGCGGCGGGCATCCAGGTGGCTTACGCGGGTCCGTTCCGACTGGACCGGGTCGACTACTCCGACGCGAGCTGGTTCCAGAAGGCGATGCAGCGTGAGTACTTCATCAGCGACGTCTTTCCCGGCCTGCGCGGCTTTCCGCACTTCATCATCGCGGTGCGCAGCAGCTGGAAGGGGAAGCCCTGGATCCTCAGGGCGACGATCGACCTGGTCGCCTTCAACGATCTGGTGGAGGACCTCCGCGACAGCCGGACGGGGTCGGCATTCATCCTGAACCGCGCCGGGGAGTTCCAGATCAAGCCGCCCGACGACTTCCTGCCGGACCGCGAGTTCCTGGACGAGCTGCTGGGCACCGACCTCGGAGACCAGGACGGGATCCGCGTGATGCAGCGCAGGGACCAGGCGGGCCGCAGGAACATCTACCTGACCACGGCGCTCAAGGGGGGAAGATGGCGCCTGGTCTACCAGCAGGTGGCCAACGAGGCGTTCGCGGAGTTCCACGACGCGCGTAACGTCAGCCTGCTTACCGTATTCCTTGCCGGGCTCGCCAGCGTCGCCGTGGCATTCCTTCTCGCCCGCAAGGCGATCTCCGCCATCGCCGAGGCTGAACAGCACACACAGATGCTGAGTCAGCAGATCGTCGAAACGGGGAAGCTGGCGTCGGTGGGCGAGCTGGCCGCGGGGATCGCCCACGAAATCAACAACCCCGTCGCCATCATGGTGGAGGAGGCCGGCTGGATCGGGGACATCCTGGAGGACGACGACTGGGGAACTCCGGAGAACCGCCAGGAGTTCCGGCGAGCTCTCCACCAGATCAATACCCAGGGAAGCCGCTGCAAGCAGATTACCCACAAGCTGCTGAGCTTCGCCCGCAAGACCGACGAGCGAACCCAGGAGGTGGATTCCCGTGCCCTGGTGGAGGAGACGGTCGCGGTCTCGGCCCAGCGGGCGAAGTACGCCAGCGTGGAGATGCGCACCATCTTCGAGCCGGATCTGCCCGCGATTCGCGCATCGCTCTCGGAGCTGCAGCAGGTCCTCCTCAACCTGATCAACAACGCCCTCGATGCGATGTGGCCGAACGGAGGGATCCTGGAGATCGCGGTCAAGCGCGTAGGCGACGACCTCTGGATCCACGTCAAGGACACGGGCCCGGGGATTCCCGAGGCGAACCTCGAGAGGATCTTCGATCCCTTCTTCACCACCAAGCCGGTGGGCAAGGGCACCGGCCTTGGGCTGTCCATCTGCTACGGCATCGTGACCAGGATGGGCGGCGAAATCGACGCTCAAAGCGCGATTGGCGCCGGTACCGAGTTCCGCATTCGTCTGCCCCTGGAGCGGGAGGAGAGAGTCTGATCGCCTGGACAGCAGGGTCAGGCGATCGGGGAACGCGACATGAAGGGTGATCCGATCAGGCTCTTGCTGGTGGACGACGAGAGGGCGTTCGTCGACGTCCTCTGCAACCGCTTCAAGCGCAAAGGCCTCTCCGTCAGCAAGGCGTACTCAGGAACCGAGGCGATCCGGATCCTTCGCGAACAGGACTTCGACGTCTCCATCCTCGACCTCAAGATGGAGGACATGGACGGCATCGAGGTGCTCAAGATCTTCAAGAAGATGCTCCCCTCCATGGCGGTGGTTATGCTGACCGGCCACGGGTCCGAGCGCGCGGCGAGAGCCGGGATCGAGGAGGGCGCCTACGACTACCTGACCAAGCCCTGCGGCTTCGAGGACCTGCTGGCCAAGATCCAGGAGGCGGTGTCCCAAGGGGAGACCGGGGCATGAGCCCGTGCCGGGCGCTTCTGGTGGACGACGAGGTCGACTTCGTCCAGACCATGGTGAAGCGCCTCAAGCGGAACAAGCGGAGCGTCGAGGCCGTGCACGGCGGTGCTGATGCCTGCGTCATCTCGCCGGCTATCCCAGCGACGTCGTGGTCCTCGACTTGAAGATGGCCGGTATGGACAGCATCGACGCGTTGCGCGAGGTTAGGGCCCGGCAATCGTTCGTGGAGCCGATCGTGCTGACCCGCCACGACGGCGTCGAAGACAGGTCGACGGAGACCGCACCTTGACGAGATTCTTCGGACAGTGGGGAAGGTTCCTGATGCTGGGCGCCCAGGCCCAGGCCAGGTGGGAGATCGAGATGGCGAGGAATATCCTCGCCGACCGGAGGCGCCTGCTCATCCTCGGCCTTCTCGTCCTGCCCATCCTCGCCGGTGGCGTCGCGCTCGCCGCTCCGATCAGCGAGGCGATGCCCGAATTCCTCGGCGGCGAGAAGGCCTACAGCCCGACCTTCTTCACCACCGGCATCTTCGTGGTGTCGATCTTCATCGGGCTGTGCGCCGGACTGATCACGGGCTGCATCGGTGCCGGAGGAGGGTTCGTCATCGCACCGGCCCTGATGAGCGCCGGGATCCGGGGCATCCTGGCCGTTGGTACCGACCTGTTTCACATATTCGCCAAGGCGATCATGGGGACGGTGATTCACAGAAGGCTGGGCAATGTGAACGTGGCTCTGGCGATCACCTTCCTGGTTGGCGCCATCGTCGGGGCGACGGTCGGTGGGGCAATCAACCGCGTGATCTACGAGACCAGCCCTGTCCTCAGCGACGCATTCATCACCACGATCTACGTCGTCATCCTCGGAGGACTCGGCTTCTACGCGCTGGCCGATTTCCTGCGCGCCCGCAAGCAGGAGAGCGTGGCGGCGCCGCACAGCGGAAAGTCGGAAGGGGTCGAGATGGGCGGTCTCCCCAGGCGCCTGCAGGCCGTCAAGATCCCTCCGATGATCCGGTTCGACGAAGGCCTGGTGCCGGGCGGGCGCCGCATCTCGGCGCTCTTCCTGATTCTCAGCGGGGCGCTGGTGGGGTTCTGCGCCTCCATCATGGGCGTGGGCGGAGGTTTCCTGACCTTCCCCATCTTCGTCTACATGCTCGGTGTCTCCTCGATCACCACCGTGGGCACCGACATCTTCCAGATCGTGTTCACCGCGGGTTACGCTGCCATCACCCAGTACGCGATCTACGGCTTCATCTTCTACACGCTGGCCATGGGCATGCTCTTGGGGTCGCTGCTGGGGATCCAGCTCGGGGCCATGGTCACCACGGTCGTCGAGGGGGTCACGATCCGCGGATTCTACGCCACGGCGGTGCTGGCCGGCTTCGTGAACCGCGCCTTTGCGCTGCCGGGTAAGTTGGCGGAGCTGGAGGTTCTTCCTCTCTCACAATCCGCCGTGGACGCGCTGAATCAGATCGGCATCTGGGCCTTCTTCGTCGTGCTCGGGATCTTCGCCGCCTGGGTAATTGGCACCTTCTTCTCGAATCTCAAGACGCTCCGGGGGGAGTCGCCGGCTCATGATCGTTGATCCCAGGAAGTTCTTCGCCGGGCTGGCGCTGATGGTGGCGTTCGGCGTCGTGCTGGTGGCCATGTTCCTGCCCATCTTCGAGGGCCGGAACGCGCTCGACTACATGGATGCGCTCTTCAACTCCGTCTCCAAGGGATCGGCCTATTACGTCGCGGATCTGAGGGCCGAGGCCGAGGGTCGGCGAGGCAACGCCGTCGCGGTGTCGCTGGAGGCAGCTGGCGAGAGCCAGGCCAGGCAGGTGGCCGAGCTGCTTCGAGCGGGCGGAGCCACCGTGCAGGCCGGGGAAGGAGAGCTTCGGGTCAGCGGCGATCTCGGAGCGATTCTCGACCGCGCGCTGCGGGATTCCGACGAGATGTTCGCCAACGCGGGAGACGGCGTCCGAGATCGGTATGGCTACGAGGAGAAGCGGGTCCTGTTCAATTGGTGGACGGTGCTGAAGGCGATGGAAGAGAATCTCAAGCGGCAGAGCCGGTTCGCCGAGGCGGCGTTCGTCGCCAAGGTGAGGGAGAAGGCGGTGGAGTGCGCCTACAACTACTACGGCATCGAGCCCTGGAAGGTCTCCGACAGGATCGGACTCGTTCTGTTCGCCCTGGTGTTCTACGTCGTCTACACCGTGTGGTATGGTTACGCCATCATCTTCTTGCTCGAGGGCTTGGGTTTCACGCTGTCGCATTGACGGCCTGGGGCCTCCCTCCCGCGACGGGCTGAATGCGGGAGATCCGCCCCGGTCGGGGCCCCGGCGAGGAGAGTCTCGGATCCCATGGGTCGGCTCGGCGACTTGTCCATCCCAATAACTCGATTCCCGTCGAATCACGGCCCAGCTGCGACTCGGGACACTCTGAAGTGGAGGCGTTGCAGCTGCGACACCCCTGAATTCATTGCGCTTTTCTGTGGTGTGCCGCGGTTGTTGAGCCTGCCGATCCGGGTGTTCACGATCGAGCGATCTTGCTGTTCACGATCACCGAAATACGCAAGTGAAGGCGAGCCAGATCGCGGCCCGTGGCATGTGCGCGGAAGGCCCTGATTTCGGTGCGTTGCAGTGGCAGCGGGCGGAGTGCGGAGTTTCCTGAGATGCGGCACGATCGAAATTCGGACTACGAGCTCTTGGCTTGCGCCGCATCGAGCAGAGAGAGGACGTCGTCGTGGGCGCGCAGGTCCTGTGGCACGTAGATCTCGGAGAGGGCCAGGGCCCCCGTCCCGAGAGACAGGGCCAGGCCGGCGTCGCCAGCCACTGGAGGAAGCGGCGCCGGCTCACCGCGGGGTTGCGAAGCACCAGGAGGCTTCCACCTCCGGCGAGCCCGGACGCGCTTCGCGCGATCCGACGAGCCCACAAAGTCGTCGAATCCCACTTCTTCTTGGGCCCAGTATCTCCGCAAGGTCTGATTCTCACGCCGAAGACGCCGGTTCGCCGAAACGAGCGTACCCCTCTGCTTGCGAATCGCTTCGATCAGCACGGCGTCACTCTCCCGGAGCCGCTCGCTCACGCAGCGGAGAAGATCGAGCCCCGCCTCACCGTGTCGAGCGAGCACCTCGAGGAAGACCTCTCGGGGAACCTCGAGAACCCGAAGATCGTCCTGCGCCACCGTGCTCGCGCAGCGGTTCCCGTCTTCCAGAAGCGCCATCTCGCCGACCCACTCCAACGGACCGCGAAGGGCGATCAGCGCCGTCTCTTCGTCTCCGATCCGCCGCCGCACGGCGATCCTTCCCTTCAGCACGAGAAACGCACTGTGGCCGGGCTGGCCCTCTTCGAACAGCAGTGTTCCGACGCGAGCCTCTCGCACGTGGCTGCGGTCCACGAGCCACTTCAGATCCCGGCGCGGAAGCCTCCGAAGCACCGGGGCTTGTCGAAGGCGATCGAGAGAAGGAGAACGAGCCAAACTAGAACGATACACGATTGAGCCCGCAAAGATGTCGCTCGAGATGCAAGCCGACCTGTCGCCCGCCTAGAACTTCCCATCATCGTTCGGGATCTCTGATCACAGGTCCGGCCGGGCTGCGCAGCGGGTTTCGGTCAGTGCTCCTACAGGCGCGCCTGCATAGCATGCTCGAATAGGCTGATCGCACCGGACGCTCGTGGCCTCGAACTCCAGGAAGCCCAACGATTTCCCTGAAGATCAATCTGCCCCGGTTTGGTGACAGCATGGCCGCCGAAGCGTCCCCGTTGACGCCCACACCAGCGCTTGCCGGCAGCGACTGGATGCGCGGAGAGCGCGGCGAAATGGCGGCTGTTCTTGCTGCGCGAGGGGTTCATTGCCATCGCGGGAAAGCGCCCTCCGTGAGAACGATCTCGCTCTCTGCCGTGTGATTGAGCGTCAGCCTCCGCGAATCGACTTCTTTCGGTTCTCCCTTCGCCGTCCGGAACAGCTGCTCCGTTCACTACGAAGCGGTCCGTCGCGACTCGGATCCGATTGATCGCGATGCAGAACACGCGTTTGTGGAATGACGTGAGAGCGTTCGGCCAAGGGCCGACGACCCGTCGCCGCGCTTCCGCGCGGGCTCTCCCGCGTCGACTTCGAGGTACCCGGCAAACCAGGCATAGCCTTCCATTTCGACCCTCCGTGGGGACGAATGCCGTGCCACATCGACTCCGCTCGGTTCGCACCCGTCTCCCTCCTGCCTTCCGGATCCTGCAGCGGGGGCTGCGAGCCGTGTTCGCGGACCTGGAAGTTGGGGATTTGGACGCGGGTCTCGGGCCATCTCCGCACTCGGCACGGTGGGGTCCTTCCTCACGGCGCGGTGCGTCCAGATAGCGCGGCTCGCTCTCCGAGGTGCGGGCTCAGCTCGCCGAGGGCGCCGTTCTCCTGGCCCCAACACCCGAGATCACCGATGACCCTGACCTCGTTCTGGGAGAGAATTCCCACCAGGGTTGCCACCCTCGCCGATCGCTGGCGTTTCACGATCGAAATGCGAATTCGGAAACCGGCCCCGAGGGGCCATTCGATTGCGATCCGCCCCCACTTGGCGGCCCCAAGAACGCGGGAAATCCAGTTGGAGTCGACCGTGCGAAAGGCGCAGAGGTCTCCACCCCATAAGTCCAATGCACACAAAGGGAACTCAGCGAAGACTCCAACCCCTTTATCTTGCGTTAGGACTTTCGACTCCAACCCGAACGCAAACCTACTCATCTTCGTGTCGGATCCGATCCGATTCGAGCCCGACTGTCGAAAGTGTCGGAAGCGTCGAAGTTGTGCACGACCGTCGCGGAAACATGGCCGTGTCAACCGCCGTTCTGATACGATCCGGTTGCCTCCCGGGTGCCCTGTGTTCCACGCGTTCAATGGACACAAGGATGCATCTTCGGGAACCGCAGCCCGGCCAAGAGTCTGTCGCGCTCCAGACCCCTGCTGGAGGCCGTCAAGAAAGAGCCTCAGGGGATCCTCTGCTCAGGGGGAGCGGGGCTGAGACGTCTTCCGGTGCGATCGTTCCGTCTCGCCGCGAAAAACCCGCCCAGATGGACCTCAGAACCGCGTTTCAGCCGCTCTTCAACCTTCCCGAGAACGTACCCCGGCGTTGGAGGTCCCACTGGCGGAAGCTCGCCGATCAGGCTGCCACCTCCTACCGCGCCGCCGTCGAGCTCAAGTGCCTCGAGTGCTGCGCCTGGCAGAGGACCGAGGCGCGAAGCTGCGAGATCCGGGGCTGTCCGCTCTGGGCGGTGAGCCAGAGGATCTTCGGGAGCTCCAGGAGGTCCGAAGCCCGCGGTGAGTAGGTCCAGCCCGGAACCTCGCGCCGAGTTCACCGATCGGCTCGCCCTCCGCCCCGCCGAAGTCGCCCGCGCTTTGGGCCTCTCCGAGCGCACCATCCGTCAGATCCTGCCCCAGCTCCCCCACCTCCGGGTCGGAGGAGCGGTGCTGGTGCCCGTAGAGGGCCTCAGAGAGTGGCTTCGGACGCAGTCGAGAATCGAAGGCTCCACGGTCGATCGAGCGGTCCAGGAGGTGCTGGCCTCGCTCGAGAAGGACTCGCGGTCCAGTGACTCATGATGCAACGATCAGATGTGACGGCACGGAAGAAGGCGAGTGGGCTCGGCGGTTGGAGGCCAGGGGCCGGCCGGAAGCGGATCGTCCAGGATCCGGTACGGTTGTCCGTCGACCACGAGCGGCCCGACGTCGAAGCTCTGGAGGCGATGGCGGAAGAGCAGGAGGTTTTCCGGTCGCGCACCTGGTCAGGAAGGCCGTAAGGGCGTTCGTGAAGCGTTGCGGTAAGGGGTAACGATGGCGGCGAAGGTTCGATGCATCAACGGGGTCTGGTGGGTGGTCGTGCACCACCAGGGTCGCCGCCGGAAGAAGAGGGTCGGGAAGGACAAACGCCTGGCCGAGCAGGTGGCGAGGCAGATCCAGGCCCGGCTGGTGCTCGGCGAGTTCGAGATGGGTGTGCCGGAGGATCAGCCGATCCCGTTCGACGAGTTTGCGCGGCAGTGGCTCCGCAGTCAGGTGCTGCTTCCGCGTGAGCGAGGACTCGCAGAAGCCGTCGCCCACAACACCGCGCGGTCCCGGGAGCAGAGTGTCCGCGTTCATCTCGTGCCCTACTTCGGAGACCAGGACACCCGAGCGCTCCGGGTCGGGGATGTGCAGCGTTTCTTTGATCACTGCCTGGAAACGGGCAGACCTGGGGGGCAGCGGTCCATCGAGATCGTGCTGGGGGTGCTCCGGCTGATCTTTGCCCACGCCCAGTCGCAGGATCTCATCCCGTCGAATCCCGTGGACGCCTGGAAGACCGTTCGTGGCCGCCGAAAGGGGGCCGGCCTCCAGCCCATCGACCGGACCAAGGTGCTGTCTGCCGAGGAGGTGGGGGAGCTGCTGTCCGTGGCGCGCGCCGAGTTCCCCGATTTCTACCCCCTGATCCTGCTTCTGGCCGACACGGGGTGCCGGATCGGTGAGGCGCTGGCCCTCCGGTGGAGCGATCTGGACCTCGTGGCGGGGACGGTGCGGATCGAACGGAGTGTGGATC
This sequence comes from uncultured delta proteobacterium, assembly GCA_963722885.1. Taxonomy (GTDB): domain Bacteria; phylum Myxococcota_A; class UBA9160; order UBA9160; family UBA6930; genus CAVXZE01. The sequence continues at coordinate 48,306 of CAVROS010000037.1, forward strand.
ACGCGGGTCGGCTCGGCCTCACCAAGACCCGGCGCGGGCGTGTCGTGGAGCTGTCCACACGGCTGCGCGAGGTCTTGACCTACTCCCAAGCCGGACATCTGCCCCGATGAGATGCTGATGTTCCCGAGCGAGTCCGGGACGCTCATGCTATCCGGCAACTTCCGCAGCCGGGTGTTTCGGCGGCTGGTGAGGCGGACCTTCGGGGCGGGGCGGTCACTGACGCCCCATGCGCTACGCCACGCATTTGCCAGCCTGCATCTGGCACGGGGCACGAACCTCAAGTGGGTGCAGGAGGCCGGAGGCTGGGCCTCGGCGAAGATGCTGCTGGACGTGTACGGGCACTTCATGCCCACCGAGACGCGGGGCTTCGCCGATGCCATCACGACCCCAAACGGCCCCCAGGCGGCCCCTGTCGCTCTGCTCGACACCATGAAGGGTCAGGTGCCTGGCCGTAACATCGTGTATCAGCAGAAGAAAACTGGAGCCGACGGGCGGACTCGAACCGCCGACCTGCTGATTACGAATCAGCTGCTCGAGCGGGCATGCTTCGTCAGGGCATTTCTGATCGGACTGGCGGCGAGCTCGGGTGGGAACGCTCGGGCAGCCCTCTCGCCCAGGCCCGGAGGGGTGCTGCCGCGCTAACCCTGGAACCAGCCACCCTGGGCATCGCGGGTCAGCGTGACGACGCCACCCAGGTCCGGGGCGCCGAGAGGAAGAGCGTCGCCGGTGAGCTGCTCGAAGATCACCCGGATCACGCCCTTGTGGAGAACCAGCAGCGCGGAGTGGACATCGGCGGCCATCAGGCGCTCCAGGCCTCGGCCGATGCGGGAGCGAAACTCCTCTCGGGACTCACCCTCCGGGTAGCCGAATCCGTCGGCGCCGGACACCCAGTCGGCGCAGAGGATCGGATCGCGGATCTGGATCTCCTCCATGGTGAGACCCTCCCAGCGCCCGAAATCGACTTCACGGAAGTCGCGCTCGAGGCGAACCGGCGCTCCGTCGCCCACGATCCAGGCCGCCCGCCAGGAGCGGCGCAGGGGGCTCGCAACGACCAGATCGATCGGTTGAAGACGTACCTGGCGGCCTGCTCGTGCCACCTGCTCCCGCCCTTCCTCACTCAGGGCGACGTCCGTACTTCCGTGGAAGCGGATGCTGGACTCGCCATCGGTCTCACCGTGGCGAACCAGGAGGATGCGGCGAAGGCGCGACATGGGTTCTCCGGGCTCGAAGATCGATGACCCGATGCCCGCCGTCAATGCGGAATCCGGGGTCTGGTAGACTCCGTTGGATCGCGAAAGGGGGGAACCGTGACGGGAAGGGCCTGGGGAGTCATCTTGCTGATCCTGCTGCTCGCAGCGGCGGGAGGCGGGGTCTGGCTGCGCTGCGAGGGAACCGCACCCGGCATCGAGGCGCCCGAGTCGCTGCTGATCGGACGCGACGGGGCCTCCCTGGTGGTTCGCGTGTCCGATCCGGAGTCTGGCGTGCGCGACGTCGCGATCCGCCTGCGCCACGAGAAGGGGGATCAGCTCCTCTTCGAGAGGGCCTATCCGGGCAATCCCTTCACGGGCGGGATCGCCAAGCCCGCCGCGGATCCCATCGAGATCGCCATCAACCCCGAGTCCCTTGGAATGGACGATGGCGAAGCGATCCTGGAGGTGAACGCAAAGGACTGGTCCTGGTCGGAGACCTTCACGGGAAACAGCGGAGCGCTGGAGATCCCGATCCGGGTCGACCTCGAGCCTCCGAGGATCTGGGTCGAGAGCGGCCTCACCTACGTGCAGCGGGGAGGCGCGGCCGCGGTCGTCTACTCGCTCGACGAGCAGACTTCCCGGGACGGAGTCGAGGTCGGCGACGCCTTCTTCCCCGGCTTTCCCTTTCCGGGCGAGGAGGCAGGCCAGCAGACCCCGGCTGGGGGGAAGCGATTTGCCATCTTCGCAGTGCCCCGGGATGCACCGGCGAACGCCGCCGGTTCGCGTGGTCGGGGAGGACGAGGCCGGGAATCGCACGGCGGTGGGCTGGATGACCCGCCTCCAGGAGCGCGAGTTTCCCGACGTTCGGATCAACCTGGGCGGAGCCTTCCTCTCCTCGAAGGTCCCGGAGCTGGCGTCCAGCCTGGGTGTCGCGGGGGGCGACCCCATCCCGACCTTCCAGAAGATCAACAGCGAAACGCGCGCCGCGAACGAGCGTCAGATTCGCGAGATCGTCGCTTCCGGCTCCGCGGAACCCTACTGGCGCGGGGCATTCCAGCAGCTGCGCAACTCGGCGGTCACCAGCCTCTTCGCCGAGCACCGCTCCTACTTCGCGGAAGGGGAGAAGGTCTCCGAGGCGATCCACTACGGCTACGACCTGGCCTCCACCGCGGGCGCGCCGATCACCGCGGCCAACGCGGGGCGGGTGATCTTCCAGGACGCGCTCGGAATCTACGGAAACTGCGTCATCCTCGATCACGGTCTCGGTGTCACCAGCCTCTACGCCCATCTTTCGCGAATCGACGTCCGCGAGGGAGACCTGCTGGAAAAGGACCAGAGGCTGGGGCTCTCGGGTGCCACCGGCCTCGCCGGCGGCGATCACCTGCACTTTGCCGTCATGGTGGGCAGCACCTACGTGGACCCCAAGGAGTGGTGGGATCCGAAGTGGGTGCGCGAGCACATCGAAGCGCGTCTCTCGACCCAGGCTCCGTGAAGGTCTCCGTCGCCGCGGATCTGGAGGGCCGGCTGCTCAGGCGCTACAAGCGCTTCTTCGCCGACATCGAGACCCGGGCGGGGGAGAAGCTCACCGTTCACTGTCCCAACCCGGGGAGCATGCGCGGCCTGGTCCGCGAGGGAGCCGCCGTCCGCTGCTCCAGCAGCGACAACCCCAAGCGCAAGCTGCGCCACACCCTGGAGATGATCCGGGTGGGACGCACCTGGGTCGGCCTCCATACCGGTCGAGCCAACGCCGTGGCCGAGGCTGCGCTGCGGGCCGACGGCATCGAGGCGCTCTCGGGCTACCGAAGCCTGCGGCGGGAAGTCGCCACGCCGCAGGGCTCGCGCATCGATTTCCTGCTCGAGGAACACCCCGAGGATCCTCGACCCGCATGGGTCGAGGTCAAGAGCGTGACCCTGGCCGAGGGAAGCCTGGCGCGCTTCCCCGACAGCGTGACTGCGCGCGGGCGCAAGCACGCCATGGCGCTGGCGAGCCTCGTAGAGAGCGGCGCTCGCTCGGCGATGCTCTTCGTGGTACAACGCGCGGACTGCGACCGGATCGAGCCCGCCGACGACATCGACCCCGCTTACGGCGCGGCGCTTCGCGAGGCCGTGTCCCGCGGCGTCGAGGTCCTGGCGGTGGGCGCGCGGGTCTCGGCCAAGAGCATCCGCGTAGAGGGTGCGCTCCCGGTTCTGCTGTGAAGGAGGTGCGCAGAGCCCTGCTCTCCTGGTACCGGAAGGCCCGGCGCGATCTGCCCTGGCGACGCAGCCGAGATCCCTACCAGATCTGGGTCTCCGAGACGATGCTGCAGCAGACACGCGTGGAGACGGTGATCCCCTACTACGAGCGCTTCCTGGCGCGCTTCCCGGATCTCCACTCCCTGGCGACGGCCGACACCGATGACGTGCTGGGGGAGTGGGCGGGGCTCGGCTACTACGGCCGGGCCCGCAATCTCCAGACCGCAGCTCGCCAGGTGGTCGAGGAGTGGGGCGGTGAGATGCCCGATGACGTAGAGGGACTCCGCTCGCTCAAGGGCGTGGGGCGCTACACGGCAGGAGCAGTGGCCTCCATCGCCTTCGATCGCCCCGCCCCGGTGGTCGACGGCAATGTCGCTCGCGTGCTGACGCGACTGTTGGAAATCCGGGAAGACGTTCGAAGCGCACCGGTGATGAGACGGCTCTGGGAGGAGGCCGAGGCTCTCGCCCGGGGAAGATCGCCCGGAGACCTGAACCAGGCGCTGATGGAGCTCGGCGCGACGGTCTGCACTCCGCGCTCCCCCCTCTGCCAGGCCTGCCCGATCGCGACTCACTGTCGGGCTCGGGAGAGCGGCGATCCGGAGGCGATCCCGGTGAAGCGGCCCCGGGCCAAGCCGAAGCGGCTCGAGGCAGCCGCTGCCTTCCTGGAGCGCCGCGGCAAGGCCCTCGCCGTCCGGCGCCCGCCGCGAGGCCTGCTCGGGGGCTTGTGGGAGCTGCCCGGGGGAGAGCTGCGCGACCAGGAGAACCCCGAGGAGGGACTGGCCCGCTCGATCCGTGAGCGCGTCGGGCTGACGCTCTCGGGGACCGAGGAGCTCGGCACCGTGCGGCACGTCTTCTCCCACCGGGTCCTTCATCTCCACGTCTACCGGGCACGGGGAGTGTCGGGCCGCGTACGGCTGGCGGGCTTCGACGCCCATCGATGGCTCCCGCGCGACCGCCTGGCAGAGCTCCCGCAGAGCGCCGTGATGGGCAAGGCCCTGCGCCTGGTGGGCCAATCGTGAGTGCGTCGTTCAAGATTCGTGAATCGGGCGAACGGATTGAGGGTCTGGCGGAGGGAATCGATCGCTCCCACCTGGATCGGCTGAAACGGGGACGGGTCTCGGTGGCGAGAGAGATCGAGCTTCACGGCCTGGAGCGCCGCGAGGCGGCACTGGAGGTTCGAGTCCAGCTCCGAGAAGCCTTCGAGATGGCAGAGCGCTGTGTCCTGATCATCCACGGGCGGGGAACCCATTCCGAGATGGGTCCGGTGCTGAAGGAGGCCTTGCCCGGGTGGCTCTGCGAACCGCCCCTGGATCGTCTGGTAATGGCCTTCGCGTCCGCCGTCCCGGAGGACGGAGGTACCGGGGCCACCTACGTGCTGCTGCGGAGGAAGCGAACGCGCAGCTCGGAAAGCTAGCCTTCATGATGGCTCCGGTGCTCGAAAAGCCGGCTTCGGGCATCTATGCTGCCTGACGGACTGGAGAGTTCGAGTGGCTAGCGAGTTCGGACGGATCTTTCGGATCTCGACATTCGGCGAATCTCACGGGGGCGCCGTGGGAGTCGTGGTGGACGGGTGTCCGCCGCGGCTGCCGCTCTCGGTAGAGGAGATCCAGCGGGATCTGGACCGGCGCAAGCCGGGCCAGAGCAGGCTGACCAGCCCCCGTCAGGAATCGGACCGGGCCGAGATCCTGTCCGGCGTCTTCGAGGGCCGGACCCTGGGAACGCCGATCGCGATCCTGGTGCGCAACCAGGATGCCCGGCCCTCCGCCTACCAGGACTTCAAGGACTTGTTCCGTCCCTCCCATGCGGACTACACCACCGAGGCGAAGTACGGAATCCGCAACTGGCAGGGCGGCGGACGAGCCAGCGCCCGGGAGACGGTGGGGCGCGTCGCCGCCGGCGCCATCGCGCGGCAGCTGCTGCAGCAGGCGGCGAACGTGGAGGTGCTGGGCTGGGTCCGTCAGGTCCACGAGCTCGACGCGACGATCGACCCCGGCGCGGTGACGCTCTCCGATGTCGAGGCGAACCCGGTGCGCTGTCCGGACCAGGCGACCGCGGCGCAGATGGCCGACTGCATCGACGCGGCCCGGCGACGTGGTGATTCCCTGGGCGGCGTCGTCGAGTGCGTCGCGCGACGGGTCCCCCCCGGCCTCGGCGAGCCCGTCTTCGACAAGCTCGAGGCAGATCTCGCCCAAGGCCTGATGTCGATCCCGGCCTCGAAGGGCTTCGAGATCGGCAGCGGCTTCGCCGGGACGCGGCTGACCGGCTCGGAGCACAACGACCCCTTCGTTCCCGGCGATGACGGTCGGCCCCGCACCCGCACCAATTACTCGGGCGGCGTGCAGGGGGGAATCAGCAACGGTGAGGACATCCTGGTCCGGGTGGCGTTCAAGCCAACGGCCACCATCCGTCTCCCTCAGGAGACCGTGGATCGGGATGGCAACCCCCGTACGCTCGAGGCCATGGGCCGCCACGACCCCTGCGTTCTTCCCCGGGCGGTCTCCGTGGTGGAAGCGATGGTCTGCCTCACCCTCGCCGATCACTGGCTCCGCCAATGCGCCGTCAACGTACTGGAGGAGAGGGGAACGTCCCCGCTCGGGTAGGAGAGCCGGCCGCGAAGCGTCACTCGACCCGGTGGACGGCGTCTTCCGGCAGGCGCTCCAGCAGTGAGGCGAGCGCTCGCTCCAGGTAGTCGGCGTCTCGCGACTCCAGCGTGAGCAGCACCCGGTAGCTCTTCTCGCCCATGCGCGGGTAGGAGCCCAGCATGAGTTCGGGAAACTCCCCCAGCAGCTCGTGCAGCGAGGCGGCGATGTCGCTCTCCATCCGCTTCACGTAGACCCGCCGGAGCAGTACCGGAACACCCTGGAAGCGATCCTGGATCGACTCGAACTTCTTGCGCAGCAGCTCCGGAATCCCGGGGAAGATGTGCACGTTCTCGACGATGACCACCGGGAACCAGAAATCCGCCGCATCCACCAGCTGTGCACCCTCGGGAATTCGCGCCATCTTGAGCTGGCTCTGATTCGGCTTCCCCTTCTGCGCGCGTTCGATTCGCGCGGCGATGGAGTCACTCAGCCGGATGGAGCGCCCGAAGGCCTGGGCGATGCCGTCGATGGTGAGGTCGTCGTGGGTGGGGCCGATCCCCCCGGAGGTGAAGACGAAGTCGTAGGCCGCGCTCAGCTTCCGGACCTCTTCGGCGATCGTATCGATGTCGTCGGGAATGGTGAGGATCCGCTCGACGTCCACGCCGAGTGCGCGCAGCTCACGACAGAGATAGGTCGAATTGGAGTCTGCGACCTTCCCCGAGAGGATCTCGTTTCCGATGATCAGGATGCCAGCCGTCGGCATGAGTGCAGGTTATCCAATCCGACGCGCAAGAATCCAGCTAGGCAAGAGCTCAGCCCTCCTCTTGGAAGCGACGCTCGTGGACCCTCCAGTTCGCCAGGGCAGAAATGCAGCCGCTCGCGGAGAACACCGCGACTGCGAGCAGCAGCCTCCCCAGAAAACGCGCCTCCAGCAGCGCATCGGGCATCGCGCCACTGGGATCCCAGAGCTCGATCAACAGGGCGACGACGATGCCCATGGGAAGTCCGCGTCCAGCCACGCCGTACCGGAACAGATACTGCCCTCGTCCCAGCGTCCGGATCTTCTCCCAGTCTTCCCTGCTGTGAAGCCGCATCGATCCTCCGGGGATTCACCACCACCCGCACCAGAATGGCGCGTAGCCGCGGCGATGTCATCATGCCGGTACCCATGAGCTCCGCCGCGCCCGTCGCAATCTTCTGGTTCCTGTTCATGGCGGGAATGGGTGTGATCTTCCCCTACCAGAGCCTCTACTTCAGGGAGAATGCGGCGCTGGCGGGATCACAGCTGGGCCTGCTGCTGGCGGTCCGTCCCCTGGTCGGGATGCTGGCGCAGCCCTTCTGGGGACAGGTGGCTGACCGGACCGGCCATCGGAGCCGCGTGCTGGCGCTCCTGGCAGCGGGAACTGCGGTGGGATACCTGCTGCTCTCCCAGGCGGAGACCTTCCCCATTCTGATCGCTGCCATGGGCATCGCCGCCCTCTTCTCGAGCGCGGCGATGCCCATAGGCACTTCGGTCAGCATGGCGGCCCTGGGGGAGCGAGCCACCGCGCGCTTCGGACATATCCGGGTATGGGGCACGATCGGCTTCTTCGTGCTGGTGGTCGGCTTTCCGCTGGCGCTGCATCGCGTCCAGGCCGCACGCGATCTGGTCCGCGAGCCCGGAGGGCCCTCCGAGCCCGGTCTGGAGCTGATCTTCTACGTGGCGGCGGCCTTCTCCCTGGCAGCGGCATGCGTCGCCTGGTGGCTGCCCCAAGGAGGCGCCATGGCCACCCGCTCGCGCCGGGGCGACCTTCGCCTCCTGCTGCGCCACCGGCCCTACGTTCGCCTGCTTTGCTTCGCATTTCTCGCCCATCTGTTTCTCCAGGGGCCGATTCTTCTCTTCCCGGTCTTCGTCCGTGCCCACGGGGGAAGCATCGATACGGTGAGCCGGATGTGGATCCTGATGCTGGCGCTGGAGATCCCCCTGATTCTTCTCTCCGGGGCAACCATCGCGCGCATCGGCGCCCGCGGACTGCTCGCCGTGGGCGTGATCGCCGACGGCTTCCGCTGGCTGGTCTGCTCCCTGGTGAACGATCTCTCCGTGATCTACGTGCTACAGCTGCTTCACGGCGTGGTGGTCGCCGGCCTCTTCGTCGGGAGCGCTCTCTACGTCGAAGCCGTGGTCCCGGAGCGGCTGCGCTCCACCGGTCAGGGGCTGCTGGCGATGCTCGGCATCAGCTGTGCGGGGGTGTTCTCGAGCGCCTCCGCGGGCTGGCTGCTCGAGCATCTCGGAACCAACGCCCCTTACAGGATTGGCGGCATCGGCGCGCTGCTGCTCGGCCTGGCGCTACCCCTCATCCTGCCCAGGCCCGAGCGCCCTGTAGAACCGACTACGCCTGCCCCACGGACGCCTTCGCCTTCTTGATGCTCTCGCGGATGTAGCGCTTGCTGATCGGCGAGATGGCGTCGTGAGGCACCCGGGCCTCGATGATGACGAACCCGTCCACCTGGTGGGCTGCCTGCAGAGCGTCTCGCAGCTCGGAGGCCGTCTCGGCGACGAAGCCCACGCCGCCCCAGCACCGGGCCAGCTCCGCGTAGGGCCAGTTGGGAATCTCGAGCAGATCCTGACGGGGGGAAACTGGACGAAAGATTCCCCAGCCGCCGTTGTTCACCACCACCACGATGGGGGATAGCCCGTACTTCGGTGCGTGGGAGATTTCGGCGCCCGTCATCTGAAAGGCGCCGTCGCCGGAGAGCACGATGGGACGGCTCCCGGTCCCGATCTGGGCGCCCATGGCGGCGGGCAACGCCGAAGCCCATGGATGCGTAGTAGCCCTGCGCGCAGTAGAGACCGCCTCTGAGCCGAAGCTCGATGCCACCGAAGAGCATGTCACCGGATTCGGCGAAGACGAAGTAGCCGGGGTGTTCCGCCAGGAAGCGGTTCACTTCGACCAGCAGCTCGGTAACGCCGAGCGCGGGTTTGCGCGAGGAGCTCTTCTTCGCCGCGCCCTTCAGGTTGTCGTGGTAGGTCACCTTCTCCCGGAACCGCGGGAGCTTCCGCTTGGCCAGGGCACTGACGAAATCGCGCAGGGAGACGTCGCTGTACTGGTGGTAGGAGATGTCCACCCGGCGGTCCGCGGCCCAGACCGAGCGGTCGCGCGAGACCTGGGGCTTGGCGGCGCCCAGATTGACGTCGGTCAGCTGGGTCCCGAGGGCGAGGACCAGGTCCGCTTCTCGCACCCTCTTCTGGATCGGGGCGGGGCTGAAGGGTCCCATGTGGATGCCCATGTGAAGCGGGTGATCCATCGGGAAGACGCCCTTGGCGAGGACCGTGGTGACGACGGGCACACCCAGCTTCTCCGACAACGCGCAGGAAGCTCCCCTCCGCGCGCTCGCGGAACAGCTCGACGCCCCCGATCAGGATCGGGCGCCGTGCCGCCTCGGAGCCGCTCCACCGTGTCGTTCACGGCTTCGGTCAGCTTGCGCCGATCCGAGCCGGGCCTGGGAAAGGAGCCGTCCCAATCGAGGATCTCCGGGGGCACCTGAATCGGGAGTCTCCACCGTGTCCCGGTGGATCTCGAGATAGCCGGGGCGGTGCTCGGCCATGATCTGCCCCACCACCTCGTGGACCTGCCGAGCCGCCAGCTCCGGCTGGCGCAGAATCCGCGCCGTGCAGGTCACCTCGGCGAGGATTCGGCACTGGCTCTCCACGTCCTTCACCTGGTGGTGGATGCCGGCGACCTTCTGCTCGGCCTCCCCGGGGCCACCGGAGACGACCAGCAGTGGAACCTTCTCGGCGTAGGCGCCCGCGACGGGGTTCACGATGTTGTGCCCGCCCGCTCCGTAGGTGACACACACGACGCCGAGGCGGCGGGTGCTTCGCGCGTAGCCGTCGGCGGCGAAGCCCACCGTCGGCTCGTGCGAAAAGGTGATGATCTCGAGGCCGCGATCCTCACCGAAGCGGTGGAAGAGCGAGAGCACCAGGTCCCCGGGAAGACCGAAGATGTGATTCACGCCCGCGCGTTTCAGATACGCGACCAGGAAGTCGCCGAGCGCCATCCTGGACTTCATCGCCGACCTTCCGGGCAAACCGTCGCCTCCTCCGTATCTATTTCTTGAGCGCGTACCAGTAGAGGGCCGCCACCACCAGGGCGTGGTCGATGATGCCCCGGCGCAGCTGGTCCGGGATCTCCGCCATGGGAACCAGCTCGACGCTGGTCTCCTCGAGCTGGGTATTCTGGATCTCCGCCACCCGAACGACCTCCGGGGCGAGAAAGGTATGGCACCGGTTCTCGAAGAGAGCCGGGTTGGGGTTCACACTGCCGATCGCCTCGACCCGCTCGGCCCGGTATCCGGTCTCCTCCAGAAGCTCCCGCGCCGCCGCCTCCGCCGGCGTCTCTCCCGGATCGACGATCCCACCGGGAATCTCCAGGGTGATCTCTCGCGACCCGTGGCGATACTGGCGCACCAACACCAGCTCATCGTCGGCGGTGATCGGAACCACGTTCACCCATTCCCCTGCCTCGATCCGAAAGAAGGGGTGGATTTCGCCTGTGCGAGGCGATCGGGCCATGGAGCGACTGACGGCGAAGACCTTGCACTGCTGGAGCTCCTCGGTCTCGACCACCTCCCATTGCCGCGGCGTTCCATCGCTGGAAATTAGCATGGGAGCAACCTCGTTCTATTTCTTGAGCGCGTACCAGTAGAGGGCCGCCACCACCAGGGCGTGGTCGATGATGCCCCGGCGCAGCTGGTCCGGGATCTCCGCCATGGGAACCAGCTCGACGCTGGTCTCCTCGAGCTGGGTATTCTGGATCTCCGCCACCCGAACCACCTCCGGGGCCAGAAAGGTATGGCACCGGTTCTCGAAGAGAGCCGGGTTGGGGTTTACATGGCCGAGGCGCTCGACCCGCTGGGCCCGGTATCCGGTTTCCTCCAGAAGCTCCCGCGCCGCCGCCTCCGCCGGCGTCTCTCCCGGATCCACGATCCCACCGGGAATCTCCAGGGTGATCTCTCGCGACCCGTGGCGATATTGGCGAACCAGCACCAACTCATCGTCGGCGGTGATCGGGACCACGTTCACCCAATCCCCTGCCTCGATCCGGAAGAAGGGGTGGATCTCGCCGCTGAGCGGGCGATCGGGTCATGCTGCGAGTGACCGCGAAGACCTTGCACTGCTGGAGCTCCTCGGTCTCGACCACCTCCCACTTCTGCGGCGTTCTCATCGCCCGAAGTTAGCATGGGGGCAACCCCGTTCAGTAGGATGCGGGCGGCTCGAAGAGGCAAGGCGGACTCCTGCCAGGATGGATTGGCCGACCTCGACATCCCAGTGGAGACGCGGGGGGCACCTGTTCATGGTGCTGGTCGCCATCAGCTGCGGCCTCGCCGGCGCCTTCGGGGCGATCGTCTTCCGTCTGATGATCCGCCTGTTCCAGGGCGCTCTTCTTCGGCGGCCGGAGGGCGTGGCGGAGGTATTCGAGAAGGGGTTCCTGGCGGATGCTGGCGATCCGCTGGCGGTGGCGCTGACCCTCTCCTGGCCGGTCCTGCTGCTGATCCCGGCCCTGGGAGGCTTGATCGTCGGTCCGCTGGTCTATTTCTTCGCCCGGGAGGCCAGGGGCCACGGTGTTCCCGAGGTGATGGAGGCGGTGGCGGTGCAGGGGTGGGGTCATGCGCCCACGCGTCGTCGCCGTCAAGATCCTGGCCTCGGCGATCTGCATCGGCTCGGGCGGATCGGTGGGCCGGGAAGGTCCCATCGTGCAGATCGGATCCGCCCTGGGCTCGGCGATCGGGCAGATGCTGCGGGTGCCGGCGCGGCAGCTGCGCACCATCGTCGGGTGCGGCGCCGCGGCGGGGATCGCGGCGACCTTCAACGCGCCCATCGCCGGGGCGCTCTTCGCGGTGGAGGTCATCGTCGGCGACTTCGCCGTGACCCAGTTCAGCCCGATCGTCATCTCGGCGGTCGTGGCGACGGTGGTCTCGCGCTACTTCCTGGGCAACACCCCCGCCTTCCCGGTTCCCGAGTACGAGCTGGTGAGTCCCTTCGAGCTCGGCCCCTACATGCTGGTGGGCGTGGTGGCCGGTCTGATCGGCACGGTCTTCGTGCGAACCCTCTACGCGACCGAGGACGCCTTCGGAAGGATTCCGATTCCGGAGTGGGCCAAGGCGAGCCTGGGGGGACTCATGATCGGCGCGATCGGGATCTTCTTCCCGCATGTCTTCGGCGTGGGATACAGCACCATCGAGATGGCGCTCTCCGGCGAGCTGCCGGTCCTGCTGCTCGGCGTCCTGCTGGGCGTGAAGATCCTGGCCACGTCCATCACCATCGGCTCGGGCGGCTCCGGCGGCATCTTCGCGCCCTCCCTGTTCCTCGGCGCGATGACCGGTGGGCTGTTCGGGAAGCTGCTTCAGGGCTGGTTCCCGACATCGACCGCTGGCTCCGGCGCCTACGCCCTGGTCACGATGGGCGCCATGGTGGCGGCCACCACCCACGCCCCGCTGAGCGCGATCATCATCATCTTCGAGCTCACCCAGACCATCGACATCATTCCGCCGCTGATGGCCGCCTGCGTGGTGAGCAGCCTGATCGCCATGTTCTTGTCGAAGGACTCGATCTATACGATGAAGCTCACCCGCCGCGGCGTGGACCTTCACCGCGAGGACGATCCCAACGTTCTCAAGAGCCTCTACGTCCGCGAGATCATCGACCGCGAGCCCCAGGTGGTGCCGGCCTCGGCGAGCCTGGAGCAAGGTGCTCAGCCTGATCGTGGAGAGCGACCACACCGAGTTCTTCGTCATCAACGAGGCAGGGGAGCTGATCGGCGCGATCTACCTCCACGAGCTCCGCCGCATCATCCTCGAGCAGGATCACCTGCGCTCCCTGGTGGTGGCTGAAGACCTGCTCGAGCGAAACCGCCCGTCGGTGCGGGAGGACCACGATCTCGACCTGGTGATGCAGATCTTCAGCCACGAGGAGATCGAGGAGCTGGCCGTGGTGGATGCGGAGAACAGCCGGAAGCTGGTGGGATCCGTTCACAAGCGCGACGTGATCAACGCCTACAACCAGGAGGTGATGCGCAGGGATCTGGCCGGTGGGGTCTCCACGACCATCGCGGTGGTGGACAAGGTCCACCAGGTGGATCTGGGCGGCGGATACGTGGTCCAGGAGGTGCTGACGCCGCGCTCCTTCGTCGGCCAGTCCCTGAGCCAGCTCGACCTGCGCACCGAGGCCGGGGTGCAGGTGCTGATCATCCGGAGCGCCACGGCGAAGCCGGGCGCCCCGACCATCCGGGTCCCGGGCCCGAATGCCCGGATCGAGCCGGGCGACAAGCTGGTCGTCGCCGGCCCCAAGGACGCGGTCGACTCGCTGGCGGCCAGGTGATCAGAGAATCTCGTCGATCAGGATCGTCACGCCGGTGGCGCCCGGGGAGTGGCTCCCCTCGGCCACCCCTCGGAGGTCCCCGGCCGTGCGTGTCGCAGCATCGCCGTCCGCATCGACACGGGCAGTGAGCTGAAAGGGACCCTCGTAGGGCATGTCGTGGGCCATCCGGTCTTCGGGACCCAGCTCGAAGGCGAGCGGAAATTCCGGGGCGGAGATCCGCTTGGCTGCGACCGGCGGCCCCGAACCGCCGGTCCGGGCGATCACGAACACTACGGCGCCCCTGGGAACCCGCTCGGCGAGCTCCGGCGCCAGGAGGATCTGCCCGGTGAGCGGAGGACCCGACGACGCCGCCACGCGACGGCCCGCCATCGGCATCGCGGGGCGCGCATCCCCACGCGGGGCGTTCGAGCGCTCCACACCCTCGGGAAAGATCGCGGAGAGGTCCGGCTCCACCACCTGCTCGCTCGGGATCGAAGGGCTCCACGTTGCGGTGGCATCCCCCCGCGAGAACAAGCGGCAGCAGCAGGCTGACGATCCAACGGCTCGTCATCACGGGGAGAACGTAGCGGACAGCTCGAGAGAGCGAGATCCGGCGGCTCTTTGTCGGTCACCCCGGGAAGCTGCTACGCTTCAAGCAAGCTGCGGAGCCTGGGGGTGGCCCGGCGAGACCGAGCCTGAGATCACACCCCTCGAACCTGCTCTCGTTCGTACGAGCGAAGGAAAGGCAAGGAGGCACGAGCTTCTCCGATCCAGCCCCGGCGCCCCGCGAGATTCCGAAGGAGCGTCGAACATGTCCGAGCCCACGCAGCGCGATTCCCGCTTCGAGCTTCCGCCCCTCGGCGGCGATCCCTCGTCGGGTGGGGAAGGAACGACGCCTCGGAGCTTCGCCAACCCCGCCGATGTGGGTGGCCCCAGGGCGTACAGCTCCCCGGACACCCCCGGGATGCCCGAGCCCTCGGGAAAGACCGCCTGGGATTTCCTTCCCTCGGGCTGGTCGCTCGAGAACGGGCGATGCGTCTCGCCTCGAGGGCTTCGAGCCGATCACCCAGCTCGAGCATGCGCGGCTGGGTCGCATCACACCCGAGATGCGCCGCGCGGCCGAGGGAGAGCCCCACCTGTCGGTCGAGCAGATCCGCGACGAGGTGGCGGCCGGGCGGATGGTGATCACCGCCAACCGGGTTCACCTCGAGCACCGCCTCGATCCCATCTGCATCGGCCGGGCGGCCAAGACCAAGGTCAACGCCAACATGGGTGCCTCTCCGGTCTCGAGCGGCACCGCCGACGAGGTCGAGAAGCTCCGCTGGGCGGAGCGCTGGGGTGCCGACACGGTGATGGACCTCTCCACCGGGGGCGACCTGGACGCGACCCGGGAGGCGATCATCGCGAGCTCCAGGGTTCCGATCGGAACCGTGCCGATCTACTCGATGATCATCGGACGGCAGATCGAGGATCTCGACGAGCGGGCCATCCTGGACGGGAATCGAGCACCAGGCGAAGCAGGGTGTGGACTACATGACCGTCCACGCCGGGGTCCTGCGCGAGCATCTGCCCCTGGTAAAGCGGCGTTTGATCGGCATCGTGAGCCGAGGAGGATCGCTGCTGGCCAAGTGGATGCTGCACCACGGCAAGCAGAATCCCATGTACACGCTCTGGGACGACATCTGCGAGATCATGCGCCGCTACGACGTCACCTTCTCGATCGGCGACGGCCTGCGTCCCGGAGGCCTGGCCGACGCCACCGACGACGCTCAGCTGGCCGAGCTCGAGACGCTCGGCGAGCTCACCGAGCGGGCATGGCGGCACGGCGTCCAGGTGATGGTGGAGGGCCCCGGACACATTCCCTTCGATCAGATCGAGTTCAACATGAAGCTGGAGCGCCGTCTCTGCCACGGGGCGCCCTTCTACGTACTGGGGCCCCTGGTGACCGACATCTTCCCCGGCTACGACCACATCACCAGCTGCATCGGCGCGACGGCCGCCGCCTACCACGGTGCCTCGATGCTCTGCTACGTGACGCCGAAGGAGCACCTGGGGCTTCCCAAGAAGGACGACGTGAAGCAGGGCTGCATCGCCTACAAGATCGCCGCCCACGCCGCCGACGTGGCCCTCGGAATCGCGGGCACCCGCGAGCGCGACGACGAGCTGACCAGGGCGCGAGCCGCGCTCAACTGGGAGAAGCACTTCGAGCTGTCCTTCGATTCGGACCTCGCCCGCGCCTACCACGACGAGGATCTCGACGTGGACACCGACTTCTGCGCGATGTGCGGTCACGACTGGTGCGCCGTCCGCATCAGCAAGGAAATCGGCGAGTTTCTGAGCGGCGGGGACGAGCGCTACTCATGGGACCAGGCCAAGGTCAGCGCCGCACTCACCGAGGATCAGCAGGAGATCCTGGAGAAACGCGGCGTGCTTTCGCCCCAGGAGATCCAAAAACTCGCCGGCAAGACGCGTCAGGAGATGGGCAGCGACCCGGGCCACAAGGCCCGCTGCCACAGCGACAACACGGATGCGGAACGGGCCCGGCGCATCCAGGAAGAAACGGACGAAGAACTCCGCGCGGCCGGCGACTCCTAGCCAGCGCTACGGCGGCCCAGACGCAGATCGCCCCGGAACCCTGAGGTTCCGGGGCGTCGAGACCGCGAGCTTCACCCCCCCCTGGTTCTGCTCGGATCTATGCTCCTCCATCTCGGCGAATTCCCGCCAGACTTGAGCGATTCTTGCCGACAGAATGCATTTTCTCGGAGCGGCAGCTCTGTATCACCAGCTCGCGTCGTGCCCCGACCTCGATCGGCGAAATCGACCGTGTGGTTTCAGCAACGGGTCGCCCCTGGGAACACCGTTTGCGGTCTATCCGCTGGTGGGTTCCTTCTCTTCTTCCTCGCGATCGTCGGCCGCGGCCGAAAGCTCCTCCGGGGCCTCGGGCTCCTCCTTCGCCCACTGAATCCGGGTGTAGTCGAAGTTCCCATCGATGATCACGTTGAACTTGATGATCTCGAAATAGGGAGAGAGGTCGAAGTCCCGGGGCGTCAGCAGCGTGGGATGGCGCATGTGGAAGATCCCGGTGTAGCGGACGGAGTCGTACCCGAAGATCAGTCGCAGCAACCTGCCACGCCGGGGCACGACTTCCTCGGCATCGTCGGGGAACTCCACCGCTGGAAGAACCGGAAACCGAACCCTCTGGAAGATCTGGCCAATCAGGCTCGAGCAGATCACCTCGGTAGGCGCACCGCTCCCGAAGTGCAGTGCGGTGCGCCGCAATCGGCTCGGGATCAGCGATACCGGGACCAGATACCGGGCCAGGTCGAAGACGTTGCGCAAGTCGTAGCGCCACCCGATGGACGCAACGTGGTCGTCGAGAATCAACTGAAGGTGGTCAGACCGTAGGCGATGGGGACGCACCAGGCGGATGTTGAAGTCGATGTACTTCGAAAGCGGCGATGCGACGACGCCCTGGGGCAAGGCCTCGACCAGGAGGTGAGCGGCCTCCTCACCGAAGGCCCGACGGGCTTGCTCCGCCTGCTCCCCTCCGCGCTTCAGCATCTCGTCCCCGATGTAGAACGCGGCGTGGGACCAGGAGCTCTGGGTCAGGTACTTGATCATCGCCGAGATGCGGCTGTCGCCGTCGACCAGGAGAACGTCGCCCTTCCGAATCTGGCGTTGCAGCGCCTCCGGGTCGTTCCAGCCACGACGCTCGTAGCCGGAAAGCGGCTCGGTCAAGAAGCCGACGAGTCGATCGGTGATCCAACGGCGAATACCCAAGGCGATCTCCCCTCTCTCCTTTCGGCTCCAGCGGCCATCCAGAAAAGTCGGGAATTTCGTAGCCGTTTCGAGAGGCGTCGTGTATCCTTTGCGCCGCTTGCTGGAAATTGCTGTGTTTTCGAATACTTAGCGAATAGTTGACGAACAGTCAGGACGAGATTAGAGCTTCCAATGGATGTCAGGATCAAGACCACTCTCGAGTTCATGGTCTCGGGCAGCGCCCTCGAAGATGCGATGGCCGAGTTCGACGAGCTCACCGTGGCCGGTCTGATCCGAGAGATCCTCGACAAGGCCATCGCCTGCGACGACATCCGCGTCGATGTACTCGAAGGGCCCAACACCCTCGAGGAGTACGACACTCAACAGGGCGGCTGAGTCACCCTGATCAGAACAAGCTCAGCTGCCGAGGGGTTCGAGGCGCGGGCTCGCTCACGGTTTCTGTGGCGGGGATTGGTGCAGCCGCGACCTTGCGGCTCGGTCGGTAGATGCCCTGGTCCCGTGCGTACTCCAGGACCACCGCGTAGAAGCTCCTGAAGCGTTCGCCGTGGTTGAAGTGCTCGAGGTGGGCCAGCTCGTGGCACAGGGTGCTGATCAGGCTGGAGTATTTGAGGGGTTTGCCGGTGGTGGCGTGTCGAAGGCGAATGCGGATCGTTCCGTCGGAGTAACAGATGCCGTAGCGCCGCTTTACGTTCGCGGCTTCCGCCTCGATGGATCGGTAGCGCAGCCCGAAACGCGCCGCGATCACCGCTGCATCACGGTTCAGTCGCCCGATCAGTGTGCGCTTGGTTCGGCGATCCATCCAAACGGGTGAAGTAAATCCACAACAGGTGCGGTCGTCAAGACAGGGAACCGACCTTCCGCGCTCCAGTGCGCATCGGCTCGCCGAAGGCGTTCTTCGACGGGGGGACGAGCGCGGAATCGATGCAAAGAAAAACCACGAATTTTCTTGTTTTTTGAAGTTATTCTTCGAAAGAAGACGATTCGGATTCTTCTGGAATCACGCCGGCGACACCTCCTTGCACAGGCTCACGCCGCATCAAGGTTCGCCGCAAACTCCGCGGAACTGTAACACGTTCCGACTTGCAAACAGCGGTTCTCCGACGGAAAAAGCTCCCGTTGCAGCGAACCTGCGGCGTGTCGGCGGGGCGAGCCGATCCACCGCGGCCGCAATTGCGCCATCCGGGTCGGAGTGCTCTAATCCGGCCCGAGTTCGAGGCGGAGGGCGGCGGATTTTCCGTTGGGAGCGACTCGAAATCCCCGAGAATCAATAAGAGAAGAATGAACAGTCCCCCCTCGCTCTGGAGCGAGGTCCTGCAGCAGCTCCAGAGCGAACTGTCGGAGTTTGCGCTGGAGGCGTGGATTCGTCCCCTCGTGATCCGCGAGGAAGGCGATCGGCTTCGGCTTCTCGCGCCGGGCTCGTTTCACAAGAAGCGGGTGGAGGTGCGGTTCCTCGCCCGGATTCGCGACATCGCCGTGAGTCAGGCCAATCGCCCGATCGACGTCGCCGTGGAGCTGCTCCCGGAGGAAACCAAGCCGGCCCGCCAACCGCATCGAGCCCAGCGAACCGCACCCGTGCGACCCAGGGAAGCGAAGGTCAGCCCCTGGCCGCGGCAGCCCGTACTTCCTCACAGCTTCGAGAACTTCGTCGTGGGTCGCACGAATGCGCTGGCGCGCGAGGCGTCTCTGGCTCTGGCACAGGGACGACAGAACGGCGTGAGCCCGCTGTTTCTGGTGGGCCCTCCGGGAAATGGAAAGTCGCACCTCGCGCAGGCGGTCATCACCGAAGCGAGACAGCATGGAATCGAACGGGGACGGCACACCTCGGCCGAATCCTTCACGACGGAGCTTCTCTCCTCGATTCGCGCCAGGCAGACCGGTGGATTCAAGCGGCGCTTCCGCGAGCAGATCGATCTCCTCGTGGTCGAAGACGTCCAGTTCTTCCAGGGGAAGACCGCAACTCAGCTGGAGCTCTTCCATACCATCGAGCACCTCCGCGGCGTGGGCGCCCGCATCGTCCTGACCGGCGACAGACTCCCGCGCGACATACCGAAGCTCGATCGTCGTCTCTCCTCGCAGATGTCGAGCGGCATGGTGGTGGAGGTGGAGCTCCCGGACGCAGATCTCCGTCGCAAGCTCCTGATCGCCAAGGCCTCTGCCGGCGGCGTCCGCCTTCCCGAGTGCTGCCTGGACCGCCTGGTCGAGGCGGTCCGCGGAAGCGTGCGGGACCTGGAGGGCGCGCTGATCCAGCTGGTGGCAACCGCCTCACTCCTGAAGAGGCCCATCGACCTCGCGCTCACCGAAGCGGCCCTGCGCAAGGTGGCGGATCCAAGCAGCCAAAGCGCCGCCATCGGCGTGGATGCCGTGATCCACGTCGTGGCCGAGTTCTTCGGCGTCTCCATCGACGAGCTCTCCTCGCGCTCCCGAAAGCGGAGCATTCTGGTACCCCGTCAGCTCGCCATGTTCCTGAGCCGCCGCTACACCGATGCATCCCTGGCGGAGATCGGTCGCGCCCTCGGCCGCGATCACCCGTCGGTCCGCAACGCCATCGGGGTGGTGGAGAGAGCCATCCTGGAGCGGGCTCCTCTGCGCTATCAGGTCGAGGAGCTCGCCTCCCGGATCGAGAAGCGTCGCACCGGCCCTTGACCCTCCTCTAGCCTGCACTTCTCACCGTGCCGCGGCTCCAGAGAGGGCGGATCCAGGGCCGGATCGTCGAAGCGGCGCAGGGTCTCGTACACCGTGCTGCGCTGCACGGGAATCCTCCCCATCTCACGGATCAGGCGTCGCAGCTCCTCGGGGGGAAGGTTCTCCCCGTGATCGGCGCCGGACTCGCGGCTGATGGATTCCTCCATCAGGGTCCCGCCGAAGTCGTTGGCACCGGCCAGCAGCGCCAGCTGCGCGAGCTTCCCGCCCATCTTGACCCAGGACATCTGCACATTGGTGATCCAGGGACGGAAGAAGAGCCGCGCGACGGCGATCAGTCGCAGATCGTCGGGCGCCGAGGGCCCGGGGCGCGTTCCCAGGCGATGACCGAGCCTGGTCTTCTCGTGGATGAAGCCCAGCGCCACGAACTCCGTGAAGCCTCCGGTCTCCTTCTGGAGATCGCGCAGCAGCTTCAGATGGTTGACCACGTGGTGGGTGTCTTCGATGTGGCCGTACATGATGGTGGCGCTGGAGTGGAGCCCGACAGCGTGGGCCGTTTTCACGATCTCCACCCAGCGCTGCGTCATCAGCCGCCGAGGCGCCACACGAGCGCGGAGCCCGTCATCGAGGATCTCGGCGGCGGTTCCCGGAATCGTCCCCAGCCCTGCATCCTTCAGCCAGGTCAGGTACTCGCCCAGCGGCATACCACTCTTCTTGTGGCCGAAGTCGATCTCCTCCGGCGAGTATGCGTGGATGTGGAGGTCGGGAAACTCGAGCTTCAACCGCACCAGGATCTCGCGATAGTGGTTGTGATCCTTGCGCGGATCGATCCCACCCTGAATGCAGACCTCGGTGGCGCCGCGAGAGACGCCGTCCCGGGCCTTCTCGGCGATCTCCTCCAGGCTGCGATCGAAGGCATCCTCGTCGTCGCGGTGTCGCGAGAAGCCGCAGAAGCTGCAACCGGTGTAGCAGACGTTGGTGAAGTTGATGTTCCGGTTGATGACGAAGGAGACATCGTCGCCGACGTCCTCGGCGCGGGCGACGTCCGCCGCACGGGTGAGGGCCTGGAAGTCGGCGCCTTCGGTGTGCAGCAGCCGAATGGCATCGTCGGCGCTGAGCTCACGGCCAGCCAGGGCGCCATCCAACAGTCGCGCAACCTCGGGGGAGATATCGGAAAGCAGTCGTTCGAGCATCAGGCGGCCTCCTGCCGGGGAGCAGCATAACCATCCTCGTCGGCGAGTCGAAGTGCCGCTGCACGAATCTTCGGATCGAGGAACTCGGGGCGGCTCAGGTACTCCGGCGTGAACGGGCAGACGTTCGACCAACCTCTGCCCGGTGGATTCGGTCCGCTCGCGCAGCTCCCTGAGCGCCGGCCAGGGGGCTTCGGGATTGACGAAGTCCACCGTCACCGGAGACACCCCGCCCCAGTCGCTGACGCCGGAGCGCAGCAGGAGCTCGAGCACCCCGGGGGTGAGATTCGGAGGCGCCTGCACCTGGATCTCCCGACCGAGCACCAGCCGCGCCAGAGCCACCCAGCCGGCGAACTCCTCGTCGCGCAGCCCGGAGACGGCCCGCATCCGCGTCCCGGGCTTCGGATGGAAGGGCTGGATGATGGCCTCCTGGATGTGGCCGTAGCGTTCGTGGAGGCGACGGATGGTGAGCAGCGTCTCGACCCTCTCCGCGGTGTTCTCGCCGATCCCGAGCAACATCCCGCTGGTAAAGGGGATGCGAAGCTCCCCCGCCTCCTTGTGCATGCGGATGCGCACCGAGGGATCCTTGTCCGGAGCGTACTGGTGCGCCATGCCCTTCCCTCGCAGGCGGGGACTCGTGGTCTCGAGCATCAGACCCATGGAGGCGTTCCAGGGACGCAGCCGCGTCCATCTCTTCCTGGCTCAGCACCCCGGCGTTGGTGTGGGGAAGCAGACCGCCCTCGAAGGCCACCCGAGCAGGCCTCGACCAGGTACTCGGCGGTGCTCCGGTAGCCGCCCTCCTCCAGCCATGCCCGGTGCGCCCGGTAGGCGAGCTCCGGCTTGTCTCCGAGACACAACAGAGCCTCGACGCATCCGGTGACGACACCCCCTCGGACCAGCTCGGCCACCTCAGCGAGGCTGTAGGTCCTGGCCTCGGGGGAGTCGGGCGGCTTGGCAAAGGTGCAGTAGGCGCAGCGGTCCCGGCACAGATTCGTGAGTGGAATGAACACGTTACGCGAGACCGTGACCACCTCGCCCCGGGCCATCCGCTTGCTCTCGGCCGCCCCCTCCACCACCGCGCGACGGAGGTTCGGGTCTCCCAGGTGCTCGCCGAGAAGATGGGCGTGCTCGGCTTCGAGACGTCCGCTCTCGACGGCTTCGAGGACGATCCGTTCGCCGTCGTGGGAGGTGAGGGGACTCACTTGGCAAAATATACCAGCCCTGGGACTGACCTGCGTCTGCGAGGAGATTCCCGAGAAATCGAGAGAGAATTCGTCCCCGTGGGAACTTCCGTGACCCCTACCCCGCCACCCACAAATGGGAGGAGGTGTGCGTCAAGGTCGGGTGAAGACTGACCGATCCCCCGACCGGCGGAGACTCAAGGGGATCTGATGGAACACCAGCGGGGCTGGCACTGGAAACGGCGATTCTCGGGGCTGGCGTTTCGGATCAGCTTCATGGTCTTCGCCGCCACGCTCTTCACCTCACTGGTGATCACCTGGGTCTCGATCCACTCCATCGAGACGTTCTTGCGCAGCGAGCTCGAGCAGAATTCTCCCGAGTTCTCGGAGCGCAACAGCGACCGATGGAACCTCTGGTACCCACAGCAGGAGCACGAGGTCACGGCCTTCGCCCCGATCCGAGCTTCGCTTCGCCGCGCCCTCGGCATCAACCTGGTGGCGGTGCTCCTCTCGAGCGCGGGGGCATTCGTCTTTGCCGCCTGGCGGGTGAGACCGATCCGGGCGCTCTCCGAGGGCGCCCGCCGCATCAGTGAGGGCGAGATGGCCGTCGAGGTACCCGACTCGGGCTCGGGCGACGAAATCCAGGTTCTCGCCCGGACCTTCAACCAGATGTCGTCGCACCTGCGCCAGAGCCGCCTCCAGCTCGAATCCCGGAACGAAGAGCTCAGGCGCGCCAACCAGGCTCTCGAGCAGCTCTCCATCACCGACAGCCTGACCCGCCTCCACAACCACCGATTCTTTCAGGACCAGTTCGCGCGCGAGGCCAAGCGAGTCGACCGGACCGGATCGCCCCTCGCTCTGATGCTGATCGACATCGACGACTTCAAGAGTCTGAACGATCGGCTCGGACACGCTGCCGGTGACGCAGTCCTGGCACGGGTCGCCGCGTAATGAGCGAGGTGCTGCGCGATACCGACCTGCTCTGCCGTTACGGCGGCGAGGAGTTCACCCTGCTCTCGCCCCAGACCGATCTCCCCGGCGGGGTCTCTCTGGCCGAGAAGATCCGCAGCGCTGTGGCCGAGAGCAAGTACCCGATCGTCGGCCCTGACGGCCCGATCCGCATCACCGTATCGATCGGCGTCGCCGCGTTCGCGCACTCGACCGAAGCGACCTTCAACGAGGCGGATCGCGCGCTCTACGATGCCAAGGCGGCCGGAAAGGACTGCGTGGTCGCCGCCTCCCTCAGCGGATGAGGGAGCGGGGCTAACGCCGTCGCCGCGAGGGGTAGGGCTTCGGCTCGCCCTTCGGCTGGGTTCGCCAGCGCCGGTGGCCCCAGATCCAATGGTCGGGCACCCGGCGAATCTCCTCTTCGATCGACCTGCGTCATCCGCCGGGCGTTCTCGCGAATCGCCGCCTCCCGGTCGTCGCCCGCGGGCAGGATCTCCAGGGCGGGGTGGATCCGCACCCGGTGGCGAGCGCTCCCGGCCTCGCGCTCCACGAAGACCGGCAGCACCGGAGCTCCGGTGTGCATGGCGATGCGCGGCGGCCCGCTCCGGGTGCAGGCGAGGCGACCGAAGAAGGGAACGAACACCCCCTCCTCGCGGCTGCAGTTCTGGTCGTAGATCAGGGCGAAGATCTTGCCCTGCCCGCAGCGCGCGAAGCGCAGAGCGGGCGGCGGAGCCGCGGGCGAAGAGCTCCGATCCGCCCCGACCCCGCAGGGAGCTCACCAGCTCTTCGATCATGGGATTGTCCCGGGTGCGCTGGACCAGGGTGACGGGCAGGCCGTGGGCGACCATCGCCGCAGCCAGGAGCTCCCAGGAACCGAAGTGAGCGGTGAGCCCGATGACGCCGCCGGTCTTCGACTCCTCGCGAGCCGCCTCCAGGTGTTCGAGGCCCTCGACGCTCACCAGTCGTCGTAGCTCCTCCGCATCCCCTCGACTCAGAAGGGCGAGCTCGACGAAGCTCCGCGCGAGGTTCGCGCAGGACGCGGCGAGCACGCTGCGCCGCCGCGCCTCGGTCCACTCGGGAAAGGCGATGCGGAGATTCACCCTGCCGACCGAGGTGCGCGGTCCTCCCAGGCGGGCGTAGGCCGCGACCAGCCCGGCCGGCAATGTCGAGAGCCGTCTGCCGGGGCAGGAGCTGGACGAGACCGACCAGAGCACGCGCCGCCAGTGCGAGGAGTCGACTCCCGATGCTGGGGCTGGCAGCGGCCTCGTCGCTCACGGGGCGGAGCGTTCGCGCCGAATCCTGATGCCGGCGTACTCGAGCACGCCCGCGATGGGCTTCGGCTTGCGGACCGTCACCGTCACCGCATCGATGTCGAACTTCCCGATCACCGCCTCTGCGATTCGCTCGCCGAGGGCTTCCACGAGCTTGTGTTCGTGGCTGCTGGCGACGTCCTCGACCACCTCGAAGACACGCTTGTAGTGGACGGTCTGCCCGATGCGGTCGCTACGACCCGCCTCTCTGAGATCGCGTTCGATCTCGATGTCCAGGGTCACGGGCCTTCGCATCTGGCGCTCGGCGGCGGTGACACCGAGCGCTGCCGGGATCTGGATCCCCTCGAGAAAAATCGTGTCGACCATGGCCTGCCTCCGCGGCGCCGGGTTCGAGACCCCCGGCGCGAACTGTATCGGAATCCCCGGGGCTCGCGAGCCGGCCCGCCCTCGCCGCGACTCGCTGGCTGGCGCCTTGACGTCGGCGGCTCCGGAGGATCGAAGCTCCCGGCCTCAGCAGGAGACGATCATGGACTTCGAAGAGGTGCGGGCGAGAGAGGCGGCCCATTTCCTTCCTGTCGTTCGGGCGGATGCCCGTCGCCCTCGTCGAGGGGCGCGGATCGAAGCTGCGCGACGTCACGGGCCGCGAGTTCGTGGACCTGACCGCCGGCTGGGGAGTCACCTGCATCGGCCACTGTCATCCGGCCCTGGTGGAGGCGATCTCCTCGCAGGCCGGACGCCTGATGCAGACCACCAACCTCTTCTACACCCTGCCCCAGCTCGACCTGATCGAGAAGCTGGCGGCTCTGACACCCGACGAGATCACGCGAAGCTTCCTGGTGAACTCGGGCACCGAAGCAACGGAAGGAGCGCTGAAGCTGGCTCACCGGGCCACCGGCCGCCCCAAGTTCGTCTCCACGGAGGGCTCCTTTCACGGGCGCACCCTCGGCGCACTCCGCGTGATCGGCCAGGCGAAGCACCGCGAGCCCTTCGCCGCTCTCCTGCCGGATCCGGCCGTCGTTCCCTACGGCGACCGCGATGCGGCCGGCGCAGCCATCGACGAGGAGACCGCCGCCTTCATCGTGGAGCCGATCCAGGGCGAGGGCGGCGTGAGGGTGCCGCCGCCGGGCTACCTGCAGGGGGTTCGCGAGATCTGCCGCGAGCGCGGAGCGCTCCTGATCCTGGACGAGGTCCAGACCGGAATCGGCCGCACCGGCAAGATGCTGGCGCTGGAGCACGAGAACGTGGTCCCGGACGTGCTGACCCTCGGCAAGGGGCTCGGCGGGGGCTATCCCGATCGCCGCCTTCCTCACCACCGAGGAGGTCGCGAAGACCGTCTCCATCGGCGACCACGGGGGAACCTACATCGGGAGCCCCCTCGCCTGCGCGGCGGCCAACGCCGTCCTCGAGGTGGTCTGTGAGGAGAAGCTCCCGGAGAGGGCCGCGGAGCTCGGAGAGAGGATCCGGGCGCAGCTGCAGAGCTTCGCCGACGGTCACCCGGACCTGGTCTCGGAGGTGCGGGGACGCGGGCTGCTGATCGGTCTGGTGCTTCGCGACGCCGAGAAGGCCGCGGCCCTCCCCGGGCGCGCCCTGGAGCGGGGGATCCTGGTGAACGTCACCGCTGGAGACGTGATGCGGCTCTTCCCGCCGCTCAACATTCCCGAGGACGAGCTGTGGCCCGCCCTCGACACGCTGCTGGAGCTGGTCTCGAGCTAAGACCGGGACTGGGCCAGCGCCAGCTCGGCTTTGGCCAGGGTGAGCACCTCGACCCCTTCTTCGGTCACCAGACAGGTGTGCTCGAACTGGGCCGACAGGGTCCCGTCGACGGTGACGGCCGTCCAGCCGTCGTCGAGGATCTTGGTCTTCCAGTGGCCCAGGTTGATCATGGGCTCGATGGTGAAGGTCATCCCGGGGACGAGCTGCTCCCCGGTGCCGGGTGCACCGAAGTGGAGGATCGAGGGGGCGGTGTGAAACTCCCGGCCGATGCCGTGGCCGGTGAACTCCCTCACCACGGAGTAGCCCTGGGCCTCGGCGAAAGTCTGAATGGCGTGGCCGATGTCACCCACTCGGGCTTCGGGTCTCACCACCCGGATCCCCAGCCACATGGCCTTGTAGGTATCCGCGACGAGGCGGCGGGCGATCGGCGAGACCTCACCGACCAGGAAGGTGCGCGAGCTGTCGCCGTGCCATCCGTCCAGAATCGGGGTCACGTCGACGTTGATGATGTCCCCATTCTGGAGCTTGCGATCCTCGTCGGGAATGCCGTGGCAGACCACGTCGTTGATGGAGGTGCAGCAGTGCGCGGGAAAACCGCGATACCCGAGCGGAGCACTGGTGCCGCCGTGGGAACGGGTCATCTCGGCGACCAGTCGATCGATGTCGGCGGTGCTGGTGCCGGGCTGGATCTGTTCGGCGACCCGGTCCAGGATCTCGGACGCCAGCCGGCCGGCCGCCCGCATCTTCTCGATCTCGGCAGGGCTCAAGGTGCTGATGCCGTTCCTCTGCTTCTTTGTCTTGTTCTTCTTGCGGTTACGCTTCATCGAGGTTCGGACCTGCACAGTTCTCACTTCAAGATAGGCGATCCGGATATCCCCGGCCCGGCTGGCTGGCTGGCGCCTACCCCGACAGCTCTTCGCGAAGGCTGCGAATCAGGAAAGCCCGCATCTGGGCGGGGTCGACGATCTCCTCGATGGAGCCCACCTCCCGGGCGCGGTCGACGCTGTGCACGCCGTCGAACTCGGCTGCCAGGACGGCCTGCTCCTGGAGGATCACCTCCCCCAGGGTTCGCTCGAAGAGCCCCCGCACATCGTCTCCCGAATCCGAGCGCAGGCGCTCTCGGAGCGCTCGCACCCGGGGGTCGGCCATCGCCCGTCCGCGCACCTCGCGTGAGAACACCACGGCCGCCGCCGGCCCACCCCCGATCACCGAGGCGAACGAGCCGGTGAGCGCCGAAGCCCGCAATCGCGGGTTGAGGGCGCGAGAGAAGACCACGTAGGCGCCACCGTGGTAGCGGGACACCACCAGGAAGATGATCGGCCCTTCGAAGTTCACCACCGCCCGGGCGATCTCGGCGCCGTGCTCGAGCTGGAGCTTGCGCATGGATTCCGGGGAGCCGTCGAAGCCGGAGAGATTCGCCAGCACCACGACCGGTCGGTTCCCGCTGGAGGCGTTGAGGGCACGAGCCACCTTCTTCGACGAGAGGGGGAAGAGCGTGCCGCCACTCCACGAGGCCGGTCCGTCGAGGGGCCGGTAGCCCTCGCGGGTGATGTTCTGGCTCTCGATTCCGATCAGACAGACCGGCTGACCACCCAGGTGCGCGTCCCAGACGATGGCCGTCTCCGCGCCCACCATCGAGCGCCAGCGTTCCAGGTGTCCTCCGTCGCGATCGATGACCGCCTCCATCACCGGCCGCATCGGAAACGGTCGCTTGCGACCCGGGTTGGTGACGTCATCGAAGATCTCCCCGACGTTCTCGAACTCACCCTCGCAGGGATGATCCAGGACCGAGCGATCCTCGTCGTCCGCCGTCGGGTGCACGCGAGGCCCGCTCTCCCCGGGCACCACGTAGGAATAGCGGTAGTGTTCGTAGAGGATGCGGTAGGCGTCGGCGATGTCGGTGGCCTGGTACTGGGCTTCGCCGTTCGGACCCATGATCCGCTCGAAGCCGCCGATGGCCGTCTCGTCCTCGGCGGAGACGCCTCCGGAAGCCTCCAGGGCCGCGCGACCGGTGAGCACCATGGAGGCCCCCGGCGTCATGATGAGCGCACCGCGCGTGTGCACGAGCATGGTTCCGAGGGCATCGAAGTAGCTCTGGGCTCCCACGTTCACGCCGGGGACGATGACGTGGATGGTCCCGCCCGCCTGCGTGAAGGTGACGATGCGGCGCGCCACTCGCGCGGTCGCGTCCAGGTTCTCGGTACCGCTGTCCATCGCGATCCGAGCACCGCTCGAGACGGGCACCCACTCGAGGGGAATGCCGCTGCGCTCCGCCAGGTCGATCGCAGCCACCAGCCGATCGCACTCGGGTCCGGCGAGGGAGCCCATTCCCAGGGTGGGATCCGAGAGCACCAGCACGCGACGCATGCCCTCCGGCACCTTGGCGGTCGGTGTCTCGATGATGCCGAAGATCACGGAGCTCGAATTGACTCCGTAGGGGCGACCGGAAACGCTGCGCAAGACCGGGGGCTTCGCCTCGGGATCGAGATCGTACTCCTCGAAGCGACCGGCCGGCAGGCCCGCTCGCTGGCTTCCACCGTCGGGCCGGCTGCCGCTGCCGGTGAGCATGCGGATGATCTCGTAGGGGTAGACGAGTCGACGGCGCCTGGCCTCGACCACCTTCCGCTCGTACTCGCTGCGGGGCAGCAGCATGACTTCGCCGGGGTGCGCGCCAGAGGAGGTTCATCTGGGAGCCGGTGATGTCGGAGATGATGATCTCGATCTCCTCGGCGGCCCGATCCGGCGCTTCGCGATCCAGCAGCTTGAGCTGTACCACCACCTTCTCGAGGCCGAGGTGGCGTGTCGCCGGGGCGAGCCGGTTGGCGAGCCGCTCGGCGACTTCGCGATCCAGGAAGATCTCCGGAGCCACGAAGATGACGATGCGGTTCCACTGGAGTCGGCGCTTCGGATCGCGAAGCGTCAGGATGGCGCGCAGCGAACGGGTCGCCTCGTAGAAGGCCTGCTCGAAGGCGGCGATGTGCAGATCGGCCTCGCGCGCGTCGTCCGGTGAGCGGCTGCGCAGATCCGCCAGCACGAAGATCCGCTCGTCGCTCTCGACCTCGCGGCTGCGGCCGTGGAAGCAATAGATGCCCTCGCTGCCGGGGATCCGGCTCAGCTCGAAGCCGGCGAGCCGCTCCAGCTCGATGCGCCGGGCGGCTTCGGGATGGATCTGGTGAAGGGAGCCATCCTCCCGGAAGCCGTCCTGGGCAGGAACGAAGGTGCGGTGGGAATCGGGGCCTCCCGGTCGCACCAGGTTCAAGGTGAAGCGTCCCGAGGGCAGGCCTCCCGCCAGGGCCAGCTCCAGCTCCTTGACGAGATCCTCGGCGTGGGCGCCGCCGCCGACCGGAACGAAGAGCTCGATGGCATCGACGGCGGGCCACTCGTGGCTGTCCCGCTCGCCTTCCGCCGCCTCGAGCAGGCGCGCCGCCGTGGCGGCGAGCTCTCGCGGCGCCGCGGCGCCGCCCAGGACGGTGCGGAGGCCCGGGAACTCGAGACGGTCGATCCAGATACCACCTTGTCGGGAGGTGACGTGGAGGATCGGCTCCAGCGGCGAGTAGACGCGGCGCAGGTGGGCGGCGAGGGCAATGGCACGGCGCGGATCGGTGTCGGCGAGCCGGAGTCCGACCCGGTCGAAGATGGCGCGGGGCGCATCGGCCAGGTGGCGAAGCACCTCCTGGGGCGGCGCCGTCGGCTGGGACTCGACTGCTGCCAGCCAGCTCTCGACCTGCTCGGTGGTGCGCTCGGCCTCACGCTCGATCTCGGGCCTTTCGAAGATCACGTAGCTCGCCTCGATGGCGGCATCGGCAACCGCGTGAGATACCCCACCGCGCATTCCCGCGATGCCCCAAAGGGCGGCGGCCAGCTTCGCGTCGGCGCGCAGCTGCACCCCGCTGCGAGCCAGCGCCGTGACGCGGCTGAGCAGACCGAGCACGAGGCGGTCGCGAAGCTCCGAGGGCAGCTGGGCGGCCAGGATCCGCATCACCGCCCGTTCCAGGGCGTCGCTCGGCTCCAGACTCGCAATTCCGTAGTGCGCCAGAGCGGTGCTCACCAGCTCGAGAAACTCCTCGGCGATCCCGGTGCCGCCGGCGCGAACCCGCCGCACGTACATGCGGAGCCGCGCGCTGTTCGACGGTCCGAGCTCTCCCGAGACGGAGGCCCGGGGCGAGCGCACCGAGAGCCGCGCCACGTCGGCGAAGAGCACCAGCTCGTGGCGAACATCCGCGAGCTCGCGCCGGAATTCGCCGGAAAGCCGATCGGGAAGCGGGGCCTCCAGAAACTCGCTGAGTCGCTCGCTGCGCTCCTGGTCCGCGTCGTAGCCGAGGAGAACCCGGCGCACCTCCTCGCGCACGGCCTCGATGGCGCTTCGCCGATCCTCCGCTGCGGCGCGGTCGGCGGCGAGGAGGTCCGGCTCGCCGAGGCCTCCGCCGGGAAGCGACAGGAACAGGCGCTCCAACGGATCGCGCAGCTCCTGGAGCTGGAGCCGTCTGCGGGCACCCTCGACGGAATCTTCCTCGCCGGAGGGATCGATCACCAGGAGAACGTCCCCGGCCGCAACCTGCTGCCCCTTGCGCACCCTCACCTCGGTCACCACCCCGGTCACCGGCGCGTCGAACCCGATCTCCACCTTCATGGCCTCGAGAAGGCCGATGGTCTGGCCGGCGGTGACGCGATCCCCGGGTTCTACACCGACGGAGACGACCATGGCCGGGGTGCTGGCGCGGACGTGGCCGGCGGCTTGCGAGCCGAAGCGATGAGCGCGCCCCTCGACCTCGATCCGCAGCCCCACTTCGGTCGCGTCGTAGAGAAGCCGCAGGGTGCGCTCGCCAATCTGAAGGCGAGCGGCGTGGGCGCGCTCTTCGCGAAGGGTGGCGGCGATCACACGCCCGTCGAGGTGAACGCGGTACCTCCAGGAACCGATGGCGAAGACCTGGAGCCGATACTGCTCGCCGCCGTAGCTGAGATCGATCTGCTGGCCTCGCGAGGGTGGAATGCGCTGGGGCGTGAGAGTCGAGGGATCCGCGTAGAAGTTGAGCTGGACTGCTGCCCGCGCCCGCTGGTAGGAGAGGATCGCAGCGGCAATCAGGGCATCCACGGCGTGCTCGCCTTCCCGGGCGCGGGAGGCGGCGAAGCGATCCAGCCAGTCGGTGTCGACGCCGCCGGCGCGAAACTCGGGGTCTTCGAGAATCTCGGTGAGGTAACCCTTGTTGGTGGCGCCCCCCTCGATCACCAGGTCGAAATCCGAGAGAGCGCAGGCCAGACGCGCGCGGGCTTCTTCGCGGGTCTCACCGCTGGCGATCACCTTCGCGATCAGGGAATCGAAGGCAGCCGGCACCACACTGCCGGTGGCCACGCCGGTGTCGATGCGGACCCGGGGACCGAAGGCCGGGTCGAAGCGAACGATGCGGCCCGGCGCCGGAGCGAAGCCGGCCTCGGGATCCTCGGCGCAGACACGCGCTTCGATGGCGACGCCCTTCTGACGCACAGGAGTGTAGGAAAGAGGTTCTCCCCGCGCGATCTGTATCTGCATCCTCACCAGGTCGCTTCCGGTGATCTCCTCGGTGACGCCGTGCTCCACCTGGAGGCGTGGATTCATCTCGAGGAAGTAGTACCCGTCTGCCCGTCACCAGGAACTCGACGGTCCCCAAGCCCTCGTACTTCACCATCGCGGCGATGCGGACCGCGGCCTCCTGCAAGGACTCGACCAGCGCCTCGGAGATGCCGGGAGGCGGCGCCTCCTCGAGCAGCTTCTGGTGACGACGCTGGACCGAGCATTCCCGGCAGCCGAGGGCGAGCACGACGCCCCCCCGATCGCCGGCGATCTGCACCTCGACATGGCGCCCGAACTCGACCCGCTTCTCCAGGAACAGGCGCCCGTCGCCGAAGGAGGCTTGCGCCTCCGCGGCAGCGGACCGAAAGGCCTCGGAGAGCGCTCCGGGCTCGTCGACGACGCGGATTCCCCGGCCGCCACCGCCGGCGCGGGCCTTGATCACCACCGGGTAGCCAATCGCCTCGGCTGCGATCCGGGCCTCCTCCGGATCGGCCGCCGCCAGGCCGCTCCAGGGCAAGACCGGCACATTCGCCGACTCCGCCAGCCGCTTGGCGGCGATCTTGTCACCGAGGAGATGGAGCGCATCCGCCGATGGCCCCAGGAAGCAGATGCCCTCGGAGACCAGACGCTCGACGAAGACGGGATCCTCCGCCACGAAGCCCCAGCCCGGCCAGACGGCATCGGCATCCACCCGATGCAACGTCTCCACCAGAAGGTCGTGGTCGAGATAGGCGGCGGCCTCGCTCCCCGTCACCGGAACGGGAAGCTCCACCGCCAGATCCGCGTGGCGGACGAAGGGTGCGTCTCGATCCACATCAGTGTATAGAGCGACTGCGCTGATCCGCGAGCCTTCCTGGGCGCGCAGGGATTTGACGGAGCGGATGCAACGCATCGCGGCTTCACCGCGATTCACGATCGCGAGACGATGGATGGAGTCGCGGGGATTCACGCGCCGGTGCCCCGCTCCTGGCAGGCGAGATCCCTAGCCACCGTACATGCCTCCGTTTACGTGGATCACGCTGCCGTTCACGTAGCTCGCACGGGTCACGAGCCAGCAGACCACCTCGGCCACCTCCTCCGGTGTGCCGAGCCGGCCCTGGGGGATCCGCGCGATGATCGCCTGGCGGATCTCCTCGGGAAGGGCCGCGGTCATCTCGGTCTCGATGAAGCCCGGAGCGACGGAGTTGACCAGGATCGGTCGCCCGGCGAGTTCCTGGGCCAGGGACTTGGTGAGCGCGTCGAAGCCCGCCTTCATCATGGTGTAGGGCGACTGGCCGCGATTGCCGGTGTGCCCGACCACGCTGGAGATGTTGACGATGCGCCCGCCGTCCTGTCGCAGCATGAATCGGCGCAGGACGAGCTTGGTCAGGTACCAGGTGCCCCGAGCGACGGCGGCGACCGAGTCGTAGTCGTCGAGCTTCATCAGGGGAAGGGGCGCGTTGACGTTGTAGCCGGCGTTGTTGACCAGCACGTCGATCCGACCCGTCTCCTCTTTGAGTCCCTTGATCAGCGCATCGATCTCTTCGGATCGGGCGAGGTCGGCCTTCACCGCGCATGCGTCGGGAAGCTCCTCGACCAGCTCCCTCGCCGCCGCTTCGCTCGAGCGGTAGTGGACGACGACGCGAAACCCCTCCGCAGCCAGCGCCCGGGCGCATGCAGCGCCGATCCCCGTCGCGGCGCCCGTCACCAGCGCCACCTTGGCGCCACTTCCCCCACCGGGCGCCTTCACCGGGTGCCGATCGCTCACGATGCCATCCCTCCACCCCGGAGACTAGCCCGCCTCACCACACGCGCCTTCAGCTCCTGCTACGCGCTTCGAGCCCCGCCACCGGGACGTTCCTTGCGTTCTTGCGTTTTCGGCATGCCGAAAACGCAAGAACGCAAGGAACGTCCCGGATTGCTAGCCCATCCAGGCTCCGTTATTGGGGTCCAGGGCCTGACCGGTGAAGGCCACACCGCCCTCGGAGACGAGGAACTCGACCAGGGCCGCGATCTCGTCGGGTTCGCTCATGCGCTGGAGGGGCACCGCCTCCACCATCTCCTTCCGGACCTCTCCGTAGGCCTGCCCCTGCTCGGCGGCGATCTCCTCCATTCTCTCCACCGCCATCTGCGTCTCCACCCAGCCGGGACAGATCGCGTTCACCAGCACCCGCTTGGGGGCGAGCTCCACGGCCAGGGAGCGGACCAGACCGAGCTGGCCCGCCTTGGCGGCGCTGTAGGCCGAGATGCCGGGCACGCCGAAGCGTGCCACGCAGGAGGAGATCACCACGACGTGGCGCGGATCCGAGCCCTGCTCCATGGACTCCTCGAACGCCCGAATGCAGAAGTAGGCCCCGTCCAGGTTGGCGCGCACGATCTCGTCCCAGCGATCGCCCTCGCCGAGGTCGTTGGGTCCGCCGATCCCGGCGTTTGCCACCAGGATGTGCAGGGGGCCGAGTCTGCGCCGCTGCCGAGCGGAACACCTCTTCCACCTGCGAGCGCACCGCCACGTCGACGCTCGCGCAGACTGCCTCGCCCCGCGCCTCGCCGGCGACCGTCTCCAGCTTCTCGAGTGTTCGCCCCAGCAGGACGAGCTTCGCTCCGCGCTGCGAGAGCCGTAGTGCGATCGCCCGTCCGATCCCGGACCCCGCACCGGTCACCACGGCGGTGCGTCCCGTGAGATCGACCATCGGCCTAGTCTCCTCCAATCCCGACCTCTGCCAGAACTCTGGAGAGGTCCCCGGCCGTCGCCACACTGACGTGGTTGCCCGGGGGCAGGGCCTGCTCCAATCGCCGAAAGTAGCCCTTGTCCGTGCGCCCCTCGACGATCACCACGATGCCGCGATCCTCCTCGGTCCGGATCAGCCTTCCGACCATCTGCTTCAGGTTCAGCAGCATCCTTCCCATGGTACAGCGGTGAAATGCGGCGATCCCCTGGCTTTCGAGTCGGCGTTCGCGACGCTTGCGAAGCTCCGTCGGCACTTCGAAGGGGAGCTTCTCGATCACCACCGCCTGGAGACTGTCGCCGGGGATGTCGATCCCCTGCCAGAACTTGCGCGCTCCGAGCAACACGGCGGCGCCGCGCACGAAGCGCGTGACGAGAGCGCCCGGGTCGTCGGAGGCCCGCCGCGGCGCGAGGACGTCGATTCCCTCCTCGCGGAGCCGTGTCGAGAGCTCGTCGTTCACCTCGTACATGCGGCGCAGACTCGTGAACAGGCCCAGGGTGCGGCCGCCGAGCTGCCGGGCCAGGGATTCGAGCACCGCCGTCGTCTCGTCGACGAGATCGGCGCCACCCTCCAGCGCGACGACTCGCATGTGCTCGGTGTACGGGAACGGGCTCGGCACCGAGTCTCGCTGGAGGCGTTCGCCGGCCCGGTCTTCGATCTCCAGATCGCCCAGGGCTGCAAAGGCGTCGTCGGCCACGAAGAGGCTCGCCGAGACTCCGGCAAAGGATCGCAGCCCGTCGACGAAGTTCGCGTGGAAGGAGTCGGCCGGGGAGACCTGACGAACCATCAGGCGCCAACGGTCGAAGGGAGCCAGAACGCCTTCGAAGCCCGCCACCGCTTCGGGGCGGCCCTCCTCGAAGGCGAGGCGCAGGGCCTCCGCGGCGCTGCGAAGATCCCCGATGCTGCGATCCAGGGCGGTGGCACCTGCCTCGGTGGGGCCGCCCGCGGCAGCGGCGTCCGCGACCTGATCGAGCCGGTCGGCGACGCGGCTCGCGACCGCCGACGCCGACGCCAGGCGTGGCCCACGGGGATCCGGAACCTGAACCTCGCCGAAGTCACCGGCGTCGTCGGCCAGCGCGCGCCCCAGCGCGACGAACTCCTGGGAGATCTCCCGGCGCCACGCCCGCGCGTCGGCCTCCAGTGTCCGGCGCGTGCCGGGAGGGAGCAGGGAATCTCGGCGCCTTCTCCGCCCCGCGCCCGGGCGCCCAAAGATCTCGTCGAAGCGCTCGAGGATCTCCTCCGGAGACAGATCCAGCGCGTAGACCTCGTCCGCCACCTGGGCCAACTCGTGAACTTCGTCCACGATCACATGCTCGAAGCGGGGGTAGTCCGGAGGCCAGCGCAGCACCAGATCGTGATTTGCGACGATCAGATCCGCACCTCCGAGGGCGGCGCGGCGACGACCCAGAGGACAGCTCTTTTCAGCCGCGCACTGCTCCCGCGAGCACTGCTCCGCCCTTGCCGCCACGGCGCGGCGCAAGAGCGACCGCAGCGGCGGATAGCGGCGCAGCAACGCTGCCGGAACGCTCCCAATCTCGCCGTGGGGACGAATCCGGGCGCAGGTCTCCAGTACCGCGTACGCCAGGCGGTCTTCCGGGAAGATGCTCTGTTCCCTGCCCTCGTCGAGCGCGAGCGCGAGACGTCGGGCACAGGCGTAGTTCGCTCGACCCTTGATCGAGACCGCCCGGAGCTCCGGGTACCCCAGGAAGCGCGCAGCGGCGCCGATGTCGCGATTCAGCAGCTGATCCTGGAGGAGCTTGGTGCGAGTCGAGATCACCAGGGGGGAGGATTCTTCAGCGGCCGCGCGCTCGATCGTGAAGGGAATCGCCGCCGCCAGGTAGGCCAGGGACTTTCCGATCCCCGTGCCTCCCTCCGCCAGCAGGATCTCCTCGTCGGCCAGGTTCCGCGTGAAGCGCCTGGCCAGCCGGATCTGCTCCTGGCGAACCCGATAGTCGGGGAAGTGGCGGCGCCCACGAGCTTCGTCCGCCAGTGCTGCGGCGATGGCCTCCTCGTCGAAGGGAACCGGCGGCTCCCGGGTCTCGCCGATCTCGACGAACTCGGACTCCAGCCGATCCGCTACCGGGCCGCTCGGCTCGGCGAGGAGCGCCAGCCACTGGGTTTCCGGTGCGAAGCTCTCGAGGGCCCGGCGAGCCGTCTGGTAGCGGGCCTCGCCCCGCGCCGAGCCGGCGCCAATGCGGGAGATGATGCGCGCCGTATCGAGCGCGTCATCCAGGGCTCGGTGGTGCTCTTCTTCCCCGAGCAGGATCCGGGTGAACGACTCGAGGCGGAGGTCCGGCGCGTCCGGATGGGTCAACGCGAGCAGGTCCAGGGTGTCCAGGAAGCTGGCCTTGGCGAGCCCCGGGGAGACGAATTTGGAGAGGAAGGCGCGCTCGAACTCGGCATTGTGGGCGATGATGACGCGCCCTTCGAGGGCCGAGCGGAAGCTCGACACCACCTCGGCGAGGAGCGGCGCGTCGCGGACGTCGTCGTCGCAGAGCCCGGTGAGCCGCTTCACCGCCCGGGGCAGCGCACCTCTGGGACGGAGCAGCGTGCGGAGGGTGACGACGTGGGGAAGATCCGGATCGACGAGCAGCGCGCCGAACTCGAGGATCTCCGCGTCACCGTCCGACGCCAGGCCGGTGGTCTCCAGGTCCACCACGGCGAACGGGCCCAGCCAGGCGGCGAAACCCGCCAGCACCTCGGCGTCGAGCCCGAGGGCACCGGGCTCGCTCACCACCTGCTCGATCGCTCGACCTCGATCCGCGCTAGACGTAGGTACCACCTTTGAACTCACGATCCTGACGGATCACTACGTTCACCAGCGCCGGCTTGCCGGACGCGGCGGCGCGATCGAGTGCCGGGCGAAGCTCCTCCGGGCGTTCCACGAGCTCGCCGTGACCTCCCATGGCCTCGACGATCTTGTCGTAGCGCGTGTAGTCGAGCAGCGTGGCCGAGAGCCGGTCCCAGCCGTAGACGGCACCCTGGGGACGCATCATCTGACCCCAGGCGCCGTCATTGCCGACCACGCCGATGATGGGCAGACGGAAGCGAACCGCGGTGTCGAACTCGAAGCCGTTCAGGCCAAAGGAGCCGTCGCCGTAGACGATCACCACGCGCCGATCCGGTTGGGCCAGCTGAGCCGCGAGTGCGAAGGGCATCCCGACACCGAGGGTGCCGAGGGGTCCGGGATCCATCCAGGCGCCCTCGCGCTTGACCGGCAGGATCTTCGCGGCCGTCGCCACGATGTCGCCACCGTCGCCGATCACGATCGGATCTTCGAATGTCTCGAGCCAGTCGCGCACCTCGCGGCACATGCGCTGGGGGTCGACGGGAACCGCGTCACTGTTGAGCATCGCCTCGACCTGCTTCTCGGCCTCGATCTCGATCTCGCGCAGCGAATCGCGGAAATCGGAGAAGTCGAGCTGCACCCCACGGTTCTTCATCTCCTCCAGGAGCATCTCGAAGGAATTGGCGAGGTTTCCGACCAGGCCCACGTCGGATTGACGGTTCTGGCCGATCAGCGTCGCATCCATCTCGAGCTGAATGATCTTGGCGTCGGTGGGAATCGTCTTGCCGAAGCGCATGCGGAAGTCGAGAAGCGTGCCGGCCAGGATGATGCAGTCGGTCTGCTTGAGGGCGTCCCGGCGCGAGCGATTGCCGAACTCGGGGGAGTCCGGCGGAATCGTTCCGCGCCCCATCCCGTTGGTGTAGGAGGGAATGTGAATCTCGCGGATGAAGCGGTTCATCGGCTCGCTGGCCCGGGACCACTTGACGCTGGTGCCGGCCATGAGCATGGGCTTGCGCGCCTGTCCGAGCAGCTCGATGGCGCGGCGGACCTCCTCGCGGTCGGGAGAGAGCCGGGGCGAATCGGTGCGAATGCGCGGAATCTGGACCTGGTCGTCCTCCACCTGTGCCATGAAGACGTCCATCGGGATCTCGAGGTAGGCCGGACCGGGAATCCCCGACACGGCGTGGCGAACCGCCAGCTCGATGTACTCGGGAATCCGCTGGGTCTGATAGACGGTGTCGGCGTACTTGGTGATGGGCCGAACCACACCGATGTGATCCATTTCCTGGAGCGAACCGCGGCGCAGATTTTCGAAAGGGCCCTGGCCACCAAAAACGAGGATGGGGGAGTTGGCGCGCCAGGCGTTGGCGATACCCGTGATACCGTCGGTGACACCCGGTCCGGCGGTGATGGCCGCCACGCCGATCGAACCCGGCCTGCAGCGCGCCCATGCGTCTGCAGCGTGGACCGCAGCTTGCTCGTGACGCACGTCGATGATTCTGATGCCCTCGTCGATGCAGCCGTCGTAGAGGGGCATGATGTGGCCGCCGGGAAGGGTGAAGACGATCTCGACGCCGGCTGCCTTGAGGGCCTTGGCCGCGAGCTTTCCGCCATGCAGAGGCATTTTTTGATCCCCGTGGGTGGAGTGGGTTGGAGGGGATCGACGATATCACCGCGCCTCTGGGGCGG
The DNA here is from genome assembly GCA_963722885.1 of uncultured delta proteobacterium. Taxonomy (GTDB): domain Bacteria; phylum Myxococcota_A; class UBA9160; order UBA9160; family UBA6930; genus CAVXZE01. The sequence goes on from CAVROS010000037.1 coordinate 87,099, forward strand.
CCAACGGGCGGCGGCACCTGTCGCGGAGGCGTAGCGGAGGAATACCGGGACAGGCGTGAGCGAGGCGCTCACGCCTGTTTCCGGCGAGCGATCTGGGTGCCGCGCTGGGCTCTAGCGCATCACGCGGTGTTCAGCGCGGCGGTTCCACTTCCAGGCCGCCTCGTCGTGTCCCTGTACCGCGGGCTTGCTCTCACCGAAGCTCACCGTGTCGACGCGCGAGGCGGCGACACCCGAGTTCACCAGGTACTGCTTGACGGAGTTGGCGCGGCGCTCGCCCAGGGCGAGGTTGTACTCTTCCGTCCCCCGCTCATCGGTGTGCCCCTCGACGACGACGATCCGCCAGTCCTGGTGCTCCTCGACGGCGCTCGCATTCGATCGCATCGCGGGCTTCTGATCGTCCCGGATCACTGCGCGGTCGAAGTCGAAGTAGACAGCCTGGAGCTCTGACACCTCGAAGGCGCCCGACTCGTCGCCGGAGAGGGAGCCACTTCCACCGAGCCCTCCCTCCGAGAACTCACTGTCGCCAGTGCCCTTGCCTTCGTCGTCATCCGAGCCGCCGAACATCGCGCACCCGGTTGCCATGCTTAAGGCCGCGGTAGCCAAGACCACCGCGGCGAACCACGAGACGAATCGTCGCTGCATGCGCTTCTCAATCCCCCCATACCTTGGTCGGCGCGGCGGATCGCCCGGCGGCCCGCCTCGCAAAGCCCCGGTGTGCATCCCTACGCACACCGCGGCGCCTGTCCCAGAAACATTGTGAAGACTCATAGCGAAGCATGCAAGGCCAAGCCTGCGTGATCCTCACCACGAAACACGTGAAAGCGATGGGATTCCCCTACGAGTTTCAGCATTCCAGGCTTTCCGCCGAGCCGACGAAGCGAACGGCTTCGAGGACAGCCTCACCAAAGATCTCGGTGTCGGGAAAGGAGAGCGAGGCCACGCCGTCGGCGGCGAGGGACTCGATACAGGGATTGCAGCTCTCCGGACCGACGCCCAGCTGGATCGCCTTGGCGATCCGCATGGCGTCCTCACCGGGCTGCGCTTCCATCCGGCAGACCACGCAGACGGATCCTCTCACCTCGACGGCCAGATCGAAGGCGATGCTGCGAGCTCCTTCGGGCTCGCCGACCTGGGCGGCAAAGGCGCGCTCAACGCGACCCCAGGCCAGGAGAAATCGTTCACTCCCACGACGGTAGAGCACACCCCGCTCGGTCGGCTTGGCGCCGGGAAGGAGATGAACGCGATACCGTGAAGGGACCTCGAACGCGACGGCGTCCTCGGCCAGAGGCTTCAGCACGGGGGATTCCTCGCTAGCCCCTACATCGGCCGGCGACGAGCCCACCTTGACGGGGACGTTCCTTGCGTTCTTGCGTTTTCGAGGTATCGAAAACGCAAGAACGCAAGGAACGTCCCCGCCGGTCTGCGCGCTCCTCGGCTCCCGCCGAGCCGCGCTTGCTACCCTCGGAGCCGTGAAGAGCCCCGCCTCCGAACCCCATCTGGTCCTGCTGCGGTTCTCGGGTGAGCTCTCGATCAAGGCCCGAGCCACCCGGCGCCTGTTCGTGACGCAACTTCTGCGCAACGTCAAGGACGCCCTCGCCTCCGAGGGCTACCAGGGAGAGATCGAGCGCCACCACGACCGGGTCTTCGTCGAGGTCTCGAGCCCCGGCGCGATCTCCGTCCTGGAGCGGGTCTTCGGTCTGCAATCCCTCTCCCCGGTGCTCCGGCGACCGGGGTCCTCGCTGGACGAGATCGTGTCGGTCGGAGGCGAAGTCTTCCGGGACGCCGTCCGCGGCAAGCGTTTCGCGGTTCGCTCTCGCTTCGTCGGCGACCGCGAAAGCCATTCCTTCAGCTCCAAGAACGTGGAGGTCGAGTTGGGCGAAGCGCTTCGCCCTCTTGCCGCGAGAGTGGACCTCGACGATCCGGAGGTCACAGCCCACGTCGAGGTCTACCGGGGAAAGGCCTACTTCTTCGCCTCGCGACGCCCCGGCCGGGGCGGGCTGCCCGTCGGCAGCGGGGACCGCGCCGTCGCCCTCGTCTCCGGGGGATTCGACTCGGCCGTGGCGGCGTGGTACCTGCTGAAGCGGGGAGTGGTCCTCGACTACGTCTTCTGCAACCTGGGGGGCGCAAGCCACCGACTCGGCGTCCTTCGCGTGATGAAGGTGATCGCGGACCGCTGGTCCTACGGGTCACAGCCACGGCTCCACGCCGTCGATTTCGAAGAGGTGTCCCGGGAGCTCCAGCGCCACACGACGCCCCGCTACTGGCAGGTGCTCCTGAAGCGCTCGATGCTGCGCGCCGCCGAGGCGATCGCCCGAGAGTCCGGCGGCTGCGCCATCGTGACCGGCGAAGCGGTGGGACAGGTCTCCTCTCAGACCCTCAAGAATCTCGCGACCATCAGCCAAGCGACGAGCACGCCGATCCTGCGCCCCCTGGTCGGCTTCAACAAGGACGAGATCATCGAGGTGGCGAACCGCATCGGCACCGGCGCCCTCTCGGCGGTGGTGGCGGAGTACTGCGCGATGGTGCCGCGCCGCCCGAGCACCAGCGCGAAGCTCGACGTCATCCTGAAGGAAGAGAGCCTGATCGCCCCATCGGTCCTCGAAGCGGCGATCGCGGACCGCGAGGTGCTGAACCTGCGCACGCTCGATCCAGACGACAGCGGTCTCGGCGAGCTCGAGAAATCGGAGATCCCCAGCGGGGCCCATCTGATCGATCTGCGCAGCAAGGAGGAATTCCAGTCCTGGCACCACCCCGACTCCGTTCGGCTCGACTTCCGTCACGCCCTGGAGGCCTATCCCTCCTTCGCCAGGGATCGCACCTACCTGCTCTACTGCGAGTCTGGACTGAAGAGTGGCCTCCTCGCAGAGCTCATGGTCCGCGACGGTCTGCGCGCTTATCACTTCCGCGGCGGAACCCGCGCCCTCCGTCGCTACTGCGAAGAGCGCTCTAGCCGGCATTTCTCCGGGCTAGAGCTTCTCTCCTCGAAGGGCGGGAAGTCCGTCCAGACTCACGCGGTTGTTCCCGAGCTGGTATTCGCGCAGCCCCGCCTCGCCCTTGCGCTCCGCCCAGGCCGTGAGCTGAGGCCGTTCCCCTTCGAAGCGATAGAGAGGAACGCCAAAGCCGCAGGAATCGGCGATGCGGGTGACCGAAACGCGGATGATGGAACGCGTGCCCGGGTACCTCGGGAAGCGATCGAGAAGCGCGTCGAAGCCTTCGTCTCCCGGCTCGAAGACCTCACCCCTGCCGAAGAGGCGGAGCAACAGGGGCGGACCCTCGAAGGAACAGAACAGAATCGTGATGCGCCCGTTCTCGCGGAGGTGGGCGATGGTCTCGGCGCCGCTTCCGACCAGATCGAGATACGCAACGCTGTGGGGATCCAGGATCACGAAGGAATCGAGACCCTTGGGCGAGAGGTTCACCGATCCCTCTGCCGAGGCCGCAGCCGTCGCCACGAAGAAGACATGCTGCTTCCCGATCAGATCGGCGAGCCGTTCGTCGATGGCCTCGTACACCTTCCCCATGAGGACCCCCTGGAATCGAGTTGAGAAGTCTGAGAATGCAGGACGACCGGCGCCGGTGGTACCCCCGGGGACCTACCTCGCGGGGAGAGTGAGCAGGAATTCGATCACGGCCCGGTTGAAGGCCTCTGCTTGCTCGATGTTGACCACGTGCCCCGCGTCCGGGATCGACACGTGGGTCGCATTCGGGAGCTTGGCGACCATCACCTCTCCCGCTCGGGCGTAGGCGGTGTCCAGCTCCCCGACCAGGACCAGCGCCGGCGCTTCGATGCTGGCCAGATCGTCGATCACCCCCGGCGCCGGGCCGACGACCCGTCGGCCAAAGCGGGCCACCCCGTGGGGATTCTGGGCCTGAATGGCGCGGCCAGCCGCCTGAGCCGCCGGGAGATCCGGTCGGCGTCCGATGGCGGTCGCAGAGGCGCGACCGTCGACGTAGCCCTCGAAGCCGATCTTCTCGAGGCGGTCGGCAATGCGGCCCACCTGAGCCTCCCAGCCAGCCTGGGCCTCGCGGTTCTTGAAGCCCGGACCGCTGTCGAAGAGCAGCAGGGCCCGGACCCGCTCGGGATGGGCGATCGCGAAGTGGAGCGACGCGAGGCCGCCGAAGGAGAGCCCGCCCAGCACCGCGGGCCGACCCGGCGCCGCCCAGTCGAGAACCCGCTCCATGTCGTCCAGCACCTGCTCCCAGAAATAGGCGTCCGGATTCTCGGGAGACTCGCTCTTGCCGTGGCCGCGGTAGTCCCAGAGCACGACGCGGGCCCCCGCTGCGGCGAAGGGTTCCACCTGGGGTCGGAAGTTCTCGTGGGTCTGGCAATAGCCCGGAGAGAGCATCAGGGGAAAGCCATCACCCTGCGCCTCGGCGTAGAGCTTCACGGAATCGCTGGCGGTCACCGTCGGCATCGCCCGCCCCTATTTCCCGGCCTTCATGCGCCGCTTGAGCGCAGTCACCATCTGATCGATCTGCTCCTCCATGGGACCTTTGATCGTGAACTCGGGCACCAGGGTCTTGGTCTTCCCGTCCAGCTCGACGGAGATGCGAGTTCCCTTGCCCCGCTCCTCGAAGCTCAGCGTGCCGCGCAGCTGTCGCCAGATGTTTCCATCACAGACCTTCTCGAAGCGGACGTTCCCGTCCACCAGAAAGGTGAAATGGAAGGTCGCCTCCCCCTCCCGACCCAGGGCACGGTAGCGCGACACCGTGGTCCTCCGGTCGCCACTGCGGTCCACCACCCTGGTGTCGGTGTCGGGGAAGAGACCGGTCAGGGTCTCATCCTGCTCGATGAGCGCGATCACCTTCTCCCGGGGCTGCTTCACCTGAAACCGTCTTTCGAGGCGCATGGCGGCTTCTCCTCAGTGGATCTCGGCGAGCCCGGGCGGAATCAAGAGCGGAGTTCCGGCGGGAAGCACCTGGAGGGTAGCGACGAGCTGGCGGACCGCGGACGGAAGTGAGAGCGAGGACACGCTGGCGCGAACCGAGGCGCCCAGCGCATCCCGGATCTGCTGGGCGAGGGGCCTGGGCGTGGGGTAGGAGACCAGTGCCACGTCGGCATCCGCATCGATGCCGACCGCGCTCTTGGCCTCGAGGACAGCCGTTCGCAAGCCGCCCAGAACATCCACCAGACCGAGCTCGCTGGCCTGTGCCCCGGTCCAGACGCGACCCTGACCGATGGCGTCGACAGCTTCCGGAGTCAGCTCGCGGCCCGCGGCGACGCGGCCCACGAAGCTCTCGTAGACGCTGCGCACGTCCGCCCGAAGCCGCCTGCGGGTCGGCGGCGAGAGTGGCCGCGAGGCCAGCAGCAGGTCCGCGTGCTCACCGCGGGTCATCTCCTCCACGCCGACGCCGAGTTTCTCGAAGAGCCCGCCGAGGATGGGGCGAAGCACGAAGACGCCAATCGAGCCGGTGTAGGTCGCCGGCTGGCTGACGATCCGATCCGCTCCGCAAGCCACGTAGTAGCCACCGGAGGCGGCCACGTCCGAGAAAGAGGCGATCACCGGCTTGCCCTGCTCCCGGGCCCGCTGGGTCGCCCGCCAGACCAGGTCCGAGGCCATCGCCGAGCCCCCGGGACTGTCGATCCGGAAGATGATCGCATCGATCTCCGGAGCCGCGGTGGCAGCCGCGAATGCCTTGGAGAGGGTGGTGGAGGCGAGCACCTGCCGTCCTCCCGGACCGCCGGATCCGGCTCCAGCCACCACCGGACCGGTCCCGTAGATCAGGGCGAAGCTGGCGACCGGGTCGAAGCCGACGCTGGACGGATCGACCTGTGCGTACTCCGCGCCCTCCATCACCGGTCGCTCCTCCTCCCCATCCCGGAGCTGTTCCAGGATCTCGTCGAAGAAGCCGATCCCGTCGCTGAGCCCGAGCTCCTGCATTTCGGCGGGGGTCGCGGGCGCCGCGTCGATGGCCGCGTGGATCTGGTCCGGGGTCAGGGAGCGCCCTTCGGCGATCGCCTCGACGAAGCGAGCGTAGACCGAGTCGAGAAGCGCCGTTGTCATCTCCCGGTTCGCCTCGGACATCTTGGATTCCGCGAAGCTCTCCACCGCGCTCTTGTACTTGCCGATTCTCTCGTACTCGACTTCGATGCCGAGCTTCTCGAAGAAGCCGCCCAGGAACAGATACTCGGCGGCCAGACCGACGAAGGGGTTGCGGGATCCGGGAGCCATGTAGATCTCATCGGCTCCGGTCGCGATGAAGTACTCGACGTTGGCACCGAATTTCTCGATCTCGAGATAGGCGACCGTGCGCCGGCCCGGCGCCGAAATCCGGGCGATCGCCGCTCGGATCTCGTCGGCCTTCCCCCAGCCGATACTGACCGGGCGAATCCGCAGCACGACTGCGGAGAGTCGCTCGTCGCGCTCCGCCTTGGCGAGCTCCGAGAGCAGACCGATCAAGGGTCGCTCGGGTGTGCCGAACAGCCGGGAGAGATAGGGAGTGCCGTGGGTCTCCACGTACGACCCCTCGAGATCCATCACCAGAACGGTCCCGTCCTCGACTCCGGGCCCGCGGCCGACCATCAGCCATGCCAGGACCAGCAGGAGCAGGACGAGGCCGACGATCCACCGTTTTGCCACCTTTCTCCTCCCTCGGCTCTCGGAAACGAAACTTCCAGGGACCGTAGGGTATCCTAGGCGGCAATGGCCAAGTCGGTCTACATCGCGGGGGTGGGGCTCACCAAGGTCGACCTCACCGGACAGGTCTTCGGCAGCATCTTCGACCTCTTCGCCGAGGCCTACCGCGGCGCCTTGGAGGACTCCCGGATTCGCTCCTTCGGCGCCGTACAGATCGGCATCATGGACAGCGAGGAGTTCGAGAACCGCGCCAACATCGCCGCCAAGGTGGCAGATCGGCTGGGACTGACCGGCGTACCGGCAATCCGCAGCGAGACGGCCTCCTCCACCGGCGCCGCCGCCTTCCACGAGGCCTACTACAAGATCGCCTCGGGGCAGTGCGAGAAGTGTGCTGGTCCTGGCCGGCGAGCGGATGAAGACGGTCACCACCCAGGCCGCCACCAACATCATGTCGAAGACCGTGGACCCGGTGGAGCGACGCTTCGGATTCACGATGCCGGGGCTGATCGCGCTGGTGACTCAGGCCTGGTTCCGCGAGCGGGGTATCAAGGGAAAGGCCGTGGATAACGTGCTGGCCCGGCTGATGCAGCGGGCCCACGCGCTGGGGGCGGCGAATCCCCTCGCGGCCTTCTTCGGCAGGCCCGAGCCCCTCTCGGCCTATTTCGACAGCTCGCAGAACTCCCCGGTGGCGACCCCCCTGATGCGCAAGGACTGCTCCCCCATCTGCGACGGAGCCGCGGCGCTGATCCTGACTTCGAAGCCGCAGGCGATCCGGGTGGCCGGCATCGGCTCCGCCACCGAGACCTCCTCGATTCTCGACCGCAAGGCGCTCTCCCATCTCGACGCCACACGCCAGGCGGCAAAGGTCGCCTACTGGCGCGCCGGAATCGCCGATCCGCGCCAGATCGACGGTCTGGTCGTCGAGGCCCACGATGCCTTCAACAGCTTGCTGCCGATCGGTCTCGTCGACCTCCTGCTGGTCGATGACGACGAAGCCATCGAGGCGCTGATGAAGAGCCCCCGGAAGGCCCTCGGAGATCCCCTCGAACACCCGCTCACGGGACTCACGGGCCGGATTCCCACCAATCTCTCGGGCGGGCTCAAGGCGCGCGGCCATCCGGTGGGCGGAACCGGGCTCTTCCAGATCGCCGAGAACTACCTTCAGCTGACCGAGCGCTTCCCGAACCCCCGCGCCCAGGTTCGCCGGGCCAGCCTCGGCCTCTCCCACTCGATCGGAGGCCCCGGCAACAACGTCTACGTGACGATCCTGGAGCGCTCGGACTCAGCCCGGAAACGGGACCACGTGGCGAAGCCGAGACTTCAGTTCCAGTCCTCGCCTCGCGAGACCGTGAAGGAGGGCGGCGCGGAGCTCCACGGCGCGCGGGCCGTGGTGGAGGCCGCCACCACGATCTTCGTGACGCCGGGGCGCTCCCGAGAGCCGGTCCACGTCGCAGTGCTGCGGATCGACGGACGGCGCATGTTCGCCAAGCTCGATCACTCCCCCGATGCGACGGAAGCCCCCGAGGAGGTCCTGGCCGGCCAGAAGGTGAAATTCCTGGTCAAGGACGACGGCGACCACTACTTCCAGGTCGACCGCGGCGTGAGCCGTGATTTCGGCCGCCTCGTCGATCGCCTCCGCACCCGCCTCTCCCGAGGCGGAGACACGGTCACATGATCAGGACGCCGCGGGCGTTCACGCCGTTCAGCATGTCGTCGAAGGCGCGATTGATCTCGTCGATCGGATAGGTCGCGGTGACCAGCTCGTCGAGCTTGAGGAGATTCGACCGGTAGAGATTCAAGAGCCGCGGGAAGTCGATCTTCGGCCGCGCCGATCCGTACATGGAGCCGGTGAGCACCTTCTCCTGGAACGGCATCATGAAGGTGCCGAGGGTCACCGCGCCATCGGCCCGTGTCACGCCGACCACCACCGCCGTCCCGCCCTTGTGAATGGCGTTGTAGGTCTGGGCGATCACCTCGGGGATGCCGATACACTCGAAGGCGTAGTCCGCTCCCCCTCCGGTGATCTCGCCGATCTTGACGACCGGGTCGCCGTCGCTGCCCGGATTGACGGTGTGCGTCGCTCCGAACTGCTGGGCGAACTCGAGCTTCTTGTCCTCGAGATCCACGGCGATGATCTTCTCCGCTCCGGCCAGCGCCGCGCCCTGGATCACGTTCAGCCCGATGCCTCCGGCTCCGAACACGGCGACGCTGGAGCCGGCCTCCACCTTGGCGGTATTGAGGGCGGCGCCCACGCCGGTCATCACCGCGCAGCCCACCAGCGCCGCCTTGTCCAGGGGAATCTCGGGATCGATCTTGAGCACGTTGTCCCGGTGCACGGTGGCGTACTCGGCCATCACCGAGACACCCGCGTAGTGATTGAGCGTGTTGCCGTCCCGGTCCTTCAGGCGCGAGGTGCCATCGGGCAGTGTGAACACGGCCTTGGCGCTCATGTCGCAGAGCGCCGGGCGACCCTCGACGCAATAGCGGCACTGTCCGCACATCGGTATCCACACGATCGCGACGTGGTCGCCGATGGCGATGTCGTCGACCCCCTCGCCCAGCTCCTCGATCACGCCGGCGGCCTCGTGACCGATCACCAGCGGGGGAGGCATCGGGATGGTTCCGTTCACCGCCGAGTAGTCGCTGTGGCAGACGCCGCAGGCGGCGATCTTCACCATCACCTCGCCGCGGCGGGGAGACTCGACCTCGACCTCCTCGACGCACACCGGCTTGTTCCACTCGCGAACGATGACGGCCTTTCCTCGCTTGCCCATGGTTCTACTTCTCCCGACGCGCCGCGCACGTCCTGCAAAGGGGGTTGAAGAATTCGAGTCTACGGAAGCGTTGACTCCAGTGTCAAACCGGCGTTGGCGCGGGCGAACCCAGTTCGATGGTGGTGATCTCGCGGGGACAGTTGACGCGGAGGGCGGGGCCGGCCACGCCAACGCCGCGGTTCACGTAGAGGACCGATCCGTTCTCGCGGAAGAGCCCGCGGTGGTAGCGGGTGACCAGGCGCGCCAGGTTGAGTCGACCGCCGAAACTCGGGAGAGCCAGCTGGCCGCCGTGGGTGTGACCGGCGAGCACCAGCGGAAAGCCCAGACGCGCCGCCTGGGGAAAGGCCTCGGGGCGATGCACCAGGAGCACAGTGGGGCCGTCACCGGGCATCTTCTCCGCCAGCGCCTGCAGACCCGGAAGATCGGCACCCCGCGCCGTCCAGTCTCGTCCCGGATCATCGATTCCCGCCAGGTAGAGCGGCGCCGATACGGGAAGTCGCACCACCTCCTTGCGAAGCAATCGGAGATCGGGTGCGTAGTCGCGCAACGCCACGGCCACCTCTTCGGCTCCGACGTAGGTGTCGTGATTGCCGAGAACTGCGAACACGCCGTATCGCGTCCGAAGTCCCGCGAGTGCGCGGGCTCCTCGCTCGAGAAAAGAGGGGTCGAAGTCGAAGATGTCGCCGGTCATCACCACCAGGTCGGGATCGAGGGCGTTGATCCGCCCCACCAACCGCTCGAGGCGCCGACCCTGCATGTTGTTGCCGATGTGGAGATCGGAGGTCTGGACGATGCGAAGACCCCGAAGGCCCTCGGAGAGATTCTCCAGGGGAATCCGCAGGTGGGTGTGGGTGAGATGGGCTTGTCCGCCGGTGAAGCCCCAGAGCAGCATGCCGGCGATGGTTCCCACGATGGGAATGCTCACCAGGCGAAACACCTGGAAGACCCACTCGGCGGAGACTCCGAGCAGCGAGAGCAGACCGCCGATCGGGAGAAAGCCCAGCCAGGTTGCCAGCACCGCCATGCCGAGGAGGATGGTGGCGACTCCGAGGCCCATGTACGCCCTGGCGATCAAGCCCGGGAAGCCCCCGCGCCGCCGCGCCCCTCGCAGCACCGGCACCAGATAGGCGTTCGCCGCGACCAGAAGCGCGGCAAGGGCCAGCCCGATGCCGAGACCCGGACCCTCGCGATCCGCCAGCACCACCGTGACCCAGTGGCCGACCACCACCTGCGTCACACCCAGAATCATCGCCAGAGTGAGGATCAGGCGACCGAAGAGAAGCCTGCGGATCCGGCTCTTCATGGATCGAGAATAGGCGATGCGAGAGTGCGCGGGAGAAATGCAGGCTAGAAGCGGTCGGCGGTCCAGAAGCCGAAGCTCTCGGCGGGCAGGACCGCCTCGAGAAAACGATCGGTGTCTCCGGCCTCGGGCGGCTCGACGCCGAGACGTTTCGCCAGCGCCCCAGGGTCGATGCAGCGCAGCATGCCGGTGGGATCCTCGACCTTCTGGCGAGCGAAGCCGCGGTCGTCGAGGGCGCGCTCCAGCTCCGGGTCGAGGTGAAGGTTTCCGGCGACGGCGCGCCCCTCGACCATCGCGGCGAGGAGATCTGCCAACGCCGCGGCGCCGTCCGCGCCATGCCCGAACTCGGTGAGGATCGGGAAGCCTTCCAGGATCGTCGAACGGGCGTAGGCCAGCACCTCTCCCCCACCGCGGGCGACGCGGAAGTCCTCTTCCGGGTTTCCCGCGTTCGCCAGTGAGGCCTTCCAGAGCGACTCGTCGCGAACCACCGTTCCGTCGACGGAGCCCGAGTAGCGCCGGTAGATGGCCTTGACCGCCGCGAGATCCCGAGCCGGTTCGAAGGGCAGGATCTCCGCATCCGCTGTCGGGGGCGCGGGACCGCGCCGCTCGAGCAGGGTGCGCGTCACCACCCAGGAGCGCCAGCCGAGCCGGGTATACCAGGGAATCCGCACCGCGAAGAGCAGCGAGATCTCGAGTCCCGACCGGGACATCGCCTCGACGGCGCGATCCAGCAGGGCACCCGCGACGCCACTGCGCCGATGCTCGGGCAAAGTGAAGACGCTCCCGATCCCGCCGGCCGGAACCGCCTTCCCGCAAATCCGCAGGGGCCGCGGAAAGATCTGCACACAGGAGACCAGGCGCCCCGCCTCCACCGCGACCCAGATGTTCTCGTCCGAGAAGGTCGGATCGTCTTCGACGTAGCGGCGAAAGAAGTCCCGCCCCTGCCAGCCATCGGGCATCTGCCAGTGATCGAGCAGATCGAGAAGCGGCTCCCGCTCGGCTCTTTGCAGCGTCCGAAGCTCCATCGGCGGGAGTATACGCCGCGGGCGAGCTAGCGCCTTCCCTTTCCTACTCGAGACGAAGGCCTGCCAGGCCGGTCACCAATACCCGAACCAGATCTGGCTGCCGGTGGGTATCCGTCTTGACGAAGAGCTGCTTCAGGTGACCGCGGACCGTGTGGATGGTGATGCCGAGAGCGTCGCTGATCGCGGGAAGACGCATCCCCGCGGCGATGCGAGCGGCAACCTCGGCCTCCACCGGCGTGAACCCGTAGATCCGGCGAAGCCGCTCCGGAGAACCGTTCGACCTGAACATCCGGCTCGGAGACGAAGATCGCAGAGGTGGCCCTGTGGTCGAACAGCGGCGAAGACTCGACACTCATAGGTGTAACAACGACTTCCAGGGGAGAGCGTCCCGAAGGGCGCCGGAGCCGCATCACCGCGCCCGCATCCTCCCCGTTTCCCGCTCCCGTTTCCGCCGCGCCGGCGAGGGCGCGCCGGAGCTCGTCGGTCTGCTTCGGCGTCGAGGCCGAGGGACCGTCCCGATCCAGGATCAGCCCGTCGTGGGCGGCCAGGATCCGCTCGGCGGTCTGATTGATCGCAATCGGAGCTGCCCGCTCGTCGAGCAGGATCACACCGCCGAGGATCCGGTCCAGCGCTTCCTCCGCGGCACCCGCCCGCATCTCCGCGGCCTGGACTCGGGAATGGATCACCAGGGCCCGCTGGAGGTGGGGAACCAGCGAACGAACCGGGTCGAGATCCTCATCACGGAGGGGCCCGGCGCTCTTCTCCCGGAAGCCGACCAGGTCCGAGAGCGGCTCCCCAGGACCCTCATTGTAGAGAAAGGCCACGAACGGATGGGCAGCGCCCTGGGGGCGCATCCAGTCGTTGTAGAACTCGGTCCGCCGCTGCTCGCTTTCGGGAAGGATGCTGTCGGAGAGGAGAACCCGACCCTCCTGTGCCTCCGGTCCGAAGGGGCGCCAAGGGTTCAGGCGGTAGAAGTGAGAGCGGTAGGCTTCCTCATGGTGCTCATCGATTCCGGCGGAGGCGAGGATTCCGCGGTCACCATCGTGGGGGTGACGAAAGACGAGATGGATGCTCGCAAGCCGCAGCTCGTTGCGGAGGGCCTCCAGAAACACCGGCCAGCGCTCCGGCGCCACCGCAGCCTGATAGATTCGATCGATATGGGATTCCAGGCCGGGTAAGCCGGGGGGATGGCTCATCACTCCAATGGGCTCCGCGTCAGTCTGCATCAGGCCGGGCAAGACGGGGAGTGCATTGCCCTCACCAGAATGGAGTGGATCCTACCAGTTTTATAGGGTGAAGCACGTAGTTTCTCGACGGAAACACCCTGAACAGCGTTCAGTGGATGTTCCCTCGGGTGCTGCGCGGCCTTCCGCTCGTCAATCCAGACGAATTCGGGCCGGACCGGCGAGAATCAGTCGAACCAGCTCCGCCTGCCGGTGGGTGTTCGTCTTGGCGAAGAGCTGCTTCAGGTGACCGCGGACGGTGTGGATGCTGATGCCGAGATTCTCGGCGATCTCCGAGAGATCCATCCCCCTGACCACGCGAGAGGCGACCTCGGCCTCCATCCGCGTGAGCCCGTAGATCCGGCGAAGCCGCGCCGCCGGGCACTCGTCCTGGACATCCGGCTCGGCGACGAAGATCGCGGCCGCGGCCCTGTGGTCGAACAGAGGCGAAGACTCGCGGCCAATCGGCGTGACGACGGCCTCCAGAGCGGGGCGACCCGACGGGCGCAGCGAGCCGCAAGATCGCGCCCGCGTCCTCCCCGTTGCCGTGCTCGCGCCGGTCTTCGCCGCCCCGACGAGCAGCCGCCGGAGCTCCGCAGTCTGCTGCGAAGTCGAGGCCCGAGGACCGTCCCAATCCAGGACCAGCCCGTCGTTCATCGCCAGGATTCGATCGGCGGTCCGGTTGGTGACGATGGCAGCTCCCCGTTCGTCGAGCAGGATCACACCGCCGAGGATCCGGTCCAGTGCATCCGCCGCGGCACCGGCCCGGATCTCTGCGCTCTGGACTCGGGAGTGGATCGCCAGAGCCCGCTGGAGGTGGGGAATCAGTGAACGAACCGGCTGGAGATCTTCATCCCGGAGCGGTCCGCTGCCCTTCTCCCGGAAGCCGACGAGATCCGAGAGCGGCTCTCCCGAATTCGCATTGTAGAGGAAGGCAACGAACGGAGGATCCATGCGTTGGGGGCGCATCCAGTCGTTGTAGAACTCGGTCCCCAACAGCTCGCTCTCGGAAAGCAGGCTGTCGCACAGCAGCGCTCGGCCCTCCTTTGCCTCCGGGCCGAAGGGGCGCCAGGGGTTCAGCTGGTAGTAGTAGAAGCGGTAGGCGTCCTCGTGGAACTCATCCATGCCGGTGGAGGCGACGATGCCGCGGTCACCGTCGCAGGGGTGGCGAAAGACGAGATGGGCACTCGCGAGCCGCAGCTCCTCGCGAAGGCCATCCAAGAACGCCGGCCAGTATTGGGGCGACACCGCCGCCTGGTAGATTCGATCGACGTGGTGTGCCAGCTCGGGGCCGTTTTCGCGCAATTCGATGGCCTCGGAAGCCGCATGAGGGATCGATTTGCGCCCTGATCGCAGATTACCACTTGGACAGCGGAATGGAACCGCCAAATCACCTGCGCCAACACTAAACGATGTTCAGCAGGGATATTCCCCTGCTCCCGCTACACATCGACGCCAGATCACGGCGCCGATGCTGGCCTGCGCCCGCGTCAGAGACCGAGGCGCTTCAGCGTCTCCCGAAAATCCGGTGGATCGGGCGAGCAGACACTCGATCTCCCGGTAGCCAATGGCCGCGGCGTGAAGCATCTGGCGGGGGGCATCCGGGGCCCCGCCGGCCCCATAGACGGCATCTCCGAGCACCGGGTGACCCAGATGAGCGAGAGCGACGCGGATCTGGTGCAGAAACCCGGTGACCGGCTCCACCTCGACCAGGGTTGCGCCACCGCTGCTCCCGACGGCGCGCCAGTGCAGCGCCGTCCTTCGGGAGCCGGGTGCGCCGGCGGGACGGACGCGGACCCGGGCCGGACGGTGCCGGGTCACACTCAGGTCCAGCACCAGGTCCTCGTCTCCCGCGAGCTCGCCGGCCACGATGGCCCGGTAGCGCTTGTGCACGCGGTGGCGGCGGAAGGCCTCGCGGAGCTTCCTCCAGCGATCCTCCCGGGTGGCGAACAGCAGCGCCCCGGAGGTCTCCACGTCGAGCCTGTGCACCACCCCGCTGCGGAGCCCCGCCTCGCCGATCCCGAGGATCTCCGGAGAGCGGGCCACCAGGGCATTCAACAAGGTCCCCCGCTCTTCCTCGGCGAGCGGGTGAACGGGCGTTCCCGGGGGCTTCTCCACGGCGATCCAGCCGTCTCCCTCGGCCAGGACCACCAGGGGCACCTCGGGATCCGGGATGGGGTGCTGGGAGGCCGGAGGCCGGAAGCTGGTCGACCTCGATCCGCGAGCCTGCGGCCAGGGGCAGGCCCTTGGCGCTGGAGCCCACCACCCGATCGTCCACCGCCACCCCGCCCCGGGCGAGGAGCTTCCGGACCTGGGCCCGGGAGGCCCCCAGGGCCCCGCTCAGGTAGCGATCGAGTCGCGAGCCGGCTTCGGACTCCGGGATCAGGAAGGTCCGGGTGGATTTCCGCATGATTCGATTCTAACCACTGATGGGAGACCGATCGGGAGAAGCAATGGCCGACACCCACGAGCGCCGAATCGAGGTGATGGACACCACCCTGCGTGATGGCGAGCAGACTCCGGAGATCGCCTACACGCCAGCCGAGAAGCTGCAGATCGCCCGCATGCTGCTCGCGAACCTGGGGGTCGACCGCATCGAGATCGCGGGGACCCGGGTCTCCGAAGGAGAGCGCGAGGCGGCGCGCCTGATCACGCGCTGGGCGCGCCAGGTCCGGATGCTCCGGCGGGTGGAGATGCTCGGCTACTGCGACGGCAAGACCTCGGTCGACTGGATCGTCAGCGCCGGCGGGCGGGTGCTCAACCTGCTGGTGAAGGGCTCCGAGCGCCACTGCACGGGCCAGCTCCGGATGAGTCCGGAAGAGCATCGCGCGCGGGCGGCCGAGACCCTGGAGTACGCGCGCAAGCGGCGGGTTCGCGCCAACGTCTACCTCGAGGACTGGTCGAACGGCGTGCGCGACTCCTTCGACTACGTGTTCGCGATGATGAAGATGCTGGGCGAGCACCGCGTCGACCGCGTCTACCTGCCCGACACCCTGGGGATCCTGAATCCCGCCGACACCAGCCGCTACGTCGGCCTGATGGTCGCCACCTGGCCCCAGGTCCACTTCGAGTTCCACGGCCACAACGACTACGGACTCGCCACCGCGAACTGCCTGGCGGCCGTGGAGGCCGGAGCCCGCGGGGTCCACACGAGCGTCAACGGCATGGGCGAGCGAGCGGGGAACGCCCGGCTGGCGGAGATCGTCGCAGCCCTCCACGACCACGGCCCCTACCGGACCGGCGTGGACGAGTCGCGGCTGGTCGCCGCCTCGCGCATGGTCGAGACCTTCAGCGGCAAGGACGTCGCCGCCAACGCCCCCATCGTGGGAGGAGACGTCTTCACCCAGACCGCCGGCATCCACGCCGACGGCGACGCCAAGGGCGACCTCTACGCGAGCCGCCTGGCGCCGGACCGCTTCGGGCGCCGGCGCCGCTACGCCCTCGGCAAGCTCTCGGGCAAGGCCTCCCTCGACCAGAACCTGGAGCGGCTCGGGATCGAGCTCCCGGAAGAGGCGCGCGACCTGGTGCTGAAGCGCATCGTCGAGCTCGGAGACAAGAAGCACACCGTCGTGCCCGAGGATCTCCGCTTCATCATCGCGGACGTGCTGAAGACGCCCCGGGACCAGATGGTTCAGGTGGACTCCTACGAGGTCTGGGTGGGAAGCGATGCGCTGCCGCGGGCGAAGGCCACCGTCTCCTACCGCAGGAAGACCTCCACCGCCGAGGCCACCGGCGACGGCGGCTACGACGCCTTCATGAACGCCCTCAAGAAGGCGGCGAAGAAGTTCCGGCTGGAGGTTCCGCGGCTCGAGGACTTCCGCGTGCGGATTCCGCCGGGCGGACGCACCAGCGCACTGGTCGAGACCGTGATCACCTGGCGGGGCGAGGCGGGCGAGGATTCCTGGTCGACCCTCGGCGTCGACTCGGACCAGCTCGCGGCTGCGGTGATCGCCACCGAGAAGATGCTGAACGCAGTCGCCGCCAAGCGCGGGAATCGATGAGGCGACGCGACGGCGGTACAGCGCATCGCCCTCTCGTCCTGCTGCTCGGATCGGTGGCGCTGTCCGGGTGCCGCTCCACACCCGAGCCCGATCCGCGCTATCGCCCCAGCGAGAGCCTGCTCGAGGTGGTGGCGGTACTGCGCCGCCACGTGCCCGACGACACCTACCACTTCCAGCCGGCACGCGATTTCACGGGCCGCAACATCTATCGCGCCTCGCTGCTGCGCCTGGAGAACCTGCAGAAGGTCCACGCCGAGGAGCTCCGCTCCGGCTACATGGACGACGTGTTCGCCTTCGCGAAGGGCCGTGCACTCGAGCGGCTGCGCGCCTTCGATCTGGCCGCTTCGAGCTACCAGATCGCGGCGGAGATCGAAGGCCCCCTCCAGCGCGACGCTCGCGAGAGCCAGGCGATCTGCGAGGCGCTCGCCGAGGCGGCGGCGCTCGAGCCCGAGCAGGCGCCGATCCCGGAGGAGGGCGATCCGGTCCCGCTGGCCGCCGAGCGCGAGAGCGTCGTGGCGCTGTTCGACCGAAGGGTGGCGCTCCTCGAAGCGCTACTCGACGGCGCCGAGGGCACCCACTACGCATTCGTGATCCGCGAAGAGATCGAGCGGGCGGACATGGGCCGGGCGCGCTTCTTGAGCGACACGCGGCGCCTCTACGTCGACGGGGACGTGCGGGCCCTGGCGGCGCTCCAGCAGTTGGTAAACTCGCATCGGGAGAGCAAGAACGCCAACCGGCACCTGCTGGCGCTGGCGGATCTCTACGCGGAGCTCGCGGTGGAATACGTCGAGAGCCATCCACCCGAGGGGCTGCGCTTCGATCCGCCGCGATTCGAGGAGCTGGTCGAGGCAGCGGCCCGGCTCTACGAGGCGATCACCAACCAGGACGGAGCGCCGGAGAAGCTCGAGGCCGCGAGGCGGCTGGAAGCGTTTCTGGCCTTTACACTCAAGGTGGACCGTGACCGCTTCAGCCCGTGACATAGCAAGCGCGTAGCGAGGCGCAGCCGAGCGAGAGTTCGGCAAGCCGGGCTCGCAGCAGCCCTGGCCAGCGCTGGCGCTGGGCTGCGCCACGGCGGGCGCGCCGCCCGTGCTTCTCTCCCATGGAACCCCTGCCCCTCGTCGGCAACTACGTGCCCGACGACACCGACGGGCTGGCGCACTCGCTGGCGGTCGCGGTATTGAGCAGCGATCGGGCGGAAGGTCGACGATTGCATCGAAGGGCTCCAGGCCATCGACGCCACGCGGAGGCAGCGCGACGAGCCGCCCACCGGCATGCTTCCCTACGCCCTCGACGCCCGCAACGCCACGCTGGACGACCCGCTCGTCTACCGAAGAGAGGCGGACGCACTGCTGCGGCGCAAAGACCTGGACCCGGCCCTGCGGGCCCGAATCCGGCAGGAGGTCGCCGACGATCCCCTCCGACTCGCCGACGCGCGCCTTCACGACGCACGGATGCGGCGTATCGGGCGTACGGTCAATGCCTTCTCCGAGGCGCTGGGGCGCTCCGCCTTCAACAGATGTCATGCTCCCCGTTCGCCTGCTTCGTTCGGTCGTCGCCGTCGCCCTCGCGGAGCACCAGGACGACGAACTCACCGCGCCGGAGCGCCAGGCCCTCGCCCACTGGAAGCGCTTCATCGAGGAGGAGCCGAACGCACCCGAGGCGTCGGTGCTCCTGGAACGGATCGATTCGGCGCAGGTGCGCTGGTTCCGCACCCAGCGGGATCGGAACGTGCGCGACGCACGAGAAGCGCTCGAGGAGAAACGATGCACCGCTGGCCGTCGCCCTCTCGGAGCGCGCACTGCGCTACGCCCCCGAGGATCGCGAGGCGATCGGGCTCCTGCGAGAGGCCGAGGAGCGCCGCGCGATCTGGAGCGGGAATCAGGCGAGGAACCTCGAGGCCACCGACACCGACTCGACCCTGCAACGGAAGCTCGCGGTGGCACTGCTGCTTCCGGACGGCCCCGTCGAAGAGATGGCGACGGCGCTCCTCGAGGAGTATCCCGAGGGAGCGCTGGCCGACGAGGCCGCCTTTGCACTGGCCACCGCGACGGGAGAGGCGGGCCACGAAGACCCCGATGTGGGAGCAGCTGGAGGAGATCGCAGAGCTCGGTTACCGAGCGATCGAACATGGCGCGCCATGCCCAGGCGGCGCTATCCAGCGCCGAGCAGAACCCCTACCGGGCCTACCGGGCGGCGCGAGGCGCGCAGAGCTGGACCATGCTGCGCTGGCTCTTCCTCGGGCCCCTGGCGGGAGGAGCTCGCGACCGGAACCTGGCGCGACCCCTGGAGTGGGCCATCGAGATTCCCACGGTGATCAACGTGGTCAGCGGCTTCCCCAACCGGCTGATCCGCTACCCCTTCATGAAGCCCACCACCCGAGTGCCCTCGGTCCTCGCACGGCGCTACCTGGAGCGATACCCGAATGGCGAGCACGCCGCCGCGGTCCGGAGCTGGCTGGAGGATTTCGAGGCTTCCCGGGGCAACTACTTCGGTGCGCTCCAGCTGGCGGAGGCCGACGCCGACGCCGACGCAGCGATCATCTGGAGAAGCTTCGCAACAAGGCGTCCGAGCAGGCCCTCGAGGCCGCGAGGCGCGAAAAGCGCCGAGATGTCCGCATGTCGCTGCTCAAGAAGATCGCCCGGGAGTTCCAGGGCACCGAGGCGGGTCGGAAGGCGGGCGAGCAGGCTCGAGAGGAGGTCGAGAAGGGCACACCCCAGCAGATCCAGGTGACCCGCGCATTCCTGCTCGAGAACCCCCAGGTGGCGGGTCCCGAGGGATTCGCGCTCCGCCCGGAGCTTCTCGACGACGACCTCGAAAACGGCGAGCTGCATCCCGAGGGCATCACCTTCCTCGGGGGACGGGTGTTGGAGTTCGCGTTCGTGAACGAGAGCGGCAACGACCGCGCTGCCCCCAGGAGAACCCAGGCCGCGGTCTCCGCGGAGCGGCTGTCGCGGGCGGTGGCGCTTCTCGAGGAGACCTCGCTGCGGATCGTCCAGGTCGACCGGGACGCCCGCGTCGAGAATGACGCGGACCGGGATCTCTTCTTCGAGCGCGCGAAGCTCGGCGTGACCGGGACTCCGGATCTTCGCGCTTCGGCCGAGTCGACCTACGCCTTCCGCGGAATGCGCGAGAAGTACGGTCTGGTCCGCTCCCGGGATTCGATCCTCCCCGTCGAGATCGTCCTGCAGGGGAGCTTCGACGATTTCAGCCTCGGCGCCTTCCCGCGCATCCGGATCCCCAAGCCCACCCCCGACGTCATCTTCTACCGCTGAGCGGGAACCGGAAGCGGGGAGGGTTCGCCTCCAGTCAAGGCAAGGAACGTCCCCGTTAGAGCTCCCGTAGGATTCCGCCAGGAGCTCGATGGGGTGGACGACGCGGGCGCGAAGACCCCATTTCCGTGCGCCGGCGGCGAGCTGGATCAGGCAGCCGGGGTTGCCCGACGCGATCACGTCGGGGTCGGCGGCGGCAAGCGCGCTCATCTTCCTCTCCAGCACCTGCTGGGACATCTCCGGATGGGTGAGATTGTAGATTCCCGCGGCGCCACAGCAGCCGGTCGGGTCGTCGTGATCGATCAGCTCGAGTCCCGGAATCATCTCGAGGAGGCGCCGCGGCGCGGCCTCGACGCGTTGGCCGTGGACCAGATGGCAGGGATCGTCGTAGCAGACCCGGACCTCCAGACGACCCGGAGGGCGGATCGATTCCCTCGGCCTCCAGGAATTCGCAGATGTCGCGCACCGATGCGGCAAACGCCTCCGCCTGGTTCGGGAGCCAGCGCTCCGACTCGCGAAGGAAGGCGCCGCAACCGGCGGAGTTGACCACGATCGCGTCCACCCGCGCGGGATCGAAGGCGGCCAGATTGCGCCGAGCGAGATCGCGGGCAACGCCCATCTCGCCGGCGTGCGCCTGAAGCGCTCCGCAGCAGCACTGCTCTGGAGGGACCAGCACCTCGAAGCCGTTGCGCGCCAGAACCCGGGCCGTGGCCAGGTTCACGCGGCCGAAGAGCTCCGGCATGATGCATCCCTCGAAGAGGGCCACCCTCCCGCGAAGCGTTCCCTGGGCGGGGACCAGCGACGGCAGGCGGACCCGTTCCGCCGCCGGCGGGACGACCGGCACCAGCTCGTGCGCCTCTCGCAGTCGGGCCGGCAGCAGAGAAAGCGCCAGACGATCGAGACGCAGCCGTTGCACCCAGCCGAGGGCGCCCACCAGCCAGTGGAGCCAGCGGGGCCGGGGCAGCAGCTCCCGGAGGGCCCAGCTCTCGACCCGCTTGGCCCAACCCTGGCGGAGACCCGCCTCCTCCACCACCGCGCGGGCCTCTTCGAGCATCGCTCCGAACCGGACACCCGACGGGCAGGCGGTCTCGCAGGCACGGCAGCCGAGACAGAGATAGGCCTCCTCGGCCAGCACCTCTCCGACGGGAATCTCGCCCTCGATCGCCCCGCGCATCAGGTACAGGCGTCCGCGGGGGGAGGAGGTCTCGCGGCCGGTGATCCGATAGGTCGGACAGACGGGAAGGCAGAGCCCGCAGTGCACGCAGTCGAGCGTTCCGGGATAGAGATCGCGGAGCAGCTTGCTCGGCTCGCTCATAGGCGTCCCGCAAACCGACCGGGATTCAGCACCCCATTGGGATCGTACTGGTGCTTGAGCGCGCGAAACAGCGGGAGCAACCGGCCCGGATCGCCGAAGACGTCGCGCCCTTCCTTCGCCCAGTCCGGGGCGTCCTCGATCACGTAGCCGCCTCCCGAAGCGGCGGCGGCGTGGCTCGCGCTGCGCTCCGCCGCCTCCACGGCGCGCTCGTCGTTGGAGAGCCCAACCGGAAAGCGCACGTAGAGGAGGCCCCTGGCGGGATAGGCGAGAACCGCGCCGCCGTCTCGCGCCAGGATTTCCGCCGCTTCGCCGACGCGGCTGGGAAGCGAGCTGAGTCGGATCCGCAATCCGCCTGGATGAAAGATCCCGCCCTGGACGCCCCGGAGCCGCTCGATCATCACCGCATCGACTTCGTGCGCTCCCGTCTCCTCGACGAGCTCCCGGAAGTCCGCTTCCAGCAGTGACTCGTTCCCGGCGAGCTCGAGCAGCAAGACGCTGCCTTCCCTGGCGGTGGCGGGATCGATCGCAGCTGCGAGCGCACGGTCCAGATGGGCGGCAACGCGGGCGGAGGGACGGCGTGCAGCCGCCAGCGCTCGCTCGAACCCCTCGGCGCCATCGGGAAGCGCCGCCGCCAGAAACAGGCTGCGCTCGGGAAGAGGATGGAGCCGCAGCCAGGCGGCCTCGATCACGCCGAGGGAGCCGAAGGAGCCGATGTAGAGCTTGCCCAGGTCGTAGCCCGTGACGTTCTTGACGACGCGCCCACCGCAACGGGTTCGCGCACCGGATGCCAGAGTGACCTCCAGGCCCAGAACGATCTCCCGCGGATGACCGAAGCGAGGCCCGACGGCCGCCGAGGCGAGGGCGCCCCCGACGCTGGTCCCAGCTCCCGGCGGGTCCAGGGGAAGCTCCCAGCCCTCGGCCCGCACCGACTCGCGCAGCGCCGCGATCTCGGTCCCGGCGCGGACGTGAACCACTCCGTCTTCGGCGTCGAGCTCCAGGATCCCGTCCAGACCGGTGGCTTCGAGGGCGAGGTCGGCCCGCTTCAGCAGATTCCCCTGGCCGAGGCGACTCCCGCCACCGCAGACCAGGGCGGCCATGCCCCGCTCCGAGAGCACCCGGAGCCCGGCGGAGAGCTCCTCGCCACTGCTGGGGCGGAGGCTCTCGGTCAGGCTCACACCGTCCACGGCGACCGGCCCGTGCTCGACGACGGCGTCAGCGCCGACCGCGGCGCGCAATGCGTCGAGCGCAGCCGTCATCCGTTCCGCGTCACCAGGCCCGCCTCGACACAGGCTCGGGGCGTGGGAAGGACCTTGCCCGGGTTGCAGATTCCCTGGGGATCGAAGGCCGCGCGCAGCCGGCGCATCGCGTCGAGATCGTCCTCACCGAAGAGAAGCCCCATGAATTTCTGCTTCTCGTTGCCGATCCCGTGCTCGCCACTGAGCACCCCGCCAGCGTCGACGCAGACCCGGAGGATCTCCTCGCCGGCGGCGAGCACTCGCTTCATCTCGTCGGCATCGCGGCGATCGAAGGAGATGATCGGGTGGAGGTTCCCGTCGCCGGCGTGGAAGACGTTCGACAGGCGCAGGCGGTAGCGGTCTCCGATCTCGCAGATCCGTTCCAGAACCTCCGGCAGCCTCACCCTGGGCACCACGGTGTCGTACAGGTAGAGATCCGGCGCGAGCCTCCCCATGGCACCGAAGGCTCCCTTGCGTGCCCGCCAGAAGCGCTCGCGTTCCTGATCGTCCCGCGCGACCTCGACGCGGTCGGCGCCGGACTGCGCGATCAGGCCGCGGACGCGCTCCACCTCCTGGGCCACCACCACGGCAGGGCCGTCGAGCTCGATCAGCAACATGGCGCCCGCGTCGGTGGGAAGACCGGCGGCATAGACACTGGCCTCGACGGCGGCGATGGTGCGTTGATCGATCACCTCGAGGGAGGCGGGCACGAGTCCCGCGCCGATGATCGCACCGACGGACCGGCAGGCCGAGAACACGTCGGGGAAGACGGCGAGAAGTGTCTCCACCGACTGGGGAAGCTCGAGGAGCCGAACCGTTGCCTCCGTCACCACGCCGAGGGTTCCCTCGGATCCGACGAAGGCCCCCACCAGGTCATAGCCCTGCGTCCAGCCGGTGCGGGAGCCGAAGCTCGCGAACTCGCCATTCGGGAGAACGACTTCGAGGGCGAGCACGTGGTCGGTGGTGGTGCCGTACTTGAGCGTGTGGGGCCCTCCCGAGTTCTCCGCCACGTTGCCTCCGATGGTGCAGGCCGCCTGGCTGGAGGGATCCGGGGCGAAGAAGAGACCGTGGGGCGCCACCGCCTTCGACAGCTCGAGGTTGATCACGCCGGGCTGCACCACCGCATAGCGATCCTCGAGATTCACCTCGAGAATCTGGTTCATTCGCGCGCACTCGATCACCACCCCGCCGTCCAGGGCGAGGGCGCCTCCAGAGAGCCCGGTCCCCGCGCCGCGCGCCACGAAGGGGACACCGAAGGCTTGGCAGGTCTTCACGACCCCGGCGACCTGGGCCTTCTCCCGGGGCAGCACCACGGCCCGGGGGCGGGCGCGGTGGAGGGTGAGACCGTCGGCCTCGTAGACGAAGAGATCTTCGGGGCGCACCAGGCAGGCATCGTCTCCGACGACGCCGCGGAGTGACGTGACGAGATCCGGAACGGGCACGGCTCAGGCCAGGCCGAGCCGCTCGAGATCATCCTCGTCGAGGCCGAGATAGTGGCCGATCTCGTGCTTGACGGTGATCTGGATCTGCTCGACCAGCTCGGCGTGGGTGCGGCAGACCTTCTCCAGATTTCTCTTGAAGAGAATCATGCGATCCACGTCGCGGGCCTGGGCGGTCACCGCCGCCTCGGTCCGAGGAACGCCAATGAAGACCCCCAGGATCTGCGGCGAGACGCTCTCCTCCGCGAGCAGCTCGGCGGAGGGAAAATCCTCGACGAGCAGCGGGAACGTGTTCGATGTACTCGCGGATCGAGCGCGGGAGATCGCGCATTGCCTCACCGGCCACCTGCTCGAAGTCGCGATCGTCCACCGCCACGGGCACCGGGTAGTGCCCTCCGTCCAGCGCGTGGGCCTGAGCGAAGGCCCGACCCGCTTCCTCGTTCTCTCCCAGCCGCTCGAGAACCAGACCCAGGTGGTAGAGCGCGTGCGCCGACTCGGGGTCGAGCCCCACGGCGTGCTCCAGGTAACGACGGGCCTCCTCGAAGCGTCCGAGCTCGAAGGTGATCTGCCCCTCGAAGGCACGGTAGACCGCCACCTCACCGACGGTCTTGCCGGCTCGCCGAACCAGGAACAGCGCGCCTTCGAGATCGTCCAGGTAGAACAGGGCCTTGGACTTGAGGTAGTAGATCTCCGCCTCGGTGGCGCGGTCCGGACGGGGCAGGTCGGGACTCCCCGAGAGCAACAGGTCGCACTGGCCGATGGCCTGATCGAACTCACCGAGCTCCTCGATCAGAAGCTCCGCGCGGTTGAGCTGCGCAGTCACGAATTTGGGATCGGCCATTGCGGCGAGCTCGACCTCGTAGAGCGCTTCGTCGATCCTCCCTTCGTCCCAGAGAATCTCGCCGCGACCGTTGTGAGCTTCGGCTCCGTTCGGTTGTGCCTTCAACGCCTCGTCGAGCCAGGCGAGCGCCTCGTCCGTACGACCGCCGTGGGACGCTTCCATCGCCTGGTCCAGGCAATCCCAGTATCGATCCCGATCCTTCATTGGTGGGCGGCAGAATAGCAGAATCCGCAACCCCATCGCGTTTCGGGTCTCCGTCGGAGCCGGATCGTAACTATTCGATTTAAAAGGAGAAAATCAAGTTTTGCGAGCACCGGGGGAACGCCGCACGGCGGCTTCGCAGGAGGCTTCGCAAACCGGCGTTCTACCGCCCGTTTCGGGCTTCCCGCCAGCGCGGGTCAGGCGTGGAAGGCGTGACGCCAGGCGGCGATCACCTCCTCGCGCACCTCGCTCTGGGAAAGACCCGCCATGAAGGGGGACGGGTTGCGCCCGCTGAGGGCCAGCAGCACGAACCCGTGGAGCAAGGACCAGCCCACCATGACGAAGGCGTCCGGATCGCCTTCGCGCAGGACGCCGGACGCGATGCCTCGCGCGTGGGTGTCTCGGAACAGGTTCCAGAGCCGTGACCGATGGGCGATGTCGTCGGGGGTGAAGGCCTGGACGGAGGTGTCCTGGAACATCAGGCGATAGATCTCCGGGTTCGCCAGGCCGAAGTCGATGTAGCGCTTGGAGCCTTCCACGAGTCGCCTCGGCCGGGTCGGGGAGGCGCAGGCAGGGTTCCAGCGCCGCGATCAGCCGATCGAAGCCTTCCAGGGCAAGGTCGTGGAGAAGCTCCCTCTTGTTCTGGAAGTACAGATAGATCGTGGCGGGCGAGTAGCCGAGCCTCTCCGCCAGGGAGCGCATGGTGACGTTCTCGACGCCATGCTTCTGGACGATGTCGATGGCTTCCTGGAGGATCTTCTCGCGCAGGGAGGCGCCCGGCGCAGTGCTGCTCATGACCCACCTCGAGGCCCGGCGCCCGGCTCGCGACCGACCGCAGCCCGGGTCATTCGACACCCGCGAAAAGGCTATCACCGCGCCCGCCGATCGGCCAACCCTCGGGGGGGGGCAACCCTCGGGGAAGGCGCGGCAGACTGGCCTCGAGCGCGGGCCTCAGGCCTGCCCGACCTCGGCGCGAATGCGTTCGTGGATCTTCTCCAGGTCATCGCAGAGGGCGCCGGCATTCTGCCCCCCGGCGACGTAGACCGCACTGGCGTTGAGGGCGGCCCCTCCGAAGCCCGCCTCCTTCGCTGCGCGTGCCACCGCTGCGATCTTGTCCGGGCTCGCATGGAAAGCGAGCCCAAAGGGATCTTCCGGATCCGGCGGAGCGGCGATCTGCGCCTGGAACCCCAGCCCCTCGGGATCTCGGCCCGCCTCCTCCGCGTGCTTCTTGATGATCCCGATGGCCGCCACGTCTTGCTCGGTGATGGCGCCGTTCGCCATCCAGCCGTCACCCAGCCTCCCGGCGCGCCGCAGTGCGGCGGGCGAATCGCCTCCAACCCAGATCGGGATCGCCCCGGCCTGGGGCGGCTTCGGCTCCATCGCCAGCTGGGTCGCCTTGTAGTAGCTGCCCTCGAAATCGACCGACTTCTCTGACCAGTAGGTCCGCAGCAGAGGGATCGCCTCGTCCATCATCTTGCCCCGCTTGCGGAAGGCCGTACCCAGGGCCTCGTACTCGCACTCCTGCCAGCCCACCCCGACTCCGAGGCGAATGCGGCCGGCGGATAGCGTATCCAGGGTGCTGATCTGCTTGGCGACCAGGGCCGGCTGCCGCTGGGGGAGGATCAGCACCTCGATCCCCAGCCCGACCCGCTCCGTCACCGCCGCGAGAAAGCCGAGCCCGACCAGGGGCTCGAGGATGGGCATCTCGGTCGGATAGGGCCCGGCGATGCGCCCCTCCATCGGGTGGCCCATCACCACGTGATCGAAGAGATCGATCTGGTCGAAGCCGATCGACTCTGCGGCGCGTCCAACCTGAGCGACGGCCGCCGGGCCCTCGCGGTAGACGATGTGCGGAAATTGCAGTGCCAGCTTCATTGGAGCTCCCATCCTTGCGAAACTTGCCTGCGCGGACTTGCCGGAGGCCCTTCGGATCGGGCGCATTGTGGCACGAACCCGACGATTGGCGAAAGGCCGGGCCAGGCGCCAGATTTACGCTGCTAGAGCCGGGGGAAAACCCCACACCGTGCCGAAATCGATACGGGCCCTGAAGTTTTTTAATGGAAGCGAGACTTACGCGCGGGTAAGCTGGGAGCCGGCAGGGGAGTAGGGAAGAGCAGCCGAAATCAATCGCGGGGGGGACGTGATGCGAGGGTGCACGCTCAACGAACGGCACGCGGGTTGGGTACGAGTCGCGACCTGTGTTTCCGTGGTCGCCGTCCTGGCCTTCCTGGGTGCGGCCGGGACCGGCCCCGCCGCGGCCGTCGACTTCGAGGTCGGGGAGCTTCGGGGCAACGTGGACACCACGGTCTCGGCGGGCTTCTCGATGCGCGTCCAGGACCGCGACTGCAGGATGATCTGGGTGAACAACGGCGGCTGCCAGACCACGGATGGCTTCACCAACTTCGACGACGGCGATCTCAACTACGACATGTGGGACGTCTTCGCGAACACCTACAAGGCGACCGTCGACGTCGAGCTGGCCTGGAGAAACTACGGGGGCTTCTTCCGAGGCAGCGTCTTCTACGACCTCGCTACCATGGGGACCGACACCGCCCGCACCGACCTCGCCCGGGAGTCGCTCTACACCAGCAGCGCCTTCCGAAGCGGCGTCGTCGGCATGGGCTACCAGCTGCTGGACGCCTACCTCTACGGAAACTACGAGGTCGCCGGGCGCCCCCTGGAGATCCGCGCCGGCAACCAGTTGCTGAACTGGGGGGAGAGCCTCTTCTACCAGGGCGTCAACGTGACCAACGCAGTCGATCTGAACCGTCTGCGGGCTCCGGGCTCCCTGATCCGAGAGGCGCTGCTTCCGGCGCCGATGGTGCGCGCGTCGGCCGAGATCTTCCAGAACTTCAGCATCGAGGCCTACTACCAGGCGTACTGGAATCGCGTCGAGCTCGATCCCACAGGCAGCTACTTCTCCTTCAACGACCTTACCGGCCGCGGCGCCGAGGGCTTCTTCCTCGATCAGGATCCGGGATCGAGCGGGAAGAGTCCGGAGCAGCTCTTCCACACGGGCTTGAGCGGGGAGCAGCTCGGCGCCCTGGGCTTCCCGGCGGAGCCGATCGATGACGGTGATCACAGCCGCCGACCGGTCAGGGGGCGCTCTACGACAACTTCATCACTCGGCGCTCAACTCGCTCGGGTATCTTCCCGTCCACCATCACCTACCTCGACGTCTTCTTTCCGGCGGGCATCCCCCAGCTGGCCGATCGGGACGCCCGCAAGCAGGGGCAGTGGGGCGTGGCGCTGCGCTACTTCGCCGACGCCATCCGCACCGAGTTCGGCGCCTACTACATCCGCTTCCACAGCAAGCAGCCCACGCTCGGCTTCGTCGCCGATCCCTCCGACCTGATGGCCACCACCTTCTTCATCCCGGAGAGCTTCGGTCCCTTCCTGCCTATCCGCTGGCTTGCCGCCGGAGAATCTGCCGCCCAACCCGCGTCGACGTGACGGACCGAGACGGCGCCGGTCCCGGTCGGCTACTTCCGGGAGTACCCCGAGGACATCAACATCTTCGGGGTGAGCGCCGCCACCGAGATCTTCGGCATCGCCTGGGGCGCGGAGATCTCCTACACCACCCAGCTTCCCGTGACCGTCACCACCGCCTTCCCGGACGCGCTGGCCGAGGCCGCGGCGACCGGCCAGCGGGCCACGGTCTCGGGCTTCGTGCGGGAGGAGAGGCTTCAGGCCCACCTGAGCGCGATCGCCACGATCGGACCGGGGGACCCGTACGTGGGCGCGATCGTCCGCGCGCTGCAGATCAGCAGCATCGCCGTGACCGGCGAGGTGGTGTTGGTGGAGTTCCCGAACTTCGACGAGAGCCTCGGCTACGCCACGGTCAACAACACGGGCCGGCCAACCGAGTTCAGCTGGGCCTACACGACGCTGATCCGGGGCGACTACGACAACCCTCTGGGGGTCCCGATCACGGTGACGCCGAGAGTCAGCTTCAGCCACGCCGTGAACGGCACCTACGCCCGGTCCACAACCCAGTTCATCGAGGACACGATGAGCTTCTCGGCGGGCGTCAACGTGGACTACCTGGGTGTCTGGCAGTTCGACCTGTCCTACGTCAACTTCTTCGGAGGCGGAGACAGCAACCCCGTGATCGATCGGGACTACGTCTCGTTCAGCGTAACGCGCAGCTTCTGAGAGCTCCGCGGGGGCGCTCGCTAGCGAGGGGAATCGCCAACCTCAGCATCGGATTCAGCAGGAGGAAGAGCAATGGCCAGATGGACTGCCACCGCGCTCGCGGTCGCGCTGGCGCTTGCGGCGACGGCCGCCTTCGCAGTCCCCACCGAGGAGGAGATCGCCCGCCTCGGCGGACCGGAGCTCACACCCGTCGGCGCGGAGCGGGCCGGCAATGCCGAGGGCACCATCCCCGAGTGGACGGGCGGCGTCACCGAGCCGCCCCCGGGGTGGGAGCCGGGGATGAAGCGGCCCAACCTCTTCGCCGACGATCCGATCCTCTTCACCATCGACGCCAGCAACGTCGACCAGCACGCCGACAAGCTCACCCCGGGGCAGATCGCACTCATCAAGAGCTACGACGGCTACATCATGAACGTCTACCCGACCCGCCGGAGCTGCGCCTTCCCGGAGGCGGACTACGAGAACGCCAAGCGCAACGCGCGCGAGGCCTCGGTCGACGACCAGTGCTTCATCACCGATGGCAGGTGGAGTCCCCTCTTTCCGCTTCCCGAGAACGGCTGTCAGGTCCTCCAGAACGGCAGGCTCTCGATATTGAACGGCCTGATAGGGAGCGACAGGATCGAGGCCACGCTGATTCCGACCAAGAGCGGCTCCTTCGTGCCGGTTGTAAGGAGACAGGTCCTGTACAATCGGACCCACGACCCGAAGTTCGAGACCATCGAAGATCTCGATGGCATCTGGGCCAAGTCGCTCTCCCACAACATGGCGCCGCCCAAGCAGGCCGGCGAGATCACCCTGGTCTACTCGCTCACCGACGGTCACCTCAAGGCCTGGACCTACAATCCCGGCCAGCGGCGGGTGCGGCGCAACCCCAACTTCGAGTACGACAACCCGATTCCCGGCTTCCAGGGTCTGATGACCATCGACGCGACCAACGGCTTCATCGGCGCCGCGGATCGCTACAACTGGAAGCTGCTGGGGAAGAAGGAGATCTACATCCCCTACAACAGCGTGAAGTTCTTCGACACCGACCTCAAGTACAAGGACATCATCCAGCCCCGCTACCCGCGGCGGGACCTGATCCGCTACGAGCTGCACCGGGTCTGGGTGGTGGAGGGCACCGTCAGGCCGGACAAGCGGCACACCATCGCCAGGCGCGTCTTCTACATTGACGAGGACCACTGGATACATAGCCGTGGTCGACGGCTACGACACCAGAGAGAATCTCTGGCGGGTGTCCGAGCACCTTCCACAGCTCCTCTTCGAGGTCCCTTCCTGTATCGCCAACGGCAGCCTCTTGTACGACCTGGTGGCGGGCCGCTACGTGATCACGCCGGCCATCAACGAGGAGAAGGAACCCATCTACGAACACCTCGGGATGCCAGCCGAAGAACGCACCCTCGCAGACGACAAGGGTCTCTTCAATCCGGACGACCTGCGGCGCATGGGGAAGCGCTGAGGAGCGGTAGAGCAGAGCATCCGTGATCCGCTTCCTCGAGAACCTGGTCTTCCGCCACCGCATCGCGCTCCTGATCGTCGTCGGGGCGATCACGGTCGGTGATGGGCTACTTCGCCGCCCAGCTCCGCATGGATGCCGGCTTCGAGAAGCAGCTTCCGCGAGATCACGAGTACATCCAGACCTTCCTCGAGTATCAGGACCGGCTCTTCGGCTCGAATCGAGTCATCTTCGTGCTGCGCGCCAAGCAGGGCGACGTCTGGACCCAGCCCTTCCTGGCCAAGCTGAAGGCGCTGACCGACGACGTCTTCTTCCTCCCGGGCGTCGACCGGCGAACGGTCACCTCGATCTGGACGCCCAACACCCGCTACTTCGAGATCACCGAGGAGGGGCTGATCGCCGACGACGTGATCTCCGCCGATGTCCTCGCCACCCGGATGAACGACGAGGACATCGAGGTGATCCGGCGCAACGTCATCAAGGGCGGCTTCGTCGGACGTCTGGTCGCCAAGGACTACACGGCCGCGATGGTGACGGCCGAGCTCCTGGACGTCGACCCCAAGACGGAGGAGAGGCTCGACTACCTGGAGCTCGCCAAGCGGATCGAGAAGGAGATCCGGCAGAAGCACGAGAGCGAGGACTTCGACGTCCACATCCTCGGCTTCGTCACCATGATGGGCCAGATCGCCGAGGGTGCAAAGAGCGCCTTCCGGTTCTTCGCCCTGGCCTTCATCCTCACCGCCGCCGCGGTCTACTACTACTCGCGCTCCTGGATCCTGACCGTCCTGCCGCTGTTCTGCTCGCTCACCTCCGTGCTCTGGCTGTTCGGCGCGATTCACCTGCTGGGCTTCGGGCTGGACCCGCTGGCCATCCTGGTTCCCTTCCTGGTGTTCGCCATCGGAGTGTCGCACTCGGTCCAGCAGATCAATCTGATCTCGAAGCAGGTCTGCGGCGGAGCCGACAGCATCACCGCCGCCCGGCGGAGCTTCAGCGGGCTGCTGGTTCCCGGCTCCATGGCGATCGTCACCGACATGGTCGGATTCGGCATCCTGGTGGTCATCCCCATCGGGATGATCGAGGAGCTGGGAATCACGGCGATGATCGGAGTCGCCTTCAAGATCATCACCATCCTGGTGATGCTGCCGGTCCTCGCCTCCTTCTTCAAATTCGACGAGCGCTACATCGACCGCATCGTGCGCGCGCGGGAGGCTCGAGAGAGGTTCATTCGTCGCCTGGGAAGGATCGCGGAGACCGCGCAACGCAGTGGTGGCAGTCGTATTCTTCGTCGCCCTCTTCGCGGTGGCCCTCTGGCAGGGCACGGGCCGACACGTGGGCGACGTCCATCCCGGCTCGCCGGAGCTCCGCTCCGACTCCCGCTTCAACCGGGACGCCGTCACCATCGTGAGCAAGTTCTCCCTCGGACTCGACGTGCTCACCGTGATCGTCGAGACACCCGAGGAGTCCTGCATCGACTACGAGGCGATGCAGTATCTGAACGAGCTCAGCTGGCACATCCAGAACGTCCCGGGAGTGCTGTCCGTGGCTTCCGTCCCGGTGATCGCCAAGCAGATCAACGCGGGCGGAGCCGAGGGGAACCTCAAGTGGGCCACGCTTCCGCGCAACCGCTATCTGCTGGTGAGGGCGGTGGGGCACCTCCCCGAGGAGACGGGGCTGCTGAATGCGGAGTGCACCCTGATGCCCATCTACGCCTTCACGGCCGACCACAAGGCCGAGACGATCAAGCGCGCGATCGCCGCCGTGCACGAATTCCGGGAAAGCCATCCGAGGGATGACATCCGGATCCGCCTGGCGAGCGGCAGCGTCGGGGTCCAGGCCGCCATCAACGAGGAGCTCGAGCGGTCCGAGGCGCCGATCATGCTCTACGTCTACGCCGCCATCATCGCGCTGGTGCTCGTGACCTACCGCGACTGGCGCGCCACCATCTGCTGCTGCGTGCCTCTCGCCGTGGCGACGGCCTCGGGCTACTGGTTCATGAAGGAGCTCGAGATCGGTCTCAAGGTGGCGACCATGCCGGTCATGGTGCTGGCGGTCGGCCTCGGCGTGGATTACGCCTTCTACATCTACAACCGCCTGCAGTTCCACCTCTCCGAGGGCCTCGACATCACCACCGCCTACCAGCAGACCCTCTTCGAGACCGGGAACGCGGTGATCTTCACCGCCGTCACGCTGGCGATCGGCGTCTCCACCTGGTCCTTCTCCGCCCTCAAGTTCCAGGCGGACATGGGCTTGCTGCTGACCTTCATGTTCATGGTCAACATGGTCATGGCCGTGACGATGCTGCCGGCGCTGGCGGTCACGATCGACCTGATCGTTCCGCGGCGCCACAGGGTCAAGGCGCCCACCATCGGCCGCTGAAGGAGAACGCCGTGCTGACCAAGGCGATACGAGAGCTGCTGGCCAAGAGGCCCGGACCGGCTCCCGGCCCGGAGCGGCCCTTCGAAGTCCAGACGCTGGCCGCCGCGGCGCTGATGGTGGAGTGTGCGCGCATCGACGGCGCCTTCGGCGAGAGGGAGCGCGACGCGATCTGCCAGGCCGTCCGGGAGGCCTTCGCCCTCGATCACGAGACGGCGGAGATCCTGGTCGGAGTCGCCGAGAAGCACGAAGACGAGATGTGGGACAACTGGCTCTTCACCGAGACGATCAAGAGGCACTTCAGTCAGGACGAGCAGATCGAAATCGTTCGAAGACTGTGGGAAATCGCCCTGGTGGACGAACACCTTCACCCCTTCGAGGAGCGCCTGATCGAACGCGTCGCGCGCGAGCTGGACCTCCCGGAGGAGGCGGTTGCCCGGAGCCGAGAGCAGGCCATCGAACGGACGGGCGGGGAAGAGGAGCCGCGCGGATGAACCGCGGGTGGCCGAAGAGCTGGAGGCATTTCCTCTGGGTGCTGACGCTGGCATTGTTCGCCGCGTCGGGTGCCGAGGCCGCAGAGGAGCAGGCGATCCCCTCGCGGCTCGCGACGAAATCGCTTCTGGTCGATGTGGCGCGCGCGAACGGTCGCCTGGTCACCGTCGGCGAGTGGGGCCACGTGTTGCTCTCCGACGACAGCGGCGGGAGCTGGCGCCAGGCCGAATCGGTTCCGACCCGGGCCACCTTGACCGCGGTCACCTTCGTCGATGCCAAGCGGGGCTGGGCGGTGGGGCACGATGTGCTCGTGATCCACACCCGCGACGGTGGTGAGACCTGGGAGCTGCAGCATCAGGATCTCGGCGGAGGAGGCGCCGCTGCTCACGGTCTGGTTCCAGGACGCCAAGCGCGGCCTCGCGGCGGGGGCGTTCGGCCTGTTGCTCGAGACCACGGACGGCGGTGAGACCTGGCAGCGTCGCCCGCTCACCTCGAACCCGGGGGACGACTATCATCTGAATGCCATCTTCCGCGGCCCCGGCGACACGCTCTTCATTGCGGCGGAATCCGGCTCGATCTACCGCTCGCTGGACGACGGTGCGTCCTGGGAGCGTCTCCACCCGCCCTACAGAGGATCCTTCTGGGGGGGGCTCACAGTCGAGTCCGGAAGCCTTCCTGGTGTTCGGCATGCGCGGCCACGTCTTCCGCAGCGAGGACCGGGGAGAGAGCTGGCAGGAGCTGGAGAGCGGCACCGATCAGTCTCTCCAGTCCGGCATCGTCCGAGCGGATGGAACCATCGTCCTGGTCGGGCTCGGCGGCGCCGTCTTGACCAGCAGCGACGGCGGCAGGACCTTCTCCGCGGCGATCGAGCCCGATCGCCGCGGGATCGCGGCCGCAGCGGAGGGCGTCAACGGGAAGCTGCTGCTCTTCGGCGAGACGGGTGTCAAAGTCCGCTAGCCTGCAGTTCTCACTGGGTCGCGTAGCGAGGGAGCGATGAGTCGGCCTCTCGGCTGGCCTCTGGCGGGAATTCAGGTGGTCGATCTCTCCACAGAGATCGCGGGGCCCTACTGCACGAAGATGCTCGTCGACGCCGGTGCCGAGGTCGTCAAGGTCGAGTCGCCCGATGGAGGCGACCCGCTCCGACGCTGGACGGCGTCGGGCGCGCCGATCGCCGAGGGCGAGGACGGTGCGCTCTTCCAGCACCTGAACGCCTCGAAGCGCAGCGTCATCCTCGACCTCGAGAGCAGCGCCGGACGCGAGACCCTTCTCGATCTTGCAGCGACAGCGGACCTGGTGGTGGAGAGCTTCGGCCCGGGAGAGCTGGCGCTCCTGGGCCTGACATTCGAGCTGCTGCAGGCGCGGAATCCGGCGCTCTCGCTGGTTTCGATCTCGCCGTGGGGAAGCGACGGCCCCTGGGCAGAGCGCCCCGCCACCGAGTTCACCCTTCAGGCCGCGACCGGATCGACGGCCCATCGGGGTCTCGCGAGCCGCGAGCCGGTGGCGGCGGGTGGCCGGATCGGCGAGTGGATCGCCGGCGGCTTCGCCGCCGTCGGGGCGCTCTTCGCCTGGCTCTCGGCGCGCAACACCGGAAGAGGTCAGCACGTCGACCTCTCGATCTTCGAGGCGATGCTGCTCAGCATGACCTACTACCACGACCTGAGCGGACAGTGGCGCGAGGGGAAGCTGCCCCGGGGAATCGAGGTCCCTTCCGTCGAGCCGGCCAGGGACGGCTGGGTGGGCTTCTGCACCATCACCGGCCAGCAGTGGCTGGACTTCTGCGTCCTGATCGGACAGCCCGAGCTCGCCAAGGACGAGCGCTACCTGGAAGGGACGTTTCGAAGTCAACAGCTCGAGTTCATGCAGAAGATCGTTCACGGCTGGACGCGGGAGCGCACCGTCGACGAGATCATCGAGCTCGCCAGCTTGATGCGGATTCCCGTCGCGCCGATCGGCGACGGACGAAACCTCCCGAAGATGGACCACTTCGCCCGGCGCGGCAGCTTCGTCGAGGGTCCGGGCGGCTTCGTGCGGCCGCGGCCACCCTATTTGCTCGAAAAGACCGCGCTCAGACCTTTTGGCCCCGCGCCGAAGCTGGGAGAGCATACCGACCAGGTGGCGGCGGCGCGGAAGGTCACGGCGCCAAGGATCTCGGCCGGCGAGGGAGGTGGAGCCCTGCCGCTCGGCGGCTTGCGCGTCGTCGAGCTCTCCAACTTCTGGGCTGGCCCGATCGCGGGATGGACCCTCGCCGACATGGGCGCGGACGTGGTCAAGGTCGAGTCGATCCAACGCCCGGACGGCATGCGCTTCGCTGGAGCGATCCCCACCGACCGCCTCTGGGAATGGTCACCGATCTTCGCCGGAGTGAATCCGGGAAAGCGCGGAGTGACGCTACAGCTCGACAGCGAGGAGGGGATGACACTCCTCGAGCGCCTGATCCGCGGCGCGGACGTCGTGACCGAGAACTTCTCCGCCCGCGTGATGGACAATTTCGGCCTGGGCTGGGACAGGATCCATGCGCTCAATCCCAGCGCCATCATGCTGAGGATGCCGGCATTCGGTCTCGACGGCCCCTGGCGCGACCGCGCGGGCTTCGCCATGACCGTCGAGCAGGCGAGCGGACTGGCATGGATCACCGGCTACGACGACCTTCCGCTGGTCCCACGCGGTCCCTGCGATCCGATCGGCGGGATGCACGCGGTCTTCGCGCTGCTGCTGGCGCTCGAACACCGCCGCCAGACCGGCGAGGGCCAGCTCGTCGAGGTTCCGCTGGTCGAGGCCGCCCTGAACGTCGCGGCGGAGCAGGTGATCGAGTACTCCGCCTACGGTCAGCTGCTGACGCGCGCCGCGAACCGCGGCCCCTACGCCGCTCCGCAGGGAGTCTACCGCTGTGCCGAGAAAGACGAGTACCTGGCACTGGCCGTGGCCACCGAAGCTCAGTGGCAGCGGCTCTGCGCACTGATGGATGAGAGCGAGTGGTCTCGCGATCCCACCCTGGCCTCGGCACGCGGACGTCGCGAAGCCCACGATGAGATCGACGCGCGGATCGGGCAGTGGCTATCGATGCAGAAGCGCGACGAAGCGGTCCAGAAGCTGGTCGATGCCGGCGTCCCCGCCCACCCCCTGGTCAACGGGCACTTCCTGATGCCCAATCCGCAGCTCGAACACCGCCGCTTCTTCCAGGTGATGGAGCACCCCGTCACCGGCGAGACGCGCTATCCCGGTCTGCCGATGGCCTTCTCCGGACTGGAACGCCACCTGCATGCGAGCCCGCCACCCACACTCGGTCAGCACAACGACGAGATTCTGGGCGGGGAGCTGGGGCTCTCTGCCAACGAGCTCCGAGGGCTGCGCGAACGAAAGATCATCGGCGAGCGCCCGTCATTCATGTAAGGAGTTGCGCGTATGATCCTGGAAGATCGAACCCTGGTGGTATCCGGTGTGGGCACCGGGCTGGGACGCGAGGTGGCGCGCCTCGCTCTCCGCGATGGAGCTCGGGTCGTCCTGGCGGCCCGCACCGAGTCGGTCCTCGAGGCGACAGCCCGGGAGCTGGATCCCTCGGGTGAGCGCATCGCCTACGCCCGAACCGACATCATCAGCGCAGACGACTGCGAGGCATTGACCGCCCTCGCCCTGGAGCGGTTCGAACGCATCGATGCGGTGGTCCAGGTCGCCGCGTACGAGATCGTCTTCGGCGGACTGCATGAGACGGATTTCGAGAAGTGGCGCCAAGCCTACGAGACCAACGTACTCGGGAGTCTGACACTGATCCGCGCGATCGCTCCCCGGATGAAGAGTGCGGGGGGCGGGTCACTGGTCTTGATCGGGTCGCAGGCGATGTACCAGCAGCAGATGCCGCACGCGGGCTACGCCGCCTCCAAGGGCGCGCTGCTCTCCGCCATGTACTACCTCGCGCACGAACTCGGTCCGGACCGGATCCGCGTCAACATGGTCGTCCCCAGCTGGATGTGGGGACCGCCGGTCGAGGCCTTCGTCAAGCTGCGGGCGAAGACCGAAGAAAGACCGGAAAAAGCGATCGTGGATGAGATCACCGGCCGCATCCCCCTCGGCGAGATCGTTCCCGACGAGGACGTCGCCGAGGCGGCTCTCTTCCTCGCCTCCGACCGAGCGCGCTGCATCACCGGTCAGACCCTGATGGTAAACGGCGGAGAGCTGATGCGCTGACCCCGCAGGCCGCTGCCGAGGAGAATTCTTCATGTCTCACAAAGTGATCCTCTGGGGAACGGGCTTCGTCGGGAAGATGGTGATCCGGGAGCTGTTCGACCACCCGAGCTACGAGCTGGTCGGCGTGATCACCCACAGCCCGGAGAAGGACGGCGTCGACGTGGGCGAGCTCGTCGAGCAGGAGCCGATCGGCCTGCGCGCCACCACCGACGTCCAGGGTGCACTCGCCACGGACGCGGACGCCGTCGCCTACTTCGGCCCGACGGCCCAGTATGCAGCTCAGAACATCGAGAACCTGAGCCGCGCGCTCGCCGCGGGCAAGAACGTCGTGGACACCTCGATGACGCCCCTCGTCTACCCCAAGGCGTGTCCTCCGCAGATGGTCGCACCTCTCGATCAAGCGTGCCGGGAGGGAGGCACCAGCTGCTTCACCACCGGGATCGATCCCGGCTTCGCCAACGACCTCTTCCCGATGACGCTGATGGGCCTCTGCGGGCGCGTCGACCGGGTCCGGATCCAGGAGATTCTCGATTACTCCACCTACCCGGGCTCCTACGAGCCCATGGGACTCGGCGATCCGATCGAACAGAAGGCGATCCTCGAAAACCCGCGCGCCCTCATCTTCGCCTGGGGACACACCATCCACATGATCGCCGACGCCATCGACGTCGAGCTCGAGAAGATCGACACCGTCTGGGAGAAATGGCCGACTCCGCAACGGATCGAGTTCGCCCATGGGACGATCCAGCCCGGCGATTGCGCGGCGGTGCGCTTCGAGATCCGGGGATTCGTCGGCGGCGAGCCGCGGATCGTCGTCGAGCACTGCAACCGCATCACCAACGCAGCGGCGCCCCACTGGCCAAGGGCGAAGCTCGAAGAGAACGACGCCTACCGGGTCACCATCGAGGGAAGCCCGAACATCGTTCAGGAAACCACCTTCCGAGGAGAGCAGGACGGCGATCCCAATGCGGGCTCCTGCCTCGCAACCGGTATGCGCGCCGTCCACGCCATCCCGGCCGTCTGTGCTGCGCCTCCTGGGCTGCTCTCGGCCCTGGACCTTCCGCCGATCCCGGGACGAGGCAACATGCACCCACACGGCTCGTGAGTCTTCTCAGCCTCTAGCGTCCCCGCCGTCATTGGCGTGAAGCTTGGGGAGCAGCTTCGTGATGTGGTCGGTGAGACGGAAGAGGGTGTCCAGCTCGCAGCCCTGGCGCTTGCGCATCTCCGCCACGGCGGTGGAGGAGAGGCGCTCGCCCATCTTCATGCACAGGTAGTTGACGCAGATGTGGTCGCGCGCCGGAAGCCGGCAGCCCGTGGAGCCGAGGAAGAGGCAGCTCTCTTCGTCGCGCCATTCCTTCTCGATCACTGCACCCAACATCAGGTTGATCAGCAGCAGCACACCGTCGTAGTGGTCCTCCATCCCCCGGCCACAGCACGAGCCGCCCTCTTCCTCCTCACAAGCGCGGCAATTCTCGACCAGGCCGGCGCCGACCATGGACTCTCTCGAGGCGGCCACGTGAGCGCGCAGCTCTGCGAGGAGGCGATCGACGACCTCGTCCTCGCGCAGGCGCGCGCCGTAGAGCCGGTGCTGCTCCTGCGCCCAGGCGTACCGCGCCTCGATGGTACCGCCCCGCGACCCACCTGCTCCCATCGATCCGCCCACCCTAGACAAGCCTCCCGCCGGAGCGATGGCCCAGCGCACTCGAAGTCATGGAAAGACCTTAGCGCCCCTCTCAACCGTCGGGGCGTGAGCCGCGCTCAAGCGGTGCGCTCTACACGCCGATGAGAGAAGGCCGAGGCAGCAGGCCAAGAGGAGCAGACCCATGACGGAGCCTTCCATCAAGGGATCGATCTTCAGGGGAGCCATCGACGACCTCGCCCGCCTGCAACGCGAGGGGCGCGTATCCCAGGAGGAAGTCGACGCCCAGCTGGCCACCGAGGACCTCGCCTTTCTCGAGGGCGAGACCAGCTCCGCGGGCTGGTACCCGATCGAGAGCTACGCCCGTCTGATAGAGCTCCTCGGTGACCTCGAAGGCGGCGGCAAGGATGCCTACTTCGTCGAGAGAGGAAGGGCCAGCGCGCGGCGCCTGATGGAGAGTGGGCTCTATCAACAGCTCTCCTTCCTGTCGCGCTGGGACAGCACGCTCGGTGCGGCGGGCGACGACACGTCGGCGACGATCGCGGACTACGCGCGCAACCTCAGGATGGTCACCTCGCTGGCATCGGCCATCTACAACGTGGGCAAGTGGGTGGTCGAGCCCGATCCCGAGCACGCGGGACGCGTCTGCATCGCGGTGCGCGAGGCGCGCGCCTACTCGGACCCGATGCGGCTCGCGATCGAGGGGTTCCTCAACGAATGCGCACGCGCTGCTCGCGAGGACCTCACCCACCTCCACATCTCCGAGCGACCCGCCCCCGACCTGATGCTCTTCCGCATGACCCGCGACATCATGGATCTCTCCGAAGCCTGAGCGACTCCGCCTCCATATCGCCAAGTACCAGGGTGGCGCCGGGAGCGTGCGGGGTCTGCCGCTCGTGGCTCACCTGCGCCCCGAGCAGCGGATCGGCACAGCGGAATCGAACCAGGCGGCCCGATGTTGCGAAAGGCAGGGTCGCCGGAGTAGCGTCGTGGCGTACCGGAACAGAAGGAGAGCCGGATGGCCGCGCAATTCGAGATCGGACCCGAAACGACCTTTGGCGAGCTGATGAAACACAAGGCCGAGAGCGTGGGAGATCAGGTCTTCCTCACCTATATCCGCGATTTCGACAAGGATATCGAAGAGAAATACACCTATCGTGAGACGCATCTCCGGTCGAACCGGCTCGGAAACGGACTCAAGCGGCTGGGGCTCGAGCAGGGCGACGGCATCTCGCTGATCGAGATCAATTCCCCGGAGTTCCTCTTCAGCCTCTTTGGAGCGGTCAAGCTCGGCGCCTACACCGTACTCGTAAATACCGGCCTCAAGGGCGAGAGCCTGCAGTACATCATCGATCATTCCGACAGCAAGGCCGTCATCATCCACTGGACCTTGCTGGACAATTATCAGGCCATTGCCGATCAGCTGCCGAAGGTCGAGCACGTCATCGTCGACGTCAACGAATCGCCTGCAGACTTCGAATTGCCCAAGGGAATGATGTCCCTCCAGGAGTTGATGGAAGCGCCGGAGGATGACATCGAGACGAAGCTCAACCCGAGAGACATGTCGCTACTCATCTACACCTCGGGCACGACCGGTCTCCCCAAGGCCACCACGTTCTTCTACGAAGAACCTTCATGGGCCTCGCCCTCCACGGGCCGATGTTCATCGCCCATGATGATGGGCAGAGCCGGCGACGTCTTCTACACCTGCCTGCCCCTGTTCCACGGGAATGCACTGCAATTGACCACGATCCCCGGCTTTGCCGCGGGATTCCCCGTCATTCTCTCCAAGAGATTCTCCGCCTCGAGGTTCTGGGACATCATTCGGAAGTACGGAGTCACCAACTTCAACCTGCTCGGATCGATGCCGCATTTCCTGCTGAAGCAGCCGGAAAAGCCGAACGACAAGGACAATTCCGTCTGGCGCGTCAACTCGGCTGCCTGCCCCAAAGAGCTGGTCGAGCTGTTCGAGAGCCGGTTCGACGTCAAGGTGTACGAAGCCTACGGGGCCGTCGACGGCGGGGGCTTCATGCTGGGTACTTTTGGCCGGGAGAACATCCCGGTAGGAACGATGGGGATGCCTCCCGATGGCGTAACGGCCGAGATCATGGACGATGACGGCGCGCTGCTCGGTCCCGACGAGCCCGGGGAGCTGGTCTTCCTGGTCAAGCAAGAGGAACAGGAACAGCGGAAAGTCGTCTATTACAAGGACGAGAAGGCCTCGAAGAGCCGAGTTCAAGAGGGACCCGACGGACGGCTCTGGTTCCACACCGGTGATCTGGCCACCAAGGACAAAGACGGCTGGCTCTACTTCGTCGATCGGAAGAAGGACGCCATCCGGAGACGGGGAGAGAACATCGCCGCCTGGAGCGTCGAGCGGGTCGTCAATCGGCACGAGAAGGTGCTGGAATCGGCAGCCTACGGCGTCAAGTCAGAGGAATACGGAGAAGACGAGGTCATGGTCGCGGTGGTGCTGCGGCCCGGTGAGACCCTGACCCCCGAGGAGCTATTGGACTTCTGCCGCGACAAGATGGCGGATTTCATGATTCCAAGGTTCATCGATTTCGTCGAGAAGCTCCCCAAGAGTGAAGTCCACCGGATCATGAAGCGTTTCCTGAAGGACCAGGGAGTCACGCAAACCACCTACGACAGAGAAAAGGCGGGCTACAAGCTGTCGAAGGGCTAGCCGCGCTTCGGAGGGGCCATGGCGAAGGAGACAAGAGGGGTCTCGCTGGACTATCTCTCGGACTATTACGACGTTCTCACTCCCGCGGAGAGGAGCGAGATCCGACGAAAGCAGATCGACCTGATCGGCCTCGAAGAGGGAGAGCGCGTCCTCGAGGTCGGCTGCGGGACGGGAGTGCTGTCCTTCCTGTCAAAGCTGGCTGTGGGAGAGGCGGGGGAGGTCGCAGGGATCGACATCGCGCCGAAGATGGTCTCCCGGGCGCAGGAAAAGGCGAGGAAGGCCAGCCTCGATATCGCCTTCGAGGTCGGGTCTATCGACGAGCTTCCCTACTCCAACGGATCTTTCGACGTGGTGATCAGCAGCCTGATGCTTCATCACCTGCCGATGGCGATCAAGAGGAAGGGTCTAGAGGAGGTAAAACGCGTCCTGAAAGACGATGGGCGTTTCTTCCTCTGCGACTTCTGCTCCCCCCACCCGCTCACGGTCATTCCAATGTACTTGATGATGATCTGGAGACCGTATACCAGGTACCAGCTCTTCGGGAAGCTCCCCGAGCTCATCAGAGAGAGCGGCTTCGAGACGATCAGACTGCTCAAGAAGGGGCTCTTTCTCGAGTACTACCTGATCGAGAAGACGGGCGGCAGCGGCTAGAACTTGTAGAAGAGGAGGAAAACCCCGATGGCCCATCGCGTCCGCGCGCTCACTCGGTGCGCCGCTTTGACCTTGCCGCTCCTGAGTGCTCTCGCACTCGCCACGGCGGCCCGCGCCGGCGAGGAGCTTCTCGATCACCAGCGTCTGGCTCGCGACCTTCTCAGCGAGCTGATCGAGATCGACACCACGCACAGCACGGGAGATACCACGCGTGCGGCGAATACCCTTGCCGCACATCTGTCGGCCGCCGGCTTCGCGGAAGAGGACGCGATGGTGTTGGAGGAGGTGCCTGGCAAGGGCAACCTGGTGGCGCGCCTTCGCGGCAGCGATTCCAGCCTCGCGCCGGTCCTGTTGCTGGCCCACCTCGACGTCGTCGAGGCCGACCCGGCCGACTGGAGCGTGGATCCGTTCCAGTTCCTGGAGCGAGACGGCTACTACTGGGGCCGCGGCGCCACGGACGACAAGGACGAGTGCGCCATCCACGTCGCCAACCTGATCCGCTGGAAGCAGGAGGGCTTCGTGCCCGAACGCGACATCGTGGTGGCGTTGACGGCGGACGAAGAGGCTGGGAAGCACAACGGTGTCGTCTGGCTGCTCGCTCGACACCGGGACCGAATCGACGCGGCGTATGCGCTCAACGAAGGCGGCGGCGGAATGATCAGGGACGGTCGGCGCGTCCAGAACTCCGTTCAGGCCAGCGAGAAGATCTACCAGACCTTCGAGCTCGAGGTCACCGATCCGGGGGGGCACAGCTCCCTGCCGCGTGCCGAGAACGCGATCTATCGCCTCTCTCGTGCACTTCTGGCCATCGAGGCGCACTCCTTCCCGGTCCGACTCAACGAAGTGACGCGCATCTTCTTCGAGCGAAGCGCAGCGCTCCACCCGCCGGAGGTGGCCGCGGCGATGCGCGGCATCCTGGAGAATCCCCCTGACCCGGAGGCCGTCACAACGCTTTCGGCAATGCCCGTCTACAACTCCCGGATCCGGACGACCTGCGTCGCGACACAGGTCAAGGCGGGCCACGCCGAGAATGCGCTCCCCCAGCGAGCCCACGCCACCGTCAACTGCCGCGTCCTGCCAGACGGATCGCAGGAGGAGGTAGAGACCCGGCTACGCGAGGTCGTG
Source organism: uncultured delta proteobacterium (assembly GCA_963722885.1). Classification (GTDB taxonomy): domain Bacteria; phylum Myxococcota_A; class UBA9160; order UBA9160; family UBA6930; genus CAVXZE01. The sequence continues at coordinate 131,059 of CAVROS010000037.1, forward strand.
GCTGACCCGCAGGTGACTCTGCGGAGGCTCCAGGACGCGCACTCGATCAAGTCGCCGCCTTCTCCCCTGACGCCAGAAGTGCTTGGCGCCATCGAGCGAACCACCGAGGAGCTCTGGCCCGGTGTGCCCGTGATCCCGACGATGAGCACGGGGGCGACGGACAGCTTGTTCCTACGCAACGCGGGAATCCCCGTCTACGGGGTCTCCGGCATCTTCCACGACATCGACGACGTGCGCGCACACGGCCGCGACGAGCGGATCCTGATCCGCTCCTTCTTCGAAGGCCAGGAGTTCCTCTACCGCCTCGTCAAGCGCCTGAGCTCGGGCTAGGAGAGGCGCAGCCGCTTCAGAGTCCCTTGTTGGCGGCCTTGGCCGCCTTCTTCGCGGCCTTCGCCTCCGCCCTGGCGGCCTTCTTCGCAGCCTTCGCCTCCACCTTGGCGGCCTTCTTCGCGGCCTTGGCAGCCTGCTTGTCAGCCTTCGCCTCCGCCTTGGCCATCTTCTTCGCCGCCTTCGCCTCCGCCTTGGCGGCCTTCAGGTCGCCCCGGTCGTGGGGGACCAGAGTCTCGACCACGCCGTCGGTGTAGTTGCCGGAGGCATCGGTGGCATTGTAGGTAGCGGTATAGACGCGGCCCGATCCGCCTCCCATCCGCTCTGCGCGCAGCAGGAAGATACGGTCGTCGGTGCCGACCTCGACCTCCTGGATGTCGTCTACGGTGTTTCCGTCACCGTTGCCGTTATCCGGCTCGTTGCTGACCAGAGAGGTCAGGAGCACTACGGGGTCCGGGTCGCAGTTGTCCAGGACGACCAGATCCACGTCCACCTCATGCAGCTTGTGGTTCGGCGGCCAGAGTACGGCGGGATCCGAAGCACCCGCCACCGTGGGCGGGGTGGTGTCGCCGATGCTGACGTCCACTGTGTCCATCTCGGTGGTCGCGATCGTCGACGTGGGATCGGTGTAGGTGAAATTCAGGGTAACGGTCGTCAGCCCCAACGGGAAAGCGGCCATCGGCGTCGGGCTCGTCTCGTCGTCGAAGACGACGTCCACCGCCTCCCAGAGATAGCTGACGTCAGCCGCATGGGGATTGGAGAGGTCGTCCATCCTCACCCCGTCCACCGTGGAGGCGCGGCCATCCAGGTTGACGTCCGTGCCATCCGTCGCCGAGCACTCCAGGAGGAGATCCTCGCCCGCTTCGGCCACCACGACCTGTGCGGACGCGGGAATTGCCATCAGCAGGGTGACCGCCAGAGCCGTCACGATTCGTCGAGTCATCTTGCGCATTGCCATCTCCTTCGTGTTCGAGCCGCACCCCTCCCGAGGGAGGTGAACGATCAGCGTAACACCATCTTCGAATCTTCGTGGGGATCTCACCATGACCAATGTCACATTATTGGGCTCGGCGAGGGCCGGACGGCCCTGCCCGAGATGGAGAAAGCCGCTCGGAAACAAGGATCTGAGACGTCCGTTGCACATCTGAACGACGGTTCCCGACTTCTCTGGTGGCAGACGGGGCTCTTGCGTCGAGAACCCGAAGGATCCATGTCTGACCCAAAAAGCCCCACAGGCTAAGAGTCTCGAAGCCCGTCGCCGATGAGTCCCAAAGAGGTGTCCCAGCGCACATTCTTGCCGACGCTTCTCGATTGGGAGAACCCATCATGGCCATCCGATTCCCCGCACTCGCCTTCACCTTGGCCAGCGCACTCGCTCTTCATCTCCTTGCAGCCGGAGCCGGAGCGCAGTGCACCCTCACCAACGGAACGTTCCGCTTCCTGACCGACGAACTGCCGCGCGGCAGCACCAACACCGAGTACATCGCGCGCCTGGTGACCGCCAACGCGGACGGCCCTGTCACCTTCTCCATCGACGGGACCGGTGACCCTCTCAACGCCGGCTTGACCCTCGACACCGCCAGCGGCTTCATCACCGGTCGCCCGACCGTGGTCGAAACCAAGGACATCGTCTTCTGCGCGGACGATACGACGCAGCAGATCTGTAGCGTCCCGACCGAACTCAAGATCTCCGCCGCGGGCGGCGGTGGCAACGCCGGCTCGGAATTCTCGACGGAGGTCCTGCTCGAGGGGCGCGTCGGCCAGCCCTACCTCGACGACGTCGGACTCACCGGTGGGGTGGGACCCTACGTCTTCGGCGGAAAGGATCTGCCGCCGGGCCTGACCCTCGATGGTGAGACCGGCGAGATCGTCGGAATCCCGACCCAGGCGGGAACCTTCTTCGCGACCTTCACCGTGGTCGACTTCGGCGAGAACAACAAGGTCGCGTCGGTCATCCCGATCACGATCCTGCCCCTTGCATCGGACTTTCGCTTCCTCACCGAGTTCTTGAACAACGGGGAGGTGGGAACTCCCTACTGTGACATCTGGCTCACCGAGAACGGGGGTGGAACACCCAGCTTCGGTGCGTCGGGTCTTCCGGACGGTCTCTTGGTCGACCCCGCCACCGGCGAAGTCACGGGAACGCCCACGGTCCCCGGTAGCTTCGAGGTAATCCTCACCGCAAGCGACGGCGGGACGATGATCACCACGAACCTCCAGATGACGATCGCGCCCTCTGACACCAGTGGCTTCTACTGGATGTACTTCGGAATACCCGCTGGGATCATCGATGTGAACTACGACCGCCAGCCCCCGATCCTGGTGTATGCCGAGGGCAGTGCCGACATCACCTATTCGGCGATCGGTCTCCCGACGGGGATGACCTACTCGGACACCAGCGGCGAGCTCTCGGGCACCAACACCGAGATCGGGATCTACCCTGTTGCCTTCACGGCCGTCGACAACACGACAGGCGACAGCATCGAGCTCAGTATCGAATTCCTCGTTCTCCCACCGGGCGGTGGCGACGAGACCCAGATCCCGGTGAATTTCTGGGTGCAGAAGGAGCAGCTCAAGACGGGCAACCCAGGTAAGGACTCCTGGATGGGAAAGGCGATCTTCAACGCGGACCGAACCACCGCCAACCGCTTCGACCCCCTCCTCGATACCGTGATGCTCGGAATCGGCAGCAAGGTGCTGCAGGTCGATCCCGGTCTCCTGACCGGGACGGAGAAGAGCCTCGCCTACAAGACCCCCAAAGGTGTCACGCCCGCGGAACAGGTCAAGCTCTCGCTCGCAAAGCAGACCATCCAGTGGAGCAGCAAGAAGGACACCCTCGCGGAGACGCTACCGGGCCTGTTCAATCAGGACGCCGTGATCGGAAGCCGCGGCTACCGGCTGGGGCTTCAGTTCGACGAGAAGGGAAAGTTCTACGCGCCCCTCGACCTCGACCGGGTCGCCTTCGTGCTGTACTCCGGAAAGATCAAGGTCGCGGCACCGGGAAAGGACAACGCCAAGCTCTCGATGCTCCTCTACGACCCGAACTTCTTCTACGACCCGAACCTCGCACCGGAGCTTCGGATCCGCATCCTTGACGGCACCAACGTGGTCTTCGAGCGCGACTTCTCGGCCCTGGGCGAGGTCTCCATCGGCACGGACAAGCGAACCGGGCAGGTCACGTGGTCGCTGAAGACCACCAAGGACGTCGCGGATGTCGATACGATCTCGAAGTTCTCGTTCGCGAGTGCGAAGGGGAAGCTGACGCTCTTGATCAAGAACGCCGACCTGGCGAACATCCCGAACAGCGAAGCCCACCTCGGGGTGGAGCTTACGATCGGGAACCGCACCTACTATACGGGCGTGACGTTCTTCGAGAGCAAGACTGGAAATTACTCGACCACCATGTGATTTCTCCGACTCTGAGACGCCACTGGCTCGCCGGAGGGACCGGCCACCGCTAAGATCAGAGCCCACCAGAATGAGTGGGTGAGTGGGAATCGCCACCAGCGTTTCCGCTCAACCTGATCGATCGGAGGGACCGCCTCTTGACCGTCATCGCCTTGCTCTTCACAGCGATCGTCCTGCAGGTCACCGACGCGCAGTTGGCCCAAGAACCGGATTCGGTCATGAGTACCGGCCGGGAGGGAGGCAACTACTACTACATCGGGAAGCGCCTCAAGTCGGCCATGCTGCTGGAGCACGATGCCTGGATCGAGATCCTCACCAGCCGGGGATCCATGGAAAACCTCAGGAGGCTCGACGACCCGGCGAGCCCGGTGGGCGTTACCCTGACCCAGGCCGACGCCTTGAACCGCTATCTGCAGCACCACCCGGAATTCGCGAGTGAGTTCATCGTTCTGGGCGATGCGGGCAAAGAGTGCGTCTTCGTCGTCGCGCGGCAGAGTGGCGATCTCAAAACCGCGGCCAGCCTAAAGGCGGCAACCGGTGGGGAGATCTCGGTGGATGACAACGAGAGCGGCGCCTCCGTAACCTTCGAGTACATGAGCGAGCTGGAGCCTGGATTCCGAGCGATCACTCCCGTCTCGGTCGACGTCATGGAGGCTCTCCTGCAGCTCAAGGTGGGTGGGGAGCACACGAAGCTCAAGGCCGCCATGATCGTCCAGCGTCCCAAGGCCCGTTCCGCGCCGATCAAGACCCTGCTCGAGAACCCGGACACCTACCGACTCGTTCCCATCAAGGAAGCGGATGTCGGAAATGCCCAGCTTCCCGACGGGAGTGTCGTCTACACCTTCGAACGCGTCACGGTGGGCGGGACGAGCGATCTCCCCTCCCTGGAGGTCGACACGCTCTGCACACGAGGTCTCATGCTCGCCTCCAAGGAGAAGCTCGACAAGGATCTTCGGAGTCAGCTATCGGAACTGATGTTGGAGTCCGCCGACAAGATCATCGGATCCGACGAGTAGCCCCCTTCCCGTCCACAAGACGAAACACACGCGCCCGCAGCCGCCTGCTACGCCGCCTCTCGAAGGTGGGCGCGAATGGTCTCGGCATCGACCGGATCTGCAGCCATCTGTCTCGCGGGTCGGATGCGCAAGAGGTGGTAGAGCAGCGCGGTGATCGCAAGTCCGGCGACCACCACCATGCACGCCGCAATCCCCTGTCTCAGCTGATCCTCCTGGGAGCGAGACAGCGAGTCGGCGAGCAACGCCACGGCTCCGCCGATCGCAACCGCCGATAGCAGCGCGGCCGCAGCCGTCGGCGCGAGAACGTCCCGCACGATGCCCTTCGGTCCTCGCTCCGCGGCGTGGCGAAGCGCGCGCAGGGAGAAGTTGTCCAGAAACCAGCCAGTCTCCTCGTCCACGATGTGGGCATCTGCCGGCGGCCTGGTGTGACCGGTGATGGGATCGTGAGCGTTCTCGCCCCGCTGGTGGCGGGCGATGCCATCGCGAATGGCGCCGTGCACGTCGCGGCTGATTGGATACCGGAAGAGGATGACCAGCCCTCCGATGTGAAACGCGATCGGAAACAAGGTGAAGAGGCCTCGAATGGCGAGGGTCGCCCCGTCCGTGAGCTTGGGCAGCGTAGGGTCGTAACCCGCAGCGCCCATCAGAGCGAGCGGGAGAGTGGCGCCCAGGATCGCCACGAATTTGGGGATCAGGTTCAGAAAGGCTCCGAACTGCGCCTCGCGGCGCCTTCCCGTCCGCAGCTCGTCGTAGTCGATCACGTCCGCCATCATTGCCGGACCGAGGATCACGATGGCTCCGGCCGCGAACCCCCGAATCACCTCGAGGACGATCATCCTGGTCGTCTGGCCCTCCCCTACCGTGAACAGCACGAAGCTCGAGACGACCCCTATCGCCGCCGTAATGATCCAGACAGGGAGCTTCCCGATTCGTCGCGCCACCCCCATCCAGACCGGCAGCGACAGAAAGCCGGAGACGACATAGACACCGGCGAAGACGAGACGCCACTGGTCCTCGACCTGAAGCACGTACTTGGTGAAGTAGGGCATCAGCAAGTGTCGGCATGGTTGCCGGAATGGTGCCGAGAATGGTGGCGAGGAGCAGGATACGGAAAGGGCGGTTGCGCAGAGCGCGCCGGATTCCGGGAACGAAGGGGGCGCGCTTCCGAGTCGAGAACTCCGGATGCTCCCGCACTCGCAACAGGGGCCAGACGAAGAGAACGATCATCAGCAACGCGAAACATCCCGTAAGCACCGCGAGCATCTCGCGGTCGTCCGCGAACATTCCCGCCGCCTTCGTCTGGTAGAGGAGGAAGAAGGACAGCATCAGCCCGAGCCCGCCAAGGATCGAGCGGTACCCGAAAAGGCTGGTGCGGTCGTCGTAGTCGGGGGAAAGCTCGAAGCCGAGGCCAGCGTAGGGAACGGCCCAGACGGTGTGGAAGAGGTAGTAGAGACAGTAGGCCGCTCCGATCCAGACCACCGCTCCGCCCTCTGCCGACAGACTCTGGGGTGGAAGGAACATGATCCAGTAGCAGAGAGCGCAGAGTGGAACTCCGAGTGGAATCCATGGCTTTCGCCGACCCCAGCGGGTCCGGGTGTGATCGGTGACCCACCCCATCAGCGGGTCGGTGATGGCGTCGAAGGCCCGGGCAATCGCCATCGCGACCGCCAACAGGCCGGCCGGCACCAGCACCGTATCCGTGTAGAAGATCTTCAGCTCGATGATCACCGGGGCGGCCATCGCTGCCGTGGCGAAGCTGGGAACGGCGTAGGAGAGCTTGACCCCTAGAGAGGGTTTCCTCCAATCGGACGCCGGCTGCACGAGCCTCTTCGGATCCAAATCCCTACCGCAGATGCACGACGTTCGCCGTGATGAGTCGAGCGTGGTCGGAGGCAAGAAACGCGATCACCTGGGCCACTTCTCCCGGCTCGACGATGTGGATCAGATCGCCACGGCTCTTCACATGCTCTCGCACTGAATCCGTGATCCAGCCGGTGTCCGTGACAGGGGGATAGACGATGTTCGCCGTGACGCCAAAAGGCGCGAGCTCGAACGCCGCGGACATCGTGTAGTTCTCCAGCGCAGCCTTGGCAGCGCCATAGGAGACCTCGCCGGGAAATCCAAGGGCGCCGCCGGACGTGAGGCCAATGATGCGCCCCCAGCGGCCTCGTCTCTCCGCGTGTCGCCGAGCGAACTCGGCGATCATCAGACCCCCGCCGCGCGCGTCGACTGAAAACTGCTGGTCGTGGGTAGCGGCGGATACCCGCGCCACCTCGAAACCGGCGCGGTGACGCTCACCTCCCGTGAAGGTGTCGGCCACCCATCCCGTGGCGTTGTTGACCAGGATATCGACCGGCCCCAGCTCGGCCTCCGCGAAGTCGAAGAGCCGTGCCGGCGCCGCCGCATCGCTGAGATCAGCCTCCAGAGACACCGCTCGACCTCCCCGGGAACGAATCGAGGCCAGCACCTCGTCAGCTCCCTGGGCTCGGTTGCGCCAATAGGTCTCGGGGGTCCCCGACTCCGGCGGATCGGAGACCCGCAGATAGGAGACCAACACGCGGGCGCCGCATTCGGCGAGAACCCTTGCGGTCGCGGCCCCGATTCCGTGGTTTGCGCCGGTAACCAGGGCCACGTGCCCTACCAGGTCATAGGGAAGCGTCGCGCCGGTATGGGCATCGGGCATGGACGCAGCCTACCACGAGCGGCCAACTCCGGGGAACCTCGAGTACCGCCGCAAATCGCCTGGACGGACGTGTTCGGCCGGTCGCTTCACCGGCTACGCAGACGACCCGCCTGGTGGGCCCAGACGCAGGCCCCGAAAAACACCAGATGAGCCAGGTTCGGAGCCGCTGGAACGAGAAATGACCGGAGCAGAGGTGTCGACATCCCGACGGCGACGAGCGCAACCATGACCAATGCGGGATTGGAGAGGCCGACAAGGCGGGGTGTCGAGTCTCGCCCACGCGTGACGAACCAGCCGAACAGAACGGAAGCCAGAAGCACCGAAACCGCAGCCAATGCCCAGAGAGCCAGGATCGTGGGCCCCCAGCTGGCCACCGACGAAAGCGGATCCTGCGCAGCGGCTCCAGCCTCGAAGTCCGCATGAATCTGGAAAGCGGTCAGCCCGTGGATCGCCGCGCCGAGCAGGGCTCCGATGCTCCCGAGCCAGAACACCGCACGAGCCGCACCCCGCGATACGGCTTCCACGATGCGAGAGGCGGAGTGGTAGCCCAACGCGTAGAACGGGATGGCCAGGACACCGAGCACGCCGCCGACCCAGAGAGAGGCGGCGGGTATCGCGGGAAGGGAGAGCTCCGGGCGCTGGCTGTTGCTGACATAGAGCATCAGGAGATCACCGATCGTCGCTGCCAAGGCGGCGAGAGCAGCGATGAGGGCGGCAAGCATTGCCTGGGTCTGCTCGCGATCCGATGCTAGGGCGCGTCGAGCGGATCGAGGCGGACCGGCATCACCGACTCGTTGTCTGGGCCAATGAAGCGAACCCACCGATCCGCCAAGCCGTATTTCGCGCGGAGAAGTTCATGGACCCTTGGGTGGGGACCCGGGACCGGCTGGGCGCGGTATCGATGGGTTTCTCCACCGCGCTCGATCTCCACGATGGGGCGAGCCGTCAGATTGCGCATCCAGTGAGAATCTGCGCCATGGAGCCACGAGACAGCACCGTCATCTACGATCCAAAGGCGGCTCTCGAGCCATCCACCATCAGCCTCCTGGGTCCGCAGCACGATCACCTCCCTCCCGACCTCGATCAATGCCCAGTGAGCCAGTAGATAGGCTACGCAAAGACCGAATATCGCTGCGACGACAATGGCGAATCGCTTCATCGGATGGCCGTACTCGGGATCAGTCGCCCCGCCCAACGCCGGCCGCCAGGCTGCGGCCGGCATCGAGCTTACCACGGGACCCCACCTCCGGGAACCCTGGCCTCCACCCTGGAGCGATTGAAATACGCTCTTCGACCGGGCAGCCTCGACGCCTTGTCAGGCGCCACCCTTTCCGGCATCCGCGTCACCAAACGTCTCCCCGCCCGCTTCCAGATAGGCCACTTCTTCGCGCGTGGAGCGGCGCCGAAGAACCGCGTTCCGGTGAGGGAAACGTCCAAACTGACGGATGACTTCGCGATGCCGAGCTGCGTACGCGACGAACTCTCCGAACATCGGCCGCAGGTCAGCCGGAGCCCGTGAAACCAGCTCCTCGAAGAGCTCCACTGAGCGGTCCTGAAGCAGTAGATCCTCGGAATGCTCCAACGGCAGGTAGAGGAACGACGCCTCGAGAGGATGAAGCTTCTGGCCGACACCTGCCTCGATCGCTCGAAGAGCGATCTCACGGGCTTTCGAGTCGAATTCGAATGAACGAGAACTCCCTCGGTACAGGTTTCGCGGGAACTGGTCGAGAACCAGAACCAATGCGAGGGCGGAGCGAGGCTCTCGGCTCCACCCGTCGAATTCACCCCGGAGCGCCCGATCCGGAAGGGATCCGAAGCGAGCTGCGATCGATCGATCGAAGGCGTCGCTCTGGACGAACCACAACTGCTTGCGTGAGGCCACAGTGTTCAGGGAATCGAGCGAGTCTCCGAACCAGAAGTCGAGGATCTCTTCGTACAGCCTACTCACCTTCTGTTGCGCGACGCTCTAGAGGAAGTGAGAGAACATCTGGACGTCGTCCCGACGCTCCCATCCCGTTGGACCCCAGAACAGCTCACCGAACCGGTTGCTGCGGAAGACGAATACGTGGCATTTCCCGATTCCGGCCCGCCTGGAGGCCTGAGAGGCAGCGCTCAACGAGCGCGTGACCGATCCCGGCGCGACGCTCCGAAGAGTCCACTGCCAGGTGGTGGATGTAGCCGCGACGACCGTCGTGACCACAGAGGGCAGCGCCAACGAGGAGATCGCCTCGCACCGCGACCCAGCTGAGAGCGGGGTTTCGCTCGAGAAAATGCTCGAGGGAAGCGGGAGAGTCCGAGCCCAGGTCGATGCCCTCGGAACGAGACCAGAGCTCGAGGACACGGTCGATGTGCTCGGCTTCGAAGTTCCGGTATGTGACACTCATTCGATCAGATTGGCCCTTCCGCCCAACGGTCCGCGACAGGCCCGCGGCCCCGATCGACTTTACCATGGGAGACTTAGCCGAGGGAACCCTGGCTGCCACTCCGGATCGATCGAGGAACGCTTTTCGGCTTTCCCATTCAGCCACTCGTCAGGCGACGGCCACCCCGCGAACGGCCTCGAAGAAAGACGCCAGGAGCTGCTCATCCAGAAAGCCAGCGGGACGTAGGCCAGAGCAGACATCAACACCGAAGGGGCGAACCTGCCGGATTGCCTGTGCAACATTGTCCGGTCGGAGACCACCGGCGAGGAAGACGGGACAATCCAACTCGGCCACGATTCTGGCGCTGACTTCCCAGTCGTGCACCCTACCCGTACCACCGAGCTCGCGAACCGGTCCGTCGGGTGTGCCCGAGTCGAGGAGGATGGCGTCGACCAGCGGCGCAGCAGAAACAGCGTTGGCGATGGCGCTGGCGCCGGTGACATGAATGACCTGTACCAGGGAAACATCGGGAAGGGAGATTCGGAGTCTCCTGAGATCGGGGGCGTCGACGTGATCGACCAGCTGGATGGTGTCGACACCGGTCTCGCGTTGTTGGGCCACGATGAGGTCTGGGTCGCGTCGGCTCGTGAGAAGAAACGACCTGATTCCAGGGGGTATGGTCTTCGCGATCTCGCAGATCCGGTCGTCGGGAATTACCCCAACGCCCGAGGGCATTTCCGATACGAGCCCTACGGCGTGCGCGCCGTATCGAATTGCCAGTTGCGCCTCCGCTACCGAGGATATGCAGCAGATCTTTACCTGCATCACTCGATGGCTGCTGCCGCTTGGACCTCGCCGTCAGCTTTCCCGCGAGACGGAATCCCCACTTCGCATCCTCCTTCTCACCTCTACTTGAGCCGCTTGCTCTCGAAGCCTTCGATGTGTTGCCGCGCATCGCCGGCGATCTCGTCCCACGGCGCCTTCGATCCCACGAAGATATGACCCGCAACCCTTACTCCGGGATCAGAGTCCAGAAGCCCCGCAGGCACCCAGTAGGCGCCACCGGATGGATGCAGCATCGGTGTTGGCGATCCACACACCGCGCAGCGCCACGTCCCCCATCCAGATGGGAGCCGGAACTTCGTGATCTGATCCTCTCCTGTGACCCACTTGAGATTGTCTCGGCTCGTCATCAGCTGCAGGTTGGAGGCCACGCCAGACACCTTCCTGCACTTCGAGCAATGACACATCCCCAGATCGGTGGTCTTCCCGGTCACTTCGAACTGGATGGCGCCACAGAGGCAACTACCTCGAATCATCGTTCAACCTCCAAGCCCCTCGTTCCACACCCCTACGGCCCGGGTGGCCCGCGGAACGAGGCAGCAAGTCGAAAGATCGGCCACTACGGTGCGGCTGGAATTGATCCTAACATGGGCGCGCCATCTACGGGAAGCCTCGAGACCAACCTGGAGCGATTGGACTGCGCTGTTGGGCCGTCGGCTTCAGCAGCTTGTGGGGCCGCGCTCGGCTCGACCTTCCCTGCTCGAGGCGGGCGAAGATCACGGGTTGACGCTACGAGGGCAGGCGTGTGCCAGCGCGCCGATCACTCTGCCCGATCCGTCGTGCGAGACGACCAGATCGAAATATGGGAGCACCGACGACTGTGATTGGCCAGCGCACTACTCCGCACCCTTCGTGAAGCTGGTAATATTTCGATCGATCTGGCTCCAGGAGACGGCCGATACAACCCAACTCTGATGTCCAGGTTCGACGACGCTCGGATCGTCAAGGGTACCGGCTTTGACGTACACGAAGGCCGGATGCTTCGGGGCGGACGTAAAGATGGGAGAGCCACATTCTGGACAGAAATGACGGGTGAGCTCATTGCCGCTGTCGCTCTGCTTCGTGAATTCCTTCGGACTTCCACCGGTGATGCGGAAATCCGCGAGATCGAAGCGGACACCGATATTGAACGCGCTACCGGTGCACCGCCGACAGTCCTCGCAGTGGCAGTAGTTTGCCGGGCCGACCGATCCGCCGTACTCGTACGTGACGTGGCCACATAGACACCGCCCCTGAATCCTCCTACCCATCGTCATTCCTCGCGTGGTGCAATCCGCAGCCGCAGCGAAATCTCACACCGGCCAACCGCCGGCCACTCTACCCCTCGCCATCGTCCTCGATCCGCTTCCCGAGGCCCACCACGTCGTCGATTCGATAGCCGATCCTCTCGTAGAACCCGATCGCAGCGGTGTTGGCACCGCGGACCTGGACGTTTACCTTGGGGCACCCCGCCTCGTTCAGCAGCTTCTCGGCTTCGGTCATCATCGCCCGTCCGAAACCCTTCCCTTGGTGCTCGGGAGCCACCGCCAGGTAGTTCACCCATCCACGGTGGCCCTCGTACCCGACCATCGCCGTGGCGACGAGATCTTCACTCGAGAAGCCAACGAGGAACATCTCCGGCTGGACCTGGAGCTTTCGCCGGATGTCCTTCTCGGGGTCGTTCCAGGGGCGCAAGAGATCGCACGCCTCCCAGAGCCGAATCACAGCGCGCTCATCTGAGGGTTGAAAAGCTCGGATCTCCATCGGAATCTCCGAAGCGGGCGACGTGACGACTATGGTGTTCTCGAATGGGCCGCGCGCCTATGACTTCCGAGGCCGCCAGTCCGCGAACCTTCGATAGGCCGGATCCGCTTCCTTCTGCTCGCCTTCCCGAGCTAGCTGATCCGCGAGCCACTGAAACCACTCTGCCCAAGAGGGTTGATCCTGTTCCGCGCGGATCGCGTCCATCCATCGCGCCAGCTTTCGCCACATGACGATTGCCAGCCCTCCGGTCAAGTCGCGCGCCATCGAGAATGAGGTCATTCCTCGGAACACCAGAAGGGCGATCGTCTCATAGGTAGTGGAGACCATCACGGCCGCCCGCTCGTACTCAGGCCCTCTGGATCGCAACTCCTCTGCGGAGACTCCATCGGGCAATTCCCGGATCAGATTCACGGCATGCGCGAACTCGGGACTGTGGAACGAGCGAATCAGCTCTACCGCCACCGCCTGGCGTCGCTGTGTCCGAAACTCGCGAATCTGAACGACCGCAAAGACGACGCCGCCGACAATGGTCAGCGCGCCAAGGATCTCGGCGATGTTCGCGAGCGTTGCCAGGTCTGCCACGGAGCCCTCGTTCGGCTTGACGGCTGGGCGCTCAGCGGCTGGCCGCCAAGCTCCCGCCGTGATGAAGTCTACCACGAGCGACCCACCCCGGGGAACCGGGTCCAGGCCCGTGGATCGTTCGAGCTTTCCGTTCGGCCGTCAGCATCGGCGGATCTTCGAACCGCGCGCTACCCGCGCTCGATTCTGGCGAGGCCTGCGGCTGCCCCGATCAGGAGGCCGCCGCCGATCCGTTCGAGATAGACGCGGAAGCGGGGAGCCGCAGCCGTCCCCGCGCGGCCGGAAATCACAGAAAACGCGGAAAGCACCGAGAACTCGATCACGAAGGAGCTGCAGGCCAGAAGCGCGACCTGCGGCGCGACGGGATGGTTCGCATCGATGAACTGCGGAAGAATCGCGGTGAAATAGACCAACAGGTTCGGATTGGCGCCTTGGGTGACGAAGCCTCGCCAGAACGGGCGGCCTGCCCCGCGCGGCCCAGGAGTGCGAGGTGAAACGGCCGAGCGGAATGAGCGCAGGATCATGGTCGCGCCTAGCCAGACCAGGTAGACCGCCCCGCCCCACTTGATGATCGAGAAAGCCTCCGCAGAGAGCGAGTGAAGCGCGACCAGCCCGGACGCGGAGAGGGCGAAGTAGATCGCGTTCGCCGAGAGCACTCCGGTCGTGGCGCGGACGCCCGCTGACGGACCGCTCGTCAGGGACTGCGACATCACGACCAACGAGGAGGGCCCTGGGTTGAGACACAGGACCAGCTCCGTAAGACAGAACAGAGCCCAGGCCTCGATCGTCATCTGTTTCCTTCTGGCGGTCTGACGGCTGGCCGCCGAGCTGTGCTCCGTATCGAGTCTACCATGGGTCTCGCATTCCGTGGGAATCTCGCCAACACCGCGAATCGATTGGAGGAGGCTGTGCGGCCTTTACCTTCAGTGGCTTGTCAAGCGGCGCCCCTTGTCCGACCATGTTGGAGTACAAGTCGGAGGCGCGCCGTGGACAACTCACGGGAAGGCGGATGCCAATGCGGAAGTGTGAGGTATCGCCTGGAGGCGGAGCCGCTCGGGCTTGCGATATGCCATTGCCGGGATTGCCAGCGTCAATCGAGTAGCGCGTTTGGAATGAGCCTCGATGTTCCGAAGCAGTCTTTCCGGCTGCTGTCCGGCGAACTCAAGACGTTCGTGGCGGTGTGCGACAGCGGGCGGACGAAGGAGTGCGCATTTTGCGAAAGCTGCGGAACGCGGATCTACCACCAGGGGAAATGGGGTATGAGCATCAAGGCAGGTACGCTCGACGACACTTCCAGCCTCAGCCCCGACGCGCACTATTGGACGAAGAGGAAACAACCCTGGTTTCAGGTCCCGGAAGGCGTGCGATGCTTCGCCGATGATGGGTAGACCCAAGATCGGCCGCACCCTGGTGGCCTGGAGGACGGCGAGCCTCGTCATCCACCGCTAACGACTCGTGGGCGCGTCAATCGGCTTCGTGAGAAATCGCGTGGGACCCGAATCACCCATGACCAGGTCGGAGAACCCAAAGCTCCCGTACAGCGCCAGCGCTCGCCCGTTGTCGTCTTGTACCTCGAGGGTGAGCTCTGCAACAGCCACGTCGGCGAGCGCGGTCTTCCGCAGCGCCAAGCAGCTTCCGACCGATCCCTTTGCCACGCCACTCCGGAAGCACTGCCAGGTCGTGGATATTCAGGAGCGGTCGAGCCCGGAATGTAGAAAAGCCCTGGAAGCACACCGCGATTCCAACCGGGCCTTCCTGCGCGATGGCGAGGAGCACCAATGCGGTGGGATGATCCCGCAGAGCCGGTACGAGTCGCTCGCGCACGTCTGCGGTGAGAGGCTCTCCGCCGCCCACCGGGTCGGCGGCATACGAGTCGAGCACCTCGACGATTCCAGCGCCGTGCGCCGCATTACCGAAGTCTACGTCTACGATTTCGACGCCCATTCGATCAGACTAGCATTTCACCGCCGAACGGCTGCCCGTGACCTTCGGGACGGAAAGACCCCGTTCGACCGTCAGCTTCAGCGGCTCTTCAGACGTCCGATACGCTCGAGCTCCCGTAGGCGACACCATCAAACTCTGGTACCGACCCGCTTGCGTCGAGCATCGCGGCGAGTCGCACGTCCTCGCGGTAGCCCCACCCTTCCAGCTCCCGGCCAGATTCGCAGTCCAGAAGGGCTTCCTCGAGCTCTCTTCGATGTTCTCGGAAGGCCGCGACGGCAGAGCGGACCTCGGGTGAGGCACGCCCCGAGAGGTGACTGAGGATCGCTCCTGCTCCCAGCCAGTCTTCGAGCGCGGGACGCAGCGTCCCGTCCGGCCAGCGTTCACCTGCTGGAATCACCGCAATGCGCCGGCCGCGCTCGGCCGCGACGCGAGCCACCGCGGAAGCATTCCTGAGACATCCCGCCAGCGTCGTTCGCGCTCGCGAGGCAAGACTGACCATCGCGCCGTTCGGAGACGGAAGCACAACGCGTGTGCCGGGATCGATATCCAGGAACGTCGCCGGCGACAGCGAGTAGACTCCTTCGCCCCTCGATCGTGCCAGCGCCGCGCGATGTTTCTCGGCGAATTCCTCCGCTCCCGGACCCCGTTCGGGATATGGAAGGACCTCGCCGCGGCGTGATACCGCGATGTCCACACAGGTGGAAAACGACAGCACGTCGACCACCACGACGACATCCGAAACGGGGGAAAGCGCAACGATTCCTGCTTCGCCCCACTCGCACCGGAGGTCGAACCGAGCCTCCCTAACCCCCATCGGATTGCCTCAGTCTCCCCCTAGCCACCTGCACCCCCTGATTGAGGGAGCAGCCGTACTGCCACCGAACGCGAGGTGTCGAAGAGCAACCCCACCTTATCACGGGCAGCCCACCTCGCGGAACCCCAACAGCGCCGTAGATCGACCGGAGAACGTTCACCGGGCGAAGGCAGCGGCAGCTTGTGGTGCGGCGGGCGATCCTGGAGAATGGGCCCGTGTCGCGATTCGAGATAAGACGGGCACGCCCCGAGGACCTGGAGGCTGCGGTAGGCGTCTGGGAACGCGCCCGCTGGGACGCTCAGCCGTGGCTGGAAGAGCGAATGAACTACAGCCACGAGGACAACCTGCGGCACTTCCGGGACGTAGTGGCACGCGAGTGCAACGTATGGCTCGCCATTGAAGAAGGCGAAATTGCAGGGTTGCTCGCACTTTGTCAGAGCCATCTCGATCAGCTGTACGTGGAACCACGATGCCAGGGAAGAGGCATCGGAACCGCGTTGCTCGATCGAGCCAAGGAACTGGCGCCAGGCGGGCTTACGCTGTTTACGCACCAGCGCAATGAACGCGCCCGCTCCTTTTACGAGCGACGGGGCTTCCGAGCGGTGCAGTTCGGAGTGAGCCCGCCACCGGAAAGCGAACCTGACGTCAGGTACGCGTGGGACCCCAGCGATGGGGGCTGACTACGATGAATGCCGGGAGCGATAGAATCGCACCTCCACCTTTTCGAGTGTGGCAAGGCCTTCTCCGATCGCATCGTCGACGGCAGGCAAGAAGGCCTGGATCTTTTCCTCGGTATCGACAATCTCGACCACGATTGGAAGGTCGGTCGACAAGCGAAGAATCTTCGCGGTGTGAAGGCGACTGTGGGCACCAAATCCTTCCAGTCCGCGGAGGACCGTGGCCCCCGCAAGGCCTTGCTCCCGGGCCTTCCGAACAATCCACTCGTAGAGCGGCAAGCCTTCGTGTTTATCGCTCTCCCCAATGAATATTCGTAGCAGCGTCCCATCTTTAGGTAGCATCATCGTCACCTACCTCGCGCTGGTGAGGCCGTAGGCCCACCACACCAGCGTTAGACCGAGAACCACGTGGATACCCACATTGCAGGCTGCGCGAAAGTGCTCGCCGTCGCGCGCCATCGCAAAGGTTTCGTAGCCGAAGGTGGAGAAGGTCGTGAAGCCTCCGAGTACACCAATGAAGACAAAGGCGCGAAGCTCGGGCGTGAACAGCTGGCGGGAGTCGGCGAGGCCTGCGAATGCTCCAATCAGAAGACAGCCCAGTAGATTGACGGAGAGCGTTCCATAGGGGAAGGTGGTCAGGGGGAGATGCCGATGCACGATCCCGCCCAGGGCGTATCGCAGGACCGCTCCAGCAAATCCACCACAGCCGACGAAGAGCGCGTTCCACAGAGCCACCCTCAACTTCACCTCCGGTTTCTGGCCGCCAGGCCGCGGCCGCCATTGAGCCTACCACGGGCGAACCTCCCCGGGGAGCCCTGTCCAGCAGCGCAGAGCGACTCGCCTACGATGTTCGGTCGTCAGCGCGGGCAGCTTGCTGGGCGGCAACCGCGATTTCGGCGGTGCCGATGTACGCAAACCGATTGCTCGCAGTGTCCGTGAAGAACGGAGCGAGCTCGCTTGCGAGCCAGGCGTCGACATCCCGCAGGGCCGTACCGCGTCGAAGCGCTGCCTCGATGTTCGACTGCGTAGTCAGGTAGCCACGAAGCTCGGTGGCCGTGAAGCTCACCTCATAGCTCAGGTTCCGCTCCTCGGCGAACACGAGGGGAATCTCCTGCGGGCGCAGCAAGCTGGCGAGAGTCTCCGTATGCCGGGAGGGAACGGGGTATCGCGCGAGATAACTCTCGCGATGCCATTGGAAGAAAGCTTCATCTCCAAGAAGGACCCCCGGGAAGAGAAGGTTGTACACCCAGAGCTCGCCGCCATCGACGAGCACCCGCGCAGCCTCTCCGAGAAACCGACGCTGATCGAACCAATGAAGGGCCATCGATACCGTCAGAAGGTCGAAAGTGCGCCGTGAGAAGGGAAGCGACTCCGCGTCACTACGTACGAACCGAGCGGACGAAGCCTCCCGCTGGGCGATCGACAGCATCGCGGAGGAAACGTCGCAGCCGCACACAACGGGTGCAAGCGCAGTGAGGGCTTTGGTGGAATGCCCGGTGCCACACGCTATATCGAGCGCCTTCTTCAAGGTGCGCGGCGGTCGCGATGAAGCAATCTCCTGGACCACCTGCGTGTGGACCCGCGGCCGATACACATCATACCGTCGAGCGAGTTCAGCACGGTCGAAATATCGCATACGCGCGTTGCCGCCTGCCGGCTGTCCGCCAAGCGGCAGCCAGCATGGAGCTTACCATCGGGTCCCACCCCGGGGAACCCTGACCGGCACCGCGGATCGATTGGACTACGCTGTTGGTCCGCCGCCGTTGGCAGCGCAGGTTCAGAAATCGAGCCGGCCGCGTAGCTCCTCGAATGAAATCATGACGTGCTCGCGGTACGCCAGGCGCTCCGCGAGACGTTCGTACCAGGCGCGGACGTTTGGCAGCTCTGGCGCTGGAATCCCCATCTCGAAGTAGCGATAGAGCGTGGTTGCGGCCGGAATGTCTCCCATGCTGAATCTGCTGCCCGCCAGGAAGGAATGGCGAGAAAGATGCGCATCCAGAATGCGGAAGTGATCGGCGCATCGGTCCATGGCCCCCTGGATGAGCTGGGCTTTTCGCTGCTCCTCGGGGGTCCTGAAGAAGCTCCAGAATAGCGTCATGAAGTCAGGCCCGAGTGTGGCAAGGGACCAATCCATCCAGCGATCCGCGAGCGATCGCTCCGCCGGGCCCTCTGCCCACAGGAACCCGGAGCCTTGCAGAAGCGCGGCGGGTCCGCTCGCGATCACTCGCGCCGTCCAATGGTTGGCGGCACTCTAGTCCGAGAGATTCTTCTCGTACCAGCGGACGTCCCAGAATTTCTCGAACTTGTAGCCCACCTCTTTGAAGGTGCCGACAAGGCGAAATCCGAGGCGCTCGTGTAAGGCCGCGGAGGCAGGATTCGGTAGCGCAACGCCTCCGTAAGCCCGGTGGACTTGTCTCTCCTCGGCGAGCAACTCGAAGAGCCCACCGTAGAGCCTGATCCCCAGGCCTCGCCCCGTGTAGCGAGGATCGAGGTATACCGTGGTCTCGACAGATGTGTGATACGCCTGTTTCGGACGAAACCGCGTGCTCGACGTGTACCCCGCAATATCGGAGGCGACCTCGGCGACCAGGAGACGATATGGACCCGCTCCCGCGAAGCCCTCGAACCAATCCCTCCGCCCTTCGACGGTGAAAGGCCTCGTGTCGAAGGTGGCATGGCTACTCGCAACGTAGTGATTGTAGATCCGAACCACGTCCGGTAGATCTGACGGAATCGCCGGTCGAATCTGCAACTCAGGCAAGGGTTCTCCAATGCCTCCCAGCGGCTGGCCACCATGTCGTGGCCGACATCGAGCTTACCATGGGCAACCCACCTCGGGGAATCCTGACGTGGCCCATGAAACGACGGGGCTGCGCTGTTCGGACGTCTACTTCCGAGGCTTGTCGGGCGGCCTGCCCGGGGTCAATTCGATCCGCGAGAGCCCCTCAAATCTGTTCACCAGTCTAACGTGCTCCGTAGTATCGATAGTGTCCTGTAATCGGGTACGAAAAGAGCATGTCTTCGCTCTGAGGACCACGGCCGATATTGTGTACGATCAGGGGCCGCTTCCCGTCTGGCGATTTCTGCTCGGCGACGATTCCGATGTGCGGGAGGTTGCCTGCGACTACCCAAGTGACCAGATCTCCGGCAGCATAGTCTTCTGCCTTGGCCGTGACCGGGAGAATCATGCCTTTGCGGGAGAAGAAGGTCCGAAGATTCAGAACCCTCCGATGATCGATGTTCGGGTCCGGCTGGCGGAGGGCCCAGTTGCGCGGAAACGCCTCGAAGTGGCCCTTCATTTCCTCGTGGACATCCCTTTGGAGATCGATCCCGAGTTCACGATAGGCCCTGATGATGAGGTCTGTGCAGACACCGATATTGCGAGGGACGTCACCATTGGGGTAGGGGATTGAGCGATAGCTTCCATCATAGACGACCCGGTGGTTCGTCCGCTCGACTGCAGCACCCACGAGGCGGCTGCTGAAACCTTCCGGCTCGCCTTCGCGGTAGGCAATCGACGGGGCGGAGAGAACGACGATTGAGGCTAGGAGCAGAGTTCGCAACCACATCTCGTAACTGGCCGCCCGAGGTTCGGCCGCTAAGCTGCGGCCGGCATGGAGCGTACCATGGCCCCCCCACTCCGGGGAAGTCTGACTCGTACCGCGTGTCGCAGGGACGATCGGGTTCAGCTGTCGGCTTTCGCGGCGTGTTGGGCAGCTGCGCACCTCGAGAAACCGTTCACAACAGGGGATCCTAGGAGCCGCCGTGCGAATCGAGGGACACCGAATTCTCCTGCGAGAGTGGCAGCCCGACGAACTTGCTGCGATGCACCGCTGGCTTGGCGACCCGGTAGTGACGAAGTTTCTGAGCTTTGGTGCACGAACGCGCGAGGATTCGGCCAAGCACCTTGCGGAGTGCATCGCCGAGCAAGACCTCGCGGAACGGCGGAAATATTTTCTGGCGGTAGAGCTCAGGGAGTCTGCTCGTTTGATTGGCGACGCCGGCTTTCAGTGGACTCGGCTGGAAGAAAGCCAACGGGAGGGCGGCTTTGGCTACTTCCTGGAGCGCGCTTACTGGAGCAGAGGGTACGGGACGGAGGCTGCTCGGCTCGTCCTTGCATTGGCATTCGGCGAGCTCGGCGCAACTGTGATGAGAGCCTCCTGCGATGCCCAGAACGCGGCTTCGGAGAAAGTGATGCAGAAGTGTGGAATGCAGCGAGAGCGAGACCGCGAGCTTCCTGGACGCCGCGCGTACAGGATCCTCTCGCGCGAGTGGCAGCTATCTGGCGGTTGACCGACGCGTGTTCAGGCGGCAGCTTCAGCGAACTGTTGAGTGGCGGACTCTACGGCTCCTTGTGAACAGCATCCCGGATCGATTGCAGGACGCTGTTCGGTCAGCTGCAAGTCGTTGCTAGGTGGCGTCGAGTACGTAGCGCCGGGCACCATCTTTCGAATGCGGCGTGGAGACGAAGCCGAGACGTCTGGCCAATGTGATGGAACGATCATTCTCGGGCAGAATGAACGCCTCGATTTCCGCTACCGCCAGATTCTCCCTGATCCAGGTGATGACGGCTTCACATGCTTCCCCGGCGTATCCAGATCCCCAGCAGTCAGGGTGGAGGTGGTAGGCGATCTCGGCGAATGGCTCTACCGAGTTCAAGCCCACGGCTCCCAGGCAGCGAGCGTCAGCCCGCGAGATGATTGCCGCGAAGCGGCTGACCACAACCAAGGAGTTGGGCGTGCCTTCGAAGGTGGAAGTCGCGTGATGAACTGAAATCGAGAGTCCTCGCGAGACGCTGTCCGAAAGGAACTCGGGCATGGTCTGGAAGGCGGATCAGATCGCGCACACGGGCCCCCGCACGAGCGGCCTCACGAGAGAAAGAGCCGCTGCCATCCCAGTCGACTGACAATCTGCCGGGTGAATACAGGCAAACCTCGAGTTGGACTCACGACCAGAGCCAAACACTGCCATCAGAATGACGGCTATTGAACGGACTCGAGGATCAGCCGACTCAGTAACGAGTTCCGGAATACTTCTGCCGCGAGAAACATCTTGGGACGCCACCTGACAGTCTGGCCACTAGGCTGCGGCCGGCATCGAGCCTACCATGGACGAACCACCCCGGGGAACCCTTGCGCCACCGCGGATCGACCGCGCTGACGCGTTCGGCCGTCGGCTCGAGCGACTGGCCGGGAAGCGGCCTTGCATCCAAGTGCGGTGAGTTTCAAGGTAGTTGTCGCATGAAGTTGATCTACGCTGCCGATTTCTCCCGTTCAGGGTTCAGTGTGACGACCTCGAGTCGCTCCCAGTTTCGAATGCCGCGCGCCCAGCGCTCGGGATTCCTCTTCCGAGCAGCCGCGTAGGTTCGTCGCCGCGCGGCAAGAACGGCGACGTCCCGTCCGGTGTGGCGATCCTCGGGGGTCACGAAGCCGATCGCACTGTGAAGATGCTCCATGTTGTACCAGGCGACGAAGGCCTCGACCCACCGACGGGCGGCCTCCAGGCTCGCGAACGCTCCACGCGGATACTCCGGCCGGTACTTGAGCGTCCGGAACAGCGCCTCCGAGTAGGGGTTGTCGTCACTGACGTGCGGGCGGCTGAAGGACGGCACGATGCCCAGACGCTGCAGCGTCGCGAGCATGGTCGAGCCCTTCATCGGGCCGCCGTTGTCGGAGTGCAGGACGAGTTCACTCCGATCGCAACCCAGCCGGGTTGCCGTGTCGTCGATCAGCCGAGCGGCCAGGTCCATCGACTCCTCTTCGTGCACGGCCCAGCCCACGATCTTGCGGCTCCAGATGTCTTCGACCAGGTAGAGGTAGTAGAACGCCCCTCGCACGGCGCTGCGCAGGTACGTGATGTCCCACGAGAGAACCTCGCACGGCCCCGTCGCAACGTGCTCCCGCGGTCTCGCCACGGACCGTGGGCGACTCGGCTCGCGATGGTGCAGCGCGTCCTCCTCGTGCAAGATCCGGTAGAACGTGGACTCGGATGCAAGGTAGACGTCATCGTCAGCCAGCCGCGGGACGATCTGCTTCGGGGACAGATCGCGGTGCTCGGGACGATTTGCGGCATCCAGCACCTCTCTTCGCTCTGCCGGGCTGAGCTTGTTGCGAGGAGGTGTCTTCGGGCCGAGGCGACGGTCGAAGCCCTGCTCGCCTTGCTCACACCAGCGCTGGACGGTACGGGCCGTGAGCCCCAGTATGTCGCAGGCCCGGTCGAGACGCGCTCCGGATTCGACCGCCTCATCGATCAGCTCCACGATCATCTGCCGCTCCTCGGTTCCGTGTCGTCGTCCTCGTCCCCCCAGATCGCCTGGGCTTTTTTTTTCAAGATCAGCAGGGCGGCCGCTTCGGCCAACGCCTTCTCCTTTCGCCGGAGCTCGCGCTCGAGCTCCCGGATGCGCTTCGACTCGGTCGAGGCCTTCTTCGCCCCTTTGCGCGCCGACAGGCTTGAGCGCGCGGTCGCCGACCACTCGTCGAGCTGGGCCTGGTGCAGCCCCTCCTTGCGCAGAAAGGCCCCCAACTCCTCGTCTGTGAGGCCCCTCGACTCCACCACCACCCGAAGCTTCTCTTCCGGACTCCAGTCCTGGGGACGCTGCGGGCGAGACTTCTCCTTGGATCTCCGCGACTTCTTCGCCATACCCGGGACCGTATGCGCTTCCCGCACCCAGCGCGACAGCGTGGGCTGGCTCATGCCCACCTCGGCCGCCAGCACGCTCGCACTCACGGCGTGAGGCCCCACCATCTTCGCCACCATCCGCGACTTGAACTTCTCCGAATACACCATCTCGATTGTCACCTTATCGCCCCCTGCGCGGGGTGCTGATCCGTCCGACCCCCCCGGCCAGCCCTCTACGAGGGCTAGGCCGGGGGGGTCGGACGGATCAGTTAAAGGCGACAACTACCCTGGCACAGGGGGAGTGGGTCCGAGCTTCAGGCGAATCCGCGCGTCCGGGCGGGAGAAAATGAACGCGGCTAAGAACCACCTCGAAGATCCGAGAGGAACCGCTTCGCGAAAAAGAAGGCACCGGCGCCCACCAGCAGACTCGCGGCGGCGGAAGGGATGGGGCCGAGTATTTCGCGAACTGGGCTCTGGACGAGCCAGCCGGCCAGAGAAGCGATGATTATTGCGAGGAGAGTAGGCACCACTCGGCGGATCGGCAGGACCCGACCTCCGCTTTAGAAGTCGGCGGCGCAGCCCAACATCAGCGGCTTGCCGGCCCACTCCAACGAGGTAGCTCCTAATCGGAAGGGAAGACGACCCTCCAGTCCTGCTTCATATCCACGACGGTCCAGCCGCGGGCCTTCGCTTCATCGAGGCCCTTGTCGAGGCGGCCGATGCTGGACTCTCTGTCGTAGGCCCATTCACGTTGGGCGTCGGTGTGATGAACATAGAGGCAGAGGCTCTGGCTATCTCCCGCTGCTACCCACTGAAGCATCTCCAAGTCGCCGTCGGAGTTTCCGAACGCGGCGATGGGACGTCGGCCGATATGCTGATTGATGCCGACCGGCTTTCCGGACTTGTCATCGATGAAGTTGATCTCCGGCAGGCGAACGAGCACCGGCTTTCCGTCGCGAACCTCGAGCTGTGTCTTGATGCTGCTTCCGATCACTTGCTCGGGCGGGATGCCGTACACTGCCTCCGCCCACGGGCGCATGAACTCGATACCACCGCCCGAGACAATGAAGGTCTTGAACTCGTTGGCTTGCAGATACGCCAGGAGCTCGAGCATGGGTTGGTAAACCATCGCAGTGTAGTGCCGACCGGTCTTCGGGTGCCTCGCTGTGGCAATCCAATCCTGAACCGTGCTCTTGAACTCTTCCGTGGTCATGCCTGCGTGTGAAGCCATCACGAGTTCAAGAATCGCATGCTCGCCGCCTGCGAAGACAGTCTTCAGATCCCCTTCGAGTGCGGCCTTGAACGGCTGCTTCTGCTTCCACTCGGGATGGAGTGGCGCAAGTGCCTTTACGCGGTCCAGAGCAAAGACCAATTGGACATACATCGGCTGCTCTGCCCAGAGCGTGCCATCGTTGTCGAAAGTGGCGATCCGTTCCGCAGGCGCCACATAGTCCGGGCCTCCTTGCCTGGTCACTCTCGCAACGAAATCGATGATGGAGTTTCTTGCCGCGCCATCATTCCAGGAGGGCAACGGCGAGGTCTGAGCTATCGCCTGACCACCAAAGCCCAGAGCGATCCCCAGCGCGAGTGTAATCAGTAGCGGTCGGTTCATTGCACAACCCCCCCGAGCGTCGCTGCTACCATCGGACACTATCCTCCCGTTGGGCCAGCCAACGTCTGGCCGCCAAGCTGCGGCTGGCATTGAGCTTACCATGGGCGAGCCTCCCCGGGGAACCCTTCGTGCTAGGCTAGACGAGATGCAGATCGACCACGTCGTACTGTGGGTAGACGACCCGAAGCGCGCCCTTGAGTTCTACGTCGATGTCATCGGCCTCGAAGCTGTGCGGGCGGGAGAGTTCGAGGACGGCAAGGCGCCCTTCCCGAGCGTCCGAGTGAACGACAGGACGATCATCGATCTCATGGACAGGGCGCTGGTGCCGTTCGTCCGGGAATTCACGGACGGCGGCGAGAGCGGGGGGACACCGATCAACCACGTCTGTCTCTCGATGGGCGCCTCGGCGTACGATTCGCTCATCCCTCGACTCGCCGAGCGCGGGATACGACTGACGCCTGGGGGAAAGGTCTCGTTCGGCGCCCAAGGCGTGACCGCCCACTCAGCCTACTTCCGCGACCTGGACGGGAACGTCCTCGAGATTCGCCACTACGGAACGGAACGCTGATTCGCGGGGATGGCGCCCAGGGGAACTCAGTGGTCAGCTTCCTTGATGGCCTGCATCCAGTCGTAGTGCGGGAGTAGTTCGAAACCGTTGTGCTGCCAGAAGGCTATACCCTCACGATTGTCCGGAAGGATGAAGATGTTGCATTTCTGAATTCCGACGCGGCTAAGACCCGAGAGCGACGCCTGCACCAACGCACTTCCGATTCCCCGGCGCCTGAACTGCTTTCCTGTAACCAGATGATGCATGTAGCCCCTGCGCCCATCTTGGCTGCACAGAACGGCTCCGGCGAGTTCGCCACGGCAGTGTGCGACCAGGCTCAACCCTGGGTTTCGGCTCAGGAACCTCTCCAACGGCTCTCTTTCGTCAGTGTCGCTCAGCACGATCCCGTCGGAATCTCGCCACAGGGTCACGACAGAGTCGTAGTCTTCGATTCGCATCGAACGAATCTGGTATTCCGTTTCCATCCCGCGTCCCAACGTCTGGCCGCCAAGCTGCGGCCGACATGGAGCTTACCATGGGCGAGCCACCCTGGGGAACCGCGACCGGCACCGCGAGTCGATTGGACTGCGCTGCTCGACAGTCAGCTCGAGCGGCGTTAGGCAGCGAGCTCGAAAGGGTCCTTCCGGAACAGATATATGGCCCACCCTATTTCGTCTCGACCCCATTGCAGGTAGTGGTTACGCGTCTTCCGCATGTTTTCCATCAGCTCAGGGACGTCTGGATCGGTAGGGTTGCGGATCGAATACTTCTCAGCGGCGTACCACTGGTAGCCCTCGTACCGATCCCAGTCATCTTCGCTCGAGACGATGGTGTGGAGAAGGCCCAACCCCATCTCGAGCCCTGTTTGGGCGTTTCCCAAATGTGTGCTGAAACTCGACGCGGTCAGCTGCGCGGCTTCGAGATGATGCAGAGACGGAGCGCTCCGCCAGAAGGGCTCTCCGACTACGACCATCCCACCTGGCTTGGCCCAGGAGGTGAGCGCACGAAGTGTTCCCTCCAGTCCGCCCCAGATCCAGCAGGCGCCTAGACAAACCGCCGCGTCGAAGGACGACGGCTTCCCGCCATACTCGCTCCCATCTTCCTCCACGATCTCGATCGCAGACTCGAGGCCCGATGCCTCGACCTTTGCACGAGCGTCCGCAACGAAATACGGAGAAATGTCGACTCCGACCGCGCTGCACTTCCATCGCCTGACGGTCCGTACCAGGAACTCAGCCTTGCCACACGCGATGTCGAGAAGCCGAGCCTCGTCCGGCAGAGTCAAGAGCTCGATCAGCTCATCCACCTTGGCTTCGCTCACCGGATTGCAGTAAAGATGGTGCTCATGTCCAACCGCGAAGTATTTCCAGAGATCCATGGCCCTTCCCGCTGCCTGACTTCTGGCCGCAAAGCTGCAGCCGACATTGAGCTTACCATGGGAGTCCCACGCCGGGGAACCCTGACCCGCACCGCGGATCGATTGAAGGACGCTGTTCGGCCGCCAGTTCTAGCGGCATGGTGGACGACAGACGCTACGGACCGGTAGCTCAACGAAAATGAATTTTGGATATGAGACTCAGTAGATGTTCGAGTTCAGCTTGATCTCGCGCCGTGAGAACGAATCCAAGGGCATATTCCCCCTCCCGGGCGAAAACGTACGATTGCGTGACGCCGGACGGGGGTGAAATCTCGAAGTCTCTTCGGTGAAAGGACCGCCCACCCAAATCGAAAACGGAGATCTCTCCGCTGGGTTCGTAAGGGATGGAGCTCTTCTCCAGAACACCCCTCAGGTGGAACAAGTAATCCGCCCCGGTCTTGATACCTGGAGCGTGAGCGATGTTCTCGGCTGCGATCATGATCATAGGATTGAATGGAACAGCTGCTCCTACCGGATGCTCGGAGACAGTGAGCAACTGAAAGCTCTTCGCGCTCGCCGCCTCGATGCTGGCTTGCAGCTGTGGGTCGGCGTCCGCCATAGTATTCCTGCCCACCTCGCGGAGATGCTCTTCGGTCTGAGGAGTTGCGACCGACCATCCCGTCGGAAGTGGCAAGGTGAATCCGAAGTAGGTGCTCTCATAGGCGCTGTCGGTAAGTGTTCCATCATTGGGACTCCGCTGATCGGCGGAACCGCATGCCATGGTGATGACCGCAATGAAGATGGAGAGCGCGACGCCAATCGCGTCTCGTTGTGCGTGGCGAAAAGAAGGCGTGTAGTCCAAGCAAGAACTCCTTCCGTCCAACGTCTGGCCGCTAGTCTGCCGCCGACGTCTAGCTTACCATGCGCGACCCACCCCGGGGAATTCTGACCGACACCGCGGACCGATGGGACTGCGATGTCCGGCCTTCAGCTTCAGCGGGTTGCTGGGCCACGCGCTACAGCATCTGCGCCCCTGCGCAGCCTTGGCTAGCGTAGCTGAGTGAAGTCGCTGATCGAGATCCAGCTCGAAATCTTGTTCGCGAGAAATGGACGCGGGAGGCTCACTGCCACGCGTGACCCCGAGGCGCACCCGGCTCCACGGATCTTCCTGGGTCGATCTCGAAAGAGGAACGTCTGGGCGGTGCGCGTGGATGTTGATCGACACACGAAACGTGTTCTAGATCGGCTCTGCTCTGCGGAGCCGACACTCGACTCGCCGCGCGTTGACCGGAGCCCCACCTGTCGGGAACTTGTGCAGCAAGTGCTCGCTCCCATCGAGTCCGAATGGCGGGGCCCTGCCTATGTGTTGCCGACAGATCTCCCGTGTGACGCCCGGACTCGGGAGGTGACGGCCAATGAGACCTCGGAGTGGTACGAGGCCTTTCCTTGGTTGGCGGATCACTTCGACGCGTTGGCGCCGGTGGTGATCGCCTTTTCCGATGGGCAACCGGCTTCCGTCTGTCACTCTCCGAGGGGGTGCACGTCCGTCGCTGCCGAGGCTGGCGTCGAGACCCTCGAACCCTTCCGGAATCGCGGACTGGCGACGGCGGCTGTCGCACGCTGGGCGCGCGCCGTTCAGCGGACGGGTCGACTTGCGCTCTACAGCACATCGTGGGATAACGCCGCCTCGCTAAGCGTGGCCCGCCGGCTCTCGGCGCGGCTCTACGGAGAAGACTGGCACCTTCGCTAAACTCCGAAACGATGAACAGCGGCGTGTACGAGCTTATTGGGAGTGTGCGGCCGAAACCTCATCCAGGTAGA
Source organism: uncultured delta proteobacterium (assembly GCA_963722885.1). GTDB lineage: Bacteria > Myxococcota_A > UBA9160 > UBA9160 > UBA6930 > CAVXZE01. Next base: position 159,411 of record CAVROS010000037.1, read on the forward strand.
GCGTGTTTCCATCGGGGTCGGTGACGAGTGCCATGAACCCGCCCCAGGGCTGCCGCGTCGGCGGCATGCCGAATGTCACACCGAGGCCAGAAAGGCGGGAATATTCCGCCTCTAGGTCGGCGACCGCCAAGCCGACCCCAGTGAGGCGTCCCACGAGAGCCTGGTGATCTGCTCCGGCGACCGCGAGTCCGAGGCGGATCCGCCCAGCGGATAGGGACGCATACCCATGTCCCGGATCGGAGTGCATCAACGTAAGGCCAAGCTTCGAGTCGTAGAACTCAACCGCACGGTCGAGGTCGTTCACAAAGATGTTGACATAGGCAACTTCGATCATGTCGACTCACACCGCCCAACGCCTGGCCAACAAGCCGCGGTCGACATTGAGCTTACCATGGGCGCTCCGCCCCGGGAAACCCTGACCACCACCGCGGATCGATTGAAGGCCGCTGTTCGGCCCGCAGCGCCCTGTCAGGCGGCGGCCGAATGCCGCGAGTCGCTGAAAGTAGCGTACACGAGCAGGAGACGGACGAGTACCCGGTCGAATCCGAGCCCGTCTGGGAGCGCCTTCGGAACTACCAACCGCCCTGCCTTGTCGATGGTGGTACACATGGCAAGACGATACGATCTTGCCGGGCATCATCGAGAGCCCGAAAGTCACTCGCGGACCGCGGTGCGGCCGTGACAGGATGGTAAGCGTGGCGAAGGCCCGGTTCAACGAACAGATTGCAGCACGCTACGACGAGACCTCGGTCGACATGTACCGACCCGAGGTGCTCGAGCCAGCGGTGGGCTTCCTCGAGGAGCTGGCCGGCGAAGGCGCTGCCCTCGAGTTCGGGGTCGGCACCGGCCGGGTCGCGCTTCCGCTCAGCGGGCGAGGCGTGCCCGTGCACGGCATCGATATCTCCGAGCCGATGGTCGAACAGCTCCGCAGGAAGCCGGGTTCGGAGCAGATCGGGATCACGGTCGGGGATTTCGCAAGGACACGGGTCGGCGGCACATTTCGGATCGCCTACCTCGTGTTCAACACGATCACGAACCTGACCACGCAGGACGAGCAGGTGGCGTGCTTCCGGAACGCAGCCGCCCACCTCGAACCCGGCGGGTGCTTCGTCATCGAGGTCTTCGTCCCCGAGCTGCGGCGGGTGCCGCCGGGCGAACGGGTGCGAGCCTTCGACGTACGTCGGACCCACCTCGCCTTCGATGAGTACACGGATTTCGCAGGGCAGATCCTGTACTCGCACCACTACTGGATCGACGACGGTGACCTCCGGACCTTCTCGGCGCCCTACCGTTACGTCTGGCCCGCCGAGCTCGACCTGATGGCGCGCCTCGCGGGCATGACCCTGCGCGAGCGCTGGGCCGGCTGGACCCGCGAGCCATTCACCGACGAGAGCACCTCCCACGTCTCGGTCTGGGAGAAGACCGAGTAGAAGCAGGCAGGCGGCGCTGGATCGGGGTGGTCCGAGCACCGCTCGGTTGCGTGCAGCGCGCTACAGAGCGCTGCCGAAGATCTCGAAGATCTGGATGGGGAGCAGGTCGATACTCTCGATCCGACGATAGCCGACCTCGAGCATCTCGCGCTCGACATCCGAGGCGCGGCTCCCGTGACCGTCTTTCACGAAGAGCCCCAGAATTCCGGTGAGTTCTGCATCGGGTTCGATCACCGCCACACGGCCTTCTGGCGCAAGATCAACCAAGAGCCTGCGGAAATAGAGCTCTCGGTCCTCAATGTGGTGGTAGGTGTTCACGATGAGAACCAGATCGATCTGGCCATCGGGAAGCAGCGGATCCTTGAATCCTCCGAGCACGACCTCAACGTTGCACGCTTCCGCGAAGCGACTCTCCAGCGCCTGGGTAAGCTCGGCTTCCACTTCCACTGCGTAGACTCGCCCACCTTTTCCGACGGCGTCCGACAGATAGGAAACGAAGTACCCCTTGCCGGCGCCGACGTCTGCGACTCTCGCGCCGGGCGGGAGCGCGAGGGCGCGGACCACGTCCTCGGGCCGCTGCCAAATGGCACGACCCCAGTTCGTGAAGTCCAGACGCGTGACCCCGGAGCAGCCGAAGAGGAGCACCAGCAGGGTGAGAACCACGATGGGTCGGATCATGGATAGCCTCCTGCCGCCCGAAAGAAGCAAGTCCCGTGCCGGAACCTGGCGGCTCGAGATGCGGCAGGGAGCTTCTGACTGCAGTGCCTCGACTGCAGCGCGCGACGCGATCGCTGCGCCCCGGACGAGGGGCGCGCTCTGCCGAGTCGATGACGAGTTGACGATGCGGGCATACCGATGACCGAGGAGGTGCGAATCCCGAAGGACCCAATCACGCCGCCCAACGGATGGCCGCTAAGCTGCGACCTGCATGGAGCTTACCATGGGCGATCCGCACCGGGGAACCCCAACCAACAACGCAGATCGATTGGACTGCGCTGTTCGGCTGTCAGCTCGAGCGGCGTCTTGGGCAGCACCCCCGCTCACTCACCGAAGCGACTTGACGAAATTTCCATACTCCTCGCGTTCGCGAAATCCGTGTTTCGGATAGAACCTGCGCAGGAATGACGGATTCGTCCTGCGATTGTTGAGTATGAGCCGAGCGCATCCCCGTTCGCGAGCCTCAGACTCGGCCGTTTCCAAGAGACCACGGCCGATTCCAGCGCCTCGGACCGCCTGTGAAACAAGCAGGTCGGAGATGTATGCTTCCCATCCCTGAATCATCGGAAAAGGCACCCAGTGAATCGCGACGTACCCGACGACCTCGCCTGCGATGTCGGCGACAAAGATGCGGTCTTGCGCAGCGTCTGCGAAAACGTGAAGGGTGGCGGCCATGACGCTGCGATCGACCAGCCTCCCACGATCTTCAGCGCGGTATTCCGCGATCAGGCTGATGATTGCCTCGGAATCGGTCGCGGCATACGGTCGTATCGTAGGTTTGGTCATGTGAACTTCAGACGTGTGGCCGTCCAACCTTTGGCCGCTAGGCTGTGGCTCGCGTGAAGCTTACCATGGGCGACCCACCACTGGGAACCCTGAACACCAACGCAGATCGATTACGCCGACGCGCTCGGACTTCGGCTTCGGCGGCTCTTAGGCTACGCGCTCCCGAAGATTCAGCATGTAGACGAGTTCCGGATCTCCGGGATCGAGGTTGTGAATGACGCCGCTCGGAAGATACCCAAGCGCGTCAAGAAGCTGCTGCATCGGCTGGTTGGACTGGTTCGTCGACGTGAACAGCTTTGGGGTATCGCACCGCGCCGCGAGCGCTTCCATGAGAGCCCGCCCAATACCCTGACGTCGTTGAGACTCAGCCACGTAGAGGATGGAAACGAATCCCTGCTCGTAGAAGCTGTACTCCAGTGCAGCGTATGCGACTACGCTCCCATGATGCTCTGCCACGAGGCAAGCAAGTGATCTGAGAACCCTGTCGATGAATCGCACGCGTCTCGGATCAGAACGAGCCACGTGATCAAAGGCGACAATAGCGTCTCGATCCGCGGGCGTTGCTTTCCGGATTCGCATGGCGTCGGTCGCGCTGCCTTACGTCTGGCCGCCAAGCTGCGGCCGACATGGAGCTTACCACGGGCGACCCACCCCGGGGAACGCTGACTGGCACTGCGAATCGATCCCGCCAATGCTTTCGGCCGTCAGCTTCAGCGGATTCCACGAGAAGGCCAGCCGTGTCAACTCATCTTGTTGGGCGGCGGGCTACGCAGAATCGCCGAGGCTCTTGTACCAGAGGAGCTGAACCTCCTCCGGGAACTCTGGATACGGGAATCGGTGTATGGAACCCAGCGCACATCCCTGGCGCGCGTAGAATTTGCAGGCTGGTACATTGATGTTCTGGGTTTCGACCTTGAGTTGGCGACAGCCCCGTGCCTCGGCCCATTGCTCGGCTGAACCAAAGAGTGCTGCGCCAATGCCGCGCCCACGCGCACGAGGGGCAACACGAATGTCCCAGAGAACGGCGAGATCGCTGCGATCTTCCAACATAAGGAGGCCCGGCGTCTTGAGGGCGACCGCCGCGCCCCCGACGTACTCACCACCCAGTCGCACCGAAAGGAGACCCCAGTTCGAGAGATCGAACCGCCGCACCCAGTCTGTAGGGTGATTCCCAGGAATGGCGTCGTAGTCCTTCACGACGGTCGGGCTGAGCGAGCGTTCAAGAAGGGCGAAGCCACCGAGCCCATCGTCGCGAACCGACAAGTCAAGGATGCGGTTGACTTCGAAGGCGATTGATACGCGAGCGTACTCCTCGAGGTAACTCGGCGACTGCTCGCTAATTTCCATCTTGCTCCCGCCGCCCAACGTCTGGCCGCTAAGCTGCGGCCGACATTGAAGCATACCATGGGCGAACCACCCCGGGGAGCCCTGACCACCGCCGCGGATCGTTGCGCCAACGCGTTCGGCCAGCTTCAGCGACTCGTTAGGCCGCCGGCCCACCTTTCCCTGAGCAAGAATCAACGCCAGCGCACTGGGCGCGTCCCGAATAGATCCGGACAGCGCCAGCTCCGCTGCGTGCTGGAGAGGCACGAACTCAAGCTCAATCTGTTCCGTGGGCTCGCGACTCATTTGCCCCGACTCGCTGAGGTCCGTTGCAGGAAAGAGATAGAAGCGCTCGTCGCTGATACCGTCACTCCCGTAGAATGAGCCCATGGAGGCCGGCGTCTCGGCAACCCAGCCTGTCTCTTCTTCGTCCTCACGCCGGGCCGCCACCTCCGGAGTATCGCTGTCGAGGCCGCCAGAGGGACATTCCAGCACCGTCTCCTGCACCGAGTAGCGGTACACGCGCTCAAGATTTACGCGGCCGTCGTCGAGCAGCGGCACGACCATCACGTAGCCCGGATACTCAACGAGGGTGTAGGTGACCCGTTCTCCAGTGGGTGGAGACACCTCATCTTGGCGCAGGTTGAACCAGCGACTCTCGTAGAGATACCGCGAGTCGAGGCGCGTCCATCCACCGTCGTGCTTCATCGTATTCCTGCAGGCGGTCTAAGCCATAGCGAGAGTTCCCCCGGCTATTCCGGGAGAACTCTCGCTATGGCTTGGACGGGGCGCGACCGACGAACTCTCGCGCCGCCCGCGTCGAACGCAGAATGTGAACCGCCATTTGCGCTCGGTAATGCGACGCAATCGCAAGCTCTCGCTCGCGCTCCGCGTGGCGGCCTCGCCAGATGCGCCAGACCAACACACCATTCGTCGCGCAACCGTCGCCAGGCCGAATCATCGCAGCCCTCGGGCGGCTGGAAACCGCGCGGCCTGCGAAGCCCGCGCACGAACGCGCGCCGTGCGCAGATCCACCACGGCGTGTCGAGGAACACGAGTGTCTCCCCGCGCTCGAACCCAAGATCGGGTGCGACGTTGCCGTCAACGATCCACTTCTGGCCAGCGAGCAGGGCGCGCTGCTTCTCGCGGAACTCGTCCTCGGGCCTCCGAACCCAGCCGGGATTCCAGCTGTGGAGGTCGAGATGGATGACGGGAAGGCCGGTCTTCGCCGAGAGCGCTCGCGAGAACGTGCTCTTTCCCGCGCCGGCCATGCCGGTGACAACGACACGGCTGCCAACGGCAAGAGGTAGGCCAATCTCGCTCACGATAAGGCGCTCATGGTTTGCCTGTTGGTCGGTATAACGTCTGGCCGCTAAGCTGCGGCCGGCATGAAGCTTACCATGGGCGACCCGCCCCGGGGAACCCTGGTCGGCACCGTGGATCGATTGGACTGACGCTTTCGGCCGTCAGCTTCAGCGGCTTGTTAGACAGCACGCTCCGACTCGAAGACTACTGGTCGAGCTTTGCGATTCTTGGCAAGTGGCGGCCGCCCTCAAACGGTGTGATGAGCCACGTTTCGACGATCGCCAGTGCCTGCTCCATGGAAAGATGGCGCTGACCAAGAGAGACCATGTTGGCGTCGTTGTGCGCTCGGGCCAGCCGCGCTGACTCTTCGGTCCAGCACAAGGCGCAGCGCACACCGCGAATTCGGTTGGCCGCGATGGCCTCGCCGTTGCCGGAGCCGCCCAGCACGATTCCTCGTTCGCATTCTCCCCGAGCCACCGACAGCGCGGCCGGCCGAATCACGTCCGGATAGTCCACGGGCCGCTCGGAGGATGTGCCAAAGTCAATGACCTCGTACCCTTGCTTGCGGAGATGCTCGGCGATGATCGTCTTGTAGCGGAAGCCGGCGTGATCAGATGCGAGAGCTATTCGCATTCGCCCCCTGTGGTCGTGCTGCCCAACGGATGGCCGCTAAGCTGCGGCCGGCATAGAGCTTACCATGGGCGACCCGCCCCGCGGAACCCTGACCAACGCCGCGGATCGGTTACGCCTCGCTGTTCGGCCATCAGCTTCAGCGGCTTGTCGGGCAGCCAGTTCACCTAGGACGCGCGCCGCAGCCTCGAGACCTGGCGGGCGGGACGCGTGATGGCCAGATCGTACGCCGCCTGAAGGTTGAGCCAGAACTCGGGAGTAGTGTTCAGGGCCTGCGCCAGCAGCCAAGCCGTTTCGGGGGTGACTCCACGCTTGCCGCGCACAAGCTCATTGATTCGCTGGACCGGAACCTTCAGATGCTCCGCCAGTGCCACCTGCGTCTGGCCGAGGGGAACGAGGAACTCTTCCCGGAGGATCTCACCCGGGTGCGTCGGCACGCGATGCTTGGGCTGCATGTCTACCCCTTGTGGTAATCGATGAGGCGTACCTGGTGGGCTAGCCCCTCCGACCATCGAAAGACGACGCGCCATTGCTCGTTGACGCGGATGCTGTGAAAGCCTTTCCAGTTACCCCGAAGCAGTTCGAGTCGATTTCCAGGCGGCGATCGAAGATCTGACAACGAATGGGCCGCGTTCAACATGTCGAGTTTTCGCACGGCCGTTTGAGCGAGATCGGCCGGAAACGATCGCGCACGCCGGGTCCGCGCGCCGTTGTAGAGATCCGCGGTCGCCTGGTCGCCGAATGAAGCGATCACTATAGCGCGAGTTTAATGATTACACGGTATCCGTGCAAGTCTCTCGGCTGGCTGGCCAACGGATGGCCGCTAAGCTGCGGCCGGCAACAAGCTTACCATGAACGAACCGCCCCGGGGAACCCTGACCACCACCCCAGATCCGTTGCGCCAACGCGTTCGGCCGTCAGCTTCAGCGGCTTGTTGGGCGGCGCGCCTACTCCGAAGGCTCCTGTACTTCTCGCGCACCGTGCCAAACTGCGACGATCCAGACCGTGCGACTCCGCACTCGGTAAAAGAAGCGATAGGGAGCAACGACGACTTCACGGTGAGGCAGTTCGGGAAACTCGGGGAGGCTGCGCCCGGAGTCGGGAAAACGCTCCAAGCGTCGCAGGACATGTTCGACGCGGCCGCGAAAGTGGCGAGCAGCCGCTGGATTGTCTCGATGGATGTAGGCGAGCGCTTCGAGGAATTCCTCGCGCGCCGACGGCGTGAACCTGACGCGCATGGCCTACGAGTTCTTCAGCAGCTTGTCCGCTTCGCGGAGGACAGTGTCCAGAAAAGGGCCCTTGCCGGCTTCCAGCTCTCGCTCCCCTCGGGCGAGGGCCAGGAGGATCTGTCGCTCCTCCTCAGATCGCTCGTAGGCATCGACGCTCAGCATGACGGCCGTTGCACGCCCCCGCTGCGTGATGACAAGGGGCTCGCGGGAACTGCGAACCCGCTTGAGGATGGCAGAGGCATCCTGGCGTAGGTCCGAAATCGGCACGATATCGGGCACTTTGGGCACGATGTTACCTCCAACGGTACGTCCAATTGTATTCTTGGAGATACTCACAGTCAACCACGTCGTCGCGCCGCCCAACGGATCGGGCTGTCAGCTGCGACAGACAGGCGCTGACCGTCAACGCCGCGCTACAGAGCCCCTACGCCAGAACGCTACCGAATTCCGAAACGCCTAGATGTCTTGTCAGCTGCAAGCCCTTGTTGGGCGGCGTGCGCTTCGAGACTCGACAGGCAAGTGGCCACCACGACGACTTCTGCTTGAGGAAAGCATGATTCGGATTGTGTTGGGAAGTGTGGACACTGTCTTTACTCTCTTCGCTCAAGCTCATCAGGTGTCGGCATTTGGAAGAAAGCAATCCAAGGCTTCATCGCTTCCTCGGAAATAAAGAAAACTTTCCTGTGAAGGCCGCGAATTCCTTTTCTCAAGCCGCCTCAATAACTCACGCCTCCGGCACATCCAGATAGTCGTACTTCGCTACTGGCCCCAAGTTGCTTCGCACGCGACCGATAATCTTCGCGTTCTTCTCGCGCCCAAAAACCGAAATCGAGGATAACATTCGTTCCCAATTCCAGCAACGCCCTACGAGCTATATTCCAGAGGATAGTCTCGATTAGGCTATGCCGAGCATCGTGTTCTGGCTCTTCATGCATCTTGACCAAAAAGGCGTATGTGCCACTCATCAGGTTAATCGAAGCGCCGGTAGTTCATGTTCAAGCTCTTTTGCTAGCGTTGTTTTCCCTGAACAAGGAAGCCCAACCATCAGATGGAGAGTAGCCATACTTCTACTCCTAAAGGTCAGCCGCCCAACGGATGGCCGCTAAGCTGCGGCCGGCATGAAGCCTACCATGGGCGACCCGCCCCGGGGAACCCTGACCAGCACCCCAGATCCGTTGCGCCTGCGCGTTCGGCCGTCAGCTTCAGCGGCTTTGTTGGGCTGCAACCCACGCTTGCCAGGTATGTACGATTGTGCATATACTTGATGGCGTGATCGAGTGGGATCCAGAGAAGGCGGCGCAGAACCTCAAAAAGCACGGAGTCGATTTCGCCGACGCAGCAACCGTCCTCAGCGACGAACTTGCGCTCACGATTCGAGACGACAGCGAAGACGACGAACGCTTCGTAACGATGGGAGCGGATGCACTAGGTCGCGTGTTGGTGGTCGCCTACGCCTGGCCGGGCGACGAGCCACGCATTATTTCGGCGAGGAAGGCGACGCGCTCAGAGCGCCGCCAATATGAGAGCAAGCGATGAAGAAGAATTACGATTTCGCCAAGGGGAAGCGGGGGCCGGTGATTCCGACGCCTCCGGGAAAGACCCGCATCACGATTCGGATTGACGACGATCTGTTGGAGTGGTTTCGCAAGCGCGCACACGAAGGCGGCGGTGGAAACTACCAAACGATGATCAATCAAGCGCTGCGCGAGTACGTAGAAACGCAGCGGGAACCACTTGAGGAGACGTTGCGCAGGGTTCTTCGCGAAGTGCTGCCCGAGACGCGGAAGCGAGTGACGTCCAAGAAGAAGACGGGCCGCGCCAAGGCCAGCAAGAAGCGCGCAGACTAGGCGTCAGATGATTGCCTTCGCGTTGCAGCCCAACGGATGGCCGCTAAGCTGCGGCCGGCATGAAGCTTACCATGGGCGACCCACCCCGGGGAACCCTGACCACCACCGCGGATCCGATTGCGACTGACGCGTTCGGCCGTCAGCTTCAGCGGCTTGTTGGGCGGCCGACCTCCGAGGTCGCAGGGCCTTAGCGCCGAACGTGCTCGAGCCATAGCTCGCAGCGGCATCGCGGCGAGACGACACTCGCACGGCCGAACGCGATGAGGGTGCACCGCCGTCACGGTGAGCGCCACGACGATGATCCAAGAGCGATCCATCTGCGGAGACGAGCCTCAGAAGAGCAAGCGTCGATGCCCAGGCCGCCAGCAGCAGACGAGACTTGCGCGAGCCGACGGACGAGCGCGCCAGGCTCCTACGAAATGGACGCCGAGTCGAAACTCCACGTGCGAATCCGCTGCGGGCGGCCAAGGACGTTGGCCGCGAACGCGACGGCAAGAACTGAGGCCGAGAGCGACAGCGGAAGCGCTCGAGAGAATCTGAACCGCGTTCGGCAAGGGCTTCGCCGTAGCCCACGATGACGATGATCCCAGGTCTTCGTCTCGCGCTGCCCAACTAGTAGTAGGTTGCACCAGGGTACCCCGAAACGCTGCGAGCTTGACCGTTTTTTTTCGGCTCCCAGAGGGGGAGGACCGAGATCGCACGGTACTTCGCTGGGTTGGCGGCTCGCGGGCTGTGCGTCCGGCTTATTGCTGCGAAGGTTTGCAGCCTATGTCGGCGTGGGAAGCGGGCGCGGGAAGACTGGCTGCTGGGCCGCAGCCTATTTCACTGCTGGCGTGCCTTGCACCGGTAGCGGAAGCGCTTGCGGAGGTTGGCTTTGCGGGTGTTTGGCGGGGAGACTCGCTTGCTGAAAACGCGGCATCGATCCTACAGCCGGTCCGCAGGGCTGGAGACGCCGAGGGGGCCGCGGTCGAGGACGTGGGTGTAGATCATCGTCGTTCTGACGTCGCGGTGTCCGAGAAGCTCCTGGACAGTGCGAATGTCTGCGCCGTCTTCGAGCAGGTGGGTAGCGAAGGAGTGCCGGTTATGCCGATATCGGCATAACCGCCATCATGCCGACTCTTGGATTATGCCGAGACAGTGGCAATGGAGACCTGGACGTCGAGGGCTCGCGGCGGTCGCGCTGGAACAGAAATCGGCATAATCACAGAGCCTCGAGAAAGGCCAACAGGCCGTCGCCGGGGCGATAGCGGCCGGGTTTGACCCCCACCGGGGTGGTCCTCGACAGGGCCTGCTCCTTCACGCGCAGGTCAGCGTGGAGATACATCTGGGTGGTTTCGACGGACTCGTGTCCGAGCCAGAGGGCGATGACCGAGCGATCGACGCCGTGCTGGAGAAGCTCCATCGCGGCGGTGTGACGGAGCACATGAGGGGTGACCCTCTTGCGCTTTAGGGAAGGACAACGCGGCTGAGCGGCTGCAACGTGCTTGGCGACAAGGCGTTCGACCGCGTCGCGGCTGAGGGGACCACCCCGGAGGCTGGGGAAGAGGGGGTCTTCAGGGAGGCCACGCCGTTCCCTCTGCCACGCCTCGACCATTACCAGGGCGTCCTTTCGTAGCGGGGTGCAGCGGTGCTTGCGCCCCTTGCCTTCGCACCGGACGTGGGCCCCGGTTCCGAGGACCACATCCTGGTTGCGGAGGCCGATCAGCTCGGAGACTCTCAGACCCGTCTGGATTGCCACGAGGAGAAGCATGCGATCTCGTCGTCCCGTCCATGTGGAAGTGTCGGGCGCGGCGAGCAACGCGTTGATCTCTGGCCGATCAAGGAACTCGACGGGTCGACGCTCATGGCGTTTGCTTGGCATCGCCAGAATGCGCTGGCAGAGAAGTGCATGGGCGGGCTCACTCAGGGCCACGTAGCGGAAGAAGGAACGGATTGCGGCCAGGCGAGCGTTCCGTGTGCGTGCGGAGTTGCCCCGCTCGGCCTCGAGGTGGTCGAGGAACCTGCCGACGAAGGGCGCGTCGAGGTCTTCGACCCCGAGCTCCGTCGGGGCCTTTCCGAGCTGTTCGGCCGCGAAGCGGAGCAGCAGACGGAAGGTATCGCGGTATCCGGCGATGGTGTGCGGGCTCGCCCGTCGTTGTCGGAGCAGGCGGTCGCTGAAGAAGGCCTGCAGAAGGGCCGGGAGGCTGGCAGCGGTCACGACAGCTCCTCCTGGCATTCCTGCATGAGGCGCTCGGTGGCCAGTTGGAGGAGTTCGGGGACGGCCTCGATGTACCAGTAGGTATCGTTGACGTGGACGTGCCCCAGGTAGGTCGCGAGCTTCGGGATCTCACGTTCCACATCGAGCCCTGTCCGGTACCACTCGATCAGCGTCCGGACGGCGAATCGATGTCTCATGTCATGAAGCCGGGGGCCGTGGCCGTGTCGGTGGCCGCCGACTGTGGGCCGAAGACCGATCTGCTGCGAGACCCTGGCGAAGTTGTATCGCGTGCTCCACTGCGTGATCCGGCGGCCGTGCTCGGAGACGAAGAAGGCAGGTGTCTCGACGCGCCGAAGGATGTCGTCCCTTTGTGCCGCGTAGCCTTCGAGCACTGCACGAGTCGAGGCATGCAGTGGGACGATCCGCGACTTGCCGAACTTGGTGCGCCGGATCGTCAGGCTTCCTTCATCGAGGTCTACATCGCTGCGATCGAGCGCAAGGCCTTCACTCATCCGGATCCCTGTCGCGGCCACGAGTCCGAAGTAGGTGGAGTAGGTGAGCGCACGCAGGCCGTTGGCAGAAGGCAGTTGGGCGGCCGCCCGAACGAGCCGTTCGATCTCGTCGTCGCTGTAGATATACGGGGGTTGGCGACGGTACCGATGGGGAAGAAGGCCCTCGGGCGGCACCTCCGTACGCGGATCGGTTGCGCTCCACCAACGGGCAAAGCGACGGACCATCGCCACCCACGAGGCCCAGGTCGCAGGTTGCGCCTTGCTCGGCTCGCTCGTCCAGCGCAGGACGAGGTCCGTGGTGATGTACGCAGCACCCTCACGGTCCGCGAAGGCGACGAAACGGCGGAGGACGGTCTCCGGCTCCCGGAGTTCGAACCCGAGGCTACGGCGAAGGGTGAGGTACTGGTCTATCGCTTGTCGGAGCTCGCTCATTGCCCACCTCCACTCCCCGGCCACGGTTGTGCAAGCGAGCGCAGGCCACCGATGTCCACCTTGGCGTAGATCTCGGTCGTGGCCGCTGCCCGGTGGCGCAGAACCTCTCCGATCTCGGCCATCGAGGCCCCGTCACGCAGCATTCCGGTCGCCAAGCTGTGGCGCAGTAGGTGGGCAGCGCCTCCCTTGGCGGGCGCCGTGAGGCCTACCCGCTGCAGGGCTCGACGCACGATCGTGCTGATCGCCTGCGGGCCGGAAAAGCCACGGAGTGGTGCCCTTACGCGGACGAAGACTCGGCGCGTCGAGATGCAGGGACGGTCCCTGCGCAGGTAGGTGGCCAAAGCCTCGCCTACCTCCTGGGGGAGGGGAAGACGATCGTGTTGCTGCCCCTTGCCCCGCACCGCGATCTCGCCGGCTCTCCAGTCGATGTCGTCGAGCTCCAGCGCCACCACTTCGCTGGCCCGGAGGCCGAGTCGGGCCAGCAGCAAGAGGATCGCGTAATCCCGCCGTCCGATCCCGGTGCGCTGGTCGCAGGAGCTCAGCAGACGTTCGACCTCCTCTGCACCGAGATACCTGGGGACGCTCGACAGCCTCCAGTCGGCCACCCCAGGCACGCAAGCTGCCAAGTCCGTGGCAATCTCCCCCTCCTGCAGCAGAAAGCGGAAGAAGGACCGCAACGCCGACACCATCAACTGTGCCCGCTTCGGAGCCATCGAGTAGGCATGGCGCTGGACGAAGCTCGAGATCTCCGGCGGACGAAGTTCCCCGAGACGCAGGGGCTCATTCCGGAAACGGTCGACCAGGAAGCGACGGACGAACGGCCGATAGGCGACTACCGTTGCTCCTGCCAGTCCACGCTCTCGCTTCAAGTAGGCCTCATAGCGACGCGTCAGCTCATCCAGCACGGACTCCTCAGGCCGGTTCTCGGCTGGAGCCACCACTCCTTCCTTCCGCAGGTGGTCGAGAAAGCGACAATACGTAGCCGCGTCACTGCGGGGCACGCCGCCGCGCCGTCTCCGCCGCTGATGGAGAAATGTCTCTGCGACTTGTTCGTCGAGGTCAGCGACCGAGACCGCTTGTCGCTGCAACCATCGGCCCAGCCCCGCTAGAAACCAAAGCTGCTCCCGAGTCGTCGACTGGGCATAGCCGAGGGCATTGACCCACGCTGCGTACGAGTCGAGGTGCGGTCCCAGAGGACCACGTCGCAGCCGTTGGACGACCTCAGGATCCGAAAAGAAGCGCTCCAGCATGTCTTCTCCTTTCCCGGCTTCGTTGCCAGGCCGGAGAAGACAGCCGGATTATGCCACGTTCACAATCAGCGAATGGTCGCCGACTGGCGACAATCGACTCGTATAGGCACCGCGGGCCAGGGTATCGGCATAATCCAAGCGAGTCGGCATGATGCCGGAAGATGTGGCAGGTGACCCGCTTGGGGATTCTCGCCCGCTCCGCGGCCTGCTTGACCGCCCGTTGCAGGACGGTCGGGTGCTGGTGGTGGCGGGCGATGCGGTCCGAGCGCGGGTCCCGGGCGAGACGCGCTGCGGGGAAGACCCACTGCCACCGCCAGTCGCGGGCTGCGGTTGGATGCTTCCGGCCCAGGGCATCGGGAAGCAGGACCTCTCCGTAGCCCCGCTCGAGGTCGCGCTGGTGAAGACGACGGACCTCCACCAGGTGGCGCTCGAGAGGCCCGCGGAGGCGTCGCGGGAGGGTCGTCATCCGGTCACGCCGGCCCTTTCCCTGCCGGATCGTGAGCTGCGAGCGCGCGAAGTCGAGGTCCTTGACCCGCAGCCGCAGGCACTCCATCAGACGGAGGCCGGCTCCGTAGAGCAGCGTGGCCTGCAGCCGGCGGGTGCCGTGCAGGTGAGCCAGCACGGTCCGGATCTCGTCCCGGGTCAGCACCACGGGCAGCGTGCGGCCGACCTGCGCGCGGACAGCCGTGTCGAGGCCCTCGAGCTCGCGGTCGAGGACGTGACGGTAGAGGAAGAGGAGCGCACTCAGCGACTGGTTCTGGGTGCTGGCGCTCACTCTTCCGCGGACGGCTAGATCCGAGAGAAAGGCCACGACCTCGGCGGCACCCATGTCCTTGGGGTGACGCTTTCCGTGGAAGAGGATGAATCGCCGCACCCAGCCGACGTAGGACTGCTCGGTGCGGAGGCTGTAGTGACGCCGGCGCGCAGCGATGCGAACGCGGTCCAGAAGCTTCGGCGGATAGCTGATGGCGGGAGGTTCGGCGGGCACGGCGGCTGGGCCCGGGACCGAAGTCGGGGAGAGATCACAAGGCTACGGCCGGCCGCGCAGGACGGCAAGGTGCGTGTGATCAGGCGAACCGGGTGCGGTAGATGGATGGGGGCGGGAGCGGCATTCGTGGAGCGCTGCGGAAGGGCCCTGGGAAGCCGGATGCAGCGAGAAGGAAACCGCGCCGCTTCCCTGCAGGCTCCCGATTTCATTGAGGATTTGGTGGATCAGCAGACGCAACTCCTAGGTGCGGGCCCGGGGCCGGGGAGAAAGCACACCCAATCTCGGCTATTTACGAAGCCGTTTCGGGCGAAGCGGCAGCCGGGCGGTCGACCCATGACGGACGGCTCTCCAAGACCACACCGACTGCCCTCACGAGCACAGGAGCCTCGGACGATGATCTTCAGAGACGTAATCAAGCACGCCATCGATACCTACGGGGATTCCGTCGCGGTCCACTGCAAGAAAGAGTCGGGCCTGACTCATACCGACATCAACCAGACCTCCAACGCCATCATCGCCCGCTTCCTCGATGCCGGATTGAAGAAGGGTGACAAGATCGCTCTCTACATGGGCAACTGTCACCACTACCGGGAGATGTTCTGGGTGGCCGGCAAAGCCGGGTTCGTCTTGATCCCGGTGAACGGCCGACTGAAACCCAGGGAGATCCTCCACATCATCAACGACTCGGAAGCCAAGGCTCTGGTCATCGGAGGAGGGTATGAGCCCGTCATCGAAGAGATCCGATCGGGGCTTCTGACGACCCGTCACTTCTACAGCGTGGATCCCGGCATCGAAGGCTACGCGTACCTGGGGACGTCGAGAGAGGATTACCCCACCGACGATCCCGAAGTGAGCTTGACCGAGGATGACCTTCTCTGGTTCCAATACACCAGCGGCACGACCGGCCTCCCGAAGGGCGCCATGCTCACACAGGGTGTCGCCGGCGCCATCATCGAGATCTGTCACAGCGCCATCAGGGACAAAGTCCATTTCGATCAGGATACGAAAGCCCTTCAGCTCCTCCCTTCCTACTCCTTCTCGGGCGCCGCCTACGACATCCTCTACCAATGGATTGGCGCACTGACCGTGATCATGGAGAGCTTCAACCCTTCGAACATGATGGCTCTGATCGAGAAACACCGAATCACGGACTGTCACATCGTGCCAGTCATCCTCAACTACCTGCTGGAGTCTCCCGATTTCGGGAAATACGACCTCAGCAGTCTGGCCTGCATCACCTACGGAGCTGCCCCCATGCCCCCGCCACTCCTGAAGAAGGGGATCGAGAAGATCGGTCCCGTCTTCATGCAGGATTATGGCGCCTCCGAGGCCGGCGCTCTCACCATTCTCGATATCGAGGACCACGTCGTGGATGGTCCGCCGGAGAAGGTGAAGCGCCTCGCTTCCTGCGGAAAGCCGATTCCCGGTGTCAGTGTCCAGGTGCTGAACGAGAAGGGGGAGGAAGTCAAGCCGGGCGAGATCGGTGAGCTGACCACGAAGAGCCCGATGGTCATGAAGGGCTACTGGAAGCTGCCCGAGGAGACGGAAGCAACCCTCAGGGACGGAAGGTTCTATACCGGAGATCTCTGCACGGTGGATGAAGAGGGCTACATCTACGTCAAGGATCGGAAGAAGGACATGATCATCAGCGGGGGCTTCAATGTCTACCCCTTCGAGCTGGAGAGCGTTCTTCAAGAACATCCCGCGATTGCGGATGCCGCCGTCTTCGGGATTCCCGACGAGCAGTGGGGTGAGGCCGTCTGCGCCCACGTCGTCCTCCGCGAGGGAATCAAGGCGACCGAAGACGAGATCATCGAGTTCATGAAGGAGAATCTGGCGAGCTACAAGAAGCCGAAGCAGATCGAATTCGTGGCTGAACTCCCCAGAACCCTGAGCGGAAAGATCCTCAAGCGAGATCTGAGGAAGAAATACTGGGAGGGTCGAGAGCGAAGCGTGTAGCGCTAGAGCGACGCGGGAGAGCGCCTCGCCGGCCTCGTCCACCAGACGCCGGATCACGTCGGCCGCCGAGGGTACGTCGTGGATCAGGCTCGAGCTCTGGCCGGCCGCCATGGCGCCGACGTCGATCTTCCCCTCGCGGCGGGCCGCCAAGTAGGGATCGGCGCCGATCCACTTGGCGATCACGCCCAGCTGCATCGGGAACGGCTCGATCGTTTCGATCAGCTCCTGGGCCTCCCAGGCCTCGGTGGTGTCGTTCTTGATCACGCGGCATGGCTTGCCGCTGAAACAGCGGGTCCGGGTGGTGCCCTCCTCGTCGATCTCGACGATCCGCTGTTTGTAGGCGTCGTGGGCGTAGGCCTCCTGGCAGGCGACGAAGCGTGTACCCAGCCAGACGCCGACCGCCCCCATCACCAGGGCCGCCGCAATCCCGCGTCCATCGCCGATGCCGCCCGCTGCCAGCACCGGGATCTCCACGGTGTCCAGCACTGCGGGCAGGAGCGTCAGAGTGCCGATGCGTCCGGTATGGCCGCCGGCGTCGTAGCCCTGGGCGACCACGATGTCGACTCCGCTCGCGGCGACGCGGGCGGCGTTGCGCGTGTTGCCGACCAGCGCCATCACCTTGATGCCCAGCTCGTGAGCCGTAGGCACCACGGGCCCGGGGTTGCCGAGACCGCTGGCCAGGACGGGGACCCGCTCCTCGAACACTACGTCGATCTGCGCCTGCACCTCGCGGGTGAAGGCCGCGGCCGCCTCACCGGCCGGGGGGCGGCCGATGGTCGCGAACAGGAGGTCGACGCCAAACGGACGATCCGTCAGGCCCCGGACCTTCTTGATCTCCTCGCGCAGCCCCTCGGCGTTCAGCGACGCGGCGCCGATCACGCCCAGGCCGCCCGCCGCGGAAACCCCCGCGGCCAGCTCACCGCGCGCCACGTATCCCATGCCCGCCTGGACGATCGGCACCTCGATGCCCAGCATTTCACAGAGCGGTGTCCGAAGGCTCCGATGCATAGTTGAACCTCCTCGGTGGAATTCCTAGCACGGTTTCGCCTTGGATGAGCTGAATTCGATCGAATCCCGCGGGGGGAAGGTCGTTCGCCGATTTTCGATGGCTACCCCACCCCGTGGAGGTGGTAGTCTGACGCGGCTTCTCGACCCGGAGCCTCTCCACTCGAGGGAAGGAACGCCCCTTCATGAGCTCGCGCGCACCCAGGTTCTTCTACGGATTCCACATCGTCACCGCCTGCTTCTTCGTCCTGTTCCTGTGCTGGGGAATGGTCCTCAACACCTTTCCCATCTTCGTCAAGCCGATTGCCGTCGACATGAATTGGGGGCGTGGAGCCTTGTCGCTCGCCTTGCTGATGGGATCGGTGGGATCGGTGCTGGCGGCGCCGCTGGCCGGTGTACTCCTCGATCGGATCGGCGCCAGGCCCGTCATGGCGACCGGCGCCGTGATCATCGCGATCGGTCTGCTGGCGGGTAGCCTGATCTCCCAGCTCTGGCAGCTGTACATCGTCTTCGCACTGATCGGCTGCGGACTGATGTGCTCGACTGCGATTCCCTGCTCCCTCGTCATCTCCAACTGGTTCGTGTCCCGAAGGGGCACCGCAATGGGCGTGGCGTTTGCGGGAACCAGCGTCGGCGGGATGGTCATGGCACCGATTGCCAACTGGATCATCTTGAACTGGGACTGGCGAACCGCGTTCGTCTTCAGCGGCACCACGATTCTCCTCCTCGCCACCCCTTTGATCCTTCTGGTGATTCGAACCCATCCCTCGGACATGGGCCTCGAGCCCTATCGTCGCGGCGATGGCGGATGCTGACAGCGACGAAGACACCTGGGGCGTGAGCGTGAAGAGCGCTTTCTCGCTGCCGGTCTTCTGGCAGATCTCCGCGATCATGTTCGTCATCGGCCTGGTGACGAGTGGGCTGGGCACCCACTGCGTCGCCTATCTCACCGACCTGGAGCACTCACCGACGAGTGCGGCGCTTGCCTGGAGCACGGTGATGGGCGTCATGATCGTGGGCATCCTCTTGTCTGGCCCGATTGCCGACCGATGGGGAGCCAAGAACGCGATGATCATCGACTGCATTCTCTTCACCCTGTCGATCGTCGTGCTCGCCTGGGCGCGGCCCTATTCGGTGGTCCTCCTCTTTGCCGTCATCTACGGACTCGCACTGGGTGCTCCACTCGTGATCAACCCTCTGCTCGCAGGACACTACCTGGGAATGAAGCACTTTGGAGCGATCTTCGGAGTGCTGAACGTCATGGCGACCGTTGGAGCCGCCCTGGGTCCGGTCGGCGCCGGGATCTTCTTCGACACCCAAGGAACCTATCTGCCCGTCTTCTACTTCTTCGCCGCCCTGATGCTGGCCACGGCCCTGTTCTCGATGCTGCTGAAGGTGATCCCGCAACGCCGATCGGGAATTGTCCACGAGCCGATCTGAGATCCATTCTGCGAAGCGGCCTATCTGCGCGAGATTACTTCGATGGACTGTAGGAATCCGGAGCGCCCAATGGCACATTCGGGTGCTTCATCATGCTCCGCTGAAACTCGACGATCAGGTTCATCACCGGGTATTGCAGCCAGGTGTTGTATGGCTCTGCGACGTTTCGCTCTTCTCGCGGATCGGTAATCAGGTCGACGACCTTCGGCACGGTCGAGAACGGCTGCTGCGTACCGAACTTGGTCTCCTGCCACACGAGGTGTCCCTTCCAGTTCCGCCACTTCGCACCGTGCAGCGTCTCACCGACGTAGATCGCGAAGCCCTCCCGATCGGACTTCTCACTCTTTCCGAGCAGGAAATCCGACTGATCGACCCCGTCGATCGGTCGGTCGGTCGGAACCTCCACACCGGTCATGCTGGCCAGCGTTGGGAACAGGTCCACGATGTGTACGATCTCATTGCTCCTCTGTCCCGCGGAAATTCTTCCGGGCCAGCGAATCACGCATGGGGCACGCAGTCCCCCCTCGAGTGCCGTGAAATAGGTTCCCGCCCAGGGCCCTGTCCATCCGTTCATCAGTCCCCCGCCATTTTCGGGATCCTCTGCACCGTTGTCCGCGGCAAAGATCACGATCGTCCTGTCTTCGATGCCCAGATCCTGGAGTGCATCGACCATCTGACCGAGGTAGTGGTCGGTCTGAACGAGCATGTCCGCATAATCCCCATGCCCTGTATGGCTCGCGAAATCGGGATGGGGAAAGGTCGGATAGTGCATGGCGGTGAGTGGCACATAGGCGAAGAACGGCTTCCCGGTCTTGCTGTTCCGCTTCATGAAGTCGATGGCTCGACGCGTCAATTCAGCGTCGATCAAGCGCCGCTGCTCCACGTCATAGAGCTTCAGTTTGCTGGGCGTTTCGCCCTTGCTCGCTTCCATGATCCAGGGAAGCTCGTGATCCGGGATGCTTTCTCCTCAGGTCTCGGGTGTTCGGATTGGAGGCGGTCACCTCGGGCGACACCCACAGGCATTCATCCGTGCTATTCGGAATGCCGTACCATTCGTCGAATCCCTGATCGGTCGGAAAGCGTCCGGGAGTCTTGCCCAGGTGCCACTTGCCGAAGATCCCGGTGGAATATCCTGAATCGGACAGCAGCTCGGCGACGGTGGTCTCCCAGGGAACGAGCCCATAGTACGGAAGCCCGACCGGAACACTTTGGGTGCCGCTGCGGATGGCGTGCCGGCCGGTCATCAGAGCCGAGCGGCTCGGCGTGCACTGCGGCTCCGTATTGAAATTCTGAAGAAGGATTCCTTCGCTGGCCAGCTTGTCGATCCGTGGTGAAGGAGCCCCCCGAAGCGCTCCCCCTCCGTAGCAGCCGAAGTCGCCCCAGCCGGTGTTGTCGAGCAGGATCAAGAGAACATTGGGCCGGTCTTGCTCCGCCGCATCGCCGCGGTCGCCCCGAAGCCGAGTGAAATTGCCAATGCCAAGAACAGGATTCTGCCAGTTGATCCCATTCTCTCATCCTCTCGATTCAGAAGGTCCATGATCTGTTGTCTCTCTGATCGAGACCCATTCCAGGCCGTGTCCTGCGCACGCCGGCTGCGCAGGTTGGCCCCCAGCATACCGTCACGCCATGAATGGACTCCCGGTGCTGATCAGAACTCCCATGTAGACGTAGTAGAGGAGCAGTATCCCCACCATCAGAACGAACAGGATGCGTCTGCCCCTCGGCGTGGTCTTGTCGAAGCCCGCGCCCAATCGGATCAATACGAGCGAGTCCGAAACCGTCAGAATCATCGCGGCGATTCCAAGACGGGAGATCGGTCCGAACAGAGCCGCCACTGCTCCGGCCGCCAGCACTACGAGCCCGGGTGCGTAGAGAAGCAGCTGAGTTCGCACGGTTCTCTCCGGTGCGAAGAGCCTGAACACGAGCACCAGCATGGTCGTGACCAGTGCAACGGCAGCTCCGAACCCGATCGCGATGGGGAGCGCCGCGCCGATCCGGACCAGCAGAACCGTCCCGAGAAACACGTTGACCAGCAGAAACAGCAGACCCGCAAGGGTGACGCCCCATCTCTCCAGGGCCGTTGGAGTCCCGCCCTGGGAGGTCATCGCGTTGGACCCTTCCATCCCGATCTCGCCAACGCCCATTGCCAGCAAGATGATCGAGGCGACCGAGAGAGCCGTTCCGGAGTGGTACCAGAGGATCAGAAAGGCGCCGAACAGCAGCAGGGGCGTGGTCACTTTCTTCGCCAGGAAGAGAGGCTTGTTCTCGTCGCGGAAGAAACACAGGATCTGGATCACCAGATTGGCGACCACCAAAGCGATCCAAGCCATGTGCGAAGTCGGCATGTCGATCTCCTCGATGGCGCCAATGTTGTTGCTGGATGGAAGCAGGCCACCAGCCCCCGACACCAGATCATCCGCTGAGCATTATACCAATGATCGCCTACCCTCTTGCTCGCGGACTGCGGGCAGCGCTGCCCAGCCGACTGGCTTTCTTCCACGGCGCTGGATAGCCTGTCGTCCGAAAATCGAATCGGAAAGCTGAAGCCGGCGAGGAGCTGTGCGGAACATGAGTTCGAGCCAAGTGGATCTGGGAGCTTTCTTCAACCCCGGGAGCATCGCCGTCGTCGGCGTTTCGAGGAAGAGCGACAGCTTTGGGGGTGGGATGTTCCTGCGCAGATATCGGGACGCGGGTTTCAGCGGAACGCTGTACCCGATCCACCCCGAGGCCGACGAAATCGACGGACTCAGGGCCTATCCGAACCTCTCGTCTCTCCCCGAGGTGCCCGAGCTGGTGATCCTCGCGGTGAAGGCGGAGTGGGCTCCTTCGGTTCTGGAGGAATGTGCGCGCGTCGGTGCGCGCCACATCCACATCTTCGCCTCCGGCTTCAGCGAGATCGGTACCCGAGAGGGAACGGAGCTCGAAGAGCGGATCACGGCGATCGCCAGACAGAACGGACTCCTGATGATCGGCCCCAACTGCATGGGCCCCTACTGCCCTTCGTCCGGGCTCGCCGCGTGGGGTGCGGTGCCGGGCAAGCCCGGTCCGGTCGGCGTGATCTCCCAGAGCGGCGCCATCACCCAGCGCCTCACCGAGTACCTGTATTCGCTGGGGATCGGGACCGAGAAGGCGGTGAGCATGGGCAACGCCGCCGTTCTGGAAGGGTCCGGACTACCTCGAGTTCATGGCCGAGGATGAGCGGATCCAAACCATCGCCATGTACCTGGAGGGCGTCGGGGACGGCCGGAGGCTCCTGCATCTCGCGCGCGAGGTCGGCAAGAAGAAGCCCATCGTCATCTGGAAGGGCGGAGAGAGCGATGTCGGCGCGCGGACCGTCGCCTCACACACGGGCTCGATGGCCGGGGAGCGGCGACTCTGGGACGCCCTGTTCCGTCAGGCAGGCGCGGTCCAGGCCCGGTCCATGAACGACTGGGCCGACGCCATCCTCGCCCTTTGCCTGCTGCCCGCGCCCCGGGGCAAGGGCGTGTTCCTGATCGGCGGCGGCGGCGGGTCCAGCGTCTCCAACGGCGACATGTGCGTTCACCACGGACTCGAAGTGCCGCGGCTCTCCGAGCCGACCATGCAGCGGCTGCGCGAGACCGTGCCGGTTGCCGGCTCGATCGCCGGAAACCCACTCGACGCCTGGCGAGTCTTCGACGATCCCGAGTACCTCCTGGAGATTCTGGAGCTCGCCTACGCCGATCCCAACGTCTCGATGGTGATGGTCGACCGGCTCGTTCCCAGAGCGGCCTTCCACATGACCGGCGACGCCTCGCTTACCCAGGAAGTCGTGGACTTCGTGACGCAGAGCCAGAAGCCCACCGTCTTCACCGTCGACTGCGACGGGGGTGACGTGGAGCTGTCGGCCAAGGGCACGGCCCTCCGCGCGGAACTCTGCCAGGCCGGGATCCCGGCCTATCCTTCGCTCAGGCGGGCGGCCTGGGCCCTGGCGCGGCTTCACGCCTATCACGTCCACCGGGCGGCCGCCGCCTGACGCGATCGTGATGTCATGAGGGCTGGCTTGCCCAAAGACCGCGTTTCGTCTAAAAGTCGCTGGTTGGTTTTCCCTGCATGAGGCTACTGATGTCCGAATCCACCACCTTCTACCAGTTCACCGGGACCCGCGACTACATCGCGTCGCCCCCCCTCCTCGATGCCGTCAATTGTGCGATCGCCCTGGAACGGCCGCTGCTCGTCAAGGGGGAGCCCGGCACCGGCAAGACGCTGCTGGCCCTTCACGTAGCGCAAGGCCTCGGGATGCCGATGGAATCCTGGCACGTGAAGTCCACCTCGAAGGCCTCCGAGGGGCTCTACGTCTACGACACCGTCCAGCGCCTCAACGATGCCCGCTTCGGCGACGGCAACGTCTCTGACATCCGGAGCTATATCAAGTATGGACCGCTGGGACGCGTCTTCGGTGCCCAGGATCGCCATATCCTCTTGATCGACGAGATCGACAAGGCGGACATCGAGTTCCCCAACGACCTGCTGCTGGAGTTGGACGAGATGCGCTTCACGGTGATGGAGACCGGCGACGAGGTCGTTGCCGCACAGCGCCCCGTCGTCATCATCACCTCGAACAACGAGAAAGAGCTCCCGGACGCCTTCTTGAGGCGCTGCGTCTTCCACTTCATCGAGTTCCCGGATCGCGAGCTGATGAAGGAGATCGTCGCGGTTCACCACCCGAATCTGGATGCAACTCTGCTCGATCACGTGTTGATCAAGTTCTACTGGTTGCGCGAGCAGAACGAGCTGCGCAAGAAGCCCTCCACGTCCGAGCTGATCGACTGGATCTCGGCCCTGCTCCGCTCGGGGATCACCGTGGAGAAGCTCGAGTCCCACATCCCGTTCCTGGGGTCGCTGCTCAAGAACGAGCAGGACACCGAAGCGCTCGACTCCTACCGAGAGCAGAGGCGGCACCCTTCCGAATAGCTGGCGGGAGCTCGGCCCCCGCTACAACCAGTAGGTCGAACGCGGCGTGTTCCTCGATCTCTTCTACGAGCTGCGCGACGCCGGCGTTCCGGTTGGGATGCAGGAATGGATGACGTTGATGGAAGCCCTGAAGAAGGGACTCCACGGCTCGAGCCTCCTGCGCTTCTACCACCTCTCCCGCGCCTGTCTGGTGAAGAGCGAGACCTACTTCGACGCCTTCGATCGCGTCTTTGCCCATGTCTTTCACGGTGTGGAGGGCGAGCTGGACGTCACCGAGGAGCTGCTGGAGTGGCTCCGGGATCCGAAGAATTTCAAGGAGCTCACCCCCGAGCAGCGGGAAGCCCTGGAAATGCTCTCCCGCGACGAGCTGATGCGCCGCTTCCTGGAGACGCTGGCAGAGCAGACGGAGCGCCACGACGGGGGCGGACGTTGGATCGGAACCGGCGGACACTCCCCGTTCGGCCACGGCGGAGAGCACCCGACCGGCATTCGCGTCGGAGGTCCGGGCCGCAATCGCTCGGCAATGAAGGTGGCCGAGGAGCGCCACTTCAAGGACTACCGGACGGATGTCAACTTCGATCTTCGACAGATGAAGGTCGCGCTACGGCGCCTGCGTCTTCTGACCCGCCAGGGGCCGGCGATCGAGCTCGACCTCGACGAGACGATCGACGAAACCTGCCGGAACGCCGGCGAGATCGAGCTGGTCTTCCGGCCGGAGCGACGCAACAACGTGCGGGTCCTGCTGCTGATGGACGTGGGCGGAACCATGGATCCGTTCTTCGATCCGGTGAGCCGGCTGGTGACGGCCCTCCACGAGGAGCGCGGTCTGCGGGACCTCCGTGCCTACTACTTCCATAACTGCATCTACGATCACGTCTACGCGGATGCAGGGCTGTGGCCACGCGACGCGCTGCCCACCGGCGACATCTTCCGCCGTTTCGACGAGCGCTGGAAGGTGGTGATCGTCGGCGATGCAGCGATGCATCCCGCCGAGCTGATGGAGCCTTTCGGAAACATCAATCCGAGGATGGAGAGCCAGACACCGGGGATCCAGTGGCTGCACCGGATCGCCGAGCACTTCGACCGCAGCGTCTGGATCAACCCCGACCCCCCGAGAGCCTGGGACCACACGCGCACCGTCCACGTGATCCGGCGCCTGTTTCCGATGTTCCATCTCAGCGTAGACGGTGTGCACGACGCCATCGCGGCTCTGGTGGGCGCCCGGACCAATTGACCCAGGCTCGGGTCAGGCGAAGTACTCCGCCGACGTCGCCGCGGCGACGAAGTTCTCGTGGAGGTGTGCCTGACTCTGCATGTCCGCGTTCACCGCATCCAGGCCGTGGGCGAGAACGAAGGCATAGCTTCGCTGGAAGGACGACAGATTGGAGGCCAGCAGCTTCTCGCCGTAGAACTCGTCGAAGGCATCGGGCCTCTCCCGGCCCAGGATCCTGCGACCGGCCAGGTGGCGACCGGCCTTCATCCCGATCAGCCCCATACCCGACGCGCGCGCTCGATCCAGCAGCGGCTGGAGAGCCTCCATCGGCGCCGAATCCCGTTGGATCGCCTTCTCCTCCCAGTCGTACCAGCCCGCCGGCGTGATGGCGATCGTGGCCAGGTCGTACCACCCCGTCCCGACGGCGGTCTCGAGCACCTGCTGCGCGTTCTGGTGCGTGCTCAAGCCGAGGTGGCTCACCTTTCCGGCCTGCTTTGCCTTCAGGAAGGCAGCGTGGATTTCGTCACTCGCGATGAATGACGGATTGTTGGACGCCATCAGGTAGTAGGCATCCACGCGATCGACCTGGAGCTCTCGCAGGCTCTGGTCCAACATCGCGAGCCAGGTCGCGGCTGCCGACTTCGCCCGTTGCGCCGTGATGGCCTCGTCGGGCTTCAGCCGAGAGTGACCATCGCCTTCGAGATCAAGAAGACGTCGTCCCGAACCTTCTTCAGAAACGGGGCGAGATTCTGCTCCGCATGCTTGTAGTAGGCGCTGAAGCCGACGTCGAACACGTTGACACCGGCATCGAATGCGGTGTTCAAGAGGGCGTCCTTGCGCCTCCTCGAGAGGGCCGCGCCGCATCCGAACACCAGCCGACTGGCCTGGAATCCGGTCCGGCCGAGCTTGCGGTACGTCATCTTCGGCCAGGTGGCACTGGCCGCGGCCGCATCCATCGCTGCGGCGACGTCCCCCGACCGGAGCAGCACCCGCCCTCCGACTCCCAGCATGACCAGGTACCGAAGGAAGCGGCGCCGATCGGTCAGAGCGCCGAGATCGATTCGAAACATATCGCCCTCCTCGGGCAACTCCTCGAGCCCGATGCGGATGGAGATAACGAAAGCTCAGCAGGCTATTCTACGGAAGCGGCGGGGGGACGAAAGGGAGTTCGAGCGAAATGGCTGAGAATTCGAGTCCTGAGCTGGCGCTGAAGGTGGTGGATCAGGTCAGCTTTGCGGTGAAGGACATCGACGAGACCATCGCCGCCTGGTCATCGATGTACGGCATCGGCCCCTGGACCTTCACCGAGAACGGTGGAAAGGACGCCAAGGGACGCCCCTGGAAGATCCGGATGGCCTTTGCCTACCTCGGTCCGGTGCAGATCGAGCTGGTGCAGTGCACCGAGGGCAGAATCTTCCAGTCGAAATTCCTCGATACCTGGGGAGAGGGACTGCACCACCTCGGCTTCTACGTCGATGATCTCGACGCCGAGGTCGAGAAGCTGGTGGCGAAGGGCGCAAAGCTGTTCATCCACGATCCGGGCGCTTCGCCTACCTGGACAGCGGTGGCCCCGGCGGCGCCATCTTCGAGCTGATGCAGAGGCCGCGCTAGTACCGCGAAGCGACGGTTGGACGGCCTCTACTCCCACGTGACCTTGATCGGCATCCGATCCACGGTCTTGAAGAACTTGATCTTCGGGTATCCCATGATCAGGGTGGTGTACACCTCGTGGCCGCTGGGCAGCTTCAGCTCCTCGCGGATCGGCGGATGCGCACCGCTCGCGTTGGTGAAGAGACCGATGTAGCAGGTCTCGAGCCCCATCGTCATGGCGGTCATGCTCATGGTCTGCGCGGCGATCACGCAGTCGTCCTTGGGAGTCGTGGCTGCGTCCGACGAGTGAAAGACGATCACCACCGGAGCGCTGTAGAAGATCACGTCCAGACCGATCTCGCGCGCGACCTCCATGCCCTTGTAGCGCAATAGATTCGCGTGGAGATCCCGTACGGATTGCGGAACTTCCTCCCCATCGGCTTCGAGTCGCGCGACCCGCGCGTCGATCTGACCCATCAGATCGATGAAGTAGTCCAGGGTGTGATTCGACAGCCGCGAGATCTTCTCGGGATCCTGAATGATCTTGAGCTCGACGGCCTGCCGGTTGCTTCCGGTGGGGGCGTAGCGGCAGACATCCGCCAGCGTCTCGAGATCCTCGCGCCGGACTTCCCTTTCCTTGAAATGCCTGTGGCTTCGCCGCTTTCGAACGAAGTGAATGAACTGATCCGTGTCGAAATTGAGCTTCTGGTCGACGGACAGGAAGTTGCTCTGGTTCATCTTGTGATGGACGATGGCATCGGTGGGGCAGAGCGCAACGCAGTGACCACAGAGGTTGCAGTTCTCCTCGGTGGCATGGACCGTCACCTGCTCGTCCTGCACGGAAAAACATCGCATGCATCTGACCGCGCACAATCCGCATTCGTTGCACTCGTCTCTATCGATCGTTACCCAACTCATGATTTCCACCTTTGCTCGAGTTCAGCTCTATCGCAGCACCATTCCCCCATCGACGGAGATGATCTGGCCGGTGATGTTGCAGGCATCCTCGCTGCAGAGGAAGGCCGTGAGCTTTCCGATGTCCTCGGGAGTCTGCTCCCGTCCCAGGGGGGTCTGGCTCTTGACGACCTCCAGGAAGACCTCGTAGGCATCCTTGTCGGCGTAAGCCGGCGTCCTCTTCTGGATGTTTGACGCCATGAGCTTCCAGGCCCGCGTGTATAAAAGCCCGGGGCAGATGGCGTTCACGCGGATATTGGCGGGACCGAGCTCCTTGGCCAGGGAACGCGTCAACGAGAGCGCGGCGGCTTTGGCGGCCGCGTAGGCGGGCATTCCCGGGTCGGCGAGCAGACCGGCCACCGACGAGACGTTCACGATCGAAGCGGCGTTCTGCCGCGTCAGGTGTGGGATCGCCGCCTTGGTCGCCGCAAAGACGGTGCGCAGATTGATGGCCATGTGCTCGTCCCACCCCTCCTGCTGAACCCTGGTGAAGGGCGGTCCGTTCGCCTTGGCGGTGCGGCGGTTCCCACCACCCGCATTGTTGACCAGGATGTCGAGGCGGCCAAGATGCGCGACGGCCTGCTCCACGGCCGTCGCGGCGGTCTCCTCATCGGACAGATCGGCCCCGATTCCCAGGTGCCCCGTACCCAGCTCCGCGGCGGCGCGCTCGGCCTCCTCGCCGTCGATGTCCAGCAAGGCCACGCGCGCCCCGTCGTCCACCAGACAACGCGCGATGCCTGCACCGATACCCCGGGCTCCCCCCGTCACAATGGCTGCCAGATCCTTCAGTCGCATTCGATTCCTCCAGATCAGATGCCGCGCATCCGATAGATGGCCCGCAGGCGTGCGCTCATGACCGCTTCTCGCGTCGCCTCGAAGTAGACCGCCACGTCGAGGTCGACGAACTCGTGGCCCTTCCTCTCGAACAAGTCCCCGATGGCCACCTCGGCGACCAGCTCGCTGCCCGGCGGGATCGGCGCGTAGTTCTGGGAGTCGGTCTGCAGGTGCATCCACGGGCTGATCTTCACGTTGGCCGCCAGCGCCCAGTTGGTGATCCCCAAGGTGTTGGCCGGGTTCGCGTAGCTACCGCCCTCGGCGCGCAGGGGCTCGGGCATCCTGGAGGGATCGCGCAGGTAGCTGACGATCCCCGCCCTTTCGTCCCAGCGGGCGCGGAGGGCGCGCATCGCCTGCTTGCGGAGCCCTTCCATGACATCCCGCGTCCCCGGCGGCCGCTCGTATCCCTCGTCGATGCGGGGGTCGCCGCGGAACTCCGGGGGCGGCGGGACCCTCTCGGGTAGCTCCACACTCGCGGTGGCGCACTCGATGCCCTCCTCGTCGATGAGCACGGCCCGGTAGGAGCTCTCCGTCGCGTCGGACACCTCCACTCGAAAGGGTCTGCCATCGTAGAGGGGTTTGCCGACTGCGGCGGTGGCGCGGCCGCGAGTGAGCCAGTCCAGACCCCACGCCTCCACTCCGGGATGGATCAGGTAGGCGGAGACGGTCACGCCGGGGACCAGACCACCCCTGAAACCGTACTCTCGCGCCACCTCGTCGGAGTGAATCCGGTTCTCGGATTCTTGCGATTGGTTGTACGCCTCACCTTGCCAGGACTGCGGAATCGTCATGTAGAGGAGTCTAACACGCCGGGCGGCGCGGGTTGCTAGAGTGTTCGAGCCGGGAACGGCACTGGCAATGGAAGCTCGTACCACTGGAGGCGCACCATGAGCTGGAAGCCAGAGGTGGAGGAGTTGGGCGCCGCCGACGTCTAGCGGCCGAGATGGGTGGACCTGACGGGGTCGAGCGGCAGCGCAGGCGAGGGAAGCTCACGGTCCGCGAGAGGATCACCGCACTGGCCGACGACGGCACTTTCGAGGAGATCGGCGGACTAACCGGGGGCGCGAAATACGAAGATGGGAAGCTGACTTCGTTCACCCCGGCGAACATGGTGATCGGCACGTGCAAAATCGACGGCCGAAGAGTGGTGGTCGCGGGCGGCGACTTCACGGTACGCGGCGGCGCCGCCGATGCCGCGATCGGCAACAAGCACGGCTTCGCCAACCACTTGCCTCTGAAGTGGAGGTTGCCCTACATCCGTCTGCTCGACGCCACCGGAGGCAGTGTCAGGACCTTCGAACAGTCGGTCGCACCTATATCCCCACCAACTCCGGTGACCTACACCATCGAGGAGCTTCTCTGCACCGCTCCGGTCGTCGCGTTGGCGTTGGGTTCGGTGGCGGGTCTCCCCGCCGTGGAGGTCTGTCTCTCCCACTTCAGTGTGATGGTCAAGGGGATCAGCCATCTCTTCGCCGGTGGACTCCCCGGTCGTCAAGGCGGCGCTCGGCGTCGATATCAGCAAGGAAGAGCTGGGAGACGAGCGCACTCAGGTGTACAAAGGCGGGGTCGTGGACAACCTGGCCGAGACCGAGGAAGAGGCGTTCGAGATGGCCCGAAGGTTCCTGGGCTACCTGCCGCAAAATGTCTGGGAGCTGCCCCCTCGGGAAGAGCCGATCGATGATCCGGGCCGCCGTGATGAGGAGCTACTGTCCGTGATCCCGAGAGAGAGACGCCGGGTTTACGATCCTCGCGCGATTCTGAAGCACGTTCTGGATCGCGACTCCATCTTCGAGCTGACGCCTCACTACGGGAGGTCCCGCATCACCGCACTAGCGCGGGTCCACGGCTACCCGGTGGGGGTCATGATCAACAACCCGAAGTTTCTCGGGGGGTCGATGGATGTGGCCGCTGGCACCAAGGCCATCCGCTTCATCCAGCTCTGCAATACGTTCCACCTCCCGATGGTCTGCTTTGCCGATGAGCCGGGCTTCATGGTCGGTCTGGAGGCACAGAAGCAGGGGATCGTGCGCGCCGGCGCGAAGATCGTCTGCGCGACCCAGCAGAGCCAGATGCCCTGGATCACATTCGTCGTTCGGCAGCTCTATGGCGTCGCCGGTCAGTGTTACGACCGGTCGATGCGGGGAATGTTCAAGCGAGTTGCCTGGCCGTCCGCGAGCTGGGGATCGATGCACATCGAAGGTGGCACCTCCGCGGCCTACCGTCGAGACCTTCAGGACATCGAGGACGTCGTCGAATCCCCGGGAGACTCGGCCCATCCTGTGCGACTTCATCGAGATGGCGCAGCCGATGCTGAAGACTCAGCTCGGCCCGACACCCGGTCCCAGCTACCAGCCCTAGCGGGATGCTTGTACCTACCTCATCGAATCTGCGCCCGATCGGGACGTGTTGACAGACACACGAAACCTGTTTTGATTTCTGGCGTAGGAGCACGATCGCAAGGAGGCGAGCCATGGCCTTGAAGACCGGGGAGGAATACCTGGAATCCATCAGGTCCCTGGAACTCGTCGCGCAGGTGATGGGTCTGAAGACGGAGGACCTGGCCGAGCATCCGATGGTCACACCCTCTCTCCGCGCCGTGGCCGCCACCTTCGAGGGTGCCCATTCCGAGAGCGAAGAAACGCGTCGCCTCTTCCGCGCACCTTCCTCGATTTGCGGAGAGGAAGTCAACCGCTTCACCCATCTGCACCAGAGCACGGACGACCTGATCGACAAGGTCCGTCTGCAGCGCCACTGCGGCAACCTGACGGCCTGCTGCTTCCAGCGGTGCGTCGGGCTCGACGCGGCGAACGCCGTCTTCAGTGTGACCTATGAGTGCGATCAGGAGAAGGGAACGGACTACCATCAGCGCTTCTGCGAGTTCTGGCGCCGCGTCCAGTTGGAGGATCTGGTCATGGATGGAGCCATGACCGACCCGAAAGGGGACCGCGCGAAACGCCCCAACGAACAGAAGGACCCGGATCTCTACCTGCGGGTGGTGGAGCGAAAGCGCGACGGCGTGATCGTTCGCGGGGCCAAGTTCCATCAGACCGGCATGCTGAACTCCCACGAGATCATGGTGATGCCGACCATCAGTATGCGTCCGGGAGAAGAAGACTGGGCCATCTGTTTCGCCATCCCGACCAACACGGAAGGGATACGCTACTTCTACGGCCGTCAGGCCAGCGACACACGAAAGATGGAAGAGCCGAGGTTGGACGTGGGCAACCCCCACTACGGCGGGCAGGAGGTCATGACCATCTTCGAGGATGTATTCGTCCCGGAGGAACGGATCTTCCTGAACGGGGAAGTCGAGTTCTCCGGCCCGCTGGTCGAGCTCTTTGCGGCGTATCATCGGCAGAGCTACGGGGGCTGCAAGGTCGGCATGGGGGACATTCTGATCGGGGCCACGGCCTTGATCGCCCGAATGAACGGCGTGGACCGCGCAAGCCACATCAGGGACAAGATCGTCGAGATGATTCACCTGAACGAAACCATGTACGCCTGCGGCATCGCATGCTCCGCCCTGGGCCACCCGACCGCCGCCGGGAACTACCAGATCGACATGCTCCTGGCCAATGTGTGCAAGCTGAACGTCACCCGCTTCCCCTACGAGCTCGCCCGCCTTGCCACGGACGTGGCCGGAGGGCTCCTCGGCACCCTGCCCTCGGCCAAGGACCTGGAGGACGAGGTGACCGGTAGCTACATCGAGAAATACCTCGCCGCCGCCGAGGGTGTCCCGGCGGTGGACCGCATCAAGGTCCTGCGGTTGATCGAGAACCTGGTGGCCGGTGCCGGGTCGGTGGCCTATCTGATCGAGTCGATGCACGGCGCAGGCCCGCCGACCGCGCAGCGGATCATGATCGGCCGTCAGGGCGATCTGGAGGGCAAGGTCGAGAAGGTCAAGCAACTTCTTGGCATCTAGGCCTAGGCCGCGGGAACGAACTCCTCGTCTCTCGCCAGGTCCATGCTGATGGCGTCCGTCGGACACACCACCTGACACAGTCCGCAGCCCATGCAGTTCTCCTCGTTGACCACCGCGAGCCCGTCCTCGTCGTTCATCGCCAGCGCGTCGAAGTAGCAGCGGTCGATGCAGACCTCGCAGCCGTTGCAGTCGTCATCCGTGATGGTCGCGCGGTACCGGCTCGGCGCCGCGAACTTCCGGGAGCCCTGCTTGAGCGACGTCCAGTTGATGCAGCAGTCCCCGCAGCAGTTGCAGATCACCATCCCCAGGCCTCTCTTGTTCTCAGAGACCGCAACCAGCCCGTCCTCGGCGCACTGCTTCAGCATCTCCATCGTCTCGGGCTTGGTGAGCTCGCGCCCCGTCCCCCGCTCGATCGCGTACTCGGCCGCGCGGTCGACCTGGATGCAGACGTCGATGGGCAGGCCACACGCGCCGTCGATCGCGCGACAGGAGCACTTGGTGGTCGCCAGGGTCTTCGCGCCGTCCACGAGCTCCTTCAAGTCTTCGAAGGCCAGGACCTGAGAGGTCTGCTCGACGCTCTGGTTCACGGGGATCACGCGGAGTACGGGTCGCGGGATGGCGCTCTCCAGCTGGTTGACCCACTCGATCCACTCCGTATTCGTGTGCTCCTTCCACAGGTCCAGCACCTTCTGGGGAGCCCCGATGGTGACGCCGGTCGCATCGTGCAGCTGCATCAGGTTTCGGAAGCGGTAGTAGCGGATGGCATCCTTCTTCTTCGACTTGAAGAGCAGCCCCTTGATGAAGAGCGGATCGACCATCTTCTCGACAGCGTCCTGGTCCAGCCCGGTCCTCTCCGCAAGCTCCTCAACCGTGGCCGGTGGAGCCGCTGCCATCAGGAGCCTCTGTTCCTTTTCGTCGGTGAGCTCCTCGAGGATTTGCGGGACGATCTTCGATGTCGGCTGCACGGTTGCGCCGAGCTGTTCACATAGCGTCTGCTCTGTCATCGGTCTCTCTCCCTCTCCTGCTCCCGGGCCGCGATCGTGGAAGAGCGGCCAGGCTGCAGGTCTGCTGCGCCTATCCTGCGCGCCTGGCCGCCGATAGTCAAGATCCGCGGGGCGGGAGCCGCCCTGGAGTCTTGCTGCCTCTCGTCGATGAGGAGTCATTCACCGAGGTCGATCCTTCTCGTAGAATCCGACACAGAGTTCTTTGCCTTGCTCCACGGGGAGGCGCGTCTGTCTGACTTCCCGCAGGCCGTTTTCGAAACAGACCAGGGAAAACTCTTCCGGGGATACGAGGTTCATGATGGGGACAAGGGCTTCGAGGCTCTTGAACCGGGTCTTCGTAACCGGCGTGGAACTCAGGCTCGGAAGCTGCAATGCGGAGACCAGAACCCCTCCTGGTGTGAGGCTCCTGCTGATGCACCGGACCGCTTCCCTGATACCCACATATTCGAACACCAACGCGGCAAACACCAGCGACACCGGATGAATGGCGAAGCGTCGCTGATGTGAAATCCTGCTCCAGGAGCTCGAGCATGGGGAGTGAACCCAGGAATCTCTTTCTGGCCACGGCGAGATAGGACGGATTGATGTCGATTCCGACCACCCGGCGGGTTGTACTGGGGTCGATGTGTTCGAATCCGTTGCCCGTGGAGCATCCCAGAACTGCCAGACTCTCGGGGCGGTGCTCCTCGAGAACCACTTTGAATAGCTGGTTCAGCACCTGAAGTTGACCGACCTCCGGTGAAGCCATGTGCGCTTCATAGTCCTCGGCCGGGATCGTGAGCCATGGATTCGTCATGCTTGCTCTTTGGCTCCCTCAGGAATGGAGATTTCTCCCCCTCGCGAGGGTAGATCAAGCCTTGACCGAATACTCGAACCCGTCGCGGAAGGGAACCGTAACGGAGGCGAATCCGTGTCGGTCATCCTGCATGTAGGCCACGTATCCCGCAAGGGTCCTCTTGATGAACGGAGTGAGCACATCGTCGGCCAGGACCACGCCTCCCTGTCGCAGCCGTGGGGTCAGCATCTTCAAGATGGGCAGGTACAGTTCTTTTGACCCGTCGATCAGAAGCAGATCGATCTCGCCCCCTATCTTGGAGTACCGCTCGAACCGCGAAGTCTGTTGGCCATCCAGCTTCTGACCCTCGGATGCAAGAGAGGTAGGAAGAATACAACCAGGATCAGGAAGGCAGGCCAGGCCTCGCGGATACCCAGCTCTGCAACTCTGCTGCCGAGGAAAGTGAAGAGAGAGGCTCGAATCAGAGCACCCAGCACCAGTGCCGAGAGATAGAGGGACAGTGACATGCTGGTGAGCCCGGCGCCTATGTGGTAGCCGGTCAAGGGCCCTATCGGATACGCCGTGCCAATAGTCACCACGAGGGCGCCTGTCCGGCGGCTGGCAACATCCAGAGCCTGCTGCAGACCGGGAGGTACGCGTTCGCGCAGGATGTCACCTCCCAGATAGCGGGCCAGGCCAAAGGCCATCAGCCCGGAGAGAGTCAGACCGACCGCGCCGTAGATGGTGCCCCAGAGAAATCCGAAGCAGACGCCCGCTGCAACGAGCATGACTTGCGATGGCACCAGGAAGATCAAGCGAAAGGCCACCAAGAGAACGAAGATCCCCGGCGCCCAGAAACCCATCCTTGCGACCAGCTCGCGCGCTGTCTCCACGTCCCACTCGATGCCGGACCTCGCTCTCAGGTACCAGCCGATCGCCAATGCGATTGCCAGTGCGGCAGCCACCAGGAACCGGCGGCGGGTCTTTCTCGGTGACAGGTCGGAGCGATGACGTGGGACAGCGGTTTCCGCTGGCCGGTATCTCTCACTCGTTGACACGCACGGCTCACTCATTGTCCACTCACCTCGAATTGCCGCTGCCGGTTCGCTAGAATGCGAATGAATATTCGCATCTATTGGCCGGTCTTGCCATTCGCGTTTGGAGCGGCGTCGACCGGACCGAATCGGGAAGATCTCATGCCCGCACGGCACCGCCCAACTTCGCGCAGATCCGTCGATCTTCGGCCTCGCAAGCGGCCCCGCCAGGAGCGGTCGAGGCGCATGAACGAGGTCATCCTCGAGGCGGCCGTTCGCGTTTTGCGCCGTCAGGGTGCCACCGGCTTCACCACGACCCGGGTGGCCGAGGTCGCCGGGATCAGCGTGGGCTCGCTCTACCAGTACTATCCCAACAAGGCATCGCTTCTATTCCGCGTGCACGAGCAGGAGGACGAGAGGACCTGGGACGAGATCGAGGAGATCCTGGAGGAGATCGAAACGCCTACGCGCGAGCGTGTGGTCCGGGCCATCGACCGCTTCTTCGAGACTGAGGCGGACGAGGCTGAGCTGCGACGGGCCCTCCAGGACGCCGCGGTTCTCTACCGGGACTCGCGAGAGTTCCGGACGCACATGTCGAGGGTGGTGGAGCGTGTGAGCCGCTTCCTGAACGAAGCGTGGCCGGCTCGTCGAGTTCGGAGCGAGACCCTCGAGTTTGCCGCGCACTTCGTCGTAGTGGTGGTGAGCGCCACCGCCGAAGAGGTCACGAACCGCGGCGCGGGTCGCGCCGAGCTACGCAAGTGGTCTCGCGCCTGCAGCGCGATGCTCTGCGACCACTTTGGCCTGTAGTCGATCGCCCGCGGAATCTCCCGCGTTTCCGTCCAAGCCCTGCGAGGTTGATGGGTACCAAAGCCTCGGTGAACCCTCTACCCTCTGGTGGAGGAATAGGCGTCGATGAAGAGAATCGTCACGATCGCCTCGACCGCCCTCCTGGGGCTGGCTGCCCTCACAGGGATCGCCTGGTACACCGGTCTGGTGGACCGGGTGCTGGTGCACCGATTCGTCCGCCAGCCCGAACGAGAGAACCTGGCGCGCCAGCTCGACACGCCTGCCGGTTACCCCGGCCGCCGCGAGCCGGACTTCTCGCCGTTCGAAGCGTGGCTTGCGCAGCTTGGCGAGGCGCGTGCGCGCGAACTCGATGCCCTGCTCGAAGATGCGAGCATCGTCGACATCCAGCGCTTCTTCGAGAGCGGCCGGCTCAGCTCCGAGGAGCTGGTCCTCTACTACGTCCGCCGCATCCAGAAGTACGACGGAACTCTCCACAGCGTGAGCGAGCTCGATCCCGACGCGATCCAGGTTGCGCAGAGGCTGGACGCGGAGCGCGCCCGGGGAGACGTGCGCGGGCCCCTCCACGGCATCCCGATCCTCCTGAAGGACAACATTGCCACGGGAGGCGCGCTGCACACCACGGCGGGCGCGAAGGCGCTGGAGCGCGTCCGGACCGGCCGTGACGCGTTCCTGGTGCAACGTCTACGCGAGGCGGGCGCGGTCGTCCTCGGCAAGACCGCCATGAGCGAGTGGGCCAACTACATGTCGAGCCATCTGCCGAACGGCTTCAGCTCCGTGGGCGGCCAGGTGCGAAACCCATACGGTGCCTTCGACGTGAGCGGATCGAGCGCCGGCTCGGCGGTTGCGGTGGCCGCGAATTTCGTCACCGCTGCCGTCGGCACGGAGACGTGGGGGTCGCTCATCTCTCCCGCGTCCCAGAACAGCATCGTGGCCATCAAGCCCTCCGTGGACCTCGTGAGTCGCCACGGGATCATTCCCATGGTGGACGCCCAGGACACCGCCGGTCCGATGACGCGCAACGTGACCGACGCTGCGATCCTGCTCGACGTGCTGTCGGGGGAGGACCAGGACGACCCCGCCACCGGGCGAGCACTGCGGGCAGAGGTCTACTACCGCAGCATTCAGGATCCGGACGGCTTGACGGGCAGGCGCGTCGGCGTGGTTCGCCTTCGCGGCGACGCAGCCGAGGGCGACGGCGAGATGCTCGACGCTGCGCTGGACGTGCTGGAGCGGTGCGGTGCGCAGCTCGTCGAACTCCCGCCGGTCTCGATCATCGACCTCCGCGAGGACCGGGACGACTTCTTCGTTCTCGCCAACCACGACTTCCGGCGCGGAGTGGATGCCTTCCTCGAAGCGACGAAGGCGCCGGTCCGGTCGCTGGCGCAGATCATCGCCTTCAACGTGGAAGATCCTGAGACCCGTGCGCCGTTCGGTCAGGACCTGCTGATCGGCGCCCAGGAGAGCCGTACGACGGATCCGGAGTACCGGGAGAGGCTATCGCGGAGCATCGCACGCAGCCGAAAGCTGATCGACGGATGGCTGGCCGACCACGGCCTGGACATGCTGGTCGCCGTCGGGATGCCATTCTACCTGAACTACCCGGCAGCCGGCTATCCGGCAGCGAGCGTACCGGCCGGCTACCGCGCGTCCGGGGAGCCGGTGGGTCTGGCCTTCATCGGCGGGTTTCTCGAGGAGCGCGCCCTGATCCGGGCCGCCTTCGCCTTCGAGCAGAGGGTCCGCGCCCGACGGGCGCCGGAGCTCGCACCGCCGTAGAGCGTGGGTAGTCGAAAGTTCAGAGAGCCACGAAGATGAAGGCTCCAACGAGGCACTACGCACACGCTCGCTGCCGACGCGTTCCGTCTCGGTGTACCCGAACACATCCTCTGTGCAGTACGAGCGTACCATGCGATGTGCCGAGACGTCGTCCAGACGCTTTCACAGACGCCGGGTTGGGCTCAACATGAACATCGTGAGCTTCCCCGGCCTGGTCCTAGTCTGACTTCCGCCCGGTCATGCTGTCGATCTCGACCTTGATCACCTTCGTCACGTTGAGCAGAGCTTCCGGGTATTCTTCCGGAGAAACACCGTAGTGCTCGACGAAGACATCCAGGGCCGCCGCCTTCTCCGATGCTTCGTCGATGAAACTCGCCGTGCCGAAGCCAATGACGCTTCGATACTTTACGGCGAATTCCCAGGCGTGGTCACCGCGCTGGACGAGCTCCTGGCCCACGTCCATCTCGAAGCAGACTCTGTTGTTCTGTTCGAGAATGTCGAGCTTCTTTCCCTCCATCGCGGTGTGAAAGTACAGCGTGTTGTCTCTATAGGCGAAGCTAAGCGGAACGACGTAAGGCCTATCACCGTCGCACATCGCCAGCCGGCATACCTTCGCCTCTTCGATGATCGTTTCGACCTCCGCTCGTTCAGCAATCTCCAGGTCTTTCCTGCGCATGGTCCGGTTCTCCTCACGAGTCGTGTCGGGGCGCTTTCGCGTGAAGTGGTGGGCCCTCCAGGGTTCGAGCCCGACACCAGGGAAAGAAGCGCAAGTAATTCCAGATAGTTACAGATCCAAACATGCCTTGGCGACAAGTTGTCAACAAACGGCGGGAAAGTAAATCCCTCTGTCAGAGGCCAGATCCGCCACCAGGTCTGCTCTCCCGTACTCGCGATAGACGCGAGCAGCGAGCCTCTTCTGTGCCGCCGCTTTTCGACTATCGTCCACCTGATTCGTCACTTCTATCGGGGCGGCTATGTAGCCGGGTCTCCGACACGGGGAGATGCATTGTGAAGAACTTGCGCGGAAAGAACGCGATTGTGACCGGATGCTCTCGCGGCCTCGGCCCAATCATCGGAGGCGCCCTGGCCCGGGAGGGGGTCAACCTCGCGATCGTGGCGCGGTCGCGCGGCCCCCTGGAAGACGAGGCGAGGAAGCTGGCAAGCCAGCGGGTGAAGACAGTGGCGATCGCCGCCGACATTTCGGATCCGAACGACCGGGCAGAGCTACTGCGACAGGCGGAAGCCGAGCTCGGCCCGATCGACATCCTGGTCAACAACGCCGCGATCGAAGAGACCGCTCGCTTCGACAGGCAATCCCCCGCGACCGTGATCCAGACGATCCAGACCAACCTGATCGCCCCGATGCTGCTGATTCGGGGAGTGCTTCCGGCCATGCTGGAACGGGGGTGCGGACACATCGTCAACATCGCCTCGATGGCCGGCAAGAAGGGTCTCCCCTACAACGCGACATACTCGGCCAGCAAGGCGGGGATCATCGAGTGGACCCAGGCGATGCAATTCGAGCTGCACGGAACCGGGGTCGGCGCTTCGGTGATCTGCCCCGGCTTCGTCGCCGACACCGGCATGGTCACCAGCGAGGAGGTGCAGACAC
The DNA here is from genome assembly GCA_963722885.1 of uncultured delta proteobacterium. Taxonomy (GTDB): domain Bacteria; phylum Myxococcota_A; class UBA9160; order UBA9160; family UBA6930; genus CAVXZE01. Next base: position 198,911 of record CAVROS010000037.1, read on the forward strand.
CTCGAATGGCCGGCGCCTCCTCTCCCGAGCAGGTGACCGAGGCCGTGGTGCGTGCGATTCGACACAACCTCCAGGAGGTGCTGGTGAACCCCGGTCCGACCCGCCTCTTGCTGGCGCTCGACGCCCTCTCTCCGGCCCTGGGGAACAGCCTGCTCAGGCGCATGGGCCTCGTCGATCTGTACCGGCCCCTGGCGGAGCCGAACGCAAGGGACTCCTGAATCAGCGGAGGGTGAAAGCGATGGACTTCCCGTCGAGCTTCGCCTCTTCTCAGACGCCATCGTCGTTGCGGTTCAGAAGTCCTTGGATGGCCTCGATGGCGAGGGGGATGATCTCGTCGTGTTCCACCGAGCGATCGCCGAGCCGCGAGAAGACGGCGCAGACACCGTCGCCGAGCGTCATCAGGAAGTAGGCGACCCGGAGCAGCTCCTGATTCGATCGATCGGGGTACTGGTGGGACATGGCTTCGGCGATGGCATGCGCCCACTTCTCGTAGAACCGGTTGACGACCTCGGCGCCGAAGCCGTGGTGCCGGGCCATGATCCACAGCTCGAGAAACAGCCCGGTGGCTTCGGGGTCCGCCGCATCCCGGAGCATCTGCGTCACGTGCTTCGCCAGCCAGTCGGGTGAGTCCCGACTCTCGGCGGATCCCAGCTCGGTGTAGCGACGCTCGTAGCGATCGTAGAGCGCCTGCATCAACGCCTCGATCAACGAGCTCTTGGCGGGGAAGTAGTAGGTCAGGTTGCCCACGCTGATGGAGCACTCCTGGGCGACCCGGCGGGTGCTGAAGGCGTGGTAGCCATCGCGCGCGAGCACTCTCTCGGCGGCCTCGAGGATTCGCTCTCTGGAGGCTTCTCCGGTGGCGTAGTGACGCCGGCCGGGTTGCCGCTCCCGCGGTGCGGTGGCCTGGGTCCCCTTGCTCATCCTGCTCCCCCATCGAAAAACGGTTGACAACTTAGCACATCTGTACTAATAATCACACACTCTAGGACGTTCGAACTAAGTCTGTCCTCGCCCCCAGGGGAATACGAAGTTCGGGTGGAGCAGTCATGACTCGGAAGCTGATGGGAAGTCCCAGTTCATTGGCGCGAGGCGCGGTGGCCGCTCTCGGGCTTCGTCCGCCGGTCGTCGAGGTCCCGTCGCAGGGATTCGTCCTCCACGATGTCACCGTCGTGAATCCAGGCATGGATCGAAGGACGCGTCAGAGTGTCACGGTCAAGGGCTCGACCATCGCGGACATCTCCAGCTTCGAATCCGTGCGCTCCGAGATCGAGGGCGACAGTCGATATGCCGGGACCTATGCCCTGCCCGGACTCATCGACATGCACGTTCACTTCCCTGCGCTTCCCAGCAGATGGATTCCCACCACTTTCGACGCGGCGGAGGGGGTAGCTCTCCTGTATCTCGCTCACGGCGTAACGACCTCCGGGATGTCGGAAACTTCAACACCATCTGGGGAAGGCAGAAGAAGATGGAAGACGGGGTACTCTCCATGCCCGCGCATGTTCTGTTGCGGACAGATCCTCGACGGAGAGGCAATCGAAGATAGGGGGGCTTGCGCAGGTGGTACGAATCCTGCCGAAGCCCGTGCGGCAGTCAATCAGCGCGCCGACAGAGGCGCCGGCTACATCAAGGTCTATGACTGGCTGAATCCCGAGTCACTGGCCGCAGCGCGGGAAGCGGCTGCAAAGCGGGGATTGCGGATCGTTGGTCAACATGCCCTTCTCGGTGAATTTCGAAGATGCCGGCGTCGAGGATGTTCAACACCTGAATGGCCTTCAATTCAAGAACATGCCCCTGGGCTTCAATTTCCACGAGCCCGAAAGACTTCGCGATGTATTACAGGACCTGGGCAGACATCGACGAGGAGCGTATCGAGGAGATCGTCCGCATATCGGTCGAGCAGGAGATCGTTCACACGCCGACCATCATCGTCCAGGATCGGATCGCTCGGATAAATGATCCCGGACGTAACAAATGATCAGAGCAGCCTCTTCCTGCCCCGATACTACCGGGACATCATGTGGAATCCCGAAGCTGGCATACATATCTCCAAGGGCATTCGGATTCCGTGCTGACGGACATGAAGAAGGCGATCGACCAGATCAAACGCGTGGTCGGTCGGCTGCACGAAGCAGGCGTGAGAATCCTGGCGGGAACCGATGGTCCCGGCAATCCGGGCACGACCCCAGGGGTGAGCCTTCACGAAGAGCTTCACACCTGGTTCTGTCCGGTCTTTCTCCGGAAGAAGCATTGGCGGCGGGAACACGACATGGCGGAGAGTTCCTGGGACTGCCAATGCTGGGAACACTGCAGGAGAACGCGCCCGCCGATATCCGCTGTTTCGAGAAGATCCGACCCGCGATCTCGCCGCCTTGTCCAGCTTGGAAGCCGTCGCCGCCAATGGGCGGCTCTACCCGAAGGAAGTGTTGGATGAAGGGCTCAATCGCCACAAGAAGTACTTCGAGGGCCGGATCTTCGAATTTGTGACCATGGCCATGGTCCGGCAGGGAATGAAGATGTTCGATTGATCGCAAGCGACTGACAAAGCGTGTCTGTGAAAGGGAGACGAGAAATGGAAGAGAGTGAACTGCGAGACCAGCTGAAGGCTTTCGGCGTCTCGGACGAGGACCTCGAGAAGGTCGGTCCCGGGCTGGTACGCGCCCTGACGAAATCGGCGGAAAACATGGCCACGCACAGGCTCGTCTTCGAGGTCGTGAAAGCCAAGAACTGCATGGTCGGCGCACAGAAGGGACAGAAGATCGTGATGTACGGAGGCGTGATCGATACGAACGCCTCGGACTGTCCAATGTGCATGGGGCTGGTCGCTCCGCTCCTGCCGTCGACGATCGTGTTCTACGACCGGTGCATCAACGGAAACCTCAGCGATCCGATGCCGGAGGGCGTCCATTGCATCGATCCGGGATTGGATTGCCCCGAAGCCGGCGGCCTTGGCGAGGTCGTGGTGACCGCGCGAATCGAGCCGGTCTCCTAAGACCATGCTGTATGGGTGGTCCGGCGCCAGTCTGGAAGTCGATCTCTCCACGGGTAGTATCGAGAAGAGCCAGGGTGATCGCGGGCTGTACGAGAGCTACCTGGGAGGCAAGGGCACCAATTCCAGGGCATTCTGGGAGCGAGTGGGTCCCGAAGTCGCCCCCTTCTCGCCCGACAATCCGCTCATCATTGGCGCCGGCTTGCTCACCGGCACCATCGTCCCGGCGGCGAGTCGCGCCGTCGTCACCTTCAGATCCCCACAGACAGGGCTCCACCACTATTCAGCGATAGGGGGCTTCTGGCCCGCGGAGCTGAAGCACGCCGGTTACGACACCCTCGTCGTCTCCGGAAGATCCCCCGCTCCCGTCTACCTGTGGATCGACGATGACAAGACGGAGATCCGCGATGCCAGTCACCTCTCGGGTAAAGGTACCCACGAAACCAAGAGACTCATCCGGGAGGAGTTGAACAGCCAGGACGTTCAAGTCATATGCATCGGACCGGCCGGCGAGAACAAGGTCTACGGAGCGTCCATCGAAGACGGTACCGGGAGCAGCGCGAGCCGAGGCGGGCCCGGGGCGATCATGGGGGACAAGAGGCTCAAGGCGATTGCAGTCCACGGAACCAAGGACATCTATGTCGCAAAACCTTCCAGACTCGCCGAGCTATCCAATTTCATCCTCGATAGAACGGGTCCATTGCGGAGCTATCTCGAGGACTTCTCGCAGGGTCTCAACGTCTACGAAATGTACGCTGCCTATTTCGGCAATTTGAATGAGACCATTGCCGAAGCGCACCCAGAATTGCAGCAGGCCATCTCCTCTGCAGCGGACAGGTGCCAGGAGTTCATCGACACACAACGCGTCAGAGAGATGTCCTGCTACAACTGTGGGATCCGATGCAAGCAGGCATTTCGTCGGCCCGACGGCGGAATCTCCTTCTGCAAGTGCCAGTCCTGGTGGACGTTCATGTTCAGCTGCAAGCTCATCGACTACGACTTCGCTCTCAAATCCTATTTCCTCTGCGAGCAATACGGGTTGGACTCGGTGTCGGTCGCTCGTTACGTCGCCTTCGCGATCGATCTGTACGAAAACGGCATCCTGACCAAGAAGGACACGGACGGAATGCACCTGGAGTGGGCAAACCCGGAAGTCGCCTTCTCGTTGATCGACAAGATCGCCAGACGAGAAGGCATCGGCGACGTGTTGGCCAATGGCAACTACGAAGCAGCCCGTCAGATCGGAAAGGGGGCAGAAGAATACGTCCACCACAGCAAGAAGACGGAGCAGATCATCGCTGCAGCCACCTTTTTTGCACCCTACGGTGCCCTGATCCAGGGGATCAGTGACAAGGGAGACGCGACCAGAAACATGGGCAATTTCGGTGGCATGTATTGGCATACCGGCCAGCAAGAGGAGTACATCAACTCGGGGTATTGCCGTTACCCCAAGGAATATGAGCAATACCTTCGGACGGAATTCGACTTTACCGGAGACACTCCCGAGCCGGCCTGTCAGATCGCCGCCTATGACGAGGAGAGCTTCTGCATCACGGACCTGACCGGACTCTGCAATTTCTGGTCTGCCTTCTTCCCGGATCAACCCATCCACACGCGTGCCCTGAAGGCGGAGTTGATTTCGTGCATCACCGGAATGGACATCGATGAAGACGGTCTGACCCAGATCGCCCGAAGAGTCATCAATCTGGTCAGGGCCTGTAACATCCGCTTCGGACTGGAGAGAAAGGACGACAGCGTTCCGAAGATCTTCTTCAAGAGAACCCCCTTTCCGCCCATGCAAGCACTGGATCCCGAAAAGTTCGACAGGTATATCGACCGGTTCTACGAGCTCCGGGGATGGACCAGGGAAGGCATTCCGACCAGGGAGACCCTGGAGCGATTGGACCTGGACTTCGTCAGCGAGTCCTTCGAGCAGGGCGGCATCATCCGATGACCGCAAGGAAGATCAAGACGATCAAGATCGACGCCAGCAAGTGCACGGGTTGTTGGGCATGCGAAGTCATCTGCTCCGCATTCCACAGTGAGTACTCCAGGGTCAATCGAGAGAGATCCCGAATCCGGGTCCTGGTCGACAATGAGAAGGATCTGTATGTCCCGGTCATCGCCGGTCCCTATACGCTCGGCGAATGCCCGGGCAGAGCCGAGATCACGATCGACGGGAAGGAGTACGATGAGTGCTTCTTCTGTCGGGTCTCCTGCCCGTCGAGGGATCTCTTCAAGGAGCCCGATTCCGGCCTCCCGCTGAAGTGCGACATGTGCGGAGAGCCACCTCAGCCCGAGCCGCTGTGCGTCAAGTGGTGTATGAGCGACGCGCTCACGTACGTCGAGAGAGAGGAAGAAGAGGAAGCGGAAGAAGACGAGGGAGACAAGGAGCGCGCCGTAGCGTACCTGATCGAGAAATATGGTGCCGATGAGATTCGAGAATTCTGAATCGAGAGAACAAGGACTGAGAGCGCTCGGGAAATGAAATAGCGGGCATGGATGCGCCAGTGACGGAAAACGTTACCGCATTGAAAGAAGTCAGCGATCTGCTGGTCGATTCGGGTGCCGAATCGGCGAGGTTGTGCTTTCAGTGTGGTCTGTGCGACTCCGTCTGTCCGTGGAACCTGGTCAAGGATTTCATGGTCCGCAAGCTGGTGCGGGAGGCCCAGTTCGGGCTGACGGAGATCGAGAGCGGGGATGTCTGGCAATGCGCCTCATGCGGAAAGTGCCCCGCCCGGTGCCCTAGAGGCGTGGAGATCGTGGACGTCATGCTCGCCATGCGAAGGATCGCCAGCGAATACGACATCCTGCCCAAAGGCATCCGCCATGCAACGGTGAGCCTCACCGGTGAGGGAAACCCCTGGGGAGGAGCAAGGGAAGCGAGAGCGGATTGGGCGAGTGGCCTGTCTGCCAAGCAGTTCACGGAGGGCACCGAGCTTCTCTACTTCCCCTGCTGCACGCAGTGCTACGACAACAGAACCAGACAGTCGGCCGTGGCCACGGTACGGATACTCGAGAAGGCCGGCGTGGATTTCGGCATCGTCGGCTCGGAAGAGGTCTGCTGCGGCGAGAGCATCCGCAAGACGGGCGAGGAAGGGGTGTACAAGAGCCTGGCCAGGCAGAACATCAAGACCTTCATCGACAAGGGCGTGAAGAAGATCCTCGTCTCCTCACCTCATTGTTACGAATCCCTCAGAAACGAATATCCGGATTTCAGGGTCGACTTCGATGTGCTCCACATCTCCGAGTACCTGCTGGAGCTGGTTCGCGAGGGGAGGCTCGAATTCACCAAAGAGTACCCGAAGAAGGTCGCCTACCACGATCCCTGCTACTTGGGGCGGCAGAACGGCATCTATGACGCACCCCGCGAGATCCTGGTGCGGATACCGGGCCTCGAGCTGGTCGAGCTGGTCGATTCGCGCGAGGACAGCCTTTGTTGCGGGGGCGGAGCGGGACGGATCTGGATGGAGACCCCGAAGGAAGAGCGGCTTTCGGACCTCCGGCTGGAGCAGGCCGCGGAAGCCGGGGCGAACGTATTGGCGACCTTCTGCCCGTACTGCGTTCTCAATTTCGAAGACAGCCTTCTTACCTCGGGGCAAGAGAGGGACATAGCGATCAAAGACGTCACCGAGATCGTTCACGAGCTGATCTAGACAAGGATGACCCAAAGCATACTCAGAAAGTTCTGGCTTTCCGTGCCGACGAGCGTCTAGCGCGCCAACCGCTGACGCCTCGATGGCAGAACCGCACATACCGGATCCCGCACCGGGGTCTCCAAGGGGGCTTCAATCCATGACGACATGTCGGCAGCCCTGTCTGGGCATTGTGGCCTTTCTGTCGATCCTCCTGATGCAGTCGCACCTCCAGGCTCAGACGTTCTTCCCGGAGGACTCACTGGTCTGGCAGCGATGCTCGGTCTGCCACCAGCCGGATGAGAAGGGTCGGATGGAGGTGCTCGAAGAGACGAGGAAATCCCCCGAGGAATGGAAGGTCGTCGTGGACCGCATGATCCGTCTCAACGACACGCCGCTCGAGGATGCCGAATTCGACCCCGTCATCAAGGAACTGAGCAAGAATCTCTGCCTGACACCCGATGAAATGGCCGAGGTCAGCTATTTCAACAGCGACGAAAACAGCCAGTACCGAGAGACACCAAGCGGAGATCTCGAGGAGAGGCTCTTCGTCGCCTGCGTCAGATGCCATACATACGGAAAGATCAAGTCGCACAGAAACACTCTCGAGCAATGGGCGGAGACAAGGAATCTACACCTGGGGTATTACCCGACTGCCGTCATGCAGATGAGAGAAATGGATTGGGCACAGGAGTTCCAGGACCTGCTCGGTCCCCTCACCCAGCTCTTCCCATTCGAAGACGCGAAATGGCGTGACTGGTTGAGGGAGAGGGAGGAGCAGGATCTAACCGGCGAATGGCAAGTAGCAGGATACCAGCCCGGGTTGGGATACTACGAAGGCACCTATTCCTTCGTTCCCAATCCCGACAAGGGAGAAGAAGAGTATCTCATCGACAGGGAGGTCCGGTACGCAAATGGAACCGTCCTGAAGACCGCCGGCGAGGGCACCCTCTACTCCGAATACCACCTCCGCTACTCGCTCGCGCCCACGCCCCTGATGGGGAGAGTCGAGGGAGTCTTCGATCTCGACACCACTACCAACGGCTTTACGGGCAAGTGGTGGACCCTGGTCCAGGACTCCAACGCTTTTGGAAACGAGAAGTTCTACAAGACAGACGCACCATCGCGGGTCTTCGCCATGTTCCCCATGGCGCTACATGCGACCGCCGGCGTGACACAGCACCTGAAGCTGATCGGTGTGGGCCTGCCTGCCCAACCAGGCGCCGCCGACATCACCTTCTCGGATCCCAACGTCAGGATCGCGGCGATCGAATCTGCCGGCGCGTCGGCCATCTCTCTCAGCCTGGAGTTCGGAGCAGACGCGGCTCCGGGCCCGCTGCAAGTCGAGGTAGGAGAGATCCCGGTCGAGCTGGCCCTGACGGTGTTCGACCGGATCGACGGAATCAAGATCTTTCCGGCCCTCGGCCGAGCGCGGATCAGCTCCGGCGCCGCGTACCCGCCGCAGGGCGTCCAATTCGTCGCCCGGGGTGTATGGTTTGGCCCCGACCGCAAACAGGGCACCCTGGACGACGTCTACCTCGAGCCGCTGTCCGCGCGTTGGTGGCTGGAAGAAGAGTCAACTCGTGACGACGACGACGACCTCCAGTACGTGAGGGCGCCAGTCATCAATGGCCTCTACACACCCGTTACCGACTATGGCCCCATCGCCACGCGCTTCCAGAGCCGGGAAGGCGTGGGCTTGATCGCCGTTGGCGCCGCCTTCGCCGAGAACGGCCGGGAGTTGAAGGACCGGGCCCTCCTGGCCGTCACCTCGCCGGATTTCGTCCCCCACATCAAGTAGCCCATCGATGGAATCCTTCAGCGTAGCCCCGAACCGAATTCTCACCGTGGACGGCCACGATTTCCTCTTTCTCTCCGACGAGAACGCCATCTTCGAGATCGACGCCGACACCAGGGCGCTCTTCACCCGCTGCCCGGAGCGCACCGCGCTGACACGCGACCAGTTCCTCGCCTCCATGGGCGGCCCCGCTGAAGACGCCGGTGCGGTCTTCGAGGGCCTGCTCTCACGGGGTCTCCTCGTACCAGGGGTGCCTGCCGGTCACTGCCCGATGCCGGCACTCCAAACTACTGTACCCCTCACCTCACTGGTGCTGAAGGTGACCGACGACTGCAATTTCGGCTGCCTCTACTGCTACCACGATCCGCAATGCCGACCGCGGACGAGGAGCCTCGCCATGACGCCCCGCACTGCGGAGCGTGCGATCGACTTCTTGATGGAGCATTCCGGTCCAGCCAGGTGTGTGACGCTCGTGTTCTTCGGAGGTGAGCCCTTCCTCAACCTGCCATTGCTCTCCTTCGCGGCCAATTACGGCCGCTCGAGGGCCGCGGCACGGGGCAAGGAGATCGGTTTCTCCATCACCACCAATGGCAGCCTGCTCACCGACGACGCGATTCGTTTCGTCTCGGAATACGATGTCACGGTGACCGTGAGCATCGACGGCGACGGGGAAGTACACGACCGATTCCGTCGATTCCGCGATGGTACATCCTCGTATGACACGATTCTCCCGAAGGTCAGGCGTCTGCTCGAGATCCCTCGCCGGCGGCCCGTGGTTGCCAGAGTGACCGCCCTTGCTGGCGCCGAGGATTTCCCCTCCATCATCGATCACCTGCTCGGCCTCGGATTCTCCGAGGTGGGGGTCGCGCCGGTCACCACTGGGGATCCTCGCCACCAGATGGGTGACGAAGACATGGCCCGTCTTCTCGAGGATTTCGAGGCGCTCGCCAGGCGGTTCACCGTGGAGGCGACGAGAGGCCGGTTCTTCGGGTTCTCGAACCTCATCGACCTGCTGGTCGCGCTGCACGAAGGCGAAGTCAAGAACCACCCTTGCGGGGCGGGTCTCGGTCTCTTCTCGGTAGACCCCGACGGTCGCCTGTATCCATGTCAGCGACTCACGAACGATGAGTCACTCTGCATGGGAGACGTTCACGGAAGGACGGACTGGACGAAGATCGGGGAATTCAGGAGGGATGCGGAGACTGGTCGGCTCGAGCCCTGTAAGGATTGCTGGGCACGCGTCCTCTGCGCCGGGGGGTGCCATCACGAGGCCCTCGTCAGGCAAGGCGCAGTGACGCGACCGAACCTCCACTACTGTGATTGGATCAAGACCTGGATCTCGATCGGTCTGGAGACCTATTGCCGGATCGCCCTGAAATACCCCGGGTATCTCGAGCAGCTTGCTGCTTCGAGGCGATCTGGAGAGAACTCGAAACCCCGCCAGGCGCATCAAGGAGGATGACATGACGAAGAAGGCACCGAAGGCGGTGAACAAGGGCGCCAGGAGATTGGAGGAAAGCGCCGTCTTCGGGATGGGAGACGTACGGACCAGCATGCCCATCGGCTGCACGACCATCTTCGACATGGGGTGGGAAACGAACCCGCGCCCCGGCCATCCGATCGGAAGCTGCATTTCCGGCGCAAGGGATTTCTCCTATTGCTCGGGCCCCTGTTGGTGGCCGGCGCAAACCCCGGACGGCATCACTCAGTTCCCGGGCTTTCACAATCAGTGCGTCGCCATCGAGAGGGACTGGAGAAGTCTCAACTTCGTCATCAAGAAGTGAGCCTGAGAGGTAGGCAATGAAGAGACCGAGGATTTCTCCCCTACGGATACTGACGATCCTGATGATCGCGACATGGCCAGCCCTCGGCCTTCCTTCGCGAACTCTGGCCGGTGATCTTCTTCACGTCGCAGTCAACAACGCAATCGAAGTCATCGATTGCGACACCGACACCATCATAAAGCGGATACCGGCCTATGACGATTTCGTCATGACCGGTGCCTACTCGCCGGATGGAAGGCGCTTCTACGCCAACGGTTTCGAAACGATCTACGAAGTCGACACGAAGACTCACGAGCTTCTCAACACCTACAAGTTGTCCTCGCATCTTTCCAAGGTCACCGTCTGGGGATTTTCCGTCTCCAACGACGGATCCAAGCTCTATCTGGGCGCGACCATCGTCAAGAAGAAGCCGAATGTGCCACGCCTCAACGTTCTTCCGCCCCAGCTCATCGTATACGACATGAGTGAGAGGGCCGTCTCGATGAGTTACGAGGTGCCCAGAAACCTCTGGGCCGTGATACCCATCAAGAACGAACCGGACCACCTGATTCTCATCGACTATGACGTCCACAAGCTCGACCTGAACACCGGGAACCTGGAGAAGCTAGTGGGTGGTCTCCATCCGAAAGAGGGAGAAGAGGCAAAGAACATCGCTTTCAACGGCCTGAACGAGAGCCCGAACGATCACGGACTCGTCGTCAGCCCCTACTACACTGCGACGGGAATGGGATACCTGATCATCGACAGACACGACGGCACGGTTCGGACCCTCGAAGGAGAGGACGTCTGGACTATGTACTCGGTGAGAGTATCGCCTGACCAGAAATTCATGTACGGGGTCTTCGAGGATCTGGTGAAGATCGACATGGAGACCGGCAAGACGGTGAAGTCCATACCATTGCAGAGGGGTACCTCCAATAGCGTGGCGATCACCTCCGACAACAAGAAGCTCTATGTTGGGCCCGGAGGCTCCGACATCGCCGTCTACGACGTCGCGACTTTCGAGCTGTTGGCGGTGATTCCGCTTTCCGCGGATGGGGTCGTAATGAAGCTGCTCTCTCGTTAGGGAGAAGTACGGCTGACGAGATGCGAGGCTCTCCAGAAGAGTTCACATCGCGTGCAAGATCGGAGGATTGTCCGGAACCATGACCACTCCCAGACGAAAGTGGCCCTGGATGGCTGCCGTGGTCGTTCTCGTGGCATCCGCTGCCGCGCTCCACGAGATCTCGCTGAGGCGTTCCCAGGATGTGTTTTGCGTCGGATGCCATGAAATGAAGGAGCCGGTTCGGAAATGGCAGGACTCGGGCGCTTCCCTGAACCATACGGATTGCGTCGGCTGCCACTTCGACAGAGGCTTTCGCGGGTGGATCGCAACCTATCAGTCCGCGGCCGTCGAGCTCGTCGAGCACTTCAGAAGAGACCCGGATGAGCCGCTCCGGCCTCCCGAGGAGCCACTGCTGTTGGCGGATGGAAAGGAGCCTGGTTATTGGAGCCTGGTGCCAAACCGCAGGTGCTTTCAATGCCACGATGCCCCGAACCACAAGGCGAGCGATCAACTCCGAGTGCATGCCAAACTGGTGAAGAACATCGCGAAGCAGCCGTGCAAGGATTGCCACAATCATGAAATGACCAAGGGGCGCAAGTTCTATCGGCCGCTGGTCACAGCTCGGGCACAGAGCGCGGATTCCAGCGAGAAGGATTGAGGCGCTGCATGGAGCTCGCGATCCATCTCAGGAACGGCTCTCAGTGCGACCCCCCCGATCGCTGGAATGAGCACATCGCGAGCCTGTACGAGCGGGGCACAGCCCCCGACGAGAGGTGGACCGAAGAGGTCGGCCGGCCTTTCTCCCGGGTGTACGTAGGCGACGAGTTCTGCTGCAATCGCCTGCCGAAGTCGGAAGAGCTCCGGTCTCTGCTCCAAATCTGCAAGGAGCGAGGAAACCAGGTCACCTTCCTGACACCTCCTCTTACAGACGACGAGATCGAGCGGCACTCTCCACTGCTCGATCAACTCGAGGAGACTGATTCCGGTGCGGAGGTGGTCTTCAACGACTGGGGTGTCCTGATGTTCCTGAAGGAGAGATATCCGCGCTTCAAGCTCTCGGCCGGTCGGCTCCTGAACAAGGGATTCAAGGATCCCCGCCTTCCCGACGCGTCCGACTTCTCTTCACTGTCGATCGAAGCCGCCTCGCTCCTCGATGCCAGCTCCTTCGATCAGCCCCAGATACAGGACAAGCTGCTCGAGCTGGGAGTCACGCGTATCGAACGTGACCTGCTTCCCTACGCGGAGGGACCGCCGACCGCCATCCCCGCGCTGGAGACCTCGATCTACTTTCCCTTCGGCTATCTCGCGGCCGGAAGGGTCTGCTGGATGTCCAGCTTCGGCCAGGGGGTAGCGGAAAGGTTCGTTCCCTTGAGGGAGTGTCCCAGACCCTGCGGTCGAGCACCGCTTGGAATCAAGAGCGACAGCTTTCCGACGCCCGTGATACAGAGTGGAAACGCTCTCCACTACCTATACACGCCGCCGATGCTGGCGGTGATTCTCGACGAGGCGAGACGGAAGAAGTTTCGCCTCGTCTATCAGGGCTTGGCTCTCTGATGCCATGAAGATCGTCGCTCCGATCAGCTCGGTTCAGGAAGTGGCAATGCTGGTTCATTCCGGTGCGGATGAGCTCTACTGCGGAGTCACCACCCCCGAGTGGGAGGAGCATTTCGGCGGCGGGTGGTGGATGAACCGAAGGAGCCCAAGCGGCGCCAATCTGACTTCCTGGGAGGAGATCAAGGACGTCACCCAGCTGGCTCACGAGAGCTCCCTCCCGGTGTACATCACCCTCAACGCCCCCTTCTACACGCCTGAGGGTATTGCCTACCTGTTGCGCTTGAGCGAGAGACTCGTCGGCGAGCTGGGCATGGACGGGTTCATCGTGAGCGATCTGAACCTTCTGATGCAGATGAACCGCGAGGAGATCCCCACGGAGCTGCATCTGAGCAGCTTGGGAGGCTGCATCAATTCGAGGGCGGCAGACTATTTCCACTCGTTGGGCGTAACGAGAATCATCCTTCCCCGTCAGCTTCGCCTCTCCGAGATCGGCCAACTGATTCGTGGGACGAGATCCGAGCTGGAGTTCGAGGTCTTCGCCTTGAATGACGGCTGCTATTTCGAGGAGGGCCTCTGCCACGCGAATCACGCTTTCGGCCCTCTTTGCCTGATGGACTGGACAGTGGAGGGATTCGGCGACCGGGAGAATCCCTTTCCACCGGACCAGGTGCGAGAGCGTCTCGGCGAGCTCGAGGAGTACCTGTGGTATCAGAACAACTGCGGGTCGTCTTTCCAACGTGGGGGCTTGCCCAACGGACCCTGCAGCCTGTGTTGGTTCGGCCACTTCAGGAGCTGGGGTGTCACCGCTGTCAAGATCGCAGGAAGAGAGGCTTCCTTCCATAGAAAGATGGGAAGCGTGCAGCTGGTGAAGGCTGTGGTCGACGAACTCGCCGGAGGCCTCGAGTCCGAAGATGTGGCCCGGCTGGCCCGCGCTCTCCGCGAGACTCCCGAATACTGTGACAACGGCTCCATGTGTTACTTCAGGGACCCGTGAGGCATGGAGATCGATCTTCGTAGGGAAGCTCGATATCTGGGGAGCTATCTCCGCCCCCACAGGGTGGTCTTGATCCTCTCATTCCTGCTGAGTGGTCTCAGCGCCGCCCTGGGGATGATCCAGCCCTATTTCGCGAAGCTGCTGATCGACAATGTCTTTCTCGGCGACACTCCGGACCTTCTCATTCCACTACTGGTGGGTCTGGTCGCGCTCCTGATCGGCAGCTTTCTGATCAGGGTGAGCAACAGCTACATCTACACCCTCTACTCGGCGAGGCTGCTGTTCAAGATGAGGGAGGATCTGTTCGCACATCTCCAGAGGATTCCTCTGCGCTTCTTCTCCAGGGCGAAGAGTGGAGACATCTTCTCGAGGATCGCCACCGACATGGCCGACGTACAGGGGCTGATTACCGAGACGTTTCCCAACTATGTCTTCGATCTGCTCACCTGCACCATCACGGCAGCCATCCTCATGTGGCTCAACTGGAAGATGGCCGCGTTGAGCTTCGCTTTCCTCCCCTTCGCCGTCGTGATGATTCGATGGATACGCCCCCGCCTGGTGACCCTGGCGAGGAGCGTCGCCGAGAGGAATGCCGACATCTCGCATTTCCTGTTCGAGACACTCGGCGGCATGAGCCTGGTACGAGCGTTCGGTGCCGAGAAGGCTGAGCTCGGAAAGCTGGAAGCGAAGCAATCGAAGATGCTCCAGCACCTCCTGCGCTACCAGATCCTCGGGGCGATATCGGGTGCTACCCCGACCGTCTTCCTCATCGTCAACACCCTGGTCGTCTTCGGATACGGGGGTGTTCTGGTCATCGAAGGGACTCTCAGCGTGGGCACTCTGGTCGCCTTCTCCATATACCAGGGCCGCCTCTTCGGACCGCTGCAGGGATTGATGGACGGCTTCCTGGGCATGCAGAAGGCAAGGGTGGCCCTCGGGAGGGTGAAGGAGATTCTCGACATCGAGCCGGCCTGTCCGCAGAGCGGAAGTGTCGTGCTCGAAGACGGGAAGCTGCGAGGCGACATCCGATTCGAAGAGGTCTCATTTGCGTACGAGGATGGGAAGCCCGTCCTGGAACGGCAGAGCTTTCGGATTCCCTCCGGGAAGATCACGGCCCTCGTGGGAGCTAGCGGTGAGGGCAAGACCACCGTCTGCCATTTGATCCTCAGGCTCTTCGACCCCGATTCTGGCAGGATCACCTTGGATGGGATCGACCTGAAGGAATTCAGGATGGATTGGCTGAGGAGCCAGATGGCGATCGTCTCCCAGGATACGTTTCTGTTTCACGCCTCGATCAGGGAGAACATCGCGTACGCCAGGCCCGATGCCTCCGATGAAGAGATCGTCCTGGCGGCGGAGAGAGCCTGCATCCACGATTTCGTCCAGACCCTGCCCAGCGGTTACGATACGGTGGTTGGGGACAGAGGGACCCGGCTCTCGGCTGGCCAGAGACAGCGAGTCAGCATCGCCCGCTCCGTACTGCTCGATCCTCGTATTCTGATCCTCGACGAAGCCACCGCCTTTCTGGACGCCTCCGCGGAAGAGCGGCTGAAAGAGGCGATTCGGGAGCTGATGGAGGATCGAACCGTCCTGGTGGTGAGTCACCGGATGTCGACAGTGCGGGGCGCAGAGAAGATCATTGCCCTGGAGAAAGAACCTGTCGCTACCGGCCCGCTTCCGTCCAGGAAAGTGAGCTGATGAACGACGCAGTCGTGAATGTGGCCGTCATCGATAGCGGCGTCAATCCATGGCATTCCCACGTTGGCGGAGTGGCGGGCGGAGCGGCCTTCGCCGTGGAGCCGGGCGGGTGCGTAGTCGAGAGCGCCGACTTCAGGGACGAGATCGGACACGGAACAGCCATCGCCGGGATCATCAGAGAACGCGCCCCTCGAGCGAGGATCCATGCCCTCAAGATCTTCCAGAAAGAGCTGAACGCGCCGGTGGCAGCGCTGACAGCCGCCCTGGAATGGGCTCTCAGCGAGAAGATCGGGGTGATTCACTTGAGCCTCGGCACGGAACGCGAGGAAGACAGAGAATCCCTGGAGGGGCTGTGTCGACGGGCTTGGGAGGCGAACGCCGTCGTCGTTGCTTCGGCCAGGTCTCCTGATGACATCGTCTTCCCCGCGAGCTTCGAGACGGTCATCGGCGTGTACTGGAACCGAGAATGCGACGAGGATTCAGTCGTTTGGCACCCCGGAGCCCCGGTCGAGTTCGGAGCCTGCGGTTGGCCGCGACCCCTTCCTGGGCTCCCGCGAGACGGGAACTTTCACGGTCACAGCTTTGCCGCCGCGTATCTCACCGCCCGTGCAACGAAGCTTCTGGAGGGAAACCCCAACGGGGGGATACCATGGATCAAGGAGGTGATCCGAAGTAGTTCGAGTGCTCGAGGGGGCAACCAGCGAGGAGATGTCTGACAGCGTAGATCGGCAGGGTATTTGCCGCTTCCGCGCCCGAGCGGAGCCGCCGAGGTAGCCGGCGGAGATCATCCCGGGACACCCTCAAGTGCTGGGAATGGTACGCCGATCGACAGGAAGAATAGGAGTTGGCTGTCTTGAACCTCAGCTTCCTGGATTTCGCTGGGGCGATCGCGCTCGGAGCCGTCTGCCTCTACGTGGGTGTTCGGCTCCTGCTTGTAGGGCGCCGGACCCAGATGCGGGCAGAAACCCTGCTCGGGGTCATGTTCCTGACCTCCGGGGTCTTCGGCAACTTCTTCCTTGCGCTCGGCTACACGGCGCCTCCTGCACTCGCTCCTGGCTTTACCGGGATCGCAACCGCGCTGTTCTACGTAGGCACCGTCTGCCTCGTGGCGTTCCTGCGACACGTGCTTTATCCGGGAAGACAGTGGGCGCGGATCCTGGAGTGGATTCTGCGAGCGGTGTGTGTGGTCGTCTTCATAGGGGAAGCGCGTGCGGGAGGCTTCGCGACGCCTGCGCCGGACGGTGTGTGGGCGTGGATCGGCGTGGTGCTGCATGGCGGAACGTTTGGGTGGGTTTCCGTGGACACCGCGCTCTACCGCCGCCGCTTGGCGCGTCAGCTGCGACTTGGACTGGTCGAGCCAATCGTCGTCCAACGCGTCTTTCTCTGGTCGGTGGCGGCTGGCGCCGCCTCGCTGGCCGCCTTCTCCGATGCCATTGGAAGCCTCGGGAACGAATTCGCGAGCTTGGTCTACCCGATCGCCTCCGTCTGCGGGCTGGTTGGAGCACTGTCGATATGGGCGGCCTTCTTCCCGCCTCGATGGATTCGCGGGTGGATGGAATCCCGCGCGCGAAGCGTGCGAGTCGAGGCTTAGGCCGTGGCCAAGTCAGCTGCCTTCGAAGCCGTCGCGGACGCCCTGGAGGAAACCACGTCCTTGAATCGGATCGAGGCGAGAGGAACAGTTCGCATCGCACTTCGAGAGGCCGGTCTCGACGCGGCAAGCGTCACAACCGCGCAACTGGCCGTGGTAGTGGCCAAGCTGCTTCCGGGCGAGCTCCGCAGCCGCGGAATTCCCGATGAGGAACTCCGCTGTCGGGAGATTTCCCAGCGGCTCGCGCGCGTCTTGGAAGACCATCGTCCTGCCGACACACTTGCCGACGTCTTCCGGCGCCTGGGCAGCTAGCCCGCATTTCTCACCAGGTCAGAAGGACAATGAGATCATGGGGCCTAGTACTTCCCCCACTCATCCACGGCCTCTCTCAAGGCGACGACGTTCTCGACTTTTGCGTTGGCGGGAATCGAGCAGCCGGAAGAGAGTATGAAGCCACCACCCCGCCCCACCTCGTCGATCAATCTCCTGCAGTAGGTCCGAACTTCGTCTTTGCTGCGAAACGCCAGCAGAGCAGCCGGGACGTCACCCATGATGCAGAGATGATCACCTAGAGCTTCCTTCGCCTTGAAGATGTCCGAATCACCATCCAGCTCCAGTATGCAGCTCCTGGGAGGTAGCCGCCTCAAGAGATCGAAAGACCTGGTCCAGTTGGTGTCGCAGTGAAGCAGCACCGTCAGACCGGATTCGATGGCAGCGCGGGCGATGTACTCGAAATCCGGCCAGACGAACTCTTCGATATAGGCAGGCGACAGAAAGGAAGGGGATGCCCGCGACAGGCCGAAGAAGACCCGCGGAGCACCCACGAACTTCGCCATGTTGATGCCCATCACGGCTCCATCTTCCCGGAGCAACCGGGTGGCAGCTTTGACCTTCTCGGGACGGTCATGAAGGTCGAAGATGAACTCCTCCATGCTTCTCCCCA
Source organism: uncultured delta proteobacterium (assembly GCA_963722885.1). GTDB lineage: Bacteria > Myxococcota_A > UBA9160 > UBA9160 > UBA6930 > CAVXZE01. Next base: position 216,939 of record CAVROS010000037.1, read on the forward strand.
GCGACAACCACTCGAGGGGAAGCTGAAGAAAACCACCCACCGCCATTTCACAGCCGGTCGCCTCGATCTCCTCCCGGTCCGACCGCGCATCCAACAGGGCCTGCTCCAGCAGCGCCGGCTCCGATTCAGGCGTGATCTCCGGGTACAAGCGCCGCCTCACCATCGACTTGAACTGGGAGACACCCATCTCAGACAGTCGGTCGTAGTCGTCCACCTTCAGCGTTTCGGTCTCTACGAACTGGTGGATCTCGTCGGATGGAAGCTCCTTTCCCGGGGTCTTCAGCGGAGCCGCCATGCCCCACTTGAGCAGCGTCTCGTTCGCGGTTTCGGCCGCAAAGGACATGTCCCAGGGGCCGAGTCCCTCCATCGTCTCGATCACGGCACCGATCCGCTTGGATCTGTCCGACATCAGCTCGGCCATGCTGATACCGGTGTAGGTCGCGGCAAAATGGTCGAGTAACGGAGCCACGGGAACCCGGTCCGGGATCTCGAGATTGACGACTGCCTCGATTCTTTCCTTTGAGTTCACTCTCACTCCAACGATGATTCGAGGTTTTTCTCACCGCTGGTCCGGGCCAGCCCCAGTCGAATCAGGCGGCTGCACTCGTCGAAGGCCTCGCTCATCGAGAGCCGGGCCTCCGCGAGAAAATCGGGGCGACTCACACGGCCCACCGCTGCGACCATCACCTCGGCCACGAGGTGCGCGTGGAAGCCGGAGAAGACACCGCGACTGATTCCGTCCTCGACGATCTCGCCGAGGAGCCGCATGCGCTCGCGTTGGTGTTCGGCCAGCAGCAGTCGGGCGGGCTCGTAGCCGTCCACGTCTTCAGTGAATCGGCGGCTCGCCGGAACCGTGGCCGTGATGCCCGGCTCGAGCAGGGCCTCGATGCGCTGGTTCGGATCGCCGCGTGAGTACGCGGCCTCCCGGCCTTCGGCCCGGATCCTGGAGAGAAAGCGGTCGAGAACGGTCAGGAAGATCTCTGGCTTGCTCGGCGCGACTCGGTAGAGCGTCTGCCGGGAGCACCGCAGCCGGCTCGCCAGCTCCTCGACGGTCACATTCCGGAAACCCTCCTTGAGGAAGATCGCCTCGAGGCCGTCCAGGAGCTGCTCTCGTCGATCGCCGCGACGACTCCTCGGATTCGAGTTGATCGATACCATTATGGGTACTATAGTACGGTTTTCAGTACTATTCAATTGCCCAGGGGGAACTCCCAATGCACAAGCCCGTTCGCCGCGTCGTCACTGGACTGGACGCTGAGGGCCGATCGAGGGTGCTGAGCGACGGGCCCAGCCCTCACGTCATGGAAGGTCCCACCGCTGCGATCACCGAGATCTGGGCCAACGCCGAGTCCCCAGCGACCTACGACTTCGAGGGGGATCGGGCGATCTTCCCGATGAAGCACGACCCGCTGCCCAACGGGACGATCTGCCGGGTACTCGAGATGAAGCCAGGCGTGGAGATCCCTGCCGACACGCCTGCGGAGAATCTCCTCGCCCTCGCCCGGGTCGCCTTCTCGAACATGCAGAGTGACTTCGAGCCGACCCTGGAGACCGTCAAGCGCCATCCCTCCTTCCACAAGACCGATTCGCTCGACTACCTGGTGATCCTCTCGGGTCGTCTCACCATGCTGATGGACGACGACGACGAGGTCACGCTCGAGGCGGGCGACGTCGTGGTCCAGCAGGGTGTCCTGCACGGCTGGAGAGTCGTGGGAGACGAACCCCTGCGCATGTTCGCCGTTCTGATCGACGGACAGCCTGCCGCATAGAGCCATGGCGCCCCCTCTACGCGAGCAGCGCGCGACGTCGCCTTCACTCGGTGTGCTCCTCCAGGGGGCGCTTCGGCGCCATGCCTCCAGGGTCGCCCTGGAGACGCCGCAGGGTCGCCTCACCTATGCGGATCTGGAGAACCGCTCGAGGCGTATCGCGGGCGGGCTCGCCGAGCTAGGAGCCCAGCGCGGAGATCGGGTGGCTCTGTTGCTCCGAAACAGCATCGCGTACGCCGTCGCCGATCTCGCCATCGTCCGGTCGGGTCTGGTCAAGGTGCCCCTCAACGAGCTCCTCTCGCAGTCGGATGTCGAACATGCCATGGGACACTCGGGCGCCTCGATCATCCTCGTGCATGGCTCGCTCCATCCGCTGCTGGCCGGCCTCACCGGGGTCCACACGGTCGTCGTGCCGGATGACTCCGCGCACGTCGAAGGCGCGAGCTCGTTCGAAGACCTCGGCCGCTCGCCGCCGCGCGAGACCTGTCCCGCTCGCCCCGGAGAACCCGCCGTCCTCATGTACACGGGTGGGACGACCGGGCGCCCGAAGGGGATCGTCCACGACGCGGGCGCCCTCGGAACGAATCTCCTCGCCCACGTTCTCTCGGGTCAGATCCGGGACGGCGAGAAGATGCTCCTCTGCACGCCCCTGCCCCACTCGGCCGGGTTCTTCCTGCAGGCGGGACTGCTCCAGGGCGCCACCATCCACCTCGCGGCGCGCTTCGACCCGGCCGAGTTCCTGCGCCAGGTCGAGGAGCAGGCGATCTCGTGGACGTTCATGGTTCCGACCATGATCTACCGGCTGCTCGACGCACTCGGCGATCACGAGCGGGACACGTCCAGCCTCGAGACGATCGTGTACGGCGCGGCACCCATCGCGAGAGCGCGCATCGAAGAGGCGCTCCGGCGGTTCGGCCCCGTCTTCCTCCAGCTCTTCGGCCAGTCCGAATGCCCGAACTTCGCTACGACCCTCGCGAAGGAAGACCACCACGACCCGAGCCTTCTCGCTTCCTGCGGTCAGCCCTGCCCGGGCGTCGAGGTGCGGATCGGCGATGAAGCCGGGGGCGAGCTGGCGAGCGGTGAAGTGGGTGAAGTCCTGCTTCGCGCACCCTACACGCTGCGCGAGTACCATCTCGCACCCGAGCTGACCGACCAGGCCTTCTTCGACGATTGGCTGCGGACCGGGGACGTCGGCTACCAGATGCCCAGATGGCCACGTCTTCCTGGTCGATCGCAAGAAGGACATGATCATCACGGGGGGGATGAACGTGTACTGCTCGGAAGTCGAGCAGGTGCTCCACGAGCATGCTTCGATCGGGTCGGCAGCTGTCGTGGGCGTTCCGGACGCGGATTGGGGCGAGGCTGTCCACGCCTTCTTCGTGCCGCGTGAGGGCGTCGAGGCCGCCGAGCTGCTCGACTTTTGTCGCGGTCGCCTCGCGAAGTACAAGGTTCCCAAGGGTTTCACGCCGGTCGAGGCGCTTCCCACCACGCCCTACGGAAAGGTCGACAAGAAGGCCCTTCGCGCGGACTGGCTCCGCGATCACATGGGAGACAAGGCATGAAGTTCGTGACCTATGAAGACGGGTGCGGTCGGGCGCTCCCGGGCGTCCTGACGCAGGACGACACGCGGATCCTCCCGCTCGAGCCGTTCGCGGAGCGCACCAGCGTGGACCTCAGCTCCGTCCAGGCCGTGATCGAAGGCGGCGACGCGAGCCTCGCGCAGGTGCGACGGATCCTGGCTGGTGCCAATGAGGAAACGCTCCCCTACGAGTCGACCCGGTTGCTGGCGCCGCTTCCCCGGCCGGTCCAGATCCGCGACGTGCTGTGCTTCCTCGACCACATGCGAAACGCGCAGCGGATCGGCATCGAGCTCCAGGGTGGCGATCCGTCCGGCTATGAGCTGCCGTCTGCCTACTCCGAGGTGCCGCTCTACTACAAGGCGAATCGAATGTGCGTCGTCGGCCCTGAGGCGGAGATCGAACGCCCGCCCGGCTGCAATCTGCTCGACTACGAGCTCGAGCTCGGGATCGTGGTGGGAAGGCAGGGCAAGGACATCCCGCGGGAGAAGGCCCGGGACCATGTGTTCGGATACACGATCTTCAACGACGTGTCGGCTCGCGATTTCCAGGCAAAGGAGATGCCTGCGGGGCTCGGCCCCGCGAAAGGGAAGGACTTCGACACGGGCAACGTCCTCGGTCCGTGCATCGTGACGCTCGGACGAGCTCGATCCCGACGACCTCACCATGATCGCGAGGCTCAATGGCGAGGAGATCTCGCGCGGCAGCACGAGGCAGATGGACCACAAGATCGACGACGTCGTCTCGTACATCAGCCGGGGAGAAACGATCTACCCCGGAGAAATCTTCGGTTCGGGCACCGTGCCGCTCGGTTGCCTGCTGGAGCACAAGCGTTTCCTGGCCGACGGCGACGTGGTCGAGCTCGAGATCGAGGGAATCGGGGTCCTGCGAAACCGCATCGTCAAGACGGGTGGCCGAGGCTCGCTTGAGCGCGCCCAGGAAGGTCTCAGTCGCCCGTCCTGCTGGCGGACGAAGTCCACTCCTGCGCCCACGGCCTTCAGATTGACTTCGATCAGGTCTTTCTTCGTCAACGAGTGAGGAATGACCTTCTCGAGGGTCTCGATCCTGACCACTCCGGTGGCCGCAGCATAGACAGCCAGCATGATCACGGAGGCCGTGGCCGTCGATCCGAGGCGGTTCGCCATGTCGGTGGCGGGGACGTGGATCGCCCGCAGGTCGCCACGCTCCAGCGTGCGGCTGATCAATGACGCATTGACGATTGCGAGACCTCCGGGCTGCATCTCCGGCTCGAACGCATCCAGTGAGGGAGCGTTCATGGCGATCAGGACATTCGGTTGGTCGACGACCGGCGCGCCGATGACTCCCTCGGATGCGATCACCGATGCATTGGCGGTTCCGCCACGCATCTCCGGTCCGTAGGACGGAAGCCAGGTGACGTTGAGCCCTTCGGCGGCCACGCAGTTGGCCAGCAGCACGCCCGCAGACAGCACACCCTGTCCGCCAAAGCCGGCGATCTTGACGAGCTGATCCTCGATCGGCGTCTTCCGCGGGGCAACGGTCCAGTCGGCACCACGCTCCGCGCTGAACAGATCCAGCAGCTCCTGGTCGGTCGAGGGTTCGGTGGAGCGGGGCGGCCGGGGCTGCACCTGATCGGTGAGATCGCGGAACCGGCGAACGGCGAAGACCGGCTCCATGTGCTCGATCATCCACTTGCGCGACTCCACCGGTGACATCTGCCAGTTGACTGGACAGGGAGACAGGATCTCGACGAAGGAAAAGCCCTTTCTGTCCACCTGCGTCTGGAGAGCCTTGCGGATGGCTCGGCGGGCTTTGAGAACGCGACTGGGACCGGCCAGCGACACCCGCTCCACGTAGACCGGGGCCTCCAGCGCGTCGATCACCTCGGCCATCCTGATCGGGTGACCCTCATTTTCGGCCGATCGGCCCTCCGGCGAGGTCACGGTCCTCTGGCCCACCAGCGTGGTCGGCGCCGTCTGGCCACCGGTCATCCCGTAGATGGCGTTGTTGACGAAGAACACCGTGATGTTTTCGCCACGGTTGGCCGCGTGCACGATTGCGCCCAGGCCGATGCCGGCCAGGTCGCCGTCGCCCTGGTAACAGATCACGATCGCGTCGTCGCGGGTCCGTCGCAGCCCGGTGGCCACAGCCGGCGCTCGCCCATGCGCGCACTGGATGTTGCCGTAGTCGAGATAGTAGTAGGCGAAGACGCTGCAGCCGACCGGCGAACAGAAGATGACGCGGTCGTTGACGCCCATGTCCGAGGTGGCCTCGGCAATGAGCTTGTGAACGACACCGTGGCCACAGCCGGGGCAGTAGTGGGTGACCTTCTCGCCTTCGCCCTTGCGAACGAATTCTTCGTAGAAGGCTTCCGGTCGCCCGTGCTTGAGGGTCTCGGTCACGCTCACCTCGCGCTCTCCACCCGGTTCGTGATGTCCTGCACCGACGGAACCATGCCGCCCATCCAGTTGTACAGCTCCACCGGCGCCCGGTCTCCCGACGGCGAGCCGCACGTCGCGGACCATCTGGCCGTTGCTCAGTTCTACGACGATGATCTTTTCCAGGTTGTCGGCGAGGCGCCTTAGCGGCTCCACCGGGAAGGGAAAGAGCGTCTTCGGCCTGAGCATCCCGGCCCTGAGGCCGCTGCGTCGCAACTGCCGCACGGCCGTCAGGCAGATGCGCGAGCAGATGCCGTAGGCGACGAACAGGAGCTCTGCGTCGGCCGTGTCGTGTTCCTCGTAGTCGACCAGTTCCTCCTGCAGACGCGCGTACTTCGCCGCCAGCTTCTGGTTGACTTCGCACAGTTGGTCTTTCCGCATGAAGATGGAGGTGATCACGTTCTTGCGGCTCTCCGCGTCGCCGTAGAGCGCCCAGTCTTTCCGCGCTCCGCGCCGGACCTCCACGGGCAGGGCGACCGGCTCCATCATCTGACCGATGTGGGCGTCGGTCAGAATGAAGACGGGGTTGCGGTACTCATCCGCAATCTCGAAGGCCTGCCAGGTCAAGTCGCACATCTCCTGGACGGAGTTCGGCGCCAACACGATGTTCTTGTAGTTGCCGTGCCCCCCGCCGGTCACGACCGTGTCGTAGTCACTCTGTTCCGGCCAGATGTTGCCCAGGCCGGGCCCGCTACGCTGGACATCGACGATCACGCAGGGAAGCTCGCACGCCGCGATGTAGGAGACGCCTTCGGACATCAGACTCACACCCGGTCCGGACGAGGCCGACATCACCCGGGCTCCGGCGGCCGCTGCGCCGTAGATCATGTTGACCGCGTTCACTTCGGACTCCGCCTGGAGGAACACTCCATGGGCCCTGGGAAAGAACTCCGCCGCGGCATGCGCGATTTCGCTGGCTGGTGTGATGGGGTAGCCGAAGAAATGTGTGGCTCCTCCCAGGATCGCGCCGCGCACCGCGGCGTCGTTGCCCTTCATGAGCTGCTTCATTCCTTGCGGTCCTTGTACACGGTGATGGCATCCGGCTCGGGGCAGACGTAGAAGCAGAAGCCGCAGGCCGTGCAGTCACTGGAGCCGAACAGGGCGTAGAAGTAGCCAAGCTGATTGATCTCGGTGCTCCTCCCAATGCACGCTTTCGGGCAGGATTCGACGCACAAGTAGCATCCCTTGCAGTGCGCTGCGTCGATCACGATGCGACCGTGGGGCACGGTTCAGATCCCCCGAAAGATGTCGTCGGTGGGCGCGCTGAAGTAATTCGTGTCCCCAATGCCCTCGTGCGAGAAGTTGATGTCATCAATCTGCGCGACGATCGATTCGGGGATCTCGGCGATGTGCAGATGGTGTCCCGGGCATCCCAACCGGGCACAGACGAAGATCTTGTTGTCGCCGGGAAGCGTCAGGACGATGCATTCGCCGCAACAGCCCTCCGGACACTCCCGTTGCACGATCAGCGACCGACCGCAGCTCGGGCACGCAGCTCTTACGATTCCCGGCTGGGGAATGAAACCGTAGAGCTTCTCGTGCCCGCCCCAGAACGCGTCCACGAACATGAGCCCGCCGACATCTCCGGTCTTGATCTGCATCTTGATGGAGGACTCGCCGTGGATCTTGACTCCATCGTCCATGAGGCTGCAGCCTGCCGGACACGTGACTTCCTCGACCACCAGGAAGCGCCTGCCGTGCTTCTTGAGGAAGAGGAATCCCTCGGGCAACATCTCGAGGAACTCCGTGGGAATCGCCTTGTCGGTGAGCTTCATTCTGGCACCTCCCGCTCGTGGGCGCGTTCCAGTTGCACCGTATCCAGCGAGGTCGGTAGTTTCCAGAATCTAGGCCATCTCCCCCCTTCTTCGCTTCCCAGATCGCATCGAAGGCAGCGCCGCGCTTCCTTGATTGCCGTCTCCTCGCTGAGACGGCACTCCACTTCGGCATCCCCGTTCACTCTCTCGCTCGCAGGTATGCACGGGGCCGTAGGTCTTCTTGCCCCGGCCAGCTCTTCTTCAGTCACTTCGACGGGGGACACATACACGGAAGGCCGGGCTATTCCCCGTTCGGTCTCCAGACTCTCTCCTCGAATGTATCGATCGATCGACTCTGCCGCCTCCTTCCCGGACGCCATCGCATCGACGATCGTATTCGGACCCGTCACCACGTCTCCACCGGCGAAGACCCCTTCCACATTCGTGGCACACGTCTTCGCGGATGCCGCGATCCGCTCTCCAGCGGAGAGCCCGATTCCGTGTTCTTCCCCGAGGAAGGAGACATCGGGCGCCTCTCCGATGGCCACCAGGAGGGTGTCGAGGGGGATCGTGAACTCTGAATCCGCGATGGGAACGGGTCTCCTCCTGCCGCTCCTGTCAGGCTCTCCCAACTCCATTCGTATGCATTCGATTCCCACGAGCTTGCCATTCTCGCTCAGGACCTTCGAAGGCGCGGTCAGGAATTGCATCTCGATGCCTTCCTCGATGGTGGCCTCTATCTCCTCTTCGAACGCGGGCATCTCGGCCCGTGTCCTCCTGTAGATCAAGGAGGCTTCTTCACAACTCCCGATCCGCCTGGCAACTCTGGCGGCGTCGACGGCGGCGTTGCCACCGCCGATGATCCCGACGCGTTTGCCGACCTCGACCTTCTCATCGAGGTTCACGGATTTCAGGAACTGCATCGCGTCCATTACACCCGCGGCGTCTTCGCCTGGAACTCCAAGCTTCCGTGATCGATGGGCTCCCGCAGCGACGAACACGGCCCTGTGGCTGGCCCGGAGCTCGTCGAACGATATGTCCTTCCCGATTCTGGTGTTCGTTCTGATTCGTACACCGGCGTTCTCGATGTTCTCGATGTCCGCCTCGAGCATGTCTTTCGGCAGTCTGAACTCAGGGATGTAGACGGCCGCCGCCCCGCCCGCGACGGGCAGCGCGTCGAAGATCGTTACGTCGTATCCCTTCCCGGCGAGATAGTACCCTGCGGTCAATCCCGCCGGTCCGGCACCGACGATCGCTACCTTCTCGCCATCATTCCTTGATTCTCTCGCGACCGAATAGGCGCCGGCCTGCAGCGCATGGTCGGTGGCCACTCTCTTGAGCGCCCTGATCGCAATCGGGTCCCCCGTCTTTCCAGCCTGACATTTGAGCTCACATGGATGGTGGCAGACCCTGGCACAGACGGAAGGCAGTGGATTGTCCCGCCTGATTACGTCCATTGCTTCCTCGAAGCGCCGGTCGGCAATCAGGGCAACATACGCTGGCACCTCTGTTCCGATGGGACACGCGTACTGGCAAGGCGCGGCATTCAGCTTCCATTGCGCAAGTCCTTCTTCCTGTTCTCCAGTCAACTCGATGGGACCCGACCCGGTCAGGAACGTGGTAAAATCATCGACTCTTTCGGCGTACTTGGCTCCTTCGGAAGCAGAGATGTATTCGTGCCGCAGTCTGGCAGGATCGATGCCGATTTCTTCCAGGGCGATCCTGGCAGCCGCGATCGTCTCTTCGGTGAGTTCATTGGCCTTGCCGTAGTGGCAATCTCCCAAATGGCACCCGCACACCAGAACGCCGTCGCTCCCCTCCGAGAACGCATCCATGATGAGTTTGGGATGGATCCTGCTCGAGCACGTCACCCTGACTTCCCTGGCGTTGGGCGCAAACTGCAGCCGAGATACCCCGGCCATGTCTGCGCCCGCATAGCCACACCAGTTGCAGAGGAATGCCAGAATCCTCGGTTCGAAGTGAGCTTCTGGTCTCGGAACCGAGTGTGCAGAATCGATTTCCGCGAGTATCTGCGAGTCGGCGAAATGCCTCAGAGAGATCGCGTCGGACGGACAGACTGCGTTGCAGGCACCGCAGCCCTGACAGAGGGCGACCGTAACCCTGCTTTCCTTCCCCTGAGGTGTATCCTGAAGCTCGATCGCACCAAACTGACATGCCTCTTCACAGAGTCCGCAGCCGAGGCAGCCGATTTCCCGGACCTCACACACGGCGCCGGATGACGTGAACGTGTCCTGCGAGAGAACCGTGGCGGCCCGGCCGGCGGACGCATGGGCCTGGCGGATCGTTTCGTCGATGCTCTTGGGGAAGTGAGCCGTGCCGCAGAGAAAGACTCCCTCCGTGGCACAGTCGACCGGACGCAGCTTCATGTGCGCTTCCAGGAGGAAACCATCCCGGCTGAGCGGCACCTTGAACAGGCGCGATACCGCCTCGGCATCGGATGAAGGAACGATCGCCGCCGCCAGGGCCACCATGTCGGTATCGATCGCGAGCTCCTTGTCCAGGATGGGATCGGAAATGGTGACTCTCAGTACGGAGCGGCCGTCTTCTTCCACGGCCTCCACCAGGGGTTTGCTCCCCGGTTCGTATCGGATGAACCTGACGCCCTTCTCGGCGGCCTCCCTGTAGTAGTCTTCCTGGAAGCCGTAGGTTCTCATGTCCCTGAAGAGGATGGTGATGTCCTTGCCCGGATCGAGCTCTTTCAGCTGGAGGGCGCACTTGATCGCCTGGGAGCAGCAGACCCTGCTGCAGTGCGGCCTCTCTTCCTCCCTGCAGCCCACGCAGAGGATCATCGCCAGCGAGCCGGCCGTCGTCACCCGCTCGTCACACCGCTGAATCCTGTCCTCGAGCTCGAGAAGGGTCACGACGCGGTCGTCTCTTCCGTAGAGGTACTCGGTGGGCTCGTGCTCCTCGGCGCCCGTGGCAATGACGGTGATCCCGTGCTTGATCTCCTGTTGCCTCCCATGTCGACTTTCGTTGCGCGTCACTCGAGTCGTGAAGCTACCGACGTAGCCGGAGAAGTCGGTGATGCGCGAGTCCGTGAGCACGTGAACCAGAGAATCTGCGTACACTCTCTTGGTCAGCTCGGCAAGACAAGCTTGGACATCCAGTCCCTCGAGCGTGCGGTGGATCCTTCTGGCCATTCCTCCGAGCTCTTTCTCCTTTTCTACCAGGTAGACTTCGAAGCCCGCCTCGGCCAGGCCCAGTGCGGCTGTCATGCCCGCCAGACCTCCTCCGACGACCAGACCTCTCTTGTCTATCGGAAGCTCGATCTCTTCCAGGGGGCGAAGCTCACCAGCGCGCGCCACCGACATCCGGACCTTGTCCTTGGCCTTCTCGGTGGCCCTCTCCTTCTCCCTGGAGTGCACCCAGGACGAATGCTCCCGGATGTTGGCCATCGCGAAGCAGTACTTGTTGATTCCGGCCTCGCGGAGCGTCTCCTGAAACAGGGGCTCGTGCGTTCTGGGCGTGCATGCGGCGACCACGACGCGGTTGAGACCCTGTTCGATGGTTCTTTCCGCGATCAGCCCGGTGGCGTCCGCGGAGCACGCGAACAGCATCTCTTCGGCGTGGACCACGTTCTTCAGAGACGCCGAGTACTCGACCACGGAGGGAACATCGATCACGCTGCCGATGTTGGCGCCGCAGTGACACACGAACACTCCCACCCTGGGCTCCTCTTCCGAGATATCCCTTTCGGGCGGGTACTCCTTCTTTCTTGCCAATCTCCCCCGACGTCCGGAGAGAAACTGCCCGCAGAGCGCGGCGGCAGCACTTCCACTCAGTACCGACTCGGGAATGTCCATGGGGCCCGTGAACGCCCCGGCGGCAAAGACCCCTTCCCTGGAAGTATCCAGGGAAGAAGAACCGCCGGTCTTGCAGAATCCGTGCGCGTTGGTCTCGATCCCAAGTCTCTCGGAGAGCTCTTCGATTCCTCGTGGAGGAGTCAGTCCGACGGACAACACGACCATGTCGAAAGCTTCTTCGTCGACGCGTCCATCGAGGGAGTAGCGTATGGTCGGGTTCCCGCTTTCCGGAACTTCGTGCCCCATCGAGACGTAGCTCCTGATGAAGCGGGTGCCGGGCAGGGCCCTGGCCCTCTGGTAGAACTGCTCGAACTCCTTTCCGTGGGCGCGAATGTCGTTGTGAAAGATCGTGGCTTCGATCTCGGAGTCGCGCTCCTTGGCCAGGATCATCTGCTTGATGGCGTACATGCAGCAGACGGAGGAACAGTAGCTGTTGCCGCCGGGAGTGACCTGCCGGGAGCCCACGCACTGAATCCAGGCGATCTTCTTCGGCGGCTTTTCATCGGACGGACGCAGCACGGTGCCGCGGTAAGGTCCATCGGCATTCAGGATCCGCTCGAACTCGAGGGCCGTCACGACATCGCTGGTCTGGCCGTAGCCGTAGTCGGCTCGCGGCTTCGGGTCGAATGGCTGGTAACCCGGGGACAAGATCACTGCCCCCGCCTGAACCTCTATGCTCTGCTCCTTCTGGGAATAGTCTATGGCTCGCTCTTGGCACACGCCCTTGCATATCACGCACTTCTTCTCGCGAAAATAGAGGCACGCGTCAGGGTCTATGTAGGCGGATTTCGGAACAGCCTGCGAAAACTGGACGTGGATGGCCTTGGTAGAGGACAGGCCCTGATCATATGGGTTGGGAATCGTAACGGGACAGTAGAGGGTGCAGTTGCCGCAGCCCGTGCACGCGTCTCCCACGTATGTGGGTTTCTTCCGAAGGGTGACCGTGAAGAGTCCCGGCTCCCCCTCTATGGTTTCGACCTCCGCATTCGTGACGATCTCGATGTTCGGATGCCGATCGCACTCGACGAACTTGGGGGATTCGATGCACATGGAGCAGTCGTTGGTGGGGAAGACCTTGTCGAGCTGCGCCATGTGGCCCCCGATGGCAGGAGCCTTGTCCACCAGGTAGACCCTGAAACCGCTGGCGGCGAGATCGAGCGATGCCTGGATGCCGCTGATCCCGGCCCCGACGATCACGACATCCCCGACAGCGTTCCTATCCATCACCATCCAACCTCGTCTTGGAGGTTCTAGCCTTCCGGATAGGCCGCCGTGGCGTCGTTCACGGACTGGGTCAGGATGTCGACCAGCTCGTCCACCTCGCTGCGGTTGATGCAGAGCGGTGGGGCCAGCGACATGGTTTCCCACATGGCTCGGGCGATCGCTCCCCGCTCCCAGCAGTGCTCGCTCACGGAGGTGGTGAAAGCCATGGGCAGGCCTCCGACCGGCTCCAGCGTGCCGGGCTTGGCGAACTCGACGGCCGCCATCAGGCCGAGGCCGCGGATCTCCTTCACGAAGGGGTGGTCTCCGAGGTTGCTACGCAGGCAGCCGATCATGTAGTCGCCCATCTCGCGGGCGTTCTCCACCAGCCCTTCCCGCTCGACGATGTCCAGATTGGCGAGGGCCGCGGCACAGGAGCTCGCATGGTTGTTGTAGGTGAGCCCACCGAGGAAGGGAAGCCCCGCAGGCGCTCCATCCCGGATGGTCTCGTAGACCCGGTCGCTGAGGCCGCAGCCGCCCAGGGGCAGGTAGCCGCTATTGATGCCCTTGGCGAAGGAGACCAGGTCGGGCGCAACGTCGTAGTGCTCCATGCCGAACCACTTCCCCGTCCGGCCGAAGCCCGTGACCACTTCGTCCAGAATCAACAGGATTCCGTGGGATCGACAGATCTCCTGGAGCCGCTGGAGGGAGCCCTCCGGCGGCATGATGATCCCACCGGAGGCCAGGATGGGCTCGGTGATCACGGCCGAGACGGTCTCCGGCCCCTCGCGCTGGATCAGCGCTTCGACGTCCTCGACGCACTCTGACTTGCAGTCCGAGGGGGTGTTGCCGTACTCGCAGCGCAGGCAGTACGGCGCCGCGACGTGGTAGTGCACCGGCGAGACGTCGGCGAAAATGTGATAGGCGGGAAGCCCGGTCGCACTGCCTGCAGCGCGGGTGACGCCGTGATACGAGGAGCGCCTCGACAGCACCTTGCAGCGTTCGGTCTGACCGTTCGATGCGTGGTAGAAACGGGCCAGGCGGAAGTTCGTCTCGTTCGCGTCCGAGCCACCAGTGGTGAAGAGGAAGTGGCTGATGTTCCGGTCCGCCGGGAACAGCCCCGCCAGGCGCTCGGCCAGGCGGATGGCCGGCTCGGTCGAGAAGTCCCAGAAGGCCGGGTAGTAGGCCATGCGCTGCATCTGGGCGTGGACTGCGTCCGCGATCTCCTTGCGTCCGTGGCCCACGTTGATGTTGTAGAGCCCCGAGAAGCCGTCGATGACCGACTTCCCGCCGGTCGTCTCCAGTCGGACGCCCTTCCCGCCCAGGATCAGGCGAGGACCCTTCTTTTCGTGGACCCGGAATTCGGTGATGGGGTGGATGACGTGTCTGCGGTCGAGATCTTCGAGGAGGGAGTGTTCTGACTGGCTCATCTCGGGTTTCCTTCCTGGCAGAGTTTGCGTTCTTTGTGATGCAATCTTCTTTCGAGACCGCGATCCCGGTCGAGGCTGAATTTGAACGGTCAGCAGCCCAGCGACCGTCCGATGATCTCCTTCATGACCTCGGAGGTGCCGCCGGAAATCCTGTGGAGACGTACATCTCGCCAGGCGCGCGAAACCGGATACTCGTTCATGTAGCCGTAACCGCCGTGGAGCTGGAGGCAGCGGTCCATGATCTGGAAGGCCGTCTCGCAGCAGAACAGCTTGGCCATCGAGACTTCCTTGACGCACTCGATCTGGTTGTCGATCAGGAACGCCGCGTGATAGGCGAGCTGCCTCGCCGCCTCGAGCTCCGTGGCCATGTCCGCGAACTTGTGCCGCGTCACCTGGAATTTCGCGATCGGCCTCCCGAACTGGACCCTCTGCTGCGTGTACTCGAGCGTCATGTCGAGCACCTGCTGGGCGCCAGCCACGCACGCGATCGCGGCGATCAGCCGCTCCCCCTGGAAATTGAGCATGGTTGCCGCAAAGCCCTGCCCTTCCTCGCCGAGCAGGTGGGACGCCGGTATCCGGTAGTCCTCGAAGACCAGCTCGGCTGTGTCCGACACACGATTTCCGACCTTGTCGAGCTTGCGGCTCACCGAGAAGCCCGGCAAATCGGTCGGCGCCACGAACATGCTGATGCCGCTGTGGCCGGCAGCGGTATCGGTCTTCGCCACCAGCGCGATGAAATCCGCGCGCGTGGCGTTGGTGATGAACATCTTCGTCCCGTTGACGACATACTCATCGCCGTCGCGCACCGCGGTGGTTTGTATTCCCGCCGCGTCCGAGCCCGCGCCCGCCTCGGTAATTCCGAGGGCGGCGATCATCTCGCCCCGGATCGCGGCCGCCAGATACTTGCGCTTGATCTCATCGGAACCGATCAGGTGGAGAGGTCCTGCCCCCATGTAGCTGTGAACGAGAATCGACGTCGCGAGGCCGGCAAGTCCGCAATTCGCCAGCTCCTCCGCCAGGACGACCGAGAAGAAATAGTCGAGGTCCGTGCCCCCGTATTCCTCCGGATAGGGGATTCCCAGGAATCCAAGCTCCCCCATGCGCAGGAACAGCTCCCGTGGAAACTCCTCGGCCTTGTCCCATTCCTCCACGTGGGGGACGAGCTCCCTCTTGACGAAGTCGCGTACGGTATCCCGAAACATCTCGTGTTCTTCAGCGAAGTACGGATATCGCGACGGCATCGACCGGCTCTCCTCCATGGTTCACCCCAGCGGCATCATCGAGGCCGCGAGGTCGATCAGGGTCTTGACGTCATACCGCTTCGACTCCTCCACGAGATAGTCTCGCGAGGCGGCGATCCTTTCGAGGAGGGGAGGGAGGTCGACGTTCAGCAGCTGTCCGTTACGCTTCACCGGCTCTCCCGCCACGAAGACACTGTCGACATCTGCGGCGTTGGCCTGAGTCACCACGGTACCCACCGGATCGTACACAGGCGCGAGGCCCAGCTTGTCGGTACGGATCAGCACTACGTCAGCCTGCTTGCCGGGGGTGAGACTCCCCACCTCGGCATCCAGGTTGGCCGCACGAGCTCCACCAAGCGTGGCGATTTCCAGTATCTGCCGTGCCGTGAGCTTGTTGGTTCGGTACACCAGTCCCTTCTTGGCGAGTTCCTCATGGCAGCGGTGGCGCTCGACCTGGAGCGCGAATCGCATTTGCGTGAACAGGTCGCCCCGAAAGGCCATCACGGTATCAATACCCAGAGACGTCTGCGCACCGCGCTCCATCGCGCGTCCAATCATTGGGTAGAGGAACCCTCCCCCCAACTCGTTCTCGGGCGCGGCTGCGATGGCGGCGCCGGCCTCCGCGATCCGGTCCAGCTCCTCGTCGATGAGGCTATTCCCGTGAATGATGATCATGTCCGGCCCAAGCAGCCCGGCATTCGCGAGTTCCAGCACATAGTTGACGTTGCCCGTCAAGAGGCCCATTCCAGCGTTGCAGCCGACCAGGTGTGCGCCGAGTTCGCGGCCGAACTCGATCTCCTTCCGCCCCATCTCCAGGGGACTGCCTTCGTAGGCGTGCATGCTGATGCCGAAACGGATGCGGCCGTCGTCTGCGGGAAGCAGGGTTTCGCGCACGCGGCGGGCATCCTCGAAGTACCACTCCGGCGTCTCGAAGAACGACATCGGGTCAATCTCTTCCGGCGACTCGAAACGCTTCTGGCCTGAATCGTATAGGAGGACAATCCGTATCCGGGCCTCTTCGTGGGCGCGGATGACCTCATCGATGTGCCCGGGTGAGTTGTTGCAGTCGACGTGGTCCACGATGGTGGTCACGCCGGACTCCAGGGCTTCGAGCGACCCGGCATAGGTACCGACGTAGGCATCTTCGGCTCGGTATTGTGGAAGTAGTTGCAGTTGCCATGCGATGTAATCCCAGTTGGTGGCGTCCGGCAGGAGGCCCCGGAGCTGGGCCGTCCACACGTGACGATGGGTGTCCACGAGACCCGGGATCGCGATCATGGCGGTCCCATCGATCACCTCGCAGTCCTCTGCCGC
This sequence comes from uncultured delta proteobacterium, assembly GCA_963722885.1. Lineage (GTDB taxonomy): Bacteria > Myxococcota_A > UBA9160 > UBA9160 > UBA6930 > CAVXZE01. The sequence continues at coordinate 233,462 of CAVROS010000037.1, forward strand.
AATCTCAGGTGCAACCGCCCGGATCCGCTCCCCCTCGATCAGGATGTCGGCACGCTCGAGGGTGCCGAGCGTGGGGTCCATGGTGATCGCGCATGCATCTCGGATCAGTGTTCGATTGCTGCTCAAAGGAATGCCCTCCTTGCCGGATGGTCGGAAGAATCGAACTTCCCCCAGGGGGTTTAGCCAGACTTAGCTCGAACGTCCTAGAGTGTGTGATTATTAGTACAGATGTGCTAAGTTGTCAACCGTTTTTCGATGGGGGAGCAGGATGAGCAAGAGGACGCAGGCCGCCGCTCCGCGGGAGCGGCAACCCGGCCGGCGCCACTACGCCACCGGAGAAGCCTCCAGAGAGCGAATCCTCGAGGCCGCCGAGCGGGTGCTCGCGCGCGATGGCTACCACGCCTTCAGCACCCGCCGGGTGGCCCAGGAGTGCTCCATCAGCGTGGGCAACCTGACCTACTACTTCCCCACCAAGGCCTCGCTGATCGAGGCGTTGATGCAGGCGATCTACGATCGCTACGAGCGTCGCTACACCGAGCTGGGATCCGCCGAGCGTCGGGATTCCTCCGACTGGCTGGCGGAGCACGTGACGGAGATGCTCCGGGATGCGGTGGACCCCGAAGCCTCCGGGCTGTTTCTCGAGCTCTGGATCATGGCCCGGCACCACGGCTTCGGCGCCGAGGTCGTCAACCGGTTCTACGAGAGGTGGGCGCACGCCATCGCCGAGGCCTTGTGCCACGAGTACCCCGATCGATCCCATCAGGAGCTGCTGCGGGTCGCCTACTTCCTCGGGGCTCTCGCCGACGGTGTCTGCACCATCTTCTCGCGGCCCGGCGAACGCTCGGTGGGACACGACGAGATCATCCCCCTCGCCATCGAGGCCATCCGAGGACTCCTCGAACGTCGCCAGGACGACGGCTGAGCACCGCCGCGACGGCGGACCACGGTCTTCGCGATGGCTCACTCGTCGACGAGGCGTCCCTCGCTGTCGCGGATCTCGGGCCCGTTCACCCGCGCCCGACCGTCGCCGAACTTGGCGTCCCGTTCTCGGAACGTCTCGCGCAGGCCCTTCTCCAAGAAGGAGCGCAGGAAGTCCCTGGCCGACGCGGTATTGTGGCCGCGCACGTCGCCCTCACAGGCCAGGCGCTGGAGAGTTCGCGCTCCCATGAGCTCGAGGCCGAGGTTGAGGGTCCGCTTGTTGGTACTCAGCAGATCCGGGTCGATCAGGGCCATCCGATCCGCCAGTTGCTCGACCTCCTGCTCGAGGAGGTCGGCGGGAACCGACTTGAGCACCAGGCCGATCTGGGCGGCTTCCTTTCCGGTCACGGAATCGCCGGTCAGTGTCAGGCGCTTGGCCCACTGGGGCCCCACGTTGTAGAGCCACATGTTGTTCGGCAGTGCCCCCAGGTCGCGTGCGGGCGGGAAGGCGAAGGTGGCGTCGTCCGCGGCGATCACCATGTCGCAGAGCAGCGCGATGTCGGTGCCGCCGGCGAGGCAGTACCCGTGCACCTGGGCGATGGAGGGCTTGTGCATGTCGAAGAGTGCCATCCGGTAACGCTGCGCCCGTTCCAGCTGCCAGGCGTCATCGTCGATGCTGCTCCCGGCTCGATAGTTGCCGTCTGCTCTCTGTACGCGCGACACCTCCACGTGATGACCCTGACCCGAGAGATCGTAGCCCGCCGAGAAAGCGCGACCCGCACCCCGCAGAATCACACAGTGCACGTCGTTGTCGTTGTCCGCTTCCCAGAGAGCCTCGCTGAGTTCGGCTTGTAGCTGGAGGCTCAGCGCGTTCATCTTGGTCGGACGGTTCAGCGTGATGCGCGCCCGCCCCTTCTCGACTTCGTAGAGGATGTTCTCGAACGTCGTCATGGAACCTCCTGCGTCGTGGCCGACACACGATTGATTTTCTGGATCCAGTGCACGCCGGAGAAACCTAGTCTTCGAAAGTTCCGCTGTCGATGGCGACTGCCCGAACTCACGGGAAGATGGCCGAAGAGAAAACCCGCGAGGCGGCGCAGGCAGGCCATCTACCGAAGCATGATGAAGTCAGCTCTGGATGGGTAAGGGGAAGGGGGAAGCGCTGCTCGGCCGGAATCACGACGGACGCGCACTGCGAGCCTTCTCGGTCGCCATCAACCGTAGCGCCGACCCTCGCGGTAGGTCGCGACGACTCGGATCTGGTCGAGGCGGTCGGGGTCCACCTTGCGCGGGTTCTCCGACAGGATGACCAGGTCGGCGAGCTTCCCGACCTCGAGACTTCCCACCACGTCTTCCATGAAGAGCTGCCAGGCTGCATCGATGGTCAGGGCCTTGATCGCGGCGTCGACGTCGATCCCCTGATCCTCGCCGATCACCTCTCCTTTGCGGGTCTTGCGCGTGACGGCGCTGCGCATCAGCCGGAGAGGCTCCGCCGGATACATCGGGGAGTCGTTGTGCAGGGAGCCGCGCAGGCCCCTGCGCGTGGCCGCTCCGACGGGAAAGGAAGTCTCTGCGCGTTCCGGCCCGATGATCTCGTCCCGCATTGCATCGCCGTAGTAGTAGATGTAGTTGACGTGCCAGCTGGGGGTCAGTCCCAGGCTCGCCGCCCGATCCATCTCATCGATGGGAAACAGGCCGCCGTGCTCGATGCGATGGCGGTGATCGTCCCGCGGCGAGGCTTTTAGGACGTCTGCGTAGACGTCGATGACATCGCGGATCGCCCGATCGCCCTGTGCGTGGACCGAGATCTGGCGACCGGCATCGTGGTACTTCTGAACCAGCTCTCGGAACTGGTCCTTCGGGTAGATCGACGAGCCACAGCTGTCCTTCGGTACTCCCAGGCCTTCCTGCATGAGTCTGCTGTTCAGGTATGGCTCCTCCAGGAGCACGTTGCCGGTTCCGAAGGATCCGTCGTACCAGAACTTGGCCCCGCCCGACCCGAGGCGGGCGCTCCCTTCACCGAAGTCCACACGGACGCCCTGCTCCAGATCGGTCGCCTTGTCCATGACGAACATACGGATCGGGCAGTCATCGCACTCGATCTGCTCCTTCAGGATTCGAGCCCAGTCGAGAAACACCGGGAACACACCCATCGCACCCACCGTGGTGTATCCCGCCGCGGCGTAGCGTCGGATCTGCGTCTCGATCAGCGCTTCCGCATTGGACTGGGAGCTCAGCAGGTAGGGCATCATCAATGGCAGGATGGCCGCCTGCTCGATGACCATGCCGGTCAGATCGCCGTTCCCGTCCTTGACCCAGGTTCCGCCCTCGGGTTGGGGCGTGTTCCTGTCGATGCCGGCTACCTCGAGCGCCCTGTGGTTGACGTAGACCGTGTGCATGCTCTGGATCATGATGAAGATGGGATTGGTCGATGAGATCTCGTCCAGCGTGTCGGCATCGAGCGATCTCAGATCTCGAATCAGGATCGGGTCGTATCCGAAGGCGGTGATCCATTCATCGGGCTCGGCCTCTGCAGCGGCGCGGCGCAACCTCTCCATCACGGCTGCGCCGTCCGCGTTGTGGAAGCCGCTGACGTCGATCCAGTCGTAGAGCAGTGCGCTGATCACCGGGTGGCTGTGCGGCTCGATCAGGCCCGGCATCAGAGTCGTGCCCTCCAGGTCGACCATTCGCGTGCTCGGACCCCTGCGGCGGAGCACCTCCTCCCGCGCCCCGACCGCCGCGATCCGGCCACCCACCACGGCGAGCGCCTCGGCTCCGGGGTTGCGGTCGTCGACGGTGATGATGTCGCCCCCGCTGAAGATCGAATCGGCGTATGCTCCAGCACCTTGGTCGCTCATGCTCTCTTCGCCTCTCCCCTCCGTCGATTCTCCCATTTCGGGTAGATCGAACTGGAGGAGTCCGCTCGATACGACAGACCACTGCGTTGGGTAGGGTGACCGTCACCGGATGCGCATGCAACCTGCCGTCAGGACGGTGCCAACTGCCTGATCGATGCCGTAGACTGTGACCCGGCCCTCGGTCTCCAACGTCGTGCAGCCTGAACCGGTGGGAGATTCCAATGGAAGACTATCGACATCCGCTGCTGCAAGAAGAGAAACCAGCTGGACTTCCAGCAGAAGCTGCAGACCCTCATGGATCGGGACGGCATCGATGCGTTGATCGTCCTGAACCCTCAGCATATCTACTATGCCACGGGCTACCTCTCCAAGGCCGGCGCCATGCCGGGCCTCATGCCCGGACTGGCCTCTGTCGCCATGGTTCCACGCCAGGGTGAAGTCGTGCTCTTCATCATCGATCTGGAATCCGCCGAGGCGCAGCTGCAGACCAGACACGTCCGGGTGGAGCCTCTTCCCACCTTCTTTTTCGTCGACGACGGCACCGACCAGTCGCGCCAAGAGCGCAGCGTCGACTTTCAGTCGGCCTCTGCCATCCAGCGCGCCCTGAACGCAGCCCTGGATACCTGCACCGACCCGCTCGTCGGCGTCGAAACGGGAGCCCTCTCCCATTCAGCTGCTTCGACGGTGATGGCCGCGATCGATCCGAAGAGACAGGTCGATTGCGGTGGCCTGCTCACCGCCTCCCGCAAGATCAAGACCGCCTGGGAGATCGAGGTCCTGCGATTGGGGGCCCAGTTCTGGGACCGGGCGGTTCGCGCGATTGCCCCCCAGGTCCAGCCGGGGATGAGCCTCCTGGAACTGGACGGGCTGATCATGAAGACGGCATGGGAAATGGATGCCGAGCACACCCTGACGAGTGTCGTCGCCATCACGGGGTGTGGGCCGCTGCTCACCCTCTGCGGCCTGCCCCGCAACTACCGGTTGAAGGAGGGAGACCTGGTCAAGCTCGACGGCGGCGGTGCGCATCTCGGATACACCACCGACATCTGCCGTGTCTGGTCGGTGGGAAGACCGGACCCGGCGAAGTCCGCGGCCTTCGACGTTCTCTACGGAGGTTTCCAGCGTGGTATGGAGATGCTGAAGCCGGGGGTGAAGCTCTCCGACATGTACCACGCGTGCCGGTCCGAAGTGGAAGCTTCGACGAACATCCCCAGCTATCCGCGCGGGCACGTGGGGCACTCCATCAGCGTGGAATCGACACTCGAAGATCATCCCTGGATCACTGCCGCCGAGCCCTCGACCTTCGAACCGGGCATGGTGGTGAGCCATGAGATGTCCTATGCGGCCACCTCCAATACACCCCATGAGGGCTCCTACAACATCGAGGACACCTTCCTCATCACCGAAGATGGACACGAACGCTTCAGCTTCACCAATGAGACATTGGAGTGGATCGTCGACTAGAGGACCCGTCACGTCATCCACGAGCAGGTGCGATACGGAGGTGATCTCTTGACGTCGACCACCAACTCAGGAAGGAAGAAGATCATCGTCGTGGGCGCGGGTATCGGCGGTCTGGCATCCGCCTACTACGCGACTCGGCGTGGCCACGATGTCACCGTGCTGGAGGCGAGTGACCGGGTCGGTGGCCGGATGATCACCTGGTGCGTGGACGGCGATCGGGTCGATGCCGGGGCGCAGTTCTTCCACAGCAACTTCAAGAACATCCAACAGCTGATCGACGAGCTGGGGCTCGCCGAGCGGAAAGACCCTGATCAGGTTGTCCGTACAGATCGCCCGCGAAGACCGCCCGCCGGTCGTGACGGAGAGCGTCTTTGGAATCGTACGGAGTCTCGGCATCGCAGGGATCCTGAGTCTCTCCTGGTTCTTCCTGCGATACGTCGTCTTCGGAAGACGTTTTTCCCTGTTCACGATAGAACGCGAGATCGGTGAATACGACGACTGCCGCGCCTCGGAGAAGCTCGAGGGGATCAATCGTCAGGTGTACGACTGTGTGATGCGACCCGTCTCGCTCGGCGAGTGTTCGACGGTGCTCGCGGAGAGCAACTTCCGTCACTTCCTCAACTGTTTCCGCCTGGCCGCTGGGACCACGCACTTCACCCTGCCCGGAGGCGTGGCCGAGTTGACCGACGCATTGGCGAACCGGCTGGATGTCCGCTGCCAGCAACCGGTGAAGAGCCTGATCACGGAGCAGAACAGCGTCGTCGGCGTCGAGCTGGAATCCGGCGAGCGGAGATGCGCAGACCACGTGATCCTGGCAACCACCCTGGGAAGTGCCGCGAGAATCGTCCCGGAGGAGCTCGGCGAGATCCGTTCCTTCCTATCCAGCTTTCCGCACGTATCGAACCCGATGGTGTTCTTCTTCCTGGATTGTCGCCTGAACCACGAGATCGCCTGCTACATGGGCCCGAGCCACCTGGACCTCAAGTACTCGATGGTGATGGACCACACCAACAAGGCTCCTTCCATGGTACCGAGCGGAAACAGCATCCTCTCTGCCTGGAGCCTCTATCCCATGGGTAGCGAGCTGATCGATCGGTCGGACCAGGAGCTGATCGAGCAGGCGATCTCCGATCTCGCTCACTTCGTGCCCAGCTTCAAGGACCACATCAAGGAGACGCGGGTGTCCGGCACCGATGGATGGTGGCGAGGTATGTTCCCGGAGCCCATCGAAGAATCATCGAGTTCAAGAAGCGGGTCGAGTCGGTGGAGGGCCTCTCCATCGTCGCCAACGACCTCGAAAGCGTTCACATGGAAAGCGCGGTGACCGCAGCGAGAAGGGCGGTCGATTCCATTTCGGGGGCAGACTAGAACGTCCCAGGCGGCCTGCTCCGAGACCCGATCGCTCAACCCGCTCGAGATCGCTCACCCTGCAGTCGGGTCATCCCATCGGTCCAGCATCCCCGAAATCGCTGCAATTGCGTGAAAGACGCCGTAGCGCAGCGGCTCGATGGGCCAGTTGAGCGCCTTCTGGGTGAACATGGCGCGGTAGGCGTAGTCTCTTCCCTCCAGCATGTCCGATGCGATCTGTCCCATCAGCGTCGCCTTCGGCACACCGTGGCCCTGGTACGCCATCGCGTAGAATACGCTCTCACTTCCCTTCAGCTTGGAGCACGTGGGCATGAAGTTGGTGGTCATCGCGACCCAACCTCCCCAGCCGTGTTGAATCTTCACGTCGTCCAGCATCGGAAAGCGGCGGCGAAAGGCGGCTTCCTGAATCGCCAGCAGCTTCTGGCTCGCTTGGTAGTCGAGGCTGCTCCGAAAGCCGATCTGGGGCTTCACCGTGCCGACGACCAGAGTACCCTTGGGAGAGTGGTTGTAGGAGGCAATCATCGAATGGGCGGTGCAGATCCCTTCGCCCCCGCTCCAACCGATGCGCTTCCACTGTTCGTCCGTCAGAACCTCGGTTTCCACGAAGGCCGGGTAGACCGGCAGCACCCTGCGGCGCCCCACGCTCGCGAATGGCAACCTGGCCGTATAGGCGTTCGTCGCCAACAAGACCTTCTTCGCTCGCACCTCGCCCCGAGGCGTCTTCAACACGACCGGGCTGCCGTCCTCGAGGTCGATGACCGGAGTCTGCTCGTAGAGACGTACCCCCTTCCGTTCTCCGACCTTGCGAATCCCGTTCACGTATCGATAGGGATCGAACGTGCCACCCTCCCCCCACATCGCACAGTTGAAGGCGACCGGAAGGTCGCGCTCGCGCATCTCGTCCTCGTCCACGTAGCGAACGCGCCCCCCCAATTCTCGCACCGTCTCCGTCAGCTTCCGCACCTTCGCCTTGTGCTTCTCGGAGGTCCCCGCTATCAGGCTACCGGTTCGACGATGGCCACAGTCGATCTCGTAGCGATCGATGTAGTCGTTCATGTAGGCCAGCGCCTCGGTCAACAGAGCGACATAGTCCCGGATGGCGCGCTCGCCGACGATGCGTCTCACCATCAACAGCTGCTCGTTGATCGCGGAAGCCTGATGCCCGGCATTGACCCCGCTGGCGCCGGCCCCCACCCACTTTCGCTCCAGCACCACCACACCGAGACCGCGCTCGGTCAGCTCCAGCGCCGTGGAGAGGCCCGTAACACCGGCGCCTACGATCGCGACATCCGCCTCGACAGAACTCTCGAGGGGCTCATTGACTTTCTCCGATTGGCGCCAGGGGCCATCTCTCAGGAGCTTGATCATGATGCTTTCCTACCATCGGCCTCTTCGCTTCAGATCGAAGTGTCTCCACCCCTACTGGGCCTTCTTGATTCCCTCGTACTGCTCGATCGTGAAGTTGTACGTCGGCCTGAACATCTCGCCGCCGTCGACCACGAAACGTTCGCCCTGACAATACGCCCCCGCCGGACTCGCCAGTAGTACGACCACCCCTGCGAGCTCCGAGGCATCCGCAGATCTGTGCAACATGTTCTGCGAAAAGCCATCGGCCTCCAGGATGGCGACCATGGGAGCTGCCATTTCCGTTCGAACCAGACCCGGGCAGACCGAGTTGGCGCGAACCCCATACCTCGACCACTCCACCGCCATCTGCGTCGTCACGATGTGAAGGCCGGCCTTCGACGTGCTGTACGCACCGATGAACGGATCCGGCTTGAGTCCGCCGTTGGATCCGATGTTGATGATTCGCCCCTCTCCTCGCTCTCGCCACGCCGGGAAGCACAGCTGCGCCAGAAAGATCGGCGCCCAGGTGTTGACCTTCAGGCTCTTTTCGAAGCTCTCGTACGGCATGTCGTGCAGCCCGAAGATGTCGGCGGTACCGGCGTTGTTCACCAGGATGTCGACCACGCCGAGCTCCGAGACCGTCGTTTCGTGCAGCTTTCTGAGGGCCCCATCGTCTGCCAGATCCGCCGAGAAGGCCAGACAACGCCTGCCCGTCGCTTCGATCTCCTTCTTGGTGGCATCCAGTGCGTCCTGGCCGCGCGCGGTGATCGCGACGTCCGCGCCGTGTTCCGCCAACGCCAACGCGATCGCGCGACCGATTCCCTTCGAGCCACCTGTCACCAGAGAGACCTGATCCTTCAACGAGAAGTCTGCAACTGCCATGTTCCTACTCCCTTCACGACTCACACGGTATTGCCGGTGTGCCGGGACTCGTTCAGGCGTCGGTAGAGACGCCGGTTTCTTCGATAGAGCTGCTTGAATACGTAGAACCGTTCATCATAGAGCTGCCGGTGGACGGGATCCGGCTCGTAGACCTTACCGACCTTCACGAGATCCGGGACCGTGTCCATGCTGATCTCGCCGATTCCGACGGCCCCGATCAGGCCGGCCGCTCGGGCGTTGGTCCGAATCGGATCGACGACCTGGAGGATCCTCCGGTCGAGGATGTCGGCGTGGATCTGGCACCATACGTCCGACGCCGCGCCACCGCCGGTCATCCGGATGGTGTCGCACGGCTTCCCGAGGAACCTTCGAACGCGTTCCAGGAGCCACTTCGCATTGAAGGCGACTCCCTCGAAGACCGCCCGGACGATGTCCTCCCGGTTGTTGTGGAGTGACACGTTGTGGATGCCGCCCCGGATGAAGTGGTCGTCCACCGGCGAGCGCTCTCCGAAGATCCAGGGGGTATAGACCAGGCCGTTGCTGCCGGGAGGCACCTTCGTGCAGACATCGTCGAAGATCTTGTACAGGTCGGGCTTCTTCTCCTCCTGTAGCAGCGCGTCCTTGTGATAGACGACCTTCTCGGCGATGAAGGAGAGGTTCCCTCCTGCGGTCGTCTGATTGTTCAGCAGCACGTACTTGCCGCTGACGGCGCTGGGAAAGGAGGCCATGTGACCGGCCAGGTCGGTCTTCTTGAAGGGAACGTGGGCGGTGATGTATGACGAGGTGCCCAGCGTAAGACAGGGATCGAAATCCCTGACCGCCCCGCCGCCGATGGGCGCCGCGACGGAGTCCACCGAACCCGCCACGACCTTCACGTCCGGCGAGAGCCCCCAGCCTTCCGCAACCCGGGGAAGCAGCTTGCCGATGACCGCGGTGGCCGGAACCAGCTCCGGCAGCTTGTCCCGGTCGAAGCCCAGCGTCTGGAGCAGGCTGGACTGGTATCGAACGCGGGTGGGATCCCGGTTGTCCGTGACCCATAGGGGCAGGATGGAATCGTAGGTTGCGACGTATTCGCCAGTCAGCCGGAGGTTCACGAAATCGAGGGAGTTCAGGAACTTGTAGGTCTTCTCGTAGACCTCCGGGAACTCGTTTCGGATGTAGGTGATGTGGCCGGCCGGATCCTTCCCGGAGGGAGAGGGAACACCCCCCGTGTAGCGAACCCACTTGAGAACGTTGGTGAGCCCATATCCCAGCCCCGCCGGATTGACCCATCCCTTGAGCTGCTCGCGAATGGCCCCGGCCCCCCGCTGATCCATCCAGTTCATCGCGTTCATCAGGCAGTTGCCGTTCCGGTCGACTGGCACCGTCTCTTCCCCCATGGAGGAGGTGCAAACAGCGAGGATCCGGTTGGCCGGAACGATCTCCCGTGAGACCAGGCGCTTGACCGCGATGTCGATGGCCCGCCACCAGTCATTGGGATCCTGCTCTGCGCCTCCGGTCCCCACGAGCTGGAGCGGCACCCTCTCCAGTGTCCAGTCGAGGCACGCACCATCCAGGGTGACGATGCTCGCCTTGGCACCCGAGGTCCCCAGATCGATTCCCAGGATCGCGCTACGGTCCGCCATCGCTTTCGGTCTAGGCCGGTTCCATCGTGGCCAACACCCGATCGATCCCCTCCAGGGTCTCGTCGATGATCTGGTCGGTGTGGGCCGCAGTGGTGTAGTAGCGGTAGCTGGCGATGCTGGTAATGCCCTCCACCGTCAGGGCTGCGGACATCTCCTGCATCATCTTCTTGCGCGCATCGACCTGCACGAGGTGCTTCGGATTGGTGATGTCGGACTGCATCACCGCCGATGTGTGGAGGTGGCAGATGGACGCGAAGTTGTAGGTGACGAAGGGCAGTCCGCGGTCGTCGATGATCTGCTGCACGCCCCGGCAGAGCCTGTCCCCTGCCCGCCCGGACCGCTGGATGACGTCGGTCTCCTCCATCTCCTTGATGGCGTAGTACCCGGCCACGCAGCTCATGGGATTGGCGGCCAGTGTCCCGCCGACGTAGGCCTTGGGCTTGCCGTCGAATCCGGCGGCGAAGAGTGAGACGATCTCACGTCGACCGCCCACGCCGCCCGCTGCGGGATAGCCGCCGGTGAGGATCTTGCCGAAGATGGTCAGATCCGGGTGAACGTCGAAGTAGCCCTGGGCTCCGGCCAGGCCCACCCGGAAGCCCGTGACGACCTCGTCGAAGATCAGCAGCGTCCCGAACTCGTCGCAGAGCTCCCGCACCTGCCGGTTGTAGTCCTTGAGCACCGGCCGGGTAGCGCTCTCGCAGCCCAGCGGCTCGAGTATGACCGCCGCGGTACCGCCGTGCTTCTCGTTCTCGACCAGCTGCGCCCGCAACTTCTCGATGTCGTTCGGAAAGACTTCCTGGGTCTGGCTCAGGACCTCATCGGGGATGCCCACCGCTTCCATGGGGCCGGTTCCCGGCACCCTGAGGCCGTAGACCATCTGATCCGACCATCCGTGGTAGTCCCCGCCGAACTTGATGACCCTGGCCTTGCCCGTAAAGGAACGGGCCACCCGAAGGGCACCCATGACCGCCTCGGTTCCGCTGCCCAGCATCCGGATCATCTCCACCCAGGGCATGTGCTTCTTGACGAGCTTGGCGAGCTTCAGCTCGTACTCGTGGAACATCGCGGTGGCGGGCCCGCACTCCTGGAGAAGCTCGATCACCTTCTCGTTGATCTTCGGGTAGCCGTGCCCGAGGAGAACCGCGCCGCCCGAAGCGGTGTAGTCCATGTACCGGTTCTCATCGGCGTCCCACAGGTACGCGCCGCTCGACTTGTTGATGACCAGGGGGAAGGGAAAGTTGAAGGCCGTGTTGTGCTGGACCGCCCCAGGGATGTGGTTCTTGGCTTCTTCCCCGAGGGCTTTGGATCTGGCGCACTTCTCCTCGTATTGCTTCAGATACGTTTCCATCTTGTCGCGTCGGATCTGCCACATCGGCTGATCGACCAGGGCATCCAGCCTGCGGTTGATCTCGGCGGTATCCGGCCAGTGCGAGATCGCGTAGTCACTCATGGGAACCTCCTTCGGGCGTTGACCTCGACGGGCGTCGTTCGCGCCCGAGTAGGGATGGGAAGATCGGCCTCATTCAGCGGGTCTCCAGGGCTCGAACCACGAGTTCAAGCCGCTCGCGGAGCTCTTCGAAGGTCATGTCGTCCCGGGACAGGCGTTCGAGCTCGAAGGCGCGCAGGGTGCTCTTGAGCAAGCGTGCGGACCTGAGGGGCTTCGCGACTGCGAGCTCCTCGAGGCCTTCCGCGATCCACCGCTCCTCGTCTCGCTGCCACGCGAGGAAGAGCTCGCGGAGTTCATCGTGGCGGGTGGAATACAGGACCAGCTCGTATTCAGCTTTCACCAGCGCTTCGTCGGCGAACTCCCACTGCGCATGGGCTAGGACCGCGTCGACTACCTCCGCCATGTTGCGGGGTTTGCGCTGCACCAGCGCGCTGATTCTCGCCCGGGCCCGCTCGATGTAGTGCTCGAAGGCGCGGGCGATCAGCTCGTCGCGGTTCGCGAAGTGGTAGGTGGTCGAGCTGAGCGACACACCGGCGCGGGCTGCCACCCGCCGGTGCGTGACCGCATCGATACCGCCCTCGGCGATGACCAGCAGCGCGGCGCGCAGAATCGCAGCGATGGTCTCGGTGGATTTCGGGGGCTGTAAAATGCTTGACGTGGCCACAGTACATATGTACCATGATCCCAGTACATATGTCAACTCCAGCCTGACGATTGGTGAATCAATTGAAATATCAATATGTTACGAATCCACCGACCAGTGTCGTCCTCACCCGAAATTCCCGACGCGGCGCCCGTCGCAAGCAGATCGGCGCCGGAAGCCTCGTCGCCCTGCTGGCCTGGGCGGCCTGCATCGCAGGCGGCGCCGTCGCCCGCGCCGACGAGAGCCGCCCCAACGTCGTCGTGATGCTGAGCGACAACCTGGGCTACGGCGACCTCGGCGTATACGGCGGCGGCACCATCCGCGGCGCGCCCACGCCGCGCCTCGACCAGCTCGCGGCCGAGGGGATCCGCTTCACCAACTTCAACGCGGAAGTCGAGTGCACGCCGTCCCGCTCGGCGCTGATGACCGGCAGGCATCCCATTCGTTCTGGGACGCTCCGCGCGGCGCCCCGGGCCTGCCCAACGGCCTCGCACCCTGGGAGTACACGATCGCGGAGCTGCTGTCGGACGCCGGCTACGACACGGCGATCTACGGCAAGTGGCACCTCGGCGACATCCCGGCCGCTTCCCTACGGACCAGGGCTTCGACGAGTGGTGGGGGTTCCCCTTCAGTACCGGCGTGGCGATGCACTCCAAGCTTCCGGGGTTCGACCCGAAGGTCGCCTCGGTTCCCACTCGAGGGTCGCAAGGGAGAGGCCGTGCGCCAGGTCGAACCCTACACCGAGGAGAACCGGCCGCTCATCGACGAGATCATCGCGAAGAAGTCCGTCGCCTACATCGAGGAGCATCGAAGGGAAAGAAGCCCTTCTTTCTGTTCGTCTCCTGGTCCCTCGTGCACCACCCCGTCATTCCCCACCCGCAGTACGAGGGTCGCTCGGACAACGGTCCCTTCTCGGACGTCATGCTCGAGCACGACGATCGCTGCGGCCAGATCCTGGACGCGATCGAGGCCGCGGGCGTCGGCGACAATACCCTCGTGATCTACGCGA
>CAVROS010000038.1:0-32477 GCA_963722885.1 uncultured delta proteobacterium
CTCGATGGTTCGACCCCCGTCGGCCTCGCTCACCACGACCTCTTCCGGCTCGGTGACGATCGCCTTCGCAATGAACTCGACCAGATCTGCCGTCTTCGGAGCCTCGGCCATGGTCATTCGCCCTCGCTGGCCGCAGGGGCCTGCGTCTTGGAGCGGCGGATCAGCGCTCGGACAGCGTCGCTCAGTTGAGCACCCTTGGCCGTCCAGGCCTCGATCCGTTCGGTCTTGAGCTTGATCTCCGCGGGCTCCCCGATCGGGTTGTAGGTGCCGAGAAACTCGAGAGCGCGCCCGTCGCGCTTGCGGCGCTGGTCGATCGCAATGATGCGATAGAACGGGCGCTTCTTGGCACCGGCACGGAGAAGTCTGATTCTGACCATGTTCCGGGAAACCTCCGGATGAACTCAGGGATTCGCGGGGCGCTCGACCGTCCGCGCGAAGAAAAGAGGGGCGGCCAATCTAGAGGAACCCCGCAGGGGGGTCAACTGGAATCGAGGCCGAGCCTGGCCCGCTCCTTCTTGGCGGAGCAGTCCTCGCAGGCGTAAAGCTCCTTGTGGGGAGTTTGGAGACGCTCGTAGCCCGCGTCGATGGCCACGCGCCGGATCGAGGCAACGACCTCTCCACAGAAATCGCAGCGAAGGATCCGCTGGCCCTTTTCGTTGACTTCGGACATCGATTCGGAGTCTAACCTACTCGGAAACGGAGATCCGCAGGGGCGTCGGCGCCCAGCGCTCCCCGCAAGCCCTCGAGGATCTCCTCGCGCCGCATCTGCAGGTGCTGACTCCAGACGCTGGATTCGACGGTCACCTCGAGCACGGCTCCCCGCAGGGCAGAGGGCCGGCAGTGGCTCGCGGTCTCATGCCCCACCGCCTCTTCCCAGCAGGCGGCGATCCGCATCGACGTAGAGCTCCCGTGGTGGCCCAGCTCGTCGAGAACGCGGCGAATCGCCCCCCCCACCCGGACGGGCTTGCTCTTCGGCCTCCGGCTCACATCCCCGCCTCGAGCACCCGGAAGAGCAGACCCGTCGGCAGCTTGGGGTAGAAGAAGGTGGACTTCTGGGGGAGCGTCTCTCCGGCGCCGGTGACCCGGAAGACGTCGTCCGCCACCAGGGGATTCAGGTAGAGAGCCACGGCGCCCCTGCCCTCGCGGACCTCGCGCGCGGCTTGCAGGGTCGACTTGGGGAAGGCCACCGCACCATCGCGAACCGCGTCGTCATCGAGATGGAAGACATTCCCCAGCACCTCCCGGTGGATCACCCGCACCGAGAGCTCGTCTCCGGCCGGGCGGGAGAAGATCTGCAGGCTTCCGGAGCCGTCGTCCGCAGCGAAGGCATAGGAGCCGCGGAGCGGGGCCAGGTGTTCTTCGAGGGCAGCGGGGATCGCCTCGATGCCGTTCACAGGAACCGTACGCTGCTCCCATTCGCGAAGCCGCGGCCTCCAGCCCGCGTCCACCGCGGGGGGAAGCTTCAAGATCACCCGGTGAATCGGAAGCAGCAGACTGCCGGGTGCGAAGGCATTGGCAAAGTAGGCGAGCATCCTCTCGTGGGGCGCATCGGGGTCGGTGGAGGCGCTCGCCGCCCTCCGCTCGTCGCGATAGGTGAGGGCCGTCTCGTAGCGGTGATGACCGTCGGCGATCACCACCGGCCGCTCGGCCAGGAAGGCGCGCACTCGGGCGATGGCCTCCGGGTCGCGAATCGGAGCCAGCGTGTGCTCGATCTCCTCATCGTTGGTGACGGAGAGCGCCTCCGGCGAGTGGAGCGCTCCGCCGAAGATCTCGGCAAGGCTCATCTCGCGATCCTCGTAGAGCAGGAAGACGCTCGAGAGGTTCGTCTGCGATGCGCGCAGAATCTTCAGGCGATCGGCCTTGGGGCCAGCCAGGGTGTTCTCGTGAGGGCGCACGATGCGCTTCTCGTAGTCCTCCAGTCGTAGTGCGCCGAAGAAGCCCACACGCTCGAGCTCGGCGCCCCCCGGCGCCGTGAAGCGCTGACGCAGGACGTAGAGGGCGGGCTCGGAGTCGAGCGCCAGCACCCCCTCTGCGCGCCACTTCGCCAGGTTGCGAACGACACCGGCGTAGTCCGTCGTCGCTTCCTCTTCGACCGATCGCGTGAGCACCAGGCGCAGGGCGTTGTAGGGATCCCGGTCGTAGTAGACGGCGCGATCCTGCGGAGCCACCACGTCGTAGACGGGTGCCAGGACTTGCTCCAGGTCCACTCGTCCAGTGTCGTAGCGAAGGGCGCGAAAGGGGGCGATATCGGTCATTCGGAGCCCACCTTCTCGAGTACAGCAGCGATTTCTGCGGACGAGATCGCTCCTTCGCGAAGCATCCGCGGCTCGGAGCCGGTCAGGTCGAGGACACTGCTCGGGATTCCTCCGCCCGCCTCGACATCGGGCGCGCCCATCAGGATCGGGGACCCGGGTTGGCCGTCGCAGCAGCGGGCCGCCTCGGAGCGGGTGCGAGCGGGCGGCTCGCCCGAGCGGTTCAAACTGGTGGCCGTCAGGGGGCCAATCCCCTCTCGCGCCACCCGGCGCGCCAGGGCGGCGGCCAGCGGGTGGGCGGAGCAGCGGAAGCCGACGGCCCCGTCCTGTCGCGCCACTCCCGGGGCAAAGATCTCGGCACAGGGGAGTACCAGCATGAGCGGACCGGGCCAGAATGCCTCTGCGAGCTTGCGGGGGAAGGGCGAGAGCTCGACTCCCAGGCGTGCCAGCGCCTCGCTGCCCTCGACCAGGATCGGGAGGGGGTTCTCGGGCACTCGGCCCTTCCAGCTGCAGAGCTGCTCGACGGCCTTCGGGCAGCGGCCGTCCGCGCCGAGCCCGAACAGCGTCTCGGTCGGATAGGCGAGGAGAGCGCCGGAGCGGAGCTCAGCCACGGCGCGGTCGAGGGAGCATCCGGTCAGGTCCTCCATTCCCAATCCACTGGAGTCACCGCCCCAGAGCGCGGGCCCCGATGTCGCGGCGTTGCTGCTTGCCCTCGAAGTCGATCCGATCGGCGGCGGCGTAGGCCCGCTCCCGCGCCGTCGCGACGTCTGGACCGCGCGCCGTCACTCCCAGCACCCGGCCACCGGCGGTGACGAAGCCACCCGATTCTCCTCGCTTGGTTCCGGCGTGAAAGACCACCACGTCGTCGCCGGCCTCGGCCTCCTCGATGCCGCGGATCGGCAGTCCCGTCTGGTATTTCCGCGGGTAGCCGCCAGAGGCCAGGACGACGCAGACCGCCGCGTCGGTGGTGGCGACCGCGGCATCCGCCGCCAGACGACCTCTCGCCGCACCGTCGAGAATCGGCACCAGGTCCCCGTCCATCTGCATCAGCAGGGGCTGCGTCTCCGGATCTCCGAAGCGCACGTTGAATTCGACCACGCTCGGCGCACCGGCGCCGTCGATCATCAGCCCCACGTAGAGCACACCGACGTAGGGATGACCCTCTTCGCGCAGGCCGCGCAGGGTCGGATGGACGATTTCCTCGAGGACCCGCTTCTCCGTGGTCTGGGTGACGATCGGCGCTGGAGCGTAGGCGCCCATGCCGCCGGTGTTCTCCCCCCGGTCGCCGTCCAGCGCGCGCTTGTGGTCCTGCGCCGGAGCCAGCGTCACGACCCGCTCGCCGTCCGTGATCGCGTAGTAGGATGCCTCCTCGCCCTCGAGCAGGCCCTCGATCACCACCCGCTCCCCGGCGGCGCCGAAACGCCGTTCGCCCATCATCTCGTCGAGCGCCCGCTCGGCCAGGGCGGCGCTCGCGCAGACGCTGACGCCCTTGCCGGCTGCCAGACCATCGGCCTTCACCACACAGGCGCCATCCCGCTCGCGGACGTGGGAGCGCGCCGCCTCCAGCTCGTCGAAGGCGCGGAATTCGGGGTGGGGAATTCCGTGGCGGGCCATGAACTCACGGGCGAAGGCCTTGCTGCCCTCGAGACGCGCCACCTCCCGCGAAGGACCGAAGACGGCCACCCCGGCCTCCCGCAGCCGGTCGGCCACACCGTCGGCGAGGGGATCCTCGGGACCGATCACGACCAGGTCGATGCCCTCTTCGCCGGCGAGGCGAATCAACCCCTCGGCGTCACCGGCCTTGACCTGGGGAACCAGAGTGGATTGGGCGGCCATTCCGACGTTGCCGGGCGCCGCGTAGACCCGTTCGACCAGGGGGCTCCGCGCGATCTTCCAGACCAGCGCGTGCTCTCGCCCCCCCGATCCTGCGACAAGCACACGCATCGATTGGGGGCCTCCAGATGCCTTGCGTTCGCTTGCATGAGTCGCGCCGCGCGGGCAAGGTCCGGGTGCGGCGCGGCTTCAGGGGGGATGGATCGAGGTTTACAGAGGGCTCACCGGTTCGTCAATCATCTTCTGCGGCCGAGGCTTGATTGTTCCGTCGACGCGCCCGGCGATACACCACTGCACCACCGACGAGAAGCAGACTACCCCTGCACCACCCGAGGAACACGGCCCCCGATCCCGACCAACAGCTCGTAGGAGATCGTTCCGGCCTGCTCCGCCACCTCCTCCACGGGGAGCCCCTCCCCGAAGAGGACCACCGGATCGCCGATCTCCACCGGATCGTCGCCCACGAAGATGGTGACGAGATCCATCGAGACCCGACCGGCGATCGGGACGCGGCTGCCGCGCAGCAGGACGCAGCCTCGGTTCCCGAGCGACCAGGGGACTCCGTCCGCGTAACCGACGGGTAGCGTGGCGACCCGACCGCGGCGCGTGGCCCGGAAGGTTCCGCCGTAGCCCACCGTGTACCCGGGACGGACGTGGCGGACGTTCGAGACCCGGCTGCGCAGCGTCATGGCCGGCGCCAGGGCGGCCCGATCGCGCAAGTGGGCGGCCGGGTAGGCCCCGTAGAGCATCAGGCCGGGCCGCACGGCATTTACCTGTGGGGGTAGAGACTCCGCCAGGTCGGTCGTGGCCAGCAGCCCCGCCGAATTGGCCACGTGGACCAGGCCCGGATGGGTCCCTCGCGCCTGCACTGCCGAGAGGATCTCGGAGAAGAGCCGGAGCTGGCTCCGACTGGGTCCGAGATCTTTCTCATCGGCGCAGGCGAGGTGGGTGTAGACGCCCTCCAGCTCCAGGAAGCGCTCCTTGGCGATCCGCTCCAGCAGCGCCGGGCCGTCCTCCGCGGCCAGGCCCATCCGTCGCATGCCGGTGTCGATCTCGACCTGCACCGGGAGCGGTGCGCGATGCTCCCGGGCGACCTGGGAGAGCAAACCGATGTGGCCGGAGTGTTGGACCACCGGCGTCACGGCCAGCTCGAGCACGTCCGCCGCCTCGGCAGCGTCGTGGACACCGCCCAGGACGAGGATCCCGCAGTCGATGGCTGCGGCTCGGAGCTCGGCGGCTTCGGCCACCGTTACCACCGCCAGGTGTCGGCAGCCCGACGCCACCAGCCGGCGCGCCACCGGGACGGCGCCGTGCCCGTAGCCGTCTGCCTTCACCACGGCGATGACGTCGCGATCGCCACCGAGTCGCCTCGCCTCGGCGTAGTTGGCGGCGATGGCTTGGAGATCGATCGTCGCCTTGGTCGGACGCTCGCCCTTCACACTCCCCTCCGCGCCCCCCTGCAGCCGCGTGCGCCGGGCGACCGCCGCATAACCTACCGAAATTGAGTCCGTTTTCAGGGCCTCGGTTTGACACGCCGGGGTCCCGTTGGATAGCTTTCGGATGAATCGCGCCCCAACCTGACTGAAACGTGCCGGCTCAAGATCTCGACCTACTCGTCAACGGCGAGTCTCGCGCAGTCCCCGCGGGATGCACCGTGGCCGGTCTCGTCGAACTGCTCGGGCTCGCGGGCCGTCGGGTCGCCGTCGCGATCAATCGCGACGTCGTACCGCGCTCCGCGTTCGGGTCGCGACAGCTCGCCTCGGGCGATCGCGTCGAGATCCTCGAGGCCGTCGGAGGAGGATGAATCGATGTCCGATAGCTACACACTCGGCTCCCACACCTTTCGCTCCAGGCTGATCATCGGAACCGGCAAGTACGCCTCCTTCGAGCAACAGCTGGCGTGTACCCAGGCGAGCGGAGCCGATCTCGTCACCGTCGCCCTGCGACGGGTCGACCTGAACGCGCCCAAGGGCAAGGGCCTGATGGATTTCATCCCGGAGGGCGTCACCATCCTTCCCAACACGGCCGGCTGCTTCAACGTCGAGGATGCCGTCACCACCGCGCGCCTCGGGCGAGAGCTTCTCGGTCACGGACTCGTCAAGCTCGAGGTGATCGGGGACGAGCGGACCCTCTTCCCGGATGCGGCGGCGACCCTGGAGGCCGCCAAGATCCTCCTCGACGACGGCTTCGAAGTGCTCCCCTACATCAACGACGACCCGGTCGCCTGCCAGAAGCTGGCGGCGATGGGTTGCAGCGCGGTGATGCCACTCGCCGCACCGATCGGCTCCGGTCTCGGCATCCGCAATCCGGCCAACCTGCGGATCATCCTGGAGACCGTCGAGGCGCCGGTGGTCGTGGACGCCGGGGTGGGGACTGCCAGCGACGCCGCCGTCGCCATGGAGCTCGGCTGCGTGGCGGTGCTGATGAACACCGCCATCGCCGGCGCCAAGGAGCCCGAGCAGATGGCGCGAGCCATGAAGCTCGGCGTGGAGGCCGGGCGCCTCGCCTACGAATCGGGTCGAATCCCCAGGCGGCTCTATGCCACCGCATCGAGCCCTCTCGACGGACTTGCAAGCTTCTAAGGCCAGTCGCCCGATCCTCTGTCTGGTGACCGACCGGGCCGCTTCTCGCCGTCCGCTCGCCGAGGTCGTCGAGATGGCCGTCGCCGGCGGCGTGGACTGGATCCAGGTCCGGGCCCGCGAGCTCGAGGACGGCCCGCTCCTGGATCTCGTCGATCGGATCCGCCAGGCGGCGGGGCAGCGGGCTCGCGTGCTGGTCAACCGGCGCGTCGACGTGGCGCTGGCGGCGAGAGCCGACGGCGTGCACCTGGGCTTCGACGGCATGCCGCCGGAGACGGCGCGGCAGCTTCTCGGTGGCGATGCCCTGATCGGCATCGCCACCCACCAGCCGGGGGAGCTCGAGGGAGCGGCGGGGACGCCTCTCTCCTACGCACACCTCGCTCCCATCTTCTCGCCGCTCTCCAAGGCGCAGAGCCGCCCTCCCCTGGGCCTCGCCGCCCTCCGGGAGGCCGCTCGCCACGGCGTTCCGGTTCTCGCCCAGGGCGGCATCGAGGCCGAGAACGCCCGGTCTTGTATCGAGGCGGGAGCCGCCGGAGTGGCCGTCACGGGGAGCATCCTATCCTCCACCGATCCCGCCGCGGCCACCGCGGCGCTTCGAAAGGCGCTCGACGCGTGAGTGCGAGGATGCGACCCACCCAGAGGAGAGCCGTGACGTTGGCGGCGCTGGCCCGACTCGTAATCGCCGCAATCGGCCTCGGCGCCGTCTGCGCGCAGGCAATGCCTCCGAGCCAGGAGCTCGAGGAGCGCATCATCGAGATCTCCGAGCGGGTCGAAGCCCTCGGTGGTCCACATCGAGGCCATCGTCCGCGTCAACGACCGCCGCAACCAGGTCACGGGCTCCGGTCTCATCGCCAGCGAGAGCGGTCTGATTCTCACCAACCAGCACGTGGTGGAGAAATCGGAGAAGGTGGAGGTCAGCATCCCGGGACGAAAGAAGCGTTACCCGGCGAAGGTGCTCGGCACCGACAAGCAGACCGACATCGCCGTGCTCCAGATCCAGCCGGAGGGTGCGCTTCCCGCCGCGGTCTTCGGCTCCGCCGACGAGGTCCGGGTCGGCCAGTGGGTGCTGGCGATCGGCAACCCCTACGACCTCGACGGCACGGTCTCCTTCGGCATCGTCTCCGCGAAGGGGCGCAACCTCGAGATTCCCGATCTGATCAACGACTTCATCCAGACCGATGCCATGATCGACCGCGGCTCCTCCGGCGGCCCCCTGGTCGATCTCGAGGGACGCGTGATCGGCATCAACTCCCGGGGACAGGGGCGAGGCATCGGCTTCACCATCCCCATCGACACCGCCCTCGAGGTGATGGCGCAGATCCGGGAAGGGGGCATCGAGCGCGGCTGGCTCGGACTCACGATCCAACCTCTGAACCGCGACCTGGCCGGCTACTTCGGCTTCCCCGCGGCAACCGGCGTGATCGTGAACGGGGTGATCCGCGACTCGCCGGCAGCGCGGGCGAAGCTCGCCCCCGGCGACGTCATCACCGCGATGAACGGGATCTCCGTCGAGGCAGAGAAGGAGGAAGATCTCGGCAACTTCCAGCGCAGGGTGGCACACGCGCTGCCCGGTGAGACCGTGAAGCTCGAGATCCTTCGCGACGGCAAGCCGCGAACCGTGGAGGTGAAGCTCGGCACCCAACCCACCGTCGAGCCTTCCGAGGCGGAGAGCGACCTCGGGTTCCACGTCCAGGAGATCACCGAGAACCTCTTCCGCGAGCAGCGGCTCGCGTCGCGCTCGGGCGCCTACGTCTCCTTCGTCGCCCGCGGCTCTCCCGCGGCCGAGGCGGGCCTCTTCCCGGGAGACGTGATCGAACGGATCGAGGACAGCAGCGTCGGCAACCTCGAGGCATTCCGGCGCGCCATGAAAGAGGTGGAGCCACAGCTCCAGATCCTGGTTCGCGCCCGCCGCGGCGACGACCTCAAGTTCCTGCTGCTCAAGCGAGGCGCACGCCCGGCCACGCCGGAAGAACCCGAATCGGACCCGGGCCAGGCCGCCCACGAGAGCGACCGAGCGGGGACGTTGTTGACGTTCAGCTTTTCGGTAGGCCGAAAAGTTGAACGTCAAGAACGTCCCCGCTGCTCCGCTGCTAGAGCTGCAGGTCCCCCGCGCCCTCCGCGGCTCGGGCGGTGAGGATGGGGGGCGTCGACCGAAGCGCGCCTCGAAGCCCGCGGCGATGGCCTCGGCCACCTTCTCCGCCGCCTCCGGCCTGACCAGGTGCAGCGTGCAGCCCCCGAAGCCGGCTCCGGTGAGGCGGGACCCATAGCAGCCCGGGGTGGGCGTCGCCGAGCTCGCAGAGCAGATCGAGCTCGGGCGTGCTGACTTCGTAGTCGTCGCGGAGGCTGCGCATGCCCTCGACGAGAAGCTCGCCGACTGCTTGGAGATCCCCCGCCGCGAGCCCCGCGCAGACGGCGTCGACTCTCGCGTTCTCCGTGATCACGTGCCGGGCCCGTTGCAGGAGCACCGGGGAGAGCGCCTTCTCCAGGGCCGGCAGATCGTCGGGACCGAGATCGCGAAGTGCGGACGCTCCCATGGGCGCGATCCCAGCGCCACGCGCCGCATCCAGGGCGGCTGCGCACTGCGCCACACGCTCCTGGTAGCCACCGCCGGCCACCGCGCGCTTCACTCCCGACTGGGCGATGAGCATGCGCAGCCCGCCATCGGCCAGGGGGATGGGCTCGATCTCGAGGCTCCGGCAGTCGAGACGCAGCGCGTGATCGCGCCGCCCGAGGGCACTGGCGAACTGATCCATGATCCCGCAGCCCACCCCCAGGAACTCGCTCTCGCCGCGGTGGGCGAGGGTCGCGATCTCGCGGCCGTCGAGTCGAAGCTGCTGCGCCCGATCGATGGCCGTGGTGACCGCCACCCCGAGAGCGGCCGAGCTGGAGAGGCCAGATTCGAGCGGCACGCGGCTGGCGATTCCGAGATCGAGTCCGGCCACGCGGACGTCTCGCTCGAGCAGGGCGAAGACCGGCGCCATCACGTAGTCGAGCCAGTCCCCGCGCCGCGCCGGTGCGGAGGCGTCGAAGCTCCCGGCCTGGTCCATCTCGACCGAGAAGACCTCGACCCGGCTGTCCTCCCGCCGCGCTGCCAGCACCACCGTATCGCGATCGATGGCGCAGGGAAGCACCAGCCCCCCGCTGTAGTCGGTGTGCTCGCCGATCAGGTTCACCCGTCCGGGTGCTCGGACCCCGAACTCGGGCGCCCTGCCGAAGCGACTCTGGAACTGGCTGCGAAGCTGGCCAAGCATGGGCACGGGTCCTACGTTTCCGCTCCTCCGGCGCCGGGGCGTCGGGTCCGCCCCCGCCCGGGCGGGGCAATCCTGGAGAGATCGAGACGCAGGTGAATTTAGCGCCCTCCATCGACGTCACCCGACGCGTGATCCTCCGGCTCGCGTTGGCTCTGCTCGCGCTGCTCTCCGCGGCGGCCCCCACATCGGCGAGTGACCCCTTCCTGCGTCGCACCGCCACCGTCCGCGTGGTGGAGAAGGTCGGACCCGCGGTGGTGAACATCACCACCGAGCGTGTGGTGGGAAGGCACCGCCCCTTCCAGCCCTTCGCGGGCGACCCATTCTTCGAACGCTTCTTTCGCGACTTCTTCGAGCCCCGCTCGCCCCAGACCGCCCAGAGCCTCGGCTCGGGAGTGATCATCGACGCGCAGGGACACGTCCTCACCAACGAGCACGTGGTGAGCCGGGCGGATGCGATCCGGGTGACCCTGGCCGACGCCCGGGAGTACGAGGCGACTCTGGTCGGCGCCGACCCCAACAACGATCTGGCCGTACTGCGGCTCGATACCGACGAGAAGGTGCCCTCGGTGGCTCCCGGCTCATCGGCGGATCTGATGGTGGGGGAGCCGGTCATCGCGATCGGAAACCCCTTCGGGCTCTCGAACTCGGTGACCACCGGCGTGCTGTCGGCGCTCGACCGTTCGATCCGATCCGAAGACCGCATCTTTCACGGCTTCCTCCAGACGGATGCCTCGATCAACCCGGGAAACTCGGGGGGACCCCTCCTGAATGCCATGGGAGAGCTGGTCGGCATCAACACGGCGATCTACCAGGGGGCCGAGGGAATCGGCTTCGCGATTCCCATCGACGTGGCGAAGCGGGTGGTGCACGAGCTGATCACCCGGGGCGAGGTGGCTCCGGTCTGGCTCGGCCTGGACCTCCAGGATCTCGACCCCCATCTCTCCGAGGTGATGCAGCTTCCGGAGCAGCTCTCCGGAGCCCTGGTGAGCCGGGTGCGCTCCGGCAGCCCGGCAGCGGCGTGCGGTGTCGAACGGGGCGAGATCGTCACCTCCGTGGACGGCCATCCGGTGCGCGGCGCCCGCGAGTTCTACGAGATCCTCGAGCGGAGCACGGTGAAGCAGAAGCTCCGCCTCGCGCTCTTCCGAGGCGGTGACGAGCGGCAGGTGACGGCGGTGCTGGTGGAGATCCCGGAGAAGCTGATCGCGGAGCTGGGAGAGCAGATGCTGGGGTTTTCGTTGGAGGAGGCTCCCAAGGGCGGCTTTCGGGTGATGAAGGTGCGCAGCGGCAGCGGAGCCCAGCAGATCGGGATCGAGCGGGGAGACCTGATCCTCGGCATCAACGGCAAGCCGCTCGCTGGCGAGGAGGCGCTGCGACGCTCGGTGCTCGACCTTCGGGGCCGCAGCAGGGCCCTGGTCGTGGTTCAGCGGGGAAGGGGCCGGTACCATGTCACCATCCCGCTCTCCTGAAACCGGGGAGAGCATCTCCCCGGAGTGGAACTTTCGGGGCCTTCGGAACGTCGAAACGATTGAGTTTTGTCTCCCCAGAGGAGTGATCCAGAGATGAAGAGCGGTCGGCTCACAACGGTGGTGCTACTCGCCTCGGCGGCGGTGTTCGCCCTGGTCGCGTTGGGAATCCTCGACGCTCGCATCGAGTTCGGAACCAGGGACGCGGAGGCGATCGACCTCTTCGGCAGCGAAGAGAAGGAGCAGCAGGCGGAACAGAAGACAGAGCCGGCGGAGCCCTTCTGGAAGGAGAGCTCGAGCGGGGCCGAGGCCGCACCCCCGGCCGGCGCCCCGGCCAGCTTCGCCGATCTCGCCGAGCGCGCCTCGCCCGCGATCGTCAACATCCAGACCTCGACCAAGATCGGCGGGAGCAGCGGTCGCAGACCGCGCCATCCTCTGGAGGAGTTCTTCGGCGAGGAGTTCTTCGGCATGCCCTCCCCCAAGTTTCCCCACCCCGAGCGCAACGTCCCGAGTCTCGGAACCGGCTTCGCGATCTCGGCCGACGGCTACATCATCACCAACGATCACGTCGTCGCGGAGGTGGACAAGATCGAAGTCCACTTCATGGAGGGCGAGATCCTCGAGGCCGAGGTGGTCGGGCGCGACCCCAAGACCGACGTGGCGCTGATCCGTGTGGAGACGGAGGAGGAGCTTCCCTTCCTTCCCCTCGGAGATTCCGACAGCATGCGCCCGGGGGACTGGGTCGTCGCCATCGGCAACCCCTTCGGGCTGGCACACACCGTCACTGCGGGAATCGTGAGCGCGAAGCACCGGGTCATCAACACCGATCCCGATCCGCGCCGCTTCGACGACTTCATCCAGACCGACGCCGCCATCAATCCCGGCAATTCCGGCGGCCCGCTGATCAACCTGAAGGGCGAGGTGGTCGGCATCGCCACCGCCATCAACCCGCGCGCCAACACCATCGGCTTCGCGGTCCCGGTCAACATCGCCAAGCAGATCCTTCCCCAGCTGCGAGCGACGGGGCGCGTCTCCCGCGGCTGGCTCGGGGTCTACATCCAGGCCATCGACGAGGACACCGCCGAGCTGATGGGGCTGAAGGACCGCAAGGGCGCACTGGTCTCCAAGGTCGAGCCGGACGCGCCCGCAGCCCGGGCCGGGATCGAACGCGGCGACGTCATCATCGAGTTCGACGGCAAGCCCGTCGAGGAGATGGACGCAGCTGCCGCGGATCGTGGCGGCGACGCCGGTGGGCTCGAAGGTCGAGGTGAAGGCGCTGCGCAAGGGCAAGAAGAAGAGCTTCTCCGTCCAGCTCGGCGAGCTCGAGCCCGGCGAGCGCGTCGCCAGCGCCATGCAGGAGGAGGAGCTTCCGGGAGTCTACGGTCTGCAGGTCCAGAACATCAGCCCCGAGGTGGCCGAACACTTGAAGCTGGAGGATCGGAGGGCGTGGTGATTGCCTCGGTGGAGGCCGGCAGCCCTGCGGAGGAGGCCGGGCTGCGACGCGCAGACGTCATCCTGGAGGTGAACCAGGAGGCCGTCTCGGACGTAGGCGAGTTCAGCGCGGCGATCAAGAACTCGGAGAAGGGCGCGCTCCTGCTGGTGCGCCGGGGCAGTGCCGAGATCTTCGTGCCGCTCAAGCGCCAGGAATAGTCGCCGCCATCCACCGCCTCGCGGGCCCTCCGGAGCATCGATCTGGCGCGCGTCGAGAGGTGCGGCTTGCCAGCCAACCGCCCGTGCTTAGTTTTTTCGGGCGATGAGATTCGACAAACTCACCATCAAGAGTCAGGAGGCGGTGGCCGAGGCCCAGTCGTTGGCGACGGCTCGCGGTCACAGCCAGATTACGCCCTCCCATCTGCTGAAGGTGTTGCTGGAGCAGCCCGAGGGAAGCACGGTCCCGATCCTCCAGAAGATCGGGATTCCCATCGACGGCCTCCAGACAGCCCTGGAGGGGCAGCTTCAGGGCCTTCCCAAGGTCACCGGCGGCGCCCAGCCCCAGCTGAGCCCCGCTGCGGCGAGGGTTCTGGATGCGGCAGTCCGCGAGGCGGACGCGCGGCAGGACGAGTACGTCTCGACGGAGCACCTGCTGCTGGCCATCGCGGCGGAGAAGCAGGACGACGCGGGGCGCATCCTGGCCGAAGCGGGCGCATCCCGGCAAGCCATCGAGCAAGCCCTCGAAGCGGTACGCGGCGGCGCCAAGATCACCGATCAGGATCCCGAATCGAAGTACCAGGCGCTGGCCAAGTTCGGCCGCGACCTCACCGAGGTGGCGCGCCTCGGCAAGCTCGACCCGGTGGTGGGCCGGGACGAAGAGATCCGGCGGCTGATCCAGGTGCTGAGTCGCCGCACCAAGAACAACCCGGTGCTGATCGGCGAGCCCGGTGTCGGCAAGACCGCCATTGCCGAGGGACTGGCCCAGCGAATCGTCGCCGGTGACGTCCCGGAATCCCTGGTGGATCGCCGCGTGGTCGCCCTCGACATCGGAGCGCTGATCGCCGGCTCGAAGTACCGGGGCGAATTCGAGGATCGCTTCAAGGCAGTGCTGCGCGAGGTCACCGAGGCCGAGGGGACGGTGATCCTCTTCATCGACGAGCTTCACACCATCGTCGGCGCGGGAGCCGCCGAGGGCGCGGCCGACGCCGCCAACATGCTGAAGCCGGCGCTTGCCCGAGGGGATCTCCGCTGCATCGGCGCGACCACCCTCGACGAGTACCGCAAGCACGTGGAGAAGGACGCCGCCCTGGAGCGCCGCTTCCAGCCGGTCTTCGTCGGCGAGCCCTCGCTCGAGGACACCATCTCGATCCTGCGCGGGCTGAAGGAGCGATACGAGGTCCACCACGGCGTGCGGATCCAGGACTCGGCACTGGTGGCCGCCGCCTCTCTCTCCAATCGCTACATCACCGACCGCTTCCTCCCCGACAAGGCCATCGACCTGATGGACGAGGCGGCCAGCCGCGTCCGGGTACAGATCGACTCCATGCCCGAAGAGATCGACCAGCTGGACCGCAAGTCCACCCAGCTCGAGATCGAGCGGGAGGCACTCAAGAAGGAGAGCGATTCGGCCAGCAAGAAGCGTCTCGAAAGGGTCGAGAGGGATATCGCGGAGCTCAAGGACCAGGGTGGTGCGCTGAAGGCGCGATGGAGCAACGAAAAGGGCTCGATCGCGGCTCTCCGCGAGCTCAAGGAGAGGCGCGAGGAGCTCGGGGCAGAGCTCCAGCGCACCCAGCGGGCCGGCAACCTCGAGCGCGCGGCGGAGATCCAGTACGGACTGCTCGTCCAGCTCGAGAAGGACATCGCCGCGGAGGACCAACGGCTGGCAGAGCTCCAGAACGAGGGCTCATTGCTCTCCGAGGAGGTGACAGCCGAGGAGATCGCCGAGATCGTCTCCAAGTGGACGGGTGTCCCGGTCAGCAAGATGATGGAAGGGGAGCAACAGAAGCTCCTCCACATCGAGGACGAGCTGCGCGAGCGTGTGGTTGGGCAGGACCAGGCCCTGGTCGCACTGGCGAACGCGGTGCGCCGCGCCCGGGCCGGACTCCAGGATCCCCACCGGCCGATCGGATCGTTCATCTTCCTCGGCCCCACCGGCGTGGGAAAGACCGAGACGGTGCGCGCGCTGGCCGAGTTCCTCTTCGACGACGAGCAGGCCATGGTGCGCCTCGACATGAGCGAGTTCATGGAGAAGCACTCGGTGGCGCGGCTGATCGGTGCACCCCCCGGCTACGTCGGCTACGACGAGGGCGGGTTCCTCACCGAGGCGGTGCGGCGGCGCCCCTACAGCGTGGTGCTCTTCGACGAGATCGAGAAGGCGCATCCGGAAGTCTTCAACGCCCTGCTGCAGATCTTCGACGACGGCCGCCTCACCGACGGCCATGGCCGTACCGTGGACTTCCGCAACACGGTGGTGGTCCTGACATCCAATGTCGGGAGCCAGTACATCGTCGACCTCAGCGCGGACCAGGCCGACGAGATGGAGCGGCGGGTGATGGAGGCCCTCCGCGCCCAGTTCAAGCCCGAGTTCCTGAACCGGGTGGACGACGTGATCATCTACCACCAGCTCTCCCGGGAGCACATCGGTCGCATCGTCACCATCCAGCTCGGACGCGTGCAGAAGCTCCTGGAGGAGCGCCACCTGGAGCTGGAGCTCACTGACGAGGCCCAGCAGCTGCTGGCCGACCGTGGCTTCGATCCGCACTACGGTGCGCGACCGCTCAAGCGCGTGATCCAGCGCATGGTCCAGGACCCCCTGGCCATGAAGATCCTGGAGGGGGCGTTCCCCGAGGGGTCCAAGATCCTGGCCGATGCCCGGGTCTCCGGCGAAGCCCTCGAATTTCGCCTGCGCTGATCCGGGCTCGCTGAGGTGGCGGCAAGACAATCCTTGACAGGCGAGCGAATCCAGAATAGAACTATCGTTAATTAGTTTTTTCTTGGATTCGCCATGGATGCGTCTGCCACGCCCAAGGCCAGCCCGACCCCCGCCGCGCCCCGGCGCCGCAAGGGGGAGCGGACCGCCGAGCGCATCCTGGATGCCGCCGAGGCGCTCTTCGCCGAGCGCGGCTACGCCGGGGCGACGCTGCGCGACGTAGCGGCCGAGGTCGGCCTTCGAACCCCCAGCCTCTACAACCACTTCCCGAGCAAGGAATCCCTCTACGCGGCGGTCCTGGAGCGGGGCATCAGCCCGGTGCTCGACGTGCTGACCGAGGTCGTCGAGACGCGAAACCGGAGCGATCGCGACGTGCGCCAGACCGTCGAGAGGACGATGGGGCTGGTGGGGAAGCACCCGAACCTCCCGCGGCTGATCCAGCACGAGACGCTCTCGGGCGGACGACACCTGACGCCCATGCTCCGGGATTGGGTCCAGCGAACCTTCGCGCGCGCCTACGAGATGGTCGAGGCCAGCTCGGCTGCGAGCCGCTGGGATCCGGATCAGTTCCCGTTGCTGGTGCTCGCGATGTACCACGTCTTCGTCGGCTACTTCGCGATCGCTCACGTCTACAAGGATCTGAACGGCGAGGACCTGCTCACCGAGCAGGCCCTCGCCAAGCAGACGCGCTTCTTCGGCGACCTGGTGGCGGTGCTCTTCGAAGAGGAGAGCCCTCGAGACGGTCGCTGAGAACCAACAAGCAGACCTGCCAGACAAGGAGGCAGCGCAGTGGGCAAGGAAGAGAGATACGACATCGTCATCATCGGCGCGGGCCACAACGGCACGACGGCGGCGGCGTACCTGGCCAAGTGCGGCCTCAGCGTCTGCGTCCTCGAGGAGAGGCCGGAGTGCGGGGGAGCGCAGGAGACCTGCGAGCCCATCGCCGGAGTGCGCATCCAGCCCCACGCGATCGCCAACTACGGAGGCTCCGCCCCGGGCTGGGAGCAGCTCGAGCTCTGGAAGTACGGCTTCCGCATGGACTGGGACCCCAACGTGACGGTGAACCTGGATCCCAACCAGTCCTTCATGACCAGCGACGGGCTGGTGCCGCTCACCAATGAGGACATCGCCGGCTGGACCAAGATCACCGGCCAGATCGGTGCGCCGCCCTTCATGAAGGAGCTGATGCGCGCCACCTTCTGGTGCCCGCCGCACCCGCCCGAGGTCGAGCTAAACGAAGACAACATCCCCTACATGCAGGTGTACAAGCAGTACCAGCCGGAGGTCTGGACCCGAGAGCTGCTGGAGATGACGCTCTTCGACTTGATGGACGAGTACCTGGTGACCGAGCCCTTCAAGGTCATGCAGGCCTACATCGCCCTCTCCTCGGGCGCCCACGGTCACATGGAGGGGGTGGCGATTCCGGCACTCTGCAGCGCGGCGACGGTGATGCCGCCGGCGGTCGCAAAGCCGGTCGCCGCTCGCGGGAACATGCACGGCTACTTCCACGCGCTGTTCCGCTGCGCGGTGGCGCACGGGGCGGTGTTCCGCGCCTGCTGCCCGGTGGAGGAGATCCTGGTCGACGACGGCCGCGCGATGGGCGTGCGGCTCCGGGACGACGCCACCTGGGGCGCCAAGAAGATCTGGGCGAACAAGGCGGTGATCAGCGCCTGCCACATCAAGCCCACCTTCCTCGACCTGATCGGCCCGCGGAATCTCGACAGCGGCTTCCTGCAGCGGATCAAGGACTTGAGCCTCAAGGGAGGGAGCCTCTACATGAGCCACTTCCTCACCCGCGAGCGGCTCCGCTACAAGCCCCAGTACCAGCTCCACCCGCCGGACGAGTACGGGGCCTTCCACGGCGGCTTCTTCCCGCTGGACTCGCGGGAGAACTACTACGAGAACGTGAGGGTCGTGCTCGGCGAGCAGAGCAACCTCGACATCCCCCCGGAGAGGGCGATGTGGGGAATGGTCGGGGGCGAGCTCTACGATCCCACCAATCCCCAGTCCACCCGGCCCGGCCAGTACATCAACGGCCCGCTCTGGATGATGGTTCCCACGCCGCAGTACAACGTCGATGGCGTCGACGCCATGGACAAGGACAAGGACGAAGTGGGACGAGTACATGCGCGCTGCCCTCTCCAGCGTGGTCGAGAACCTCGACGACGACAACCTGATCCGCATGTTCAACGAGAGCCCCTACGAGCAGGAGTTCCGCAACACCGGGATGCTCGGCGGGTCGTGGTACGGGATCCGCTGCGATCGCGACCAGTGGTGGAACGAGCGGCCGCTGCCGGAGATGGCTCGCTACCGGGTCCCCGACATCGACGGCCTCTACATGGCCCATCAGTCGAGCGCCCATCCAGGCGGCCTTTGCCTGATGGCCGTCGGCTACAACCTGATGCACATCCTGATCGAGGATGGGATCGCCGAGCCCGGCGACTGGTGGTACGCGTCGCCGTGGTACATCCCGCAGGACGGCAAGATCCCGGCGAACCAGCGAGCTGAGCGGACAACAACGTCCCCGAGGAGCAAGGAGAAGGAAGATGGTGAAGGAACTGGTCGGCAAGCCGCACGCGGGGAGCTTCTTCTCGGAGTTTCCGCCCGAGAGCGAGTGGGACGTCGTGGTGATCGGAGCGGGGCCCAACGGCCTGATCACGGCCGCCTACCTGGCCAAGGCCGGCCTCAAGGTCTGCCTGGTCGAGCGGCGCTACGAGATCGGGGGAGGCCTGGCGACCGAGGAGGTCCTGTACCCGGGCTTCTACTCCAACATCCACGCCTGCTACCACATGATGGTGGACTACATGCCGGTGCTGCGCGACTTCGATCTTCGCCGGCATGGACTGATCTGGATCAAACCGAATCTCCAGACGTCGATGGTCTTCGAGGACGGCACCTCACTGCTTCTGACGCGCATGCTGGAGGACACCGCCGACTCCTTCCACAAGTTCTCGCAGAAGGACTCCGCCGCCTTCGGCAAGGTGATGCGGAACTGGCGCAAGCTGGTGAGCGAGATCATCGCTCCGGGTACCTACGTCCCGCCCATGGCCCCCGTCGACATGGCGGTGGCCATGCAGCGCACCGAGCTCGGTCAGGAAATCATGGAGATCACCGAGCAGAGCCCCCTCGAACTCATCACCAGCCACTTCGAAGACGACCGGGTGCGCGCCCTCCTGCTCTACACCTGTTGCATGTGGGGACTCGATCCCACGGAGACCGGCGTCGGTCTCTTCGTCCCCCTGCTGATCGATCGGGGGATGAACAAGTGCTACTGCCAGGGCGGCTCGCACAAGCTGGCCTCCTCCCTGGCGCGCGAGATCGTCGGTGCCGGCGGCTGCATTCTCGACTCCTCCCAGGTCAACAAGATCAGCATGACAGAACGGCTCGGTCTCCGGCGTCGAGCTCTGGGAAGGCCGCACTCTTCACAGCGAGGTGGTGGTGTCGAGCCTCGACCCGCACACCACCTTCCTCGACCTGATCGGCACCGAGAATCTGGCCGGCGACCTGAAGGATTCGGTGCAGGGCTGGACCTGGGACAAGTGGAGCTACAACACCCTCCACGTCGCCTCGGAGGAGGTCCCGCGTTACGCCTGCCGCGACCCCTGGGCAAGCGAGGCCTTCATGACCATCGTCGGCTTCGAGGGGATGGATCAGATTCTCGCCCACTGGGACAACGTCGTAGCGGGCAAGATCGACATGGAGAGCTTCGGCGGCCACGTCACCTGCCAGACGCTCTTCGACTCCCATCTGAGCCGGTTCCCGGGCAAGCAGGTCTCCTTCTTCCAGATGCACGCTCCCTACGGAATCGAGGGAGGCTGGGAGAAGCGAGGTCCGGAGATGGCGGAGGCGATGCTGGCGAAGTGGCGGAAGGCCGCTCCCAACATGAAGCCCGAGAACATCATCCGGACCAGCCTGGAGACTCCCGAGGACATCGAGATCCGGCTTCCCAACATGCGCTTCGGCTCGATCAAGCACGGCGACTACCACCCGATGCAGATCGGTTGCTTCCGTCCCAACCAGGACTGCTCCAGCGGGAAGACACCGATCCCGGGCCTGTACCTCTGCGGCGCCTCCAACTACCCGGGAGGGCTGGTGATCGGCGGGCCCGGCTATCTCGCCGCCAACAAGGTGGCGGACGAGATGGGCGTCGAGAGGTGGTGGAAGCCGACCCCGGAGATGGAGAAGTACATCCGGACCTATCTGGAGTAGCCACCGTCAGGAAGCGGGCGCCGCCTCCAGCAGCTCGGAGAGATCGAGCGGATCGCCCTTGGAGGGCTCCCTGCGCAGGCTGATGGCCCCGGGCAGGCAGACGTCTTCGCAGATGCCGCAGCCCATGCACTTGTCCTTGTCGACGGAGCAGCTCTCCGTGTCCTCGTCCACGGCGATGGCGTCGAAGTGGCAGGCGTCGACGCAGGCGCCGCACTCGTTGCACTCCTCGCCGATCTCGCAGAGGTAGCCCGACGGCGCGAGCAGGGGGATCGCACCCCCGAACAGGTTCCACGCCTTCATTCCCTGGCAGCAGCAGCTGCAGCAGTTGCAGATCGCCACGAACCTCCGGCCGATGTCCTTCTTGAAGTAGGCGCAGTGGACGAAGCCCTTGGCGTGCGCATCCTCGAGCACCGCCATCGCATCGTCCTGGGAGATCTTGCGGAACTTGGGATTCACCTCGCGCACGAAGGCGGCGTGGGGATCGCCGACGAAGAGGCAGACATCCCGCTCGCCCTCGCCGAGACAGGACTCCTCGGCGGCGGCGCGGCACGCGCACTCTCCGACGGAGATCGATTCGGGGTTCTGGAGGATGACGCTGCGCGCCTGCTGGTAGGGAATCACCGTTTCGGACGGCTCCAGGGTGATGTCCTGCTTCTGGCTCAAGAGCTGCAGGGCGTCCTTCAGCTGCACCACCTTGGCGTGATAGGTGCTGGTGTCGCGGCTCGCCGCGTTCTCGGCGATGCTCTGCACCATGGCCTCGAGGAGATCGTCGACGTCGTCGCCGAGATCGCTCTCGGGCTCCTTGGGCTTGCTCCCGCTCGCCTTGAGCGCGTGGTACATGAAGTGGTTCAGGTGCTTCAGGTACAGATAGGCGTGAAAGAAATCGCCCTTCTCTTCCCGGGGAAACAGCTCGTAGAGCGCCTTCGTGACCGAGTGGTGCATTGCATCTTCCTTTCACGAGCCGGGGGCGAACTCGGCGGCTCCCTCCTCCAGGGAACGGTACTGGTAGAGACCGCGGTCGCGGAAGCCTAGCGCACGGTAGTAGTCGCGGGTTCCGACGGCGGAGATGACGGCGAGGTCGCGGTAGCCGGCCTCGGCAGCGAGCCGGGCGGCCCGCTCGACGAGCCGCCTTCCCAGGCCCAGGTGCTGCGCCTTTCGCGGGGAGCGCTCGCCGAGATCGGCCGCCACTCCGTACACGTGGACCTCGCGGATCATGGCGCCGCCGTCGCTCGCCGGAAGCGAGAGACGGAGAAATGCGGCGAGGCGATCCTCCGGCGTCACGAGCTGCAGAAAGCGCTCGCGTCCCAGAGAGGTGTCGTAGTCGGTCGAGCTGAGAGTCAGCCGCTCGGGATCGCAGGGATCGCCGCGGAGCTCGCGTTGGCGGATGTCGCGGCTCCGGAAACCCTGCTCGGCCAGGTGGGCCGTCACCACCTCGCGAAAGTTGGTGAGCTTGTTGCCGGCCAGGATGTAGTGAGAGGGAATGTCGCGGACCAGCCGGGTCAGGCGGCAGTACTCCGGGATCCGGCGCAGACATTGGCAGAGCAGCTCGAGAAGCTCCTGGTGCGTGTAGGGGCGCCAGGCGCCGCTTCGATGGTGCTGCTCGAGCTCCACGCCGCGCACCAGACTGCAGGGATAGATCTTGATCTCGTCGGGACGGAAGTCCGGATCCGAGAAGAGCCGATCGAAGTCCTCGAGGTCGGCGGCGGGGCTCGATCCGTACAGGTTCGGCATCCAGTGGACGTGGAGCTTGAACCCGGCGCCGCGGAGCAGGTAGAGCGCTCGCCGCGACGCCGCCACGTCGTGCCCGCGGCGGTTCTTGTCGAGCACCGCGTCCGAGAGGCTCTGGACGCCGATCTGCACCTTGGTGCCTCCGAGGCGGCGAAGCCGCAGGACTTCCTCCGCACTCACGCAGTCGGGCCGCGTCTCGAGGGCGAGCCCCACACAGCGGCTCGGACTCGATTCGTTGGCGCACTGCGCCTCCTCGAGCGCTTCCCAGTCCGGTGGCTCGGAGGCGGTGGTGAACTCGGTGCCCTCGCCCCTCCCGTCGACACCCGCACCGAAGTCGTTCAGCGCCTCGAGAGAGCGCCGCACGAACCAGACCTGGTAGGCCTCGGGGTAGCACGACCAGGTGCCGCCCATCACGATCAGCTCGATCTTCGCGGTGAGGTGCCCCATCCGCCGGTAGGCGAGCAGGCGGTTCCAGGTCTGGCGGTAGGGATCGAATTCGTTGGCGGCGGCGCGTTGGCAGCCGGGCTCATCGGGCAGATAGCTCTTGGGCATTCGCTCGTCGCTCGGGCAGAAGATGCAGCGCCCGGGGCAAGGAAAAGGTCGGGTCAGCACCGCGACGGGCGTCACGCCGGAGGCCGATCGGGTCGGACAGGTACGGAGCTTCTCGGCGAAGGTCAACTCCTCGAACTCGCGGCTCTCCGCTCCCGCGCGATCCCGGAAGGCCGAGAGGATCTCGCGCTTCGAGTAGATGCCCCGCCCCTGTTTCGGATGACGCCGAAGGATCCGATCCAGGGCGCGCTGGTCGACGCGCTCGCAGGCGATCACCTCGTCGATGATCGCGTCGAGTTCGTCACGCCCGTAGTCGGTCTGTAGACTCGCGTCAGCCATGTCACCGGAAACCGTTCTCGCCTTGAACCAGATCAATCGGCGATTCTACCGAACCAGCGCAGAGGCGTTCAGCTCGAGCCGCGACTACCCCTGGCTCGGCTGGGAGCGGGTCGTCGGTGGGCTTCCGGAGCCACCGAGGTCGGTGCTCGACGTCGGCTGCGGGAACGCCCGTTTTGGAGCCTACCTCGCCGCCTGGCTGGGCGGCGAGTTCTCCTACCTGGGGCTGGACGCATCC
Organism: uncultured delta proteobacterium; assembly: GCA_963722885.1. Taxonomy (GTDB): domain Bacteria; phylum Myxococcota_A; class UBA9160; order UBA9160; family UBA6930; genus CAVXZE01. The sequence continues at coordinate 22,799 of CAVROS010000038.1, forward strand.
GCCGAGCTCCTGGCCCTGGCACGGCGGCGAGACGACCTGCCTCCCGACACCAGGCTGATCGAGCGCGACCTGGTCGCCGGCCCCTGCGCCGAGGCGCTCCCCGGCGGCCACCACTCCCTGGTCGCGGCGTTCGGCCTGCTCCACCACGTGCCGAGCTTTGCCCGGCGCCGCGAGCTTCTCTCCGCGCTCGGCGAGCGCCTCGAGCCCGGCGGCCGACTCGCGGTCTCGGTCTGGCGCTTCGGCGCCTTCGAGCGTTTCCGCGGCAAGCAGGTCCCCTTCGAGCCGCCGATCGAGACGTCCGACCTCGAACCCGGCGACGTTCTCCTGTCTTTTGGGAAGGAGCCGGGGGCCGTGCGCTATTGCCACTTCCTGGACGAGGAGGAAATCGATCGCCTGCTCGCCGCCACTGCCCTCCCCTGCCTGGATCGCTTCAACGCAGACGGCCGCGAGGGTGCGCTGAACGACTACCTGGTGCTGGGATCGCCGAAATGAGCGAACGCCGCGCCCGGCAGCTCGCGGGACCCGAGGAGATCGAGGCGGCCCTGGCTGCGGGCGAGCCGGTGCGGCTACTGCTGGCGGCGAGCGACCCCAGCGACCCGCGTGTAGAGCCGCTCTGCGAACGTGCTCGCCGCGCCGGCATCGAGGTGCGACCCACCAGCCGCGCCTCGCTCTGGCGGCTCGGCAAGACCGATCCTCCCTCGGAGATCCTCGCCCTGGTCGGCCGGAATCCCAACGCCCCGATGGAAGAGGTGCTCTCGGCGGGCGGGGACGCCTGGCTCCTGGTGGGAATCGCATATCCCGGCAACACCGGCTTCGCGATCCGCACCGCCGAGGTCTCCGGCGCCGATGGCGTCTTCATCGACAGCGATTTCGAGCACGAGGGCCGACGCGAGGCGGTGCGCGCTTCGATGCGCGCCGACCACTTCATGCCGGTCTTCTGGATGCCCGCCCTCCCGGTGGTCGACGCCGCACGGGAAGCCGGCCGGCGCGTTCTCGCCATCGAGGACGTCGGCAGCCGGGCTCCCTGGGAGATGGATCTGGGAGGTCCGGTGCTCTTCGTGGTCGGCGGCGAACGCCACGGCATCCCGGCAGAGGTGCTGGCGGCCTGCGACGACGTGATCCGCATTCCGATGCTGGGATTCATCCCGTCCTACAACCTGCAGGCGGCCATGGCAGCGGTGGCCTGCGAGAGGCTGCGCCAGCTCTCCCAGAGCTAGGAGGCGTGCAACGGGGCCCTCCCTCGAAGAATTCCCGGGCCACCGGTTGACCGCACCGAGACGATGATGTAAACGAGACTCCAATGGTTTCAGCGGGTTCCTACTTCTTCTTCGGCTTCTACTTTACCTGGTACGCCACCGGGGCTAAGGGAGGCTGCGCGAAGATCTAGAACCCGATCCTAGAAGCAAATCCCGAAGCCCCGAGAGAGCGTCTCTCGGGGCTTTTCTGTTGCTGCCACCGAAGCCTGGAGAAACGAGATGCACGAGCAACTCGAGAATCGAAACCTGAGTGAGGTACTTCCCTTGATTCCGCCGAAGCAAGCGAAAGCCATGCTCCCGACCTCTGCCGCTGCGGCGGAGGTCGTGCTCCGCACCCGCCGCGCCATCCGCGATGTCCTCCACGGACGCGATCGCAAACGGCTGGTGGTGATCGTGGGGCCCTGTTCCCTTCACGACCCCGAGGTCGCACTCGACTACGCCGAGCGGCTCCGCCGTGCCACGGCCGGCAGCGAAGACGATCTCGTCGTCCTGATGCGAGCCTACTTCGAGAAGCCGCGCACCACGGTGGGCTGGAAGGGCCTGATCAACGATCCCCACCTGGACGGCTCCTGCGAAGTCGCCGAGGGGCTGATGCTGGCGCGCCGACTGCTGCTTCGGATCAACGAGATGGGACTTCCCTGCGCCACGGAGCTGCTCGACCCGGTCACCCCCCAGTACACGGCGGACCTGCTCTCCTGGGCCGCCGTCGGAGCGCGCACCACCGAGAGCCAGACGCACCGGGAGATGGCGAGTGGCCTCTCCATGCCCGTCGGCTTCAAGAACGGCACCGACGGCAACCTCAAGGTCGCACTCGACGCCATGGTCTCCGCCAGCCACCCCCACAGCTTCCTGGGCATCAACGCCGATGGCCTCACCTCGGTGATCAAGACGCGCGGAAACCCCGACCGCCACCTGGTGCTGCGCGGGGGCGGGAGTGGATCGAACTACGGCCCGGCAGAGGTCGCGCGCGCGGCGCAGGAGGCGACGGGTATCACGCGGGGCGTGCTGGTCGACTGCTCCCACGACAACTCGGGCAAGGACCACACCCGGCAGGGGCCGATCTGCCGCGACGTGCTCGGACAGTTCCAGGCGGGCCAGGACGCGCTGATGGGGCTCCTGATCGAGAGCAACCTGCGGCCCGGCCGACAATCCTGGGAAGAGGGGGCGGCCCTCGAGTACGGCGTCTCGATCACCGACGCCTGCATCGGCTGGGAGGAGACGGAGACCCTGCTCGGAGAGATCGCCGAGACGGTGCGGATGGGGGTTGCCGCCTAAACCCGGCAGGCTGAGAGACCGATGTAGACGCTCGTGAGGGAATCCCTTCCGGGGCATGGGAGACGTGTATCCGGCCGGCTCTGCGCCTGGCTGGTGGCGGCCTTCGTCGCCGCCCTGCTCTGCGCCCCGGCCGCATCCGGGAGCAGCGACACCAGGGACCCGGAAGCGCTCCGCAACGCCGCCAGACTGCACCGGGAGCGGGGTGAGCTCGAGGAGGCCAAGGACGCGCTCCGGGAGGCCATCGAGCTCGCGCCCCACGATCCGAGCCTCTACCAGGAGCTGGCGGTCGTCTTCCAGGCGGAGGCCAAGCGGAGCGAGGGCGACGAGACCCGGAATCCGCAGGTGGCGGAAGAAACCATCGGCGACGAAGACGCCGCGGCACCCACCGAGAATCTCCTCCGCCTTCGGATCAAAGACGAGGAGGGTCAGATCGCCGGCTGGAAGCCGCGGGATCTCGCCCTCCTGGCAGGCTTCGCGCTGCTCGGCGCCCTGCTCCTCTCGCTCCTCTCCCGGGCGATTCGCGGCAAGGGAGATCTGGTGGTCTGCATCGAGCTTCCGCAAAGCCAGCGCGGAACCTTCAGCGTCTGCCTCTCCAAGAAGCCCAAGGCGAAGCGCCGTCGGGCCGCGGCTCGAAGGCAACGAGTCGTGGAGGACGATTCCCGCGCCTCGACCCGTTTCGAGCACTACATGGTCGCCCGGGAGACCCAGTTCCCCACCGTCCCTGCGCGACACTACTTCGTGGTGCTGGAGGGCGTCACCGAGGATCCGGAGCGAGAGGGATCCCGTACGGCGGTCTTCGAGGAGCAGGAGATCCGCGTCACAAAGGGGCGTACCGTGCGCCTGGAGTTCGATCTGCGGCCCAAGCAGTGTCCGGTGGAGATCCGGCTGATGCGCGGCGGCAAGCCGGCGCCCCAGGCGCGGATCGCCCTGGGCGGAGATCCGACCTCTCTTCGCTACGCCCGGGAAGGGAGGATGGAGCTCTCGCTTCCCCTGGGCAGCCATGCGATCCTGGCCGGCTTCGAGGACCGGGCCGCCGAGCGGCACCTGGAGGTCGAGAGCCTCGAGCCCCAGACCCTGGTGATCGAGATGGACGCGGGCCCGGACCTGGTGTTCCTGAACTCACCCGCGGCCGTCGAGCCCTTCCTCCAGGGCGACCTCTCCGTCGCCGCCACCGCACTGGAGCGGGACGGGCAGCTGGAGATGGCCCATCTACTGAGCGCGCGCTTTCACAGCGACCGCGGCGAGAAGGGCGTCGCCGCCAGCCGCTACGAAGCGGCCGGGCGGCTGCTCGAGGCGGCGGAGCTGCGGGAGCAGAACGGCGAGCCCGAGCGTGCAGCGGCTCTCTTCGAGCGGGCGGGAGACTCGGAACGAGCCGCGGAGATCTACAGCGCCGTCGGTGATCTGCTCCGGGCCGGGCGCGCCTACGAGGAGGCGGAGGAGTACGAGAGCGCAATCGTCTGCTACCGCGACGCGGGCGCCATTCCAAAGCTGATCGACGTGCTGGAGAAGACCGGTGACTACTTCGAGGCCGCCACACTGAGCCAGGAACGCCACGACACCAGCCGCGCGATCCGCGCCTACCAGCAGGTGGACTCGCGCCATCCGGAGTACTTCCAGGCTTGCCGCATCCTGGCCGAGACCTTCAGCGAGCAGGGGAAGCTCGAGCTGGCGGTGCAGAAGGCGGACGAGGCCATCAGCTTCACCCGGCCCGGAATGGTCTCGTCCGACAGCTTCGTGTGGTACGGCGACCTCCTCGACAAGGCCGGACGCCCGGACCGCGCCCTGGCCGTCTTCGAGGAGCTCCAGGAAGAACAGCCGGACCATCCCCACCTCGCCACCCGGATCGAGGAGATCCGAAAGAAGATCTCGAGCAAGAAGGCGGACGGGGACACGACCATGCCCGACGGCGTCGCCCTCGGATCGGGGGCGAGTCGCTACGAGCTCTTCGAGGAGATCGGACGCGGTGGCATGGGCGTCGTCTACCGGGCGCGGGACAAGCGCCTGGAGCGGGAGGTCGCCCTGAAGCGGCTGCCGGAGAACCTGAAGGACCACCCGAAGGTGGTGGATCTCTTCCTTCGCGAGGCGCGCGCCTCGGCCGCACTCAACCATCCGAACATCGTCACCATCCACGACGTCGACCACGAGGAGGGCGCCTTCTTCATCACCATGGAGCTGCTCGAGGGGACACCGCTCAACAAGATCGTGGAGAGCCGCGGGAAGCTCTCCGGCTTCGATGCCGCGCGCCTCGGCATCCAGATCACCGCGGGTCTCGGCTATGCCCACGATCAAGGCATCATCCACCGGGACATCAAGTCGGCGAACCTCTTCTTCACCAATGACAAGGTGGTGAAGATCATGGACTTCGGCCTCGCCAAGATGGTCGAGGAGGTCCGCAAGGCGACCACCATCATCGGTGGTACGCCCTTCTACATGGCTCCAGAACAATCGGCGGGAACCGGCGTCGACCATCGGGCCGACCTCTACGCCCTGGGCGTGACGCTCTTCGAGATGGTGACCGGAAAGGTGCCCTTCACCGAGGGAGACATCGCTTTTCACCACCGACACACGCCGGCTCCCGACCCCCGCGAGCGCGAGCCCAGCGTGCCCGAGGCGATGGCCCTCCTCATCCTCAGCCTGATGGCCAAGGACCCGGACGACCGCATCCAGACCACGTCCGAGGCCACCAGCCGGCTCCAGAAGATCTCGAAGTCCCTCCGGCGCTGATCCGTCGCGGCGTCAGTGTCGGGAGACCCTCACCTCCCCGGCCCGAGGCCCGCGGCCTCACGGGCCGCCGCGACCACGGGGGCGCCGAGCTCGCGCGCACGCCGAGCTCCGCTGGCCAGGATGTCCTCGACATCGTCGGGGCGCCTGGCGAGATCCTCGCGCTTCTCGCGCATCGGACCGAAGTACTCGAGCAGCCTCTTGAGCAGGTCCTGCTTGAGCTCCCCGTAGCCCATGCCACCCCGCCTGGCGCGCTCGAACATCTGCTCGCGATCGGCTTCGTCGGCGAAGAGCGACCAGAGCTGAAAGACCGGGGTGTCGGTGTCCTTGGGATCTTCGACCGCGGTAGAGTCGGTCACGACGCTCATCACCGCCTTCTTGAGCTGCTTCTCCGGCCAGAACATGCGGATCACGTTGTCGTAGGACTTGCTCATCTTGTTGCCGTCGGTGCCCGGCACTACTGCGACGTCCTCGAGAATGTGGGGCTCGGGCAGCTTCAACACCTCGACGCCGTAGATGTTGTTGAAACGCTGGGCGATGTCGCGGGCCATCTCGAGATGCTGCTTCTGGTCCTGCCCCACCGGCACCACGTCCGAGCGGTAGATCAGGATGTCCGCCGCCATCAGCACCGGGTAGGCGAAGAGCCCGTGATCGACACTCAGCCCCTGGGAGACCTTGTCCTTGTAGGCGTGGCTGCGCTCCAGGAGACCCATGGGCGTCACCGTGGAGAGGATCCAGGTGAGCTCGCAGACCTCGGGGAGATCCGACTGCCGGTAGAGAACGGAACGCTCCGGGTCGAGGCCGCAGGCCACGAAGTCCAGCACCACCTCACGCACCAGGCGCCGACGCTCCCCCCCGTCGCGGACCGACGTCATCGAGTGGTAGTCGGCGATGAAGTAGATGCCCTCCCCCTTCGCCTGCAGCTCGACGTACTGCCGGATCGCGCCGAAGTAGTTGCCGAGGTGACACTCACCGGACGACTGGATGCCCGAGAGAACCCGCATCGTTCAATCCTTCCCTTGTCCGGGGCCGTCTTCCGGTGCCCCGTTGCGTGCCTGGCTTCCGGCCTCATTCAGATAGGCCAGCCAGTGGCCGAAGTCCGGATCCTCACCGCGGGTGATGCGGTGAAAGCGCTTGGCCGAGCGCCCGGCTCACCGGACCGGGGGAATCGCCATCGCCGATCGGCTCGTCGTCCACCGTTCCGATCGGAGCCACATCGACCCTCGTCCCGGTGAGGAAGGCCTCGGACGCTTCCATGAGCTCCTCGGGCCGGATCGGTTCCTCCAGCACCTTGCGTCCCTCGTGACGGGCGATCTCGAGGATCGAGCGGCGCCTCACCCCCAGGAGCACCGACGGGGCAGGCGGCGTGCGCAGCGTTCCGTCCCGATCCACGAGGAATACGTTTGTGGTGGGGCCCTCGGCGAGGAAGCCGTTCTCGTCCACCAGCAGGATCTCGTCGTAGCCATTCTTCCGGGCCGCCCACTTGGCGCCCATCGGCGAGGCGTAGTTGGCGGCCACCTTGGCGTGGGGGTGCATGATGTCGCGCCGGCGGTTGCGGCGATCCTTCTCCAGCCAGATGCGAAGCGCCCGGCCGTACTTCCACACCTCCGCCACCTTGTGCGCCTGGATGTCGGCCTCTGGATCGTAGACGGCCACCGCGACCGTCACGTGCTCGTCCACCGGCACCACGTCCACCTCCACGGCGGCCAGATAGGCGGAGATCTTCACCACCTTTGCACCCGGATTGGCGCGCACCGCCGAGAGCACGGCGTCACGCAGGTCCGCGTGATCCCGGGTGAGGGGGAGTGTGACCAGCTCGGTCGAGGTCCGGAAACGGGCCAGATGGTCGTCCAGCCGGAAAATGGCAGGGCCCCGCGGCGTCTCGTGGAGGCTCATGTAGTCGAAGACCAGCGAGGCGCGCTGGTGGCTGTGGGCGAGCACGTGGACCGTGGCCTCCGCCCAGGGCACCAGCTTCCCGTCGATCCAGATCAATCGCTGAGGAGTTTCTCGAGATTCCATCGCAGGGAGCATATCAACCACCCGAGGGGAAACCCGCAGCCCACCGGCAGAAACCCTGCCACGCGGGGCCCCGAGATCCCCACTCCCGAATACGGGGAGGAGGATCGATATGCACCGAGTCGAGGGATCCATCCGGAAGGGCACCGAGCTGGTCAGGCTGAGCGCAGCCCTCTACCGCGAGCTGGCCTTGTCCGCTCTTCAGCTGCTGCCGATTCGGCGCGTAAAGGCGCTGCTGTAGCTCGCCTTTCTGACCAGGCCGCCTCTGCGGCCGCCGAGAGCAGCAGATCCTCGCGGGCTACCCCGTAGCGGTCTGATCCGTAGCCCCGCTGCCCCCGCGGGTCTCTTCCCTGGGCTGCGCCTCCCCCCCGCGCGGATCCGGGAAGTCAGGCAGCACCTCGTCGAGAGGCGGATGAGGAGAAAACGGTGTCGCGACTTGGCGAACGCCCCCTGATGGCGTGCCCCCGAGCCCAAGGCTAACTTCGCCTCCTTCGCAGTCCTTCGACCGGAGCCGGGCCGACGTAGCTCAGCTGGTAGAGCAGCTGATTCGTAATCAGCAGGTCGGCGGTTCGAGTCCGCCCGTCGGCTCCAACTTTTCGCGCACTTACGGCTCCCCGCCACTCCGCAGAATCCTCGGGTAAGCAGCGGGTAAGCACGCTGGAGGAGAACTCCAGAGTAGATGCTCCGGTGTCACCGACGGGCCCAGGAAGTCCTCGACACCCACCGCATGAGTGCGGCCCGGCGGCTCGGCATCACCCGCAGAGTCTTCTGCAAGTAGATCGAGCGGTTGTCACGGACTCGGCCAGCCGGGCTCCTGGCGACCGACCCACGCGCCCCCCAGAGAGAGTTCTCGGAGACCCTACGTTTCTCCCCCCGGTCTACGGCTCCATTGAGGCTCCGCGAAGGACGCGGCAATCCGAATTCATACAGCCGAACTTCTCGCCGGAGAGATCGTTCGGGTCGTAGAGGACCGCTACGCTCAGGCCGCCAGAAAAGGCTTCTGTAAGGAGCGGCAACATCATGGCGGCATCTTTCCCCTTCGCCTTCATGGCAAAGTACTCGATGCCGTTTTGCGGATTCGAGCATTTGACGTGGAGTCGGCTCTTGGGATAGAAGGCCACTGCGCTGGGCTGGCACGTGAACCACTGGTTCGCCCACGCAGCCTCCGCGAGTTGCAGGGTGAGGAGAAGCGCGGCCACTGCCACAGCCGCCAACTTCGGCAGCATTCGTCCCTTCGCATGACTCCCATTGATGGCGATCATCGGCTTTCACCTCCTGATGGAATCGACACGGAACTCCTCCGGCCGGCTCAATACTAGCCTCCGAGGTGTCCACAAGACCGGGTCAATTCAACTCGACGGCCATGGTTCAGGGCTTCGCCGCCACGCCGTTGGCCAGGGCTTCGAAGGTCACCCGCAGGTAGCGGTGCGTGACGCTCGCTTCCCGCACACGGATGGAGCCGTGGAAGGTGCCGGGCTGGGCGTAGAGCTCCGTGGGCACGCCCGCCTGCATGAGCGCGTGGGCGTAGAGGATGCCCTCGTCCCGTAGGGGATCGAACTCCGCCACCGTGATGCAGGTCGGCGGCAACCCCGACAGGTCCGTTGCTCGCGCAGGTGCGGCGTAGGGCGGGACGTCGCCCTGGTGGTCCGGCCCCAGGTAGTGGCGCCAGCTCCAGATGGCGTTGGGTCGGTTCCAGACGGGTGTATCCACGAACTCCCGCATGGAAGGGGTCTCGAGCCGGTCATCCAACTCCGGGATCTCGAGCAGCTGAAAGCAGATGGCCGGTCCGCTCCGGTCCCGCTGCAAGAGGCAGGTGGCGGCCGCCAGGTTTCCTCCCGCGCTCTGCCCCGTCACCGCGATGCGGGCGGGGTCCACACCGAGGGCATCGGCTTCGGCCGCCAGCCAGCACAGGACCACGTAGCAGTCCTCGACGGCGGCGGGGAAGGGGTGCTCCGGCGCGAGGCGGTAGTCCACGCTCACCACCACGGCCGGCAAGGACAGGGCCACCGCCTGACACCAGTCCTCCATCATCGCGACAGAGCCCAGGATGAATCCACCGCCGTGGATCTCGAGCACGGCCGGCAATGTTCCCTCCACCACCTCGACTGGGCGGTAGATGCGCACTGGCACGTCGGGTGCCCCCGCGGGCCCCGGCACGGTCCGGTCATCCTTCGCGACGGCCGGGTTGTTCGTGGAGACGTAGGTCGCCTCGCTGGCCGTCCGCGCCAGCTTCACCTTCTCCAGGTCGGAGAAGTCCACCACCGTCGGGAAGAGCGAAATCGCCTCGAGCAACTCCCGGTCGTAGCGCCGCTCACTCATCCCCGAATCTCTCCGGTCTCGTCCATGTAGCTCATCACGCACTCACCTTGAATCCGGAGCTCCGTGGAAGGGTTGGGGGGGGCGTCCAATCG
>CAVROS010000039.1:0-17955 GCA_963722885.1 uncultured delta proteobacterium
TCGATCAGGTCCGCGAGCCACTGTGCCGAGCGCTTGGGGCGACGTTCGAGGCTCTCGGGATCGAAGCCGATCAGCCCGAAGCGCGCGTCGGAGAAACCGTGGTCCCACTCGTAGTTGTCCACGGCGGTCCAGTGGAAGTAGCGCCCACGTCGGCGCCCGCGCGCCGCGCCCGATCCGGCGCCGCCAGGTGGGCGGCCAGGTAGCGGACGCAAAGTCCTCGTCTGTGGTGGGACAGCCGTTCTCGGTGACCAGGATCGGAACCCCGGGGAGCGCGCGAGAGACCCGCAGGAGCCCCTCTTCGAGGCCGCGCGGATGGACGGCGCGGCCCATGGTGTCGATGGGGGGATCGTCGAGATCCGAGTAGGAGCCGATTCCGGACTTCCCGAGGAGGGTGGTGCTGTAGTAGTTGAAACCGTAGGCGTCGAGGGCCCCCTGGAGCCCGGGATCTCCTCCGACTCGCATCCCGGGAGCTCGATCCGCCCGGTGGCCAGGCCCTCCAGCAGGCAGCCGTGGTACCAGCGGTCGAGTTCCTGGACGGAGCTCTGGTTCTCCTCGTCGCCCGGATCCTCGGCCCGGAAGTTCAGGTAGACCTCGATTGTCGTGACGCGGTGGCGAGCATCGATCTCCTTCAGGATCCCATAGATGCGCGCATGCAGCGCCAGCACGGAGCGCGTCATCTCGAGGCGCGCTCGCGATCCGTCACGAAGGGTGGCAGCTCACCCACCAGATAGGCACCCAGCACGTACACCATCGATTCGTTCTGCGAGTGGAACTGCTCGACGTGGCCGTGCAGCGCCCGCCCCACGCGCTCCGCGTAGCGCAGGAAGTCGTCGTGGTTGGCGGGCTCCAGGAATCCGCCGCGCTTCGCGAACCAGCTGGGGTGGGTGAAGTGGAAGAGATTCACCCAGGGCTCGACACCCGCCTCGCGGGCCGCATCGCAGATCGCCCGGTAGCGGTCCAGCGCGTTCTCGTCGAAGCGTCCGCGCTCAGGCTCGATCCGACTCCACTCGACCGAGAGCCGGTAGTGTCGAATCCCCAGGGAGGCGACCAGGCGGAAGTCTTCCTCGGCGCGCTCCCAGAAGCCGTTCCCCGGGTTCGGCGGAAAGCGGCCCTCCAGCGCCAGGGCCACCCAGTCGTTGGGCACATCTCCACCTTCGGCCTGAAAAGCCGAGGATGCCACACCCCACCGGAACCCCTCTTCGAAGCGGATCGGTTCGGCGGGCAGTAAGTCTCTCCCAGCGTTGATCCCGCGTCATCTGGGCAGCATCGCGAACCCGCGTGTGCGCTGCCACTGCTTCAGGAGACGCTACGGCTCCAAGTCGAACTTGCCATCCGGGGGAAGATCGGTCGCTGGAGGCGCTCGAACGGCAACCCTCGAGACGGCCAGATCGGACGTCCCCGGGCTCAGTGCCAGGATGGCGAGGCCCCCTGCTTGCGGAGGTCGGGGAACAGGTAGCCCAGCTTCACCACGACGATCCTCTGCGTGATGGGATCCACGCCGGCGCCGGAGGTGCCGGCGCAATCGGTGAAGGGCCAGTGATCCGAGCTCAGCACGATGCCAGGTTTGCGAACCGCCGCGGAAGCAGGTAGTTCTCGAGGAACAGCTTCTCGATCTCCGTGTGACCGGTCAGGTCGTAGGCCACCCGCGAAAGAGAGACGAATCACACAGCCACCCGGCGGGGTAAATACTCCCCCACCGCAACGGCCAGTGAGGTTCTGCGCTCCTCTGGAGGCTGCGGCCGACCTGCGCCATCGTCGGGACGACGGCTTCAGGCGATAGACCTCGGAGAACCCCCTCTGGAAGCTGTAGCGGGGAACGCGCCGCACGCGCTCGGCAAGCCTGAAACCTTCGAAGGCCAATGTCCGGCTTGCCCGTCGCCGCGGCAATCGCGCCATCTAGCTCCACCTCTGCCTGCAAGCCACCCGGATGAGCGAGGAAGCGGCCGTTCACGAACGCCTTGTAGAAACTGCACGCGGTGATCCGGAGCGCGCATTCAGTGGTCTCCCGGGGTGTCGCCTCGATGACCGCGCGGAAGCCGAGATGGCAGTTCATCTCGCGCTCCAGCCCCTTGATCCAGACTGGGCGAGCGCGACGAAAGAAGGTGGTCGCCGTGCTCTTTCCGGCGGTGCGATTCGTCATATCGTCTACCCCTGCTGCGTCCACGCCCCGACGCGACGCGCACGGCGAGCCCGGGCACGGAATCCTAGCCGGTGCCTGCTCGACTCCGTCGCTAGGGAGGGAGCATCGGCGCGAGAACGTCCGCTTCCTACCCTCCCACCACCTCCATCGCGATGCGCGCCCACTCGAAAAGGCGCTCCGGCTCGTAGCGCACCGTGCTGATGTCCTTCAGGATGAACTCCAGCGGGCACCCGTGCTCTTCGCAGACTCCCGCGTCTCGGCCAGATCCGCCCGGACCTGGTCCGGGTGGAACTGGTCCGTCGCCAGCAAGCGCCGGGTTGGGCTTGCGGGAGTAGACGAAGTCGCCGCCGATCTCCGCCGCGCCGCGCTCCTGGTTGACCCACGGGCTCATGGAGACCTTGCGCACGTTGGGAAGCATCCGGACCTCGTCCATCTTGCCGTCCAGCGGATCGCAGCAGCCGTAGTAGACCAGCCCGAAACGCTCACAGATGCGGCTGGCGTAGTCCACCTCGAATTCCTTGAACATGTCGGGTGAGACGGTGGAGAGCATCTGCGCCAGCCCGAACATCCAGAGATCCTTCGTGCGCGGCTTCTGCGGGTCATAGCCCGGCGCCGGCAGTTCGTCGGTGTAGGCGCCGGTGCAGTGGATCAGGCTCTGGGGCTCGCACAGCAGCCCCTGTTCCTCCAGTTGGTCGAGCATGCTCAGGTAACCATCCGTCATGCGGTCCAGCAGGCGATGCATGAAGTCGGGCTTGTCCACCAGGGCATACAGCGCGTTCTCCACGCCCATCCACGTCGCGATGGGGTCCCACAGGGAGAGGTAGGGATCGGCACCCGACGGGCGGACTTCCAGCAGACCGTCGAAGAGTTCGTGGGCGACCGCCAGGCGGCGTTCGGTCGTCTCCGCGTCGTGGCTGACCTCGGGCATGCGGATCTTCTCCAGATCGTCTTCGGTCTGAAATTGGTTCTCGTACTTGTGGCCCACGACCGCGTTGGTCGGATCGGTCACGGCGATCTCCTCGTGCACACCGATGCCAAAACCGGTGTTGCGGATCGCCTTGGGCACCCGCACGAAGGGCTCGACCACCATATCGACGGGGAAATGTTTCCACTGGTACAGAGTGCGTCGGAGCTGATCTTCGTAGCTGCGGCATTCCGCGTCGGTGCAGCGCAGGGTCAGCTCGTCGTCGATGTTCATCTCGTTCCAGCAGACCTGGTCGATCATGACCATCGGCCGGACGGGTTCGAGGGCGTTGAGCTTGCGCCACATCGCCGTCTTCTCTTCCTGCACCGGCAGCGCGGCGATCTCTGCCACGCGTGCCGCCAATTCCCGGACCGTCGCCAGATCCCGCTCGTTGAACAAGGTCATCTCCTCCATGGGGCAGGCTGCTGCGGAGATGTCCCATGAAGATAATCCCGGTGACCATGCGTGACCATCCTTCACCGCCCGGCTGTGCCTCCCGAAAACCTGATTCTCGCGGGATCACGGTCACTTATAATGCCGGTGATGCGGTAGTTCGGACCTCTCGAATCGGGTAGGGGCATGATCGGCAGCTACGCGCCGGGGCATTTCCAGGGGCGCGAGCCATTCCCAGGGAGTCTCGGCTCTCAACCTCGACGGCGCGCTAGCAAGCGGCGCTGGGAATCGGAAAGAACACCGCGACGATGAACCAGCCGTAGAAGACGCGATCTGGTCCCCTCGCCCTCATGCGGAGCCAACGGATGGGATCGAGGGGAGCGGCATCGGGTCTGGCCAGCTCACGTGCAGTTCAGATTCCATCACTGGGCACGAGCCGGCAATCTCAGCTGTGCTGGCGCACTCCTTTTGCCACAGGAGAGCCGAGCGCGTCCAGCGATTAATCGTTCGGACAGCCTGCCCGCGGCTCCATCAGACGCGCTCGATCTGCACCCTCTGGCCTCGAGGTGTGTGTCCGGGGGCGTTGTAGACCATGCGGTAGTGCAGCTGTCCATAGCCTCCGGCGAGCTGAGCCGGCTTCCAGGGAGCCGGGACGGGCTCCTGCGATCCCCGGTGCCGCCTGAACTGGTAGGGCTCCCAGGCGTGGTAGATCATGGTCTGGCCCGGCTGCACGACTGCGGCCACCTTCGCGATTGCCTCGAACTCGCCCACGTCGTTGAACACGCGCACGCGGTCGCCGTCCGCGACGCTACGCTCGCGGGCATCCCGGTCCGAGATCCACACGCTCGGCTCGCCGCGCTGCAGACGCAGCATCAGCGACGAGTCCCGCCAGGTGGCGTGAATCGACCAGCGCGTGTGACCTCCCGTCAGGCGCAGCGGATACGAGCCCCCGGCCTCCGGCGCCTCCTTGTGGGTCGGCAGTGACTCGCCGATCTCCTCGAACCAGGGGTGGTCGATCAGGAACTGCTGCCGGCCGGTCAGTGTCGGCCAGGCCTGCTTCTCCTCGATGAAGGCGGCGTGTGGATAGAGCGTCCTGCCGGGCTCGTAGTCGGTGGCGGACGCGAACATCGGGTTCGGCCGCCCGGATACACCGAGCACCGGAAGCACTCCGGTCGTCTCTGCCTCGGCAAAGCCCTTCTTGCCGGTCGAGGAGGTCTCGCGCAGCATCCAGTCGAGAACTGCCCTCGGGTTGCAGCACCACACGACGATGAAGTCGGACTTGAACAGGTCGTCCGACGTACCGCCCGCGTTGTACATGCCCCACGTCTGCACCAGACCGTGTGGCATGTCTCCCACGCCGGCCCAGGAGTCGATCGTCGTCGAGTTAAGGAGCTGGAAGAGGCGTATCTCGCCCGCGGTGTCGGGTCCAAAGTCGAGGTTGGTGGTGCCGTGATCGTAGAGGACCGCGCCGGTGTCCTGGCTCACCGAGGCATCGATGATCGCGTCGGCCAGCTCCCGCAGGGCCTCGTCCCAGGAGATCCGTTTCCACTTTCCGGAGCCGCGCTCTCCGGCGCGCCGGAGGGGATGCACGATACGCGACGGCTCGTACATCAGGTCTGTGTAGCAGCATCCCTTCTGGCAGCCGCGCGGGTTGAAGTCGGGGACTCCGGGCACGGACGCCGCGTAGATGGCGTTCTGCTCCTCGCGCCACGCGATCCCGTCCTTCACGAATATGTTCCACGAGCAGGCCGAGCCACAGTTGGCGCGGGCGTGGGAGCTGTGCACGACCCTGTCCCACGTCCAGTGCTCGCGCCACAGGTCGGTGAAATCGCCGTACCGAACCGGCTCGAAGGACTCGGTAGCCGCGGTGGGCTGACCTGAGCTGGCGCTGGGAGGCGCCTCGGCCTGACGCTCGCCCAGGCGGCACATGGTCAGGGCGAGGGTGCCGGCGGTCGCTCCGGCACCGACGAGGAAGCTTCGGCGTGAGACTCGCGGGTTTTGCATAGATGTCGACTCTGTCATGTGCGCACTGCCTCAACCGACATTTTCCAGATAACCGTGAGGCCTTGGCCATTCTCGCGTTTTCGTTCCCAGACGGTCAAGCACCGGTTTCCCTCAGGATTCCGAGGACTTGAAGTCGCGCGGGAGGGTGACCGTGCTCGGACCTGCACCTTGACCTCTTCAGGAACTCATCGCCGGTGGGTTCCGGTGGTGGTCTTTTCGATCAGATTGCGGATCTCATGGGCCGTGGCCATCGGAAAGGTCCTCCTCCAGTGGATGGATGCCGGGACCTTCGTGCGGAATCACGACGGAATCAAGACGGGGTACACCAAGCACGTACCGTTCATCTACCCCTCGATGCGCCAGGTGCGCATCTTGTTCACGGACCGTTTCTCCAGCAGGTCGATCAGCCAAGGCGCGTATCGATACAAGTACCACGCTACCCTGGCAAAGGTGGTGACGATGATGGTCGCCTTGTTCCGCTCGACGCCGCGCAGGATGTCGCGCGCACACTGGTCGGCGGGCATGGTCTTGGGAACTTCCGCAATGAGCTTGTCGCGGTCGAGCTTCACCAGCTTGCTGGTCTGGAAGATGGGCGTCTCGATCCAGCCCGGGCAGACCACGCTCACCCTCACACCCAGGTCCGCGGCCTCCGCTCGCAGCGTATGAGAGAGACCCACGATGCCGTGCTTGGCCGCACTGTAGGAGACTTCGCTGGGCGCCGGAATGAGTCCCGCCAGGGAGGCCGTGTTGACGATGTGTCCGGAACCCTGCTTCAACATGATCGGGTAGGCCGCGAGCGGGGACGACGCCGTAGAGACTCGTATCGATGACGTTGCGCCAATCGTCCAGTGAAAGATCTCTCGCTTCGCCGGCGACGGCGATTCCCGCGTTGTTGAAGAGGTAGTCGATTCGACCGTGCTCTCGGGCGGTGTCCTCGACGAGTCCCTTGACGGCTTCGAAGTCCCTGACATCGAGAGCGGTCGTCTCGACCCGGTAGCCGGAAGCTCTGAGTTCTTCGCCCGTCTTGGAGAGCAACTCGGCGTTGATGTCGGCGAGAACCACCCGCGCGCCTGCGGCGCAGAGTTCCTCTCCGAGCGCCCGGCCGATACCCGAAGCACCGCCGGTAATGACGGCGATCTTCCCTGTGAAAGCATCGATGCTCATTCCTGCTCCTGACGGGGTCGGATGTTCGTATCGAAATCGCTACCCGAAGCTCAGCCCGTCAGGAAGAGTCTGGAGACGCCTCTACTCTACGGGGTATTTCGGATGAAAGTACGCGTCGTAGCGCATGGCCCGTGAAGTCGTGAAGCTGTACTCGGAGAAGTTGGCGAAGGTGTGTTCATCGCTCTCTGATCACGGAGCCTTTGTAGTTCCATTCGTAGACAGCCGAGGTTTCGTGCACTCTGGTCGGATGCACCAACGTCGTGTAGAAGTCGGTCCTATTGAAATAGGAATAGGTCAGCGTCGGCTTCGTGAAGAACCGCGCGAAGAACGGATCGAGGTCCTGAGTCGGAGTTCTGTCGGATGACCACGCTGGCCCGAGTCTACCGCATCCAACGGGAACACGAGGGAAAGGCCAGCGATCCTCTCCACCGCCTAGCGATGCGTCTCCCCGCCCCAGAAAGCTTCGACCTTCCGCCGTCTGGCGCGCAGACTTCCACGCGCACCTCGACGAACATCTCGGAGAACGGCGAGCAGGAGGAAGGCATGAGTTTACCGCTCACCCATCTGCTGGATGGCTGCCAGGATTCGCGTGATGCCGAGCGCGGCGGCTTTTTGATCCAGCGCCTCGATGAGATCTTCCGCGAGGCGGATCCGTGGTATCGTAGCCGCTCGAGCTGAGGCCCCGAAGCGAGGAACCTTTCATGACTTCAGAGAACAGCACCCGGCAGGTCCGGTACGGGATCATCGGCAGTGGTCATATGGGAATCGAGCACATGCTCAACATCCGGATCTCCGAGGATGCCGAGGTCGTCGCCTTCGCCGATCCGAACGAGACTTCCCGCAAGTGGGGACGCGACACGGCGGGCCCGGCGGCGCGGGAGTACAAGGACTACCGCGACCTTCTCGCCGACACCGAGGTCGACGCCGTGGTCATCTCGACCCCAAACTACACCCACGTCGACGTGCTGGCGGATGTCTTCCAGACGACCAAGCATATCCTGACCGAGAAGCCGCTCTGCACCACACTGGAGGACTGCTTCAAGGTCGAGGAGGCCGCTGCAAAGCACCCCGGCGTGGTGTGGGTGGCGATGGAGTATCGCTACATTCGAGCCGCCTCGCGCCTGATCGAGGAGGTGCACTCCGGCCGTCTCGGGCAATTGCGGATGCTGGCGATCCGCGAGCACCGCGAGCCCTTCCTCAAGAAGACCGGGGACTGGAACCGCTTCAACCGCAACACGGGGGGGACGTTGGTGGAGAAGTGCTGCCACTTCTTCGACCTGATGAACCTGATCACGCGTGATCGACCCGTGCGCGTCTACGCCTCGGGGGGGCAGGACGTGAATCATCTCGACGAGCGCTACGACGGTGAGGTTCCGGATATCCTCGACAATGCCTACACGATCGTCGATTTCGCCGGCGGATGCCGCGCGATGCTCGACCTCTGCATGTTCGCCGAGGGCTCGCGCAACCACAACGAGATCGCGGCGGTGGGGGACCGGGGAAAGGTCGAGTGCTTCATTCCCGAATCGAAGGTGGTGATCTCAGGACGCGAACCCGAATCCGTCGAGACGCTCCACATCCCGACGGAGGAGCGCATCCTCAAGGCGGGCTTCCACGAGGGCTCAACCTACTTCGAGCACCAGGCGTTCCTGAAGGCCGTGCGCGAGGGCGGCGAAGCCGAGGTGACGGTTCGGGACGGACTGCGGGCCGTGGCGCTCGGGATCGCGGCCCACCGCTCGATCGAGGAGCGACGTCCCGTGGAGATGAGCGAGCTGGGACTGTAAGGGGACGGCCTCTCCAGCGGGGCGAGCTGAGATGATCCGTCCTGCCGGTAAAGGGCCCGGACTCGGGGAGAGCAGAGCGTGAGCACCGCCTTTCGACCGGGGTTCGAGAAGGAGGAGCGCGTCGCGGTCATCCACGTCGAGGATATCGGGCTGTGTCGGTCCGGTGACGAGGGTGCGCTCCTCGCGCTCGAGGGCGCTGCCACGTGTGGCAGCTTCATGGTCCCCTGCCCCGCCTTCCCGGAGATCGCGGCGGTCGCGCGCTCCCGTCGGGATCTGGACCTCGGCGTTCACCTGACGCTGAACGCGGAGTACGAGAGCTGCCGGTGGGGGCCGCTGCGCGACGACGTCCCCGGGCTCGTATCGCCGGACGGGGGGATGTGGCGCACCTTGAAGGAGACGGTGGAGAACGCGTCGCCCGAGGAGGTGGATCGGGAGCTGCGCGCCCAAGTCGACCGCGCGCTCGAGTCCGGAGTCGATGTGACGCATCTGGACGCCCACATGGGAACCGCCCTCGATCCCAAGTTCGTGGAGGTCTACGCCGGGCTCGCGCTCCACTACCAGCTTCCTGCCTTCATTCCTCGGATCGACACTGCGTGGCTCGAGAGCCGCGGCTTGGGGGAGCGCTACGAGCCGTTTGCGCGACTCATCGATCGAATGGAGAGGCAAGGGTTCCCGATCTTCGACCAGTTCGATGCCGACTCGCTCTCGTTCGAGCCGGGCGAGGGGGCCCAGCACAACGCGCGCCGCGTCGACTCGCTCCGGCCAGGGCTCTCCTTCCTTATCCTCCATGCCGCTCGTGGAACGCCGGAGCTGGAGTCCATCAGCCCCAGGTGGCGTCAGCGCGACGAGGAGCACCGCATCTACTCGGATGGGACCATGGAGCGTACGCTCGATCGCGCTGGCGTACGCCGGATCGGGATGCGCCCACTCCGCGACCTCCTCCGCGGGCGCAGCAAGCGCCTAGGAGCCGAAGATCCCCAGGCGAGTTGACACTTCGAGGTTCATCGGACATTGCCGGGGGCCTTGTTCCTCCTACGCGCCACCCCCCTCGGTTTTTACGGCACGTGAGTGGGGCGCGTACCCTGGCCTGACGGCCGTCGTGTAGCAGCCGGATCGCGCATGTGCGATGGTGGTGAACGCACATGAGAGTTTTGGTGATCGGCGCCAACGGCAACACCGGCACCCGACTGGTGCGCCGCCTGGCGGCCGGGGCACGACGCTGCGCGAGAACCTGGCGGAGGCGCTGTCCCTCTGCCTGGATCTGGACAGCACCATCGGCAAGACCTTCAGCCTGCTGGACGGCGATACCCCCATTGAGTCGGCGCTGCGATCCCTGTGACGGTGGGCACCTTGGCTCGGATCGGCGGAATGAGCAACCACGCGGTATTGCTGGAGCCGGCCGCATGGTGGTCTCCGCTTGGGACGCGCGAAGCTGCTCGGCCAATACCCCGCGGAATCGCGGGGATTTCTCAGGCTGTGCCCGAGTGCGCACGGGAACCCTCTGCAACAGCAGACTGGTTGGCGGAGCGGGCAGTCCAGCGCGAACCCGTCTCTTCGCCTCAATTCCCTGATCTACGGGAAAATACAGGGAATTCGTGCGGCTACGGGCGCCGGCGGCCTGGCCATCTCACCTGATTTGCCCGCCTGCGCGGGGGCCTGCAAGCCTCGTTCCCTACGGTCGAGAACAGGAAATCGATACGACACCGGCAGGGATTCGCATCCGAGGCGTGGAGAGTCCATCGGGGCGACCGGTGCGGTTCACCTATTCCCCGCCAGCTCTGCGCGACCGGGGAAATCGGTAGGGGATCAGCATGGGCACCTCGGCCTGGTAGTCGCGGTAGGCGTCGCCAAAAGAGCCTAGGAGATCGCGCTCCTCGAGTACGGTCCCGATGATCATCCAACCCGTCCACAGGACGTTGAAGAGCAACCGATCTGCCGTCAAGTCCGGGTAGGACCAGAACATCAATATCAAGAACATGTAAAGCGGGTGGCGGACCCAGCGGTATGGGCCGTGGATGACGAAAGGCACGGGTGGTCTCTTCTTGCCCCGGAGATGATCAAGAATCGGAATCAGACCGAACGGGTCGAATACGCCCAGCGCCCCCATACCCCAGACGAAGCCGGCCAGTGAGAGAAGATACACCCCCCGGAGTAGCAGACGCGCCGTGCCCTGAGCTTCCCCCATGCGGTACGCCGACTCCTGCCAGAATACGAGCATCACGAGCAAGACAATGCCCGAGGCAATCGAGAAAAAGGCAGCATCGTACTCCGACGGAAGGAACCGGGCGACCGCTTTGCGGAACGATCTCCGGATCATCACGCTGTGTTGAAGGAAGAACGCCAGACAGAGACAGGCATTCAGCCACAGGGCGGCGGACTCGCTCAAGCCCAGGTTCACCAATTCGAAGGGGCCGACGTAGAGAAACAGCATGAAAGCGAATAGCGTCCCGCCCCCGAGCAGGCCTGTCATCCCCAGTATCACATACGAGATGGTCTTACCGGCAAAGGTCATCGTGAGCTTCCCCCCAAACGACAAGCCATTCAGGTGTCTTCGATGTGTCAGCAAGCGTTGGACGAACAGAGCTGCAACGAGACAGGAGTCCTGGACGGAAAAAGGCTCGAATTCGGTTCTCCCGGTTGGCGAGATTCAAGTGATCCTATTCGCGGCTGAGTCGACGCGGGCGTGGTCCTGACCCTAGCAGACCGCCTCCAGTAATCGCCGGCTGCCTGGAGCAGCTCGGATTCGGCGGCCACGTAGGCGCGAGGTGTAACGCTTTGCGCTGCTGTTTCGTCCAAGCAACAGAAACACCACGCGCCCACAGCCGCGAAACGAAGGAGACAGCCATGGAATGTCCGGCCGACAAGATGCAAAAGGATGAGAACTACAAGCAGATCATGCTGGTGGCAGCCGGCTCCGCGATGGCCGCCAGCTGCGAGCCGTGCCTGAACCATGTGATTCCCAATCTCATCGAGATCGGGGTCCCGGATGCCGAGATCCGCAGGGCGGTGGAGATCGGCCAGTACGTGAAGGACAGAGAAGCCGACATCATGAAAGAGGCGGCCGATGTCCTGGCGGGCACGAGCTTCCTGGATAGGGAGATCCCGGAACGGTGTGGCCAGGACGGGATGGAGACGCTCACGGCCGACAAGACCAGCATGCTGATCGCTGTCGGGGCCGCCGTGGCGGGCAACTGCGCTTCGTGCCTCGACACGGTGGTCCGGGAGCTGAAAGCGGCAGGGGCCACCAACGAGGAGATCCGCCCGGCGGTGGAGATCGCCCTGACTGTCAAGGAGAAGCCGGCCGGCATCGTGAAGGAGGCAGCAGACGAGCTGACCGGCGAGCCCTTGGAGGTCGCTGCATCAGTCTGATTGGCCGATGGATCTATCCGAAAATGCTGAGTAATAGCAGCTACTTAGAACCCTGCTTCAGAAGGCACGGAAGGGGAGTTGACACGCGGGCAGAAAGTTCTATATTTCGAATTATGTCGATTTCTAAGAATACTGATATAGAACTGCTCGCGGCGAGACTCAAGGCCCTGTCGAACCCTGGCCGGCTGCAGATCTTTCGACAGCTCGCGGTCTGCTGCGAGACGGGGACCAGTTGCGGCAGCGACGAGCAGGCCATGCGCCGCTGCGTGGGCGAGCTCGGCCGAGGTCTCGACCTCGCGCCCTCGACCGTCTCTCACCACATCAAGGAGCTTCGCCAGGCCGGGCTGATCCGAGTCGAGCGCCGCGGACAGAACATCCATTGCTGGATCGATCCCGACGTCGTCCGCTCACTCGCCGACTTCTTCGAACAGTCGTGGGCCGCGTGCAGTGGCGCTGACGAAGCCGCCGCCTGAGGAGGTCAAAATGGCGACCAACGAGAACCTCGTGAACCCGCAACAGATCCGAGAGGCCGTGAAGAAGGATTATACGCGCGTCGTGGAGCGGTCGTCCGGCTGCTGTGGGACCGGCCCCATCCGTCCCGAAGAAACCGCCCGCCGCATCGGCTACTCGGATGACGAGATCCAATCGGCGCCCGACGGAGCGAATCTCGGCGTCGGCTGCGGAAATCCAACGGCACTCGCGGCGCTCCGCCCTGGCGAGGTGGTGGTCGACCTCGGCTCGGGCGCCGGCTTCGACGCGTTCCTCGCGGCGCGGGCCGTCGGCCCCAACGGTCGCGTCATCGGTGTCGACATGACCGACGCGATGCTGGAGAAGGCGCGCGAAAACGCACGGAAGGGTGATTTCACCAACGTCGAGTTCCGGAAGGGAACCATCGAGGACCTGCCGATCGAGGACGAGAGTGTCGACGTGATCATCTCGAACTGCGTGATCAACCTCTCTCCTGAGAAGGATCGGGTGTTTCGCGAGGCCTTCCGGACCCTGCGACCCGGCGGGAGACTGATGATCTCGGACATCGTCCTGGAACGACCTCTACCTCCAGGGATCGCGGAAGACATCAGCGCCTACACGGGGTGCGTGGCCGGCGCCAGTCTTCGCGCGGAATACCTCGAGCAGATCGAGAAGGCGGGCTTCCGAGAGGTGACCATCGTTCGAGAGGCGAGCTTCTCGGGCGCATACACGCCCGACGAATCGGCGAATTGCGATTGCTGTGGCCCGGTCGCCACCGAGACCGACCAATTGCAGGCGTTCCTCGAGCACGTCACGAGTGTTCATGTGGAGGCGGTGAAATGAGAACCCGGGCCCGGCGGCGGCTGGACGCGGTTGACGAACCGCCTGCTGAGCTTCTCTCTTGGAGAGACCCCTTGGTCGCGCGAGGCAATGATTGCAGCCCACGTGCGACAGGGGAATTCACTGGAGCGGAGGCCGAGATGGCGCGGGAGGCGGCGGGTTGCACGACGCAGCCTCCGGATGATGTTCTGGCTGCGTATCGAGACTCGGTGTGGAGGTTCGTGCTGAGGCAGGTAAAGGACCGTTCTCTCGCGGATGACCTGACTCAGGAGACGCTTCTGCGTGCCGAACGCTCGATCGGTACCTGGCGGAGCGAGGCCAGCCTGCGAAGCTGGATGTACGGGATCGCCAGTAACGTAGTTCGAGACCACTTTCGCGGCCTCCGACGAGCCCCCGATTCTACGTCCCTCGTTGCGGCGGCAGAGCAGGCCTCTGCGGAGGACGGGCCCGAGCAAATGCTGCTCGAGGCGGAGATGGCGACCTGCGTCGACGGATACGTATCCCGGCTGCCGCGCCTGCAGCACCACGTGTTGGCGCTGCACGACATCGCCGGCCTGACACACGCCGAGATCGCGACGGTACTCGGCGTATCGGCAGGCAACTCGAGAGTGATACTTCACCGCGGACGCGCGGCGCTTCGCCGAGTGCTCCAGGAAAACTGCGTCCTCTCCTTCCGCGGCGAGGGAGTCCCCTGCGAGCGAAAGCCGGCCACAGAAGCGAGATGAGTGGATAGGTACGACAAGCGGGTCTTCTCAACTTCCGATAACGCACGATCTGTAAACTCCCGGGGGAGATCCGCGAACGGGGTGGCTTCTTTCCCGAAGTAGCGGGCTGGCATCCATTTGCCTGATATCGGGCTGAATGTCCTCATGATTCGTCTGGCGAGCTCCATCAGGATCTTGCGAGGATCGACCTCGATCTGCGTCGCCTTTGCGGCCCGTTGTGCTTGTGCGTGCCTGCGATCCGGCGGACACGTGCCTAGCGGTGAGAAGCCTTCGTTGCGGCTCAGCACCTGCTGGTTGGCAGGCGGAGCAGGAAGCCGATCAGGCCGATCAAGATCACGCCCACGCCGAGCTTGGCCCAGGGATTCGCAACATAAAAGAGCACCGAGCTTCCGCCCACCAGCGCGACCGCCGCGATGGCGGAGACCTTGGCTCGCAGCGGGATCGTGCGCGTCTCCCGCCAGTCCCGGATCAAGGGACCGAACACGCGATTCGACAGCAGCCAGTGGTAGAAGCGGGCCGAGGAACGCGCGAAGCAGGCGGCTGCGACCAGCAGGAACGGCACCGTCGGTAGCACCGGCAGTACGGCACCGAGGACGGCCAGGCCCACGAAAACCAGTCCCGTGGCGAGGAGCAGCCAGCGCAAGGGAGCCGATGAAATCGCGTCGGTTTCGCCTGCGATGTCCCAGTTACCAGAGCCGCCGTCGCTCGGGAACTGGCCTGCTGGCCGAAGATCTGTCGCCGGTTCAGGGTTCGCCATGGCCTCGTAGCGGGAAGTGTGTCGTAGCATCGAGGGGCGCGCCACCCAGCGCCGTTGGAAAACGCGCAGTCCGATTTACGGTTCGATCGCTATCGGAGGTTGGGCAGACGCGCTCAGGATGCTCATCCCCTCCTAGTGCGCGGCTCGCAGGTAGGAGTGTCCGCATATCCTGCTGTCCCCCAAGTGCGAGCAATACCATACGAAGGCCGGCAGGCCAGCCTTCTGTCACCTCCTGCACCTTGTCAAGGGGACTCCTCCCCTAGCTGCCGCAGGCTAGGGAATCTGATCCGGGATGCTGGCGAAGTCCGGTTGATCGGCGGCATGGGCGTACTCGTGCGCCCACAAGACCCGAGGGCCGTCGACGAGGAAGCAACCCGGCATCATCCAGATGTCCCCGCTCCGCTTGCCCTGGGTGTTCCCCTTGGCGCGGGCACGCCGGTTTCCCGCCCACACCCCCGGACCGAACATCTGGAGCAGGTTGCCCCGCCCCATTCCGAAGGCGGCGTAGATGCGCTTGTCGGGGTCGGCCACGGCGCGCGCCCCCGGCCAGTAGCGCCGCATGAACGCCCGGCCCTCGGTGGGAGATCCGATGAAGAAGAAGAGGACCGGGGGAAAGTGTGGATTGTCTTCCGCGATTGCTCGCAGGTCGGCCACCGTCTCCCGGCAGAACACGCAACCGAAGTGGCGCAGGAAGACCAGCAGCTGGGGGCAACCGCCCAGCTGGTCACGCAGCCGGCCGGGCATGTCATTTCTCACCGGCATGATCCCACCTTCGGGTCGTTTTTCTCACGAGCATGATCCCACCTGGGTCGTGTTTTTCTCACGACCTTGATCCCACCCCGAGAGACCGGGTGAGCCAGTCTCGGCTGCCGAGGAGGCAGCGGAGATGGCGTACCGGGAGATCGGGATGTGGGAGATTCACGAGGTTCTGCGCAGGGTTGCTCGGGGCGAGCCGCAGCGGGCGATCCAGCGCGCCACGGGCCATAGCCGCACGACGATCCGGCGTTGGCTCCGGGTCGCGCGCAGGCTGGGCTGGAAGCCGGGCGACGGCGAGCCGGACGAGGCGCTGGCGGTCGCGGTGGCCCAGCGCGCCCGTCCGGTGCCGGCCGAGCCGAGCTCGAGGGAAGGCCCAGGCGCGGCTGGCTCCCCATCGCGAGCAGATCCAGGCATGGCTCGAGCCGGAGGAGGGAGGCCGGGGGCTTCGGCTCACCAAGGTCCAACAGCTCCTGGCGCGTCAGGGCGTGGACGTCCCCTACAGCTCGCTCCATCGCTTTGCCATCGCGCACTGCGGCTTCGCCGATCGGCGTCGGATCACGGTGCGGGTGGCGGAGGTGGCACCCGGGGAGCTCGCCGAGGTGGACTTCGGACGGCTCGGCCTGGTGTGGGATCCCGAGGCCGGCCGGCGCCGCGTCCACCACGCGCTGATCGTCACCTTGGTCCACAGCCGCCACCAGTACGTCCACGTCACTCCCTCCCAGAAGATCGAGGACCTGATCGAGGGTCTGGAGGACGCCTGGGAGTTCTTCGGGGGCGTCCCGCGCCGGGTCGTGCTCGACAACCTCAAGGCCGCGGTGCACGAAGGCGGACCGTTACGACCCGGTCTTCCAGCGCACCTTCGACGAGTACGCCCGCCATCGCGGCTTCGTGATCGACGCCGCCGTGCCCCGCCACGCCAAGGGCAAGCCCCACGTCGAGCGCGGAGTCCAGTACCTGCGGGAGAGCTTCTTCCGCGGCGAGCAGTGGATCGATCGCGACCACGTCCAGCGCGAGGCGATCCGCTGGTGTCTCGAGATCGCGGGCCAGCGCATCCACGGCACCACCCGCAAGCGCCCCCTGGTCGTCTTCGAGAACGTCGAGAAGGCCGCGCTCCAGCCCCTTCGCGGCGAGCGCTTCGATCCGCCCGCGTGGGCCGAGTGCAAGGTCCACCCCGACCACCACGTCCAGTTCCAGAAGGCCCTCTACTCCGTTCCGACCCGTCACGTCGGCAAACGCGTCTGGGTCCGCGGCGACCGCAAGCTGGTGCGCATCTACGTCCAGGGCGAGCTCGTCAAGACCCACGCGCGTGTCAAAGCGGGCGGCCGCTCCACCGACTATCACGACTACCCGAAGGAGCTGGCTCCCTACGCCCGGCGAGACCCCGACGCGCTGCTCGGCGAGGCCAAACGCCAGGGTCCCCACATCGGCCGCTTCATGGAGGCGCTGCTGGCCGGCGACTTCCCCTGGGCGAAGCTGCGCCAGGGCCAGAAGCTCTTGCGGCTGGCCAACAAGTACGGCCGCGAGCGGCTCGATGCCGCCTGCCGGCGAGCGCTGTTCTTCGAGCTGATCAACGTCCGGCGCGTCGAGGAGATCATGAAGCGCGCCCTCGACCGCGAGGCCCAGGGTGCCCCCACCTCACCCCCTGGCCAGCTCGTCCTCTTGCCCCGCCCCGCTTCCTGCGAGCCACAGCACCACTTCACCCACGAACGAAAGGAACCCGACCATGGAGATCAGCCAGTCACTCAAGACCGTCCTCAAGCGCCTGAAGCTCTCGGGACTGCTGCCGACGCTCCCCGACCGCCTGGCCTACGCGAAGAAGGCGAAGCTCCCTGAGCTCGACTTCCTCGAACTCGTCCTCCAGGACGAGATCGACCGCCGGGATCACAAGAACCTCGAGGTGCGCCTCTCCCGAGCCGGCTTCGAGGAGGAGCAGACCCTCGAAGGCTTCGACTGGGATGCCCCGGTCACCTTCGACCGAGACCGCGTCAAGGAGCTCTTCAGCCTCGGCTTCATCGAACGCCACGAGGACGTGATCTTCCTCGGCCCCGTCGGCGTGGGCAAGACCTTCCTCGCCTGTGCGCTCGGCCACGCGGCCTGCCGCGCCGGCCACGACGTGCGCTTCCTACGCGCCGACCACCTGTTCCAGTCGCTTCACCAGTCCCGCGCCGATCACTCCACCGAGAAGGTGCTCCGCCGCCTCCTCGCCCCCGACCTCCTCATCCTCGATGACTTCGGCCTGCGGCGGCTCACCGCCGAGCAGTCGAGTGACCTCTACGAGGTCATCCTCGAGCGCCACCGGCGCGCCTCCACCATCGTCACCAGCAACCGGACCATCGACGAGTGGATCCCTCTCTTCGACGATCCGATCCTCGCCCAGAGCGCCTTCGATCGCCTCGCCCACAACGCCTACCAGCTCGTCATGGAAGGGGAGAGCTATCGGAAACGACAGCGGCCAGAGCTTCGGGACGCCTCGGCAACCCCGCCCCCCAAGCCTCGGTCACGCCGCAGAAGGAGAAACAGCTTGACGATCGACCATCTGATCCGTGCTATGGATCCAACCCGGTCCACGGGGCCTGGGATCAAGGTCATGA
>CAVROS010000040.1:0-92695 GCA_963722885.1 uncultured delta proteobacterium
GCTCCTGAAGGGCAAGCCTGATCGCCGCATTCGCCCCCTTCGAGGGTCCAGATCGAAGCCGTGGGACCTGAAGATCACAGCGCCGGTCCGGCATGGCGGGTCCCTGAATCTCTACGCGACCTTCGATTGGGTATACTGGTTTCGAGTCGGCAAGATCACGCTTACGGGGTGGAGATCGCCGGGCAGCGGAGGAAGATCCATGAAGGGCGGAACGGTCCGAGGCCGACTCACGGATGTGCCGGAGCTGCGCCGGGTCTTGCAGGAAGTTCTGGCGACGCAGAACTTCGGCGTCCTCTGCACGCAGGGCCAGGGCCACCCCTACGGCACCGTCGTCTGCTTCGCCACGTCCGACGACATGGCCCGCATCTGGTTCTCCACGACGCGCAGCACACGCAAGTTCACGCACATCCAGGAAG
Organism: uncultured delta proteobacterium; assembly: GCA_963722885.1. GTDB lineage: Bacteria > Myxococcota_A > UBA9160 > UBA9160 > UBA6930 > CAVXZE01. Next base: position 417 of record CAVROS010000040.1, read on the forward strand.
ATGACCGCGTTGCTTTCGTCGTCGACAACGCCTCGAATCGGCCGGCGGATCTCTTCGAGGCCGTGGCTGCGACGGGGACGGGGCACGCCCGGGAGCTGACTGGCGCCGATCGGGAGGCTGCCTCCGAGCGTTACCTTTCCAAGCACCCCCACCTGAAGGAATTCGCCTCCTCGCCGAACTGCGCGCTAGTGGAAGTGAGAATCGAGATCTTTCACGTCGTCACCCGATTCCAGGAAGTCGTGGAGATCCACGTCGGCTGATGCCGCTCACGATCCCCCTCGAGCAGATCCGACCTGAGAACGCGACCATCGTTGGCGGCAAGGCTGCGGTGCTGGCCCGGATGGGGCAGGAGGGAATTGCCGTGCCCGGCGGCCTCTCGATCTCCATCGAGGCCTACCGTCGCTACCTCGCCGACACGGGTTTGGGCCTGCGGATCGCTCGGGAGCTGAGCCGGAAGCCATTCAAGGACATGCGCTGGGAGGAGCTGTGGGACGCCGCCCTCCGAATCCGCAACATGTTCCTGAAGTCGGACCTGCCCGACGATCTCTACGCCGATCTGTTTTCGGCAGTCGATCAGTGCTTCGCCGATCGGCCGGTCGCGGTGCGCTCCTCGGCCCCGGGTGAGGATTCCGAGCGGACGTCCTTCGCTGGGCTGCACGAGTCCTTTGTCAACGTAAGGGGAGCGCGAGCGGTCCTGGATCACGTGAGGCTCGTCTGGGCGTCTCTGTGGTCGGATCGAGCTCTTCTCTACCGACAGGAGCTGGACCTCGAAGTGGCGTCGAGCAGCATGGCGGTCCTGGTTCAGGAGCTCGCCCCAAGCGAGCGATCGGGCGTGGCGTTCTCCGAAAGCCCTCTCGATCCGACCGAGTCCGTGATCGAAGCCGTGTACGGACTCAACCAGGGGCTGGTGGACGGCACCGTTCAGCCGGATCGCTGGACCTTGGAGCGGAAGACCGGCCGGGTGCTCGCGCATCAACCGGCGGAGCGATCCTATGCTCTGCTGCCGTCTTCCGAGGGGATGGAGAAGCGCGCGCTATCGCCCGAGCAGAGAGCGCAGGCGCCCCTGGGAGAGGGGGAATTGGAGCAGGTCCATCGGTTGGCCCGGACGCTGGAGGAGAGCTTCGGCCGGCCTCAGGACGTCGAGTGGACCTTCTGCGATGGAGCCCTGTACGCACTGCAGTCCCGGCCGATCACGACGAGGGGAGAGGCCGACGACCAGCGGCAGTGGTACCTCACCTTGACGCGGAGCCTCGAAAACCTGCGCGAGCTTCGCCAGCGGGTCGAAGACGAGCTGATCCCCGAGATGCAGCGGGTCGCCGTGGAACTTGGCCGCTCGGAGCTGACGGAGCTCTCCGATCTCGAGCTCGCCGGTGAGATCGCCCGGCGGGAGGAGATCTACCAACATTGGGTCGATGTCTACTGGACCGACTTCATCCCGCTCGCGCACGGCGTGAGGCTGTTCGGTCAGGTCTACAATGACACGGTGAGGCCAGAGGACCCCTACGAGTTCATGGGTCTCCTCGCCGCGACGCCCATGCAGAGTCTCCAGCGCAACGCGATGCTCGAACAACTGGCTGCCATGATCCGAGGCGACGCCAACCGCGCCGCGCGCCTCCGGCGGGGTGAGCCGCTGGAAGAGGACACCGAGTTCGTCGAGGCACTCGATGCGTTTCTCACGGAGTTCGGCGATCTGGCATGGCAACACGGACAGCCCTCGGGTGAGCGCCAGCGGCTCCTTCCCCTGCTACTGGAATTGGCAGAGCGCGGCTCGGGAAAGGCCCAAGGCCGCTCGGAGGAGGTCCGGGATTTGACGGAGCGGTTCTTGAACTCCTTCTCTGAGGATCGGCGGGGGTTTGCCGAGGGGATGCTGGACCTGGCCCGCGCGAGCTACCAGCTACGCGACGACGACAATATCCATCTCGCGCGGATCGAGGCGCAGCTTCTTGCGGCTCAGGCCGAGGCGCGGGACCGTTTCGGGAGCGGGCAGGGCACCGCTCCAGCTCTGGTCGCGGCATTGGAGCGCGCTGCGCCTCCGGAGAAACTTGACCACGGCACAGATGTTCCCAGCGACCCATCCGATGGAGGAGACAGCTGGATCGATTCGTCCCCGGCAGCTTCTCGGTCAGCCCGCCGGCCCTGGTGTGGCCACCGGTCCGGCGCGGGTGGTGGTCGAGCCGTCGGACCTCTTCGAGTTCAAACGCGGTGAGATCCTCGTCTGCGACGCAGTCGATCCCAACATGACTCTCGTGGTCCCGCTATCCGCGGGCATCGTCGAACGCCGTGGCGGAATGCTGATCCATGGCGCGATCATCGCTCGAGAATACGGCATCCCGTGCGTGACGGGCGTTCCCGAAGCCACCACGCGCATTCGCACCGGCGACCGGCTCACCTTGGATGGTCACCTGGGAATGGTCGTCCACAAACCACTGCGGTAGCAGACGACTAGCTCAGTTCTATTCAAGAAGCTGTTGGCGGGAACGCGGGGATTGAAGCGAATTGCCGACCCTCATTGCGCGCCGATCATCTCTCGTGGCGTGAGCCGACAATGTGAGACCCACCACTCGTTCCCCTCGCGGTAGGCGAAGAGCTCCGCGCAGGCGAGAAAGAAGAGTCGCCATCGCTGGAGCCAGAGCCGCCCCATTCCTCTCCCGTACACCTCCTCGAGGAGAGGCAGCACGAGAGTGCGGCGGCGGTCCAGGTTTCGAAGCCACGCTTCGCAAGTGCGTTGGTAGTGGAGGCCGCTGACCCGCCATTTCTCTTCCACGACGAGGTCGCGCTGGAGGTAGAGGAGAAGATCGTCGGAGGGCATCATTCCCCCCGTGAAGAAATGGCGGCCCATCCAGTCGTTCTTTCCTGACGAATCGTAGAGATAGGCGTGCTCCCGGTGACAGAAGAAGTGCAGGAACACCTTCCCGTCCGAAGCGAGCCATCCCGCCATCCGGGAAAGGATCGACTCCCAGTTGCGAAGGTGCTCGAACATCTCCACGGATACGATGCGGTCGAACACGCGTCCTGGCTCGAACGAGTTCACGTCCGCGGTCTCGACTTCCAGGTTGCGGAGCTCTCTTCGTGCTGCTCGTGCTGCAATGAAGTCGCACTGAAACTTCGAGTTGGATACCGCGAGGACGCGGCAGCCCGGGTAGTTCTGGGCGATCCAGAGGCTCGTGGAGCCCCATCCGCAGCCCAGATCGAGGACTCTCATACCGTCTCGAATCTGCGCGCGGTCACAGGTCAGCGACAGCATGCACTCTTCGGCTGTATCGAGCTCTGCCACGCCCCTCGGCCATAGCGCGCAGCTGTACTTGAGCAGCCGCCCCAGAACCGCCTCGAAGAACTCAGGGGCGACCTCGTAGTGCTGCTCGTTCGCGAGCTCCGGCGTCACCGCAATTGGGCTCTGCCGGAGCTCGTCGATGAAGGCCGCGATTCCTAGCTGTGCCGCTTCCGGATCGGGCTGCTCCAGCCCTCGCAGGCGATCCCGCAGCATCGACCGGATGCCCCGGCGAATGATCCAGTCCGGCAACAAGCCGGCCTCGGCCCACCCGATGCCGATCATTTCGATTCCTCCTGAGCGTCTGTACGCGCTGGAACGTGCCAGGACTCTCCGATGCCCAGTATCGGCGAACTTGCCGGATCTCCTCCCGCCGCGGTGACCACTCTCTCGAACTCCCGGGCCGGCTCGTCCACGGGCTCGTGGGTGAGATCGAAGGTGCCCCAGTGCATCGGAAGCATGGTACGGGCGCGGAGGTCGAGAAACGCGCGATAGGCCTCCTCGGGGTTCATGTGCTGGTAGCGCATGAACCAGCGCGGCTCGTAGGCGCCGATCGGAAGCATGGCGACGTCGATGGGCGCGAAGCGTCGCCCGTATTCGCGGAAGCCGTGGAAGTAGCCGGTGTCTCCAGCGAAGTAATAGCGGTACTCGCCGGAGTCGAGAAGCCAGGAGCACCAGAGGGTCTGGTTCGTCCCCTGGCCGAGCCGCCTTGACCAGTGCTGCGATGGAAGGCAGGTCAGCTTCCAGCGGCCGCGCTCTGCGCTCTCCCACCAGCCGAGCTCCGTCACGTTCGGACGGTCTCTCTCGCGAAACCACTCGGCGAGCCCGAGCGGTACGAACCACTCCACGCTTTCGGGAAGTCTGTCCACCGTCTCGGCGTCCAGGTGGTCGTAGTGATTGTGCGAGAGAACCGCGAAGGCGTCGGCCGGAATCGACTCGAGTGGGACGCCGGGGCGGGATCGTTCGAGCTGGGATCAACGCGCGCTTCGAGAAGTGGGGATCCGTCAGGACGACGTCGTCGCCGTCGTGGATGACGAAGGTGGCATGCCCGACCCAGGTGATCTCGGCCGACTGCTGCACACTGGCGAGTGAGGTCCCGTCGTTCGGCACCACTCGGACGTCCGGAGAGCGGCTCTTGTCGTAGGGGCTCCGCGTGAGGGCGAAGCGAAGGAAATCGAGCCTCCTCCAATCGAAGCGATTCCAGGGGTTGAAGAAGGTCCGTCCGTCGAAGTGAGGTGCGTAGAGGGACGCCGGGGAGTGCTGGATCTCCTCCAGCGGGGGCTCCGACGGGTAGTCGAGACAGCCCGCGAGGCCCAGGAGGAGGGTCGCCGGCGAGCCCGCCCGCCGGGCAGCTTCCAGAATTCTTCGGCTTTGCTTCCTCAAACCAACCAAATATTGACCCGCCGCCTGGGAATTGTCAATATTTTTCCTTCTATTTATATCGACAATAGGGCGCAAATCCAACCGCTTCGGCGAGCTTCGTCGTCTGGCCGGCGCGCCCTGATGGAATTTTTTAAATGTCTTTTTTTAAAGTTCCGAAAGAAGTCGACCTTCGGGAGAACCTCTTTGGAAGAGCGGACCTGCGCTGGTCGGGTCCTATTCCTGGTTAGATGCCCGCACTCACACTGAAACATCGTCTTCTGCCGGGTCAACACCGAGGAGCACAAAGAGCTGGCGCAGGCCTTCGAGGTCAAGTCAATTCCGCCGCCGGGGTAGCGCGACCTCGTGAGCCATGCAGGCTAGGATCGGGGTGGAGAAGGTGTGAGGAGTGCCGAGTGAACCAGCCGAGCCGGCGAGACGAGCCAGCCCTCCAACGCTGGGGGCGGCGCGCGGTCACGATTCCGCTCTACATCCTTCTGTTCTTCGTGACCTTGGCGGCCCTTCCCGCAGTTCTCCTGGTCACAACGGCCATCGACGCGGCGCGCGGCTCCCGGTGGGCCCTCTCCCGATGTGTGATCTTCTTCGTCTTCTACCTCGGCTGCGAGGTGACCGGGATCGTCGTCTCGGCCGGGGTCTGGGTGGGGCAGCTCGCGATCGGACGCAGCCGCTACCTCACCTGGAACTTTCGAGTGCAGTGCTGGTGGGCGCGGACCCTGTTTGCGGGAGCCCAGCGCATCTTCGGAGTGCGTCTGGAGGTGAAGGGGCTCGACGAGCTGGGTAGAGGGCCGATCCTGCTCTTCATGCGTCACGCGAGCGTGGGCGACACGATCATGCCGGCGGTTCTGGTCTCGTCGCGCAAGGGAATCCGGCTGCGCTACGTGATCAAGCGCGAGCTCCTCTGGGATCCCTGCCTCGACATCGTCGGCAACCGGTTGCCCAACTACTTCGTGCGGCGCGGCTCGGGAGACAGCGCCCGTGAGATCGCCGCAGTGCGACGGCTCGCCGACGACCTGGGTCCGGACGAAGGGGTGTTCATCTATCCCGAAGGCACGAGATACACGCCGGAGCGCCAGCGCCGGGCCCTCGATAGCATCCGCCGCCACGGAGACGCCGATCTCGTGGCCCGCGCCGAGCGGCTGCGCCAGGTGCTTCCACCCCGGCTCGGTGGGACGCTGGCGCTGCTGGAAGCGGAGACCGGGTCGGACGTGGTCTTCTGCGTCCATTTTGGCTTCGACGGGATCCGCAGCTTCTACGACTTCCTGGGCGGCGGGCTGATCGATCGGACCATCGAGGTAGAGTTCTGGCGCGTCCCCGCGGCACTCATCCCCAAGGGCCGGGACGACCAGATCGACTGGCTCTACGATCAGTGGAACCGCGTGGACGAGTGGGTGGGGAATCGCTCCTGAGCTTCCCCGCGCCTTGGATCAGCGGCGGAACTCCTGCAGCAGGACCTTCTGCTCGAACTCCTCGACCCCCTCGATCCGCTCGGTCCGGGCGGGAAGCGCCAGACCCTCACTCCCGCTGCCCCCGAGCCAGAGTGCCACGTCGCGCGGCAGTGCCCGGCGCAGCTGCCGCACCGCCCGCTCGCGTTGCCGCGCCGGAGCGCATCCGCTGGTTCCTACGGCCACCGCTCCTGCTCGGGTCGCCCCGGCCGCCGCGACGACCTCGCCGGTGGGCAGGTCCGGACCCAGGTAGATCGCGTTCGCGCCGAGCTCGACGGCGATCGCCGCGCAGGAGAGAACGCCGAGCTCGTGGCGCTCACCGGGAAGCGTGGTGAAGAGGATGGGCAGTGACTGGGAGGACTGAGCCATCCGGCGGAGCGTCCCCCCAGGAGATTGCGGACGGCTGCGCTCGCCAGGTGCTCGCTGGCGATGCAGAGCCTGCCGTCCTCCCAGCGGTCGCCCACCTCGTGCATCAGGGGCTCGACCACGGCTGCGACGAACCACCGGGGCCCCAGGGCGGCCAGCTGGACGCCCAGCAGGCGTTCCGTCTCGTCCGCGTCGAGCCGATCGATCGCCTCGAGAATCAGGCGCAGCTGCGGACGCGGCTCCTCGTCCGGACCGGCGGTCCGGCGGCGCAGCTCGGCCTCCGGAGAGCCGGGCAACGTCCCCGATCGGGTGCCCGGCGCCGGTCGCCGCCGCGAGCAGTCGGAGGCGCGCCACGTCGGACTCGCGGTAGCGGCGCGTGCCTCCGGGCGTGCGGAGCGGGGTGACGGCTTCGTATCGTCGCTCCCAGGCCCGGAGCACGTGCGGAGACAGGCCCGTCAGCCGGGAGACGGCTCCCAGCGAGTAGGTCGCCCCCGCTTCGGGGCCGCTCTCGGATCCGGACTGCGCCACGGCTAAATCCTGCAATGGCTCCGGCATTCTGTCAATATAATATATCGACAGATCTTGACTTGATCGTTGCGCATGCGGTGATGCTTGACCGCATGCGCGCGATCCACTGGTTCCGCAGCGATCTGCGACTCCGCGACAACACCGCCCTCGCGGCGGCTGCGGCGCAAGCGGACCAGATGGCTCTGGTGTTCGTCTTCGACGATCGGCTTCTGTCGGGGTCGCGCGTCGGTCCCCCTCGGCTGCGATTCCTCTGGGACGCGCTGGAGCGGCTCGCGGGCGACTCGAGGCGGCGCGGTCACCGTCTTCTCCTCCGCCGTGGAGACCCGGTGACGGAGATCCCGCGCCTGCTCCGGGAGACCGGCGCCGAGCTGCTGAGCTTCAATCGCGATCCGGGACCCTACGCCAAGCTTCGCGACGCGCGCGTCCGAGACGCCGCACAGCGGATGGGTGTCCGCGTCATCGACTGCAAGGACCGGGTCCTCTTCGAGAGCGCAGAACTCCGCACCCGGGCGGGCCGGCCCTTCCGCGTCTTCACCCCGTTCCGCAAGGCCTGGCTCGCCCGCCTTCGCGAGGACCGACCGCTGCCGCTCGGTTCGACCAGGCTCCCGCCGGCCGATTCCGCGGATCGCCATCGGCCGACTACCGAAGCTCGCCGACTTCGACGCCGCCGAAGATCGCACCCGGATTCCGCGCGCGGGCGAGGCGGTGGCGCGCGGGCGGCTGCAGCGCTTCCTGGAGGGCCGGATCGGCGACTACGCGAGCCGGCGAGACGACCCGGCGGTGAACGGCACCTCCCGCCTCTCCCCCTATCTGCGCTTCGGCCAGCTCTCGCCCCGGGTCTGCGTGGAGGCAGCGCTCGAGGTGTCGGCGGAGTTCCCGGGGCGGGCCGCTGGCGTCGTGGAAGTGGATCGACGAGCTGATCTGGCGAGAGTTCTACTCGGCCATCCTGGAGGAGCATCCCCGAGGTCCTGGTTCGGTCCTTCCGGCCCGAGTACCGGAGGATCCGTTGGGACGACGACGAAGAGCGGTTCCTGGCCTGGTGCGAGGGCCGGACCGGCTATCCTTTCGTCGATGCTGCGATGCGGCAGCTGGCGGTCGAGGGTTGGATGCATAACCGCGCCCGGATGGTGGTGGCGAGCTTTCTCACCAAGGACCTCCTCCTGGACTGGCGGTGGGGTGAGCGGTTCTTCATGCAGCGCCTGGTCGATGGTGAGCCGGCTTCCAACAATGGCGGCTGGCAATGGTCGGCCTCCACCGGTACGGATGCGCAGCCCTACTTCCGCATCTTCAACCCGGTCGCTCAGGGCGAGCGCTTCGATCCCGGCGGCCGCTACGTGCGGCGCTTCGTTCCCGAGCTTCGGGGGGTTCCCGCACGCTAGCGTGCACCGTCCCTGGGAATCCCCGTGCCCTCCCGCCGACTATCCCCCGTCCGATCGTGGACCACGCCCATCAGCGGCAGCTGGCGCTCGCGCGCTACCAGGCCGCGCGGCGCAAGGCGCCCCGCCGATGACGCCGCCGGGGAAGAGAGAACACGGCCAAGAAGCCCTCGCCCCGGGAGCTCTGGCGGGACGATGCCCCGCTTCGAATCGGCATCTCGAGCTGCCTGCTCGGCGAGGAGGTGCGCTGGGACGGAGGACACAAGCGCGATCGCTTTCTCACCGACGTCCTCGAGCCCTACGTCGAGTGGGTGCCGGTGTGCCCGGAAGTAGAGATCGGGATGGGGACCCCGCGAGAGCCCGTGCGTCTGGTCCGCCAGGGCGACGAGATCGCCATGCTCGGGACCAAGAGCGGACGGGACTGGACCGCTCCGATGCGGGCCTGGTCGGAGAAGCGCGCTCGCCAGCTGACCCGGCTGGACCTCTGCGGCTACGTGCTCAAGAAGGACTCGCCGAGCTGCGGGATGGAGCGGGTCAAGGTCCGAAGCGAGAAGGGCATGCCCAAGAAGGAGGGCCAGGGGCTCTTCGCGAAGGAGCTGATGCGACACAACCCGACGCTCCCGGTCGAGGAGGAGGGGCGGCTCCACGACGCCGTGCTGCGCGAGAACTTCGTCGAGCGCATCTTCGCCTACCGACGGCTGCGCTCGTTCTTCGAGGGGAGCTGGAGTGTCGGGCGGCTGGTCGCCTTCCACACTGCGCACAAGCTCCAGCTGATGGCCCACTCGCCGCAGGCCTACCGGTCGCTCGGCCGTCTGGTGGCAGACGCGAAGCGGACTCCGCGGGGCGAGCTTCGCGCTCGATACGAGAGCGAGTTCATGGGGGCGCTCGCGCAGCGCGCCACGCGGAGGCGGCACGTGAACGTGCTGCAGCACTGCATCGGCCACTTCCGGAAACGGCTCGAGGCCGAGGCGCGAGCCGAACTCGCCGGAACTGATCGAGGACTATCGGACGGAGCTGGTCCCTCTCGTGGTTCCCGTCACCATGATCGGCCACTACGTCCGGCGCCTGCGGATCGAGTACCTGGCAGGCCAGGTCTATCTCGAGCCGCATCCGAAGGAGCTGATGCTGCGCAACCATGTTTGAGGTCCGCATCGGAGCCACCGCCCTCTGCGCGCTTTTGTCACTCGTCCGCCTCGGCGGCGCCCGCGTTCCCGGACGCGATCGCGCGCGGCGACGCGGCCTACCTCCGACGTGCGGAGGGTGGGAGCGATGGCCTCGCTGCATCAGAGCCGATTGGGGAGGCGATCCGCGCCTACCAGGAGGCGGTGGCGACCGACCCGCCGGACCTGGAGGCCCGCTGGAAGCTTCTCCGCGCCCTCCATTTCGAGGGGGATTTCGTGGCGGACCAGCGCGATACGAAGCGTCGAGTCTTCGATCGCGGTCGGATCCTGTCGGACGAAGGGGTGACGCTTCTGGCAGAGCGAGTCGGTGGCGGGAAGCAGCTTCACGAGATCTCTTCCGAAGAGTTGCAGGAGCGGCTCGAGCAAGCCGCGGCCATCCCGCACGACATCGCGGCCTTCTACTTCTGGTCCGCGATCAACTGGGCAGCGTGGAGCCAGGTGGCGGGCCTCTTGAGTGCGGTGCGCCGCGGTGTCGCCAACCGACTTCGCGACTACACGCTCGTGGTACTGACCCTCGAGCCCAAGTACGAGGAAGGAGGGGCGCAACGTTTGATGGCAGCTCTCCACGCCCGTCTGCCGCGAGTCCCCTTCCTCTCCGGCTGGGTGGATCGCTCCGAAGCGTTGCCTTACGTGGAGCGCGCCCTCGCGATCGCACCGGAGCACCCCGGCAATCAGCTCCTTCTCGCGCTCACGCTGCTGGATCTCCATCCCGAGCGGCGCGACGAGGCCCTCGCCGAGCTGGAGCGGGTCTCGGCGCTGCAGCCTCGACCCGCGAGCGAGGTCGAGGACCTCGCGGTCCAACGGGAGGCCCGCGAGCGTCTCGAGGAGGAGCTCGCTTCGGATGGAGAGCTGCAGTGAGCGGGGGCGGTCCCATCCTGCTGACGGGTGCCAGCGGCTACGTCGGTGGGCGGCTCCTCCCTCGGCTCGAGGCGACGGGTCGTCCCGTCCGCTGTCTTGCCCGGCGCCCCGAATACCTGCGATCCAGGATCCACGGTTCCACCGAGGTCGTCGGTGCAGATCTCCTCGATGCGGAGAGTCTTCCCCCGGCTCTCCACGAAGTCGAGACCGCCTACTACCTGGTCCACTCCATGGGTGCCAAGAGTGACTTCGAGGCAAGAGACCGGGAGGCCGCTCGGAACTTCGGTGAGGCTGCCCGGCGGGCGGGAGTCCGCCGCGTCGTCTATCTGGGTGGCCTCGCCAAGGAGGAGTCCGGCCTCTCGGCGCACCTCCGAAGCCGCCACGAGGTCGGGCGCATTCTCCGAGACTCGGGCTGTCCGGTGATCGAGTTTCGCGCCTCCATCGTGATCGGATCGGGGAGTCTCTCCTTCGAAATGGTCCGCTCGCTGGTCGAAGCTCTGCCGGTGATGGTGACCCCGAGCTGGGTGCGCTTTCAGGCGCAGCCGATCTCGATTCGGGATCTTCTCGCCTACCTGGAGCGCGCCCTCGAGGCAGATGCGACCGAGAGCCCCATCTACGAGATTGCCGGCGCCGATCGCATGACCTATGCCGAGCTGATGAAGGAGTACGCGCACCAGCGAGGTCTGCGGCGCTACATGGTTCCGGTTCCGGTCCTCACACCGAACCTGAGCAGCCTCTGGCTCGGACTCGTGACACCGCTCTACGCGCGCATCGGCCGCAAGCTGATCGAGAGCATCACCCACGCATCGGTCGCCCACGACGATCGGGCGCGCAGCGTCTTCGGAGTCGAGCCGCAGAGCGTCGCCGAAGCCATCGAGTCCGCGCTTCGCAACGAGGAGAACGAGCTCGCCGAGACGCGATGGTCCGACGCCCTCTCCTCGGCGGGCGCCGTGCCTGCCTCCTATGGCGGTGTCCGAGTCGAAGGCCGCCTGGTCGATTCGCGAACCCGTCGTGTCCCGGTGTCGCCAGAGGCGGGTTTCGCGCCGATCCGCCGGATCGGGGGAACGACGGGCTGGTACGCCTACCAGTCGCTGTGGCGCATCCGGGGATTTCTCGACCTTCTGGTGGGTGGCGTGGGGATGCGGCGCGGGCGTCCCGATCCCGATGAGCTCCGGGTCGGCGACACCGTCGACTGGTGGCGGGTAGAGTCCATCGAGCCAGACCGCTCCGTGCGTTTCTTCGCCGAGATGAAGGTGCCCGGTCGAGCGTGGCTCGAGTACGAGGTGACGCCGGACGGAAGGGGGATGCATCATCCGTCAGACGGCGATCTTCGATCCCTCCGGCCTCGCGGGCCTCGCCTACTGGTACTTCGCCTATCCCGCCCACGCGCTGGTCTTTCGAGGCATGCTCGCGGGCATCGCCGCAGCGGCCGAGTGCGAAGCTCAGGGGCGTACGAAGCGATCCAGGTAGGCGCGATCGGCCGCGCTGAGACGCGCGTACGGGAGGCGCAGGACGGTCTCGTCGTCGGAACGGATCGGGATATTCACGGTCGAGAGTGCGTGCTCCAGGCGTCCGCAGTCGACCACGGCGAAGAGGCCCAGGCCTCTGCAGATTCCCACCAGGCGGCCAACAAGGTCGCTACGGATGCGGACCGGCACGCTCGGCGGCGCCTCCAGGACCTGCAGCCTGTAGCTCTCCGCGTCGCGCGTGATCCTCACCTTGCCGCGCTGCTGGACTGTCTGGCGCGGTACCTCGACATGGTCTCGGAGCTGGGTCGTCAGGGTTCCGCCTTCGAGGTCGGCCACCAGGTCGCCCGCGCCCTCGAACTCGGCCTCCACCCACGCGTCCGGATCTCCGCCCGGGTTCGGGGTCAACACCAGCCGGTTTCGGTGCAGCGTCACCCGCTGGCTCGGCGAGCTGAGCTGGATGGCGAGGGGACCCTCCCGGATCGGCGCGAGATCGGCCTCGAGGTCGCTGTAGGTCTGGTTGAGGTACGCCAGCTCGATTCCCTGGTCCGCGGGCGGAGCCGGGGCGGCGGCCATCAACAGGCCGAGGAGTCCGACGAATCCCAGCTGGCGCCACTTCACGACGGGACACTACCGCGCCACGGCAAGGTCGTCCCGTCTCCCGAGCCCCATTCTCGTGAGCCCGGCGGATTTGTTACTGTCCTCGACCGCCCTCAGCCCCACGATACGGGTCGAAGCCGTTCGAAGCTGATGCGAAGCCAGACGGGAGCTCGGATCTCGAGCCTCCCACGGGGAAACCAACACCACCGGGTAACGACCAATGAGCAGCAGTCCGGCGGGCCCGAAGCCCGCGGCCAGACAAGATCTCGAGGCCCTCTTCCGGCCGCAGAGCATCGCCGTCGTCGGCGCTTCGGCGAATCCACAGAGCCAGGGATACGAGTTCGTCCAGTCGCTGGTCGAGATCGGCTTTCCGGGCCCGGTCTATCCGGTCAATCCCAAGCTGGATGAGCTGCTGGGGCAGAAGGCCTACCCGCGGCTCGAGGCCATTCCCGGGCCGGTGGACTTCGTGATCTCCGCGGTTCCCGCCAGCGCCGCGTTGGAGCTGGTGGAGGGAGCCCACGCAAAGGGCGCGAAGCTGATCCACCTCTTCACGGCTCGCTTCAGCGAGACCGGGCGAGACGACGCGGCGGCACTCGAGCGGGAGTTGAAGCGTCGAGTCAAGGAGACGGGCATTCGCGTAATCGGCCCCAACTGCATGGGGCTCTACTACCCGAAGGAAAAGCTCACCTTCGATCCGCGCCTTCCGGCCGAGTCGGGTGACGTCGGCTTCTTGACCCAGAGCGGAAGCCATGCCTTCCGTGTGGTCGGGCGGGGGAAGGAAAGGGGGCTGCGCTTCAGCAAGGTGGTCAGCTACGGGAATGCGCTCGACCTCGACGAGGCCGACTTCCTCGATCACTTCGCCGACGATCCGGATACCAAGGTGATCGGCGCCTACGTGGAAGGGATACACGACGGGAGGCGCTTCTTTGCCGCGTTGCGGCGCGCAGCAGCCCGGAAGCCCGTGGTCGTTCTCAAAGGTGGTCGTTCTCCTGGGGGTCACGCCGCTGCTTCCTCGCACACCGCGGCGCTGGCGGGCCAGATGGACGTGTGGCGGGGTGCGGTTCGCCAGGCGGGAGCCGTCGAGGTCCGCACCATCAACGAATTGATCGACATGCTGGTGGCGTTCGAGTTCGCCGGCCCGGCGGCAGGGAATCGGGTGGCCGTTCTGGGGGGCGCGGGCGGAGAGACCGTCGAGTCCGCGGACCTCTGCCAGGAAGCGGGCCTCGGGCTGCCCCTCCCCCCCGAAGAAATGCGGGAGCAGCTCCGCGAGAAGATGCCCCACGCCTGGGACTGGGTCGGCAATCCCGTGGACGCCTCGATCCTCGCCTGGGGACGACGCTCGGAATCCTTCGAGGTGATGGAGATGATGGCCGCCAACCCCGCCTACGATGTCATCATCGCCAACGTGAGGGGGATCGAGCACGCTCTCGGGCGGGATGACGGCGGCGAGCTCTTCCGCGCCACCATCGAGCAAGCCAGGCGGTTGGCGAAGGAGAGCGGCAAGGCTGCGATGTTCGTGCTGGGAGAGCCGGAATCGAGCGAGGACTGGCGCTGGAAGGGAGCCATTCGTGTCCGCGACGAGCTGGCGGCAGCAGGGGTCGCGGTGTTTCCCGACATGGACCGGGCCACCCACGCCATGAGTCGCTACCTGCGCTACCTGGCCCGGCGGCCGCAGTAGCGAGCTGGTGAGATTGGTGGGTGCCGCGGTAGCGAGCTGGTGAGAAACGCAGGCTAACCGCCCGAACGCTTCGGCCGGTTCAGACGGGGCTTCGTCTTCCGAGCTCGAGAGCGCTCCACGCGCGGTCCGAGCAGCTCGGCGAAGCCGCGTAGCCTCGCCTCTGCTCTCGCCTTCCCGTTGCGGGTCTGCGCAATGTTGGTGCTGAGCCGGACGACCCACGCTCCGCCCGGCCTGCGAAGCGACGACTGATCGGTGGCCAGGCCGGCGCGCAGGATCTCCAGAGCCAGCGGGTCGGTTCCCTCGTACCAGTGGATGCTCAGGGTCCGGGTCGTGCCCGAACGAGCGGAGACCGACTCGGCTCGAGGACCGCTCGGCGCGAGCTGGATGAGCGTCCGCTCCTCGACATGCCAGCCGGCACCGGGCACCGCATTCTTCGGTGAGAGCAGGCTGCGGTTTCGATTCAAGCGGTCGTCGTAGCCGATGAAAACCGAGACCCGCTCGTCGTCCCGTTCGTATTCACGGTACCAGCGCTTCCGGAATTTCAAGCTTCCCAAGAAGAAGCGGTCCGGTTTCGGTTTCCGGGCGACCCTCCAGCCATCGATCACCCGGGGCAGGTCGACACTCGGACGGTGAGGCGGGTCCGGCGGACTCCATCGCGGGCCCCAGAAGGACACCCCGACCATGATGGCCAGTGCGAAGGCCAGGGCGATCGCACTCCCGTGCCGCTTCCAAGCGTTGTGGAGAGGAGCGTCGGTCTCCGCCTCGCCGATCGGAGTCTCGCTCCCGCCCAGCTTGCGCCGCAGAAGGCCGTCGACCGCGTAGAGAATCAAGAAACCGGTGACGAAGACGGCCACGCCCTGCACCGCGTGCGTGACCCTCAGATCGGAATCCGAGTTCAGGACCAGGCTCAGAACTCTCAAGGTGTTGACGAAGTAGGCGATCAGCGGTGCCGAGAGAATCACCAACGCCGTGGTCAGGCGCCGGGTGGGAAAGAAGTACAGCCAGCCCACCGCCAGCGGCGTGATCACGAAGATCGAACGCAGGCCGCTGCAGGTCTCGATGACCTCGAAAGAGGAGCTCGCCACGTGAAGAATGTCCCCTTCCTGGATGGCGGGTATCCCGATGGCGTGCAGCAGCCATCCGGTGTGCAGCGCGGTACTGAGCTGAAGGGGGTAGACGAGCTGATTCGTGAGCACCGCCGGGAGTGGGATTGCGAAGGCGAGAAACAGGAGGAGAAGCATCAACTCACTGGCGAGGCGTCGGCCCGAGAGAAGAAGAGCCGCGCCGAGGGTGACCGCCAGGAGCGAGGCCAGAACCAGGTCGAGAGCGTTGGCGTGGTATCCCCATACGAACAAAGCCGCGCCCAGCGCCAGAAAGGGCAGCGCGAGCCACGGCGCCGCCTCGCCGTGAAGCGCGTGGGCGATTCTCTTCCGTCGGCGATAGAGGAGTGGGATGGCTGCCAGGAAGAGGATCTGGGGAGCGGTCTCGGAGACGCGAAAGAAGAACCACCCGGTCGCGGGAAGGCCAGGGTTGGCCGGATCCCAGAAGAGCAGATCGCGGTAGGCCAGAGCTCCGAGCACCAGGAGCAGCCCGACGAGGATCCTGGAAGACCGGCTGTCGTGCGCCCGCAAACTGGATTCGTCCTGGCGATCTCGATCGGGTGCCTCCTTCGGGGGAACGAAGGGGGAGGAAAGAGGCTCTTTCCCGTCGATACCGCTCATCTCCCGAAGCTGGCCCAGGCGGGAGGGTTCTTGGGTCTCGGTCTCTTTCCGTAGAAGATGTCGTCCATTCTCGAGAACAGCCGCCTGGCCGCACTGTTCCGGGCAACCATCCAGACGATCATCCGATGTGGCAGGGTTCTGGCGTGGCTCCAGGGACACACCCTCATGCACACGTTGCAGTCCGTCCCGACCTTCCCCCAATAGTCGAAGCACGTCCTCTCGTTGAGCTTCCAGCGGAGCGAGCCGTTGACTTCCTCGGGGTCCCCCTCTGGGATGGACCTGGACGGGCAACAGACGGCGCATTTCCTGCAGATCCGGCAGAAGTCCTGGACGCCGATGTCGACGGGCTCGTCCGGCACCAGCGGAAGGTCCGTCGTCACGGCGGATAGCCTCTGCCGGGGGCCGAATTCTCTCGTCATCAGGTACCCGAGTCGGCCCATCTCCCCCATTCCTGCATCCACCGCCAAAGGCACGAGCACGCAATCGTAACGCGAAAGGTGATTCGCCGTCGCCGAGTAGCCGAGATTCGCCACGTAGCTCGCGACCTGATTGGCGATCACCGCGCCGTCGACGTACCGGTGCATGCTCTCGACGGTGCTGGAAGTGTGTGGAGCGGGCCCGATCATGTCCCGCGACATCTCCTGGGCGAAGACGATGGCGTATCGGTGGCCCACCCGGATCTCCGCTCCCCATTCTTCTCCGGCCATGGCTAGAGCCATCCCCCTGTGGGAGTACGTCCAGCGAGGGTC
Organism: uncultured delta proteobacterium; assembly: GCA_963722885.1. Classification (GTDB taxonomy): domain Bacteria; phylum Myxococcota_A; class UBA9160; order UBA9160; family UBA6930; genus CAVXZE01. The sequence goes on from CAVROS010000040.1 coordinate 17,030, forward strand.
GAGCTCCGTGACGCCGACCAGGTCCGCTCCCACGTGTCTCGCGTAGCCCTTGACCCTCTCCGTCGCCTCCTCGGGACCGAGATCGAGGCTCGGTCCGCGGGGTTGGAGCTTCACCTTGTCGGGAGTGGCGAGCTGCGTCGCCAGCAATCCGGACGCCAGCAAGGCCGCTCGGTTCGGGGCCTCATGGGGACGGTCGATCGCTCCCATTGTTCCCAGTGGCCCGCCCTTCTCCCTTCTCTTCGCGTCGCTCTCCTCCCACTCCGGGTGATCGCTGTAGAATCTCTCGGTATTCCTCCGTGCCCGGCTGCAGGTATCGATTCCTGGCGAAGACGATCTCCCTCTCATCCCATCTCTTTACCTCTCCGACGATCAGGCCCCGTGTCCCTTCGAGGGCCCTGGGATTCGCACCGGAGCTTCTCAGCAACAGAAACCCGGCGACGGCCCCTGCGGCGATTCCTCCCACCAAGAGGACGATCCCGAGAGCGGTTTCGAAGAAGCCCGCTCGCAGGAGAAAGAAGAATGTGAGCACCAGGATCAGCATCGCAGCGAGCTGCAGAGCGGCAAAGGCAGTGGCCTTCTCCTCCCGCTCTTGGACACTCGAGACGAGAAAGCCGAGGCCGATCAGGGCCAGCCCAGTCAGGGCCAGAGCTGCGATGGAAATCAAGACGCCGAGCATCCTTCGATTACCCTTTCTGGGTCGCCGACCTCTCCACGATGCTACTCTCAGCTCCCTCGCTACGCGACCCGGTGAGAAAAGCGGGCTACAGCTCGGTCTCCAGGGCGGTATCGAACAGGGCGAGAATGTTCTCCGCGGGTGTGCCGGCCTGGATCACGTGCGCAGGCCCCAGGATGTAGCCCCCGGACTTGCCCAGCAGGCGGATCAGCTGCCTTACTTCCTCCCTGACATCGTCGGCTGTACCCAGGGGCAAGGTCTTCTGGACACTGACTCCTCCTTCGAAGGACAGCACCTCGCCGTAGGAGGCCTTCAGCACCTCCGGGTCCATTCCCTCCGCGTCGAATTGCAGTGGCTGGAGGATGTCGATCCCCATCTCGATCAACGAGGGAATCGCCTTCATGATGGCGCCGTCGCTGTGGTAGACCACCCTGGCGCCGTGGCGATGAATCATCTCGTTGAGCTGTACGTGATAGGGCTTGATGTTTGCCTCGAAGGTGTCCAGAGACATCAAGAGGCTTCGCTGGGAGCCGATGTCGTCGCCGCAGAAGATCAGGTCGATGTCTCCGTTGCCGGCCTCCAGCATCCGTCTGTGAAACTCGATCTGAAATTCGGCGACCTTCTGCATGATGCAGTTGATCAGCTCCGGGTTCACGACCAGATCCATCAGTGCCGCTTCGAAGCCTCGCATGTACCACGAGGCCTCCCAGATGCTGCCCCAGCCCGCGAAGATTCCGTGTGCTTCCGACGCGTTGATTCGCTGGATGTTTTCCGGAATGCCCGTGTAGTCGAACCAGTCCGGGGAAGGCCACGGGTGCTTCAGGACGTCGTCGATGCTGGTGGCATCCTGTAGAGGATAGGTTTCGATCTCGTCTTCGTAGGAGCCGATGCCGAAGCTGATCTTCCTTCTCCGTACTCCCCAGTGGTCGGTCGATGGTTCGAGCGCGGGTCCGATGTAGCTGGGGAAGACGGGAACGACATCCAGGATCGGGCGCAGGTACTCGGTGACTCCGAGACCGCGTTCCCTCTGCAGCACCTCTTCCAACTCGCCGTAGGCTGGCTGATTGATGCCCGAACAGATCATGGAAATCGGAACTCGATCGGTCTCCTGGTGATCGAGGGCGAGTCTGACTCGCTCGTGATGGGTCAGCTCTTGTCTGGGCATCTTCCGGCTTCCTTCGGGGAGTCCTCGGCAGTCGACACGATGGAAAGCGGGAAAAGATAGCGAAGCGGGTGGCCGACCCCTCCCGCGGTCGTCAACATGGGGGAACGGTAGGGGATCCGAGCGGGATGGAGATCGCGGAGGGCGTCTTCTTCTTCAAGGGCAGGAGCGGCGAGCGGCTGCGGCCGGGAGCGGGCTCGGTCAACGTCATCCTGGTCCGCGGAGCGGCGCTCACGATGCTCGACGCGGGTGTCACGCGTGGCAGCGCCTTCCGCTCGCTTCGCGCCCGCATGCGAGCCCACGATCTGGATCCAGGCGACGTGGCCTGGCTCGCTTGCACCCACAGCCACTGGGATCACATCAACGCCTCGGAGGCGGTTCAACGGGCCGGAGCGGCTCGGCTGGCGGCGCCGACGCAGGAGATACCGCTGATCGAGGACCCCGGGAAGAACTTCCGCGGATTCCTGAGCGACTTCGGATCGCTTGCGCGCGAGGTCTTCCCGTATCCCGCGGCGCTGGCACGACTCGCCATCATGTACGCCTGGGGCCGACAGCCGCAGCTGCGCGTCGATCGCGCCCTCGAGGACGGAGACGACCTGGAGGCAGGGCGCAGCATTCAGGTCGTGGCACTTCCCGGCCACACGACGGGGCACGCCGGCTACTGGATTCCGGACGTCAGCGTGCTGGTGACGGGAGACTTGATCGACTTCGAGAATTCCCAGGGCATGGATCTCAACAACCCGCGCTCCGACTTCGGAATGGCGCTTGGCTCGCTACGGCGCGCCCTGGAGCTGAAGCCCGAGATCCTCATCCCCGCTCACGGCGAGCCCACAGTCGGCCGGAAGCGGGTCGAGCAGGTACTGACCGCCGCCCTGGCCGGAGGGCTCGAGTATCCGGAGAGGATCCGGGAAGTCCTCGGAGCCCGGACTTTGCGCCTCGACGCAATCACACCAGTGGTCTTCCCCGAGGTGCCGCTTTCGATGCGGGCGATGACCATGATGCTGGTCCTGGTGGTGCTGCTGCATATGGAGCGCACCGGGCAGGTCCGGCGCACCGAGGTCTCGGGCAGGCCTGCCTGGGTGCGCGTCGATTGAGCGAAACTCGTTCATCTCGCATACCATTTCCTCTCAATCCGACGAGCTTGCGATCGGCTCCGGCCGAGCGGAGGCGGGAGGCGCCCCATGACCGTAGAGCTGGTTCCGCTCGAGTGCGGATGGGTTCGGCAGGCCGGTTCGATTCTCGAGATCGGGGCATCCGATGCACCGATCGAGATACCGGTCCCGGCGTGGTTGATCCGTCACCCGAAGGAAACGGTCCTGTTCGACGCCGGTCTGCACCCCGATCTCGCGCACTCGCCGGACACCATGGGCCGATTGGCATCGCTCTTCACCGCGATCCTCGAAGACGGTGGCTCGATTCGGGGCCAATTGCAGAAAGCGGGCGTCGACCCCGAGTCTCCGCTTACCGTGATCCTTTCGCACTGCCACTTCGACCACGTCGGAGGGCTCTGCGAGCTCCCCAACGCCCGGCTGATCGTCCAGCGAGCCGAGTGGGAGGCCGCAACGGCCGGTGACGGGCTCACCTACAACCCGGTTCTCTACGACCTCGGCCACGAGGTGACGACCGTGGACGGAGATCACGATCTCTTCGGCGACGGCACCATCACCTGCCTCACGACCCCCGGACATTCCGTTGGTCACCAGTCGCTGCGGGTCGTCACGGGCGAAGGACCGGTCGTGATCGCGTCGGATGCCTGCTACTTCGCTCGCACACTGGACGGCGGCGGACTGCCGTCGTTCGCTCACGACCTCGCTGCGCAGAAGCGCTCCCTCGCCCGGTTGCGAGCCGAGCGTTCGGCCGGTGCCGAGGTGATCCCGGGCCACGATGCGGAGGTGTGGCGTCGCCTGGTTGCCTGAGGCTGCTGGCCCCGATCAAGGGCGAGAGTCTCGCCCCTTCAGCAGCTCCGCCGCAATGTTGTTCCGCTGGATCTGGGCGGTTCCTCCGGCGATCGTCCAGCCGCGGGCGAACCTGACCAGCCACTCCATGGGGTATTCCCTGGAGTATCCGTAACCTCCGAAGATCTGCAGTGCGGAGTTGGTGACATCCACGGCCATTTCGTTGGAGAACACCTTTGCAGTGGCCGCCTCCAGCCGGGAGGGGAATCCCTGCTCGCCATTGATGACGGCGCGGTAGATCAGCAGCCGGGCCGCATCGATCTTGACCTTCATGTCGGCGAGCATCCACTGGATGCCCTGGAACTCCGAGATCGGCCGGCCAAACTGCTCCCTTTCCCGGGAGTACGCCAGTGCCTTCTCGAAGGCGCACTGGGCCGTTACCAGCGACATGGTCGAGTTGCCGCAGCGCTCGGCGTTGAATGCCATCATCATCTTCCGAAACCCGTCTTCCTCGATCAGCACGTTCTCGGACGGGACGATGGCGTCCTCGAAGAAGAGCTGATTCTGGATGGCTCCGGACATGTTGGGCTCGTTCTTTCCGACGGTGAACCCCGGGGTATCCCTATCGACGATGATCGATCCGATCCCCTCGAGTCCTTCGCCGAAGCGGCAGTAGACCATGAAGGCATCGGCCCGGTCCCCTTCGCTGATGAACGACTTGGCGCCGTTCAGGACATAGTGGTCACCGTCCCGCACGGCGCGGGTCTTCAGCTCCGTAGCCGCCGAGCCTGCCGTAGGCTCCGTAATGGCGATGGACATGGAGGCTTCTCCACGGCAGACAGGCGGGATGTACTTCTGCTTCTGCTGATCGGTGCCGTAGACGGCCACCGCCCGGATCGGGCCAAAATTCGCGCCGAAGACGATTCCGGCGGCGACCGGATCGACTCTGCCGATCTCCTCCATGACCATGATGGCGTCTACGGGCGTGCGGCCTCCACCCTCGTATTCTTCCGGTAGAGTCATTCCAAACAGCCCCATGGCGGCCATCTCCCGGTAGATCTCGCGGGGGTAGTCACCCCTTCCTTCGTGAGTGAAGGCGATGGGCCGGAGCTCCTTCTCCGCGAAGGTGCGGACCGTCTCGCGGAGCATCTGCTGCTCTTCAGTCGGCTGAAAGTCCATGCTTCTCTTCTCCTCTTTTCCGATTCATCGAAGGTTGGGCTTGCGGTCTCCGGATTCAGCGCGGAACGCCGTGCGAGGCGGATCGCCGGGCCCGTACTCCAGCGTCCCCTTGCGGAGATTCACGAAGGCGAGCTCCGGCAGGCTGAACACCACTCCCTTGATGCCGGACCAGAGGGTTCTGCCCCGATCCAGCGGAGCCCGCAGCACACCGAAGGCCATCTCGCCTGCGCCGGCGACCACATTGAGAGCGCCGTAGAGCGGGCGGACCGGAAGCGCGTCGTCCGTGAAGAACAGGAAGAAGGAGTCGCGGCCGTTTCTTCGATAGATCGTCGACGAGAGCGTGTTCGATTCGCGCAGATAGACTTTGATGTCGTTCTCCTCGGCGTACATCGCCTCGAGCCGGTGCCTTCGATAGGAGGAGATCTCACCCACTTCCGCGGGCTGGTAGGCCCTGGTGACCGCTCGGTAGGAGAGGCGGGGGATGAAGTTGAGGGAGCCCGCCGATCGGATGTACCCGCCCAGCTGCCGCTCGGATTCCTCTCGGCCGAGCTCTGCATCGATGGTGGCGAAGATCTCGGAGACGCAGTTGTGGGTGATCAGCTGGTAGCCGAAGACATCTCTCATCTTCCGTGCGTGGATTCGCTCTCTTTCCGCGGCAGCCGACTCGGCGCGCCGCGCAGCCGTCCGATCCAGCTCGGGTAGCGGGAGGTCGAGTCCCACGGCGATCCGAGACGGAATCAGCCGGTCGGCATGGAGGCGAATCGCGCGGCCCTCGGAGAGGCCCCGTTGGATCTCGAGGTAGCGGTTTCCCGTGTCCTCGAGCCGGGCAAAGTCGCGCTCGTGGACCTCCTTCCTTTCGAAGAATTGTGAACGCGATGCGAAGAAGTCGTTGCGCGCCCATTCGCGAATCTCGATCAGGAAGGGATCGCCTCGTTGCGCGTCGCTCGCCGGGATGACGAGACTCTCCTCTGGGAAGGCGTCGAGAAGGACGAGGCGGCCTGATTGCAGGGACTCCTGGATCGCCTGGAGACGAGCCATGCCGAGGAGCAGGGCGAAGCCCCAGTCCGGGCGCTTCGAGGACGCGAGCTCGACGAGACCGGACTCCAGCTCCACCGCGAAGTCGTGGAGCTTGCGCCTTTCCAGGGCGCTGAGCGCGAAGGCTTCGTCCGCCGTAGCGCGTCGCGCGTCTTCCCGGAGTGGCAGTGCGTCGGAGAGGGCGCGGAGCGCCAGGAGCTTGAGGCAAAGGTCGACGTAGCGATCGGAGAACTGATAGCCGGCGGCCGGATGCTCGTCTTTCGAAACAGGAGGCAGCGCGGAGCCGTTCTTCGCCGGCGTGAGCTCGGCCACGGCGCGCTCCAGCTCGCCAATCCGCCGCGGAAGGAAGGCTTCTCCGTGCTGCGCCTCGACGCGCGCGCGGAGGCTGCGCGTGGCCGCGGACTGGCTCGAGGTGAGCATTCCCGTCGCCGCCGTAGAAGAAGCCGGCGCCCCGGAAGGCGAGGCCATCTCGCGGTGCCGACTCCGTGGAGGAATCCTGAGGTTCGATCACGAGGCGCAGCACCTCGCGATCGTTTCGGAGCGCCTGCTGAACGGCGAAGTGCTTGTTCTGGATCAGGTACCGATCGTTGAACCGGCCTCGCAGCGCCTGGTAGGTGTCTTCGGAGGTCTCGATGCGGGCGACGCGCATCGTGCGGTTCTCGATCACACTGTACAGGTAGCGGAAGTATTCGTATGGAGTCCGGCGCAGGCGCAGCGTGTCGAGGTCGGCGTTCTGGAAGTCGTACACCCAGTCGGCGAAGCGCACCGCCGCGTGTCCTCCCGTGGAGCCGTCGACGTTCGGCTCGACGTAGAGGTACTCGACGACGCCGGCGCGAGCGCCGGTGGCAAGTGCGCAGATGGAGAGGAGGGCGAGGAGACCCAGCCCGAGTACTCTCACTGCGTGCCGTAGGCCTTGTAGCCCGAGTTGACCAGGGACAGGTGACTCTGGTTCTGGTTCGAGAGCTCCACGGAGAGCAGCTGGTAGCGCTCCCCGCTCACGCCCGCCTTGGCCAGCCCGCGTCCGATCGCCAGGTAGGTGTCGTCGTCCTGCTCCCAGTTCGTCACCCCGTGTTCCTCGGCGATGGAGCTGAGATCGCGCTGAAAGGACTGGACGTCCCCCTCGGATGCCGCGAACTTGGCTGTGTAGTCGGTCACGTCGCGCTGATAGGCCGACGCAGTATCGCCCGCCGGAGAGCTGGAATCCGAGCTCCACCGGAACGGACTCGACGAGCTCCGGGAGGACGCCGCGCTGGACTTCGACGAGCTCTCGACGCTCGCCTGGGTCGTGGAGCTCTTGAAGACGCCGCAGCCAGCCAAGAGGCAAAGGACGGCTGCTGCGATGAGAACCGCGATGACACGCGTGATCATCATTTCCTCCTGAGCGGGGGTCGGTCGCAATGCCGCCGCCGCGAAGCATGATGCGGCCCGGATTATAGCCGAGAGCCCTGATGGATAGGGGTGCGATTGGAGTTGGATCCGCTGGGAAGACGGTCAGCGGGAGTCGGCCCAGCGCAGATAGCGCTTGTAGAGGGCGAAGCCGATGCTGAGGAGCGGTTCGGGCGGCGAGGGCGGCAGGCGGCGATCGCGGATGAAGTCCAGGGCGGGAGGCAGGGGTTCCCCGGCGTAGAGGTCGCGCAGGAGGCGCCCTGCCAGGAAGGCCACGGGTACGCCGTGGCCCGAGTAGCCGCCGGCGAAGAAGATGTTCTGCGCGGGACCGTGCACGCCGAAGGTCGGCGCCATGTCGAGGGTGAGGCCCACGTGCCCGACCCAACGGTGCGTGATGGATACGGGGGGGAGCGAGGGAAAGGTGCGCCGGAGAGCGCGTTCGAGCCGCGCGTAGTCGGGGTGGCCCTTGCCGTCGAGGACGGCGCCGTTGAAGCAATAGAAGGCGTCACCGCCGCTGTGGATGATGCGATTGTCCCGCGTCAGCCGGAACAGCTCGAAGAACGCGCGCACATCGAGGAATGACTGCCGGTCGTGCCAGCCGAGCGTCTCGATCTGCGCGTCGGAGAGCGGCTCGGTGGCGATGCTGTAGGAGTGCACCGGGAGGATGCGCCGGCGGAACATCCCGAGCTTTCCCGTGTAAGCGTTGGTGGCCAGGACCAGCGCGGGCGCGCGAACACTCCCGGCGGGTGTTCGGACCGTGACGGTGGATCCGGGTTCGATCTCGAGGGCGGGGCTGTCCTGGTAGATCTGGACGCCGTGAGCCTGGACGAGTCGGCGCACTTCTCGAGCCAGCTTGCCGGGATGCACCATTCCGCCGGCCGCGATCCGCAGGGCGCCGCGGTACTTGGTGGGATCGACGTGCGGGCGGAGCTCTGCGGGGGTCAGCCACTCCGCCTCCACGCCGAGCCCTGTGTACATCTCCCGATCCCGCTCCAGCCGTCGCTGCTGCCGGTCGGTCAGCGCCGCGCGCACGCTGTCGACGCGCTCCCACTCACAGTCGAGGCCGTGCGCGCTGACCAGACGCTCGATGATGTCGATGCCGGCGGAGGTCTCCCGGTAGACCTGCCGGGCCTCCTCGGTCCGCTGCGCGCGGAGGAGATCACGAACGGTCTTCTCGGCGCCGTGGATGAAGGGGAGCACCAGGCCGGAGTTCTGCCCGGAGGCCCCGCATCCGACCCGGACGGCCTCGAGGAGAAGAATGCGGTGATCGGGGAAGGTCTCCGCCAGGTGAAGAGCCGCAGACAGTCCGGTGTAGCCCCCGCCGACGATCGCCACGTCTGCCGAGTGTTCGCCGCGGAGATCTTGGAGGGGTGGATTCTCGCTGCCGGCGGATTCGAGCCAAAAACAGCCGGACGCCGACGGGTGAGGCGCCCCGGAGAGAGCGTGGTCATGCTGCGTCGTGGCCGGCATCCAGGGCTCCGAGTCATGGTCCAGTATAGACAGGGACTCGTGAGACCGCAGGAGATACCGGCGCCCTCGTAATGACGCCCTCCGCGCGCGAGACATCGACTTTGAGCCGGTGTAGGCTCCAGCCAAGCGCGACGCTCCAGGAGGGAAGGGTGCGAGGTCGGCGACGTCTGCGACTGGCGATCTGGGGCCTCGTCGTTCTGGTAGCGCTGCCGATCGCCGCGGTGCTGGCACTCGTCGCCGTGCTCTGGATGGGAAGCGGCCCTGCCTCCGACGATGGCGTCGTCCGGCTCTATCCCGCGCAGCGCATCATCACGATGGATCCAGAGCGTCCCTTTGCCGAGGCGGTGGCGGTGGGGGCAGGCAGGATTCTCGCCGTGGGGACGCGAGGGGAGGTCGAGGACGCGCTCGGCGACCGGGTCTTCACGGTCGACGAGCGCTTTGCCGAGAAGGTCGTGCTTCCGGGCTTCATCGAGCCGCACCTTCACCCCTCCCTGGGCGCCATCATCCTGCCGCTCCACATCGTCTCCGCGATGGAGTGGCTGACACCGCGGGGGCGCACGCGCGCCGTGCGAGGACAGGAGGCCTTCATCGCGCGGCTTCGCGAGCTCGACGCGGACGAAGCACCCGGGGAGTGGCTGCTCGTCTGGGGCTATCATCGCCCGTATCACGGTGAGCTGTCGCGCGCCGATCTGGACCGTATCTCGAAGAGCCGACCGATCATGGTCTGGCAGCGTTCGGTCCACGAGATGTACTTCAATACCGCGGCCCTCGAGGCCCTGGGCCTGGAGGAAGCGGACTTCGCGGCGCACTCCCAGGCCGACTGGGAGACCGGGCACATCTGGGAGGCGGCGCTGTTCGCCCTCGGCGAGGACATGATGCGGATCCTCGCCTCCCCGACGCGATACCGGGACGGGCTCGCCATGCTGAGCGAGATCATCCACCGCGGCGGGCTCACCACGGTGGCCGAGCAGGGGTTCCCGCAGGCCCAGCCCCTGGCCGAGCTCCTGATGCTGCATCTGGAGATGCGGGGGGACGACACGCCCTACCGCTACGCCCTGGTTCCCAACGCGATGTTCCTGCTTCGCAAGCACGGTGACGCCACCGAGGCAGAGCGGGCGGCCGCAGGTCTGCTCCGCTGGTCGACCGATCGCGTGCGGGTCCTGCGACACGTCAAGTACTACGCCGACGGCGCCATCTTCAGTCAGCTCATGCAGATGCGCGAGCCCTACCTCGACGGCCACCACGGCGAGTGGATGATGACGCCCGAGCAGCAGGCCGCCGTTCTGGAGGCGTTCTGGCCCCGTGGCTGGGACGTTCACATCCACGTGAACGGTGACGCGGGGCTCGACCTGGTCCTCGATCAGATCGAGGCCCTGAAGCAGAGGCATCCGGGCAGGGCGGGTCAGCGAGTGGTCCTCGAGCACTACGGATTCGCTCGCGAGGACCAGCATTCGCGCGTCCAGCGGCTCGGCGTCGCCGTCTCGAACAACTCCTACTACACCCACGAGCTCTCGCCGATCTATGCCGAGCACGGGCTCGGCGCCGAGCGTGCGGCGAACATCTCGCCGCTGGGCGCCCTGGCAGGCGCTGGCGTTCGCATCTCCTTTCACTCCGACTACCCGATGGCGCCGGCCGAGCCCTTGCTGCTCGCCTGGGTGGCGGTGAATCGCATCGGAAGCGACGGTCGCGTCTGGGGCGAGGACCAGCGCCTCTCCCTGGATCTGGCCCTGCGAGCCATCACCATCGAAGGCGCATACAGTCTGGGACTCGAGGGCGAGATCGGGAGCATCGAGGTCGGCAAGCGCGCGGACTTCACCATCCTCGAACGCGATCCCTACGCAGTAGAGCCGACCGAGCTGGCGGAGATCCCGATCTGGGGGACGGTGCTCGGCGGGCGGCCGCATCCCATCGAGTGAGACGGGGCTTCGCCGTCTCGTCATCCCGCTCCCGGCCCCGGTGGACTACTGCAGATCGATGATCTTCGGCGTCGATGAAGATGAGTAGCTCGCTGTTCCTCACCGAGTTCTGCTTGCTCATGTTGCGGAAGAAGGAGCGCAGGACCGGCAGCTCGCCGAGCCCCGGGATCTGGCTGGTGTGCATCTCCTTCTCGCCGTTCTCGTACTCGAAGATCCCGCCGATCGTCAGCGTGGAGCCGTCCTTGATGAGGAGGTTCGTGACCGCGGTCCGGGTGGAGATCTTGGGCAGCGTCGATGGGAAACACGTCCTGGACCGCACCGTTCGCGAATGTGAAGGCCTGGGCGATCCCCTGAGGGGTCAGCTGCACCTCGAACCCGGCGTACTCGGCAGGTGGCGAGCCCCGGTCCGATGCGACCTCCACCCCGAAGCTGAAGTTCTGGAGAGCATCCAGCTTCTTCTTCGACAGCTTCTCGGGAAGCAGAGTCGGAAGGAGGATCGTGAACTCCGGGGTGAGCTTCGTGGAGAGCACCACGGAGGCGTTGGAGGGGTCCTTCTCGGTTCCCCGCATGATGAGATCGCCCTTCTTGGGTTTGACCGTCAGGTTCTCGAGTCTCCTGCAGCTGAAGCCGTGCGAGAATGTCCTTCTTCTTCCCTCCCTCTGCACCGTCGAAGAGACCGACGAGGGGATTCGTGGTGATGCCGTACAGCTGAAGCGTGCTCTCGAAGATGTGGGCGGACTGGTAGAACTGGCCGATTGCCTTCGATTCCTTCTTGCTGAGTCCGTCGTCGAAGATGCCCGGCACGATCAGGTGGTCCTTCAGAACCTCGATCGCCGCGATCTGGCTGTTCATCGCGAGGATGTTCGGCTTGATCAGCACCTTCACCTTCGCGTTCTGATCGAGCGCGGCGAGCATCAGGTCCTGCTGGAGGAGAGCGTCATCGAGAAGGCCGAGAGAAGACTGGCCGATCGGGCTGGATGCGAGGCCGGCGTCCGCCTGGATCTGCCCGATTGCGTCGGTCGTAGAAGCCTGCGCGCCGTTGACCCAGTTCCTACGGTGTCCGCCAAAGCGGGGTCGAGGGTATCGCCAGGCCGGAGCCAATCGAGGCCGAGCTCTATGTCGTGGTGGTAGTCGACGCTCACCAGAGTGGTCTCGATCAGCACCTGGCGCGGCGGGTGGTCGAGCATGATCTCCCCGAGCGGGGCGCGGGCCGGAGACCGCGAACGACGCGACGGCAAAGGTGACGAGGGCGAGTGAGCGGATCGAGGTCATTCCGCTGGCCTCCTCGGCTTTGGGGAAGTCTGCCAGACTCCCCTATCCTGAGGTTAGCCTTTCCCTGAACGAGGGGGTTGGCAATCCCCGAGCCCAGCTAGACCGGCCCCTGAATCCGGGGAATCGAGCCCCTGAAACTGGTGAGTGAGAGCTGCGGGGTGGCCTGCTGGCAGATCGCGGTAGAATCACCCGATGATCCAGAACGCTTCCGCTCGTGTGGCGCGCGACCTCTCAGGCCGCTGGCGTGTCATCGTCGACCCCTACGAGGCCGGCTATCGCGGGTTCCACGGGGATCCCTGGCCGTTCGGCTTCTTCCGCGATGCCGAGCCGCGGCCCGGCCTCGCCGAGTACGACTTCGACCGCTCGGAGCTCCTCGAGGTGCCGGGAGACTGGAACTCCCAGGACCCGAAGCTCCTCTATTACGAGGGCACTCTCTGGTACCAGAAGCGCTTCCAGCTCGAGGAGCGCCCCGGCGTGCGCCGATTCGTGCACTTCGGAGCGGCCAACTACCACGCCATGGTCTGGCTCGACGGCGAGCCGCTGGGCGAGCACGAGGGTGGCTTCACCCCGTTCGCGTTCGAGATGCCCGGGGCGGGAGCCGCCGGAGAGCACGTGCTCACGGTGAAGGTCGACAACACCCGCCGGCGCGAAGCCGTTCCCACCCTCAGCACCGACTGGTGGAACTACGGCGGGCTCACCCGCGAGGTGTCGCTGCTCGAGGTGCCCGAGACCTTCGTCCGCGAGTACACGGTGGGCCTCGACGGATCCGGCCGGGTGCGGGCTCAGGTGACGCTCGATGGCCAGCAGCTGCGCCAGACGGTGAAGCTGCGGATTCCCGAGACCGGCCTGGAGGTCTCGGGCGAGACCGACGGCGACGGCCGCGCCGAGCTGGTCGCGGAAGTCCAGCTCGAGCACTGGACGCCCGCGCGGCCCCGTCGCTACCAGGTCGAGATCACCTGTGAGACCGATGCGATTGCCGAGCGCGTCGGCTTTCGCACCGTGTGCACCCAGGGCTCCCGGATCCTCCTCAACGACGAGCCGATCTTCCTGCGCGGAATCAGTCTGCACGAGGAGGTGCCCTTCGGCCCGGGCCGCGCCTGGAGCGAGGAACACGCCCGGACCCTCCTCGGCTGGGCCGTCGAGCTCGGCTGCAACTTCGTTCGCCTCGCGCACTATCCGCACAACGAGACCATGGTGCGCGTGGCAGAGGAGCTCGGCCTCCTGGTCTGGGCAGAGATTCCCGTCTACTGGAACATCGCCTGGGACCACGCGCCGACCCTCGATTGCGCCAAGGCGCAGCTCGGGGAGCTGATCGCCCGGGATCGCAATCGCTGCGCGGTGGTTCTCTGGTCGCTTTCGAACGAGGCTCCGGCCACCGAGCCGCGGCAAGCCTTCCTGGCCGAGCTCGCCCGCCACGCGCGAGCCCTCGACCCCACGCGCCTGCTCACCTCGGCGCTCTTCGCCCGGCTCGATCAGGAGACCGCGACCATGGTGATCGACGATCCGGTCGGCGAGCACCTCGACGTGATGGGCTGCAACGAGTACCTGGGCTGGTACTACCGCGAGCCCGAGGAGATGGATCGCATCCAGTGGTCGTCGCCCTACGACAAGCCGCTGATCATGAGTGAGTTCGGGGCCGGTGCCGTGGCCGGCCGGGAGGGGGACGTCGGCACGCCCTTCACCGAGGAGCACCAGGCGCACGTCTACCGAAAACAGATCGGCATGTTGGGCCGCATCCCGTTTCTGGCCGGGCTCTCTCCCTGGATCCTGAAGGATTTCCGCACGCCCCGCCGCGTGCTGCCCGGCGTCCAGGACGGATGGAATCGCAAGGGGTTGGTCTCGGATCGCGGCCTTCGCAAGCGCGCCTTTGGCGTGCTGCAGGAGTGGTACCGGAAGCTCGCCGGGCAGGAGTGACCCGCGAGGGACGGATGATGGACGAGTACCCCGGCGAACGCTCCTATCGCGGTCCACTGAAAGCGCTGGTTCTCGACTGGGCGGGCACCACCGTCGACTACGGCAGCCGAGCCCCGGCGGCGGCTTTCGTCGAGACCTTCGCGCAGCACGGGGTGGAAATCTCGATCGAGGAGGCCCGCGAGCCGATGGGCCGGGCGAAGCGCGACCACATCCGCGCGATCACTGAGATGCCGCGGGTCACATCGAGATGGCGGGCTGCCCACGGCGGGCCTTGCACGGACGAGGACATCGACGCGCTCTACGCGGATTTCCTGCCGAGGCAGCTGCGCTGCATCGAGCAGTATTCGGACGTGATCCCCGGTGTTCCCGAGGCCATCGGGAGATGCCGCGAGCGCGGCCTCAAGATCGGTTCCAGCACCGGCTACACGGCAGAGATCATGGAGGTCGTGGTGGCCAGGGCACGAAGCCAGGGCTTCTCGCCTGATGCAATCCTCTGCGCGTCGGACATCGCAGAGGGACGTCCCGCTCCTTGGCTCATCTTCGAGAACGCCCGGCGCCTCGGCGTCTATCCGATGGCGGCCATCGCGAAGGTCGATGACACCGTCGCCGGAATCGAGGCGGGACTCAACGCGGGAACCTGGACCATCGGCGTGGCCAGGACCGGCAACGGCGTGGGCCTCAGCGAGGCCGAGCTGAAGGGCCGATCTGCGGCGGAGCGCACCGAGCTGATCGAGAAGGCCCGCGGTCGGCTGCGCCGGGCCGGCTCACACTACGTGGTGGACAGCGTCTCGGAGATCCTACCGGTCCTGGACGCAATCGACGAACGCCTGGCGGCGGGGCACGCGCCGCTCTGAGGAGCAGACGTTCACCCTTCCCAATCTACTTCTTCTCGGCGACATACAGGTGGACACTGCCGAAGCCGCCGATTTCCCGGTCCGTGTACTCGAAGTCGAACTGGCGGAAGAGTGCGCCCATGTCCCTGACGATATCGCCGACAGCGATCCAGAAGCGGGTCATTCTCATTCCCATCCAGTTGCGGTCCGCGGGATACTCGATGTCGATCAACACCAATTTTCCACCCGCCTTCAGTACCCGGTGAAATTCCGACATGGCCTTGATGCCGTCGGGGTAGGCCGTGAAGGCCATGGTGTTGACGATACAGTCGAAAGTCTCGTCTTCGTACGGAAGGGACTCGACGTTGCCCACTCGAAGTGCGGCCGTGATGCCCTTCTTCTTCAAGTTGTCGGAGGCCACGGAGAGCAGCTTTTCGTTGTAGTCGATGCCGTGGGTTTCGAATCGATCGGCGTATTGGGTCAGCAAATAGCCCGTGCCGAACGAGACCTCCAGAACCTTCGGCCCTCGAATGTGAGGAAGAGCTTGCCTTAGCCAGCTCTTCCAGACGGGGAATACCTTCACTGCGAGGTTGTAGACCCCGGCGATCATCGTATACGTCCGGTCGAACTTCCGGGTGAACTCCTCTTTGTCGCCAGGTTCGTTCGAGTAGACGGGTCCCTGCTTCAATCGAGTATCTCCCGGTATCGAGGATTTCTGCGAGCCTAGCATCGGGCGGACCAGACTAGTGGCTCCCCGGAAATCGCCTACCCTCCAGGCTGAAACCCCGAAGAAGGAGTCCTCCATGCCCAACTTCGCCGAGATCCCCTGGATTGCGGAGCACATCGAGCTCTACCGGACCGACCCCGAGAAGGCGCGCATGTGGGATTCGTCTGTGCTCGGCGGGCCCGGCCCGCTGCCGACCCTTCTGCTCACGACCACGGGGAGGAAGTCCGGCGAGCCGCGTCCGGCCCCCTTGCTCTACGGTGAGGACGGGGACAGCTACGTCATCATCGCCTCCAAGGGCGGCCTTCCGACCCACCCCATCTGGTACCTGAACCTCGAGGCGAATCCCAACTGTGAGCTGATGGTGGGTCCCAAGTCGCTCTCCGCCCGAGCGCGGGTCGCCGAGGGCGAGGAGCGCGAGCGCCTCTGGAAGCAGATGACCGAGCTGTATCCGCCCTACCTCAAGTACCAGGAAACTGCTGGCGATCGTACGATCCCGGTGGTGGTGCTCGACCCGGCGTAGCCAGAGCGCTCCGCGGGTCCTGCATTGCAGCGATCCCCAACCAGGAGGGAGGATCGTGCTGAAGGTCTACCATGTGCCGGGAAGCCGCTCGGTCCGTGTCGTCTGGCTCTGCGAGGAGCTGGAGCTGTCCTACGAGCGCGTGCCCATCGATTTTTCCGCCGAGTATCGCGCCAGCGCGGAGTGGCGCCGCCTGAACCCCGTCGGGAAGGTGCCCGCCATGACCGATGGAGACCTGATTCTCTTCGAGTCGGGGGCCATGGTCGAGTACCTTCTGGATCGCTACGGCGAAGACCGGCTGCGGCCTACACCGGGGTCGGACGCCTACGCGCGCTACCTGCAATGGTCCTGGTTCGCGGAGGCGACGTTCGCGCGGCCTCTCGGCGAGATCGTCAATCACCGGCGTGTCTTTGGAGCTGACAGCAGCGCACGGATGCTGGACGAAATGCGCGACCGCGCCCGCAGCTGCATCGCGGCGATCGACGACGCACTGGACGGGCAGGTCTATCTGATCGATGATGAGTTCACGGCGGCCGACATCATGATGGGTTACTCCCTATTTCTCGCCCACCTGGTGAAGTCGATGGACGAGGGAGAATTCCCCAACGTGACCGCCTACTACGCTCGCCTGAGGGCCCGGCCCGCCTTCGTCAAGACGATGATCTGACGCGGGATTCGATCTGACAGACTGGCTACGGCCGCACACATAGCAGTCTTGCGCCGCGGCAGGACCAGCCGGCCTCTCAGAATCGATACTCCACCCGGACGAAGAGGCTGCGGCCGCGGCCCGGCAGACGCTCGCCAAGATCGAGGTCGACCGGGTCACCATCCTCATCCGCAGCAACGCGGTTGATGCCGGAAATGTGGCTCTGATAGAAGCTGTCGAACACGTTGCGCGCGCCGGCTCGGATCTTCAGCGAATCATTGAACGTGTACTGCCCGTACAGATTCAATAGCGCATAGCCGTCGGTCTTCTCTTCGGCGTTGGTTCTCGAGACATCGTCCTGCTTGGCGAAGAACTCGCCCTCAGCAGTGACCGACCATTTTCTGCCGAGGTAGGTCAGGTCGAGGATGCCGTTCAACGGGGCGATGCGGTACAGGTCGTCGTCGATGTCCCGGCGTTTTCCGCGCACATAGCTGAGGTTGCCGTCGATTCGCCAGCTGTCGGTGATCGCGACGCCGAATCCCGCATCGACGCCGTAGAACTCGGCGTCGACGTTCGTAAACTGGAGCGGTAGGCAGGTCGGGTTGGCCGGGTCGGCCTGGCAGAAGCCGAGACCCCTGACCATGTTCGCGGCAGTGCGGCGGAACGCGATCGCCGGGCCGGAGGTCAGCGGGGTGCCCTGTATGTAGTCGTCGACGCGCTTGTAGAACAGGCGCGGGGTGAAGTAGAAGCGGCGAGTCGCAGCGCTAAGGCCGAGGTCGAAGTGGTAGGCGGTCTCCGGATCCAGGTACACGTCACCGACGTAGTTGCGGCCGTCCGCGAGACCCGCGGTGGACTCCAGTGGTAGCCACAGATAGCGCTCCTGGTAGCTCGGGGCGCGCTGCTTGCGCGCGGCGCCGAACTCCAGCGTCACCGTGTCGCTCAGCCCGAGGCTCAGGACCACGAAGAGGTCGAGCAGGTCGTCTACCTGGCCGCGGTCCGAGGCATTGAACGCCTCGGCCAGCACCTCGGCGTTGCCCTGGTTCATGCCGAGGCCGGTCGCGCTGACCTTTTCGGCATCGGAGTCGACCCGGGTGTAGCGCGCGCCAGCGGCCAGGTTCCAGTTCTCGGCCAGCTCGCCTGCCCACTCGCCGAAGAAGCCCAGGCGGTTTCGCTTCACGTCGTTGAAGTTGACGATCTTGAAGGTGGGTGTGTCCGGATTGAAGATCTCAGCGTTGTTCTTCGGCAGCCAGCCGTCGGTGCCGAAGCGCAGTTCGCCGGCCCCCAGCGCCATCGACCCGCGCAGGTCGTAGGCGTAGTCCGTGGCTGTCGTCTCCGACAGGCGCCGCATCCGCGCGCCGCGGATGTTTCGCGGCGGGCTGCGCAGCGAAAAGTTGTCCATCTCGTGGTCGACATCGATGTAGTGGAACCTGGCCTCGACGTCTACCGGACCAAAGGCATTCTCGTAATTCGCGCGGAAGGTGTGCGCATCGCTGCTGTGGATGTCCATCGGCAGCGCCGGAGTGCCAGTCTTGCCGGTCTTGTCGAAGGAGTAGAACAGGCCCCTCTTCTGGGCGCCGTCCTGGAAACCGTAGCCGGCGCCGGCGTTCCAGCGCTCGTAGTTGGTGGGGACGACCTTCTCGCTCTTGCCGGCGTCGAAGTCGTCACCCCGCAGATAGGTGCCGGAGACCTGGACGCGGTGGCGGTCGTTGCTGAGCCAGAGCAGCGCATTGCCATTGTATCCGCTGTCGACGGTCTGACCGCCAATACCGATGATGCCGTGGGGCTCGAAGTTCGGTCCGGCTGCCAAACGTGCCCTGACGCGGTTTCGCTCGAATCGTGCCGCCGATGCTTTCGCTGCCGGCGCTGACCGGGGAGATGCCGCGGTCCACCACCACCTCGTGCAGGTCACTGGTGGGGATGAAGCTCAGGGGAGGATCCATCCAGTTCGGACAGGCCGGGCTGACGTTGAGGCCGTCGACCAGGGTGTTGACCCGGGGCGCAGACATGCCCCGGTACTGCGAGATGCCGGTCAGCGGGCCGTTCTTGTTCACGGCGGCGCCCGGCGCGTGCTTCAGCAGATCGGCCGGGTCGAGCGGCACGTAGCTCTGCTCCGATGGCAATACCGCGGCCTGGTGAAAGTCGTCGATGGCTCGGCCCTCGGCCTCCAGGGTCGGGCGTCCTTCGATCGCGGTCTCGGTGGCTGGTGGCGCCTCTTCGGCCTGCACAGCCCCGGCAACGATCAGGCCGATCGCCGCTGCCAGGGCCCGGTTCCGCTGCTGCATCTTCTGAAATCCCCGTAGGTGACGGAACGTGCTGGAGAATCGCGAGATTCTACTGAAAAACCCCCGTTGTTCAGCACTGAGAGGCGTGTCTGGCGGCCTCACTGCCCAGGGAGCGAGGTGGACTAACACCCGTCGCGAGGGCGAGGTAGACTTTTTCAGATCTCACGCCCAATTGGAGGGAAGACGGATGAGACGGTTCCCGATCGTCGCGATTGCGTTTGTCGCCGGTATCAGCGTGCTCGGAGCTCAGGCCTGGGCCCAGATGCCGATGCCGCCGGATGCGAGGGAAGTGCTATCGGACGACTACGAGGGCACCAGCTACTCGCCCTACGCGGCGCGAGAGCTGGGCGACGGCGAAGCCCCGAGCCGCCTGCTGTGGGGAGACACCCACCTCCACACCGCGATGTCGATGGATGCCGGGGCCTTCGGCAACCGGCTGGGCATCGACGGAGGCCTACCGCTTCGCGCGCGGCGAGGAGATCGTCTCGTCGACCGGGATGCCCGCGCGGCTCTCCCGGCCCCTGGACTACCTGGTGGTGGCCGACCATTCCGACAACATGGGCTTCTTCCCCGATCTCTTCGCCGGGAAGCCGAACATCCTGGCGGATCCGATCGGCAAGGATTGGTACGAGCGGATCCAGGCCGGGGAAGGGGTCGAGCGTGGCGCTGGAGCTGATCGGCCTCTTCTCCCAGGGCAAGTTCCCGGAGGGCATCGCCTACACGCCAGACAGTGCAGCCTACAAGTCGGCCTGGCAGGAGACCATCGACACCGCGGAGAGGTACAACGATCCGGGCAACTTCACCGCCTTCATCGGCTTCGAGTGGACCTCGCTCATCAAGGGCAACAACATGCACCGGGTCGTCATCTACCGCGACGGCGCGGAGAAGGCCTCCCAGATGGTGGCCTACACAACCACGCCGCCGCTCGGCAGCACGAATCCGCGGGATCTCTGGAAGTGGCTGACGGCCTACGAAGAGAAGACCGGCGGCGAGGTGCTGGCCATCGCCCACAACGGGAACCTCTCGAACGGCATCATGTTCCCGCTGGAGGCCCAATGGGACGGCACGGTCCTCGACGAGACCTACGTGACCCAGCGCCGGAAGTGGGAGCCCCTCTACGAGACCACCCAGATCAAGGGAGACGGCGAGACCCACCCCTTCCTCTCGCCCGAACGACGAGTTCGCCGACTACGAGACCTGGGACATCGGGAACCTCGACGTCTCCGAGGCGAAGACCGACGCCATGCTGGCGGGGGAGTACGCCCGCGAGGCCCTGAAGCGCGGTCTCGAAATCGAGACGCGGCTGGGCACGAACCCCTACAAGTTCGGCCAGATCGGCTCCACCGACAGCCACACCTCCCTGGCCACGGCCCAGGAGGACAACTTCTTCGGCAAGCACTCGGGGGCGGAGCCCAACCCCGACGCGCATGATCCACCCGTTCATGGAGAACGAGAATGGCACGATCATGGGCTGGCAGCAGGTGGCGTCCGGGCTGGCCGCGGTCTGGGCCACCGAGAACACCCGCGAGGCGATCTTCGACGCCATGGAGCGCCGGGAGACCTTCGCCACCACCGGGAGCCGGATGGCCGTGCGCTTCTTCGGCGGCTGGGGCTTCACCGACAAGGATCTGGACAGCCGCACCCCGGCCCTCGCCGGTTACAAGAGGGGTGTGCCCATGGGCGGCGATCTGCCCCCGCGCGCCGACGGCAAGGCCCCGACCTTCATGGTCTACGCCCTGCGCGATCCGATCGGCGGGAATCTCGACCGCATCCAGATCGTCAAGGGCTGGCTCGACGGCGAGGGGAAGACCCAGGAAAAGGTCTACGACGTGGTCTGGTCCGGCGATCGCAAGCCCGGCGCCGACGGCAAGCTGCCGCCGGTGGGGAACACGGTGGACGCCGCCAAGGCGAACTACACCAACACCATCGGCGCCTCGGAGCTCGCGACCGTCTGGACGGACCCGGACTTCGATCCCGGCGACTGAAGGCCTTCTACTACGCCCGGGTGATCGAGATCCCGACGCCGCGCTGGTCGACCTACGATGCCTTCCGGTTCGGCGTCCCGATCCCGGAGGGAGCGCCGGTCTCGACCCAGGAGCGCGCCTACACGTCGCCCGATCTGGTACACGCCTTGACCTGAATCACCCGCAGATGGCTTCGAACACGCGGAGGAAATTCTCGCCGAGGATGCCCTTGATCTGGCGGTCCTGGTAGCCACGCGCAACCAGGCCGCGGGTGATGTTGATGAAGTCCCGGGCGTCCTCGTAGCCGGCCAGCTTCTGTGAAGTACTGATCTCGTGCTCGGGGCGAAAGCCCATCTCTGCGATGTTCTGACCGATGGTGTTCTCTGCCAGCTCCGTGGAGAGCATGAAGGGCCAGTCGGTGCCGATGCCCACGTGCTCCCAGCCCGCCACGCGGACGACGTAATCGACGTGATCGAGCATGGTGTCGATCGTGGCTTCGCTCGCGGCCGCGGCGAGGCAGAATGGCATGGCGTAGACACCGATCACGCCGCCGGTATCCGCAACTGCCCGGAACTCCTCATCGGACTTGGCGCGGTCGTGGGGATAGATCGCTTCTGCGCTGGTGTGGTTGGCGGTGACAGGCGCCCGACTGAAGTGGCAGGCGTCGAGGGTGGTCTGGCGTCCGCAGTGCGAGGTGTCGACGATCAATCCGATATCGTTCAGCTTCTCGACGACGGTGAGCCCGTAGTGACTGAGGCCCGCGTTGGTGCGCTCCGTGCAGCCGGCGCCCACGAAGTCCTGTCGGTTGTAGGTGAGCATGACAGCGCGCACACCCAGCTCTTTCGCCTTGTCGAACTGGTGAAGCTCCCGCGAGAGGCCGTTGACGGAGGGCTGGCAGAAACCGTAGGTGACGTAGGTTCCCTCCCGCTGGGCGCGCCGGAAGTCCTCAGCGGTCCGCGCCAGGTCCATCCAGGGGATGTTTTCGAGCCACTCGCCCAGGCGGGAGATCGGCCCGAGCTCGAAATCGGTCACTCCACCCAGGGCGAAGCTCGCAGCGGTG
This sequence comes from uncultured delta proteobacterium, assembly GCA_963722885.1. GTDB lineage: Bacteria > Myxococcota_A > UBA9160 > UBA9160 > UBA6930 > CAVXZE01. Next base: position 38,961 of record CAVROS010000040.1, read on the forward strand.
TGGCCTTTGCAGAACGGCTCCAGGGCATCCGAGACCCCTTCTGCCGTCAGCATGTAGGGAAGCAACATACCCAGGGCGAAGCGCACGATGGGAGGCACGTCTTCCGGAAGCCGCTCCGCCACGACCTCCTCGGGAAGCTGCGCGAAGAGGGCCGGACCACCCGGCCCCATGCTGCACATGTCCACGCTGAAGCTGGTCCGGTGTAGCTCCGCCGCACGTTGCTCCTGTTCGGAGCTCAGACCGAAGTCGTAGTCTCCCGGCATTCTCGAGTCCTCCTATCGTGCCCCTCCGGGCTCCAGACCGAGCTGCTGCATCACGAAGGCCAGCCATTCGGTGTGTTCGGTGATCTGGATGTCCTTGTCGGTGGCCCAGCCGTGGCCGACGTTCTCCCAGATGTGGACGAGGATCGGCGCGTCGCTCGAGTTGGCGGCCTGTAGACGCGCCGCGAACTTGCGCGCGTGCCACGGCGGGCAACGCGGATCGGTCTCTCCCGCGACGACGAACACAGCGGGATACGCGGAGCCCTCTTCGATCAGATGATAGGGAGAGAAGTCCGCCATTCGACGCACCTCGTCCGGCTGCCCCGGATTGCCGTACTCCGAGGCGCAGGCCACCCAGCCGTACGGATCGCGCAGCGCGCCGATGACGTCCATCAGTGGCACCTGCGGGACGACGGCCTTCCAGAGGTCGGGTCGCTGCGTCACCGCGACGCCGGCCATCAGGCCACCGTTGGATCCGCCCGTGACGGCGAGCCGCTCGCGGGTCGTTTCCCCACGGGCGATCAGATCCTCGGCGACCGCATAGAGGTCCGCAAAGCAATTCTGCTTGTTCGTGTGTCGGCCGCCTTCCCACCATTCGCGACCGAACTCGGCGCCGCCGCGCAGATGGGCGTGCACGAACACTCCGCCCGCATCGACGAACGCGGCCATCGCACCGGGAAACTGGGGAATGTGCGCGACGTTGAAGCCCCCGTAGGCGTAGATCAGCGCCGCCCCCGCCTTCGCATCGGGGCGCCGCACGGTGTGGTAGGGAATGGCCGTCCCGTCGGCCGAAGTGGCCCGGTGGTCTTCGACGATCGCGGATTCGAGGCGGACCTCCGGCGCCCTCAGGGTCTCCACCGCGGGGTCGCCCTGGTGGTAGCGGTACACGCCCCAGGAAGCCGTGAGCGACGAGAAAGCGAAGAGGAATTCCTCCGGATGACCTCTGGCCGGCAGGTTCATCAGCGGAAACGGCAAGTCGGCGATCGCGCCCCGGTCGGGTAGAGGTACCTGGCCGGCATCCCGACCGTCGAGATCCGTGATGCGCACACGCGCGTAGGTGTCGATGAGCTCGGTGATGTAGAGGTGGCCGGCCACCGGGGTGAGGGTGCGGATGACGGCCTCGGACTCGGGCACCAGCTCCTCCCAGGTCTCCGGGTCGTTGGGCGTAGGCGAGTCGAGCGGGATCGCGACCACCCGTCCGCGTGGGGCGCCGAGGTCGGTCACGGCGAGGTAGCGATCGCCGACGATATGGCCCGCCAGCGTGCCCCAGACCTCGGTCGCGAACGGACGCCAGGTGGGTTCGTTCAGCGCGCGGATGGCGATCGGGCGGGGCGTCATCAGACCGTGGTTCAACACGGCATGGCGCCCGTCGTTCGAGATCGAAACCAGTCCCCAGTCCTGGTCGGTAGGCAGGTCGACGTCGACCACGGTCTGGGTGCCCGTCGCCATGTCGTGAAAGTAGATGACCTTGTGGTTTTCGTAGGTGCTCTCGGTCAGGGCCAGGAAGTAGAATCCGCTCGCGTCCGGCAGCCAGGCGATGCCGCCCGTCCAGTTGTCCATCAGCACCTGCTTGGGCGCGCCGGCCAGCAGGTCGCCTGTGGCAACGTCGACCAGGCGGATCGTGTTGTTCTCGCTGCCGTCCGCGCACACGCCTATCGCCAGCACGCTTCCGTCCGGCGACGGCACGATCCAGGAGACGAAGGGCGGTGTGTCGGGGTCTTCGATGGTGGGATCGAAGAGCAGGCGAGGGGCCCCGAACGGCTCGGTGGCCACGAAGGCCGACGCCTGGGTGGCCCCCTTCGGCGTCTCCGCACGGAACCACTGACCGCCGGCAAAGCGCGGCACGTTGCCGAAGCGCTCCGTCGAGTACTGGGCGACGCGCGGGCGCAGCGCTTCGAAGTGAGGCCACTGCCTCACGTAGTCTGCTGCGAGCTGGCCTTGCGCGCGCTGCCAGGCCCGTACTTCGTCGTCGTCCGCCTCGAGCCAGCGGTAGGGGTCGGGGAAGTCGACGCCGGCGCGACTGTCGATGGTGTCATCGGTCCGCGTCGCGGGATACTCGAGAGACTTGGTCGCCATGGGGAGTCTCCTCCGAGATGCTCGGTCTTCTCAGCGGTAGCTTTCGATCTGTTTGGCCACGGTCTCCACCTCGGCCTGGTTCCGGAACAACCCCAGAACATAGACGCCGCGCCCGCCGATGGCGTCGAGCAGCGGCACGATCTCGCCGGGCCACACCAGGTAGACCTGCACCGATTTTCCGGCGTCGAGGATCCTGCGGTAGAGGTCGTACCACTGGGGGTCTCCACCCAAGGGCAGGTTGGCGTTGGGCGTCCACTCGATCGCGTCGAGCTCCTCGATCTCGAGCAGGGCGTCGAGGTGGCGGAACTCTTCGCTCCCGTCGAGATGATACATGGAGTGGTCGAGGTAGGCGCACTGCTCGCGCAGGAACGGCGCGACGAACTTCCGGAACATCTCCGCCGAGAACATGGTAGAGGCGTCGCACTGGACCTTCGCCGTCTTGCCGGGCCCCCACAGCTTGTAGGCCTCGAACGCAGCGCTCCCGTCTTCGAGCTTGATGATCTCGTAGATGCGGTCATAGACCTCGAAGTAGGCCTGGTTGATCTCGTGCAGCTTCTCGCTCACCCACTCTGGCCGGTTGACCATGTCCATGAAGAGGGTGGACATCCCGCGCAACGACGCCAGGATGTCGATGTTCTCGACCAGATCGGGGCAGCCGACCAGGTACTTGCCACGGGCCAGCGAGGCGCTCTCCCGCAGCGTGGCCTCGTGGATCTTCCACCAGCGGTTCTCGGGATCGAAGCGGAGCGGCCCACGCTTCTCGGGCTCGTCCTCGTGCTCCATGATCGATCCGAACCAGACGGTGGTCTCGGCGAACTCCGGCTCGCTCCCGAGACACAGCGCCAGCGAGCCCGGCCCGATCATCGTGTCGGCGATGGGAAGCATGTCGAGCGGGAAGGCCTGCCGCGAGAGCCGGTAGTGATTGCGTCGGGCGCGGGCGGCGGAATCCGTGTAGAAGGTGGCCTCGGCTGGCGAGACCCATTCCGGGTGCTCCAGCTCCTCGTGCGGCGTCTCGGCGTAGCACGCCTCCCCACATCCCCACGACGAGCCCTTCGCGATTCCACCAATCCGTGAAGCGCCGCTGCGACTGCTCCCAATCCGGCTTCCACGCGAGCTGCAAGTGAGCTTTCCCCTTTCCGGTCGGACTACAGATATTCCATGGCAGCCAGCGCGAGAGACTCGTTGACGCCGTCCTCGATCATCGAAGCCCGAGCGTCCCGGAAGATCTTCTCGATGCAGTATTCCTTCGAAAGACCATTGCCACCGAATATCTGTATCGCCTCGGACGCCACCTCGAATGCGGTCTCGGTCGAGAGCACCTTGGACGCCACGGCCGGCGGGGCCGCCGGTGACAGGCTGACGGCGTTGTGGAGCGCCGTCCTGCGCGCCAGGGAACGTGCCGCCTCGACCATCTTGTACATCTTGAAGAGCTTCAGCTTGATGTTCTGGTGATCGAAGATGGGCCTTCCGGACTGAATGCGCTCCTTGGAGTACCGGTACGCCTCGTCAAATGCGGCTCGGGCGAGCCCGGCAAACATGACGCCCATGCCCCCGTTGACCCTGGCCAGGCCCGCCTCCGCGCCCAGCGCCATGAGGGACGGATCGGGAACGAGCATGTAGCTCGCCGGGATCCTCACATCCTCGAAAAAGATCTCCCCCTGGTTGAGAGGGCGTTGCCCGATCTTGTTGAGGGGCTTTCCTCGAGTCACGCCGGACAGGTCCAGGGGTACGATGGCGAGTCCGGTGCCTCGCATCCCTCTCGAGGGATCGAGGCTGACATGCAGGGAGCAGTGCGTGGCGATCGTGCCGTTGCTGACCCAGGCGGCCTTCTGCCCGTTGATGATGTACTCGTCGCCCTTCTTGACGGCACGAACACTCGGAACGATGCTGGTGTCCTCGCCCGCCTCGGTGTTGGAGAGCACCCAATCCGTGCCGTGGTCCGGCTCGATGATGCCCCAGCATCCGATCAGGCTGGCCTTCGTATCCTCGCAGAACGCGCGCGCCAGATCCTGCAGCCCGGGGTCTGCGGAAAGCGCGCAGGCCGCGAAGGGCATGCTGGCTACTCCCAGGCTGATGGCCAGCCCGGCATCGGCGTAGCCCATCTCCTCGGCGATCAGCACCCCGGACATGGGATCCATGTCTTCGGCCATGCCACCCACCGCCTTGGGGAGGGCCCGCTTGTGGAGGCCGAGCTCGCGGTATTGCCTGAATGCCGTCCACAGGGGAGACCCTTCTGCGATCACCTCAGCCGGGTCGTGCATATCGTCCAACTCGATCCCGATGGGGCGCATGACCTCGGAGCCGAATCTCCTGACTAGATCACGCATCTCTGTCTGCTCATCGGTCAGATTCAGATCGAGCTCTCGGTACGGCATTTTCCCTCTCCTTTGGTCTGTTCGAGGACTTCCCGAGCTGGCATTGTACGCGACTATCGGTTCCTCGTGGGCATCGAAACTCGGCGAACGCTATCGTCCCCACGGGAGCTGACCGAATCCCGGGTACCGGACCCGAGTCGGATTCCGATCTCGCCTATTCGCAAACCATGAGCGATACGTACTATTTCCAGCCCGACGATCTGAGCCGGACCGCTTTTCAGGTTTGCCGCGCCTCTGGTTCACCGGAAGCCGAGGCGAACCTGGTATCGACCAGGCTCCTGAAGGCGGACCTTACCGGCCATCCGTCCCACGGCATCATCCGTGTTCCCATGTACATGGCGATGCTCAGGCACGATTGGATCAAGCCTGGTGTGACGCCGGAATTCCTCCACGATCACGGTCCCACGGCCCTGATCAACGGCAACCGGTGCTATGGCCAGGTCGGTGCCGAAAAGGCCATGACCGTGGCCATCGAGAAGGCCCTCGAGCACGGCATCGCCGGCGTGGGTGTCACCAACCTGGCGCATATCGGTCGGCTGGCGGACTACGCCAACTCCGCCTCCAGCGTCGACTGCCTGGCCCTGGTATTCACATCTTGCGGCGGGGTGTCTTCGCTGGTGGCCCCATTCGAAGGACTTGCGCGTCGGATGGCCACCAATCCCATGGCCCTGGGTATCCCCAGCGACCGGGATCACCCGGTGGTGATGGACCTGGCCACCAGTGTCTTTGCCGAGGGCAAGCTGCGGGTCATGATGGCCGCGGGGACCTCCGCGCCGGAAAAGTCCCTGCTCGACAAGGAGGGAAAACCGACCACGAATCCCGCCGATTTCTACGAAGGCGGTGCGCTCTTGCCGCTGGGCGGCGCCCAGGGCTACAAGGGATACCTGCTCAACTTCCTGGTGGAAGTCCTGGCCGGACTGTTGACCGGGGGCGGGTACGCCGGCGGGGGCGACAAGGCGCCGTTCAACAATTGCACGCTGATGATCGTGATCGAGGTGCAGAAATTCAGGGAGCTTCCGCTGTTCAAATCCGAGCTGGAAAGCATGATTGCCTACCTGAAAGACACGCCGGTCGAGGAAGGCAACGAAGTTCTGTATCCGGGAGAAAAGGAATTCCGGCACGAAAAGACAGTTCTCGAATCGGGCGTTCCCCTGGCCGATCGAACCGTGAAGGCGATCCAGAAAGAGCTGGACCGATACGAGGTGAAGATTCAGCTGGCCGATCTTGGGCAGCTCACTCCTTTCAGCACTTGAACGCCTCCGGGTCTCCACACCGGTGGACGGCCGTTCTGAATCATGTTGGAAACAGATAGGGAGACTGAGCCAAGGCGATGATCTACCTGGAAGAAACTCTCAATCCGAAACACGCCAGCCCGGAGGCTCTGGAGGAGTTCGTCGAATTTTCGCAGCAGCATCTGCTTCCGGTGTGTCCTCGCGTAGGGGCGCGTCTGGTAGCAGCGTGGACCAGCAGCGACGAGTGGGTCTGCCAAGCGACACAGGTACTTGAATTCGACGATATGGAGGCTCTGAAGGCCTTTCGTATCGCCTCCAGCCAGGACAAGGCCTGGGGGGAGTACACGGCCGGTCTCGAAGAGCTGGCACCGGTGAGGCGCTCGAGGTTGCTGGAGCCACTGGGCCCGGTACCGGCCGAGCTCCTGCATCAGGCAGCAGCGGAGAGTCAGAAATCGCCAAACGGAAGCTACTTGCTGGCGATCCTGGAGGTCGGCGCCGACAAGATGTCTCAGTTCGTGGCGGGTCTGGCCCTGGCGTATCAGAGCCTTCCCATCGTGGCGAGCTGGCGACCCATCGGCGGGAATCCCAACCAGGTCATCGACATCTGGAAATCGCCACCCGTCCAGGAGGCCTATCAGCCGCCCGACGACGGGACCAAGCAGTTCTTCAGACAGGTCCGCGAGTGGGCGCCGAAGGAACGTTTGACCCGAGTGATCGCGCTGCCCTTCTCACCGCTGCGTTAGCGGGTCTCTGCTGAACCTCCGCGCGGCTAGTCTCGCTGTCCCCACTCGGCCTGGACCAGCTTTCCGAAATCGGGGTCGTATGTTCTCTCTGGTGCCTTGCGTACCGCACGGTCGATGGCTGCGGCATCCTTCCCTACCAGAATACGCCAGCGATCTTCTCTTACACCGTCGAGGATGATGGCCGCCGCTTGTGCGGGTGTCAGTGGCGCCGTCTCGCGGAAAGCGGTCAGGTTCTGTTGCACCGCGTTGCGGATCTGATCGTCGTCCAGGTCGGCACCCTCGACGCCCCGTCTACGCCAGGCTCTTCGCTGGCTCTCGACCTGTTCATCGGTCCAGTCCTTCGGCTCCGGGTGGCCCAGCACCCGACCCGTATTGACTGCGATCTCGGAGCCTACGTGACCCGGCATCACGACTGAGACCTTGAGATGAGGAGCGTTGAATCGAAAATCATTGATCAGCGCTTCGGAAAAACCCTTGACGGCAAACTTGGCGGCACTGTATGCGCTGTGGGGAATATTGTCGGCCAGGGCTGCCCTGAATCCGTTGACGCTGCTGGTGTTGATGATGTGCCCTTCACTGCTCTTCAACAGCATGGGCATGAAGGCTCTGGCACAGTAGTAGACGCCGTTCCAGCAGATGTTGAAAGTGCGATCCCATTCCTCACGTGGAGCCTCGACGAAGCTGCCACCGCCCCCGATCCCGGCGTTGTTGAAGAGCAAATTGATATGACTGGTCTGGTGCTGCTCCTCTACCTCTTCCCGGAATCTCTGAACCTCTTCTTCGTTGGCCACGTCGCATCGATGAACCGTCACCACGGCTCCGCGTGCTGCTTCAGCCTGACAGAGTGAAAGCGTTTCTGCGAGGTTTTCTTCAATGATGTCGCAGGCCGCCACACCGCATCCCTCGGCAACCAGCTGTCTCGCCAGCTCCCTGCCGATTCCCGTACCACTACCCGTCACTACGGCCACCTTGCCACCGAACTCTTTCACGACACGCTCCTCTGCCCTCTGCGGACATCATACCCGGCTCACGATAGAATGGTTGGGTAAACGGGAGGACACCCATGCGCTTCAGCTTCTGGCCCGGCGAGCAGTCCTGGAAGACGCTCCTCGAGATCGCTACGCACGCGGAGGCCACGGGGTGGGACCGAATCTACTTCGCGGACCACTTCATGCCGAACGGACCGGACACCAGCGCGCCCTGGAGCGAGGCGTGGACGACCATCGCGGCCCTCGCCGCCTCGGTTCCCCGGGTCCAGATCGGTCCGCTGGTCACCGGAAACACCTATCGCCATCCCGCGGTGCTGGCCAAGATGGCGGCCACCGTCGACCACATCAGCGGGGGCCGGCTCGTGCTCGGGCTGGGGGCGGGCTGGCAGGAGAATGAGCATCGCGCCTATGGGATCCCCTTCGACACGATGGGCGGGCGCCTGCGCCGCATGGAAGAGGCGTGCCAGGTCATCCAGGGTCTGTTCGCGAACCAGAAGACCCGCTTCGAGGGCGAGTTCTACCAGCTCGACGAGGCGCCGCTCGAGCCGAAGCCGGTCCAGACCCCGGTTCCGCTCCTGATCGGCGGCGGCGGGGAGAAGGTCACGATGCGCATCGCCGCGCGCTACGCGAACGAGTGGAACGTCTGGGGCGATGTCGAGACCTTGCGCCACAAGATGAAGATCCTCGATGCGCACTGCAAGGACGTCGGACGCGACCCGAGCGAGATCCAGCGCTCCGCGGTCGCAATGCTCTTTCTCTCCGACGACAGTGACTTCATCGAGAAGATCCGCAGCGGATCTGCCGGACGCCCCATCATCGCGGGCAATGTCGAGGAGATCACCGAGATCGTGAAGGCCTACGCGGAGGCGGGTGTCGATGAGCTGGTGGTGCCGGATTTCAATCTGGGACCGACCGAGATGAAGCTCCCGATCCTCGACCGCTTCATCGCGGAGATCGCACCGGCCTTCCGCACGCGTGGCTGAACCCGCTCCATCTCGGTGGACGAGAGGAGCTGGCGGACAGGGCTCAGGAGGAGGAGATATGCGACTCGAGGGCAAGGTGGCGATGGTGACGGGAGGCGCGCGGGGAATCGGGGCGGCGATCGCCCGCTGTCTCTCCACGGAAGGGGCGAAGGTCGGCATCGTGGACATCGACGGAGCGGCCGCGGAAGAGGCGGCGGCGAGCCTCGGCGGGGGGGCGCTTGGACTCGCGGCGGACGTGTCGCGGGAGACGGAGGTTTCCCAGGCTACCGAGCGCGTGGTGCACGAGCTCGGCGGACTCGACATCCTGGTGAACAACGCGGGCGCGACTACGGGCCGGGAGGATATCTCGCAGATCGGCGGGCCGGATTTCGAGAACCAGACCCAGGCGTGGTGGGAGGGGCAGGTGGCCAACAACCTCCACACCACTTTCACCGCCACCAAGGCGGCGATTCCGCACCTGAAGGCTGGCGGAGGCGGGTCGATCACCAATATCGCCTCGATCGCGGGCCTCACCCCGTCACCGCAGCTCGCGGCCTATGGCGCAGCGAAGGCCGGAGTGATCCACCTGACCCGCACCCTGGCGCTCGAGCTCGCACCCCACGGCATCCGGGTGAACGCGATCTGCCCAGGGCTGCTCTGGACGCGCGCCTGGGAAACGCTCTCGACCATGATGAAGCTCACCGTGCCCGCGTTGAAGGACATGGAGCCGCGCGACATCTTCCTTTCCATCGTCAAGGAGCGGACACCCCTCGGCTGCGAGCAGACACCGGAGGACATCGGAAAGGTGGTGCTCTTCCTGGCCAGCAACGATGCGGCGAACATCACCGGCGAGGAGATCAAGGTCGACGGCGGGATCACCCTCAAGACGGGGGCCTGAGGGAGCATCCGCGCGCGTTCCTCGAGAAGAGCGACGACCTCCGAAACGCTAGGCGTGCTCTTCGAGGATCATCGCCGAGGCCTTCTCGCCAATCATCGTACTGGGTACGTTCGTGTTGCCAGACACCAGAGTTGGCATGATCGAGGCGTCCGCCACCCGCAGGCCCGTCACGCCTCGGACCCGCAGACCCGGATCGAGCACGGAGAGGTCGTCACCTCCCATTCTGCAGGTACAGGTGGGGTGATCCCCTCTCCATGCGGTTCTTCGTACGTAGGCCTCGAGATCCTGGTCGGAGTCGACCTCTCGTCCGGGTGCGAATTCCTCGGTCAGGAAGGGTCTCAGCGCCTGCTGCGAGAAGATCTCTCTGCACCGTTCGGGCGCCCGCGATCAACTGCTTCATCTCGTAGTCTGAACCGACGAGCTGATGGCGTATGACGGGCGGATCCTCAGGACTGGCGGAACGCAGGCCGATCGAACCCTTGTACTCCGGGTGAAGGGCAATGACAGAGGCATTGACTCCCGGCCTGCTGGAGAGGCGGAACGTCCTCATTCCCGTCTTCTCGTCGATGCGAGGAACGTAGGACAGGGCCTGAAAGATCAGCTGAAGATCCGTCCATCCGTGCTCCGCCCCGAGCGAGTTCTTCACGAAGGCCTGCGTGTGGGCCGTGCAGGCGGAGAAGGGCCCACGCCGAAACATCAGGTAGTCCAGGCCGTGCTTCACACTCCGGAAGGAGAAGAGGTCGCTATTGATGGTCGGTACGTTCACGCCCCACGAAAGGGTGATCACGGGATGCTCTTGTAGATTCTGACCCACATCAGGGCTGTTGAAGATCACGTCGATGCCGTGGCGGCGCAGCTCGGCCTCGGGCCCGATTCCGGAGAGCATCAGAATCTTGGGAGAGGCAATGGCACCTGCACTCAGGACGACCTCCCTGTGGCAATGCGCCTGGTGGATTCGTCCCCTGTGCCTGTACTCCACACCCGCAGCCCTCGTCCCGTCGAAGAGAATCCGGGTGGCAAATGCGTTGAGCACGATGGTCAGGTTCTTCCGGTGCTTGACGGGGCGAATGAAGGCCCTTCCGTTGTTGTGACGGAAGCCGTTCCTCTGATAGGCCTGAGCGTGCGCGACCCCCTCCTGACTCTCGCCGTTGTAATCCGGGTTTGAAGGTATTCCCGCCTGCTGGGCGGCATCCACGAAAGCGTCCATCGTCGGATGTGCCAGCCGGATGTCGGACGAGCGCAGTGGGCCGTCTCCTCCGCGATACGGACTCGCACCCCGCTCGTATGTTTCGATCTGCTTGAAATGGGGTAGGAGGCTTTCGTAGTCCCATCCGTCACAGCCCAGCTCCGACCAGTGGTCGTAGTCGTAGCGGTGGCCGCGGACGTAGATCATCCCGCTGATCGAGCTCCCACCTCCGAGCACTTTGCCGCCGTGCCAGATGTCTCTCAGGCCATTTCGCGATTCATCCGGCTCGGCGAGGTATTTCCAGTTGTATTTCGTGATCGCCTGGAGGACGAGAACCGGTACGGCGATGAACAGGGATCGGTCGGACCCACCGGCCTCCAGCAACAGGACCCTGGTGTCTGGATTCGCCGAGAGCCGATTGGCCAGGACACAGCCGGCGGAGCCACCACCGACGATGATGAAATCCCAGGTCTCTTCATGCCCGTTGGAAGCCATTGCCATCCCTCTTTCTTCGTGACCTTCCATGGTAACTCAACAGTGATATGATCGAGCCCCAGCCACCCGGAGCCATCAGGAGCACTCCCATGTCCACTCGCCCCGAAGCCCTCGGTCTCTCCAGCGAGCGCCTGGCGCGCATCGATGCGCACCTGAAGAGCCGCTACATCGATCCGGGAAAGATTGCGGGTGGTCTCACACTCGTCGCCCGCCGTGGAGAAATCGCCTACCTCTCGCCCCTCGGCCTGATGGACCGCGAGCGCGGCACGCCGATGACCGAGGACACGATCTTCCGCATCTACTCGATGACCAAGCCGATCACCTCGGTCGCGCTGATGATGCTCCACGAGCACGGCCACTTCCAGCTCGACGACCCGGTCCACAAGCTGATCCCCGTGCCCGCCTGGCGAAATCTGCGCGTCTACCAGGTGGGGAACCACCCGGCCTTCCTCACCGCGCCCTGCGAGCGCCCGATGAGCGTCCGCGATCTGCTGACGCACATGTCGGGCCTCACCTACGGATTCATGGAGCGCACCAACGTCGACGCGGCGTACCGCAAGCTGGGGATCGGCTCCAACGAAAGGCCGTTCGATGGAACGCTGCACGACATGGTTCAGGTGCTCGCGACGCTGCCGCTCGAGTTCTCCCCGGGGACGGCCTGGAACTACTCCGTATCCACCGACGTTCTCGGCTACCTGGTGGAGGTTCTCTCCGGCGAGCCTCTCGATCAGTACCTGCGTCGCCACATCTTCGAGCCCCTCGGCATGCGCGACACGGCCTTCCACGTGCCGCCGGAGCAGGTCGACCGCTTCGCAGCCTGTTACGACCGCGGTCCCGGCAAGAAGCTTCGCCTCCAGGACGATCCGCGGACCAGCCCTTACCTCGCCCCCCCGAAGCTCTTCTCCGGAGGTGGCGGCCTGGTCTCCACCGCCGCGGACTACCTGCGCTTCTGCCGCATGCTTCTCGCCGGCGGTGAGCTCGACGGCGTGCGCCTGCTCGGCCCCCGGACGATCGAGTTCATGACGCGCAACCACCTCCCCGACGGCAAGGACCTGACCGACCTCTCCGTCGGGGCCTTCAGCGAGACGCCCTACGAGGGCACGGGGTTCGGTCTGGGCTTCTCGGTGAGGCTCGACCCGGTCCGGTCCGGCGTGATCGGCTCCGTCGGCGAGTACGCCTGGGGCGGGGCGGCCAGCACCATCTTCTGGATCGACCCGTCCGAGGAGTTGATCGCAATCTTCCTGACCCAGCTGATGCCTTCGAACACCTTCAACTTCCGCGGTCAGCTCCAGTCGATCATCTCCTCGGCGATCATCGACTGAGCGAGCGGGCTAGCTTCCGCCAAAGGTGGCACGTACCTTCGCGAAGGCCACGTCGGTGATCTCCAGGGCCCGACCGATGTCGTCCTCGCTGTGCGCCGCGCACAGGAACCAGTTGTGGGAGGGGTGCAGATACACGCCCCGCTTGGCTGCCTCTCCCGCGAAGAGCTTGGCGCGGCGGATCCTGAAGCGAGCCGGCTCGTCTCCTTCGAAGATCAGGTAGGGCATCTGGACCGGACCGGTGTAGCGGATGCCGACCCCGTGAGAGCGCGCCTGCTCGCACAGACCATCCCGCAGCAGCGCGCCAACCTTCTCCATATGCGGCAGGGCATTGCTCGTCTGCAGTGTCGTGAGTGTGGCGATGGACGCCGCCATCGCCACTCCCGCGAACCAGAACGAGCCGGTGGCGAAGATGCTGGCGGCGGCGTCCCGCAGCCTTTCGTGGCCCGCCGCCGCGGCCAGGGCGTAGCCGTTGGCGATCGCCTTGCTGTAGGCCGAGATGTCCGGCTGGATGCCGAGCGCCGCCCAGCTGCCGCCGAGGTGAAGGCGGAAGCCGGCCCGGACGTCGTCGAGGATCAGCACGGCGCCGGCGGCGTCGCAGATCTCGCGGACTCCCTTCGCAAAGCCGGGGTCCGGCAGCTCCTGATCGCGGCCCACGTCGTGCTTGAAGGCCGAGACCAGGATCGCGGCGAGGTCGTCGCCCGCCAGCTCGGCCGCGGCTCGGACGCTCTCGAGGTTGTTGTAGACGTAGCTGAACTGATGGGCGGTATCTTCCGCCAGCATGCCGGGGCGGTCTTCTGCCTGCCACACCGGGGCCCAGCCGTGGTAGGCGTCTCCGGCTCTCAGCACCACGCGCCTTCCCGTGTGAGGCCCGCGCCACGGCCAGGGCGTAGACGGTCGCGTCGGTCCCGTTCTTGCCGAACAGGGTCCAGTCCGCGTGTGGCGTCAGATCGGTCAGAAGCTCGGCGAGCTCGACGATCCGATCCGTCGGGGCGCTGAAGCAATCCCCCCGGGCGCGCTGCTCGGCAGCGGCCTGCTCGACCGCCGGGTGACGGTGACCGAGCACGATCGGCCCGTACGCGCACATGAAGTCGATGTACTCGTTGCCGTCGGCGTCCCAGACGTGGCTGCCCTCACCCCGGGTGAAGAACTGCGGAAAGCCCTCTGGCAGCCGCGCGGCCGACTGGTGACCGTACATGCCGCCGGGGATCACACGGCGGGCCCGTTCTCTCAGCGCCTCGTCCTTCAGATAGGTGTTCACCGTTCTTCTCTTCCTGCTGCAGTGGGCTGGGATGGCTTGGTGATCTCGCCTGACCAACTACCACGAGGCCCGCCGAGATGTCAAATCCCGCGCTGCAGATGGTACACTGCGCGGCGCCGACCATCGAGGAGAGGGGATCAGAGATGGCAAGAATCACCGACATGGTGACCCTGGAGCAACACGGCGAGATCGCGGTCCTGATCGTCGACAATCCACCGGTCAATGCCCTGAGCCGGGGAGTCCGGGACGGTCTCTGCGAGGGGATCGAGAGGGCCGACGCGGACCCGGCAGTCAAGGCGATCGTGATCGTCTGCGAGGGTCGCACGTTCATCGCCGGTGCCGACATCCGGGAGTTCGGCAAGCCCAGGGAAGGTGGACATCCCGCAACCAACATCGAGGCCGCCTCCAAACCGCTGATTGCCGCCACCCACGGCACGGTGCTGGGTGGGGGCCTGGAGCTGGCGATGGTCTGTCATTTCCGCGTGGCGCTCGCATCTACCAGCTTTGGCCTGCCGGAGGTCCTGCTGGGGATCGTGCCGGGTTCGGGCGGCACGCAGCGCCTGCCGCGCATCGTGGGCGTGGAGAAGGCGCTGCAGATGATCACCTCGGGCGATCGGATCGGCGCTGACGAGGCGCTGGCCAGCGGCTTGATCGACGAGATCGTGGAGGGCGATCTCCAGGTCGCCGGAGTCGCGTTCGCGGAGAAGATCCTGGCCGAGAGCCGACCCTTCCAGAAGATTCGAGATCGGAACCAGAAGATCGAGGCCGCCAAGGGCAAGCCGGAGATCTTCGCGAACTTCCGCAAGAGCATCGCCCGCAGGACACGAGGCTTCGAGGCGCCCGAGTACTGCGTGCAGGCCGTCGAGGCGGCCGTCAACCTGCCCTTCGACGAGGGCGTCCAGAAGGAGCGCGAGCTGTTCGTCAAGGCAGTGTCGAGTGAGCAGTCCGCTGCACAGCGCTACTACTTCTTCGCGGAGCGCCAGGCGAACAAGATTCCGGAGGTTCCGCGGGATACGCCGCAGCTCGAGATTCGAAAGGTGGGAATGCTGGGCGCTGGCACCATGGGCGGCGGCATCTCGATGAATTTCGCCAACGCGGGAATTCCCGTCACGCTCGTGGAGGTGAAGCAGGAGGCGCTGGATCGCGGCCTGGGTGTGGTGCGCAAGAACTACGAGCGCACGGCATCGCGGGGGCGCATCAGCCAGCAGGACGTCGAGGACCGCATGGCCCTGCTGACCGGCAGCCTCGACATGGAGGAATTCGCCGACTGTGATCTCGTGATCGAGGCGGTCTTCGAGAGCATGGACCTCAAGAAGCGCGTCTTCGAAGACCTGGACAGGATCTGCAAGGACGATGCGATTCTGGCCAGCAACACCTCGGCCCTGAATCTGAACGAGATCGCCTCGGCGACGCAACGCCCCGAGAGCGTGATCGGTCTCCACTTCTTCAGTCCGGCCAACATCATGAGGCTGCTGGAGATCGTGCGCGGTGAAAAGACGTCCAAGACGCTGATCGCCACCTCGATGGCGATGGCCCGGCGGATCGACAAGATCCCTGTGCTGGTCGGCGTGTGCCGTGGATTCGTCGGCAATCGTCTGCTCGCCGGGCGCACGGTCGAGGCGAACAAGCTGATCTTCGAGGGCGCGATGCCCTGGGACGTGGACCGCGTGCTCTTCGACTTCGGCCTGCCGATGGGCCCCTTCGCCATGGCGGACCTCGCCGGGTTGGACATCGGATGGGACCCAGCGAGGTCCAGGAGCGAGACACTGCGCGACCGCTTGTGCGAGATGGGACGTCGAGGTCAGAAGACCGGAAAGGGCTTCTACGACTACGACCCCGAGACGCGCGCCCGGACGCCCAATGCGGAGGTCGAGAAGCTGGTGATCGAGTACTCCGAGAAGATGGGGGTCGCCCGGCGAGAGATCAGCGATGATGAGATCCTGAAGCGTTCCCAGTACCCGATGGTCAACGAGGGGGCCAAGATCCTCGAAGAGGGCATTGCGATTCGCGCCAGCGACATCGACGTGGTCTGGTGCAACGGCTACGGCTGGCCCAAGTACCGCGGCGGCCCGATGTACTGGGCGGACTCGATCGGACTCGACAGCGTCGTGGCGACCATGCAGGAATTCAGGGCGGAGCACGGCGATCACTGGAAGCCCGCCACCCTGCTCGAGCAGTTGGCCGCCGAGGGGAAGAGCTTCACCGGGAGGTAGCCCAAGAGTCGCTGACGGCCCACCGATCCGGTGTACGATGTGTCTCCCAGGGTACAACTGGAGGTGACGGAGAGTTGACAGACCAGACAAGACCGAGTTCGAAGGTGAGAGAGGGCTGGACCGGTCCGGGCAGAAAAGACGGTGTGATCTCGAAAGTGACACCCGAAGATGATTCCCTGCACATCGACCTGGGTCGAAAGGGAATGTACGAGTGGTGGTACTTCGACGCACGCCTCGAAGGCGACTATACGGTCGTCGTCTTCTTCCATGCTTCGAATCCGAATCCGGGCATCGCTGGAAAGACTGGAGTCGAGCTCGTAGTCGTACGTCCGAACGGAGAGAGAACTCAGCGATTCATCGAATACGACCGTTCCCGCTTCAGCGCGTCGCGAGAGAAACCCGAAGTCACGGTGGGTGACAATTCTCTGAGGGTCGACTACTCGACACCTGAGCTTCCCGTCTACGAGGTCCACGTCGATGAGGGTGACCTGCGCTTCGATCTCACCTATACGAGCGAGGTCCACGGCTGGAAGCCCGGAGACGGATACTCGCACTTCGGAGACCTGGGCTACTTCGCATGGGTCGTGCCCTTCCCCAGGGCCAGGGTCGAGGGAACGGTTCGCATCGGCGATGAGTGCATCGACGCGAGAGGTGTGGGTTACCACGATCACAACTGGCTGAACTTCCAGTTTCCGAGAATCATCGAGTACTGGATGTGGGGCAGGATCTACTCCGAGACGCTGACGGTGTGTTACGCGTTCATTCAGTGCAACAAGAAGGTGGACCGCCACGCCGTCAAGGTGCTGATGGCCGCGAGGAACGAGGAAGTCGTCCTGAGTACGGGAGAGTTCGACTTCATACCGGAGGGCCTCGAGTATGATGACCGTCCAAGACACTCGTACCCGAAGTCGCTAAAGCTCACGGCCCCCGATCAGATCGATGTGAGCATGAACGTGAGGAGAGTCCTGGAGGCGGAGGACCTGCTCGAGAACTTCCCGCCCCTGCTGAGGTTCCTGGCCAAGTATCTCTTGCGCCTCAAGCCCGGCTACTTCCGGCTACTCTCCGACTTCGAGATCGAGCTGATGGTCGGGGGCGACCCTCGCAAGGAACAGGGCAGAACCCTTCACGAGATCGTCGCCTTCAAGCCGATTACCTAGCTAGCGCAGCGAGGCCGTCCTAATCGTCTGTTTCGGGTTCGGCGTAGAAGAGCGGATCGGAGGCGGTGTTGGGATCCAAAGCCCGCTTGATCCTGCTCATCCAGCGCGGGTAGTCGCTGCAGTGCGGCGCGAAGCGCTGGTTCATCTCGGAGCCGAATCCGGCGATCGGAATCCCCAGGGACTTCTCGATGGCGGCGTCGGATCCCGCCTCGATCAGCTCTCCGGAGGCGATCAGGGCCCTGGGATCGCTGGGATCGTAGAGGTAGATGCCCTCCAGGTAGCCGAGGTGGCCGTTCTCGAAGGTGCCCCCGCATCCCAGGTCGCCGCCGTCGTCGAGGAGAACGCCTTCGTCGATGTACTTCTGCTTCTCCGCGGCGATCCAGTCCGACTGCGCGACGCCGAGATCCCAAGTGTCGAAGGCCCCCATCACGGTGGACATGCCCTGCGAGGGACGGAAGGTCGCCTGGGTGTTGACGGCATTCCGGACCAGCAGCCAGAACAGCCTGGAATCCTGTTCGAGCTTCTGCTTCTTGCCCAGGGGAAGTGCGTGAGTCGAGATCCTGAAGGATGGGAAAGCGGCGCAGTGGCGCCAGGGGATCCTTCACCCGCCGCATGCAGCGCACCGGCGACTTTGAGCGCCTTCGCGGTAATCTTGGCATTCATCGCCACGCGAACGCCGCCGGTCTCGCGGAGAATCTCCTTCAGCACTCGCATCTTCCAGGCGAACTCGCGATCCGATCGGGCCACCACGGCGCTGACCACGGCGTAGTTCATGGCCTTCTGGAAGATGCCGCTCTCCAGCGCCACCTTGAGCTCCTGGTTGTTCTCGGTCATGCCCAGCGCCGTGAAGAACATGGGCGTGCGGAAGTTCGCGAACTCGATCTCGGCCTCGCCCAGCTTGTAGCCCGCATCCTTCATCGCCTGCTTGGTGGGGAAGACCAGCACGTTCATCGCCATCCGCGGCGGCAGCTCGTCGAGCACGTAGACCGGCGATGCGCCCTCCACGGCCCACTTGTCGGGCCCCTCCCACTTGTAGAGCTTGACCGCACACTTGGTGAAGACGCCCAGTCCACCAAAGCTCCCCTGGAATCCCCGCATGATTCCCCGGAGCGAGGGTCCCGGCCCGTCCGCCGTGAACCAGCCGCTCCCGGCCCCGCCGCTTCCCAGGGTCAGGATCTCGCCACTCGGAAGCACCCACTCGACGCCCAGGAGGTTGCGGCCGCTGTAGCTCGAGGACGGGCCGGTCGCACCGTAGCCCCACGCTGCCGTGGTCGAGGCCAGGGTCGAGTGATTGGAGCCGGCGGAGATCACGTGAACGGTGAGCCCGTGCTTGAAGAGCTCCGATTGCAGGTCGATGGCGCGCACGTAGGGCTCGATCACCGCGATCTGGTTCTCGACGTCGATCTCGATGATCTTGTTCATGCGCTTGAGATCGAGGACGACCACCCGATCCCGCGAAGCAGCGCAGACCGCGTGGAATCCGGTCGAGAGCGGCTTCGCCATCAGATCGGTGCGATTGCAGAGGCGAAGGATCTCGCTCACCTGCTCCGTCGTCTCGGGAAGCACTACCGCGACGGGGCGGGGGGTCCAACGTCCGCCGTCCCTCACCAGCGTCTCCGGATTCATGTAGAAGGAGTAGGTGTCCATCATGCAGGGCTCGGTGGACACCCAGCGGGAACCGACGATCTCCTGTAGGGCCGCGACCTCGTCTTGTCCGATCATCCCGTCATTCCCTCGTGAAGCGGTCGCGAAGGCTACCGCTCCGCCTCCTCATCCCCGACGCGCTGCGAGCCAGGAGCTCAAAGGCCCCACTTCCCATCGTTCAAGATCCTGTTCGGGTCGAAGATTTCCTTCACCTTCTTGAGCACCTCGTAGCTGGCCGGATTCCGATGGAACACCGTCGGCGCCGCCGACCCGTAAGGCCGGCTGAAGAAGGCGCCGGCCGCCGCGAGCTTCCCCACCGCAACTGTCTCCAGCTTGCGCATGCGATCCACCTCGGCGGGCTGCTCCGGGTCGAAGGGCGCGAGCAGCTCCACGTGGCAGGCGTGGTTCTGGACGACGGGCTGGACGTAGCAGCCGAAGCGCTCCTCGCCGAGGCCTTCGCTCCGGGCCAGATCCCCGAAGAGGTCGCTCAACTCAGGCACCCTGTCGAGGGTGGTCAGGAAGAAGATCGAGAGACAGTGGCCCGAGTGGTGGTGACGCCAGTCGATCTCCGCACCCGGAGTGGTCGCGGTCTCGAGCAGCTTCCTCGCCGAGACGCGCCCGAGGGCGGGGACCGGGTCCAGGCCATGCTTGCGGGCGATCTCCTCGATGTCCCGGGTCTGGTACTCGACCCGCTCCTCCGGCAGCCGCTCGAACCCCGCCACGTTCTGCAGACACAGGTAGGCGGGAAGGGAATCGCGAGCCTCGGCGAAGGAATCGCCATCCCTTGCGCTCAGCAGCAAGGCTGCCGCGGTGCGATCGAGGATGAACGAGTGCTCACCGAGCCAGGGACGTTGCACTTCATAGACGTAGGGAACGAGGTCCGACAAGGAGTTCGCCCCGAGGAGAAAAGGGCGCTCGATCCGCGGACGCAGCTCCGCGCGCAGCGCGATCCACGTCACCACGCCCATGGTGCCCTGGGAGCCCTGCACGACGCGATGGAAGTCCGTCTGTGAAGGCCCGGCCGGCGACTTGTGGGCTCCGCCTGCGGCGCGCTGTGTCTCCAGAGTTCCGGGGCCCCCAGCCGCGCCGGTCCGAAACCGCTCCCCACTTCCGAACAGGAACTCCGTGCTCGCCACCGGGTCGCCGCTGTCCCACTGCCGGTTGGGCCAGATCGAGGGCTCGCGGTCCATCACCGCGGCGAGGACGCTCTTTCCGCTCCTCGGGGCGAGTGGCATGGGAAGCCGTCATCCCCTCCGCTTCGAGACGCGGGAGAAGCTCGCCGTAGGTGACGCCGGGCTCGATCAGGCAGACCCGGTTGCGCCGGTTGATCCACGGGATTCCCTTCCAGGAGGAGAGGTCGACCCGCATGTTGTGCCTGTCCGCTGCGACTCCGCCCTTGCAGTGCTTGCCCGTGGATGAGGCCACCGTCAGGTTCGCTCGGAGCTCGTTGGCGAGTCGCATCAACTGCTGCAGCTCATCCGCGTCGGCCGGACGCAGCACGCAGCTCGGTTCCACACCGGATTCGACCAGCGGATTCTCCACTCGAGACGCGGCGATCTCCGTGGGACTCTGGCTCAGCGAGCCGCGCGCGAGCACGGAGCGCAGGCGATCATCGATCTCTCCGCTTCCCACTTCGCTCACTTCATCCCTCGATCCCCGAGGCCTCGTAGACCAGGTCGACGATGTCGACGACGGGGAGTCCGCCCTGCGGAGCCCCCTGCGCCTCGGTGAGATTCGCTCGGCAGTGATGGCAGGCCGTCACCAGGCACTCGGCGCCAACGCCGGCCGCCTCTTCGAGCCGGTGAAGGGCCGTTGCGCGGGCCAGATCCGGATAGGCCTGGGGAACGCCCCCTCCGCCCCCGCAGCAGAACGAGTACTCCCGAATCCGGGCCATCTCGACGAAGTCGAGGCCTCGGATGGCGCGCAGAATGCGCCGCGGCGGATCGAAAACGCCGCGCGTGCCCCGGTTGATTTCCCGCGGCGGGTCGGCGTAGGTCATGCAGCCGCGCGTCCTTCTGTACTCGCCCTCCCAGGCCAGCGGGGGCTCACTCTGGCGACCGAGGTAGCAGGGATCGTGATAGGTGACCCTGCGCCCCACGGGTCTGGGGAGCGGCAACTTCCCTTCCTCGATCAGTCGCGCCAGGAACTCGGTCGCGTGAACCACATGCGCCCGCGGCCCACGGGCGTATTCGGGATACTTCGAACGCATCGCCCCCAGGCAAGAGCCGGATGCGGCTACGATCGTCTCGACTCCCAGGTCGTCGAAACGCTGCGCCCGGTCGGCGGCGATCTTCGTGAAGACGTCACGGTGACCGGTCCAGTAGGCCGGCATGCCGCAACAGTCTTCCGCGTCTCCGAGGATGGCAAAATCCACACTCGCACGAGACATCAGAAGAGCCAGCTTCCGGACGACGGAAGAGGCATCGGACTTTGAGCTCACGCTACAGCCCGCAAACAGGAGGACGGGAGCCGAATCCGCCGGGGCCACCTTCACGTCCAGACCTTCGGCCCAGCTCGAAGCCGAAACCTGGGCCGTTCCATCGGGATGCCCGTGCGCGTCGAGATTCTCGATCGTCTGTTGGTGGGCAGCGGGACTGAATCCCTCGTCGACCAGGTGTTCGCGCAACGCCATGTTGATCTGGTGGCGTTCCGCCTCCATGATGAACTTGCAGGAGACGTCACAGAGCCCGCAGGCCGTGCAAGAGAATGCGATCTCCGTCAGCGCCTGGTCGACCTCGATGCGGCCTTCGATCAGGGAGAGGCTCGCAATGCTCTTTCCGGATCCGGAATAGCCGTGGAAGTGAAGCTCTCGATTCGCCGGACAGCCGTTCGAGTACCGCGAGTCGAGAACCGTGGGCAAGGGCACCATCTTGCAGAGCGAACATCGGAAGCACTTCTTCATATCGGCTTCGAGCTGCATCAGCTTCGACAGCGACATGGCCTCTCCATTCGTCGGTCTCTTCCGGAGGGGCCCGGGAGCCCCCTCGGCATCCGCCCAGTATAGAGGTTAGGGACTCGTCGGCTCCGCGGAAGTCGCTGAGTCGGGATATTTTTCGCCGTCCGAAGGCCAGCCGAAGGAGCCCGAAACAGAGAGGAACTCCGGCCAGAGCTTCCGTCAATCCGGACCGCCCGCGGCGCGAGAATGGTGGGTTGCTTATCATCTCGCCGGGAGGGCCTATGCGTCTGCTGGAGTACGAATCGAAGGAGATTCTGAAGAAGCACGGGATCTCGGTGCCCCCTGCACAGCTGATCTCCTCGAGCCGGGGCCTTCAGATCGGTGGCCCGGTGGTGCTGAAGGCTCAGATCCCCCTAGGAGGTCGCGGGAAGGCCGGGGGCATCGTCTAGGTCGCGTCCCAGGAGGAAGCCCAGGCAAAGGCCGGGGAGCTTCTCTCTACCCGAATCAGGGACTACCTCCCGAAGAAGCTCCTCGTGGAGGAGAAGGCTGACGTGGCCCAGGAGCTCTTCATGGCCATCACCTATGACTCTCTGGGCAAGAACCCGGTGGCGGTCTTCTCCCAGGAAGGCGGTATCGACATCGAGGAGCTCGCCGCCCGTCATCCGGAGAAGGTGCGGAGAGAGCCGTTTTCGGTTCGCGGGCGGCTTCCCCAGCACCGCGCCCGGGAGATCATCGCGGAGGCCGGCGTTTCGGGTAGAGCGCTTCTGGGCCTGGGCGGCATCCTCTCGACGCTGGCCGACATCTTTCTGGACTACGACGCGACCATTGCCGAGATCAATCCACTGGCACTGACGCGCGACGGCAGGTACGTCGCCCTCGACTGCCACCTGGAAATCGACGACGACGGCCTCTTCCGACACGAGGATCTGGCGGAAAAGGAAGAGGAGGCAGACCGGATCGAGGGAGGCCGAAGCAGCACCGAGTTCGAGAGGCAGGCCGCTCGAATCGACCAGCTCGATCACCGCGGTGTGGCTGGCCGCGTGATCGAGTTCGAGGGGACGCTGGGCTTGATCATCGGCGGTGGCGGCGCCTCGCTCACCGCTTTCGATGCGGTGCAGCAGCACGGCGGGAAGCCCGCCAACTACTGCGAGATCGGCGGCAACCCCTCCGTTTTCAAGGTGCAGGAGTTGACCAAGCACATTCTCTCCAAGCCCGGTGTGGAGAAGATTGCGGTCATCATGAATGTGGTGAGCAACACCAGGGTCGACCTGGTCGCTCGCGGCGTCGTCAAGGGGATTCTGGAAGCGGGCAAGGAGCCATCCGAGACGGTGGCCGTGTTTCGCGTTCCCGGAGCGTGGGAGCAGGAAGGCTTCAAGATCCTCTCCAAGTACGGGGTGCCGTACTGCGACCGTACCGTCTCCATCGACGAGGCTGCGGGTATGGCGGTGGAGAGGACGAGGATCTGAGCGGGAGCAGAGGAAGAAGGGGCGATGTCCATACTGGCTGACCGGAATACGAAGGTCATCATTCAAGGGATCACCGGGCGGGAGGCGGCTTCCTTTACCCGGGACATGCTCGACTACGGCACACGAGTCGTCGCCGGCGTCACTCCCGGAAAGGGAGGGCAGCAGATCCACGGCGTGCCCGTCCACGACACCGTTCGTCAGGCGGTGCGGGAGGATCCCGTCGAGGCGTCGGTCATCTCCGTACCGCCGCGCATGGTGCTGGGCGCGGCTCTCGAGGCCCTCGAGAACGGGATCGAGCTGCTGGTGGTCGTGACCGAGCGCATCCCCAGGAAGGACGTGGTGGAGATTCTCGAGACGGCAAGAGCGTCAGGGGCCCGGGTCATCGGGCCCAACACCCTCGGGATCATCTCGCCTGATTCGGTCAAGCTGGGAATGGCGGGCGGGCCCATCGAGGATGTGAAGAAGGCGTACATGCCCGGTCCCGTGGGCATTGCCTCGCGCAGCGGAGGGATGACCACCGAGATCGCCAACCTGCTCACCACCCACGGCATCGGACAGAGCACCTGTGTCAGCATCGGCGGCGATCCCATCGTGGGGTCGAATTTCCTCGATCTGATCCCCCTCTTCGATCAGGACCCCGAGACCAAGGCCGTCGTCCTCTTCTGTGAACCGGGCGGAGTCGTCGAAGAGAACCTGGCGAAGCGGGCGGCTGCCGGCGAGGTCGGAGTCCCCATCGTGGCCTTCATCGCCGGGCGGTTCGTCGATGCCATGCCGGGTGTTCGCTTCGGCCACGCCGCGACCATCGTCGAGGGAGAAAAGGGGAGCGCCGCGGGAAAGATCGAGGCATTCAAGGCGTCGGGCATCCACGTGGCCGAGGCGTTTTCCGAGATCGTGCCGATTCTGGAAGGGTTGCTGTGAGCAGAGAGGCGTGAAATGAAGGAATTGGGACCGATTCGAACCGCTCTCTTCGTTCCCGGGAACCGACCCGATCGCGTGGACAAGGCCGTGAGCTCCGGGGCGGATGTGGTGATCATCGATCTCGAGGACGCGGTACCGCCTTCTCAGAAGGAGGAATCGCGGCCGAAGGTTCGCGAGAAGATCGCCGCGTTTCGCGACAGGGAGATCCTGGTTCGGGTAAACGCCATCGGCTCGGAATTTCTTCCCGGCGACCTCGACGAGATCGTCGTCGACGGCCTCCGCTGCATCATGGTCCCCAAAGTGGAGGAGCGCGCGGACATTCGGGAGATCGACGGCTACCTGGGCGAGGCAGAGAGGAGAAACCATCTCGAGCCCGGGACGATTTCCGTCATCCCGCTGATCGAATCGGCCAGAGCCGTCCAGAACGTATTCGAGATCCTGTCAGAGAAGACGGACCCCAGCAGGCTCTTCACCGCGGCCTTTGGAGCGGCGGACTACACGCTGGACATGGGCATCGAGATCACGAGGGAAGGGAGCCGAGCTTCACTATCCCCGCTCGCGCATCGCGGTTGCCTGTCGCGCAGCGGAGGTCGATCCGCCTCTGGACACGCCTTTCATGATCGACCTGAAGGACGTGGAGGCCTTGAAGACCGACGCCGAGCGCGCCAGGCAGCTCGGCTTTCAGGGGAAGCTCTGCATCCACCCGATCCAGATCGAACCGTGCCATGCCGTCTTCTCACCCACCGCCGAGGAGATCGAGCACGCGGAGAGGGTGATCCAGGCCTTCGACGACGCCGAAGCCCGGGGTATCGGGGCCATCCAGCTGGATGGCAAGTTCATCGATGCTCCCATCGTGGAGAGGTCGAGGCGGATCCTGAAGCTGGCCGCCGCCATCGGATCCAGACGCGGAGTTCATTCATGAGTGAGTTCATCAAGGTGGAAATCACCGAAGACAGGTGCACGGGGATTTCAGCCTGTGGGAAGTGCGTGCAGGTCTGCCCGGTCAACATCTTCGGTGCGGAAGAAGACCGCCCTCTGATCATCGAGGAAAACCAGGACGAGTGCACTCTCTGCGATCTCTGTCTCGAGGAGTGCACGCCGGATGCAGTCGTCCTTCGAAAGCTCTACGAGTGACTCGAGATTTCGACTTTCCGCCTACACCTGACGCCTGAGAATCCCCCGTTCTGGCAAATCCACGGGGGATCTCAGACTCTCAGGCCCGGCGGGAGCCGCGCTCGCTGGCCCGATTGAATCTTCTGCTGACTACGGGCAGGTCGCCGCCACGAGAGGGTCGGCATGCGTTCATGAGCTTGAAGCTCCATTTGCACTGCCCGTGCCGGCACCGTCATGGTGTAGACCGAGGTCCCCTTGAGGGAGCCTTTGCCCTTGGGCCGGTTCACCTTCGCTGTCAGGTTGGCGAGTTCCGAGTAGCCGGTGGTGGGATCGGTTGTCGTGTCTGCAGTCGACGAGGGACGCCGCGCCCTTCTCGTCGGGCTTTTTCACATCGTCGATCGCGATGCCCGCTATAGGAGCCCCGTTCCCAATCGATGTTCAGCACGTTTCCGACTTGTGTGATGAGCAGTATCTCATCCTTATACGTGTACTTGAACTTAACGCCGTCGAATTCGGTGCAATTGAAGGTGCCTACCCAGGTGCCGGTCAGGTCGATAGCGCCTGCAGGGACTGCGAAGAGCGCGGCGGCGGCGAGCAGGGGTATGAATCTCATTTCTTGTACCTCATTGTGGGAGCGGATCGTAGAAACTCTGCCCGAGTAGCCCGACGCGATCCGCTCGAAAAGACGCCAGGGGCGGGCCCGACACTGAAGCGCCTTGGCGGCGCAGCCTAGCTGTTGATTCTCTCCTGAACCTACCGGAGATGGCCGGTATTACCATGAATATGTACCGGTGTGCCCAAACCTACTCCGCCAGCAAACCCGACAGGCGCTGGGTGATGAGGCTCTCCGCTTCCCCCATGATGCGGTCGATCAGCTCCTGGCAGGACGGCACGTCGTGGATCAACCCGGCCACCATGCCGCAGGACCAGGCACCGGAATCCACGTCGCCGTCGACCATCACCTTCGGATAGACCCCTGCGACTTGCGGGACGATGTCCTGAATGGACAGCTCTGCGCCCTTGGCGCGTTCGATCTCGAGGAGCTCTGCGACGGCAGGGTTGTTCAGCACCCGCTCGGTGTTGCGCAGCGGCCGCATGATCAGTCGCGTGTCGAGCTCGCTGGCGGCGACGATGGTCTGCTTCACCTTCTCGTGGACCGGCGCTTCGGTGGTGGCGATGAATCGCGTGCCCATGTTGATGCCGTCCGCGCCCATGGCGAGGGCGGCGACCAGGCTGCGACCATCGGCCATTCCGCCGGAGGCGACGAAGGGGACGGTCAGCTCCTCGGCCGCGCGCGGCAGCAGGATCATGTTCGGGATGTCGTCCTCACCGGGATGACCGCCGCATTCGAAGCCGTCGACACTGACCGCATCGCAGCCGATCTTCTCGGCCTTGAGCGAATGGCGCACCGAGGTGCACTTGTGGATGACCTTGATGCCGGCCTCCTTCATCGCCGGCATGTACTGCTCGGGGTTGCGCCCGGCGGTCTCGACGATCTTCACCCCCCCTTTGATGATGGCGTCGATGTACTCCGGATAGGGGGGCGCCGCGAACCCGGGCAGAAAGGTCAGGTTCACCCCGAAGGGCTTGTCCGTCATCTCGTGGCAACGCGCGATCTCCTTGGCGAGATCATCCGGCGTGGGCAGGGTCAGGGCGGTGATGATGCCGAGGCCGCCGGCATTGGAGACCGCGGAGGCGAGCTCCGCGAGACCCACGAAATGCATGCCGCCCTGGACGATGGGGTGCTCGATGCCGAACAGCTCGGTGATGCGTGTCTTCATGATGAGAACCTCTCCTCCTGTGGGGGCGTCTCGCAGCCAGCATGTCCACGCTCAACCGCGTGCCTTCTGAATCACCATGATAGCGGGATGGCCCCCGCGGCGGGATCCCGCGTCTCCGCAGCCCATGGTATCCTGGCCGCTTCGAGTAGGCGAGACCCGCGAAGGCATGCAGATGGGATGTCCGGATCCGACGAGCCAAGCCCCGTTCGGGCGCAGGAATCTGCTGAACGCACTTCTCGTCCTGACGGTTCCGCTGCCGGCCGTGCTCTGCGCCTGGCTCCTCTTGGATTGGTTTCCCGCCGATTCCGTGCCCGCTGCGCCGGCTTGGACGGAGGTGGCGAGCGCCAGTCAGCTGGCAGCCTGGCTCCTACATCACCCCCTCATCGCCGCCAACGTCTTCTACTTCGTCTTCGTAGATCTGGTATTCTGGCTGATCGCCATCATCCAACGCAGTAGCTGGCTGATCGATCCCTATTGGACGCTGCTTCCCATTCTTCTCGCCTTGTTCTACCTCGCACATCCGATGGCCACACCGGACGGAACGCGGGCGCTCCTTGCCTGGGCGGCCCTGCTCGTTTGGAGCGCTCGGCTCACCTACAACTACTTCCGACGTGAACAATGGCGCTTCGGCCTGCGGGAGGACTGGCGCTACGCGAAGATGCGACGAGAGCGGCCGGACTTCTGGTGGGAGCAATTCTTCGTCGTCCACATCGCACAGCATCTAATGCTCGTGGGGCTGACGCTCCCTTTCTGGGCAATCTCCTTCTGCCCCCAGCCGCTGGTCCTGCTAGACCTCATCGCCTTCGGGTTTGCGCTTGGAGGAATCGCCATCGCCGGCGCCGCGGATACACAGCTCTACCGCTTCATGCGCGCAAACACCGAACGCCTCACCCGGGGCGAGCCCAAGGTCTGGCTCCTGGAGACCGGCATCTGGCGTTACTCACGCCATCCGAACTACTTCGGAGAGCAGCTCTTCTGGTGGTCCATCGCAGCCTTCGGAATGGTCTGCGGCGAGCCCTGGGTGGTGATCGGAACGGCGTTCAACAGCTGTGCGCTCGCCGCCGTGACGGTGATGAACGAGCGCAAGATGGCGGGCGTCCCGGAGCGAAGCGGGCTGTTCGCCGACTATCGGCGGCGAACATCCGTGTGGTTGCCCTGGCCGCCCCGTCGCGTGAACCTCCAGTAGAGCAGCGGTGGACGGCCTAGGTCGGGGGTGCGCCGTGGATCTTGGACCTCTCGGGGAGCTTCTCCACCTTGCCCCGGGTGATTTCCAGCGCCTCGATGATCTTCTTCCTGGTGTCCGCCGGCAGGATGATCTCGTCGATCATCTGAGCTGTAAACGTGAGACCCACATCGAATACATCCAGCTTTTCCCGAGAACGACCCATATAGGCCTCGTAGGCGTCCTCCTCGATCCCCTTGCCGTACACCTCTCTGTAGTCCAGCTCCGATGCCTCCACGGCGAACTGGGCGATCGGCAGGGCAAAGGTCACGTCGGCACCCATGCTCTTCAGAGCACCCATGACCATCGAACCGGCATCTGCGTAGGCTTCCCGCAGCACCACGCTGATCTTGGGCACGGTAGCCGTGGTGTAGACATCCACGATCTTCCCCATGTGTCTCAGCAGCCCAACGGCTTCCTGATCCTCTCCGGGCACGAATGGAGGAGTGTCCACCAGGTTGACGAGCGGAATATTGTAGGCGTCGAGAACCTGGAGGAAGCGGTAATACTTGTCGGAGGAGTTGATCTCCAGGATGCTTCCCGGGTACTTGGGATTGTTGGCAACGATCCCCACCACCTCTCCGTCGAAACGGGCAAAACAGGTAATCAGGTTCTTGGCGTATTCGTCCTTGATTTCCAGGTAGTCACCGTCGTCCACCAGGACCTTGATGACATCGTGCATGTCATAGGCTTCGCTGAAATCGTCGGGAATCAGCTCCATCAGCTCTTCCGTGCTGCGAAGGGGGTCGTCGGTCTGCTGCCAGTTGGGCGGCTTCTCACGGTAGTTCTGGGGCAGGTATCGGATCAGCTCGCGGCACTGCT
The DNA here is from genome assembly GCA_963722885.1 of uncultured delta proteobacterium. Lineage (GTDB taxonomy): Bacteria > Myxococcota_A > UBA9160 > UBA9160 > UBA6930 > CAVXZE01. Next base: position 67,989 of record CAVROS010000040.1, read on the forward strand.
TGATGCTGATCTCGTCGTCATCGCCCACCATGTCGGCACTGCCTGAATACTGCATGTGATAGTCGGCCCCGCCGACATTCCGGTCGATTTTTTCCGAGGTCGCTGCTGCGGTTTGACGGGGTCCGCCGAGCCACATGTTGGCCGAAACCCTGCTCATCAGGAGAAAGTCGCAGAGGGTGGGCAGGTAGGCGCCACCGGCGATGCAGGGTCCCATCAGGACCGTGATCTGGGGGATGACCCCGGAGAAGAGGGATTCCATCCGGAAGTGCCAGTCGACACCTGCGGAGACGACATCGGTATGGCCGAGCCTTCCGCCGGAGGAGTCCAGCAGGTTGACGATGGGGATGCCCATCCTGGCTGCCAGCTCCAGGACTTCCATGTACTTGTGCAGATGCTGGGTAGCCGTCGAACCACCCAGGACCGTGAAGTCCGATGCGTAGATGGCCACCACCCGTCCATGAACCTTGCCGGTGCCGACCACGGCGCCATCACAGGGAGCGACCGGCACCCTGCCGTCCACGCGGGCCCCGGTGGCACCCACGCTGGATCCCATTTCGTTGAACGTCCCCGGATCCACCAGGACATCGATCCGTTCCCGGGCTGTCAGCTTGCCGCGCTTGTGCTGCCGCTCGATATGTTCGATACCCCCGCCCAGCAGGTTCTTCTGCTGGATCTCCTGGTATCTGGCGATCGCCTCTTCCATTCGTTTACCCATCTGGATTTCCTCTCGGTCTCATCTGTTCAGGCGGTCAGGCCGGTTTGACATAACGCCTGCGCTCCAGCGACATCTCCTTCTTGTTCGCTGAAGCGCGGAGCGACCTGACGATGTTGGCCCGGGTGTCTCTCGGATCGATCACTGCCTGGACGGTGTAGTAGGTGGTGTAGACCTTCGACATATTGAGCACGCTGAAGGCTGCTTTCAGAGGCTGTAGATAGGAGTTGTAGACTTCCTGGTAGTTGCCCTTCTCTTTGGCCGCTGCCAGCTGCTTGTGAAAGATCGCCTCCACGATGGACTCGGGTCCGGTCGGTGCAAACTCCACCGTGGGCCAGCCGAAGATGAAGTCGGGACCCATCTTGGCGCAGCCCATGGTGATGTTGGATCCGCCGTAGGATCGCCGGAGCACCACGGTGACCTTGGGATTGGTCAGGTTGGAGTAGCCGTGCAGGTTCTTGGCCCCGTGCCGGATCACCCCCATCCGCTCCCACTTGTCACCGGGGGGATAGGCCGTGGTGTCGGACAAGGTGAGGAGGGGGATGTTGAAGGAGTCGAGGAACATCATGAACTTGTCATACTTGTCCGACGAGTCCGGCTCCATCACCCCGCTCAGCTCGTCCGGATTGCTGGCGGTGATCCCGGTGACCATGCCGTCGAACCGGGCAAAGCCGATGATGATGTTGGGGGCAAAATCCTCCTTCAGCTCGAAGAACTCCCCGTCATCGACGATCAGCTCGATGATCTCGTGCATGTCGTAGGTGTACTTCGGATCGTCCGGCATCACGGTGAGAAGCGCTTCCTCTCTCCTCTCCGGGTCGTCGTCCGATTCGATGGCCGCCGGCTTTCCCCAGCAGTTCTGGGGGATGAACGCGAACACCTCTTTCGCCAGCTCGATGGCTGCCTCATCGTTTTCGGCGATCAGATCGCACTGCCCGGACCGGCTCATGTGAAAGTCCGCTCTTCCGGCATCGTCTGATTCGATCTTCCCACCCAGCCACAGGAAGCCGGTGTCTTCGTTCATGATCAGAATGTCCGAGAGGGTCGCGATCTGGGCCATGGGTCCGGTGCAGGGCCCGAGGAGCATCGTGATCTGGGGGATGATCCCGGAATAGAGGCAGTAGTTCCGGATCAGCTGGCCCATGCCGTTGAGCCCGGAAGATCCCCACTTGAAGCTGATCCTGGACCCGGCTGAATCGATCATGCCGAAGATCGGTACCTGCTCCTGTCCCGCCATCTGGACCAGCTCGGCGATCTTCCACACCCCCTGGTCACCGATGGTGCCGGACATCACGGTGAAGTCGAGGGCGTAGACCATGATTCGCCTGCCCCCGACCTCGGCCGTACCCATCACCACCCCATCGCCTGGACTCGGTTTCGGGCTGGCACTGAAGATCCTCGCCGACGGGTCCTGGACGTACGCACCGAGCTCGTTGAAGCTTCCCGGATCCACCAGCTTGTCTATCCGCTCTCTGGCTGTGAGCTTGCCCAGCCCGTGCTGGACTTCGATTCGTTCCTCTCCGCCTCCCCGAAGGGCTTCTTCGTCGAGGGCTACCATTCTTTCCAGATAGCCGTCCATCCATTGTCCCATCTTTGGTTTCCTTCCTTTCCGCTCGGAGCTGTCTAGACCTTCGAGGAACGGACCAACCTAGCGCTTCGCCAGGAGCCCCTGCAGGATGACTTCGGAGATCGCGTCCGCGGTCTCCTTGGGAGAGGCCTGGGCGATCTCGGCGACTTCGGGTCGCGCGAACTCGCGGCCGAGGCCCGCGAGCACGTGAGCGACCGCCGCGGTGTCCACGGGTGCGATCTCTCCCTCGGCGACGGCTCTGTCCAGCAGGCTCTGCGTCACCGCGGTCAGATAGCTCTCGTGGGCGTCGAACAGTCGCCCGGCCCCCGCGACCTTCGCGAGATCTGCCGACAAGGCCAGCGCTTCCGGCTGGACGGCTGCGTTGGCGGCCTGCAAGTACGTGCGCAGCGCATCGAGCGGCCGCATCGACGCGCGGAGGGCCTCGATCGCGGCGCGGCCGATGCAGCGTAGACGACGATCGACGATCGTGAGCAGCAGCTCGTCCTTGCTGGGTGCGATGCCGTAGAGCGTTCGCAGCGAGCAACTCAGGCGTGCCGCAATCTCCGCCATGGTGAGATCCGCGAGGCCCTCGCCGAGGAGCTTCTCTTCGAGCTCGTCGAGCAGCTCGAGCTGCCGCGCGCCGAGCTGTCGCTCGATCTCCGCCGAGAGCAGCGGCTTTGGCGCTCGCACGCCCGGGAAGCGCAGCCGCTCCTCCTCGCTGCTGGGGGAGGTCGTCAAGACAGCAGCGCCTCCGGAAGATCCACGACGCGTGCGCGCAGCCATTCGCCGAGGCTCTTGGCCTGCCCGTCCTGGCGCGTCGAGGCGGCGACCCCTTCCTGGAGCAGTCCGTGGAGCACGAAGTTGAGGGAGCGGATCGCGGGCAGACGGTACCGATCCACCTGGAGCTCCGCGGCCTCGGGCAGCAGCTCCTTCAGCTTCTCCGTGGTGAGGAACTGATCCAGCCAGGCCCAGGCCTCGTCGCTGCGGGCGAAGATGCCCAGGTTTGCGTTGCCGCCCTTGTCACCGGACCGCGCGCCGTAGAGCGTGCCGAGCGGCTGGCGCTGCGTCGGGCCACCGGGTGCCGCGGCCTCCGGGCCGGGCGCCGGCGTCACGCGGATTTCCGCTCTCGGGATGACCGACGAAATCTCGCACGGCTCGCTTCCCGAAACGACGACCTCCTGGGGCACGATCTCGGCCGGGACGCACGCCGGTTCGTACACGCCGAAGGGTCGTCCGGCGGCGGCCCCTCCACCCAGGCTCGTGTAGCCGGGGATCGAGGCGAGGGCCAGCTCGACCATCGCGTTCCAGACGCTGCGTCCGACTTTCTTCTCGTCCGGATCCTTGAGCGAGATCTTGAAGAAGGCGGTCGCCTCCTCGTTCGACTCCGGATCCAGCTTGTCCGTGCGGACGATGCGAGTCTCTACCGAGGCGTAGTCCTCGGGCGCGAAGGGGCACGCCGCCCAGAACGCGTCCTCGACGAGCTTCGCCTTCGCCTCGATATCGAGACCCGTCAAGCACACGTTCATGTCCTGCCGATAGCCGCCGACGCGGTTGAGGCAGACCTTGAGCGTCGTCGGGGGCGGCTCGCCCTGGATGCCGAACATGCGCACCCGGTCCTTGTCCACCTGCTCGAGCTGGATGGTGTCGAAGCGGGTCGTCACGTCCGGGCCGAGGTACTCCGGAGCGCCGATCTCGTAGAGGAGCTGCGAGGTGACGGTGCCGATCGACACCTCGCCGCCGGACCCGTCGTGCTTGCCGATCACCGACGAGCCGTCCTCCGCGATCTCGGCCCACGGGAAGCCGACGCGGGCCATGCCCGGAACCTCGGTGAAGAAGGAGTAGTTGCCGCCTGTCGCCTGGGTGCCGCACTCGATCACGTGGCCCGCGGCCACGGCGCCGGCAAGGGCGTTCCAGTCCGTCCGGCTCCAGCCGTGATGCCACGCCGCCGGAGCGCACACGACGGCCGCGTCGGTGGTGCGGCCCGTGATCACGATGTCGGCGCCCTGGTTCAGCGCCTCGACGATGCCCCAGCCGCCGAAGTAGGCGTTGGCGGTGAGGAAGGTCGAGGCGTCCTTGATCGGTTCGCCGGTCTCGAAGTGGATGAGCTGGTCGGCCGCGATGAGTTCGTTCATGCGCGGAAGGAGGTCGTCACCACGCACGTAGGCGATCTTCGGGTTCAGGCCGATCTTGTCCGCCACCTCGGCCACCGCCTGCGCGCACCCGTCCGGGTCGAGACCGCCGGCGTTGGTCACCACCTTGATGCCCTTGTCGAGGCAGGTCTCCATGACCTGTTCCATCTGCATCACGAAGGTGCGCGCGTAGCCGCCGCCGGGTCGCTTCACGCGTGTGCGCGCGAGGATCAGCATGGTGAGCTCGGCGAGCCAGTCTCCGGTGAGGACGTCGATCGGTCCGCCCTCCACCATCTCGCGGGCCGCCGAGAGGCGGTCTCCGAAGAAGCCCGAACAGTTCGCGATGCGGATCGGATCGGCCATGTTGTTTCCCTCTAATGTTCTTGCGCGGGCTCGATCACGAGGAGGAACGTTCCCATTCGTAGAGGGCGCCTTGCTTCGAGCCTCCGGATCGGGGCCAGCCAAATCGTGTTGACACAGAGGTAACAGATAGGGTAATTACGAGCAAGATATATTTTTATATGCGCACGATCGCAGAAATGCGCATGAGGCAAGGAGGCAGCATGGGCGAAGTCCGGCTCGAGACCGCCGACGGAATCCTGACCGTCACCCTCGCCGAGGTGGAGAGTCGCAACGCTCTCGGCGCCACGATCCTGAACGGGCTGCACGACGCCATCACCGAGGCCAATGCCGATCCCGCGATCCGCGCCGTGGTCGTCACCAACGAGGGCACGACCTTCTGCGCCGGCGCAAACCTGAAACAGGCGTCCGGCGCCACCAAGGGTGATCTGCCGAAGCTGGGCTTCGAAGCGCTGCTCGCCGAGATCCAGCGCTCGCCCACGCCCATCGTCGGAAAGATCAAGGGCCACGTCGTGGGCGGCGGCAACGGCCTGGCCGCCGCAATGGACATCGCGATCGCCCAGGACGACGTGAAGTTCGGCTTTACCGAGGTTCGCCTCGGGGTGGTCCCCGCCATCATCTCCGTGGTGTGCCTGCCGAAGATGCGGCACGGTGAAGCGATGGAGGTGTTCCTGCGCGGCAACCGCTTCCCGGCGTCCCGGGCCGCCGAGCTCGGCCTGATCAGCCGCGCCGTTCCGGCCGACCAGCTCGACGCGGCGGTCGACGAAGTGCTGGCAGACTTGCGGCTGGGTGGGCCGAACGCGCTCGGCTTCGCCAAGCGCCTCGTCTACGAAGTGCCCGAAATGGAGCAGCAGGAGGCCTTCGCGTGGGCGGCGGATCTCTCGGGGCGGCTCTTCAGGGGAGAAGAAGCCGCCGCCGGAATGAAGGCCTTCCTGAAGCGCGAGAAGCCGCCCTGGGCGGGCGACGGGGAGTAGGGTCCGCAGGGCGGGGAGGCGCCGAGACGCGCTGCACCGCGCGCGAAGAGGATGGAGACAGATGGACCTGGAGTTCGACGCTCGTTACGAAGAGTTCCGCATGCAGGTACGGGACTTCGTGGCCAAGCACCGGCCCGCCAGGAACTGGCGGCTCGGCGACGGCAACTGGCAGGACCGGGTCGCCTGGCTGAGCCTGCAGATCGAGCACGGCTACTGGGCCCGCACGATTCCGAAGGAGTACGGTGGCTATGGGGCCGAGCCCGATCTCCTCGCGACCGTGATCATGGACGAGGAGTTCAACAAGGCGGGCGTGATCCGCGGCATGATGGCCCAGGGCCCGTCCATGCTGGTGCCGACCCTGCTGAGCCACGGCAGCGAGGAGCAGTGCAAGCGTTGGATCGGTCCCACGATGCGCGGCGAGGTCATCTGGTGCCAGGGCTACTCCGAGCCCGGCGCCGGAAGTGACCTGGCGAGCCTTCAGACCTCGGCCACCGAGGACGGCGACGATTTCATCATCAACGGGCAGAAGATCTGGACGAGCACTGCGGACATGGCCCAGATGTGCTTCATCCTGGTGCGCACCGAACCCGACGCGAAGAAGCACGAAGGGATCAGCTACATCCTGCTTCCGATGGATACGCCGGGCATCGAGGTGCAGCCGATGCGCACGATGGCGGGCGAGATCGGCGAGAACTCCTTCAACCAGGTCTTCTTCACCGACGTGCGCGTGCCCAAGGCGAACGTCGTGGGCAAGCGCGGCGAAGGCTGGCGAATCGCGAACACGACGCTCAAGCACGAGCGCAACTCGCTGAACGCCAACGCCGAGGGCACCTTGATGCGTCTCGCGCGCCTGATGAGCAAGGAGACGGTCAACGGGGCGCCGGCCATGGCGAGCCCGGTCTACCGCGATCGCTTGATGAAGCTGCAGGCCCGGGCGCTCTCGATGAAGCACCACGGAATGCGCATGCTGACGTGCAGCTCTCAAGGGCGAGTCGCCCGGGGTCGCGGGGCTCGTCGTGAAGCTCCAGAACTGCCAGCTCAACTTCGACATGGCAAAGCTCGCCCTCGACGTCATGGGCGAGCTCGGCGCGCTCTACGACCACAGCAAGTACGAGCGCGAACAGGGCTACTGGCAGGCCCACTCGATGTTCTCGCTCGGGCTCATCATCGGCGGCGGCACTGCCCAGATCCAGAAGAACATCATCGCCGAACGCGGACTCGGGCTGCCGCGTGAACCCAAGCCGGCGAAGGTCTGAGGGAGGCGCAGGAAAGCGACATGGATTTCGGACTCTCGGAAGATCAGCTCCTCCTCGAGCAGACGGTGCAGCGCTTTCTCGCAGAGGAGGTGCCGATCGAGCGGGTGCGTGAGCTGCGCGAGAAGGACTGCCCGAACGACCGGGCGATCTGGAGCGCGCTGGCCGAGCTCGGGGTCGCGGGCGTGCTGGTGCCCGAGGCGCAGGGTGGCAGCGGGCTCGCCCTGCTGGACGCCGTGCTCGTCTCGCAGGCGCTGGGCCATGCGGTGACACCCACGCCCTTCCTCAGCTCGGCGGTCATGGCGCCGATCGCGCTCGCCCTGCTCGGTGGACCCGCGAGCGAGGACTGGCTCGCGGGCATCGCCACTGGAGATCTCGTCTTCGGCGTCGCCGTGACGGAGCTCTTCTCGGTGCGTGAAGGTGCCGGCGTCACCGTCAAGGCGGGCGCCCTGCAGGGCAAGGCGATGATGGCGATCGATGCCTGTGCTGCCGATCTGCTGCTGGTGGCGATCGACGGCGACACGCTCGGCGTCGTCCGCAGCGACGCCCCCGGGCTCGAGATCACACGCCTCACGACCGTCGACGCCACCCGCTGCACGGCCGAAGTGCTCCTCGAGGGCGTCACGCCCGAAGCCGTATTCGAAGGTGCGGGACATGCCATCGCCCGCATGCTCGACGCGGGTCGCATCGCGCTGGCTGCCGACGTCGTCGGCGCCTGTGAATCGATGGTCGAGCAGGCCGTGGCCTATGCGAAGGAGCGCAAGCAGTTCAATCGCGTGATCGGCTCGTTTCAGGCGGTGAAGCACATGTGTTCGGAGATGATCGCCGAAATCGAGCCCGCGCGATCGCTGCTCTGGTATGCCGCGCACAGCTTCGATGCGATGCCGGACGAGGCGCCGCTGATGGCGTGCCACGTCCTCGCGCACGCCTCCGAGATCGGCTGGGAGATCGCGAGCACTTCGACCCAGGTGCAAGGCGGCATCGGCTGGACCGATGAGCAGAACCTGCATTTCTGGTTCAAGCGCATCGGCAATGCGCGCCACCTGCTCGGTGGCCCCGAGTACCTGCGGAATCGAGCGGCGGAGCTTCAGGGCTTCGCCGTTGCGTCCTAGCTGGTGTCCAAAGAGGAGACGACGATGAGTAGACCCAGCAAGAGCGAGCTCGACGAGTACCGCGCCGAAGCCTCGGCCTGGTTCAGGGAGAACGTTCCGCCGCCGCCCGACTTCATGATGCCTCTCACGTTCATGGAGGTCGGTACCGACGAGCAGTTCCACTTCCTCTGCGACTGGCAGAACAAGGTCTACGAAGCGGGATACCTGGGTGCGGCGTGGCCCAAGGAGTACGGCGGAGGCGGCCTGCACCAGGCCTTCCAGGACATCGCCACCGAGGAGATGCGAACGACACGACGCTCCGATCATGCTGAACACGATCGGGCTCAGCTGGGTCGGGCCGCTTCTGCTCGACATGGGGACCCACGAAGAGCGTCTGCGATACATCAAGGGGATCCTCTCCGCCGAGGACATCTGGTGCCAGGGCTTCTCCGAGCCCGAGCACGGCTCGGATCTCGGCAACGTGCAGACACGCGCGGTGAGAGATGGTGACGAGTGGGTGATCAATGGCACCAAGACCTGGACGACCCACGGCACCTACGCGAAGTACATGATCCTGCTGGCGCGCAGCATCCCCGATGCGCGCAACAAGTACGCGGGGCTGAGCTTCTACCTGGCGCCGATGAAGGTGCCCGGCGTCGAGACCTTTCCGATCCGCAAGCTCACCGGCGAGTACGGCTTCAGTGAGACCTTCTTCACCGACGCCCGGATTCCCGCCGACTGCCTGATGGGTGAAGAAGGCCAGGGCTGGACGGTCGCGATGCGGACGCTCGAATACGAGCGCAGCGCGCGCGGAGGCCAGGCGGGCGGCTACTCGATCAAGGTGCCGGACCCGGCGGAGACGATCGACCTCGCGCGGCGGGCGCAGCGCGGCGGTCGTCCGGCCATCGAGGACCCGGTGGTGCGCGACAAGCTGGTGCAGTTCCTGATCGAGGCCCGCGGCCTCTTCCTCACCGGGGCGCGCCAGCGCATCGCGCCATTGAACCAGGAGCGCCCCATGTCGCTCGCGCTCTCATCGAAGCTGATGAGCACCGAGTTCGTTCGCCGCATCAACGAGTTCGCCATTTCCATGCAGGGCGCGAAGGGCGCGTACTACGTCGGCGAGCCGGATTCGATCGATGGCGGCATCTGGCAGCGGGCCTATCTGAACGCCTTCTCGGCCACGATCGGCGGTGGCACCAGCCAGATCCAGGCCAACATCGTCGCCGAGCACGTGCTCGGCCTGCCCAAGAGCTGAGGCGGATGGAGAGATGAGCAGACACGGACCGATTGGACTCAGCGACGAGCAGGCCGCCCTCCTCGAGTCGGCGACCAAGTACTGCAGCGACAAATCACCGATCGAGACGGTGCGGCGGCTGATCGAGGACGAGCTCGGATACGACCCCGCCGTATTCGCGGAGATCGCGGAGCTCGGCTGGCTCGGGATTGCGATCCCCGAGTCATACGGTGGCGCCGGACTCGAGTTCGCCGAGGTGGTGCCGGTCGTCGAGCAGATGGGCCGCAACCTGATGGCCGGCCCCTTCCTGTCGACGACGCTCGCCGCCCAGGCATTGCTCGCTGGCGGCACGGAGGTGCAGAAGTCCCAGGTGCTGCCGAAGCTGGCGGCGGGGGCGCCTGCCGCGCTCGCCCTGATGGAGCGGCACGCGGACTGGGATCCGGCCCACGTCGAGTGTCGCGCCGAGCGTAGGGGCGCGGTGCTCGAGCTCGGCGGGACGAAGACGCTGGTCGTCGATGGAGAAGCCGCGCGGTGGATCGTGGCATCGGTGAGTCTCGACGGCTCACCAGCGCTCGTGCTCCTCGACAGCGATGCGATCGCCGCGTGTGAGCGCCGCTCAGAGACGGTGATCGATGAGACGCGACGCTCGGCTCAGCTCGTGCTCGACGGCGTCTCGGTTCCCGAGGACGCCCTGCTCGACGTCTCCTTGGCGCATGCCACCCTCGAGCGAATCGAGCTCGCGGGCAGCCTGCTCGCCACCGCCGAGATGTGTGGCGGGGGAGCGAGCTGCATCGATTACACGGTGGCGTACCTCAACACGCGCAAGCAGTTCGGCAAGCTGATCGGGTCGTACCAGGCGCTCAAGCATCCGGTCGTGGACGCGCACGTGGGCATCGAGCAGGCTCGCTCCCATCTCTATGCGGCTGCACACACCTTCGAAGAGGGTGAAGAGGGAGAGATCGCGGTTCGCATGGCGAAGGCGTACACGGGGCCCGCATTCGCGTACGCGGCGGATCGCGCGATCCAGTTTCACGGTGGCTTCGGCTTCACGTACGAGTGCGATGCGCAGCTCTACCGGAGACGGGCGCTCTGGTGCGAGAACCAGCACGGCGATGCACTCTACCATCGGCGGCGGCTGGCAGATCTGATCCTCTGAGAGGGGATGCATGCGGGCCAAGCCGGCGGCCGTCATTGCAGGGGCAGTGCTCGCCGTGCTGGCGGGATGCTTCGTCGTAGGCTCGGTGATGAGCATGCGCCGCGAGCCGGTGGCCCGCGCCGCCGGATGCGGAGACCCGCTCTGCACCGGTGCGGTCGCGCTAGCCAGCTTCCGGGGAGGCGAGCTGGGCCTCGATCAGATCGAGCAGCTGGCCGATGAGCGGGCGCTGCGTGGCCTCCTCGTTCTGAAGGGCCTCCGCGCCTCGCTGTCGCGCTCCCTCGATCAGGAGCGTGAAGTAGAAGACGTAGAGCGCGTGGTGAACGACTTGCCAGAAGAACAGGGCTTCGGGATCGATCGCGAACCCAGTCCCCTCCGCATAGCGGCGCAGGAACGCCTCGGGATCGAGGGTGCCGACGGCTGCGCCCGTGCTCAGGAGGTAGGGGAGCGTTGCGTAGGCCAGCTCCTCGACGGGGTCGCCGATGCGGGCGCGCTCCCAGTCGAGGATCGCGGCGACGCGCCCCTCGGCGTGCATGACGTTGTCCATCTTGTAGTCGCCGTGGCAGACGACGAGGCGTTCCGTACGCGGGACACGGTCACGACACCACTCGACCGCGCGCTTCAGGACGGCCGGGGGATTCAAGAACAGGGCGAGCCCCTCGAGTTCGCCGACGCGCTGCGAAGCGTGATCCTCGCCCGCGTATCCGGGTACCCGCAGGAAGTCGAGACCGATCGCCTGCCAGTCGAGTCCGTGGAGCGCGACCAGGATCTCAGCGAGCTGAGCGGCCAGCGTCCGCCGCAAGCTCGGATCTTCGGGGTAGGCCTCGGAGAGGGAAGGGGTCACGACTCCGCTCACGCGCTCCATCACGATGAAGGGGCGTTCCAGCACGCCCGCGGTGGCGTCGCACCAGAAGGCCTTCGGAGCCGGGATCCCGGTGCCCTCGAGCGCGCGCAGCAGGCGGAACTCGCTGGCTCTGTTCGTCTGTCCGGGTCGATCGCCGTCTCGAATGAGTATGAGTTCTCGTCGATGGAGGGAGCCCGACTCGGTCCAGTGCAGGTCGAAGATGAAGTGATCGCGCGAGAGACCGTGCGTGGCCGCAGAGAGGCCGGAGAGCGAGATGTCCGCCGCCCCGACGAGCTCGCTCCGGAAGAACTCCAGCAGGCGCTCCGCAGCGGCCCTCTCGGTGGTCGACATCAGCGCCCGCGCGGCTCCTCGAATCGGCGCGAGAGCCAGTCCAGCATCAGCCGGCTGAGATCCTTGGGCTTCTCCTGCTGGGTCCAGTGTCCGCACTTCTCGATCATATGGATCTCCAGATCGGAGCAGATCTCGGGCATGCGCGCTGCCGTCTCTGGCGGCAGCGCGGGGTCCCACTCGGCGGTGATCATCAGGCAGGGAAGGTCGAGTCTGGTGGTTCCGACGTCGGGAAGGTGCTGCGCGTTCCGGTCGATGTTGCGGTACCAGTTGATTCCACCGCGGAAGCCGCTCCCCTCGTAGGCTCGAGTATAGTAATCGAGCTCTTCCGCGCTCAGAAGCGCGTCACCGATGGTCCCGAGGGCATCGATGTGCAGGAAGGGGTTGGCGTAGACGCCGTGGCTCGCTGCGTGCGCCATCGCCTGTTCGGGTGGGACGCTGCGTCGCATGAGTCTATCGAAGACGATCGCGAGGGCGTGGATCCAAGAAGGTCTCCGCGACTCCCGGCTTCTGGAACCAGAGGATGTACATCTTGTCGTCTTCGTCGACGAGGGTCCGGTAGAACTCGGTCGTTGGAAAGGGAAAGTTCGGTGTGTTGACCCCGATCGCTCCGAGTGTCCGCTCCGGGTAGAGGACGGGCATCGCCCATGCGACGAAGCCGCCCCAATCGTGGCCGGCGAAGACGGCCTGCTCGATCCCGAGCTCGTCCAGCACACCAGCCATGTCGCTCGTCAGGTGCTCCAGGTCATAGCCCTCGACGGGACCGGGACGGTCGCTCTCGCCGTAGCCGCGCTGATCGACGGCGATCGCGCGGAATCCCCCTTCGGCAAGCGCTGCGACCTGATGCCGCCAGGAGTAGGCGAGCTCCGGGAAGCCGTGGCACATCACGACCGCCGGACCGGCCCCCGCTTCGTATACGGCGAGGTTGATCGCCGGAATCTCGGCTCCTCGTGGTCCGCGGCGATCCGGCAGCGCGATGCGGCGAGGAGGGGGAAAGGCCGTCATGCGGCCACCCGCTGGTCTGCGGTCTGACGCGGATCGACCAGGATCTTGGCGTGACGGTCCGGGTGGGCGAGCTCCTCGAAGGCTCCGGCCACGCCCTCCAGCCCCACGCGGCCGGTAATGAGCGGATCGACATCGATCCTTCCCTCGCCAATCGCGTGGAGCGTCTGCGCGAACTCCTCGAGCGAGTAGCCGAACGCGAACCGAACCGTGAGCTCTTTCACGATCGCAACCATGGGCTTGATGCGCTCCTCCTCCATCGAAACCCCCACCACCGTGATGCGCGCAAGGCGCGGGGCTTCCCGAATGATCCCCGGGAGAATGCCTGGGACTCCCACGCACTCGAAGACGACTGGAGGCCGGGCCGAAGCCACTTCGGACCAGGCAGCCCATGCGGTCCGCTCTCCCGGATCCACTACGGTGTGAGCACCCAGACGCTCCGCAAGGGCTCGGCGCATCGGCGAGAAGTCAGCGGCCACGATCGGCTCGACTTCCTGGAGCCGGAGTCCTGCAATCACGGCGAGCCCCACCGGCCCGCACCCGATGACGACCGCCGAGTCACGGGCGCTGACCCGACTCCTCGCGACGGCATGAATCCCCACCGCCATCGGCTCGGTGAGGGCGGCCTGCTCCGAGGGCATCCCCTCGGGCACGGGAATCAGCATCGATTCCGACAGGACCATACGCTCCGCGAAGCCACCCGGCACCTCGTTCGAGTAGCCGATCCCATGGAACTCGGCTCCTCGAATCAGGATGGCCGGGTGGATGACACGGGTTCCCGGCTCCAGGCGGCCATTCGTCTTCGGGCCGTACTCCAGGATCTCCGCGCAGAACTCGTGCCCCATGACAACGTCCCTGCCGAGATCCATGACGGTGGGAGCCCCGGCTTCTCGTGACGCGTCGACCATCAGTTTACCGTGCTCGAGCGCATGCAGGTCCGAGCCGCAGATCCCGCACGCGAGAGTGCGAACCAGTGTCTCCCCCGCCAGGGGCTCGGGATCGGGCACTGTGTCGACGACAATCTTCGAGCCCCGCATCACTGCAGCGCGCATCTTGGTTCCTCCTGCGCGGCCCCGTCAGGGCAGGTACCGCGCTCCTTCCTGGTCCGCCGTCAAGCCCGCCGCGCTCGCCCCGCCGACGAGCGCCATCGTGACCGGCGAGATGACCGATGGGTCCGTCATCACGTTTACGCACGCCGGCTTCCCGCTCGCCAGCGCGCGCTCGAGAGCCGGTACGAGATCTCCCGGATCCACCACGTACTCCCCATGGCAGCCGAAGCCTGCGGCCGCCAGGTCGTAGCGGGTGGGGGCGAGATCCGTCGCGACGTGCCGGCCCGGGCCATAGATCAGGTCCTGACCGTGCGCCGACATCCCCCACTGCTGATCGTTGTTGATGACGACCACGATCGGCAACTGGTGGCGAACCATGGTATCGAACTCGGCGAAATTGAGGCCGACCGAGCCATCTCCAACCACGCAGACGACCTGCTGATCCGGGTGGGCAAGCTGGGCCGCCATCGCGAAGGGCATTCCGGTGCCGAGGTGCGCGAGATAACCGTGGGAAAGCCAGTAGCCCCCCTTGGGAACCTGCGCCACGATCTCCATCCAGGAGGAAGTTTCCCCTCCGTCGGCAATGATGATCGCATCTCGGTCCGCGGTGCGGACGATGGCATCGGTCAGCCGGTAGGGGTGGATCGGGGCCTTCTCCGCCGCCAGGGCCGCGGCAAACACCACCCGGTGTGCCTCGATCGCCCGGCGTATCGAGGAGATCCAATCGGGCCGCTCGGGCCAGTGCCGATCCCGTGCCGCTGCCAGGAGCAGACGAAGAGCTTCCCTGCAGTCTGCTGCGATCCCCAGGTCCACGTCGCGGTTGCGGCCGATCTCCTCGCCCGCGATGTCGATCTGGATCAATCGAGCAGCCCTCGGAATCATCCGGCTGCCTTTGCCACCGGTAAAGAGTCCGAGGCGCGCTCCGAGAACCAGGACCAGATCGGTCTCACCGGGGTTCGAGCGATCCAGGATCGCGAGGTTCATGGCGCTGCGGCCGCAAAGCGGATGGTCTGCTGGGACGAGCCCGTGTGCGCGGCCAGTTGAGAATACGGGGATCCGCGCGCACTCTGCGAAGGCCACGAGATCGGAGGCCGCTCCCGAGAACCAGGCACCTCCCCCGGCCACGATGACGGGACGTTCTGCCGTCTGCAGCCAGTCGATGACGGTCTCGACCGCATCGGCGGGAGGGGCGGGGGCCGCCTCCGGCCGGATCTGCTTGGGGAGAAAGACCCGCTCCTCCTCCATCTGCGAGAAGGCGACATCGATCGGAATCTCGAGGTACACGGGGCCGGGTCGGCCGGTGGTCGCGATACGCAATGCCTGCCCGACGAGGTCCGGAATCCGATCGATCTGGGGAACCCGGTGGGCCCACTTGGTGACGGGCGCCATCAGTGCGAGTTGGTCGTATCCTCCCGCGAGAGTCAGCCTCTCGTCCTCGCTCAGCGGACCTGCGCCACCGATCAAGAGCACCGGGATTGCGTCGACGTAGGCGTTGACGACGCCGCTGACGGCATCGGCGACGCCCGGTCCGGCGGTCACGATCGCCACGCCCGGTTTACCTGTGGTGCGCGCCCATCCATCCGCTGCTTGAACGGCAGCCTGCTCGTGTCGTGTGTCGGTGATGCGGAAACCGTGCGCCTTGGCCGCCATCAAGATCGAGTCGAGATGCCCTCCGTGCAGTGTGAAGAACTCCCGAATCCCCGCGTGCTCGAGCATCCGTATCAGTAATTCGCCGCCGTCCAACTTACCCACGACTCACCTCCGCTCGCACCGCGCTACACCTAGCGCATGCGACCTGCAGCGGACAGCCGGAATCCACCAGTCGGCGTTCGCTTCGCAGCCTCGCGCCTTCAGGTGATCCGTTCGTGTGTGTGCCGGATTCGACCCCTGTCCACCCGGAAAAAGCGATTCTGGTGGAATAACGGTGACTTATCGAGGTGGATTCCCACCGATCGCCCAGCCGAGCGAAGGTCTGGCTGGGCTGAGTCTGGCCAAAGCGACCCCGAAGAGCCGGCCGATCCGCCCGAATTAAGGCCCCGGGCACGTTCTGCCGACGTTCGTTACATTCACATCAGCCTCAAAGCAGGCCCTGCCCGCCTTTCCTTCCGAGCCATCGTCTCAGTCTGCAAGTCGGCCCGGTGTTCGTTTCGAAGCTGCCCACGTGAGCATAGGGCTCGTGTGGAGAACCCGCCGACCCGAGCGCGAAGCGCAGGCACCACTCGCCTGCGGCACGCGCCGACGACAGGAAACCCATTTGTCTATCTCTGCAATGAACCAAGAAACCCGCCCGCGCGACTCCGCGCGCGGCTTCGAGACCCTGGATCTCGACCCCCAACTGATCGCTGTCCTCCAGACCCTCGGCTACACCGAGCCGACCCCGATTCAGCGAGAAGCCATCCCTCACGCCCTCGAAGCCCGCGATCTCCTCGCCTGCGCCCAGACCGGCACCGGAAAGACCGCGGCCTTTGCCCTCCCCATCCTCGACGAGTTGCTGCGCATCGAGCCCGATGGGCCGCCGGCCGATCCGCGCGCTGGTGCTGGCCCCGACGCGCGAGCTCGCGGCGCAGATCGCCGAGAGCTTCCGGAGCTACACGCCCGGCGGTCGCATCCGCTCCGAGGTGGTCTTCGGAGGCGTTGGCAAGCGGCCCCAGGTAACGGCTCTTCGCCGCGGTGTCGACGTCCTGGTCGCCACGCCCGGAAGGCTCCTCGACCTGATGGGCGACGGCGAGGTGGACCTCTCCCAGGTGGAGATGTTCGTTCTCGACGAGGCCGATCGGATGCTCGACATGGGCTTCATCCCCGACGTTCGTCGCATCACGAAGGCGCTTCCGCGCGAGCGCCAGACGCTGCTCTTCTCGGCGACCCAGCCGCGCGAGATCCGCGAGCTCGCGAGGCGGCTGCTCTACGAGCCGGTGGAGGTGGCCGTCGATCCGATCGCCTCGACCGTGGAGCCGCTCTCCCAGTCGGTCTACTTCGTGGATGGGTCGCGCAAGCTCGGCCTGCTCCTCTCACTCCTCGCGAGCGACGAGATCGCACGGGCGCTCGTCTTCACCCGTACCAAGCGCCGGGCAGACCGGCTCGCGCGGGACCTCAGCCGCGAGGGCGTCGAGGCCGCGGCCATCCACGGAGACAAGTCGCAGAACACCAGGGTCCGCACGCTCGAGGGCTTCAAGCGCGGGCGGACGCGCGTGCTCGTCGCGACCGATGTCGCGGCGCGCGGCATCCACGTCGAGGACATCGACACCGTCATCAACTTCGACATCCCGAACGAGCCCGAGACCTACGTCCACCGAGTGGGGCGAACCGGCCGTGCCGGCGCCAGCGGAACGGCGCTGTCGCTCTGCGGGGCCGACGAGCGAGAACAGCTCGCGTCGATCGAACGTCTCACCCGGCGAAAGATCCAGAAGCTGAAGACGCCGACTGCGCTCGAGACGACCCGCCGGAACCCGCCCGCGGCCCGCCCGGAGCGGGAACGCCAACCCCAGGCGAGGCGGCGTTCAGGCAGCGGCGCCTCGAGTCGGCATCGCAGCCGCGGCCGACGCCCCAACTCCGTCGCTTCCGCCCCGCGTCCCGTCTGACACATTTTCTCCCCTCCAGGGGTGCCCTTCGGGCACCCCTGGTCCGCCTCCGTACGGCTCGGAGAGGGGCGAAAAGGTCTGGCAGCGGTGCCCCGAAGAACTACCCTCGTGAGCCGCAGAACGGCGAGGCCTCCCGAAAACGAAGCGAGGAGGGTTCGTGACGAGCTTGAGTCCGACCGAACGCGAGGTAGCCATCTACTCCTACTATCGCGACGCGCAGCTGCGAGGCGGTGGATGCGATACGTGATCTATGGAGCGGGTGGAGTCGGCGGGGTGATCGGGGCCCGGCTGATGCAGCACGGCCGGGAGGTCGTCCTGGACTGTGAAGGCCAACGAGCGCATGGCCGCTCGGCCGTACAGGCACGTCTACGGCATGGTGGTGATCCTGCCCGCATCGCACCTGGCCCCGGGCGAGGTGGACACCGAGGCGACGACCTGCGGCGGCATCCTGGATGCGGGCTGCTATCCGAGTGGTACCGACGAGCGAATTGGAGCGGTGACCGTAGACCTCGAGGCCTGCGGTTTCAGCGCCCGGCCGGATCCCGCCGTGATGCGCTGGAAGTACGCCAAGCTGCTGATGAACGTGCTGAACGCGATGCAGGCGGTGTGCGAGCTCGGGGCCGACGCGCGTGACCTGATACGGCAGCTTCGACGTGAGGCCCTGGACTGCTACGAGGCGGCGGGGATCGACTGCGCGACGGCGGACGAAGTCCGCGAGCGCAGGGGCGACCTGCTCCAGATGGCCCCGGTCGCGGGCCGGAGTCGCAGCGGCGGCTCGTCCTGGCAGAGCCTTGCCCGCGGCACGGGTGACATCGAGGCCGACTATCTGAATGGCGAGATCGTCCTGCTAGGAAGGCTGCACGGAGTTCCCACGCCGGCCAACCGGGTCGTGCAGCGTGTCGCCACTCGGATGGCTCGCGAGCGCGCCGCCCCGGCCAGCCTGCCCCTCGCCGAGCTGCGCAAGATGATCGCGAGCGAACCGGACTGAGTTCGTTAAGAATGCTGTGTGTCCTCTCTACACGTCTGGGACGAAATCACTGGCCTCTCGCCAGCAGCTTGTTGTCTACGCACAAGCGCGACTGGCTCCGGCCAAGCACGCCGCGAGTACCTGGAAACGCTGGAGCCGACAGGAGGTATTCGCGACCCTGAATCCTGGTAGTCGAGAGATCGGGGCGGGACGCCGAGACACCCGTGACCCGCCCCCGGTCATTGTACCACTCCCTGTGTTAGTCCTTGAGCAGCCCCCAAGTGGAGTGGGAAGAAGCCTGGCGGGCTGATCTCGATCGCCTCGGGCGCGGGAGGTCTGGGAACGAGACATCCGTGGCTTTGCGGAGATGATGAGCTCGTACGGCTTGAACGCAGTCGCAGGCTCAGGGGGCAAGATCCCCGTATAGCGGAGAGGAGCTTCCGGCGCCGTTTTGCGTCCGATAGGCGGCACTCGGTCGAATCCCGTAGGAATCGAGGCAGGAGTTCTCGGGACGGACAAGCGAGTTCAAGATCGCGGCAATGAAGAAGACCTTTGCCTTCCCGGTCGATCCCTGGTTTAATTTCGGTGATCCGCGCTGCGGACCAGGTGGCCGTCAGTCGTGCGCACGCCTGGCGCCTCGGGCTCTCGCTTTTCCACCATCAAAGATGGAAGGTCACGGACTGGGGCCGACGCCATGAAACAGTCTCTCGCGATCCTCGGTGGAGGAGTGGCCGGCCTCACGGCTGCATACCTTCTGCACGAGGCCTACGACATCACCCTCTACGAAAGGGACAGCCGCCTCGGCGGTAACGCCTACACCTACCGCAGCGCCGACGGAGATGACATCGACATCTCCGTCTTCGCCTTCTCCCAGCAGAGCTATACGAACTTCTTCAAGCTCCTCGGCGAGCTCGGCGTGGAGACGATGCGGTTCAGCCTGCGAGGCATCGGAGCCACCTCCTACAACCTCGATACCCACGACGGCTACGCCTTCTCTCCGCTCTCCCTCCGTGGATTCCTGCCCGCCCACTTCCGCAGGGCGAGGTCCATGGCCGTGAGCATGAGAAAGGGCGTCAAGCTCCTGGATGCCGGTCGGCTCGAAGGTCTCTCCATGGAGGAGGCGCTGCGCCTGCTTCCCGAACTCACGGGAGACAGCTATCTCCACTTCGTCTTCATGCTGTGCCTCACTTCCTCCATGTCCTACGACGAATTCATGAGGGCCCCAGCCACCCTCTTCTTCGGAAAGGTGAAGCGACACTTCCTGTCCGGCCCCGGCGTCTGGCGCCTCGTCAAGCGCCGGACCAGGGCCTATGTCGACGCCATGGCCGATCGCTTGCGAAACCGCGTTGTCTTGAACACGGAGATCCGAGAGGTGGCGCGAGGCGACGGCGGCGTCACCCTCCGGACCGATCGCGGTGAGGAGATCCCGTTCAACAAGGTGATCTTTGCCTGTCCCGCCGATCAGGCGCTGCGGATGCTCGACGAGCCGACCGCTGATGAGCGCCGGCTCCTCGGCCCCTGGAAGTACAAGGACGGCCTCGTCGTCGTACACCGCGACGACGCCCAGTTCCCGCCCGAATCCATGCGCAATCTCTACTGCTACCTCTACACCGACCGCAACGGCAGGATCGAGACGTCCATCAACGCCTGCTACTGCAGGCAGAAGGGCGTCTCCAAGACCAGCAGATTCCTGGGCACGCAGCACCCGAATTTTCCCATACGTGAGGAGCTCACCGACTTCCAGAAAGTCTTCCGGACACCCATCTTCGATCCGGACTCCGTGGCCACCATCGCCGAGCTGCCCACGCTGAACGGTCAAAGACACACCTACTACTGCGGCAGCCACTTTGGCATGGGTCTCCATGAAGACGCCGTGACCTCGGCCGTGAACGTCGCCAAGGATCTCGGCGTCGACTGGACCTAATGGGAGAGTCCTTCGGGCCTGTGGCATTCGGGTGGACGGAGCGAATTCGGGGGCCAGCGTCGGCGCGCCGCTGGCTTGCTGCACGGCGCGGCATCCGTCGGCACTACGGGGCAGGGATGGACTTCACGGGCTCCTGCGAGTCGGCGCTTTGAGGCCCAGCGCCTAGCGCTCCGAGTCGTCGATCATGTCCTGGTAGATCTCTTCCTCGCTGGCCTGGGCGCTGCTTTCCTCCACGTGGGCGTCGGGGTCGTCGCGAGCCTCCTCCATCTCACGCTTGGTCACCTCTTCCTGGGACACGGTGGTGCTGCAGGCCACGGGCCCGCCGAGGGAGACAAGCCAGAAAACGGTCGCGAGCAGCGCCGGAGCCTTCCGCATCCCGGGATCATAGCACTGCTACACTTTCCTACTTCAGAATGTCGTGAAACGCAGCAGCGCGGAGACGCGCGGGCGGGTTCTCCACGCGAGCCCTGTGCTCAGGCGGGCATCTTCGAAACGAACACCGGGCCGACTTACAGACTGAGACGATGGCTCGGAAGGAAAGGCGGGCAGGGCCTGATTTGAGGCTGATGGGAATGTGACGAACCTCGGCAGAACGTGCCCAGGGCCTTAGGCGGGCGGTGCGGTCGGCTCTTCGGGGTCGCTTTGGCCGGACTCAGCCCGGCTAGATTCTCATTCGACTGGGCGCCGCGGCGAAGGGTGAGGATTTGGCTCTGGAGGATCTCCCACGTCCAGCTGTACATGGCGTCCGCCGGCTCTGGCCGTCGTCGGCATGGTGCACATGAGCTCGCGCCGGCCCCAGAGCAGAAAATAGGGCCGCTCCTCCTCCCGGGCGATGCGAAGCTCGGTGCCCACGCGCTCCGAGCAGTCGGTGTGCTCGCCGCAGATGACGATGACCTCGTCGGCCTCCCGGATCTCGCGGCGCAGCCCTTCGTCCCAGAGATCGGTCGGGGCCCGGGCCCTGGATCGAGCCGAGATCTCGAATCCGGTCGGCGACTTCGATGCCTGCTCGACGAGGCGATCGTGCAGGTCCCCGTCGTGCTCGCGGTCGTAGCTCACGAAGACGCGAATCTGCTCCGACCCCACTCCGGCACGTATCGATTCGAACATCGCAGCTTCTCCAGCGCTAGCCGTGCGGACTGGCCGCGCCTCATGTCCGCTCCGGCCCGGGAACTCTTCCGCCCAGGGCCGGCCCGGCTTCTCTATCCCTTGTCCTCGGTACAAGTCTCTCCCTGCTGCTGGTAGCCCGCATCGCAAGTCCATCTGTCGCCCGAGAAAACGACGTGAGCGTTGGCTGGCACCTGGAGGGCCAGGCACGAGCGAAGTCCCTTCTTGAAGCCTCGCTCGCAGTCCCAGTCGCGTCCCGACGCGTCGAGGTAGCCGTTCGAAGGCACCTCGACCGCGACGCACGACTTGTCGCGCTTCCGGTAACCGCGATTGCATTCCCAATCGCTGCCCGAACGCCCGACGTATCCTTCCTGAGGGATCTCGAGGGGTGCGCACGAGTCGCCGCTCTCGCGGAATCCTCGTTCGCACTTCCAGCGGTCTCCGGAAGAGTCGAGATAGGCGTTCTCAGGTACCGCAATGGCCACGCAGGACTGGTTGACCCTTCGGTACCCTCGACCGCACTCCCATCCGCTTCTGTAGGAGTCCGAGAGATGGGCGTTCGGAGGCACCTCGACGGCGATGCAGGACTGGTCGACCTTTCGGTACCCTCGATCGCACTTCCATCCGCTTCCGCGGGAACCCAGGAAGGCGTGCGGAGGCACTTCGATCTTCGCGCATGCCCCGTTGGCTTTCCGGTAACCTCGGTCTGCATTCCGATCCGTGCCCCGACGAGTCCAGGTGGGCATTCGGAGGCACCTCGATCGCCACGCACGACTGGCGGACGCTCCGGTAACCTCGATCGCACTCCCATCCACCTCCGTAGCGTTTCATGTGGGCGTTGAGAGGCGTCGCCCCCGCGGAATCATCCTGCGTCGCTGCAGCGCCAGGCCAGGAGGCCAGGGTCAGCAAGGCGATCAGAAATAGACAGGACCCGGTTCGCCGTAGCGACTCTGATGCTCATGGCTGGGATTCTCCGTTCCTCTTTGCTCTTCGATCTTCGCGGCGCTGAGATCCGAGACGGTCCGCATGGAGTCGTCGGCTCAGGGGCGTGAATGGGCTTCCGCCTCACGCTGTCCCTCGCGCACTTCGGCCCAGAAGCGGGCGCGCGCCTTGGCCGCCCGGCGCTCTCCGGGACCTCGCTGCGACCGTCGCCAGAGGCGCCGCAGCCGCTTGGCGCAGACGTTTCCACATGTCAGCTCCCCTTCGCGGACGCCGAGGCGGGATCCGGCGTCGGTCCCACGCCGCCCACCGACGGTCCGGTCTACATCCCCATGTCGCCCATGTCGGGCATGCCGCCCATCGCGCCCGCCCCGCCCTTCTTCTCCGGCTTCTCCGCGACGAGCGCCTCGGTCGTAAGGAGCAGGGACGCCACGCTGGCGGCATTCTGGAGCGCCACGCGCACCACCTTGGTGGGGTCGATGACTCCCGCCTCGACCAGATCCTCGTACACTTCGGTCGCCGCATTGAAGCCGAACGCCTCGCGACCTTCCTTCACCTTCTGCACGACGATCGATCCCTCGATCCCAGCGTTTCCAGCAATCCAGCGCAGCGGCTCCTCGATCGCACGGCGCACGATCCGCACGCCCGCCTTCTGCTCCCCGTCCTCGAGGCCTTCCTCGAGGCCGTCCAGGGCTCTCTGTGCGCGGAGCAGCGCCACGCCGCCGCCGGCCACCACGCCCTCCTCGATCGCGGCCCGGGTCGCGTTCAGCGCGTCCTCCACCCGGGCTTTCTTCTCCTTCATCTCGGTCTCGGTGGCCGCGCCCACCTTCAGCACCGCCACGCCGCCGGCGAGCTTCGCCAGCCGCTCCTGGAGCTTCTCCCGGTCGTAGTCCGAGGTGGTGTCCTCGATCTGCCTGCGGATCTCGTTGACGCGGCCCTCGATGTCCTTCTTCGAACCCGCGCCTTCGATGAACGTCGTGTCGTCCTTGCTGATCACGACCTTCTTGACACCACCCAGGTCCTTGAGCGTCACGTTCTCGAGCTTGAGACCGAGCTCCTCGGCGATCACACGACCGCCGGTCAGGATCGCCATGTCCTCGAGCATCGCCCTGCGGCGATCGCCGAAGCCGGGCGCCTTCACCGCCGCACAGCTCAGCGTGCCGCGGATCTTGTTCACGACGAGGGTCGCCAGCGCCTCTCCCTCGAGGTCCTCGGCCACGATCAGGATGGGCTTGCCCTGCTGCGAGACCTGCTCGAGAAGCGGCAGCAGGTCCTTCATGCCGCTGATCTTCTTTTCGTGAAGGAGAACCAGCGCATCCTCGAGGACCACCTCCATGCTCTGGGCGTCGGTGACGAAGTAGGGCGAGAGGTAGCCGCGGTCGAACTGCATGCCCTCGACCAGGTCGAGGGTGGTCTCCATGCTCTTCGCCTCCTCGACGGTGACCACGCCCTCCTTGCCGACCTTCTCCATCGCCTCGGCGAGGATGGCTCCGACCGCCTCATCGCCGTTGGAGGAAATCGTTCCCACCTGGGCGATCTCCGCGCCGGTGCGCGTCTTCCTCGACTGCTTGCCGAGGTCCTCGACCAGGACCCCCACCGCCTTGTCGATCCCGCGCTTCAAGTCCATCGGGTTCATCCCGGCGGCGACCATCTTGGTCCCCTCGCGGAAGATGGCCTGCGCGAGCACCGTGGCGGTGGTCGTGCCGTCGCCGGCGACGTCGGAGGTCTTGCTCGCCACCTCGCGCACCATCTGCGCACCGAGATTCTCGAAGTGATCCTCGAGATCGATCTCCTTCGCCACCGTGACGCCGTCCTTGGTCACGGTGGGAGGTCCCCAGCTCTTCTCGAGCATGACGTTGCGGCCCCTGGGGCCCAGCGTCACGCGCACCGCGTGGGCGAGTTGATCGACGCCACGCAGCAGACGCTCCCGGGCGTCCTGTGAGTACTTGATCTGCTTTGCCATGACTCGCCTCTCCTACTCGAACACCGCGAGGACGTCGTCCTCGCGAATGATCAGATGTTCGTCGCCCCCGACCTCGATCTCGTTGCCCGCGTACTTGGTGAAGAGCACCCGGTCACCCTTGTGCACGTCGAGGGGAAGGAGCTTTCCGTCTTCAGAAACTCGCCCTTTGCCCACCGCGATGACCTTGCCCTCCTGGGGCTTCTCCTTGGCGGTGTCGGGGATGATGAGTCCGCCCTTGGTCTTCTCTTCTTCCTCGATGCGTCTCACCAGAATTCGGTCGTGCAACGGTCTCACCTTCATGACTCGATTCTCCTTCCGTGGCCTCCGCTCGCAGAAGTTCACGCGCGCTGCCGTCGGAGTCGATGTAGAACTCTCCACGCTCCGTCCTGAAGTAGGTGCCGTGCGTGAACTGGGCGCGCCGCAGGGCGCCACCCGGAGCCTTCCAGAGCACGCCGCTTTCTTCACCCAGACGTAGTCGTGCTCGAGCAAACGCTCCTTCTGCTCCGAGGTCAACGC
>CAVROS010000041.1:0-19137 GCA_963722885.1 uncultured delta proteobacterium
CTTGAGCGAGCGGGGCGTGCAGCGAACGATCCGAGACGAAGAAGGGATTGCGCGCAGCACCCCACTGGACGTTTTTTCAGCCCCCCTCCTGGCTGCGCTATCCTGGTATGCGGTGGTTCGAGGCGACACCAGGAGGGAGGAATCGATGCCCAGGTCCATCGATCCGGAGAATGCGCAGGGCGAAGCTGGAGGCGATTCCGAGGCACGCGCGCAATTTTCTCCCGGGCAACTGATTCATCACCGGCTCTTCGACTATCGAGGCGTGGTCGTCGACGTAGATGCGACCTGCCAGGCGAGCGACGAGTGGTACGAACAGGTGGCGCGCTCGCGCCCGCCGCGAGATCGGCCCTGGTACCACGTCCTCGTGCACGGTGCGACACACATGACCTATGTCGCCGAGCGCAACTTGGAGCCGGACGAGTCGGGCCAGCCGATCACACATCCACTTCTCGAGCACTTCTTCAGCCTGTTCCGCGAAGGCCGCTACGAGACGGGCGAACCGATCAACTGAGCTCAACCTAGAACGAGTTCGCCGACTACAGACTCTCGGCCGCCACCAGACTCAGGACATCGTTGCAGCCATCCTCGATCATCGAGGCGCGGGCGTCGCGCAGCAGCTTCTCGATCGGATACTCACGGCTCAGCCCGTTGCCCCCAAAAATCTGCAGAGCGCTGCTCGCCACCTCGAAGGCAGTATTCGTCGACGTGACCTTCGAAGCGACCGCCAGCTGCAGCTTGGGGGGCATGGTCACCGAGTTGTAGCGCGTCACCTGCCGGCTCAGTGCCCTGGCTGCCTGGACCTTCCGGAACATCTCGAACAGGCGCCATTTCACGGCCTGGTGCTCGAAAATCGGCACGCCGCCCTGGACGCGCTCCTTGGCGTACTCGATGGCCAGATCCAGTGCGGCTTGCGCCACGCCAACGAAGATCGAGCCCATTCCCCCGTTCGCGTTGGTCAGGATCATCTCGGTAGCGATCCCGTACATCTCTGGCGGAATGACCATGTAGTCGGCCGGCAGGCGCACATCGTCGAAGAAGAGCTCACCCTGATTCAAGGCTCGCTGTCCGATCTTGTCCAGGGGCTTCCCCTTCGACACGCCAGGCACGTCCAGCGGCACCAGGAATCCGCCATCGCGGCGCACCCCGTCCCCCATGTCGACGGCGGTGAACATGGCGGCCGCCTTGGCGATGGTTCCATTCGAGACCCAAGCGGCTTTCTGTCCGCTCAGCACGAAGGAGTCGCCGTCCTTGCGCGCGATGCAGTTTGGATGACCCGGCTGTTCGACCTGCGGCTTGTTCATGTAGTAGATCAGATCGCTGCCGTGGTCCGGCTCGGTGCCGGCCCAGCAGCCGATGCAGTCGTCGGCACTGAAGCGTTCGACCAGCTCGGGCTTCCCTGACATCTGTGCCATCATCCGAGGAAATCCGGCGACGCCGAATCCGATCGCCAGCCCCGAATCACCCCAGCCGAGCTCCTCACTGATGATGCAGCGAATCCGCGCCAACTGTGCGGGCGTCAGGTCTCCATCAGGGTCCGTGAACTCGTCGAGGCCCAGGGCGCGGTGCTTCTCGAACACCTCCCATAGGATCGAGCCCTCGGCGATCACCTCCTGCGGGTCCGACATCGCATCGAGCTCCGTCCCAGCGGGTCGCAGGACCTCCTCTGCGAAGCGGTGAACCATCTCCTGCACGGATCGCTCTTCCTGGCTCAGCTCTACCTCGAAATCGATGCTGCCCATGGTCTTCTCCTACTCCGCGACCCCTTCAGAGCGGACGCGGTCCAGCTCGCCCTCGAAGAGCTCGCAGTCGACATTGATGCAGCGGTCCGAGGGCGTGGGCTGCCACTCGGTGGGGGCGTAGGAGAAGTGGCCGTAATCCCCGGCGAAGTGCAGCCACTTGACCATGCCCGGTTCGACCTCATTGGCCCCCTTCCCGCCCGGAAACATGAAGCCCTCGAAGCCGTTGTAGACCGTGAGTCCGTTGGGCCGCTGGGCGGGACTGGTGCGGGCCGGCACCACGAACTCGCCTACATCGTTCCAGACCCGTACCAGGGAATCGTCCTCGATTCCCTTCTCACCTGCCGCCCGATCGTTGATCAGCACGAAGGGCTTGCCGCGGTGGGTCTCCAGCATCAGCGGGTTGGTCATGTTCATGGCGTGGATGCTCCAGCGGGCGTGGCCACCCGAAAGCCGGAACGGGTGATCGCCGCCCATGGCCGGCGGCTCCTTGTGCACCGGGAGATCCTCGCCGGCCTCCCGGTACCACGGGTGGTCGATCAGGAACTGTGCACGGCGCGTCAGCGTCGGGTAGGGGTGACCCAGCTCGACGTGGTTGCGCAGCGGCGCGTGGGTCTCCCCTCTCGGGAAGGGAGAAGCATTGGCCGTGCACAGAGCGAGAAACGCCCAGTCGTTGTAGCGGCTGTAGCCCTTCTCGCGGAACGTTTCGATGGTGGTGCCGGGCGGCATGTTGCCCGAGCTCACGGCATCCGCCAGTGCCTCTTGGACCACGCTCTCGCCGTCGATGAGTGTCCCCTTGAGCGTGAAGAGGTCCCATAGCTCGTCGTAGCGGCGCCACACCCCGCTGCGGTGTTGGAAGCCCTCGAGACCGCGCTCTTCGGCCCGCTCGGCGATCTTCTTCAGCAGCCCGCCGAGGGCCTCCCACTCGCCCTGGGACTCCCCGTAGGGAGGCACGACGGCATGAGACATCGACAGGATGAAGGGCCAGGGCGTCGGCATGCCGAAGCCCGTCTTCTCGTAGTGCTGCGTGGCCGGCAGCACGATGTCGGCGTGGAGCGCCGTCTGTGACATCCGGTAGTCCATGCACACGACCTTGGTCAGCTTCGGCCACAGGTTCTCGAAGACCGCCTTCTTCCCACCGCGGCTTCGCCGCAGCGTGTTGCCCCCCACCTCGAGCAGTACACGCGGCGGCTTGGTAGCAGCGACCTCGGGCGCCGCGCCCCAGGCATCCATCCCGCAGGCCTCCTGGTAGTACTCCTCGAAACTCCGCCTCATGCTGGGATCGTGCCATTCGCGATTGTTCCAGCGCTCGCGATAGCCGGAGTGCGTATACCAGAAGAACGCCGGCGGCATCATCATGCCGCCGCCCATGGCGCGCAGGATCACCCGATCCGGCAGCTCTCCGGTCAGTGTCGGATCCTGCTCCTGCAGCTGGCGGCGCAGGGCCCGCCCCTGCTCCAGCAAGGCCCTTCCCGCCTCGACACCCGGCTCCGTCTTGGCCATGACCGTCGAGTTGCCATCGAACATGAAGGAGTTCCAGCTGCCCAGACCGGCGCCCTTCTTTCCCCAATTGCCGGTGAGGCCGAGCAGCAGCGCCTTGCCGCGGCACATCAGGTCGCCGTGGTAGTGCTTGCAGACACCCGCCTCCGGGATGGCGCGCGTGACGCGAGCGGCGACCTTGCGAGCCAGCATCCGGATCGTGCCGGGATGGACATCGCAAATCTCGGCGGCCTGCTCCGGGGTGTAGCTCTCGTCGAGCATGCGTCGGAGACGCGCGAAAAGAGGCTCGACGCGGATTCGACCCGCGTCCAGCGTCTCGACCTCCAGCATGCCCTCGGCGAGCGGCTCGAAATCGAGCAGCAAGCTGGCGGGATCGGCCGGGACCACGCCTCGATCCGGGTGGGCATGGAAGAAACGCTCGTCGTTTCCTTCCGCTTCGACGTGGCTCTGCCGCAGGAACTCCCCGGTATCGGTGCGCACCAGCAGGGAGAGGTCGGTTTGTGAGGCCGCGAAGCTCCAATCCACCAGCCCCTCGGAGACGACCACCTGGCAGGCGGACAGTGCCAGGGCCGTGTCGGTCCCGTGTCGCACCGGTATGTGGTAATCGACGTGACTGTGCGACGGGCTCACGTCCGGCGAGATCAGGACGACCTCGGCGCCGCGGTATCGCGCCTCGGTGATGTAGTGGAACACCGTGCTCCAGGTGTGCGCCGGGTTCGAATGCCAGATCAGGATGAGATCGGAGTGGAACATGTCGTCATGGGAGGGCGTAAACGAGAATTTCCCGAAGGTCTGCTGGTATCCGGCGTGAAAATCGTTGATGGTGGCGTTCACGTCCAAGATCTGGCCGCCGAGGACGCCCACGAAGCGCGAGCTGGGCCCGGTGGTCACGATCTGGGGGCTCAGCTCGTGCACCAGGGACTCGGGGCCAACCTCCTCGATGGCATCGAGGATGGCATCGGCGACCTCGGTCAACGCCTCGTCCCAGGAGATTCGCTCCCAGCGCCCCTCGCCTCGTTCACCGGCGCGGCGCAGCGGGTACTCGATCCGGTCCGGGGCCTCCATCTCCAGGCTCCAGGCCAGACCCTTCTGGCAAATCATCGGATTCATGTCGGGGACGCCGGCCTCGACCTGCTCGCGCACGCCCGCGGCCTCCTCCCGCACCACCTTGCCATCCTTCACCAGCACGTAGATCGGGCAGTCCCCGGGTACGCAGTTGACGCAGTGGGTCCCGAAATGGGCCTCGTCCCATTCCTCCTGGATGCGTCTGCGCTGGCGCTCCTCGGTCGCGTTGGTCTGGCGGAGGGTCACACATTCTCCCGCACTCTCTCCACCTCGACGGCCACCTCTTTCGGGGTGTTGTTCATGGACAGATAGTGACCACGGTATTGCAGGTGGCCGTAGTCGCCCACCATGTTGTTGGGCTTGAGCGAGGCGGGCGCCACGTCGTTCTGCACCGCGCCGTCCGGGAACTGATAGCCCTCCCAGGCGTGGTAGCAGATCACCTCTCCCGGCTGCACGGTCGGTGAGACCTTCGCGCGCAGCACGAACTCACCTACATCATTGTAGACACGGATCTGATCGTGATCGGAGATCCCCCGCTCCCGGGCGTCCACGTGGCTCAGGTAGGCGACCGGACCGCCCCGCTGCAGGCGCAGCATCTGCTGGTTGGCGCGCATGATCGAGTGCTGGCTCCAGCGGGCGTGTCCGCCATTGAGGCGAAGCGGGTACGGTCCGCCGGCCGCGACCGGCTCCTTGTGCGTGGTCAGCTGCTCGCCCACCTCCAGGTACCACTCGTGGTCGATGTAGAACTGCTGGCGGCCCGTCAGCGTCGGCCAGGGGTTCTTCTGCTTGTGAAACCAGCCGAACTGGGTCAATGGCTCGTCGTTGTCGAAGTCACTCATCATGCAGTTGAGCCCCAAGGCCATGAAGAGGCCCGGGATCGCCTTGATCTTGACCATTCCGTCCTCGGCAGCCTTCCTCCACGGCTGCTCACCCAGATCGGTGGCCCGGGTGATCGGCGAGTTCTGCATGATGTAGTCGAGTGCCTTGGTCTCGCCCTTCTCGCCTTCCGTGTACAAGCCATTCACAGTGAGCTCGTCGGAGAGGTTCGAGAGCGTGTGCACGTTGCCATTGACGTCTGTGGTCTCGTCGATGCCCCTGGCCCTGGCCCGCTCCTGGATCTTCTTGGCCATCCCGAGCACGATGTCCCACTCGTGCTTGGACTCGTAGAGGGGCGGCACCGCACGGTCGCCAACCACCACATAGGGGAGATACGAGATCGTGTACTTGATGCCCGGCTTCTCGTAGTAGCCGCACGCGGGAAGGATGTAGTCCGACCACATCCCCGAGGTCGACATGCGGAAGTCGCAGGTCACGATGGTATCGATGCTCTTCCACAGGCTGTCGCGAATCGTCCGCGGGTTGGGCCAGCGGCGCAGCGGGTTGGGTCCCGAGTAATACAGGAACCGGGGGCGTTTGGGCGGCTTGGGATGCACCGGCTGCCAATCGTTCTCGTAGATATCGTCCATGTACTCGGAGACCGGACGGGGCAAGGCGGGATCCGCATAGGCATCCGTGGCCGCTGTCTCGGCGAACTTCGGGTCGTGCGCGTACAGCCAGGGGATGAGTGGAACCAGCCGCCTATGCTGCTTGGTCAGCGCGAAGATCAGCTTCGCGACGTCCTGCATCTGGGGGCGATCCATCGGATCCGGCTCTCGCGGCTCGCTGGCGAGCGCCGTCCCCATCGAGAACAGCGAGAAGCCCGGAAACGGCCACCAGGTCGACACCTTGATCCCAGAGCCGGGCTTCCCTCCGCTGTTTCCGGTCAGCGCCATCAGGTACACCATCCCGCGCTGGAACAGGTCCGAGTGGTAGTGCTTGCAGGCGCCCCAGGAGGAGAAGATCATCGCAGAGCCGGCCGCAGCCAGCTCGCGCGCCACCACCCGCATGTTCTTCGCCGGGACGCCCGTGATCTCCGCGGCCCGCTCCGGCGTGTACTCCGCCAGATGGGCCTTCAGCAGCTCGAACACCGGACGCACCCGCACCCGCGTCCCGTCCGCCAGATGCACCCGGTGGGCTCCCTCCAGCGCCGGGTCGGTCTCGGCGTCCAGAGCGATCGTCATCACCTCCGAGCCCCAGGTACCCGTCGCCAGCTGCTTCTGACCCTTGGCAGCGTTCCAGAAGTAGAACTGGTCATCCGCTCCACCCTCCACGATGTCGCTCTCGCGGAGGAAGCGGCCGTTGTCGTCCCGCACCAGGAAGGGAAGATCCGTCTGCTCCTTTATGTACTCGGCGTTGTAAAGATTCTCTTCGACGAGCACTTGCGCCATGCCCAGGGCCAGGGCGGCGTCCGTGCCCTGGCGTGGATTGAGCCAGCGGTCCGCGTGGAGCGTCGAGGGACTGAAGTCGGGGGCCACCGTGACCACCTTGGCTCCCCGATAGCGCGCCTCGTAAAGGAAGTGGGCGTCGGGCTGCCGGGTGTAGTTGGGATTGCCGATCCAGATGAGGATGTAGTCCGAGCGGAACCAGTCGTCCGCCGTCCCCTCACTCATGTAGGTGCCCCAGCTCTGGATCAGACCCACCGGCAGGTCACCGACTCCGGCCCAGTTGTCGATGGTGATCGCCCCCAGGCAGGCCATGAAGAGGTGCATCTCCATCACCGAGCCGATTCCGGCGTCGATGTTGGTGGTTCCCGAGTCGTAGATGACGCAGTCGGCGCCGTCCTCGCTGATGACGTCCAGCAGCTTGTCGGCGACCTCCTCGAGGGCCTGATCCCAGCTCAGCCGCTGCCAGCGACCCGAGCCCCGCTCACCCACTCGCTTCATCGGGTAACGGATGCGCGTCGGGTCGTACATCTGCGCGGCGTACGCACAGCCCGGGCCACAGCCCCGCGGGTTGAAGTCCGGGATGTCCTTGAACTCCTGCGGGTAGTTCGCGTTCTGCTCCTCCCGCCAGACGATCCCGTCCTTCACGTACGCATCGTACGAGCAGCTCTCGATACAGTTCACCCGCAGGTGCGACACCTTGACCACGTCGTCCCACGTCCACTCCTCGCGGTAGACGTCCTCCCATCCCCGATACTCATAGGGACGGGACATCAGCTTCTGGAGACGCGCCGCGGGATCGAGTTGCTTGAAACGGCGCAGAGCAGGGGCAGACGAGACAGAAGAATCGGGCACGGTCGACCTCCCTATGCAGGGTCTTCACCACAGCAGGAACAGACAGCTCCCGAGCATAACCGAGCCCGATCCGCAGCGCCGACTCCTCGAACTCACCCCCGCCCGGTGAATGCCATCGCCATCGAAGCCTCTGCCCAAGATTCGTTCGGCTCCACCTCGAAGGCCGGACCCGCCGGACGCAGCCCGCGCGAACCAGGCAACGGCGCGACTCCCGGCATCGGTATCAGCACCTTCTATCGCGTCATCGAGACTATCGGTTTTCCCTATTGGCGATCCTGGGATGCATTCTCGATATGAGCCTCTATCGCGACGGCCTTCCCCAGCTCTCGAACGGTGTCTTTCTGACCGACGGCGGTCTGGAGACCGATCTCGTCTTTCACCAGGAAATCGATCTGCCCTGCGCGGCCGCCTACGTCCTCCTCGAAGACGAGGCGTGTGCGGCGCACTGACCACGGACTTCGCGGCTCCACCCCTCCGGAACGAGTCCCTGCGGGTCATCACGCCTCGCGGATCGGATACAATCGGCTCTCACTCCTGTCAGGCGACGTGCCCTGACCGGGGTTGATCTGAAGGGGGACTCCGATGGCATGGGATTACATCATCGCGGGTGGGGGAACCGCCGGATGCGTGCTGGCCAACCGCCTGACGGCGGACGGAAAGAGCAGCGTCCTGCTCCTGGAAGCGGGTGGATCGGACCGGACGCCGATCGTTCGCATTCCGGCGGGCGAGATCTTCGCCATTGCCAGCCACAGGTACAACTGGAACTACGACGCGGAGCCCGATCCGTCCCTGAACGACCGAGTGACCAAATGGCCAGGGGGTAGGGTCCTGGGCGGCAGCAGCTCGATCAACGGGATGATCTACTTCCGCGGGCAGCGGGAGGACTACGACGACTGGGCAAGCCTGCTCGGCAACACGGACCTCTGGAGCTACGCCGACGTCCTGCCCTACTTCAAGCGCATGGAGTCCAACCAGTTCGGGGCCAGCGAGTACCACGGCGACAGCGGCCCGCTCACGGCCTCCCACATCTCGACACCCCACCCCCTGGCAGAGGCCTTCATCGAGGCCGGGGTGGAGATCGGCATTCCCCACAATCCGGACGTCAATGGCGAACGGCAGGAGGGAATCGGTCCCATCCAGGGCTCGATCCGAAGGGGCCGGCGCCACAACACGGGATTGGCCTATCTGCGGCCGGCCCGCAGACGCTCGAATCTGGGAGTCATCACCCACGCGACGGTGGACCGCATCCTGTTCGAAGGCGGGCGTGCCGTCGGCGTGCGCTACAGGAAACGGGGGAGAGTGCGAGAGGAACGCACCTCCGGCGAAGTCATCCTCTCCGCGGGTGCCCTCGCATCACCGACCGTCCTGATGCGCTCGGGACTGGGACCTGAAGAGCATCTGAATCAACACGGCATCGCTCTCGTTCATCACCTGTCGGGCGTGGGGAAGAACCTGCAGGAGAACCCGATTGCATTTCCCGCGGCCTACGTAAACGTCCGCACACACAACACCGAGCTCTCGCCCTACCGTTTCGTCAAGCACGGACTCAACTGGCTGCTGTTCGGCAAGGGACCGGCCGCGGGACCGGTTGCCCACGCCGGCGCCTTCATCCGGACCCGGCCCGATCAGGAGAGCCGCCCCGACGTGCAGCTCCAGTTCTTCCCGGTGATCTACGCAAGTGAGCCGGGCACACCCGTCAAATTCCTGGAGCGTTCGGGTGTCCTGATCGGCGTCAATGCCTGCCGGCCGCGCAGCTTCAGCGAGATACAGCTTCGCTCCCCGGACCCCGACGCCCCCCCCTCCATCAAGTCGAACCTCTTCAGCGATCCCGACGACCTCGCGCGCACCATCGCCGGCTGCCGCGTCGTGCGGGAGATCTTCACATCCAGGGCCTTCGCCCCCTACTTCGAGGAGGAACTCCTCCCCGGACCCGGCGTGCAGAGCGATGCGGAGTACGAGCAGTACCTGCGCTTCACCACCCTTCCCGCCTATCACCCGGTCGGGACCTGCAAGATGGGAGTCGGAGAGGACGCCGTCGTAGACGAACGGCTGCGCGTCCTCGGAGTCGAGGGACTCCGGGTGGTCGATGCCTCCGTGATGCCCGTGATACCGAGCGCGAACACCAACGCCCCGACGATCATGGTCGCAGAGCGGGCCTCCGACCTGATCCTCGAAGACCGACCCCAGGCGTGAAGAACGGCTCGGTCTGGGAGAATCGACCTGCCGAACCCCGATCTCGGGGTAGCCGGACCCGGGTCCTCGAGTGCCTCAGTCAGGGACTCCCCGCTGGATCGTCCGGGCGACATACCACCCGAGGCCTCCTACCAGCGGAATCACCAGCGCGAAAAGGAGATACGGGATTCGTTCAGAGCGGGGCTGCGGCGGGGACGAATACACCGGGTTCGGCTCCAACGAGCCGTGAGCGAGCACCGTGAAGCTCTCGATCTCGCGCTCTCGGAGCCGACCTCGCCAGGTCGTATCGGGGCTCGCGCGGCTCGTCCGGGTCGAAGTACAGCGCCAGCGGAGGACTTGCCGCCCGCGGCACGAGGAAGCGCAGCTGTTGCTGCGGTCGATACGCCCGCGCGGCACTCACCGGCACTGGCTCGTCGTCCCCCTGATCGATCATGAGGACCAGCTTTGCGACGTCGGTCGAGAAGCCGCTGAGCTCGGTATGAACGTCGTCCCCGTAGTGGAAGACCACCGTGCTCGTGAGCCGGCGCGTGCGGCGACCGCGCTCCTCGCTCCACTCCCAGAGGCTCGCGGAGCGGGCGTAGTCTTCGGCCGGGATGGTGAGATCCAGGTGATCCACCCCGAGGTCTTCCCTCCCCAGGTCGAGGGTCCAGAAATCGTGCCGCGCGTCGGAGTCTTGCGGATCCTCGAAGGGTTCGAGGCCCACGGGCACGGTGAGCGAGGAGCCGCGCTTCACCACCTGACGGACGTCCACTTTCTCGATCTCGAGGGGCTCCTGATCGGCTTCGAGAGCGATCATCGGCTCCAGGGTGAAGCGGTAGTGGCGGAATCGGGCTGTCGGCACCCGCAGGACGTTATGGACGTAGCGGATCTTCTCCTTCTCGACCGTGTGGCGGATCAGGTGAAGGCCGTCGCCCAGGATTCGCCACTGGTCCCCGTCGGGGCTTCCCTCCACCCGCACGCGAAGGTTGTAGTCCTTCTCCTCGATGTCGAAGACGAATTCATTGACCGGCTGCGGCTTGCGGTCCTCGAGCTCCACCGCGAGCGTCTGCCTGCCACGGGCTTCCCATGCACGGTTGTAGATCGCGACCGGTCGATCGATCACCTCGCTTCGCGAGTCCGCGGTGTAGACGAGGGACGGAATCTCGCCCCCTGCCCCGTCGAAGAGGCGCAGCTCGCCGCCCTTCTTGAGAGCGGCCACCGCCTCCCGCGAGAGCGGGACCGCGTGGGCCTCCCCTGGGGCAACAGCACCCTCGATCGCCGCGCGAAGATGAAAGTCGCTCGCGGCGCGGCGCTCGATGTCGCTCGCTGCCGGACCGGCCGGCCCGAGCATCATCAGCACCAGAGATGCGAAACCTGCGATCCGGCTATGCATGCTGGCGTTGCTCCTGGACTCGTTGCTCCCGGTTGGCGAAGTGGGAGCTCACGAAGAGGATGGCGGCGAAGACCAGCAACGAAAACGCCCGGTAGAGCTGGTTCTGCGCCTCGAGATCGAACAGGTAGACCTTGAACGCCGTGAAGACGTAGAGTGCGTAGGCGGCGTGCAGCCGCGGGCGCACCCCAGAGCGAACCGCCGAAACGTAGACCCCGAAGGCCAGCAGCGCGTAGCTCAAGGACAAGATCGTCCGATAGCCCGCGCGGCGAGCGCTCTCGGAGAGTAGATCCATGAACGGCGGCGCGTGGGTGATCGCGAAGGCCTCGCGCCGCAGGAGCAGCATCGCCACCACGAGCGTGACCGCGAAGATCAGCGTCTGGAGCCGCTCGCGGGGCATTCCCAGCCCCGACTCGGGCGCCTCCCGGGCCAGCCACGCCAGCAGCACCAGCAGCGGCGCCAACAGCAGTACGCCGCCGTGCAGCCACCAGAGTCCGAATCCGTCGCCCACGATCTGCTGCATCGTGGAGTAGCCGCCCATCCACAGGAGTGCCTCGAGGGTAAAGAGGAGCAAGGCAGCGGCCAGCGTGAAGGCCGCGGTCCAGGGAAGGACGCCGCCCATTTTTCTTGTCGCAGCGCCGAACCACAGCGCACAGGTCACGGCGACCAGAAGACCCGCCTGGATCAGGCTGTGCAGACCGCCGGTGGCGAGTGGCGCGATCGTGTGCCGCGCCAGCCGGTGGGCCTCGCCGTCCACCGCCACCAGCAGCACCAGGCCGCCGATCCCGATCACGGTTCCCACAGGAATGCGTATCTCCGGCACGCGTCCCAAGAGGCGCGCCGCAAGACCGAAGGTCAGCGCGGCCGCAAAGGCCGGCCAGCTCCGCAGCTCCGCCAGGGGAATGTAGTGCGCCTCGCCGCCTGCCCAGGCCGTCGACAGCAAACCGTCGTACTCGAGGAGTCGAACCAGAATGATCCCCAGCATCCCGAACACGTGCAGCTGTAGAAACCCGAAGCGCGGCCGTGTGCAGACCCAGGCCAGGAGCGCCGTCTGCGCACACCAGACCAGGGTGATCAGCGGCCCTGTCACAAGATACGGGGTGGCCAGCAAAAGGAAGCCGGCCGCTGTGCCGGTGAAGACGCGCAGGCCCTTCGCATCCAAGCTGGGCTGCCGAACCACCCGGGACGAAACGGCGACGTAGAGCAGCGTCGCCACGACCGCCACGAGACCCAGCCAGGCACGGTGCTGATCGTGGAGCGCCACCGCCGCGAACACGAAGTGCACGATCCCGTTGGCCACCGTCAACACCTGGCCAAAGGTGTCGATCGGCTCCCGCAACCGCAGGCTTCGCCAGGTAGGGATCGCCGCGAAGAAGACGAAGAAGGCCGCCAGGTAGGGAAGCAGCCAGGAGAGTTCCAGGAAGCGCGTGTCGCCCGCGTGCTCCGCGAAGTCGTAGACCCAGGTGCCCGTGTAGACCACCGTCAGCAGGAAGGCCATCCACTTCAGCGGTTGCCAGTCCCGGCGGAACGCGATCGCGAAGACGCCGCCATTCAACACCAGGAGGTAGGTGGAGAGGAAGGCGTAGTTCCCCTCCCCCGTGCTCGCGAGAGCGGGGGCCAGATACCCGCCCACCAGTCCCCAGCCTGCGAGGGCCAGGGAGTCGTAGCGCAGGGACTGCGCCACCACCGCAGCGGTTACCATGACGTAGAGCGTGAAGGCGACGCTCGCAGGAATCACACCGTATTGCTGTTGCCCGAACCAGACGGAGACGAAGAGCAGCCCGTTGCCCCCCGAAACCAGCCCCGACGCAAAGCGATGCCAGCCTCTGCGCGCATAGACCTCCCCCACCGCGAGCAGTGCGGTCCCTGTGACCAGCCCCAGCGCCACCCGCCCGGTGGGCCCGATCCAGCCGTTGTCCACCGCGTACTTGAAGACGATCCCCGCGCCCACGATGAGACTCAACGCCCCAAGCTTGTTGAGCGGGTTGCCCTCGGCCAGGAATCCGCGCAGCCACTGCTGGGGACCGGACGGGATACCCAGCCTGGGCTGGAACCGAGGTCTTCGGGGAGGCGATGATTCGGCACGGGGCAGAGGCGCGGTCGACGTGGAAGCCCCGGGCGGCTCTCCCGGCGCCGGGATCTCCTGCCCCACCCTCTCTTCGATCGTGCCCAGCTGCGCGCTGAGCCGACCGAGCGTGTTCTCGAGCACAGAGAGCTTCTTGCGAAGCTCCGCCAGCTCCTGCCGCTCCTCGTCCGTCATGGTCCCACCCCATGCCGAGGGCCGGTACCGGGAGGCTGGCCCTCCCGGGCGACGGCCGTACCGCTTCGGGGGCCTATCGACATGCCGGCAGCCCGGAATGAGTCCGCGCGAAAGCGCTCCCAGAGGGGCTTTGAAGCGCGATCAGGCCATTTCGGAGGGATTCTGATGACCGGCGCCCCCTTGCCGAGCCTCCAGCCAGGTCTCCATTCTGCCGATGGATGGCGGAGCGCTTGCGGGCGCCCGGAAGGAGTCGCACATGGAAATGGTCGCCCTCTTTCTCCTCTGCGCTCTCGTCCTGGTCTCGGTCATCGGCTCGATCTGGATGCTGATCACCGCCGTTCGGGTCTCGGTGCTCTGGTTTCTCGCGGTGTTCCTGATCCCGGGCGCAGTGCTGGTCTTCGCCATCCGGCACTGGGACGTGGCCAAGAAACCGTTCCTTCTCTCCACCGCACCCGGCCTGCTCGGCATCGGGGCCGCCATCCTGATCCCCAACCTGGTGGCGCGACCGGAGCAAGCGGCAGAAATCGCTCAGACGATCGAGGAGCACGCCCCGGCGGCTCGAGCGACTGCACCGGGACTCGGCACACCGGAACAGTTCGCGCAGCGCTTTCTCCGCGGAGACCCGTCGGCGTCCTGTCCGCCCGACGCCACGCTGATCGGCGCTCGGCCTCCGAAGGGCTTCGCGCTCTGGTGCGAGCAGGGCGGCGTGAAGCACGGGCCCCACGCCACCTGGCATCCAAACGGCCGACCGGCCACTGCAGGCCTCTACCGCGATGGCCTGCGTGAGGGAGTCTGGCTGCGCTACAGCACCAAGGGGGATCTCGAAACCAGCGCCGGCTTCCAGAACGACCTTCAGCACGGCCCGATGCGCGAGTACGATCCGCTCGGGCGCATCCGCCGCGAGACGCACTGGGCCGGCGGCGCTCCCGCGAGCTGACTTCAACGAATCCAGGAACGCAGCTGCTGCAGCGCCTCCGCTTCAGAATCACCTGAAGCGCACCAGGACAGCGTCTCTCGAATCAACCAGACGGGTCTCGTTTCGCTCCGGGTTTCTTCGACCCCGCACGCATGCGTTCGCCCATGTCCTCGGGCATCCCATAGGGCATCTCGCGCTCTCGAAGCAGGGCCTCGTTGCGCGCCATCCGCGCCGCGTCCCGCAGGAGCGCCTTGTCGATGCGATTCGTCCCCGGAGAGTTCTCCGCGATTTCTTCGGCCAGCCTGGACACCACGTCGTCGAGATCGTCCTCCGGACAGGCGCGGTCGACCAGCCCGAGGGCCGCAGCCTCGGCTCCCGTGATGCGCCGGCTGGTGAACATCAGCTCCTTGGCGCGCGAGGGGCCGACGCGCTCCGGAAGGCGCACCGACATGCCCCAGATGGGCGCGAGCCCCCACTGACCGTGCGTGTCGCCCAGCTTCGCCGACTCCGATGCCACCAACAGGTCGCAGCCCAGCGCCAGCTCGAGACCTCCGGTGAAGCAGTGGCCGCGGATCTTGGCGACGGTGGGCTGCGGGAGGTTCTCCAGCGCATCGATGGTCTCCGGCTCGTAGTGTTTCGTGGGCGCCTGCTCGCCACTCAGGATGGCCGGGAGATCGTGGCCGGCGCAGAAGGAGCGCCCGGCACCGGTCAGGATCACGCATCTCACCGACTCGTCCCCGGCGATCTGGTCGAGCTGTCCGCGCAGATCGACCATCAGTGCGGGCGTGATCGCATTGAGCTTCTCGGGCCGGTTCAGTGTCAGGGTCGTGACGCCCGCGGCGTCCTCTCTCGTCACCAGCATGGACACGCTCCTTCTTTTCGAATAGAGGACACTAGCAGCTTGGGGACACGGCGAGTGGCGCTTTTCGAGGGATCCTGCTCGGACACGCGATGCAGGGCCCGGAGAGCTGGAAAGTCCACGGGTACCATTTGCGGCTAGAATAGGGAGACCAACTCGCGCACCGCGCGTCAACAGGAGAACCCATGGCTAGCGATATCACCCCCTTCCGGATCGAGGCGACCGACGCCGAGCTAGACGATTTGAAGCGTCGACTCACCGCCACCCGCTGGCCGGAGCCAGCCACCGTGGACGACTGGTCCCAGGGGATTCCGGTGTCGTACGTGCAGGAGGTCTGCGGCTACTGGGCCAAGGAGTACGACTGGCGCGAGCGCGAGGCGCGGCTCAATCGCTTCGCCCAGTTCAAGACCGAGGTCGACGGCCTCGGCATCCACTTCGTCCATGTGCGGTCTCCCCACGGCGACGCACTTCCCCTGGTGATCACCCACGGCTGGCCGGGCTCGATCGTCGAGTTCCAGAAGGTCATCGAGCCTCTCACCGATCCCACTGCGCACGGCGGTGCGGCCTCCGACGCCTTCCACGTCGTTTGCCCCTCGCTGCCGGGCTACGGCTTCTCGGACAAGCCGACGGCGAGCGGCTGGGGGGTCGGGCGCATCGCCGACGCCTGGGGCCAGCTCATGCGGCGCCTCGGTTACGAGCGCTACCTGGCCCAGGGAGGAGACTGGGGCGCGATGGTGACGACCTGCATCGGCGCACAGGACCCCGACGCCTGCGCCGGAATCCATCTCAACATGCCCATCGCCCTCCCCGACCCGGAGACCCTGGGGAGTCTCAGCGACCGCGAGAAGTCCGCCATGGCGGGCATGCAGCACTACGAGCAGTGGGACTCGGGCTACTCGAAGCAGCAGAGCACGCGCCCGCAGACGCTCGGCTATGGGCTCGTCGATTCACCGGCGGGCCAGGCGGCCTGGATTCTCGAGAAGTTCTGGAGCTGGATGGACTGTAACGGCCACCCGGAAAATGTGCTTACCCGCGACGAGCTGCTCGACAACGTCATGCTGTACTGGCTCCCAGCAGCGGCGGCATCCTCGGCGCGCCTCTACTGGGAGAGCTTCCGGTCGCCGCCGATGGATCCGGTGAAGGTCCCGGTGGGCTGCAGCATCTTCCCGAAGGAGATCTTCCGCACCTCGAAGCGTTGGGCCGAGAAGCGCTTCGGCGAGCTGCTCCACTGGAACGAGCTGGACAAGGGCGGCCACTTCGCCGCCTTCGAGCAGCCCCAGACCTTTGTCGAAGAGGTCCGAACCTGCTTCCGGTCGCTCCGCTAGGCCGAATCCGCGCTCGCTCCAACGCAGGTTTGACCGGCGGGAGGTCGCCATTCTCGACGCCCCCTGGCTTTGCGCTGCGAAGTGGGCTTGGAAGCGAAAACTCGATCTGCCGTGATTCGCAGCCGCGTCACTTTCTATTTGCGCCGCCTCCTGGGCTTGGCGCCGCGCCGTCGATCGCCGGTGAAGGTGACCTTCTGTCTTTTCTTCTTTCCGCCGCGATTGACCCCGCCACCTTTTGCGGCTGCCCGCGGCGCGCTCTCGCCGGCGAGTTGGAAATCCACGAAGTTTCGCACCGTATCCACTTCGACGAGCTCGACTTCGAGCAAATCGCCGATTTCAAACACTCTCTTCCGGCGCTGCCCGGTGGCCCGGGTCTTGGAGGCGTTGCCTAGGTAGCGATCGTCAGCAATGGACGAAAAGGCGACGAGTCCACGCTGCAGGGTGTCGGGCAGCTCGACCAGCAGCCCTTTGCCGAGAACCTTGATGATGCAGGCTCTATACGGGCCGGTTTCGCCTTCGCCGAGCAGATCGCGGTAATACTCGGCGCGGCGGAGGGTGATGCTTTCCTTTTCGGCGGCGTCGGCTTCGGCCTCGGTGCGGGTGCTCTGTGCAGCGATACTCTCCAGATCTTCCTTTCGATAGGGTTGTTTCCCGCCTCTCTCGAGCGCGCTGAGCAGGCGGTGGATGACGAGGTCGGGGTAGCGTCGGATGGGGGACGTGAAGTGGACGTAATCGTCGAACGCGAGGCCGAAGTGTCCACTGGGTTCCGCGGAGTAGCCCGCCCGCTTTAGATTTCGCAAGATGGCGAGGCTGGCGGAATACTCCAGCGGTGTGCCGGCGATTTTCTCGAGTGCGGCGTTGATGTCGGCTCGTGTGGCCGGGAGCGCGTCGACGCCAAGCGCCTGCAGTTCAGCACCCATCTGTCCCCATTGGTCCTCGTCCGGTGCCTCGTGAATCCGGTGGACGGCGGACCATTGTGCGGCTTTGAGCTTGCGCGCGACGGCGACGTTGGCGAGCAGCATGCACTCTTCGATCAGCTGATAGGCTTCCTTCGCTTCACCTTTCCTGATCGAAGCGACTTTTCCGTCCTTGCCGAGCACGCATTTGACCTCTGGGGTATTGATTTCCAGTGAGCCGGCCATCGAGCGCTTTGCGCGCAGAGTGCGAGTCAGCGGGCGAAGTTCCCCGAGGACCTCAACTACGAGATCGGGAATCTCGTGGCCGGGCTGCCCGTCGAAGAGCCCCTGCACCTGCTCGTAGGTCAGGCGCGCATCGGAGTGGATGACGGAGCGGCAGGTCTCCAGGCCGATCATCTCCCCGTTGTCATCGAGCCTGATCTCCGCTGTGTGCGCGAGGCGATCCACCATTGGATTCAGGCTGCAGATTCGCGTGGTGAGTTCCGTGGGAAGCATCATGACAACCCGGTCAACCAGGTAGACGCTGTTGCCACGGTGAAGTGCCTCCTGATCGATGAGCGAGCCTTGGGGCACAAAGTGCGCAACATCGGCAATATGGACCGAGAGTCTCCAGCCGTTGGTAGTTCTTTCCAGCGAGATGGCGTCGTCGAAGTCGCGGGCGGTCTCGGGATCAATTGTGAATGTGAGGCGATCGCGCAGATCTGCACGGTTTCGGTAATCTTCGGGCCGCAATTCATCCGGCAGTGTCTCAGCCTCGGCAAGAACCTCGTCGGAGAACTCCTGCCGGAACCCGTGCGTGCGGAGAATGCACTGCATCTCGACGTTGGCGTCGTCGCGATGACCGATATTCTCGATCAGAGATCCGGTGAGCGGCTTG
Organism: uncultured delta proteobacterium; assembly: GCA_963722885.1. GTDB lineage: Bacteria > Myxococcota_A > UBA9160 > UBA9160 > UBA6930 > CAVXZE01. The sequence goes on from CAVROS010000041.1 coordinate 18,134, forward strand.
AAAGGGTCAGTCCATTCGTCAAGGCGGACCACCACTTTATGACCTTCGGGGGTTTCTTCGAGGCCGCGCTCCCATTCAATGACGCGGACATCTCGACCGAACCGCGGGTTGTCGGGGACCACATAGGCGTAGTAGGGGGTGCGGCGCAGCAGGCCGACCAATTCGCTGTGTTTGCGCTCGAGGACTTCGACGACGCGGCCTTCGGAGTTTCGCTGAGTGAAGGTGCGACCGCCAGGCGGCTTCTTTGCGAAGACGGGAAACAGTTCGACCCTGACGCGGTCTTCGTGGAGCGCGCATCTCAGGTTGTCGCGGGCAATGTAGATCTCTTCGCCGCCGTCGGCGGGCGTAAAGAGGCCGAAGCCTGTTTCCATGACGCGAACGATCCCGGAACTCCGTCGCAGGTTTCCGGCGAGTGCCCACCGGTTCTTGCGCAGGCAGACGACTGTCCCCTTCTTCTCCAGATCGAGAAGCGTCTTGCGCAGCTTGTTGCGCTCGCTGCTGTGGAGGCGGATGGCCTTCGCGAGATCGGAACGGGTGAGCGGCCGGTATCTCGGCTGTTCGAGGCGCTCGATGATGCGCTGTTCAAGCGTGGAATTCTTCATAGGTCCTTGTGTAGACGGCCTCGCTGCACTGCTGTGCCTCGTCGTTCCGCAAGAAGCGGGCTCCGGCGGCGGTCTTGCAGACGGCCTGCCTCTGTCTTGGATCGTGTTCACGAAGCCGCGGGAAGACCGTGAGTCTAGCAGTCATGGCGTCAACCTGTCCGCTGAGTGAATTGCCTTGGAGCCACCGCAAATCCTCGCCTCCCCCATTCTCCTCCGATCAGGCTTGCCGGGTTGTCCCGATCCTCACCACCAAGCAGGAGACCTGGCTCTCGCGAAGTACGGTCGCTGATTCATCCGACGGACGCCGCGCGCGTTCGCTGGGCCGAACGTCGCCACCGGCACCCAGGTGGGCGACGTAGCAGCCGTCATTGTCGGGTAGCGGCAAACCGGCGCGATCGAGCG
>CAVROS010000042.1:0-235483 GCA_963722885.1 uncultured delta proteobacterium
ACTTTCAATTCCAGGAGATCTTCGAGTTCGGTCCCGACGAGACCGAGTACCGTAAACTCAGTAGCGATCACGTCTCCACCGTCGAGGTGGACGGACGTTCGATCCTCAAGGTCGACGAGCAGGCCCTGACCTGGCTGGCGAACGAGTGCATGCGGGACATCTCGCACCTGTTCCGCGGCGAGCACCTGGCCAAGCTCCGCGCGATCCTCGATGACCCGGAGTCATCGGAGAACGACCGCTTCGTCGCTCTGGAGCTGCTGAAGAACGCCAACGTCGCGGCGGCGGGGGTGCTGCCCACCTGCCAGGACACCGGCACCGCCATCGTGATGGGCAAGAAGGGTGAGAACGTCTTCACCGGCTTCAACGACGAGGCCGCGATCGCCCGCGGAGTCCACAAGACCTACACCGAGGGCAACCTGCGCTACTCGCAGATGGCTCCCCTCAACATGTACGACGAGAAGAACACCGGCAGCAATCTCCCCGCCCAGATCGAGATCTACGCCACCGAGGGCGACGAGTACAAGTTCCTGTTCATGGCCAAGGGCGGCGGATCGGCCAACAAGAGCTTCCTCTACCAGCAGACCCGGGCGCTCCTGAACCCGGAGTCGCTGCTCAAGTTCGTCGACGAGAAGATCCGCTCCCTCGGAACCGCAGCCTGCCCGCCCTATCACCTGGCCTTCGTGATCGGCGGACCGTCGGCGGAGTTCACGCTCAAGACGGTGAAGCTCGCCAGCGCCCGCTACCTCGACTCGATTCCGACCAGCGGCAACGAGGCGGGGCGCGCCTTCCGCGACCTGGAGCTCGAGGACCAGATCCTGAAGCTCGCTCAGCAGACCGGGATCGGCGCCCAGTTCGGCGGCAAGCACTTCTGCCTCGACGTGCGGGTGATCCGCCTGTTCCGGCACGGCGCCTCCTGCCCGGTGGGCATCGGCGTCTCCTGCTCGGCGGATCGCCAGATCAAGGCCAAGATCAACCGGGAGGGCATCTTCGTCGAGAAGCTCGAGACGGATCCCGCCCGCTATCTGCCCGAGGTGAGCTCCCAGGAGCTCGGTGGCGAGGTGGTCGAGATCGATCTCTCCATGCCGATGGACGAGATTCGCGCCATCCTCACCAAGTATCCCACCAAGACCCGGCTCTCCCTGACCGGCACCATGGTGGTCGCCCGGGACATCGCCCACGCCAAGATCAAGGAGCGCCTCGACGCCGGCGAGGAGATGCCCTCGTACATGAAGGACCACATCGTCTACTACGCCGGTCCGGCCAAGACGCCCGAGGGCTACGCATCGGGCTCCTTCGGCCCCACCACCGCCGGTCGCATGGACTCCTACGTGGACCTCTTCCAGTCCCGCGGAGGCAGCCTGATCACGCTGGCCAAGGGGAACCGCTCCAAGCAGGTCACCGACGCCTGCAAGAAGCACGGCGGCTTCTACCTGGGCTCGATCGGAGGCCCGGCGGCGATCCTCGCCAAGAACTGCATCACCAAGGTCGAGGTGCTGGAGTATCCGGAGCTCGGCATGGAGGCGGTCTGGAAGATCGAGATCGAGAACTTCCCCGCCTTCATCATCGTCGACGACAAGGGCAACGACGTCTACGCGGACATCTGAGCGGAAGCGGGGACGTTGTTGAACGTTCATTTCCCGCCCAAGCGGGAAATGAACGTTCAACAACGTCCCCGTTCTACACCGCTCAGAACGCCAGCTTCAGGCCGGCGGTCCTCCACTGGGTGCTGACCAGGCGGCCGGTCGCGGACAGCGTGATGTAGGCGGTGCGCAGGTCCGGTCCACCGAAGCAGATGTTGGTGGTCACCGGATCCGGCATCGGCAGGTGGTCCACCGACGCGCCATCCGGCGAGATGACGGTGATGCCGCCGTTGATGATCGTCGCGACACAGACGTTGCCGTCGCCGTCGACCGCCATCGAGTCGAGAAGCTGGAGACCGGGGAGACCCGCCAGCAAGCGTGCCCTGATTCGGCGAGAGAGGGTTCGGCCGGATCTGCCCGGGCCCTTCCAGATCCCAGTAGTAGACGCGACCCGTCAGCGTCTCCGCCACGTAGACGCGGCTCTGGTCGGGCGAGAGAGCGATGCCATTGGGCGTCTCGAGGGGGAAGACCATCTCGCGAATGCTCGAGCCATCGGGAAGCGCGTAGAAGATTCCGGTCCGATCGCGCTCCCGCGCCCGGCTCTTGCCGAGATCGGTGAACCAGAAGCCGCCCTCGGAATCGAAGACGATGTCGTTGGGCCCCTTCAGCGGAATGCCGTCGCACTCGGTGTAGACGCTCTCGACCGCGCCGGTCTCGAGATCGACGCGTTGGATGCTGCCACCGGTGTAGTCGGCGGGCTGGTCACCCGGCATCGACATGCCGCCGAGATCGTGCCACTCGAAGCCGCCGTTGTTGCAGATGTAGACCTTGCCGTCGGGTCCGATGGCGGCGCCGTTGGGGCCGCCGCCGGTCTCCGCCACGATCTCCACGGCGCCGTCGGGTCGCACCCGGGTCAAGGTGCCGCGCTTGATCTCGACGACCAGGACGCTGCCGTCAGCGATGGCGATGGGACCCTCGGGAAACTCGAGCCCGCTGGCGATCTCGCGAATCTCCGCCATGGGTCCCCCGTCAGACCTGGGAGAACTGCTTGGCGTAGTCGACGGTCAGCCAGTGCTCCGGGCGCATGCGAATGCAGACACTCTCCCGGCTCGCCTCGTCAGCGCTGGTCGCCTCCAGGTACTGGTCGCCCAGCTCCTGGCCGAGATAGCGGTGGGCCATGGGGCGACCCTGGCGCTCCGGATCCGTCGGCTCCACGGAGACGATCGGTCCCTCGACGGTCACGTACTTGTAGGGGAGCGACTCCGTCTGGGCGCAGAGGCTGAAACGACCGGCCGCGTCCAGGGCCTTCCCCTTGCGGGAGCCGCGATCGGTGAGGATCCAGAGCTCGCCACCGGGCTGGTAGTCGTACCAGATGGGCACGGTCAGCGGGCCGCGGCCCGCCTCCTCGATGCTGATCACGCCGACGTGGACGTCCGCGAGAAAGGCCTCTCGTTCCTGTTTCGTCATTGCCATCGGCATATTCGCCTCCTTCTGAGGTTCCAGCCCGGTTCAGGCGGCCTCGTCGTCGTCGTTGGGAAAGAGATTGCGCAGACACTCGCCGAAGATCCGGCAGGCGTCGCTGGTGGTGAAGATCCCCACCAGCTTTCCGCGCTTCACCACCAGGGCGGAGCCGAGGTGGGATTTCGCCATCGCGAACAGTACGCGATCCAGCGGCTCGGTGAGCTCGACCACATTGGCCAGGGCCAGCTGCAGATCCCTCACCCGCTGGGCACCGGTCGCGAGCTCGATCTCTCGCGCCGAGATCACGCCCACCAGCTGCCCTTCCTCCGTCACCGCGAGGTGTCGGATCGCGTGCGCGCGCATCGCGGCCCGGGCCGTCTCGATGGAGTCATCGATCCCCACCGAGTGGGGGAAGGGCGTCATCACCGCCTTGATCGGTGGGAATCCGCTCCATCTGCCTCGGATCCATGGGCGTGAGATTACCCGAGTACGACGGGGAGCGGGGGGCTTCCGTGGTATATTCGCCGTTTCCCGGGAGGGAGTGGATGATGCCGGAGTACTGCAAGACCGAGCGAGACGGGCGAGTCCTGACCGTCACCTTCAACCGCCCGGAGGTGCGAAACGCGATCCACCCGCCGGCGGCCCGGGAGCTGGATCGGGTCTTCGACGAGTTCGAGGCCGATCCGGAGCTCTGGGTCGCGATCCTGACCGGCGCCGGCGACCAGGCCTTCAGCGCCGGGAACGACCTCAAGTACGTGGCCAGCGGCGGCGAGATGAACTGGCCCAAGACGGGCCTCGGCGGCATGACCCTCCGCTTCGACTCGGTCAAGCCGATGATCGCCGCGGTGAATGGCGTGGCCCTGGGCGGCGGCTTCGAGATCGCTCTGGCCTGCGATCTGATCGTCGCATCGGACCGCGCCAGCTTCGGCCTCCCCGAGCCGCGAGTGGGACAGGCCGCGCTGGCGGGCGGCATCCATCGCCTGGCCCGGGACATCGGCCTGAAGCGAGCGATGGGGATGCTTCTCACCGGACGCCGGGTCGATGCGACGGAGGGGCAGGAGCTCGGCTTCGTCAACGAGGTGGTGGAAGCGGGCCAGCTGCTCGACGCCGCCCACCGCTGGGCCGACCAGATTCTCGAGTGCGCACCGCTCTCGGTGCGGGGCACCAAGCAGGCCGCCCAGAAGGGCTTCGACGCCCCGAGCCTGGAGGAGGCGGTGAAGGGCCATTACGACCAGATCCTCGCCATGCTGAGGAGCGACGACTACATGGAAGGGGCGCGGGCCTTCACCGAGAAGCGCCGGCCCAACTGGAAGGGGCGCTGAGCACCCGATCGCTCAGCTCGCTGCCTCTCTCACCAGCTCCTCCAGCTCGGCGAGATCCGCGACCGTCCAGTCGGGATGCGGCCCCTCCCACTCGCGGAGCTTCGCTTCGGGATCGCGGACCCGGCGGGTGATCCAGGCCGTGCGGATGCCCAGCGGTGCGGCGCCGCCCACGTCGGCCCGCAGATCGTCTCCCACGTGGAGCGTCTCCTCCGCTGCGACGCCGAGCGCGTCCAGCGTCGCCTGGAAGATCTCCGGCCGCGGCTTGCGGAAGCCCACGGCATCGGAGATCGCCACGGCCTCCAGATGGGGGCGGAGACCCGCCTCCTCGAGCACGCGGAGGGCGGTCGCCGAGTGGCTGAAGTTCGAGCACAGCCCGAGCTTCGCCCCGCGTCCGAGGCGATCCAGGACCTCGGGGTGGTGGGGGGGAACGATCACGCACTCGAAGATCCCGCTCATGTGGGCGTCGGTGAGGATCTCCGGAAGCTCCGGGTCCTCGAGACCCAGGAGCCGCACCACCGACTCGAAGCGCTCCAGGGTGGGGAACTCGCGACCCTCCTTGTAGCGAGGCCTCCCCTCGTTGCGGTCGACCTCGGCTACAGCCTCCATGAAGGTCTCGAAATCCACCTCGGCGCGGCCCCGGAGGGCCTGGTGGAGGCGCAGCACGAAGCTGTGGACCCGCCTCCCGGCCACCTCGGTGGTGTCCGAGGCGTCGAAATGAAGGTCTACCAGAGTGTCGAAGAGATCGAATACCATGGCCCGGATCGGCATGGCGCCAGCTTAGCGGCCGCAACGGGAGAACCACATGAGCCAGTCCCTCGCAGAAGTCACCACCACGCTCACGGCACCGGGGGCACCCTTCGAGATCGAGGAGGTCGAGATCCGCGGCGTGGCGACCCGGACCTGGAAGAACGCCCCGGCCTCCCTGCGGACCGTCCTCGAGGGAAGTCGGCTCCACGGCGAGAAGATCTTCCTGGTCTACGAGGACGAGCGGATCAGCTTCTCCGAGCACTGGAACGCCGCCGCCCGCCTGGCGCGCACCCTGGCCCAGGAGTGGGGCGTCACCAAGGGAGATCGCGTCGCGATCGCCATGCGGAACCTCCCCGAGTGGTCCATCGCCTTCTGGGCCGCCACCGCTGCCGGCGCGGTGGCGGTGCCCTTGAACGCCTGGTGGAAGGGAGAGGAGCTCGAGTACGGGCTCTCGGACTCGGGCGCGGAGATCCTCTTCTGTGACGCGGAACGCGCCCATCGCCTGGCGCCCCACTTCGCGGGTCTGGATCTCCGCAAGATCGTGGTGGTGCGAGACCAGGCCCCGCCGGTGGCCGGGCAGCTCCGCTTCGAGGAGGTGCTCGCCGCGGCGCCGGCAGAAGCCGAGCTCCCCGAGCTGGAGCTCGAGCCCGAGGACGAGGCCACCATCTTCTACACCTCGGGAACCACCGGAAAGCCCAAGGGCGCCCTCGGCACCCACCGGAACATCTGCACCAACCTGATGAGCCTGGCCTTCATCCAGCTGCGCGCCGCGGTGCGCAGCGGAAAGGAACCGGCAGCCGACGGGGAACGTCCCCAGAGCGCCCAGCTGATCTCGGTACCCTTCTTCCACGCCACCGGATGCCACTCGATCCTGTGTGCAGCCACCAGCTTCGGTCTCAAGCTGGTGATGATGTACAAGTGGGACCCCGAGCGGGCCCTGGAGCTGATCGAGCGAGAGCGCGTCACCAGCTTCGGCGGCGTCCCCTCGATGGTGTGGCAGGTGCTCGAGGCGGCGAGCTTCCACGACCGCGACCTCTCCAGTGTCGAGGGCGTGGGCTACGGCGGCGCCCCCGCCGCGCCCGAGCTGGTGCGCCGCATCAAGCAGGAGTTTCCCGGGGGCTCGCCGACCAACGGCTACGGTCTGACCGAGACCTCCTCCATCACCACCATGAACACCGGCGAGGACTACGTGGCGCGGCCCGACAGCGTGGGCCCGCCGGTGCCGGTCTGCGAGGTCAAGGTGGTGGACGGGGAAGAGAAGACGCTTCCGGCCGGCGAGATCGGCGAGCTCTGGATCAAGGGCCCGAACGTGGTGAAGGGCTACTGGAACAAGCCGGAGGCCACCGCCCAGACCTTCACCGACGGCTGGCTCCGCTCCGGCGACCTGGCGCGCCTCGACGAAGACGACTTCGTCTACATCGTCGACCGCACCAAGGACATGCTGATCCGCGGCGGGGAGAACATCTACTGCGTGGAGGTGGAGTCGCTCCTCTACGACCACCCGGAGGTGATGGACGCGGCGGTGATCGGCCTGCCCCACCGGGTGCTGGGAGAGGAGGTGGGCGCCGTCGTCCAGGTGACCTCCGACTCCGCGGTGACCGAGCAGGACCTCAAGGACCACGTGGCGGCGCGGGCGGCCGCCTTCAAGGTACCCGCACGCATCGAGATCCGCCGCGAGCCGCTGCCGCGAAACGCCAACGGCAAGCTCTTGAAACAGCAGCTCAAGCAGGAGATGGCGGGGGAGTAGTGGAGGGGAGTACGGGGACGTTGTTGAATATTCAATTGTGCTTCACCGGTACTCAGGCTGAGCACCGGATGAGGCACAATTGAATATTCAACAACGTCCCCGCTCGACTCCGCTCGTTCTAGTCGCTCGGGATCAGGTCTCCCAGATCGTACTTCTTGATCTTGTGGCGCAGGGTGCTGCGGGCGAGCTCGAGGCGGCGAGCCGCCCGCGACACGTTCCCGCCGGTCGACTCCAGGACCGAAGCGATGATCTCGGATTCCGTGCGGCCGCTCTCCCGATCGGGGCACTCGGCGAGTGGGTTCGGATGCAGGGCGGTTTCGGGCTCCACGACTTTCTCCAGATCCGCAACGTCGAGGAATCCGCCGGGATGGAGCACGAGGAGGCGCTCCAGTACGTTCATCAGCTGCCGGACGTTTCCGGGCCATGAGTGGCTGGCGAGGCGATCCAGCAGTTCCGCAGTGGGTCTCGGGGCCGGGAGGCCGAAGCTGGTGCGCCTGCTGCCGCAGTCCTCGGACCACCAGGTCCCCAATGTCCTCCCTGCGATCGCGCAGTGGTGGAACCGAGATGCGAAGCACGTTCAGTCGGTAGTAGAGATCCTCGCGGAAGCGGTGTTCGCGAACCGCGCGCTCCAGATCCAGGTTGGTGGCGGCAATCACCCGCGCCCTCATGGGAAGGGTCCGGGTACCCCCGACGCGCTCGAATCTCCGCTCCTGCAGCACGCGCAGGAGCTTGGCCTGGAGGGAGGGCGCCAGATTCCCGATCTCGTCGAGAAAGATGGTTCCCGAGTTTGCGAGCTCGAAGCGCCCCGCGCGTCGGACCTCCGCGCCGGTGAATGCCCCCCTCTCGTGTCCGAAGAGCTCGCTCTCGATCACCGACGGGGAGAGTGCTGCGCAGTCGACGTGCACCAGCGGCCGCTCGCGTCGCTCCGAGCGAAGATGCACGGCACGCGCCACCACGCCTTTCCCCGATCCGGTCTCGCCGGTGATCAGCAGCGTCGCCGAGGTAGCGGCGGCCATTGCGACCGAGCGACGCAGCCTCTGGATCGCGGGACCGTCACCATCGAGATCGGATTCGTCCGCCGGCCGCCCCTCGACGCGGAGGTGAGAGAGCGACCTCTTCGCCACGGCTTCCGCGTCCTTCGGAAGCTCGATCACATCGGCGACGCCGGTCCGCATCAGGCCAACCACCTCGTCGATGGCGACCTCGCGCGCCAGCACCACCAGCGGCGTCTCGGGGTAGGTCGTTCCCAGCCGCCGAACCCGGTCGAGATCCTCCTGGGATCCCCCGAGCAGGCCCGCGACGCAGAGCGCCGGGGAGCCGGAAGCATCCGCGACCCATCCGTCGTCACTGAACTGGACGGGTTCGAGACCCCGCACACGGGCGAGCTGGCGCAGGCGCTCTCGGTAGGTCCGCTCGACTCCGATCATCACGAGCGGCTTGGCTTGCATGGCCACCCCCGGGTGGTGACGAAACGCAGGATCGCGTCGAGTCCCCGAGGCTAAGCCGGACTACCGATCGACGACAATGCCACGCATTGGCCGCGCCCGTAACCGGCGGTCAGGGCCTGTCCGGTCGCGTCCGCTTTCGCTCGTCTCCCGCCGCGTCGAACTCGCGCCTGGTTCGGAGCGCAACGATCGAGAACAGCCGATCGTCGATCTCCGGGTTGACCTCGAGCTCCGAGATCTCGACGTCGGTCTCGCTCCCGCGGATGGTGTTGGCAACCTGGATGCGGGTGGGAATCAGCTTCCCTCCCGAGCTCTGGATCGAATCGCGCGGGAAGCGGACGATCCGGGAGGCCTGCGCGCTGCCGGCCTTGTGGTAGCGCAGCTCCAGAATGGCGAGATCCGACAGCGCAACCAGGAAGGCAATCCGCTGGTAGATCTCGTGATTCTTCGGGCGAGCCGTGATCACGTGAACCGGCTCCCCCTCCACCAGGTCCCTGGTGATCGACTCGATCCGGTAGTCCTCGGCGCGCTGGCGATCGAGATCCTGGTAGGTCAAGTCACTGCCCAGGAAGGAATCGGCCCTGCGGCCCATCGACACCCGGCGCACCCGCCCCAGGGAGGGCAGGTAGACGAAGACGTCGTCACCCCGATCGCGGGCCTCGATGCTCAGGATCGTCATCCCGCGCAGGTGTTGCGGCGAGATCAGCCGTCCGATCGAATGCATGCGCCCGTCGATGTGTTTGGCAATGGTCCGGATGCGTCGGTGCCGCTCACCGCCTCGGCCGTCTCGCATCCGCAGATCGATGCGCGCCCTGGAGTCGCAGGCGTAGCGGATCGCGATGGCCCTCGCGAGGAGCTCCCCAGCCATCTCGACGGAGCTTCGGGCCTCGAGCCGAGCGCTCGCCGGAGGATCGGCGAGGGCCGAGGCAGCTCCGAGCATCGGCGACAGGATTCCAGCGACGAGGACGAGAAGCAGGGCTCTAGCTCGCATGGCTCGCCAGCTCGCGACCGGGAGCACCGCATCTTCGCGAACGAAAGGGGACCTCCACGACCGCGCAGGTTCCCCCCGAAGCGGGCTGTTGGAGCTCGATGCGGCCGTCCAGTCCGTTGGCGATTTCCCGACAGATCGCCAGACCGATTCCGCATCCTCCGTGATTCGACCGGGTCGAGACGCCGGGCTCGAAGGCCCTAGCGATTTCCTCACGACTCATGCCCGGTCCCCGGTCCGTGATCGAGATACGAAGCCGCCGCGCGCGGGTCGTCGTGAAGACGTGGACGGGCGTGGATGGAGGACTCGCACGCAGTGCGTTGTCCAGCAGGTTGGCGAGGATCTGACCGAGGCCGCGATCGACGAGGACCTCCCTGACACGGGGCTCCGCCGACTGGCTGATCCGGGCTCCGGGGTGAATTCGTGAGACGTTCCGGATCACGCGATCCAGCAGGCCCGCCACCGAGGTGAAGCCGGACTCGAGGATCACCGCATCTGCCGCGCTGCGGACGAACTCGCGCACCGTGGTCGCCAACTCGTCGGAGAGCTCCCGAATCGTGCCGATGTCCCGCAGCACCCGTTCGCGGTCGGAAAGCCGCTGTGGGAGTCTCTTCGCCAGGCGACGGATCCAGTCGAGCTCCTTGCCGACATCATGGGCCAGGGCGACCGAGATCCGCCCGGTGCTGGCCCGCCGCTCGGCGGCGACGAGTTCATCGGCGAGTCGGGCGTTGGCGAGGGCGATGGCCGCGTGAGAAGCCGCCCTCTCCACGAAATCCAGATCCCGCCGCGTGTAGGCGCGTCCCGATCGCGTCGCCGCCAACACGGCGAGGCCAATGGACTGCTCGCGAACGCGAAGGGGCGAGACCACCGCGACCCCCCGCGCCACCAGATGTGACTCGGGACCGCCCTCCGGACGTGGCAAGGACGCCAGGCAGAGCGTCCGACCCGCATAGGCCAGCGCTGCAGCCGCCTCGGCGACGGCGCGATCGAGCGGCGCCTGGGATCCGAAGGCGTAGACGGGTCGCCAACGGCTCTCGGAGTGGAGGAAGACACAGACGGATCGTGGAGCGAGGGCACGGACCAGCGCGTCTCCCAGCAGACCTGCGACTTCCTCTTCACCGTGTAGCTCCGCGATTCGACGGGCGAACTCCTCCCGAGCCGAGCGAATTCGCTCTTCGCCGGGAGAGAGAACCGCCTCCAGCCGCCCGAGCACCGCCCAGCGCACGCCGTCGAACAACGCCGCAGCGGCGAAGCAGATGGCGAAGAGACGAACCGGGCCGGGCACCCATCTCGGCTGCCCCGTCCAGAGGGTGGCAACGGTCAGCGCGAGGATCCCCGCCAACGCCGCGAGCGAGTAGAAGAGAAACCGCGCAGCCCACCGGCGCGCATCGAGACCGAGGTTGAAGAGGTCGTATCGACTCACCGCCAGGCCGATGGGAAGCGGGACGAAGGCGGCGGAGACGAGCAGATAGCGGGCGGCGATCTGCGACGGACCGGACCAGGGGTCACCGATGACCAGAGCCGGACCGATGGGCAGGAGAAGCGTCCCGTACAGAACCAGACGAGCTCGAGCGCGCTCGATGGGAACATCGGACTCGCGAAGCGAGAAGGCACAGGAGGTCAGGAGAACGATCCAGAGCCCGACGGTCAGCGCCAGCAGGAGACCGGAAACGGGGGGCCAGAGGATTGCGTCCTTCTCCATCGAGATCCACGCCACCGGAAGAAGCAGTCCGGCGCCGAGGTAGGGAACGCAGCTCAGTCCGGGGGCCTTCCGCAGCACGCCCCGCTCGCTGCGGAAGACCAGGATCAGGTGAGCGAGCGCCGCGGGCGCGACGATGCTCGCCAGGAGCTGCGATCGATCCAGCCACGGGGAGTGCACGCCACAGTTCGCGCTGAACACGATTCCGGCGACCGCAGAGTAGAAGAGCACGAATGGCTCGGCGGCGGAGACCGCGGTGCGGCGAAGCAGGAGACAGGGAATGACCATCATTGCCACCGCCACGACGGCAGCGGAGGCGAGTTGAGCCAGGCGCTCTCCCCGGCTCGTGATCGTCACCGGAATCTCGACCCACACTTCTGACGAATCGCCGGCAACCGCCACACGAAGGGCCGAGCCGGTGCGCTCCACAGCCCGAACCTGGTCGAATGGCTGGAGCGGACAATCCGATCCCGCTGCAGCGAGTAGCGCGATGCGGCCGTTGGCCAGCATCCGGCAGGCCGGGAGCGACTGCCTGCCAGGGATCGCAGCCAACACCGCCCCGACGACCAGGGGCGCAAGAATCGGCAAGAAGATCCCACCGAGGCGAACGACTCGACGGAGCAGCGCCCCCCTTTCTTTTCGTTGCCCTCCGCGGGTGCCTCGGCCCGACGCTCGCGCAGTGACCGCCACCACCAGGGCGGGGAACACGAAGAGATCTGCCAGGAGGGCGCCGAGAACCCCGATTCCCACGAAGAAACCGAAGCTCGACACCGTCTGCCACGAGGAGGTCATCAGCGAGAGGAATCCGACGGAGAGTGCGACCGAGGAGGTGATCACCGGTCTGCCGACGAAGAGAACCGCGTGGCGAATCGCCTCCGGCGCCGTTGCACCGGCGATCCAGCGACTCCTGAAATGGCTCAACAAGTGAACCGTGTCGTCGACACCGATCCCGATGATCACCGCCGCGATCATGGCTCGGCCAACATCGAGGCTGAGACCCATCCATCCCATCGCACCCAGCATCACCACGACCGGCAGGGTGGTTGGAATCATCGCGATCAGGGACCAGCCAAGCGAGCGAACATGGACAGCGACCAGAATCAGGACGACCGCAAATGCGCTGAGGAAGCTCCGCAGCTGGGTGGCCTGCACTTCGCTCACCCAGTCGTATCCCATTGCGAACTGGCCGGTCAGTGAAGCCGACCAGTCGGCGGGGAGGGAGCGCGAAATCTCTGCCCGCACTTCGCGCAGCACTTTCTTCCGGCTGGCATGGGATTGAAAGAGCGCTTCGACGGACACGCGCACGCGAGAGCGGTCGAAGCTCAGCCAGCTTTCGAGAAGCGCCGGGTCCTCGAAGGTGATGAGCTCGATCAGCTCTGCGTTGGCCTCCGTCGAATCGCCTCGAAGCTCGAAGGCCGGATCGTCGTCGTGTAGCAGCCGGTTCAGACGCTCGACTGGATCGAGAAGAGTGGTCGCGCGCCCCAGTCCTTCGATTCGCGAGAGCCGATCGGCGAGTCGCGAGATCGCGTCGAGGGTCTCGGGGCTCTCGAGCGGGTCGGAAGGGGGTAGCTCGATCTCGATCTCCAGGTTGTCCGAACGCTTCAGGGATCGCTCCACGAAGCGAATCCAGCGGATCACCTGACTCCGATCCCCGTACATCTCGTATCCGTCGGTATCGACGCGAAGGAAGCCGAGCCAGCCGACGGCGCAGACCACGAAGATGAGAGTGGTGGCCGTGAGAATCGGCGTCGTTCGCCGTTCCGACGTACGCACGATCGCGTCGAGGGCAACCTCCCATCCCCGCGACACCCGCACCGCGCTCCCGGCCTCTCCGGGAATCAGAAGGAGAAGCACCGGCAGCAGGGTGAAGGTGAGGATCAGACAGGCGATCACGCCGAAGGCGGAGATGACGCCGAAGTGGATGAAGGTCTGAAGGTCGCTGGTGGCAAAGGACAAGAAGGCGCCGGCGGTGGTCAGCGTCGTGATCAGGCACGGCCTGGCGATGTCACGGGTCGCCGCGAGCAGCGCCGCTCGCCGGCCCGACCATCCTCCCGGTCCGCCCTGGCGCATCCTTTCCGCGGCGAAGCGGGAGAGCAGGTGGATGGCGTCACAGACGCCCACCACCAGGATCAAGGGCGCCAGGGTCTGGAGGATGCTGTCGCGCGGCCAGTGGAGCGCACCCAGAAGCCCAAAGGTCCAGACGAGGGAGGTGAAGACCGTGGCGAGCGACGCCAGCACGCCCTGCCAGGACCGGCACAGGGCAAAGACGATCAGCGCGATCATGATCGCGGCGATCGGCGTGAGCGCCGCCGAGCTCTGGGCGAGCTCCCTGCCCGCCACGACGAACTCGACCGCGTGCCCGACCAGGTGGAACTCGAAGCCAGCGGCCTCGAAGGGTGCCAGCGCCTGGCGGATCGCCTCGACGACCTGGACGCTCGTCTCGCTCTCGGAGTCGACGGGTTGGACCACGATCACGCCGGTCCCGCCGTCCCTGGAGACCAGATTCCCCACCCAGAGCGGGTCGTCGAGAGCTCGCTCGGCGAGCAGGCGCGCATCGGCGGCCGGCTCACCGCGCTCGATGAAACGCCGCACCTCGAACCCGTCGTCGGTCGGAACCAGGAGTGACGAGGAGGCGGGGCTGCGAACATCGCGGATCACCGCCAGCGAGGCGAGGCGACGCGAGACGGTGTCCGCCATGCGAAGCGAGGCGGGATCGAAGATCGTCTCGCAGTGTGGGCTCTCGCGGCAGCTCCAGGCGATCTGCACGGGAAATCCGCCGCCGAAGCGCTCGATGAATCCATCCAGTACCTGGATCGAGGGGTGCTCCTCACCGAGGAGGGGCCGGTAGCCGAATTCCGTCCGCAGCTTGGGAAGCTGGCACGCAAAGGCCAAGGTGAAGAGCGAGAGAAGGACGAGCACCCGAACCGGGTGCCCGAGCGAGGCGTCGGTGAGCCGCGAGAGCGGGGCGCGCATGGCGGGGCTCAGTACTCCCGGCGGAGAGGGAGCCCGTGCTTCTCGGCGAGCCGGTAGACGGCCGCTCTGCTCCTGCCGAGCCGTTCGGCGGCCCGGGTGACGTTCCCGCCGGTGCTCCGCAGCGCCTCGATCAGAGTCTGACGCTCGATCATGCCCTGGCGTTCGCGAATCCGGGCGACACTCTCCTTGACCTCGGCGAGAATCTCCACCAGTTCGCCGAGTCGGATCTGCTTCGCTGGAGAGAAGGCGATCAGCTTCTCGAGGATGCAGGCGAGCTCGCTCACGTTGCCCGGCCAGTGTTCCTCCCGGAGGCGCCGCGCGGCCTCCGGCGCCAGGCGAACGCCCGGCCGGCCCAGTGACTGTCCCAGACGCTCGACCAGCGCGCTGGCCAGGATGGGGATGTCCATGGGACGCTCGCGAAGCGGCGGAAGCGAAATCTCGAAGCGAAGGAACCAGTGCGCGAGGTCGGGATCGATCCGCCTTTCGTCCAGCGCCATCGCCAGCGGACGCGACACCGAGGCGAGGACCCGCAGCTGCAGGGAATGGATCCGGCCCCCTGCCGAGAGCCGCTCGAACCAGTAGCGCTGGGCATCCAGGGAAAGAAGATCCAGATTGTCCAGATAGATGGTGGCCGACTCGGGAAGCCGCTCGGTCGCGGCCCGACCGTTCGATTCGACCCGGAGGAACTCTCCTCCGCGCGTCACGCCGAAGTCGTGCAGGGCGCGAGCGATGGTGTCGCGGCCCGTTCCGGACTCTCCGCAGATCGCGACGGGCTCGGAGAGCGTGGCCAGACCCGCGATCCGCTCGCGCACTCTCTGGATGGCTGGGCTCTCGCCCAGGATCCGCTCTGCGATCCGCGACGACAGGTCGGCCGGGGCCGCTGTGTCGAGCAGCCGGGAGGCCAGACCCACCAGCTCCTCGGTCTCCACGTCCGCCGACGCCACGAACTCGTCGGCGCCGCTCTTGAGGGCCGTCACCGCCGCCTCGATACTGCCATGCGCGGTGAACACGACCACAGGCACCTCGGAACGGGCGCGAATCCGGGTGAGGAGGTCGATCCCGTCGCTGTTCGGCATCACCATGTCGGTGATCACGAGATCCGGCCTGCGCGCGCGGAACTGGCTCCAACCGTGAGAGCCGTCTTCGGCCTCGATCACCTCGAAGCCGGCGTCCTCCAGCTCGGCGGCGAGAGCCCGTCGGGAGCTCTGCCGGTCGTCCACCACGAGAACGCTACTCCGCATCCGCCTCCAATCCCTTCATCACTTCCGCGCAGCGTCAGGGCTCCCCGAGCACCGATTTCACCCCGGCGGGGCGGACCGATGCAACGACCGGCTCGATTGCTGAGCAATTGCTGAAGTTCCCCAGGTTTGGAGGTGCGGAAACGTCCGGAGGCGTCCGCTGTTGAACGGCCTGGACGCCGGCCCGCGGTGGTAGCCTCGCGCCCCTCACCAGGAGACTCCAATGACGCGAATCGCCACACTCGCCCTCGCCGCCGCCTTGCTGCTCGCCGCACTGCTCTCGACCGGCTGCCCCTAGCCGTTGACAGGCAAGGGATAGAACCATATATTCAATATGTAACTTCAATAAGTGGCAACGCGGCCGCTAACCGGAAGACCGGGGAGGAGCAGGCAGATGCAATATATTGAACATATGTATTTGAACCCGAGCCCCAGGCGCATCCCGCCGGGCGCGTACCGGGAGGACGGGACGATGCTCAACGAAGGGATCATCAAGCCCGACGTCCGGCAGCTGATGAAGACCGAGATGATCCGCGAGATCCACCAGCTCGGAAGCGCGACCCCGCTGCGCTGGCAGCACGCCGTCTTCAAGCGTTGCACGGGCGAAGACTTTACGGATCTGGACTGGGATCACGAGGACAACAAGGCGGGCGCGTTCCTCTGGACCAAGAGCTTCGATCAGCTGATCGTGGAGCTGGTGGAGGATGGCTTCGTCTGCGAAGCCCAGGACGAGAGCTCGGGAGAAGCCATCCTGGTGCCCGTGGACGTGGACCCCGACATCGACTGGTCCCGGTTCGTCTATCCCTCCGAGTAGCGGCTCGCGGGGACCGGCTAGGAAGAGACCTCGTCGCAGTCCGCGTCGCTAGGATTCCACCCCTGGCGTCGTCCTCGGGCTTCTCATCGTCGAAGAGCGATTCGGGCAGCTCGTCGATGGCCTCTTGCTCGAGCTCTCCCTGGTGCTTGAGATCGTTCTGACGAGCCGCCTCGTCCCACATGTGGTGATCGACCTCGATCTCTTCGTCTTCGTCGGCGCCCATGCGGATCTGGAGATCCAGATCGGCGGGGCTGGTGGCGGCGGAGAGCGCCACACCCTTGGCAATGATGCCCTCTCGGAGCATCCGATGCAGACACTGGTCGAAGGTCTGCATGCCGTAGTTCTTGCCCTCCGCGATGTACTCGTTCAGAAGCTGGGTCTTTTCGGCCTGGCGGATGCAGTCCTGGACGTAGCGGGTCGCCACCATCACTTCCACCGCGGGGACCAGGCCGGAGCCGCTCGCCCGCGGAAGCAGACGCTGAGAGATCACGGCTCGCAGCGATTCCGCGAGACGCATCCGCACCATCGCCGTCTCCGTGGTCGGAAAGACCGAGAGCATGCGCTGGATGGTCTTGGCGGCGTCGGTGGTGTGCGCGGTGGAGAGCACCAGGTGCCCCGTCTCGGCCGCCTTGAGCGCGATGTCGATGGTCTCGGTATCGCGCATTTCGCCGATCATGATGACGTCCGGGTCCTGGCGCAGGGCCGCGCGCAGGGCGCCGGGAAAGGAATCCGTGTCGGTGCCGATTTCGCGCTGCACGATGGAGGCCCGCTTGTTCTTGAAGAAGAACTCGATCGGGTCCTCGATGGTGACCACGTGGGCGGTGCGCGTATGATTGATCTCGCTGATCATCCCGGCGAGCGTCGTGGACTTGCCGGACCCCGTGGCGCCCGTCACCAGGATCAGACCGCGCTGCTCGCCGGTTAGCTGCGTGATCACGGGGGGCAGGTTCAAATCGCCGAGCCGCGGCACGTCGAGGGGAATCACGCGAACCACGATCGCCACGCTGCTCCGTTGGCGGAAGGCGTTCACCCGGAAGCGACCGACACCACCGATGGCGTAGGAGAAGTCGAGATCCCGGATCTGCTCGAGGTCCTCTTCCCCGAGCTGGGCCGGCAGCAATGAGCGAAGCAGACGCAGTGTGTCGTCCGGCTTGAGCGCCGGAGAGTTCAAGGGCTGGAGCTTGCCGCGGATGCGCAGCAGCACGCGCTCGCCGGCCTTGAAGTGAACGTCCGACGCCCCGGCCTTGAAGGCGGCGCGCAGGACTCTCTCGACCGTGGACCGGTCGTCCGTCTGGAGATCGGTGGCGTTGTCCATCAGAGATTCCTAGATGTCCTCCTTCTCTTCCTCGACCGAGAGGAGATCGCCCGGGCCCGAGAGGGAATCGCCGGAGCCGCCCAGGGCGAGGTCGGGCGGTGCGTAGGCGCAAACCCGGTTGCGGCCCGCGCGCTTGGCCTGGTAGAGGGCCTCATCCGCACATCTGATCAGCCCCTCCAGGCCGTCGCCGTCGTTCGGCCAGGTCGCGACCCCGCCACTCACGGTGAGGTTTCCCCCGGGCTGCTTTTCCTGTAGCGGGAAATCCTGCTTCTCGATCAGCTCCCGGATCCGCTCGGCGGCCTGCAATGCCTGTTGCTTGCCCGTGTCAGGCATGGCCAGCAGGAATTCCTCGCCCCCGTAGCGTCCCAGGAGCTCGCCTCCCCGGATGCTGCCGCTCATGAAGGCGCTGAGCGACTTGAGGAGCTCGTCTCCGGGGAGATGACCGTTGGTGTCGTTGTATTCCTTGAAGTGATCGATGTCGAAGAGGAAGACCGAGAGCACGGGCGGTGCGCCCTCATCGGAGCTGATCAGGTCGCGGATGTCCTTCAGGACGTGCGTCTTGTTGAGCAGCCCCGTCAGGCCATCGGTCTTGGCGAGGAGCTCCTGCTGCTTGAGGACTGCCGCGCTGGTGATGGTCACCGAGGTGATCAGCGCGATGGTGCGGCCGAACTCGCGGGTGTAGGGAAGGCGGCGTTCGGTGGGGCCGATCAGGATCACCCCGATGGTCTTCGCGCCGTTCAGAATCGGAAGGCAGAGCGAGAAGCCCTTGTCCGGAAGCCCCGTCGAGAGGTTGCGAGCCCTGACGATCCCGCCCTCGTACTGGGCATCCTCGGGAGTGAAGGGGAGCTGCTTGACGGCGGTCCACCCCACGATCCCTTCGCCCCACTTGACGCGGTGGCCGACTCCGAACTCGCTCTCCCCGCGGCAAGCCACACCGATCAGCTCGTCCTTGGCCGTTCGATAGAAGACCGAGTAGCTCGGGTCGAAGATCTCCTGAACCAGCGCGAGCGCGCGCTCTGGGATCTGGCGCAGGTCCCGGGTGACCGCCAGGCGCTGGGCGATCTCCGGCATCTCCACCAGCGAACGCTCCAGGCGCAGGATGGTCTGCTCCGCCGTCTCGTTGCGCTTCGAGAGGTCTTCGACGGTTTGCCGCTGATCTTCGGCACTGGACTCGAGCCGCTTCACGGCGTCCGATAGCTGCCGAATGCGCGCTCTCTTGGAGGCCGCGTAGAGGTGGCAGGCGAGAGCGCAGCCGAACAGGATGGGGGTGGCGTAGGCAGCGATCTCATAGAGGGAATGCCAGGTCGGATCCATCGGTCACGGTCCTGGCGAGCTGTCCGCGGGGTCGAGAACGCAGCTGGGCACGACCGTGTATCGGCCGCATCCGAGACCAGCTTGACCGGACCCCCGGGCAGAGGGAACCGGCGACTGGGATCGGCAACTCCGCGGCGCCAGGGGGAGAATCTGGGTCCGGAAGGGCCGATGCCTGTATCAAGCGGAGGGCCCTCCATGCCGATCCAGCAGGCAGCGGTACTCAATCGCGAAATCTGCCCCGGGCCACGGCGGGCGCGAGAGATCGGATGGAGCGGCGAGACAGACACCGGATCCCCTGTGAGCTCCAGGACGGAGGGCACCCGGACGACTCGGAGATCGAGTTCGTCGTCTCCGAAGAGGTCGAATCGGACGCCCCTCCCGAGGCCGGGACCGAAACTGCCGTGGAGGCGGTGGTCCCGGAGATCTCCGAGGAGCCCCCGCCGGAGGCAGCGGAGCCCATCGGCGAGGACCCGACGCCCGATGGCGCGGAGCCAGCCGACCCAGAAGATCCCGAGCCTCCCGAAGCTCTCCAGCGCTCCGAGGCCTTGCTGGTCGATGACGGAGAGCTCGACGACGTCTACGAAGCGCTCGTGGCGCTAGGCGCCGATCCCATCCGTCAGCGGGCGGTCGGTGCCGAAGGCTTCGGCGACTGGGAGAAGCCGCCCCGCGTCGTGGTGGTCTCCGCCCGCGCCGCTGCGCGGGTCACCGTGGACACGGCCAACGCGCCGCGGGTCGTGAAGATCGCGGTGGCCGAAGCCGACTCCCAGACCCTCTGCGGCATGCTGCGCCGTCAGGGCTTCGACTACGTGGTGCACCGACCGGTCCATCCCGAGGCACTTCGCCTGCTGCTGATGCGCGCGCTCTACCGCGGCTGGGAGCGTCGCTCCGAGCCGCGACTCCCCCTCGGCTGCGCGGTCACCACGCGCTGGGCGATCCGATGGCACCCGGCCACGTTGCTCGAGATCTCCAGCGGCGGCTGCAGCTACCTGGGACAGGAGAGATTGGAGGAGGGGACACGGGTCTGGGTCCGCATTCCCCGCAATGTCACCGGCGGGCGCAGCCTGAAGCTTCGCGGGAAGGTGCTGCGCAGCGAGCGCAGGCGGGGGGAGCCCTCGAAAGCCTCCACCGTGGTGGCGGTCGCCTTCGACCTGTTCTGGCGACGCACTCGAAAGCGTCTCGAGGCCTTGCTCGCCGCGGCCGCCAGCGGCCCCCCGGCCCTCCCCCGAGCCGGTGGGCAGGTCTCGCCGGCTGCGCGAGGGTCGCCTCCCGGCGCGGGCGCCGACGATCCCGCCGGAGCCGCCCCGAGAGCCCCTCGCCTCCACCCGCGGGCGGCCTACGACCAGGAGGTGGTCGTCCTCGATGCCGACTCGGAGCGGGTGCGGCAGGTGCTCTTCGCCAGGGACCTGTCCGTCGGAGGTGTGCGGGTGGATCCCCATCCCAACCTCCAGCTCGGGGACCGCTTCCAGCTGGCCCTCTACAATGCCTTCTTCTCGGAATCGGTCGTGGTCGATGCGGAGGTGCTGCGCGACGACGGAGAGCGGGGAATCGTTCTGCGCTTCCTGGACACACCGGAGCACACCGCCCGGAAGATCGGCCGCATCCTGGAGCGCGGCGGCGAGATCGAGCGGTGTGATGCGCCCGGTGAGGCCCACGACGTGACCGTCGCCGAGGTGGTCCAGGAGGATCGGGCGTAGCCGACCTCCCACCAGCGAATCCGCCGCAGGAGGCGTGCCGATCGGGTCACGCGCTGGAGCGGCGCGCATCGGCATTGGCGAACCATCCCCCAGTCTGGGATCGTGTGAGACCCGGACCCCTCGCGAAGGAGGATTCGCATGCCCCCCGGTGCCCCCCGTGCGCTTCGCTGTGAATACCAGGTCGATCCGATCGGGCTGGGAACCCGCCAGCCCCGCTTCTTCTGGAAGCTCGACGACGAGCGCCCGGGCGCTCGCCAGACCGCCTACCACTTGCTGGTCGCCTCCGATCCGGAGCGGCTCGCGCGGGATGAGGGCGATCTCTGGGACAGCGGCGAGCAGGCGTCGGAAGAGAACGCACAGGTGGCGTACCGGGGTGCCTCGCTGGGCTCGCGCCAGCTCGCCTTCTGGAAGGTTCGGAGCTTCGACGCCGAGGGCGAGCCCTCCGCCTGGAGCGCTCCCGCCCGCTTCGAGGTCGGCCTGCTCGATCCCTCCGACTGGACCGCCCGGTGGATCGCCTCGCCGCTCGCCGGCGCACCCAAGAGCAGCGGGCCGGTTCCGGCGCTGCGGCGCGCGTTCCAGGTCGACGGCCCGATCGCGCGGGCGCGCCTCTACGTCACCGCGCTGGGCCTCTACCAGAGCTGGATCAACGGCCGGCGTGTCGGCGACCAGGAGCTCGCGCCGGGGTGGACGGACTTCGCCACTCGCGTCCGCTACCAGGTCTACGACGTCACCGGCCACCTCCAGGAGGGGGAGAATGCGATCGGGGCGCTCCTCGGTGATGGCTGGTACTGCGGCTTCCTCGGCCTCGTCAAGGCCCGCGAGAGCTACGGAAGGCGCCCTGCCCTGCTGGCCCAGCTCGAAATCGTGCACGCCGACGGAAGCGAGACCCGGATCGCCAGCGACGAGCGGTGGTGCTGGCACGCGTCGCCCATCCTCGAGTCCGACATCATGCAGGGGGAGATCGTGGACGCGCGCCGGGACCTGGGCGCCTGGACGCGACCCGGCTACGACGAAGAGGCCTGGGCGCGGGTCGAGATCGCCGAGACGCCCGCGATCTCGCTCGACGCCATGAGCGGACCGCCGGTGCGGGCGATTCGCGAGCTCAGCCCCGTGAAGGCTCCCCCCTTGCGCAGGGGACATCCGCTCTTCGCCCCTCGCCGGATCTTCGATCTCGGACAGAACATGGTGGGACGCGTTCGTCTTCGGGTGCGAGGCGAGGAGGGCACGACGGTCCAGCTGCGTCACGCCGAGGTCCTCGACGAGAACGGCGAGCTCTACACCGAAAATCTCAGGGACGCGCGCGCAACCGATACCTTCACCCTTCGCGGCACGGGCGAGGCCGAGACCTTCGAGCCCCGCTTCACCTTCCACGGCTTCCGCTACGTGGAGGTCTCGGGGCGCGTGGAAGAGGACGCCATCGAGGAGCTCACCGGCGTGGTGCTCCACTCCGACATGCCCGAGACGGGTGCCTTCCGCTGCTCCGACGCCGACCTGAACCAGCTCCAGAGCAACATCGTCTGGGGTCAGCGCGGCAACTTCGTGGACGTTCCCACGGACTGTCCCCAGCGCGACGAGCGTCTCGGCTGGACCGGCGATGCCCAGGTCTTCGTTCGCACCGCCTCCTTCAACATGGAGGTGGCGGGATTCTTCTCGAAGTGGCTTCTCGATCTGGAAGACGCCCAGGCCGAGGACGGCCGGGTTCCGCCGGTCGCCCCGGTGACCGGCGCCGGACCCCTGCCCCTGCTGGATGGCGGGCCCGCCTGGGCCGACGCCGTCGTGATCTGCCCGTGGACGATCCACCGCTGCTTCGGCGACCGTCGGCTCCTGGAGGAGCGCTGGTCGAGCATGGCGGCCTATCTCGATTTCCTGGAGCGACGCTTCCCGGATGGGATTCGCTCCGACCCCGAGCCTCGATCCGTGGGGCGGCTTTGGCGACTGGGTCGCTCTCGATGGAACGGTCCGGCGCGAGGACCGACTCGGCGGCACGCCCAAGGACCTGATCGGCACCGCCTTTCTCTCCCACTCCGCCCGGCTCCTCGCCGAGATTGCCGGCGTGATCGATCGGCCCGCGGAGGAGAAGCGCTACCGCGAGCTCTCCGCGTCGGTGCGCGACGCCTTCCGCAGGCGCTTCGTCACCCCCGATGGCCTGGTCGCGGGCAACACCCAGACCAGCTACGTGCTCGCCCTCCACTTCGATCTCCTCGAGGACCACGAGCGGGAGACCTCGGCCCGCGCGCTCGCTCACAACATCGAGCAGCACGGCCACCTGACCACGGGCTTCGTCGGGACCCCCTACCTGCTGCACGTCCTCACCCGCACCGGCCGCCTCGACCTGGCCTACCGCCTGCTGCTGCGCCGCGAGTTTCCGTCGTGGCTCTTCCCGGTGGTGAAGGGCGGCGCCACCACGATCTGGGAGCGCTGGGACGGCTGGACCGAGGAGAAGGGCTTCTTCGACCCGGAGATGAACAGCTTCAACCACTACGCCTACGGGGCCGTGGGCGATTGGCTGTACGGCACGGTGGCGGGCCTCGACCTCGACCCGGAGGTGAGCGGCTGGCGCCGCGCCCGGCTGGCGCCGCGTCCCCCCCTGCATCCCGGCCTGCCGGACCCGCCGCTGCTCACCAGCGCGCGCGCCGAGCTCGAGACGATCCACGGCGGCTACGCCGTGGAGTGGTCCATCGAGGGCGAGCGCTTCCGTTTCGACGCGCAGGTTCCGGCGGGCTGCTCGGCGCGGGTCGAGCTGCCCGATGGGAGCACCGACGAGGTGAAGGCCGGACGCCACCGCTTCGAGATCGATCTCGACGCGGCGAAGCGCTGAGCGCGTTCAGCCGGCGGCTCCGAGCTGCTCCTTGACCCGTGTCACTGTGCGCGACATCGCCTCACCGGCTCTCGCCTCGATGCGCAGCTGGGCGAGGTGGTCCAGCTCGGTCCCGCCCTCGTTGACGATGACCAGCGTCGCGCCGGAGCGGACGGCGTATTCCGGCATCAGCGCGGCGGGATAGACGGCCAGCGTGGACCCGATCACGATGCAGAGGTCACACGATACGGAGCGCCTCTGGGCCTCTGCGGTCTCCCTTTCCGGCATCGCCTCACCGAAGAAGACCGCATCGGGCTTCAAGATGCCGCCGCATCGGCGGCAGTCGGGCACCTCGGTGCCGGCTTCGATCCACCCCCGCACCTCCGAGGAGGGATGACGCACGCCACAGCCGATGCACTTGACCCACTGCATGTTTCCGTGAAGCTCGAGAACTCTCTCCTCGGAGTTGCCCGCCTTTTGATGCAGGCCGTCGACGTTCTGGGTGATGATGCAGTCCAGCTTCCCCAACGTCTCCAACTCGGCGATGGCCCGGTGGGCGTCGTTGGGCTCGACGCCGTCGAAGCGAAAGCCCGTCGTCTCGTGCATGTGCCAGATCCGCTTTCGAGCTTCCCGATCCCCAACGAACTTCTGGTAGGTGAAATCGTCCGGGTCGATCTTCGTCCACAGGCCGTCGGGGCCCCTGAAGTCGGGGATTCCCGACTCGGTACTGATCCCCGCGCCGGTGAAGGCCACGATCCGCTGCGATTCCACGATGAGACTGGCGAGCTTCTCGATGCTCTCCTGGAGTGTCTGCCCGGTCATCTACCATCGTCTCCGAGAGAATCTCAAAGAATCACCGTCAAGCCCTTCTCGCGCAGGTATTCCTTGACCTGGCGGATGGAGAAGGTGCGATAGTGGAAGACGGAAGCCGCCAGCAGAATCTGCGCTCCTCCCTCTTTCACGGCGTCGTAGAAATGCTCCAGCTTGCCCGCACCGCCGGAGGCGACGACCGGCAGAGTCACGGCTTCCGAGATCGCCCGGGTGAATTCGATGTCATAGCCGGTCTGGGTGCCGTCTCCGTCCATGCTGGTCGGGAGGATCGCCCCGGCGGCGAGCTGCTGACACTTCCGTGCCCACTCGACGGCGTCCTGGCCGACCGGTTTGGTGCCACCGGAGACAACCAGCTCGAAGCCCGAAGGCATCTCCGCGTTTCTCCTGGCGTCGACCGCCACCGTGACCTTGCCAGAGCCGAACTTGTCGGCCGCCTGCTGGACCAGCTCCGGGGTCCTGACAGCAGCACTGTTCATGGAGACCTTGTCGGCGCCGGCCTCGAGCACCTGCTCGATGTCATCCAGCGTGGAAATCCCGCCGCCAACCGTCAGCGGGATCTCGATCACCGAAGAGACCTTGCGAACCCATTCCAGCCGCGTCTTTCTGTTCTCCAGGGTCGCGGCGATATCCAGCATGGCCAGCTGATCAGCGCCTTCCCGCTGATAGAACCCGGCATTCTCGACCGGATCGCCCGCGTCTTTGAGATCCACGAAGTGGATGCCCTTGACGACGCGTCCCTCCTTCATGTCCAGGCACGGCATGATCTCGATGGCGCTCATGATGCGTTCTCCCTTTCTGTTCGAGTGTCGCCCGCAGCTCAGTCTGCTTTGTCCGCCCGGAGCTTCACGTCCACCGCGTCGCTCTCTCTCCATCCGTAGCGGACGGCCTTGGCGGTGAGGGTCTCGCCGATCGCGGAGCTCGAGAGGCTCCCGGTACAGGCGCCACCGGCCGCCGTCCACTCGGTATCCAAGCGAGGCTCCCGGCTCGCTGCAAGTCAGGCTCACGCGCACCCCACCCGCACCGGCCCTCTGCACCTCGACCGAGGGCGGCGGCGTGACCGGCTCGACGCCGCCCGGCCAGAAGCGCTCGGCCAGCTCGGTCTCGGGAATCGCGCCCCAATCTTCGGTTCGGGCGAGCCAGGCGTCGAGCGCGCTTCGCAGGCGGTCGAGCGTGGCGGCGTGCGCCGGGTCGCCGGCGAGATTCTCGATCTCGTGGGGATCGTTCCAGGTGTCGTAGAGCTCTTCCGGCGCGCGGGGCTCGAACCACCTCGCCGCCGTGGAATCGAGGGAGCCGCTCTCCCAGAGCGACCACAGCTCTTCCATCATGTCCAGGTTCTGGCGAAAAGCGAGCGGCCTCGCCCCCGGCTTCTCCGGGTAGTCGTTGCGGATGTACTTGAAACGCGGATCGCGAACCGCGCGCTGGCGGTCGGGGACCTCGTCCATCCGGTCCCTGGCGGCGAAGACGTACTCGCGCAGGCCCGCCGGGTCGTGGGAGGTGAAGTCGCGGCCCACCATGTAGTCCGGCGCGGCGAGGCCCGCCATGGCCAGCACGGTGGGGGCCAGGTCCACGAAGCTCACCAGGCGCGAATCCTCTGCGCCCGGCTCGAGACCGGCGGGACGGAGGGCATCGGGCCAACGCACGATCATCGGAACGCGGATCCCCGAGTCGAACACCTCCCGCTTGGCGCGGGGAAGGCCGTCGCCGTGGTCGGTGGTCCAGATCACGATGGTGGAGTCCGAGAGCCCATCCCGGTCGAGCGCCTCCAGCACCGCGCCCACCTCTTCGTCCATCTTGTGGATGTTGTTGTAGTGCCGGGCGATGTCGCGGCGCACCGTGGGCGTGTCTGGATAGTAGGGCGGTACGGGAACGTCCGCTGGAGCGACCACGTCGTCATGGCCCCAGAAGGTGAGCAGGTAGATCAGCCGGAAGAGGAGATGGGTGCGGCTCTTGGGGAAGCCGGTGCGAGGGAAGACGGCGCTCTCATGAGTCGAGTGGAAGTTGAGGAGCCCGTAGAAGGGCTGGTCGGGCTCCCTCTCCCGCCAGTCCGCTCGAAGTCGCCCTTCGCGATCCCAGATCGTGAACGGGCCCGAACCGGCGCCGACCTTGCTGAACTGATAGTCGAGCTTCAGGTGGGTAAAGGTGTGATAGCCCGCCGCGCGCAGCAGCTCGGGATAGGCCTTCACCTCCGGCGGGGGCACGGCCCGATACCCCCCCTGGTAGCTCCGCATGTGCTGCGCTCCCAGCGCCATCTGATGGACGCCGGTGATGTGCGCGGCGCGGCTGGGAGCGCAGACGCCCGCGGCGGTGAACGTATTGGGATAGCGCACACCTTCGGAGGCCAGCCGATCGATGTGAGGTGTGACAGCCACCGGGTCGCCGAAGGCGCCCACCCGGGGGCTCATGTCTTCCGCCATCAGGATCAGGATGTTCGGGCGCTTCGATTCGGCAGCGGCTTCGTTCACCGGAAGGGCGAGCCAGACGCAGCCGATGGCGATCGCCAGGCAGAGCCCGCGCCCTCTGTACGGTGTCACCGGCATCGGCGTAGCGTAGCAGCCGGGCACCGGGTTAACCTGCGAAGCATGACGGTAGAAGAATCGCGCAACGTGGTCGTGACTGGCGCCTCGACCGGGATCGGCGCAGCCTGCGCCCAGTATCTGGAAGAGAGGGGCTTTCGCGTCTTCGCCGGCGTCCGCAAGCAGGCGGACGCCGATCGCATCGCGGCGCTGGAAAGAACTCGTCTGGAGCCGCTCTTCCTCGACGTGGCCGAGGCCGAGTCGATCGCTGAGGCGGCGCGGAGCGTCGAAGCGGCGCTGGAAGGCGCGGGGCTGGCCGGGCTCGTCAACAACGCCGGAGTCAGCGTCGACGTTCCGCTCGAGTGCGTCGACATCGGCGCGCTGCGCCGTCAGCTCGAAGTGAACAGCATCGCTCCCGTGGTGGTGACGCAGGCGTTCCTCCCGCTGCTCCGGCGCGAGCGGGGCCGCGTGGTGAACGTGAGCTCCGTGAACGGCCGCGTCGCCTCACCGTTCTCGGGTCCCTACTGCATGTCGAAGTTCGCCCTCGAGGCGTTCACCGACTGCCTGCGGCAAGAGCTGGCTGACTGGGGGATGCACGTCGCCTCCGTTCAGCCGGGATCGATCGATACGGCGATCTGGGACAAGGGGCGCCAGTACGACTGGACCGACGAGGCCTCCGAGCAGGACCTCGATCTCTATGGGAAGGCCTACCGGGCGTTTCGCGCGTTCGAGGAGCGAACCGCATCGAGCGCGGTTTCGTGCGATGTGGTGAGCCGGGCCATCCTCCACGCCCTCACCGCCGGAAGGCCGCGCACTCGCTATCTGGTCGGCAGGGACGCCCAGATCTACGGGCGGCTCCCACAGATCTTTCCCGATCGCCTGGTGGACTGGATCACGCGGAAGGTGATGGGTCTCGGTGCTTAGCCCAGCAACCCCCACCAGAGGATCTGGACCAGCATGATCACCAGGCACAGCTCCGCCAGCATGAAGCTCGCCGAGCGCCAGGGCTGCAGGGCCCGAAGATAGAAGAACCCGAAGACGCAGCGGAGCACGGTAAAGGCGATCAGAAGCACCTGTGCCAGCAGCACCGGCGGGCCGACCAGAACGTAGACGAGCCCGATCGCCAGGAAGGGCAGCGTGCTCTCGAGATCGTTGCGATGGGCCCGGAGACCGCGCTCGACATCCGGATGCTCGACACTCGCGAACTCCTCGATCTGCGAGAAGGCCTGCGCATCCTCGGGATTGAGGTAGACGCGCCGCCGTATCCGGGTGAGTCCGGTGTAGTGGCCCACGACGATCATCTTGAGGCAGAGCACCGCCGCACAGACGGCAAACACGGTGAAGACGGGATTGCTGGTCAGTTCCATGTCGTTCCTCATTTCGGATCGGCCCGGCCGTTCGCCTGGACGACGGGCGGGCTCGACCCGTCAGGCTCCGAGGTAGATCCCGAAGCTCGCTCCCCTTCCGGGAGCACTCTCGAGCTGTAGCAGCGCATGGTGGGCCCGGGCGATCCCGAACACCGTCGAGAGACCGATGCCCCGGTGCTTTCCCTTGGAGCTCACGAAGGGCTCGAAGATGCGCTCCTGGGCGTCGAGATCGATCCCCGGTCCGTCGTCGGCCACCCGAACGAAGGCGTAGAGACCGCGCTCGACTGTCACCCCCGAGGACGAGGCCGCGACACGCAGCCGGGTCCACGAATGCGCGTCCCGTCGAGACGCGGATCACGCCGCCCCGGTCCTGGAGCACCTCGCGGGCGTTCACGATCAGGTTCAGGACCGCCTGTCGGAGCTGTGTGGCATCGCCGAAGACCCGCAGCGTCGAGCAGCAGAGGTCGAGCTGCAGCGCCACCTGGGCTCCGGGCTCGGGCTCGAGGCCTTCGGCCGTGTCCCCCACGATCTCGTTCAGGTCGAGGGACGTCGCAATCGGGTCGGAACCGCCGGCGTACAGCTGGAGCTGGTCTGCCAGGTCCGTGGCCCTGTCTCCGAAACGCAGGATCCGCTCCAGGCGCTGCTCCACTGCCGGCTGTCCGCGCAGGTCCTGCTGCAGGAGCTGCGGCGTTGCCCCGCACCACCCCCAGCATGTTGTGGAAGTCGTGGGCCACGCCCCGCGCCAGCTCCGCGACGCTCTCCAGCCTTCGCGCACGCTGGAGCGCAGTGTTCGCTTCCTGTTCGGCCGTGACATCCCGAACCCGGAGAACCAGCGCTACCAGGCGATCGCCCCGGCCTCGCACGGCGTGGCCCGAGACCTGGAGGAAGCGCGCCGCATCCGGCCCGTAGCGGTAGAGCTGTCCACCCGGGCGAAGGATCCCGGACCACCAGAGGACGCCGGGATCGTTGGCGCTGCCATCGATAGGACGCCGGTCCGCAGCGGGAACCAGACTGGGAAGGTCCTTCGGAATGCGCGCGTCGACACCCAGGGCGACGGGGGCCAGAAGCTCCCGCGCCCTCGGGTTGCAGTGAACCAGCCGGCCGCCGGGGCGCACCACCAGGAGCCCGTCCTGGTCGTGCTCGAAGATCACCGGGAGCGCGGCGGGGAGGACGCCAAAGAGGCCCTCGCGGTACATCCCGATGGCAAGGATCGCGGCGGCGGCAGCGAAGACGAGCAGGGTCGTGAGGGGGCGGACCTCCGAGCCGAGTAGATAGACGAAGTGGCAGAAGAGGGTCAGACCACTGGAGGAGATCAGGACGATCCCCTGCCATCTCACCGCCGGTCGGCTCACCCGCCGCAAGACCTGGATCACCAGCACTGCGGCCGCCGTGATGAGCGCGTAGTTGGGGACCGCCATCACCCACCACAGCGGGCCGTATAGGTTGCGGCCGCCGAGCACCGGGGTCAGGAACTCACCGTGCCAGGGATTGCCCACCGCGGCGAGCGCCATTGCGCCGGCCCATAGCAGGGGTGCTCGCAGCCAGAGTCGGCTTCTCAGTCGCTCCCGGCCTTCGACCTCCTGCGCCCAGCGCACCGCCAGGGTCCACCAGCAGGTCGGCAGGAAGATCGCCCCGCCGTAGAGGAAGGCGAGACCGATCTGCTTCTGGGCCATGTCGTCGGCGCCGGTCGCGACGAGCTCACCGAAAGCCCAGAACACCACCGTGACGACGAACCAGTGGAGCGGGCGCACCACCCGCGAGGCGGAGATCCTCGATAGGCCCATGAGCACCAGGCCGATACAGAGACCGACCAGTCCCGCGCCCATCGCTTGCCAGGCGTCCATGGCAGCTCCGCCTCGCCCACCCCCGCATCAGCCCGAGCCGGCTCCTAGCCTACCACAGACCCGCGCCGGAAGGATCAGCGCACTCGCAGCTCCTCGAAGATCTCGTTGTAGTAGATCGCGTTTTCCACCGGCGTGTTGGCCGGGATGTGGTTTCCGACGGCCATGATGAAACCCGGGCATTCCTTGCCGATGGCCATGCACCGTTCCACCTCGGCGCGGATCTGCTCACGCGACCCGTCGAGCAGGATCCGGGTGTCCGCGTTGCCGACGAAGACGTGGGTCCGTCCGTACTTCTCGGCGATCCTGCGCATGTCGGTCAGCGGCTCCAGGAAGAACCCGTGCACACCCGTGGCCGCGATGTCGTCGATGAAGGGCGTGAAATCGCCGTCGCAGGTGAAGAGCACCCGCTTTCCGCTGTCGATGAGGGGCCGCACCAGCTTCGCGAGATTCGGGAATACGTACTCTCGATACCAGTCGTGCCGGTAGAAGGGCCCGTTCCCCCAGACCATGTCGTCGTGAACCATCACCACGTCCACGTCCGCCATCGCCAGCGCTTCGAAGTATCGCCCGATCCACTCGGCGTAGCGGTGGACGAGATCGCCGAACCGGCGCGGATCGGTGCCGAGAGCGAGCAGCAGCATCTCCCAACCCAGGATCTCGATCAGGCCGGAGATCAGTGTCACGTAGATCCCCGTCATGGGGACCATGTCGGCGTGGTACTCCTTCATGGCCCGGTAGTTGTACTCGAACTGACTCTTCCAGGCCTGGAGATCGGCCTCTCCGTACTGCTCCCGGGGATCGAAGGCCAGGACTTCCTCGGGATCCGTGAAGGGACAGTGGACGACGTCGTCCCGATCCACGCCGCCCGCCGCGTACTCCGCGTGGCCCATCCGAGTTCGAAAGTCGCCGAACTCCTGGGTGTAGAGCAGAACGTTCCAGGTGAGCGCGAAGTCCCAGGCCTCGAGGAAAGCCCTCTGGGCGCGAATCTTGATTTCGTGGGGGCTCTCGAGCGTGACAGGAATTCCCGTCACCTGGCGAATCAGCTCCCAGTGGCCATGCACCGAGTATTCGGTCCGCGGGACGCGGGGAGGCATCTCCAGGTGCAGTGCCGCCCAGCCGTCGGAAAGACCCATGGTGGATTCGGAGCTCCAGAACGATGCGAAAGCCGCGCAGGCGATTGGAGCAGATTGCGCCTCGCCTGTCGAACCGCCCCTGGAGGCGCGGCGCCCCCGGCGCAGAGCCCTCCCGAGCTCGGGACAAGCACTGAGAAAACGCTGGGTTCGACGCCCTAATGCGAATAAACGGATCTGCCGATAGACCCCCGGTGCAGGTGTGCCGGGGAGGAAGGGATGCGTAGGACCAGACGCACCCTGCGACTGAGGTTCGAGAGCGCCGAGGCGTTTCAGCAGGAGTACGCCGCGAATCTGGTCCACGGTGGGGTCTTCATCCCTACCGACGAGACCGTGGAGCACCGCGAACGCGTGGGGGTCGAGCTGGTCCTGGCGTTCTCCGGCGATCGGCTCACCATGGTGGGCGAGGTGGTGCACCAGGTCGCCCCCGAGATGGCGAAGATGGGCGCGACACCTGGCGTGGCCGTGCAGTTCGACGGCTCCGGGGAGGCGGTGCGCAAGCGGCTGGCACCGCTCTGCACCTTGACCGGCCCCCCGATGGGGCAAGCGGCGGACTCGAAAGGGCGCCAGGCGCCGCGGACCAAGGCCCACGTCCCCGCAAAGATCGACGGCGAAGCCGGTCAGGTCGCGGGGCACACCCGCGACCTGAGTCGCAGCGGCGTGCTGCTCTCGGTGCCGGGTGAGGGAGTCCCGGTCGGGGAGAGGGTGCGGCTCTCGCTGGTTCATCCCACCAGCGGAGAGTCGATGGAGGTCGATGGTCTCGTGGTGCGCGACATCCGGGCCGACGGCGCCGTCTCCGGGCTCGGCATCGCCTTCGAGCCGAGCGAGAAGGACCGCCCGGCTCTGGACCACTTCGTCGACGGCGTCCAGAGCACCGAGCACACGCGACGCCTGGGAGGCATCACCGGGGAGATCGCCGAGGTCGGAGTCCAGAACCTCGTCGCAGATGTTCATGAACTCCGTACCGACCGGCACCCTCACGCTGCAGCAGGGCCCGCACGAGGGCGTGATCGGCTTCGAAGAAGGCATGCTCTGCTTCACTCGGCTCGGGGCCGCTTCGGGCCTCAAGGCGTTGGTGCGCCTGATGAGCTGGACCGAGGGGCGCTTCGAGTTTCACGCCTCTCTCGACTCCGTCGAAGAGCGCGAGCCACCGATTCCCCTGGAGGCGGCCCTCTTCGAAGCAGTACGCATGATCGACGAGGGCGAACGGATCGACCGCAGCCACCTGCCCGCCGACGCCAAGCCGCGCATCGGCAAGACGGACA
The DNA here is from genome assembly GCA_963722885.1 of uncultured delta proteobacterium. GTDB lineage: Bacteria > Myxococcota_A > UBA9160 > UBA9160 > UBA6930 > CAVXZE01. The sequence goes on from CAVROS010000042.1 coordinate 32,085, forward strand.
CCGAAGGAGACGATCTCAGCAAGGTCGAGCTGACGGTGCTCGAGCTGGTGCGGGCCGGATTCACCGTGCAGCGCATGGTCGACCTGATCCCGGAGCCGGATCCCGAGATCTACCGCGCCCTGGTCTCGCTCTCCGAGAACGGCGCCATCTCCGTCTGAGATCCTCGCAGGCGGGTCGAAGAACACCGGGCGTCAGGCCCGATGTCACCTCTCGGTGCGGAGCGTCTCGAACTCGCGGATGATCTCGTCCGCAACACCGGCCGCGGTCAGCCGGTCGGTGTCGATCTCGCGATCCGCCGCGGCCCGATACAGAGGCAGGCGTTCCGAGAGAACCTCCTCGACCTCCTCCAGAAAGGATCTTCCCTCGGTGAGCGACGGCCGCTCCGTGCTCCCCTGGATGCGCTCGACGATCACATCCACCGAGGCCTTGAGCCAGAAGAGGGCGCCGCCCCGCCGAAGGTTCTCGATGTTCTCCGGGCGCAGGACCACTCCGCCGCCGGTATCCAGGATCGCCTCGTCGCGCCGGGCAAAGCGCTCGACGATCTCCGACTCCAGGTCGCGAAACCACGGCCAGCCGCGCTTCTCGACGATCTCGGGAATCGGCATTGCCGCCTCGCGAACGATCTCTTCGTCGAGGCTCACGGCCGTCATCTGCAGCTTCTGCGACAAGATCGCGGCGACCGCCGACTTCCCGGTTCCGCGGTACCCGATCAAGACGAGATTCATCGCTTCTCTGCCCGGCCTTCTTCCCCGATCAGATGGTCGAGGACGACCTGTCTCATGACCTGCCGCGGAGCGCGCTCTCCGGTCCACGCCTCGAACTGCAAGACGGCTTGATTCACGAACATCTCGATCCCGGGGATGGTCGTGATTCCCCTGGCCCTGGCATCCTTCAGCAGCCTGGTCTCGTAGGGGTTGTAGACGATGTCCATGATGGCGAGCTCCGCATGCATCCACTCCGGGGGAACCAGGGTCGCGTCCTCTCTCGGGTGCATCCCGATCGGGGTGGCGTGGATCAGGACTCGGCTCTCGGCGATTCGCCTTTCGAGACTCCGGTCGCCGAGGAGCTCGCCGGTCGCGTCCACTCCGGTCCTCTCCTTCAGGTCCCGAACCAGGTTCTCGAGCTCGTCTTCGACGACACCCAGGATGACCAGCGACGAGGGCGCGGCGCGATGCGCCAGATCGAAGCCGATGGCCCGAGCGGCTCCTCCCGATCCCAGGATCAGGACGGACTCGCCCGCCACCTCGACGCCAGCTTCGGCGAGCGCCTGACGGGCGCCGGGACCATCGCTCCCGAATCCGCGCAGCATACCGGCCTCGTTGACCACCGTATTGATGGAGCCGATCTGCGCGTCGACCTCCGCCACCTCGTCCAGGTGCTCGATGATGGCCACCTTGTGGGGAATCGTGACGCTCAGACCGCGGAAGTTCTGGAGGGCGCGCATTCCCGCGACAGCGGACCGGACGTCCTCCACGCGAAAGGCGAGATAGACGAAGTCGAGCCCCCGCTCCTGGAAGGCCCGGTTGTGGATCGCCGGCGAAAGCGAATGGGAGACCGGGTTCCCGATCACGGCGCAGAGCTGGGTGCTGGGATTGAGATCGGCAATCGATCTGATCGTCACCGCGTTCCCTCCAACTCGGCGCGGCAGAACCATAGCCCAGCGACCTGCCCTCCAGAACCCGAGGAGTGCGGCAAGGCCACGGAACCGTCGGATCGCCGTATCGAGACGGTCTTTACTACGATTCTCCAGTACGATGATGGGGAAGCGGGGCGGAGGCGAGCCATGAAGGCAGTCGTGATCGGATCGGGCATGTCCGGGCTCACGGCCGCGGCCTACCTGGCGCAGGCGGGGCACGAGGTCACCGTATTCGAGCAGTTCCCCCAGATCGGCGGTGTGACGGCCACGTTGAAACGCGAGGGCTACGGGTGGGATCTGGGACCGCTCCTGCTCGAGGGATTCGCTCCCGGTGAGAGTGCCCACCAGATCCTGACCGAGCTCGGTGTGGCCGACCAGGTGCGCACGGTGCGCGAGGATCGAGGCATCTGCATGCCCGACTTCGCCCTCTGGAAGCCGGAGGAGTACCGAGGGCCTTACTGGCGGCGAGAGCGCCTCAAGGCGCTGTTCCCCGACGAGGAAGACGGCCTGGACCGCTACTACCGCTTCTACGATCAGACCATGGACCTGATGGCGCTCTCCCGACGCAGCGAAGCGGCGACGGGCGTTTCCTCCCTGCTTCTCAAACTTCGAACCTGGCTGGCCTTTCGCAAGATCAAGGGGATGGCGAGCTGGTCCGCCGAAACGCTGCTCGACCACTTCTTCGAGCGGCCGGAGCTGAAGGCGGTCTTCACCGGAATCCTGGCGGACTTCGTGGTGCTTCCCAGCGAGTTTCCGGGTCTCGGCATCCCGGGATGCAACCCCGAGACGTCTTTCGACCGCAGGATTCCCCTGCAGCTGAACCGAGCCGGTCCGCGTACGGTCTACTGCTACGTGATCGGCGGAGTCGGGAAGGTGGTCGAGGCGTTGGCGGGCGCCATCAGCGCGAGCGGCGGCAAGATCCAGACCGGCGTGCCCATCGAGAAGATCCTGATCGAGGGGAAGAAGGTCACGGGCGTGCGTCTCGCCGAGGGGCGAGAGGTTTCCGCCGACCTGGTTCTCGCCAGCGGCGGTGCCAGGGAAACCCTCTACCAGCTGGTGGGCGAGCAGCACTTGCGCGAGGAATCCGTCCGCGGTGTCGAAGCCCTGCAACCGATGGAATCGGTGCTGATGGTTCACCTGGGCGTCGACATGGACATCGGTCGACACCAGCCGGCGGCGCTCTGCTACTACTACTGCAGCTACGACATCGACGGCAGCGTCCGGGCCTGTCGAGGGGGCCGCTACCACGAGGGACGGGACGGCTTCCTGATCTACGTGCCCTCCATGCACTCACCGGAGCTCGCCCCTGCGGGCCACCACGCGGTGACCATCTACACCATCGCACCGAACCGGCTGAGTGAAGGGAGCTGGGAAGCGCGCCGGGAGGAGCTGGCGGACAAGCTCGTCGCAGAAGCGGAGCGCTTCGTGCCGGGGCTTCGCGAGCATACCGCGGTGCGCGTGGTGCTCACGCCGGAGGACTTCCAGCAGCGAACCCACCTCGCTCATCACGCCTTCGGCGGCATCTCGCCGGTGATGGGGAAGACGAATCCGGCGCACCGGACCGACGTCGAGGGCCTCTGGTTCATCGGCGCGCAGAGCGAGAGCGGGGGCGGCGTCACGGGTGTCATGAAGGGTGCGCAGAACGTAGCCAGACGCATCCTCTCGGGAGGTTGAACCGATGCGAATCCACCACCTCAACTGCGCGACGATGCGTCCCCTTGGCGCGCACGAAATGGTCACCCACTGCCTGCTCGTCGAGACGGAAAGCGGGCTGGTGCTGGTCGACGCCGGCTACGGCACGGACGACATCGATCGCACCCGGGAGCGGCTGGGCTCTCTGCTGCCACGGGTGCTCCGGCCCAGCCTGTTGCGATCGGAGACCGCCATCGAGCAGGTCGCGGAAGCTCGGCTTCGATCCCCAGGACGTGAGAAACGTGATCCTCACCCACCTCGACGTGGATCACGTGGGCGGAGTGAGCGACTTCCCCTGGGCGCGCGTACACCTGACCCGCGACGAGCTCCAAGGCGCCTTCGAGGCCAGCACGGCCAGGGAGCGCGGCCGCTTCGGGAAGCTCGGCTGGGCGCGCGATCTCGACTTCACAGCCTACCATCCGAAAGGCGATTCGTGGTTCGGCTTCCCTTGCGTCCGCGAGCTCGAGGGCCTGCCGACCGATCTCCGGCTGGTTTCGCTCCCGGGGCACACCCGCGGCCATGCGGGCGTGGCGCTGCGATTCGGCGAAGGATGGCTCCTGCACTGCGGCGACGCCTACTTCCACCACGCCGAGATGCAGGTCGATCCCAGCCGTCCCTGGGCCCTGGCGCTCTTCCAGCGGTTCGCCGTCGTCGACGACGCCACCAGGCGGCGAACCCAGGAGGAGCTGCGACAGCTGGTGCAGAGCCACGGCGAGGAGGTGCAGGTCTTCTGCAGCCACGACCGGCGCGAATACGAAGCGGCGCGCGCGAGCGCAGCGGGTTAGCCGCTCTACCGCTGTGCCGCTGCAGAAATTCCCGCACCCGCTGCACGGCATCCGCAACGACTTCCGGCTCCTTCCACCGTTCGACGAGCTCGGCATCCGGCGCCAGACGTGCGATCTCACGCGAGGTCTCCGACGGGTGGTAGAGATCGTTGCCCAACAGAACCAGCATGGGTATCTGGCATCCGCGAACGAAGTCGCGTGAGACGTTGAAGACGAAGTCGCCGTCGTACATGTTCGACCGGAAGCTCCGCAACGCGGCCTCGGTCACTTCGGGGCGGCTCTTCTCGAGCTCCTCGGCCCAGCCATCGAACATCTGGTAGAAGGCCTGCCGGTTGTCACCGCTGCTCCCGATCGGCTGCTGCAGGACGGCGGCGGCCACGCGCTCGGGTGCGGCCTGCATGAGCCCGAAGCAGTAGGGGCCACCGATGCAGCCACCCAGCACGTGGCAGCGCTCGATGCCCAGATGGTCGAGCAGGGCGAGGTGGTCGGCGGTGTAGACGTGCCAGCCGTCGTCGGCTGCTACCGGCGCCCGGGAGCGGCCCGCGTTGCGCTGGTCCATGGCGATGACCCGGAAGTCACCCGCCAGCTCCGCAATCGGGTTCCAGGGCGATTGCTCCCAGTGCGCGATGCTCGAGCGCATGCCACCGGGTGCGAAGAGCAGCAACGGGAAGCCCTGTCCGTACTCTTCGTAGTGGATGCTGACGTCGTCGCGGTCGAAGCTGGGCATGCTTCCAAGAGTACCCTATACCTCGCTCTGGTGTTCGACCTCCCACGGCGCCCCGAAGGCGGCGACCGGCCTTCTGAGGAGTCGAGAAGCGGATGACAGACGGAACCGGAAGGGTCTTCTACGGCTGGTACATCGTCGCCGTCTGCTGGGTCGTCAACTTCGTCGTCTTCGGCATCTCCGTCAACACCTTCACCGTCTACGTGAAGCCGATCCAGGCCGATCTGGGATGGTCGCGGGGAGAGATCTCGCTGGCCATCTCCCTCGCAGCCGTCGCCATGGGGCTGGGAGCGCCCTTCATCGGCCGGCTGATCGATCGCATCGGAGCGAGGCTGGCGATGGCGGCGGGGGCCGCGGTGATCGGGGTGTGCACGATCCTCCTCTCGCGAGGCGCAGTCGCTCCCCTACTTCTACGCGATCTTCATCGTCTCCGGCATCGGCCAGGGAGCGGCGACGATCATCCCGGTCTCCATGGTGATCTCCAACTGGTTCACCGCGATGCGCGGAAAGGCGCTCGGCATTGCGATGACGGGCACCGGACTCGGCGCGATGGTGATGGTTCCGGTGAGCACCTGGATCGTCACCAACTGGGGCTGGCGCACCTCCTACACGATCATGGGTTGCATCATCCTGCTGATGGTGCCGCTGAATCTGCTCCTGATTCGCACTCGCCCCTCCGACAGGGGTCTGCTGCCCGACGGCGGTCTGGTCGCTCCGGAGGAGCCCGCCTCGGCCCAGGGGCTGACCGTGGCCGAGGCCGTGAGGACGCAGGCCTTCTGGATGATCGGAGCCATGATGGTGCTGGCGGGCCTGGTGGCGATGGGCGTGGGCGTGCACCTGATGCCCTACCTGACGGACATCGGGCATACGGAATCCAGGGCGAGCCTGATCATCGCCATCATCTCCGGCATGACCTTCCTCGGGAAGATCAGTCTGGGCTTCATCGCCGACCGCTGGGGCGTGCGGCCGGCGGTGGCTCTGGCCTTCGGCCTGATCCTGACCGGAATCGCTGCTCCTGATGGGCGCGGGGGCGCTCCCCGTCGCCTTCGTCTTTGCAATCGTCTACGGCCTGGGAATCGGGGCGCCACTCGTCGTCAACCCCGCGCTCACGGCCGAGCGCCTGGGCCTCAAGCACTTCGGCGGGGTGTTCGGGATTCTGACCCTGCTCAATACCGGCGGCGTCGCACTCGGCGCGGTCCTCACCGGCTTCATCTACGATGCCGCCGGCTCCTACATTCCGGCCCTGCTGCTCTTCGTCGCCTTGACGGCAGTGGCGGGGCTCTGCGGCGTGATGGCACGCCGCGCGGTCAACGGGGACGTTGTTGAACGTTCAATTCCCCCATTGGGGAATTGAAGGTTCAACAACGTCCCCGCTTCACGAGGAGAGGCATGGCGAACAACCGACAGATCCTGATGAAGGAGCTCCCGGAAGGGTCGCTGGAGGAGCGCCACTTCGAGATGCGCGAGGTGCCGATCCCGACGCCCGGCAGCGGCGAGGTGCTGACCCGGACGATCTACCTCTCCCTCGACCCCGCCAACCGGGCCTGGATGCGGGGCGCCACCTACCGCGCTCCGCTGGCGGCGGGCGACGTGATGGCCGGATTCACGGTCGCGGAGGTGGTCGATTCGCGGGATCCCGGCTTTCGTCCCGGCGATCTCGTCGAGTGCGATAGCGGCTGGCAGGAGCACGCCGTCCACCCGGCGAAGGCGCTCAACCCGCTCGAGCGCCGGGGCCCCTTGAGCCACCACCTGTCGGTCCTCGGCGGCACTGGCCTGACGGCGTACTTCGGTCTGCTGGAGGTCGGACGCCCCCGCAAGGGCGAGACCGTGGTGGTCTCGGCAGCGGCCGGGGCGACCGGGAGCGTGGCCGGCCAGATTGCCCGGATCCAGGGATGCCGCACCATCGGGCTGGCGGGATCCGACGAGAAATGCGCCTGGCTGACCGGAGAGCTCGGCTTCGACGCGGCGATCAACTACAAGACCGAGAAGCCGCGGCCGGCGCTCAAGGAGCGCTGCCCGGACGGCATCGACGTCTACTTCGACAACACCGGGGGTGAGATCCTCGAGGCCGCTCTTTCCCGGATGAATCTGCGCGGTCGGGTGGTGTGTAGCGGTGTCGTCTCCCAGTACGACACGGCCGCACCCGCAATGGGACCGCGGGGCGTACCGGGTCTGATCGTCACCAAGCGACTCCGCATGGAGGGCTTCATCGTCTCGGACTTCTTCCAGCAGCGCGCCGAAGCGACCGACCAGCTGGCGCGCTGGATCGCCGACGGTCAGCTGGTGGTCCGCGAGGACATCCTCGAGGGCCTGGAGGCGGCGCCGCGCGGCCTGATCGGCCTGCTACGCGGCGAGAACATCGGCAAGCGCATGGTCCGGGTGGCGCCGGAGCCGGACTGACCGCTCGCGGTCAGAGTCTGGACTTTCCGTCGCTCGAGTAGAGGACCTGCCCGTCGACCAGCTCGCGCTCGATCAGCCCCTTGCTCTCGATGTAGCGGAGGTGGGCGATGGCCTCGCCGGTGGCGAACCAGCGCTGCATGATCGGGAAGTCTTCCCAGGAGCGGGCCACGATGTCCCAGCTCATCTCGCTGGCGGTCTGGTAGGCGGTCTTGCGATCCCCGGTCAAGATCGAGATCGCCTCGTTCGCACGCAGGCGATGGTGCTCCACCAGCTCGCCGATCCGCTTCCCGCAGTCCTCGATCAGGCTCCGGTGGCCCGGAAGACAGAGCTCCACGTCCAGCTCACTGGCCTTCTGCAAGCTCGACAGGTAGACGGAGAGCGGATCCTGATCGTCGGACCAGGCCTGGATGTTCGGCGTGATGTCGCCGAGGACGTGATCCCCGGAGAAGAAGAGCTTCTTGTCGGGCTCGTAGAGCGCGATGTGACCGTTGGTGTGTCCGGGCGTCGCCACCACCTCCAGGCGGTACCCGCCGACCTCGAAGGTCTCGCCGCCCTCGAGCGGGATGTAGGGCACCCGGGTCTCCGAGCTGTACTTGTTGCCGGGGTGGTTGTGGAGCGAGGTGCGAACCTCCTCGGCGGGGAAGCCACTGCGAATCGCGTACTCGCTCAGCGGGATGGTCTTCGAGATGTCGGCGAAGTTGATCTTCATCACCTGGGCATCGAGCGTCCCCATGTAGGCGCGCGATCCGTTCCGGATCAGCGTCGAGATCAGCCCGGCGTGATCCGCGTGCAGGTGGGTCGCGATGAAGTCCGTCCGCTCCAGGTCCACCCCGATCTCGTCCAGGCCGGCCTCCAGGACCTCCTGGCACTCGGGCCGCTTCATCCCCGTATCGATGATCAGGTTGCGATCGCCCGAGGTGAGCACGTAGGAGTTGATCTCCTTGAGCGGATTCCCGGGGAGGGGCACCACCACGCGATGAAGCCCAGGCAATATCTTCTCGATCATCTTCCTCTTCCCTGCGGGGTCTGGCTCGCCTGGGGAACGCTCGCGTCTCGTCCTGCGTTCTCCCGGCGAGGGCACCACGGCGACTCGCACCCCGCGGACTGCGGCGGGGAAGGTACCAGAATCAAATTCTGCTGTACTGCATATTTTCTTGCAATACAAATTTATTTGTGATACAAAATTTTCGTGACCGAGGGACTCCGAGCGCGCAAGAAGGCCCGCCTGCACCAGGGCATCGTCGACACCGCCGTGGAGCTCTTCCGGGAGCGGGGCTACGAGAAGACCACGGTCGAGGAGATCGTCCGCAGGGTCGAGATCAGCCAGCCCACCTTCTACAAGTACTTCGGCTCCAAAGACGCGGTGCTGCGGGAAGTGGCCGGCGGCATGCTTCGCGACTGGGCCCAGGAAGCCGAAGCCGCCGCGCGCCAGGAAGGCGAGAGCACCGGCGCGGCGCTCCGCCGCGTCTTCGCGTTGATGGCCTCGACCATGCTGGAGGACAGGGCGCTCTGGGAGTGCATCGTGCTCGCCGACGCCTTGAACCCGATGCGCGCGCCCGAGCAGCGGGATGCCGACCGGGACGCCACGCGAGGCATCGCGGTGATCCTCGCCCGGGGGCAGCGCACGGGGGAGATCACCGAGCACTTCTCGGCCGTACGGCTGGCGGAGAACCTGATCGCGATGCAGGTCCTGGCATGCCTCGCCTGGGGCGCAGACATGCTCGAAGGTGGTGGCATCGAGGAGGTTCTCGCCGAGAATCTGGACTTCTTCCTGCGCGGCGCCGCCGCGGCGAAGGGGTGAGTCCGAACTCAAACGGAGGATTCGACCATGGCAAGGGACATCGAGAAGCTGAGCGCGGAGAAGCTGCCGAAATCCGGCGAGATCCTGGAGCGGGCGCGAAAGGTGCTCCTCTCGCCGCAGGTGACCGGACCCTTCCGCGCGCCGAGCTCCGTCGCCTTCGTGAAAGAGGCCCGAGGCTCCAGGTTCGTCGATTTCGACGGCAACGAGTACGTGGACGTCACCATGGCCTACGGACCGCTGATCCTGGGCCACAGCCACCCCGTGGTGGTCGAGGCCGCCGAGCGGGCGATCCGCAAGGGCACGGTCTACGCCATCGCCCACGAAAGGGAGGTGCGCTGGGCCGAGATCATGGTGGATGCGATTCCCTGCGCCGAGCGAGTGGCCTTCACGAATTCCGGCACCGAGGCGACCATGCACGCCATCAAGGTGGCGCGGGCTCGCTCCGGAAGGGACCGGATCGCCAAGTTCGAGGGCGGCTACCACGGCGTCCACGAGTGCGCCCAGGTGAGCAGCATCATGGCCACCCAGATGGGCCCGGTGGAGGATCCAGAGAGCGTGCCCGACACGCCGGGGATTCCCCAGGCGTTCGTCGACCAGGTTCTGACACTGAGCTATCTGCAGCCGGAGAGCCTCGAGAAGATCCAGAAGCACAGCGACGAGCTGGCCGCCGTGATCATCGAGCCGGTGCCGAGCTCCTTCCCGGTCGACATGGGCGACTTCCTGCGGGAGCTGCGCCGGGTCACGCGCGAGTGCGGCGTGCTGCTGATCTTCGACGAGGTGATCAGCGGCTTCCGTCTGAGCTACGGCGGAGCCCAGGAGTACTTCGGGATCACCCCGGACATCGCGACCTACGGCAAGATCATGGGCGGGGGCTTTCCCGCCGGCGCCATCGCCGGGACCGTCGACGCCCTGCAGCCGATCATCACCAGCGGAGACCCACTGCGGGACTATCAGGAGAAGCTCCTGATCGTCGGGACCTTCAGCGGCAATCCGGTGACCGCCAGCGCGGGCGTCGCCACCCTCGAGCACCTGCGCGACCACCCGGAGATCTATCGCCACATCGACGGGCTCGCCGACCGGATCAAGAAGGAGGTGCACGCCTTCTGCCAGGACGAGGGCTTCAAGTTCCGGCTGATCGGACTCGGGTCCTGGTTCCTGCCCTTCTTCGTGGACTCCGCGCCGAGCAGTGTCCGCGACCTGGGCGGTCTCGAGAACCTGGTGAGAGGAGAGATCCTGGGCAATTACATGCGCTACCACGGCGTGTATCTGCCGGACCTGCACACGGTCTTCATCTCGTCCGAACACACCGAAGAAGACGCCGACAAGATCATCGGGGCCTTCGAGACCTCGCTCCTCGAGATGCGGGAAGACGGTCTGCTCTAGCCTCGTCCGGCCCGTGCGGAATAACGAAAGCGGCATGATTCGTATTCTAGAAGAGCCCGCGAGATCTAGAGACGTGCGAAGAGGGCATCGATACGCTAGCCTCGGTACCTTCACGCTGCGCATCCAGTATCCAGCGAGCACGGAGAGCACTCGACATGAGCAATGAGATCTACCGGAAGCTGGCCTCGGTTCTCGACACCCTGCCGAATGGGTTCCCGTCCACGGACGACCATCTCGAGATCAGACTCCTCGAGAAGATCTTCGAGCCCGACCAGGCAGAGCTGTTCTGCGATCTCCGGCTCGCCTTCGAATCCGCGGGGCAGATCGCTGAAAGGACGGGTCGTCCGCTCGAGGGCCTGGAAGAGAAGCTGATCACGATGAGGGAGAGGGGCCAGATCTTCGGCGTCGAGTTCGGAGGAACCTGGCTCTTCAAGATGGTTCCCTGGCTGCTCGGGATCTTCGAGTATCAGCTTCCGCACCTGGACAAGGAGCTGGCCGAGATGACCGATGAGTACCACGGGACCTTCGGCCCGCAGTTCTTCTCGAAGACCCCGCAGCTGATGCAGACCCTCCCGATCGAAGAGGAGATCTCGTCGGAACAGCAGGCCCTGCCGTACGAGAAGGTCTCGGCGCTGATCGAGAGCGGTCAGTCCTTCCTGTTGAACGATTGCGTCTGCAAGAAGGAGCACGACCTGGTAGACAGGCCGTGCGACCGGCCGCTCGAGGTCTGTCTGGCCATCGCGCCGCTGCCGGGTGTCTTCGACAACGCCAGGCACGGAAGGGCCATCACCAGGGAGGAGGCGTACAAGCTGCTCGCCGAGTGCGAAGAGAACGGTCTGGTTCACATGACCGGCAACACCCAGAGCGATCGCTTCTACATCTGCAATTGCTGCAAGTGCTGCTGCAACGTGCTGCGGGGAATCAACGAGCTGGGGATTCCGGCGACCTCCGTCGTCAACTCCCACTACTACGCGGAGATCGACGCCGACGAGTGCAACTCCTGCGGGATCTGCGCGGAGGAGCGCTGTCAGGTGGGCGCCATCGAGGAAACGGACGACGGCTACGAAGTCGTCCGCGACAAGTGCATCGGCTGCGGCCTGTGCGTCACCACCTGCCCGACGGAAGGCATCCAACTGGTGCGGAGACCCGAGAGCGAGGTGGCCGATCCGCCGGTCAATCAGGAGCAGTGGTACAAGGAGCGTGGCCAGGTGCGCGGGGTGGATTTCAGCCAGTACGAGTAGGCCCTGGCCGGTTTCTCTCTCCGGGCTGCAAACGGAGTCAGAGGGTGGGTGGAAACGTCTCGTCCGGTGAAGGCAGGCCGCGTTCGAGCCAGCGCAGGTAGGCGGCCGGAGGCAGGAAGGCCAGGTAGAGGAAAACGCTGGCCAGGAATCCGCACACCGCCGCGGTGAAGAGGGCGACCGGCGCGCTCATGTAGTTGACCTCCGCCAGGCGCAGCAGGGTGAGGATCACCAGGGCGCCGCCGGCCGAGGCGCCGGTGAGCCCCCAGAGCAGGACCCGGTTGGTGACGATCCCATCCACCAGGCCCAGCGCCAGGCGACGCCGCAGCATGGCGTGGTAGCGAACGGCCTCGACGGCACTCCAGAGGGATCCGGCTGCCGCGCTGGTGAAGAACAGGATCTCCCAGCCGCGGACGATGTTGAACTTCTGAGCGCTGCTCTCGACCCCGATTGCCAGCCAGACGGTGGCGGCCGTGGCCACCAGAGCCGCCCCCGCACCCAGCATCGTGAACGCCGCCGCCCAACGCGCCTCGGGCCGGAACACCCGCCAGGTGAAGACGTAGAAGCCCGCGAAGCCGATCGCCGCCGCGAACGAGCCAATGAAGTCGGCGGCAAAGGTGAGCACCGGGCCGATCGTCTCGCGGAGCTCGGTGAGGAGCACGATGGGGAAGCCGATCCCGGTGATCGCGGCCAGGGAGAGGCCCAGAACGAACTCGGGGAATCCCCGGGTGCGCCTGGACACCAGCAGCAGGCGTACTCCCACCGCCGTCGAAGCCAGGGCCACCAATACCACCGCCAGGAAGGCGAGCGTCTCCATGCAAAGCACCTCAGGAGAAGCATCGACCGCCGGCGGCGTGACTTGAGCCACGACTCGACTCAGTAGGCCGCAGCCTCGGCGGTAAAGCTCGCCATGAAGACGATGAGTGGCGCGCGGCGAGGCGAGGCCGCGGGCTTTCCGGCGGCATCGAGTCGCTCGTACGCGACGTAGTCCTCACCCACCTCGAGAACACGCGCGAGCAAGCGATAGCCGAATCCCACCTGGGCGAAGGTGGCCTCGAAGGCGGCCTTGCTGAGCACGCGGGGCGCGCCGCGGGACTCGCCACCGATGTCCAGGCTGCGGTAGCGCACCTCCTGACCGTCATCGTCCTCGAGGCTGACGTCCATCACCCAGATTTCGCCGGGAGCCGGGGGAGAAGGCCCGCGACCAGCCTCGCTTGATGGTCGGTCCACGCCTGCCGCGGGGGCGCCGAGGCGCTCGAGGAGCGTCTTCCCGCGGCCAGTTCCTCGACGAAGTCCTCGAGGCTCGAGAGCTCGGAGAGCCGGAAGTCACCCTCCCAGACGGCGGCTCCACGGCACTCCAGGCGGGCAGCGAAGGTCTCGTCCCCTCGGTGGTGCGCCTCGAAGCGCGCCTCGTCACCGCCGACCCGGAGGGTGCGGACGATGGAGAAGCCGCTCCCGAGTACGGCAGTCGGGCCCATCCGCTCCACCAGCTCCGCCAGAGTGAGTTCCTTGGCCGGGGCCGATGAGACCGAACCCCGAGCAGGTGCGACGGGGCCAGACGCGCTCGCACCAGCAGAGGCTGCAGCCGCCATCACCTCTCCGACACGGCCGCTCAAGAAGAGCTCCAGATCGACCTTGTCGGAGAACTCGGCCAGGTCGAGGACCAGGTCGCCCAGCGAGACCGGGCTGCGCTTCCCCATCGCCGGAACCACATAGCGGGCAACCAGGCCCTGGGCGCTACCCACCAGGACCGCCTCTCCCTCCATGTCCAGGTCCACGTGCACCACGACCTCTGCCCGCTCGGCATCCAGCTCCGGCGCGAGGCCCATGGCCCCGAGGCGCTTGTGCAGACCCTCCACCTCCCCAACGCGCCGCTGAAGCACTTGGGCCAGCTGAGCGAGCAAGCCCGCCCGAGAGGCCGACTGTACGCAATCGACCACACGGAGCCTCTCGGCGAGGGGCGGCGACGTCACCTCGAGTACCGCGTCGGGCCCGACCGTGAAGGCGACCCGCGCGACCGGCTCGTGGTTCAACGGATTCACCAGGGCGTCACCAGGCAGCAACTCGCCGGTGAGCGCTTCCCCCCGAGGGGTGAACTGGGTTCGGATGTCGAGCGCGGCGAGCTGTCTCCGAATGCGGCCGAGTACCTGCGCACTCTCGTCACGCTGGCTTCCCATGGGTCGTCGTCCCCTCCTTTGACTCCACCGGCCTGTTTCGTCCGATCTCCTCCGAACCCTGAGCGCCCGAGTTTGGACCGACCGGGAGATCCGTTCGGCGGACTAAGAAAAGACGCATGATGCGAAACCAGAGTCCGTTCGCGTTCACGGTCCGACGAACGGGGATCCGTGCTCGACACTTCTGGTTACCGCGAGCGGGCGTGGTCGGGGAATATCTGCTTGACTTGGATGCATACGCCGCGCACCCACCACCAATGAAGCGAAGAGAGCACTCGACATGAGCGATGACATCTACCGGAAGCTGGCCAAGGTTCTCGACACCCTACCGAATGGATTCCCGTCAACCGACGACAATCTCGAGATCAAGCTACTGAAGAGGATCTTCGAGCCCGATCAGGCAGAGCTGTTCTGCGAGCTGCGGCTCGCCTTCGAATCCGCCGAACAGATCGCCGAACGTACCGGTCGTCCACTCGAGGGTCTGGAAGAGAAGCTGATCGCCATGACCGAGCGGGGTCAGCTCTGGGGTGTCCAGCTCGGAGAAGCCTGGCTCTTCAAGATGGTGCCCTGGGCGTTCGGGATCTTCGAGTTCCAGCTGCCCCACATGGACAGAGAGCTGGCCGAGATGACCGAGGAGTACCACAAGGCCTTCGGCCCGCAGTTCTTCTCGAAGACTCCCCAGATGATGCAGACGCTCCCGATCGAAGAGGAGATCGCGTCGGAACAGCAGGCTCTGCCCTACGAGATGGTCTCGTCGCTGATCGAGAGCGGCCAGTCCTTCCTGGTAAACGAATGCGTCTGCAAGAAGGAACACGAAGTGGTGGACCACCCATGTGACCGGCCGCTCGAGGTCTGTCTGGCCATCGCCCCCGTGGAAGGTGTCTTCGACAATCCCAGCCACGGAAGGACCATCACCAGGGAAGAAGCCTACAAGCTGCTCGCCGAGTGCGAGGAGAACGGGCTGGTTCACATGACCGGCAACACCCAGAGCGATCGCTTCTACATCTGCAACTGCTGCAAGTGCTGCTGCGGCGTGCTCCGGGGAATCAACGAGCTGGGCATCCCGGCGACCACCGTCGTCAATTCGCACTACTACGCGGAGATCGAAGCCGACGAGTGCAACTCCTGCGGGGTCTGCGCGGAGGAGCGCTGTCAGGTCGGCGCCATCGACGAAACCGACGATGCCTTCGAAGTCGTCCGCGACAAGTGCATCGGCTGTGGTCTGTGCGTCACCACCTGCCCGACGGAAGCCATCCAGATGAAGCGGAGACCCGCGAGCGAGATCGTCGATCCGCCCCTCGACCAGGAGCAGTGGTTCAAGGAGCGCGGCGAGGCGCGCGGGGTGGATTTCAGCAAGTACGAGTAGGCAGCGGGAGAGCCCCCCGCGCCGTCACTCGAGCTCCACGCTGCTCATGTACTCGGGAATCTCCGTCGGCCAGCCGAGCCGGTCGCGCACGGCCGCCTCCATCGCCGTCAGGCTCTCGGGCTCCCCGTGCACGAGGAAGGTCCGCTTCGGGGGCCGCGCCGCGGTCGAGAGCCAGTCGAGGAGGTCCGTCTCGTCACCGTGCGCGGAGAACCCGCGGATGTTCACCACCTCGGCGCGAACCGGAACCATCTGCCCGTGCATCTTGATCTGCTCCTCCCCCTGCTTCAGTCGCCAGCCGCGGGTCCCCGCTGCCTGGTATCCGACCAGGAGGATCTTGTTCCGCTCCTCGGGCAGAAGCCGCTTCAGGTGGTGGATGACGCGGCCGCCGGTCAGCATGCCGCTCGCCGACACGATGATCGCGGGTCCCCGCAGAGCGTTGAGCCGCTTCGACTCCTCGGTGCTCCGCACGTAGTGGGTGTTGTCGTCGCGAAGCGGACAGAAGTCCGCCGAATCGGTGCGCAGATCCGCGGCGAGGTTCGGATCGTCTCCGAAGTGGCAGTAGACCTCGTTGGCACTGACGGCCATCGGGCTGTCCACGTAGATCGGAATCTCGGGGATCACGCCGGCGCGCTCGAGCTGCTCGAGGCGATACAGGACCAGGGTGGTGCGTCCGATCGCAAAGGCGGGAATCAGGGCGATTCCGCGCCGCGCCACCACGTCGTTGATGGCCTGGGTGAGGTCCTCGTCGAGGGACTGCTCGCGGTGGGTGCGGCCGCCGTAGGTGCACTCGACCAGAATCGCGTCGGGTGCCGGCTCGCCGATCGGCGCCGCGGAGGTCATCAGCGGCTCGCCGTCCTGACCGAGGTCACCGGAGACGAGAATCCGCCGGGGGTCCCCCTCGCCATTCTCCACCTCGACCATGACCGAGGTCGAGCCCAGGATGTGCCCCGCGGAGCGGAGCCGCACCCGCACTCCCTCCGCGGCCTCGATCCACTCCTCGTAGGGAACGGCGGAGAGCCGCCCGGCGGCCCGCCTGGCATCTTCCTCGGTGTAGAGGGGAAGCGCGGGCTGGTGTTTCGAGAACGCCTTGCGGTTGGCGTACTCGGCCTGCTCCTCCTGCAGGCGCGCCGGAGTCCGCGAGGATCAGCTTGGCGATCTCGGCGGTGGGAGCGGTCGCGAGCACCTTCCCCGCGAATCCGTCGCGCACCAGCCGCGGGAGGTAGCCGGAGTGGTCCAGGTGCCCGTGGGTGAGGACGACGGACGAGATCTCGCTCGGCCTCCACGGGGAGCGGATTCCAGTTCCGGAGGCGAAGCTTCTTCTGCCCCTGAAAGAGCCCGCAGTCCACCAGCACCTTCGCGCGCGGCGTCTCGAGCAGGAAACGCGAGCCGGTCACGGTGCCGGCGGCTCCGAGAAAGCGAATCCGCAAAGAAGATGTCAACAGGAGTCCCTCCACCTGAGCAATGACCGGACAGCATAGGCGTCATGCCGGAGAGCGCCTAGCCGCCCGCGGCAAAGCTCGACGACCCGAGCTAGAAATCCGGCTCTGCGATCCCTTCCGCGTCCACTCGCCAGGGGGTCCACACCAGCACCACGCTCTCCACGCTCAGATCGGACTTCCTGGGACGGATGGGAAGCTCCTCGAAAGCCAGGTCTCCCTCAGCCAGCTGGTCGCGCAGGGCCTCGAGGCGCCCCTCGAACTCCGCCTCGAGCTCCTGGAGCTGCTCCTCGAGGACCTCGACATCCTCCCGGGCGCGGGCGATGTCCCCCCGCTCGCGCGCGGTGCGGCTGGCCCCCCGCGCCGCCGTCGTCGCCCGCCCGACGTTTCCGAGGCTCCCGAGCTTGCGGCCGAACAGCGCGCCGAGCAGCGTCGCCCCAACCGAGACCACCGTGTGCATCTTCTGCTGCCGGTACTGCGATTGCTCCCGCTCGACCCGCTGCTCCCCCTTGCGGACCCGGTCCGCCAGCCGCGCGAGCTTCGGCGCATACCGCTTGCGCAGCTTCTCCACCTCGAGGTCGCGCTTCTCGCGCATCAACTGGCGGAGCTGTGCGCGGAACTCGGCCTCGGCTCTGCTCGGGGCGCGATATCGCTCGCGGGTCGGCAGACTGCCACACCCGAAGCGGGTGGCTCCGGTAGAGGTGAGTCCGGAGCATCTTCGACCAGCGTGAATAGCTGGCCGGCCGCGTCGCGGCCGCGGGGAGTGTCGCGAACTCCGCGCTCTCCTCGGGCTCGTCACCGAGGTCGGGAGCACCGCCCTCGAGCACGCTGGCCCCCTCCCAGGGCATCGTCACCGCCTCGTCTCCTCGCAACGGCGCGAGAAGTGCCACGCTCTTCCAGACGTCGATGTCGGTGCGCGCCTTGGTGTAGTGGAGTGTCGCGAAACCCAGCGCGGCGGGGCGGTACACGAGCCTTCCCCGAGGCGCGGCCGTCCCGGCAGCGGGGAGGAAGCGCTCCTCGATCTTGGGGGGAACCACCGGACGCGTGGATTCCGGCGGCCGGCGCAGCTTCGGAGGCGGGAGGCGCGGCCGGGCGCACTCGCGAAGCCGGCGTGGCGGCCTGCTTGCGCTCCGCCATCAGCGTGGCGATCTGCTCGCGGGTGAGCGGTCCGCGAAGATAGGAGAGCGCCCAGCGGGTGTGAAAGACGACGGCCTCGTCCTCGTGGACGTTGTTCATCAGAAATACCCGGCTCCCCAGCCCGGCGAGGATCCGCTCGGTCCTGGCGCGGTCGAAGCCCGCGCCGGCGGCTGCCGAGGCGCCCTCCAGGCCCTCGATCACCCGGGCCTTGTCGCGCTCGGTCTGCAGCCTTCCCAGGAACCAGGTACCCGCATTCGAGAGCCCCTTGTAGTCGAGGTCCACGGGGTTCTGCGTCGCCAGCACCACCCCGAGCCCGTAGGCGCGGGCCTGCTTGAGAAGGGTCAACATCGGAGTCTTCGAGGGCGGGTTCGCCGTGGGCGGGAAGTAGCCGAAGACCTCGTCCATGTAGAGCAGCGCCCGCAGGCTGCCGGTGCCGGGCTGCGTGCGCATCCAGGCGATCACTTCGTTCAGAAGGACCGTCACCAGGAACATGCGCTCCGGGTCGGAGAGATGTGCGATGGAGACGATCGCGAGCCGCGGCTTGCCCTCGTCGGTGTAGAGCAGACGACCCACGTCGAGAGGCTCGCCCTGGCTCCACGCGGCGAAGGCCGGCGAGGCCAGCAGGTTGTTGAGGGTCATGGCCAGCTCGAAGCGGTCCTTGGACGGGAAGAACGACTCGACGTCCAGCACGCCGAGCCGTTCGAAGGGGGGCTCTGGATCTCGCGGATCAGCGAGGCGAGATCGAGGTCGCGCCCCTCGCGCCAGGCGCGATCGATCAGCGCCGAGAGCAGGATGTGCTCTCGGCTGCGAATCGGATCCGCATCGACACCCACCAGCGCCAGCAGACCCGAAACCGCAGAAAGGGTGCGCTCGCGCAAGGCTTCCTCGTCACCGGCCACCTGGGGCGGGGGCGCCGCCAACGAGCGCAACACGGTGAGCGGAATCCCCGCGCTTCCACCCGGGGTGTAGATCGCGAGATCGGCGGCCTCCTGGAGTCGGGCGATCCGGTCGCCCGACTGACCCCATTTCGCGAGACCCTTCCGCCACAGATCCGCCGTCCACCGCGCGTGCTCCTCGGGTGTCCGCCCGGCCCGCGCCGCTTCCGAGGGATCCAGCCAGGGGAGGAAATCCGCGGGCCGGAGCTGAGGGAAGCCCAGCAGGAGGTTGCCGAGATCGCCCTTCGGGTCGATGGCGATGGCGGGGATGCCGTCGAGGGCGGCCTCCTCGAGAAGCGTGATGCAGAGACCCGTCTTGCCGCTCCCCGTCATGCCCACACAGACGGCGTGCGTGGTCAGATCCTTCGCGTCGTAGAGCAGGTCCTCTTCGCGGACGCGCGATTTCTCCACGTCGTAGCCGCGTCCGAGATAGAAGGCTCCGAGCTTCTCGTATTCCGCCATCTCGCTCCGCCTCCCGGTGCGTCGCAGCAGTGGATCCACGGAGAGTGTCCCGCACACCTGCCCGGTCGCGGCCTGCTGCGCCCGCTGCCGGATCGGACCCCAATCTGGAGATCTCCTGGGCAGGGTGAGTCTAGCGGGCTGGTGGGAAATGCGGGCTTGCTGCTAAGCCCCTCCAAGCGGGCCGGAGCGGCGAGCCTCCGGCTGGGGAACGATGCTGAGACCCTCCTCCCGAAACCAGCTGAAGAACACCGGAAGCTGTCGCTTCTGCAGCTCGGGGAGGTAGTCCCAGTTGATCTCCCGGTTGGTGATCTCCCACCACTCGGGATCGGCGAGATCGGCCAGCTCGAGGTGGATCGTCCGCAGGCGCTCGCGCGATTCGTGCTTCATGTCGTCGAAGATCCGGCGGGCGCGTTCGGTGTCCCCGCGGCTCAGGTAGTAGGTGGCCAGCTTCAGCTGGGCCTTGCGCACGCCACTGAGCGCCGACTCCTGCCCGGTCAGGCCGCCCGGCTCGCGGTCCACCTGCAGGAGGATGTCGAGCATGGCGTCCTGGTTCTCGGCTCCCGCGGTATGCGCCAGGATGATCATGTCCGCCAGGTCGTGGGCGGCCGCCTCCGTCACGAAGGTCTCTCCGATCTCGAAGGAGATCCTGGCGTAGTACTGCAGCCGATCCGCGAGCTCCTTGACCAGCTCGAACTCGCCCGCCGCGATCAGCACCTCGCAGGCGAAGCGCCGGAACTCGGCCAGCACGTTCTGGGCGGTCCGCACGTCCCCGACCGTGATGCTCCTGCTGAGGTCGGTGTTGAGGAAGCGAAGGGCCAGGCGCAGCGCCGGACGATCGCCCTGCCCGGAGCGCCGCGGAGGCGATGCGATGGGTGTGGATCGAGATCAGGTGGTTCAGATCCGGGGCGGTGTGCAGTCCTCGGAAGAAGGCCGTCTGGTACCCGCGGAGGATCTTCGCCTCCAGCCAGGTCCGACGCTCGGTGAGGGACCCCATCATCTCGGGATCCAGCGTGACGAAATCGCGATCCGTCTCGGCCAGGAACTCGACCTCGAACCACGCCGCCGGGAGGTCCCGCTTCAGCTCGAGCTGGGCCCGGGCCAGCTCGGAGAGGGCCTCGATGGCCGGAACGGCGAGCGCGCTCTCGTCGTTCTTGATGGCGATCAGGATCATGTCCGCCGAGGTGCTCGACATTGCCGATGACCCGTCTCGCGGCGCCGGTCGATCGACGCGCCCGAGCGCGCGGCGCGCCGGATGGCGCGCACGGCCTGGCGCTGGACCCGGCCGATCACATTGCCCGGCGAGAAGAAGCCGAAGAGGTAGCCGAAGTAGGGCAGCAGGCCGAGGACGGCGAGCGAGAGCGCGCCCGTGGCCGCCAGCACCATCGTCTCGGGGTAGTCGGGGCCGTAGAGGCTCATGTCGACCCACAGGACCAGCACCACGGTGACGACGAAGCCGCCGAGGACCAGCGCGTTCACCGGGTCGCGGATGAAGAGCGGTCCGATGCGGGCCGTGAAACGGCTCGACGCCAGCTCGACGAGGATGGCCACGACGGTGAGCGCGATCGCGAGCACGGCCACCGTCACCTCTCCGATCCCGGAGAGGACCTCCGCCGCGCTCGGGCTGGACCAGAGCTCGATGAGTCCGACCGAGCCAGGGCGGCCGCCGAATTCGATGAACCAGAGCAGGGCGTAGATGGTCCAGCTCGCCGCCAGGAGCGCACCGAAACCGGTGATGACCAGCAGCAGTCCGGGCGGCCGGGGCCGATGCTGGCGCACGGTCGGAGAATTCAGCAGAACGATTTCCGGTCTGCTCGGCACGCCTCACCCCGGTCGACTGGAGGACCCTGCGCTGCCCCGCCCCTCGCGACACAGCCTCAGCGCTCCGAGAGTTGCCTCAGGAGGCTCCCGTGAGAGTCTTTCAGCAGCGGCTTAGGGAGCTTCGCCAGGTACCGGGAGGAGGAGAATCCTGAAATCCAGGTAAATCGGGCCCTAAATCTGGGGAGTCGGGCCGACTGAGATTGGGAGTCGGCGGGGGCGACGGAGTCAGCGCTCCAGGGAGGTCAGGCCTTCGCGGATCGCGTACTTGGTCAGCTCCGCGACGCTGTGCAGGTCGAGCTTCTTCATGATGTTCCGCCGATGGCTGTCCACCGTGGTCGTCGCGATGTGCAGCTGCCGGGCGATCTCGGACGACGTGTGGCCTTCGGCCAGGAGCTGCAGGATCTGACGTTCCCTGGCTCCCAGCGGTGAAGACGCGGAGGCGCCCTCCTGGACCGGTCCGCGAAGACGGGAAGCCACCACGGTCCCGGCGATCTCCGGACTCAGATAGTGACGCCCATCGGCGACCACGCGGATGGCGCGGCGCATTTCATCGACGGCGGCATCCTTGAGTACGTAGCCGCAGGCCCCCGCCTCGAGCATGCTGATGACGTAGGGCTCGTTCGAATAGGTGGACAGCGCGACCACCTTCGCCCGCGGGTTCTGGGCGATGATCTGACGCGTCGCTTCGATGCCGTTCAGATCCTTCATCCCGATGTCCATCACGATCACGTCGGGTCGCCGCGTCCGAGCCATCTCCAGGGCCTGGTAGCCGTTCCCGGCTTCGCCGACCACATCGAGATCGTCCTCCAGGTCGAGGATGGAGCGGAGGCCGTCCCGCATCATCTGATGGTCGTCCACGAGAAGGATCCGGATGCTCATGCCGATTCCGTGTTCGTCTCCGAACCCGCAGAGCGGAGGGGTGCAATCAGGGTGACCTTCGTCCCTTCACCGCGTGTCGATGCGATGGTCAGGATTCCGCCGAGGTGATGCAGTCGCTCTCGGACGCTGAACAGGCCGTACTCGCTGGCATCCTGAGGAAGGATCGAAGCCGACACCCTGGTCTTCCACGACGATCATGATGTCCCGGACCCAGTTCGACACGCGGACCACGGCGCGATCGATCTTCGCGTGTTTGGCCACATTGATCAATAGCTCGCTCACGCTCCGGAAGAGCGAGATGCGTGTCTCCTCGTCCAGCTGGATGCACTCGCCCTCTTCCTCCACCTTTACCCGCAGGCCGTAGCGTCTTTCCGGTATCCTTGGCGAGCCACTGGAGCGCCGCCACCAGGCCCACCTCGTACAGGACCGGAGGGCTCAGCCGCCAGGTGATCTCCCTCGAGTGCTCCCGCGCCTCGACGATGAGGCTCTCGATCTCCCGGAGTCGTGGATCGAGCGCTTCGACTTCCGCCTCCTTGCGCAGGAGTCCGAGCTTGATGTTCAGCAGGGCCAGCAGCTGGCCGATCCCGTCGTGCAGGTCGACGGCCAGCCTGCGCCGCGCCTGCTCTACCTCCAGCGACACTTGAGCGGAATGGGACCGCAGACGCTGGTGGGCGCTCTCCAGCTCCTGCGTGCGAGCCTCGATCCGTTGAATCAACGGAGACGTGATGCGAAGGATGAACCCGACGCCGATGGCGATGGCAACGAGAGCGATACCCGAGACCAGGAGTCCGGCGCGCGCCAGGGGCCGTCGGATCTCTGCGATGTCGATCTTGGCGACGACTCCCCAATCCACTCCGCCGTACGAACTCGTACGCTGCAAGTACCTCCACTCCTCGGTAGTCGAGTCCCACGATGGTCCCGCTCTCTCCGCTCAGTGCACGACACATGGGTTCGGCCAATCCGGAGTCGAGAGGGATCGGCTCGGGCGTCTCGACATCCTCGTGCCGGTGCTTGAGGAGCCAGACGATCCGGTCGCCTTCGCGCCGGGCGAGAACGAACTCACCGGTCTCGCCGAAGCCCTCGAACTTCTCGTGCGCCTCGACGATCTGGCTCAGCGTGGCTGCGGTCGCTCCTCCTGGAACGTCTTCCGCGCTGAACTCGGCATCGAAGCGCGCAATCGCCTCGATGATGCGCGCCCGGCTCTGGACCACTTCCTTCAAGCGGGCGCGGTGCACGCTGAATCCCGCTTCGTACAGCACGTAGATGGCGATCGCGGCCGTCGACAGCGAGACCGCCGCCATGATCCCGATCGAGAAGAGAAGGATGCGCGCGCGCTCAGTCACGAGTTCTCGGGCTGCTCGACCCGCCGAGACGGGCTCACCACTTGTCCGCGAGCCCCCGGAACTTGGAGTCCGTGGCGATGTACTGCATCACCTTGGTGAGGTGCGCCTTCTCCGCCTCGATCACGCCGTCGAGGGTGTCGCTGGCACCGAGGACCTCCCTCATGGCGCTGTAGTACCCCAGCGTGGCCTTCTCGAGCTCGAAGGCGATGCCCAGGGCGTCATTCTTGTCCTCGATCTCCTTGGATTTCTTCTTGAGCCCGTCCTGGCCCATGAAGAACTGGGAGAGCGACATGGCGCGGAGGTACTGGAACTCGGGTCCGGTGGACACGCCTTGGTCCGGCGGCGTCTTCTCCAGGAGCCTGCGGAACTGGGCCTCGTGCATGATCTCGTCCTTCGCCAGCAACTCGAACAACTCCTTCAGCTCCGGCTCGTCCGAGAACTTGAGGGCGAGCTGCTGATAGAACTTCGTGCCCAGCTCTTCGGTCTTGATGGCAAATTCGATCGCCTTCCTGGGGGTCATCGCGTCGGTCATCTCCGCCTCCTGATTCAGGTGACCCTGAACTGCTCGGTTTCCGCCAGGGCCGCACCTCGAATGAGGCCCGCTTGAACGCATTCAGGTGTCCACATCTTCAGAGAATTATACGTCAATCCCGGAGGTCGGGTTTCGAAAGCCCCCGGCAGGAAGCCCGATTCACCCGCGAGGCGGGGCGGCGCCGCGCGAGCGGCGCCGCCGTGGCCGGCTCTTCGCTCGCGAACCACCCGGGAAGCAGACCTTCCGCGCCTCGTCGAAGCTGCGGACGAAGTGCGGCGTGATTCCCTTCGCGATCTGCTCATCCAGGTCTTCGTAGTCGGCGCGGTTCTCCTCGGGCAGGATCAGCGTCTTCACGTTCGCGCGGCGGGCTGCGATCAGCTTCTCCTTGACACCGCCGATCGGCATCACCAGACCGCTCAGGGTGAGCTCGCCGGTCATCGCCAGGTTGGCGGCCGGCGCCTCTCCGGTCACCAGGGAGTAGAGAGCGCAGGCCATGGTGATCCCTGCAGACGGACCGTCCTTGGGAGTGGCGCCGGCCGGAACGTGGAGATGGATCAGGTGGTTGGAGAAGAACTCCTTGGCCTCGGGGTCGTCCCTGAACATCGACCGCACGTAGCTGTAGGCGATCTCGGAGGACTCCACCATCACACCGCCGAGCTGGCCGGTCTGCTTGAAGCCCGGCCTCGAAGCGGGAACCGGGCTGGCCTCGATGTACAGGGTCGCTCCGCCGAGGGCGGTATAGGCGAGCCCCATCACCACGCCCACCCGAGGCTCGCCGAACGCCGTCTCCTCGGTGAACAGGCGCTTGCCGAGCAGACCGCGCAGATCGTCGACCTGCACCTTCACCGAGTCCACTTGATCCTCGACGATCTGCTTGGCCGCCTTTCGGAAGATCTTCTTGAGGTTGTTCTCCAGGCTCCGGACTCCCGCCTCTCGGGCCCAGCCATCGATGATCTCCCGCAGAACCTTCTTCGAGATGGACCACCTGGTCCTTGCGGAGACCGTGCTCCCTCAGCTGCTTGCCGATCAGGTGTCGGCGCGCGATTTCGAGCTTCTCGTCGAGGATGTAGCCGGAGACCTGGATCACCTCCATCCGGTCCAGGAGCGGTCGGGGAATCGTCTCCAGCTGGTTGCCGGTACACACGAAGAGCACCTTCGAGAGGTCGAAGCGGACGTCGAGGTAGTGGTCGAGGAAGTCCCGGTTCTGCTCCGGATCCAGGACCTCCAGCAGCGCCGAGGCGGGGTCGCCCCGGAAGCTGGCGCCGACCTTGTCCACCTCGTCGAGCATGATCAGCGGGTTCGCGGTCTTGCAGGTCTTGATGGCCTGGATGAACTTCCCGGGCATGGCGCCGATGTAGGTGCGCCGGTGGCCCTTGATCTCGGCCTCGTCGCGAATTCCACCCAGCGAGAAGCGGTAGAACTCGCGGCCCAGGGCCCGCGCGATCGAGCGCCCGACGGAGGTCTTGCCGACCCCTGGAGGGCCGACCAGCAGCATGATCGATCCCGCCAGGTCACCCTTGACGATTCCGACCGAAATCAGCTCGAGGATCCGGTCCTTGACGTCGGTGAGACCGTAGTGGTCTTCGTCGAGGATGCGTGCGGCACGCTTGAGGTCGTAGCTGTCCTCCGTATGGACACCCCAAGGCAGTACGGTGAGCCAGTCGAGGTAGGCGCGGACGACGTTGAACTCCGGTGAAGAAGGATCGAGCAGCTTGAGCTTCTCCATCTCCTCGTCGATCCGCTCGCGGGCCTCCTCGGTCAGCGTCAGCGCGCCGATCCTCTTCTGAAAGCGGTCGACTTCGGCCTCTGCTCCCTCCTTCGACAACCCGAGCTCGTGCTTGATCTCCTTGAGCTGCTCCTTCAGGAAGAACTCGCGCTGCTGCTTGGACATCCTCTCTTCGATCCGCTTCGAGATCTGCGTCTTGAGCTTGGAGATCTCGATCTCCCGCTTGAGGAGGATCAACACCTGCTCGATCCGCTTGCGGACGCTGCGCGTGGCGAGAACCTCCTGGAGCTCCTCACCCGAGGCGGTGGTCATGGCGGCGGCGAAATCGGCCAGGACGCCCGGATCGTGGACGTCGAGCCGGTCCAGGATGAGCGACAGCCCCTCCTTGTACAACGGGTTCAGGTTGACCAGCTCCTTGATGCTGTCCACTACCGCGACCGAGTAGGCCCTGAGCTCCTCGTTGGACTCGAACTCGCTCTCGTGCCAGTACTCCACCCGCGCTCGGAACGCGGGAGCTTCGGTGACGAATTCGACGATCTTGAACCGTTGGAGCACCTGGCCCACCAGCTGGAGGGGGCCTTCGGCAGGGGGCGGCGAAGCCTGGACCACCCGGACAGCGACGCCAACCTCGTGAAAGTCGGCAGCAGTCGCCGGTCCCCCGGGAAGCTGCTCGGGGTTGGCGCGCGCCAGGACCACGCCCAGGTGCTTCTGTTCCGCCTTCAGGGCCTCGGCCACCGCCCGCTTCAGCTCCTCACCTGCGATCAGGACCGGGCCCATCATCTTGGGGAAGAGCGGACGTTCGTAGGCCGGCACGATGAGCAGGGTGTCGGGGAGGAGATCCCGGGCGAGAACGACGGACGTCTCCTTCGATAGCGGTGCCGCGTCGTCGCCCTCGCGCTTCGGCTCGACGTCGATGATCTGCGGGTCCTGCTCTTCGGGCATCTGGCTCCTCCCCGCGGATGGACAGTCTTTTCTGCGTGCGCACCACACAGCCGGCTAAACACTCGACCCGATCACGATCCCGAAGTACGTGCGCCCCTGGTCATCCCACCGGTGATGAACAACGACGGTACGGGGACTGACACTAAGACATCGCGATGCGTGAGTCCATCCAGCAGATCCTGCCGAATAGGGTTTCCCGCGACCAAGGTGTGGAGCTACGGCCGGTAGCGGACGATGTTCCGGCAGTAGCGGCGCCGGATCCCGCTTCCCAGTTCAACTACCGGCCTACAACGATAGAGACGACGTCGAACGTGCCGGTCAACGTCAAGTGGATCAACGACCTGGTGGATGACGCGGGTGACCCGCTGCCGCACCTGCTCGGCCCGTCGTCGACCAGACCTGCACTGGGCCAACTCGGGGCCGACGCCGTGTGTTAATACATCCAAGAGCAAGGACTGCACGACGAATGACCCGAAGCCCTACATCGGGCCCGTGCCCATCGTGACCCACGTGCACGGCGCGCACGTACAACCCCACAGCGACGGATATCCGGAGGCCTGGTGGCTGCCTGCCGGGGTCGATTCTTCTTCTCTACGAATAGAGCGGCACGCTCTTCGACGACGCCACGGGCACGAATCAGGGCGATCTCGGGTACGCCGACTACTCCTATGATCAGACACAGCTCGCGACCACTCTCTGGTACCACGACCACACGTTGGGCATGACTCGCCTGAACGTCTACGCGGGGCCGGCGGGCTTCTGGCTCATACGTGGCCTTTTCGACAGCGTACTAGATGGACCGGCGGGTATCGCCGGCGTGTGCTTCCGAGTCCGGCTCCTGTTGCGGGTCAGGGCGTTCTTCCTCTCAACACCCCCGGCGACTCGATCCGAAATTCCATCCGAGAGATCTCGATCGTGATCCAGGACCGCTCGTTCAACGAGGACGGATCTCTCTTCTACCCGGACAACCGGGCGTTCTTCGAAGTCCCGCACGAGGCGGGAACCGCGCCTCCGCACAGTTCCGACGCGACCGAAGAGCTACAGATTCTCTTCGTGCTGAGCTTCGACATCGCTCTCAACATGGAATCCCGAGGCTTTCTTCAACACGATGGTGGTGAACGGCGTTACCTGGCCGGAGCTGGAGGTCGCACCGGCTCTCTACCGGCTGCGACTCTTGAACGGATGCAACTCGCGGTTCCTCAACCTGTCTTTGAAGACAGTGAACAAGCAAGGCAAGACGAACAAGGAACACTTTATCTACCAGATCGGCGGCGACCAGGGGTTCCTGCCTCAGGTGGTGGAGATCAAGACAGGAAAGGCGACGCCGCTGCCGGGCGACGGGCTGATTCCTTTGTATCGTCTCAACTCGAAATTCAAGGATCAGGCACTCCTCATGGGTCTGGCGAGCGGGCCGACGTGATCGTGGACTTCCGGGGTCTGAAGAACGGGACCGTGTTGCGTATGGTCAACACCGCGCCGGACGCCCCCTTCGGCGGGTTCCCGGACATCCCGGCTGACCCGGCCACCACAGGCCAAGTGATGCAGTTCGTGGTGAACTCGGCGCTGCTCGGAGATAGTCCGACAGACCCGACTGCCACAGACCCCTACAGCCTGGTGCTGAACGCGGAGCCCGCGAACACAGCACCGATCGCCGCCGCCAAGACGCTCTCTCTCAATGAAGAGGAGTCCGGAGACACTCTGCGTCAACGTGGATGCGATGGGCAACGTTGTGGAAGTTCCAGGTGCCCTCCCGCCGCTGTGTCTCGATGTGCGAGTCTGACGGGTGGAGTGCCCATGGCGCCTAAGGCGGCTCTGCTGGGTGAAGTGCATTGCGTCGATGAGTTGATTGGAGCTTTGACGGTGACGTTTCTTTTGGCGTGCAATCTCGCGACGGAGGTGCTCGCCGGTGTCTCGATGCTCTGGTCCGAGCCCATGACAGAGCGTCCCATCCAGGGTGACACCGAGCAGTGGGACATCTACAACCTGACCGTGGACGGACACCCGATCCACCTTCACCTGGTCCGGTATGAGGTGGTGGACCGGCAGCTGCTGGACCCGATCACCAATCTGCCGATTGGGCTGCCAATGCCGCCGGAGGCGAACGAGACCGGCTACAAGGACACGGTATCGCCTACGCGGGTGAGGTCACCCGTCTGAAGGCCACCTTCGACATCGCGGGCCTGTACGTCTGGCACTGCCACATCGTCGAGCACGAGGACAACGAGATGATGCGTCCGTACTGCGTCGATGCCGCACAAGGGTGGACTCTTGCGAGACGTGCTTTAGGCGTTCGGCTCTACCCGTAAACTCGAAACGGGGCCGCCCTTGAGGGCGGCCCCGTTTTTTGCCGGGCGACCCGGAGCCGGCAAACGATCACCGGCCTACTCCAGCAGTGGAAAGGCGCTCGGCTACTTGGGACTTCGGGGTGACTGATCACTTGGGAGTGGAAAGGACGCGAAGCGATGAGAATGGTATTCCTGTTTGTTGCCGGCGCACCTGCTTCCTGCACTGGGATTGGCTGCCGAAGAGAAGCCTCTCGACGATCCCACGACACGCCTCAGCTACAGCCTCGGCTATCAATCGGCGAGAGACCTGAAGCGGCAAGGAGACAGAAGTACGACCGGATGCGCTGCAGAGAGGGTTTCAGGGACGCCCTCATGGGCCACGCGCGTGATGTATCCGGAGCAGATGCAGCAGATCCTGAGTGGATTTGAAGCAGAAGACTAGCGATGGACGAGAGGGCACAGAAAGCAGACAGAGCGTCGAAGGCTACCGGCAGAAGGCTGAGAGTCTCACCGCGAACGCGTAGAAGGAGGGCGTGGTCACGCTGCCGAGCGGGCTGCAGTACCAAGGTGCTCGAGCAGGGTTCTGGGAAGAGCACCGGGCCCGGACGACACATCACGGTCCACTACCGGAGCACCTCGCTGGACGGGACCGTGTTCTACGACTCGCACCGTGAGGAAGGGCAACCCGCAGACGTTACACGTAGAGCGCCGTGATCCCGGGCATGAGCGAGGCCCTGCAGCTGATGCGAGAAGGAGACAAGTGGCGCTCTTCATGCCCGCGGACCTCGCTACGCGAGAGCGCGGTCGCTGGCGGATCGCATCGCTCATCTGCGAGATAGAGCTGATTCGATAGAGCCGGGCGAGTAGCCCGCAGCGGCGCCTGCATCACCCGCAGAGCTGGAGTCAAACCGTGAGGAGGAAGATCGCACATGGCGCCACGTGCTCGCAAGTGCTGATCAGTCTGGCGCTTCTCCGGTACTTACCCTGGCCGGCGAAAGGTTCTCCCTCGAGGACGACCAGCAGACATCGTCAACTACAGCATAGGCTACCAGGTGGGAGGCGACTTCAGGCGACAAGGCATGGATATCGACCCCGAGTTGGTAGTGAAGGGCGTCTGGATGCATAGGCGTGGTCCGATCCCTTGATGACACCCGAGAGATGCGCAGACATTGACCGAGCTGTAGAATCACGTCGCGGCTGCCGCGAAGCAACAGCGCGAAGAGCGTTCTCGAAAACCTGGTCGAAGGGAAGGCCTTCATCGAGGACAATGCGTAGAAGGTGGGCGTGAGATACGCTGCCGAGCGGCCTGCAGTACCAGGTGCTCTCCGAAGGAGAAGGGATACCTGCCCGACAGCGACCGACACCGTCACCGTCCACTACCGTGGCACGCTGATCGACGGCACTGAGTTCGACAGCTCCTACGGCCGTGGCGAGCCGGCCACCTTCCCCCTCGACCGCGTCATCCCTGGCTGGACCGAGGGTCTGCAGCTGATGCGGCCCGGAGCGAAGTACCGGCTCTTCGTCCCGCCCGAGCTGGCCTACGGCGAGCGCGGCGCGCCGCCGAAGATCGGGCCCAACAGCGCTCTCGTCTTCGAGGTAGAGCTCCTCTCCGTCCAGCTCGCCGAGTAGGCGATCGTCACCGGGGGTGGTCAGGAACCGACCCGAAGACGCCGATAGGACGATCGACTCCCACGCGCTGGAAGAGCCTCCGATGACGGATCCGCAGTGCACCCTCATAGTCGACAGCGACGAGAAGGCCCTCGCGGAGCTACCGCTGCGCATCCTCCGAATCGGCGTCGACGTCTTCTACACGAGAAACTGGGAGGAGGCGTTGCTGGTGGCGCGCGAGGAGGCTCCTCGAATCCGAGTGGTGCTGTTCCCGCCGAGCGTCGACTTCGGCCGCATCGAGGCCGTGCGCGAGGCCCTCCGCTCGACCGCGAGCGAAGTTCGGCGAACCCTCGTCGTGGTCGGCTCGAAGCCGGACGAGCCGACCCGGATTCGTCTCCGCGGAGGCGGCGTGGAGCTGGCCCTCTGGGAGCCCTTCGACGAGAGCGCGCTGCGCCAGGTGCTCGGCAGCGCCCTCTCGACTCGAGAGTACTCCGAAGAGAGAGAGGTGCCTCGCTTCCCGACGACGCTGCTGGCCCGCGCCTTCTCGGGGATCCGCCGCAAGGACGTGATCGTCTCGACCCTCTCCCTGCGCGGCGCGTTTCTGGAGACGCCCTTCCCTTTCCTGGAGCAGACACGAATCACGCTCGAAGTGGCGCTCCCCGACGGTCAGCTCCTGAGCAAGGCGACCGTGGTGTACTCCCAGGCCGGTCGCGACCCGGCGCCTCCCGGCCACCCGCCGGGCATGGGGATCGCCTTCGCGGATCTCGATCCCGCGGTGGAGGATCGTTTGCGGCGTTTTCTCGGGGATCTGCGCGACCGTTTCGGCGTCTGAGAGACTCGTTGTCGGGCGGTGTCAGGCGCGGTGGTCCCCTTCCGCTGCCCTCTCCATCACTCGCGCCACCCATGGGTCGATGCGAACGAACTCGAGAGCGACTTCCGTGGCGTTCTCGTCCAGTCGACGGGTCCGGAGCACACGGCCCACGGCGTCGACGGTCTGCTCGCCCATGGTGAAGCTCACCCGCAGCAACTCGCCGGCGATCAGGCGGGAGCCGACAATCCTGAAGCGGATGCCGCCCAGCGAGACATCCATCCCTTCCCCGAGGCTCGTCGGTGCGGCGAACGGCGTGTAGGAGACGAGATCCTCGATCTCGACCCTCGGGTACTTGCGGCGATTCGCGTTCTGTTCCGATTCCACCGTTCCGCCCCGGGCGCCAGAGCCGGTCGCGCCCCTGGTCGCACTTCGGCACCCTTCACGGGCGGCTTGAGCACGGCGAGGGGGCGCCTCCGGCGACGCTTCCTAGCGAATCGGCAGCACGCTGGACTTTCGCACCGTTCGGAGGGCGAAGCTCGACTGCACGCGCGCCACGCCCGGAAGCCGGGTGAGGTGCTGGCTGTGAATGCGCTCGAAGTCGGCCGCGTCGGAGACGACCACTCGGACCAGATAGTCGAACTCCCCCGTCATCAGGTAGCACTCGATGATTTCCGGGACGCCCTGGACCGCCTCCTCGAAGCTCTGGAGATCGGCTTGGTCCTGGCGCTGGAGCATGATGCTGACGAAAACGTTGACGGGGATTCCGGCCTTCTGCTGGTCGACGACGGCCGCGTAGCGCTCGATGAGACCCGCCTTCTCCAGGGCGCGCACCCGTCTGAGGCAGGCGGACTCCGAGAGGTGAACGCGGCTCGCGAGCTGCACGTTGCGGATCCGCCCTTCACGCTGGAGCACATCGAGTATGGCCCGGTCGTAGGTGTCCATAGCCATCTGTGGCGGATTCTTTCGATAATCTCTGATAAAAAGACAGATTATTTCGAAAATTACGTGATATCGAGCAATTTTGCAAACATCCTTCTCAGGCCAAGGTGTATTCTTGTCGAGCGAATTCAAGGGATTTGATGGCTCGCCGCAGCCACGAGGAGAGCGACGTGAGGATTGGGGTTCCCAAGGAGATCAAGGTGCACGAGTACCGCGTCGGCCTGGTGCCCGCCGGAGCTCGGGAGCTGGTGGCAGCGGGCCACGAGGTGCTCGTCGAGACCCGCGCCGGTGCGGGAATCGGGTTCACGGACGCGGACTACCAGAACGCCGGCGCGCGGATCGCCGACGGGGCAGCTGCGGTCTTCGCGGAAACCGATCTCGTGGTCAAGGTGAAGGAGCCGCAGCCGCAGGAGTGCGCGATGTTGCGGCCCCGCCAGGTGCTGTTCACCTATCTCCATCTCGCGCCCGACCCCGCCCAGGCGCGTGCGCTCTGCGACTCGGGTGCCAGCGCCGTCGCCTACGAGACGGTGACCGCCGCGGACGGGTCGCTTCCGCTTCTCACGCCGATGAGCGAGGTGGCGGGTCGGATGTCCGTGCAGGTGGGTGCGAGCTGTCTGCAGAAGGCCAACGGCGGACGGGGGGTGCTGCTCGGCGGGGTGCCGGGGGTGGATCCCGCCACGGTGGCGATCCTGGGTGGCGGCGTCTCCGGCACTCACGCGGCGGAGATGGCGGTGGGCATGCGGGCCGATGTCACGGTGGTGGACAAGTCCATCGAGCGGCTGCGCGAGCTATCGGCCCTCTTCGGCCCCTCCCTCAAGACGACCTACTCGACGGTCGACGGGATCGAGTCGCTCGTGACTCGCGCGGATCTGGTGATCGGCGCGGTGCTGATCGCCGGAGCCGCCGCTCCCAGGCTCGTCTCGAAGGAGACAGTGCGGAGGATGAAGCCCGGTGCGGTGCTGGTGGACATCTCCATCGACCAGGGGGGCTGCTTCGAGACCAGCCGGCCGACGACGCACTCCGAGCCGACCTTCGTGGTCGACGACGTGGTGCACTACTGCGTCACCAACATGCCGGGGGCGGTGCCGCGCACCTCCACTTTCGCCCTCACCAACGTGACGCTTTCCTACGTCAGGGCCCTGGCGGACCTCGGATTGGAGGCGGCGCTGGCCGCCGATCCCCACCTGGCGTGCGGCCTCAACGTGCACGACGGGCACATCACCCACGAAGCCGTGGCACGCGACCTGTCTCTCGAGTACCGGAGGTTCCCAGCCGCAGCCTAGCGAGCCACCGGGCGAATTTTCAGCGCGCCGAAGCGGGGTGCGCCTCAGCCGCCCATGGCCTTGAGGCGGGCGATGCGCTCGTCGAGGGGCGGATGCGAGGCGAAGAGCGCGGCGAGCCCGCTCTTGACTCCGCCGGAGATGCCGAAGGCGTTCAATTGGTCCGGGAGCGGCTCGTCGGCGCCCGACTTGAGACGCTCGAGGGCGGCCACCATGCGATTGGCTCCGGCGAGACGCGCCGCGCCCGCGTCGGCCCGGAACTCGCGCTGGCGAGAGAACCACATCACGACGGTGCTGGCGAGAATGCCCAGGACGATCTGGGCCAGGATCGAGACGACGAAGTAGCCGATGCCGAGGCCGCGCTCGTTCTTCAAGATCACGCGGTCGACGAAGTGGCCGATCACCCGGGCGAAGAAGATCACGAAGGCGTTGAGCACACCCTGGATCAGGGTGAGGGTGACCATGTCGCCGTTGGCGATGTGGCTCACCTCGTGGGCGAGCACCCCGTCGATCTCGTCCTTGTTCATGCCGCGGAGAAGCCCGGTGCTGACCGCCACCAGGGCACTGTTGCGGCGGGCGCCGGTCGCGAAGGCGTTCGGAGCCGGCGAGTCGTAGATCGCCACCTCGGGCATGCCGATCCCCGCCGCCTTGGCGTGCTTTCCGACGGTCTCCACCAGCCACATCTCGGCCTGGCCTCGGGGATCCTGGATCACCTGGGCGCCGGTGGAGCGCTTGGCCATCCACTTGGACAGGGCCAGGGAGATGAAGGAGCCGCCCATCCCGTACACCGCCGAAAAGATCAGCAGGGCCCGGTGATCGAGATCGACGCCTTGCTCGTCGAGAAGGCTGTCGACCCCGAGGAGTTGGAGGACGATTCCCAGCACCACGAGGACGGCGATGTTGGTGGCGAGGAAGAGGGCGACGCGTTTCATTGATGGACTCCAGGAAGGGTTGAGACACCGGCTGCGAGGAGGAGTTCGCAGCCCGCACCGTCCGTCAATGATGGGAACCCCTTCGCGTCCGTCAAGCGAGGGGCGAAGGCTAGACGGGGGTGGTGCCTCCGAGGCGCTGGAAGACGGCGTCGGGAGTCTCCCCGACGTCGCCGGCCTCGAGGGTCTGAAGGTCCGCGCCGATCGACGCGCAGAGGCCGGCGCTGTTCTCGATGCCTCGGGTGGAGAGCTCTTCGGGCAGGATGCGCGCAACCACTACGGCCATCTGGTCGGGGGTGATGCTGCGGGCCTCGAGGCCCGCCTGCTTGAGGGCCAGCCGCACCGTTCCACGGGCCTCGAGCCGGTCCAGAAAGGTGCCCGCCTCGAGCTGCTCGCAGACGAAACTGAACGCGCGGGTGTCCGCCACCATCCCTCCAGGCCTCTCGATCGGAAGAACATCCCAACCCCTTGAGAACCTTGAGAGCCGACCTGCTCCTGGCACCGGAGGCGATCCTGTATCTTCGGTGGATGCGAAGGCCGGATGCGCTCCCCGCCGCCCTGATTGGCCTCCTCACCCTGGCCTGTGCCACGGCTCCGCCCGCGGAAGAGCCGGAGCGCTCCCCCCCGGCGCGATCCCTGGTGCAGATCTCCGAAATCGCGACGATCGGACCCTATCTGGACGCCAGACTCTCGGGTCCACGCTTCTCGCTGCGATTCTTCTTTCCGCGGAGCGAGAATTGTCTCGCCCTGATCCGCTCCGGAGCCGAGGTGCGCTACCTGCGTATCGGGACCCTCGGAAGCGTCGTCGACGAGGAGAAGCGGCGATGCGAGCCGATCGGGGTGGCCGCGCTCGGGGAGTGGCGCGATCACCTGCCGCGCCAGCGCTCTCCGCACCGGACTCCCCGGGTTCAGGTCGAGTTTCGCACCATCTTCGAGGGGGAGGACCAGGTGCTGGTCCGTGGGCGATTCCCACTGGCTCTGGAAATCCGCTGGGCCGCAGCCATGGACACGGTGGCGATGTTCCCAGCGGATCCCGCCTGCGACCAGGCGCGGCAGCTCGGGAAGGCCACCATGGAGTACCACGCCAAAGGACCGGAGCCCTTCCTGCTGGTGGGAGAAGAGGGCAGCTGCCCGATTCTGGGCTTCGCGAACCCCCTGGAGACGGATTGACCCGCTGAACGCCGTTCACCGGGCCCGGTCCTTGTCCAATCAGGGCGTCTGGCCGGAGAGGAGCTCCGCAATCGGTCGGCCGCCCACGAAAAGGTCTTCGATCGCGGCCCGTCCTCCTTTCACGCGCAGCACCACGAAGGCATCGCCCTTCCCGGCGCCGCTCCGGTAGGCATTCTCCGCACGCGGCGCGTCGTACTCGTCCATGTAGTAGCGGTCGAAGGGAAGGCCGACGGTGACCTCCCGCGTCTCCGCGTTCACTTCTCGAACCTGCGCCCGAACGTAGAGTCCCGTCTCGGGAGCTCGATTGCGAATTCCGCCGAGACGGGCGAAGCCCTCCGCGTCGGTCTCGAGGAGTGCGTAGACCGTCGGGCTTGCGTGGTAGTCCTCGGGTCTTTCTACTGGGACCGTGAAGGTCTCGAGGCGAAGCCGCACGTAGCGACCGCGCAGGATGTCGCTCGGATCCACCGCCTGGCAGCGAATTCGCACCGGCGTTCCCGCGCGCAGGATGCGCTCGTGGCCGACGATCATGCTCGCGGGGTAGGCCAGCTGCGCGACACAGGTAAGGGCGAACAGCACCGATCCGATCCGCAGCGACATCAGATCATCCTCCCTCTGGAGTCGCGCGCGAAGGCGCAGGTTCAGCCCGAGGAAGGCGCCCCCCAGGCCGATGAAGACAAGGCCGCGAGCCAGGAAGCTCCACTCGGAATCGACGAAGCGGGCTGCGATCAGCGCCGCCAGCAGGAGCATCCCCGCGTTGGTGGTGCTGATGCGGCCCGCGCGCAGCCCGGCCAGAACCGCCGTCAGCCCGAGCCCGAGGCCGTAGGCGTTGACGAGAAGAGCGGAGAAGACCCCATCGCGCTGATCGGCGGCGAGGAGGGCGATGCCGAAGGCAGCCGGCGCTGCAAGGAGCCAGGCGCGGTGCCAGCGCTTCGACGTGACCTCGCGCCAGGCCCACAGGACCACGAACGCCGCCAGGAGGGCGGCCAGTCCCAGAGCGATTCGCGCCCGCCAGATCTCACCGGGCGCTGTCGGTCCAGAGCGGCAGCTCGTCCCAGACGGGAAAGCTCAGCACCACCACCAGCGCGCCCAGACCCAGCGTTCCGAGGAACCGAAACGGGAGGCCGAGCTGGGGGAGGTCTCGCTCGTCGGCGATGCGACTGGCGGCGACCATGGCCGCTCCCAGGGCCGGCGCGAGGAGCGCCCACACCACCCCGCTCTCGAAGGCGAGGAGCACCAGCAGCCCCAGGGGAAGCGCGACCGCGACGACCCAGGCGTGGATTGCGCTTCCGGCCGAGGGCACGCGCCAGCGGCTGCTTCGAAGCAGATCGGCAATCCCGATCCCCGCCAGCAAGGCCCAGAGCGGCAGGGATGCGGGCGCGTCGGGATCCATCAGCGCCCACGCGGTGATCCCGATCCAGTATCCGATTGCAGGAAGCGCCGCGCCGAACAGAATCGGAAGCGGGGCGATCAGCAGCATCCAGACCAGGATCAACTCGCGGGGCTCGCCGGGGAGCTGGTAGGTCTGGGAAATCAATGCGAGGGAGGCCCCCACCGAGAGGGCGAGGAAGCCGGAAGCGCTCTCGGTCCACGCCACCGAGCCACGGCGGGAGAGCAGCGTGAAGCCCCCCAGAGCCTGAGCGCCCAGCAGCAACGCGAAGACCAGAGCCGCGCGCGCGGCGCGGGTCAGCCCATCCCAGTTGTGCGCCAGGAGCAGGATCACGCCGAGCCCGACCAGGGTCGCTCCCAGCACGCCGAACACCACGAGGGAGCGGGTAGGCGGGCGCGCCGGCGACGCGGGCGCGCCGTAGTGATCGCGGAGCTGTGCCGCGACCGCGGGCGGGACGATTCCGCGGCGCACCAGACCGGGGAGCTCGCGGTAGAGCCACTTGAC
Organism: uncultured delta proteobacterium; assembly: GCA_963722885.1. Taxonomy (GTDB): domain Bacteria; phylum Myxococcota_A; class UBA9160; order UBA9160; family UBA6930; genus CAVXZE01. The sequence goes on from CAVROS010000042.1 coordinate 69,407, forward strand.
CTCTTCGTCACCCACGGGTTTCCTCCTCGAGTCGAATCGCTGCAGTACACTCCTCACTCACACCGAGGATGCCATCATCGACCCGGAAGCCAGCGCTGCGCAGCACCGAGATTACCCCGCCGACGTCCACCTGGTCGCCCTCGAGGGAAGGGAATTCGTCCTGGTGGGCACGGCGCACATCTCGCGCGAATCCGTCGACCTGGTCCGCGAGGTGATCGAGAAAGAGGAGCCGGACTGCGTCTGCATCGAACTCGACTCCCGTCGCTACCAGGCGCTCTCGCAGCCCCAGCGCTTCGAATCGCTGGATCTCAAGCAGGTGATCCGCTCCAAGCAGCTCGCCACACTGATGTTCAACCTGGTTCTGGCCTCCTATCAAAAGTACCTCGGCCTCCAGCTCGGCGTTCAGCCGGGGACCGAGCTCCTGGAGGCAGCGCGGACGGCGGAGGAGCGCGGCATCCCCGTGGCCCTCTGCGACCGCGACATTCGCGTGACACTGCGGCGCGCCTGGGGATCCCTCTCCCTGTTCAAGAAGTTTCTGCTGCTCTCCTCTTTCCTGGGTGGGATCTTCGAGAAGCCCGAGCTGACCGAGGAGGATCTTCGAGAGCTCCGCCAGCAGGACGTGATGTCGAAGCTGATGCAGGAGCTGGGCGAGGCCTTCCCGGGCCTGAAGACCGTCCTGATCGACGAGCGGGACGCCTTCCTCACCGAACGGATCAAGCGGGCTTCCGGGCAGCGCATCGTCGCCGTGGTGGGGGCGGGGCACCTGGAGGGAATGCACCGCGCACTGGTCGAGGGGCAGACGGCAGATCTCGAGGAGCTGAGCACCCTTCCGCCGGTCTCGTCGACCTGGAAATGGGTCGGATGGGGCATCCCCGCGGTGATCCTGGGCTCCCTGCTGCTGATCGGCCTGCGTCAGGGCGCGTCCGCCGCCGGTGAGAATCTGCTCTTCTGGGTCCTCGCCAACGGCATTCCGGCCGCGGTCGGCGCCGCGGTCGCCCTCGCCCACCCCGCCACCATCATCTCCGCCTTCCTCGCCGCTCCGATCACCAGTCTGACTCCGGTGATCGGAGCCGGCTACGTGACCGCGTTCGTGCAGACCTACTTCAAGCCACCCCTGGTCAGCGAACTCAAGGAGGTGGCCGGAGACATCGGGTCGCTCCGGGGATGGTGGAAGAACCGGCTGCTGCGGATCTTCCTGGTCTTCCTCCTCACCACCTTCGGCAGCATCCTCGGCACCTGGGTGGGCGGCGCCGAGATCGTCTCCAATCTGTTCTAGCCGTTCTAGCGGGGTTGGGTGTGGCTCGGGGCCCTCGGATCGGGCGGCGCAACAGGAAAACCGAAGTCGTCGCGAACCCCCACCGTCTCCGGTGCGTAGTATGATTCGAGAGCAGAAGGAGACCATCCAGTGCCCACACAGCGTTCAGGACTCCAGCGCTCCCGCGACCAGCGCATGATCGCCGGGGTCTGCGGCGGGATCGCCGAATGGCTGGGCTGGAGCGCGACTCTGGTGCGGGTCCTCTTCGTGCTGGTGTCGATCTTGTCGGCGGCGTTTCCCGGGATCCTGGTCTACATCGTGCTCTGGGTCCTGATGCCGAACCGCGAGAGCTGATCCACCGCCGGAGCTGCGGCCGCCACTTACGTCTCGCGATTCCGCGACCTCCAACGAGGAAACGGATCGGTGCGGCCTTGAGCTGATCCAGAGCCCGTGGTATTGATTGCGCCGGACGAATCGGAGACGCGCGATGAGAATGGATCCTGAGTTCAGCTGCAATCGCGCGTCCGCTCCAGATCCAACACGAGCCTGAGACGGCATCTCCGGAGGCCGCGGACGCGAGAGCGACCGCGGCCTCCGGCGTCTTGGAGCTTTCGAAGTGGCGAACCCGACCGAAATCGTCCCCCCGGCTGTACCGGAAGCGGCGCGCGGAAACCTGCGCGAGGTGGGGCTGCTCGCCTACCCGGTGATCCTCACCCAGCTCTCTGCCACGGTGATGGGAATCGTGGATTCGGCGATGGTCGGCCGGCTGGGCGCGACCGAGCTCGCAGCGGTGGGCTTCGCGGGCGTCTGGAGCTGGACGGTCTTCTGCCTCTTCTTCGGAACCGCCTCCGGCATCCAGACCTTCGTCGCCCAGGCCGACGGGGCCGGAAGGCAGAGGGAGTGCGGCGGCTGGGCCTGGCAGGGCCTGTACGTGATCGTGCCGACCACGCTGCTCTCCGCCGCCGCGGTCTGGATCGCGGCGCCGGTGTTGCTGGGCTGGCTCGGCCCTTCCGAGAAGCTCCAGGAGGTAGCGCTGCTCTACCTGCGACCGCGGCTTCTCGGGATCAGCGGAATCGCTCATCGCCTTCGTATGGATCTCGTTCTTCCGCGGCGTCGGCGATACGCGGACGCCCCTCTACGCGGCCGTCACCGCGAACGTCGTCAATGCGGTGCTGGACTACGGCCTGATCTTCGGGAAGCTCGGGCTCCCGGAGTGGGAGGTGGCCGGCGCCGGTGTGGCGACGGCGATCGGCGAGTGGATCTACGCGGCCTTCCTGGCCGTCGCCTTCAGCCGGCGTGCGCTGGCGGAGCGCTTCGCAACGCGATTCGTCGGACCCGACCCGGCCCAGATCCGCCGCTTCGTGCGTGTGGGGTTGCCGATTGGCGGTCAGTGGATGATCGACATGGCTTCCTTCGCCGTCTTCACCACCCTGGTGGCGCGAATGGGGGACGTGCAGATGGCGGCAAGCCAGGCCTTCGTGGCGCTGCTCTCGATGTCCTTCATGCAGGCCATCGGGATCTCGGTGGCCGCATCGACACTGGTGGGACGCTACATCGGCGCCGAGGATCGCCCCGCGGCAATCCGGAGCTTCCGCTCGGCCCAGAAGTTTGCCGGAATCCTGGGGGGTGCGATCGCGGTGCTGTTTCTCTCCGTACCGGAGCTCTTGATGCGCGTCTTCACCGACGACCCGGAGGTCATCGCTCTCGGTGTGCCCCTGGTGCGCCTCGGCGCCGCCTTCCAGCTGATGGACGCCTTCGGAATCGTGGCCAGCGGCTCGTTGCGTGGCGCCGGAGACACGCGCTGGCCCTTCCTGGCCCAGTCGGCGCTCGCCTGGGGGCTCTTCGTTCCCCTCGCCTACCTGCTGGGCGTGAAGCTGGAAGGCGGCCTGACCAGCGCCTGGATCGGCGGCACCATCTACGTCCTGGTGCTGAGCGCGACCCTGGTCTGGCGCTTCCGCTCGGGAGCCTGGCAGAGAATCCAGATCTGAGCTCTCGGGCTCCTGGCAGTTGGGACTATTCCGTTTCGGTCTCTTGACTGCTTTTTGGCGCGGCCTTTTCGGCGCGCGCGCGGCCACCGCGACGGTCGCGGCGGCGCTCGCGGAATCGCCAGACCTCGCGTTCGAAGGCTTCGATGGCATCGTGAAGGGCGCGTCCCACCTGATCGGCGCTCCTGGCAGCGACGATCTCTCGACCGCGGGCCAGGCACGCGATCCGGACCTCCTCGCTGGAGGGGGCTCGGTGTCCGTTCTTCTTGCCCGTGATTCGGAGATCGATCAGGTCGTCGTGGCTCGCCCCGAGCTTACGGAACTTGTCCTCGGCACCCTGCCGATCCTTCTCTTCGAGACCATCGAGATTGATCCAGTGGATCTCCACGTCACCTCCCCGTCGAGATGCCGAGGATGGGGTCTCTGACCCCCGGGGGGCGGGCAGATGCCTTGCCCACCGGATGTCCCCCCACCAGCGGCCCGACACTACCCACAGGGTAGTCGATCGCCTCGGCGCTGGCTTCGAGAATCTCGCCGCGGCCGGGCCGGATCCCTCGTCTCCGTAGCCGAGAGCGCTCCGATTCTGGTATGCAGGAGACGTGGCTGGCCAGGCTCACGGAGATTCGCCCCAGGAGGAGCGCCGCGAGGCGATGGTCGGCGAGCAGCTCGTGACTCGCGGGATTTCGGATCCGCACGTCCTCGCCGCCATGGGCTCGGTCCCCCGCCACCGCTTCGTCCCCCCGGAGCTGGTCCCCCGCGCCTACCACGACGGCCCGCTGCCGATCGGCCACGGCCAGACCATCAGTCAGCCCTACGTGGTGGCGGTGATGACCCAGCTCGCCGGCGCCGCACCGGGACAGCGCGCCCTGGAGGTGGGGTGCGGCTGCGGATATCAGGCTGCCGTGCTCGCGGAGATCGTGGACGAGGTCTTCGCCATCGAGCGGGTTCCGGAGCTGGCCGATGCGACGAAGAAGCGCCTCGACGAGCTCGGCGTCGAGGGGGTGCAGGTCCGTCAGGGTGACGGCTGGAACGGCTGGCCGGAGGTGGCGCCCTTCGACGTGGTGCTGGTCGCCTGCGCCGCCGACCGGGTCCCCCCTCCCCTCGTCGAGCAGCTCGCGCCCGGGGGCCGCCTGGTGATGCCCGTCGGCGGCCGCGGAGTGCAACACCTCACCGTGGTGGAGAAGCGCAGCGACGGCACCAGCGACGAGCACCGCTACGACGCCGTCGCCTTCGTTCCGCTGCTTCGCGGGCCGCTCTGATTCCCGTCGCGGGTGCACCGAATCGCGCGGCGCCGCGACGAAAATTCTATGATGCCGTCAAACGGAGGAGCACCGCTTGGTCGAAGCGCTCTCGACTCTCGTCGCAGTGTTGACGGAGGACCCCCGCTTGGTCCTGGCGCTCTTGATTCTCGTCGCCGTGCTGCTCGGTGTCGCCATCGTCCTGCTCGCAGTGCTGCTGCGCCGGACCTCCCGAGACCCCGTCGCGCCCCTGGCCCCGAAGATCGAGGCGCTCGCCGGCGCCCAGGAGCGGGCCGAGCGCCTGGTGCAGGAGGAGCTGAAGCGCAACCGCGAGGAGAGCACCGGAAACGCCCGGCACCTGCGCGAGGAGGTGGGCGCGTCGATCAAGGGGATGAGCGACTCGGTGGAGAAGCGCGTCAACGAGATGCGCGGCGTGGTCGACGTGCGCCTCCAGCAGATCCAGCAGGAGAGCGGCAAGAAGCTCGACGCGATGCGGGAGACCGTGGAGGAGAAGCTCCAGGGAACCCTCGAGAAGCGTCTCGGCGAGTCCTTCCAGCAGGTGAGCGAGCGTCTCGAAGCCGTCCACAAGGGGCTCGGCGAGATGCAGACACTGGCGACGGGTGTCGGCGATCTCAAGAAGGTGCTGACCAACGTGAAGACGCGGGGGACCTGGGGCGAGATCCAGCTCGGCAACCTCCTGGAGCAGGTGCTGACGCCCGCGCAGTACGACCGCAACGTCGCCACCAAGCGGGGCGGAAGCGAGCGGGTCGAGTTCGCCCTCAGACTACCGGGGCCCGACGACGACGATGGCAGCGTGGTCTGGCTTCCCATCGACGCGAAGTTCCCCCAGGAGGACTACCAGCGCCTCGTCGATGCCCAGGAGCGCGGCGACCTGGCGGCGGCGGACGAGGCATCCCGCCAGCTGGAAGCGCGAATCAAGGAAGAGGGCCGTTCGATCCGCGACAAGTACGTGAATCCGCCCCAGACCACCGACTTCGCCATCATGTTCCTGCCGACCGAGGGGCTCTACGCCGAGGTGCTGCGGCGCCCGGGGCTGGCCGAGGGCATGCAGCAGCAGTACCGCGTGACGATCGCCGGACCGACCACACTCGCCGCGCTGCTGAACAGCTTGCAGATGGGCTTCCGCACACTGGCGATCCAGAAGCGCTCCAGCGAGGTCTGGAAGCTGCTCGGCGCCGTCAAGAAACAGTTCGGCCAGTTCACCGGCATCCTCGAGAAGGTGGAGAAGAAGCTCCACGAGGCGAGCAGCAACATCGGAGACGCCTCGAAGAAGAGCCGCACCATCGAGAGCCGCCTCAGAAGCGTCGAAGAGCTCCCCTCCGGCGAGGCGGAACGCCTCCTCCCCGAGCTCGGCTCCGACGACGCGGAGGAGTAGACGGGGACGTTGTTGAATGCTCAACTTCTCGGGCAGTGTCCGAGAAGTTGAGCATTCAACAACGTCCCCGTTCAAGCTCGTAAGGTCAAGAAGCGGCGGCGTGCGCGGAGAGGGATCGCGCTCTGGATGTCCTGCTGCAGCGCCTCCGCTCGCTCGGCCAGGCTGACCATGCCGAGCTCGCGCGCAGTGTCGAGGGCTTCGCCGGCGAGCTCTCGGGCCCGGTCCCGATCGCGCGCCTCGCCGCGGGCCAGCAGCATTCGCGCGAAGTCGTGCTGGGTGTAGGCGAGCCAGGGGCGCGCACCCATCTGGCTGTGCATCTCGAGGGCGGTCTCGAAATGGGCGGCGGCTGCGGCCGACTCCGAGAGGAGCGTCGCCAGACCACCGAGGTGGTGAGAGATCGACCCGTAGAAGGCGGATTCCGCTGCCGAGGCAGCGAGTGCGTGATACGGCCGAAGCGATCCGTACAGCTGCGCTCCGCGATCTGCGTCGCCGAGCGCCTGGCACACCTCGGAAAGCAAAGCCATGCTGAGCAGCCAGCTGGCGTTCTGGGGAAGCGGCGAGAACTCCCGCGCGGCCAGCGTCTCGAAAAAGCTGCGCGCGAGTTCGGGCTGGCCGGTCTCGCACTCGAAGCGGGCCTTCGCGCAGCGCGCCAGCAGGAGATCCGGGAAGCGGGTGTTGAGCTGCTCCAGCACCCCGCCCAGCTCCTCGAACCGCCCGCACTGAAGAAGCAGAACGGCCAGCTGTCCTCCAGCCCTTGCCAGAGCCGCGGGGTCGGGGTTGCGCAGAAGCAACCCAAGCCCCTGCCGGACGAACACCTCGGCCTGCTCGAACCTTCCCTCGAGGAGCGCGCGCATGCCGTCGAGTCCAGCGAGGAGGGCTCGCCCCAGAAGCGTGTCCCGTCGTTCGACCAGCCGACGCATCGCCTCGATCTCACTGTCCAACGCGATCATGTCACCCCGGGCCAACAGGTATTCGCCTCGGTAGCGATGACTCTGGAAGGCGAACGCGTCATCACCCATTCCGACCGCCAATGGCAGAAGCTCATCGTGATGAGCCAGGACCTCTTCGGTGGTGTCCGGGCCATCGAGGGCGACCGCCCGCTCGAGGAGGGTGCGGGCCAGGGTCGCATCATCCGCTAGCCCGCGCGACGCCGCGAGCGCTTGATCGAGCAAGCCGGCGGCGCGCGACGGTTGGCTATACCAGAGCTTGGCGCCGAGGCGGCTCAAGAGCCGCTCGCGACGCGGGGGATCCCGCTCTGCCGGGAGCCTTTCGAGGGTCTCCTCGAGGAGTGCACTGACCTCGGGATCGGTCGCACCGGGTCGGGCCGGCGCAGTACGCGCCAGCAGGCTCGCGCTGCCGGATGCTCGGCCGGCGGCTGCGGCCTCTGCCAGGATCCGCTTCGCTGCGACAAGATCGTCGCTCCAAAGCGATGCTCGCCCCAGGGCCAGCAAGATCTGTCCACGCTCCTCGACTTCGCTCCTTCCGAGCTGGTCAAAGGCGCGAAGAGCGTGCGCGTACAGCGACGCCGCCTCCTCGAAGGCCAGTTGATCGATCGCCCGGTGGCCGGCTCGTATGGCGTAGTCCAGCGTCTTCTCCCCATCCCTCGCCGAGCTGAAGTGGCGCGCGAGATCCGCGAGATGGGGATCCGGATCCGCTGCGTGGAGGCGCTCCAACGCCTCGCCGACCCGTCCGTGGAGCTGCGCCCGCCGAGGGGCGCCCTGCTCGACGTAGACGGCCTCCTGGGTGAGCGCGTGGGCAAAGCGGTAGCCGCCGCTCGAAGCCTCGTCGATGAGCGCCGCCCGCCGGGCCTCGTCGAGCGCTTCGGCCAGGGAATCGCGGCCAAGTCCGCTCGCAGCTTCCAGGATCTCCATCGTGAACTCCCGGCCCACGACAGACGCTATCTCGAGTGCCTCGTTGCAGGCTGGGGAGAGCCGCCGCAGTCGGCCGCGGATCACCTCGCGCACTCCCGCCGGCACCTCCAGCTCTCGACCCGCAGCATCCATCGGCCGGCTCTCGGCGTGTCGTTCGGCGAGCAAGCTCACCAGCTCACGAATGAAGAAGGGATTGCCGTCGGACTTCTCGAGCACCTCCGCGACCAGCTCCTCGGGTGGATCGAGACCCGCAAGCCTGTGCACGAGCTCCCGGACCTGGTCGGCTTCCAGTCCTTCCATGGGGATGCGAACACACACATCGCGCCGAGCCAGCTCGGCGAGACTCCCCGCCAGCGGGTGATCCCGATCGACCTCCACATCGCGATAGGTTCCGAGGAGCAGAATCCGCATCGAGACGATTTCGTGCGCCAGGAACTCGAGCAGCTGAAGCGAGGACCCACTGGCCCAGTGGAGATCGTCTACGATCAAGATCCGCGCCTCGCGCGCGGAGGCGCGTCCGAGGAAGCCGGCGATGGCGTCGAAGAGGCGAAAGCGCGCCTCCTCTGGATCGGCCTCGGCGGGAACCTCGGGAAGGTCGGGCAGTCGCTCGCGAATCTCGGGTACGATCCGGGCGACGCGCGCGGCTTCACCCGCGAGCTCGCTCCCCATGGCACCGCCACCCCGACCATCGACGAGCCCGCGCAGGATCTGCACCCAGGGCCAGTAGGGCGGGGCCCCCTTCTCCTCGCAACACCAGGCCGCGTGTACCGGAACACCCCGCGAGCGGGCGGCGGCCGCGAACTCCTCGGCGGTTCGCGTCTTGCCGATGCCGGGCTCTCCGGCCAGGAGAACGATCCGCCCGCGCCCCGCCTCTGCGTCTTCGAGAGAGGCGTCGAGCTGTGCGAGGACACCCCTTCGGCCCACGAAGTCGTTCACTCGCGCCGGGCGCGCGCTCGGGGGCGCTGCGGCGTGCTGCTCCTCGACCGGCGCGATCAGGCGGTAACCTCGACCCCGTAGGGTCTCCACCACGCGCTGCTGCGAGCCGGCCTCGCCGAGCGCGCGCCGGATTTCCTTCAACGCACTGAAGAGTGCGTCCTCGCTGACGACCGCCTCAGGCCAGACCTGGTCGAGAAGCTCCTCCTTGGGAATCACCCGATCCCGGTTCCGGAGCAGATAGAGAAGCAGGCGCAGGGGCGTGGCGTGGAGCTCGACAGGGCGACCCTCCCTGCGGAGCTCCTGGAGGGCTTCGTCCACCTCGAAGCCCCCGAACGCAAAGACGGTCGACTGATCCTCCAGCTGCCTTCTCCCGGCAGCGGTAGGGGACGAGCGGTAGGCAGCGGGGACCCGCCCTGCTAGGCCCCTGGTATCCCAGGAACGTCCCCAACTCCTGCCAAGATGATTTTCTCACGATCCGCTCAAATCTGTCCAGTGGCGATTTCGCGATCAGGCGGCTCGCCCATGAGATGGAGAAAAGACAATGTGTAAATTCATCGCCCTGGCGGTCCATGGGTCTCTTCATTGCGAGCAGCGCATCGGCCGTCCCGCCCGTCACCATCGAGAAGAATCCGGATGGAAGCGGCTGGGCTTCGGCTAGCCTGGTCGCCGCACTGGAAAGCGGTGGCAGCGTGGATTGCTTCACCGTGGACAGCATGGTCATCTGCGCCGTCGATGAGCGCGGGCGGAAAGCATGCGGTCTGCGTGAGCAGCGAGCCGGAGCACATCGCGGCCGTGCGCGGGCTGCCTGGCACCTTCGGCATCTACATCGAGTTCGACGCCCACGCCAACTGCACGACAGCTCATGACGCAGATGGGCACGATTTTCATCAGCAATGAAAGACCCGCGGGGGCAGCGGGAGGAATGGAGCCTCCCGCTGCCTCTTCGCCTGCTCGGAAGGAGCATCCCATGGTTCGAAACGCTGCGATCGGACTCGTCGCGTTCCTTGCGGGTCTTCTCACCGCCTACCTACTGTCCCATTCGGCCACCACGCTCCCTGAGGTGCCGATGGATCAGGTGGACATGCGGTTCGACGCGCTCGACGAGGCGTTGGCCGCCCTGGACCGAAGGCTTCGCAGTGGAGCTTCCCGCTCCGACCTGGGGCTCCTGAGCCCCATCCAGGCCGAGCCGGCCGGAAACGCACTCGAGCAAGAGATCGTGCTGATGCGCGAGGAACTCCATGGGATCCTGGAAGCGCTGGAGGCACGCCACGAGATCTTGCCCGAGAGCGGAGGGTCGGCAAGATCCGCACGAGGAGCGCCGCCAACTACGAGGCGCAGCAACGGTCCTGGGATGTCGTGAACGGCGCGCTCGCGGCGCAGCGCTGGACGCACGGAGGACGCGCGAGATCTCTTCGCTTCGTGGACCGAGCTGTCACCTCCACAGCGGCAGGAGCTCCTCGGGGCCCTCTTCGCCGCGGCGAATCGCGGAGAGATCGAGATGGAAGGCGAGAACGGTACTCTTCTGAGCGTGCGCGCGCCATTCTGCGTGACTCACTGAACAGTGTTCTGCTCCCCGTCGTCCATCGAGTCGTCCCCTCGAGCCCTATGCAGCGCGGAAGTCGATGCTCACCTCGAAGCCGCCGCCCTCGGCGTTGCGGCCGGAGATCCCGGCATCCATCCGCTCGACCAGGCCTTTGACCAGCGCCAGGCCGATCCCGGTTCCCTTGGTGCGACGGGTGAGCTCGGTCTCGCCGCGGAAGAAGGGCTCGAAGAGGCGGGTGAGATTTCGCGGTGCGACGCCGGGACCCCGGTCGCGCACCAGCACCGCGACTCCACCGTCGCGATTCCGGCACTCCAGCGAGATCAGACGCTGCGGCGCCTCCCGGGCGTACTTGATCGCGTTGTCCACCAGGTTGAAGAGCACCTGAAGGAGCGCGTCGCGGTCGTAGCGGACCGGCGGGAGATCGGGGTCGGACTCCACCTGCAAAGTGAACCCCTCGCTCTCGGCGTGGGGCCGGAGCAGGTCGGCCATCTCCTCCACCACCGGACCCAGCGAGCCGACGACGAGATTCATCTGCCGGGTGCCCTTCTCGAGACGGGAGAACTCGAGCACGTTGTTGATGAGTCGGCTCAGGCGCTCGGACTCCGAGGTGATGGTGCCGTAGTACTCCTGTCGCTTGTGCTCGGAGGGCACGATTCCGTCCCGCAGCATCTCGGCGTACATGCGAATCGCGGTGAGCGGCGTCTTGAGCTCGTGGGAGACGGCGGCGACGAAGTTGTTGCGCCGCTCGGCGAAGCCCACCGTCACTCCCACCATCCGGTAGAGCGCAAAGAGACCGGCGGAGCCGGCCAGCAGCAGCAGGATCGAGAGGAGATAGACGCTCCCCACTCCCGATCCGTCCGCGAGCGGCGCGAGCTGGAGGCCGACGGCCAGGTCGTCGAAGGGCTCGGCGAAGCGGTGCCGGTAGGCGTAGCTGTCCCCCGGATCGCCGGGAACCGCCTCCTCCAGCTGCGTCGTGAACACCAGGCTCGCCCGGGGAAGGGCGCCGTCACCCAGGGTCTCCCGGCGGAGGAAGTCGCTCAGCTTGGGAAGATCGACCACCAGTCCCTGACGGTATCCCTGGTCGTCGACCAGCACCGTGCGGTAGAGGAGGAGGTGCCTCTCGTCGATGGCGCGACCGATCAGCGGATCCAGCGCGATCCGCACCGTCTCGAGCCGGATCGGCGAGCTGGCGGCTGCGATCGTCGCACTCAGCGGGGCGGCGCTCTCGCCCTCCGGCCTCTCTCCGCCGGCTCCTCCGCGAAGTCGAGCCCCGCCTCCCTCTCGATGATCTCCGCTCTCGGAGGCGCGGCCCGGGCCTTCATCTTTCCCACACCGACCTGTGACGGAGTCGCCGGAGCATCGGCCCGCGCCCACCGCTCGGGAGCGGGGGCCTGCGCCATCTGCTTCGGAGCGGCGGATCGCTCCATCTCCGTGACCTTCTGGCTGCGGGAGGCGCGCCCGAGCGCACCGCGGTTGAGCGACTGGATGGCGTCGTAGGCCGAGGCGAGCTCTTCCTTCTGCGGCTTCGCCTCCTCCGCGTCATCCCGGTCGAGCTCGCGGGCGCGCTCGGGCTTCGCGTCCTTCTCGATCGTCCAGCAGTGAGACCGTGGTTCCGGGAGGCTGCTCCTCGTCGGCGGGGGCGGTCCCTTCCGGGGCGCGGCGCGGTCGCGCCGCCCAGTAGGCCGTCACCACCCGCAGAGTCGCGTCGGCCGACTCGAGGGTGGCGGCGGTCGGCCGGTAGTCGCCGGCCGCCCTCGCCGCCTCCTCGTCCCGCGGGCGAAGCGGGCTGTGCACGCTCCCGTCGGGGTCGACCTGGAAATACCCGACCACGAAGTCCCGCTCGGGTGGATCCGCCAGCGGTGAGCGCGCCAGGGCGCCGACGCCGCACGCGCACCCTCGGGTGTGAGAGTAGAAACGATACTGCCCGAAGGGGCGCTCCTCTTCGCTGGAGAGAAACTCCGAGAGTGAGCGCTCCATCTCGTCGAAGACCCGCTCGGCCACGGTCCGATGCCGGGCAGCCCTCTCGACGGCGACGCTCTCCAGCGCGCGGCGCACCAGGAGACCGGTCGGCACCAGCAGGGCCACTGCGAGCAGCGCAAAGACGATACGGATTCGCTTCACGGGAACCTCATCCCGAGAACCTGTAGCCCTCGCCGCGAACCGTCTCGATCAGCTCCCGCGCCTCGCCGAGCTTCTTGCGGAGCTTGGCGATGTGCATGTCGACGGTTCGGGTCTCGATCCGTTCGGGTGTATCGAAGCCCCAGACCTCGGCGAGCAGGGTCCGCCGGCTGACGATCCGACCCTTCTCCCGGGCGAAGAGCGCCAGCATCTCCACCTCCCGGCGCGAGAGCTCGGTCTCGGTTTCACCGAAACGGGCGACTCGCCCGGCGGCATCGATCTGCCAGTCACCCATCTGGAAGGGTTCTTCGCAGGGCCGTTCGAGCTTGCCGGACCGGCGCAGCAAGGCCTCGACCCGGGCCAGCAGCTCGGAGATCGAGAAGGGCTTGGTCACGTAGTCGTCACTGCCGCAGCGGAAGCCGCGCAGCACGTCGTCCTCGGCGCCGAGGGCCGTCAGCATCAGGATCGGCAGACGTGGCAGCTCCGCGCGCAGCTGCTCGCAGACGTCGAAGCCGTTCATCCCGGGAAGCATGATGTCGAGGATCACCAGCTCGTACTGGCCGCTCCGTCCCTGCTTCAGCCCCTCCTCCCCGGTTCCGACACCGGTCGGCTGGTAGCCGTGAAAGGCGAGGACATCGCAGAGGCCCTGCTGGATGGCGAGCTCGTCCTCCACCACCAGAATCGCCGTCTTGGAATTCTCCATACTCATTGCGCCTCAGAGTGTAGAAGATCGAGCGCCGCTCTTCGTAAACCAAACGTAAATATCCGGTGTCTCTGTTTACGGGCCTTTTGCCACGCCGGAGCGGGTTCTTCGGTATATCGGTCTGGAGCGCATCGGTGCGCTCGATACCGACCTTGAACGGAGGACATCACGATGGATTCGAACCGCGTCGAAAGAAAGCGGCGTACACCGCTCTGGATCGCCATCAGCTTGCTGGTGCTGACCATCGGTCTGGGAGCGGCTGGGATCGCGCCGCGTGCATCTCTCACCGGCGGCGGCGACAGCCAGAAGGGAGAGCTGCCGCTGCGCTTCCAGGCACCGGCGGGCGGCGTTGTCGGGTTCTCCGGACAGCTCGACAAGACGGCGGTTCTCGCCGGCGGAGACGGCCTGGTCCGCATCGAACTCGCCATCCGCGGCGACGCCGCCGCCGGTGGTGACGCAGAGCGCATGCCTTCGGATCTGGTGGTGGTGCTCGATCAATCCGGGTCGATGGCCGGCGAGAAGATCGTCCACGCGCGCGCCGCGATCCGTCAGCTGATCTCGGCGCTCGGGCCCGAGGACCGCTTCGCCCTGGTGAGCTACTCCGTCGGTGCGCACACCGCGATCCCCCTCTCGGCGGTTTCCGATCGGACGCGGGAGAGGTGGCGCGCGATCGTCGACGGGATCTCGATCGGCGGCGGCACCAACCTCTCGAGCGGTCTCGACCTGGGCCTCGACATCGTCGATGGCAGCCGCCTCGGCGGGCGAATCCCGCGAATCATCCTGATCTCCGACGGACTCGCCAACCAGGGAGACGTCTCGCTCTCCGGGCTGCGCGCGCGCGCACACCGCGCGGCGGTGGGCGAGTACACCCTGACCACGATCGGTGTGGGGAGCGACTTCGACGAGCAGCTGCTGGCGACCCTGGCCGACGCCGGCACCGGCAATTACTACTACATCCAGCGCAGCTCCGACCTGGCGAAGATCTTCTCCGACGAGTTCGAGACCGCTCGCGAGAGCGTCGCCCGGGGCCTCGCCGTGACGGTCCGGCCGGCCGCGGGCGTCGAGGTCGTGGACGCAGCCGGCTACCCCTTGGAGCGCGGAGTGGAAGGCGAGACCGTCTTCCGCCCCGGCACCCTCTTCGCGGGACAGGACCGGCGCATCTGGGTCACGCTGCGAACCCGGTGGAGCTCGGAGGGGACCCGCGAGCTCGGCCACTTCGCCCTGGACTACACCGAGGGGGATCAGCGGAAGTCGCTTCGCTTCAGCGAAGCTCCGCGAGTCGCGCTGGTCGTCGACGAGGGCTCGTTCTACGCCTCGGTGGACGAGGAGAGCTGGTCCCGCTCGGTAATCGTGGACCAGTACAACGACCTGCGCCGCAAGGTCGCCGCGGAGATCAAGACCGGCGATGCGATGGCGGCGAGCAAGCGTATCGGAGCCTTTCGCGAGAAGACCGAGCAGATGAACGCGCGGATCAGGTCGGCGGAGGTCGAGGCGCAGCTCGATGAGCTCGAGGGTCTGGCGGCCGAGGTCGACGACCAGCTGACCGGAAAGGCGGTGATGGCGCCGGCGCGCCTCAAGCAGATGCAGTCGCTCGGGTACAGCGCCGGGCGCGTTGGCGACCGCAAGTAGCAAGAGGGAGAATGGAGATGGCAATGAAACTGTTCGATCGAATGACCACACTGATCAAGGCCGACGCCCACGGTGTCGTGGATGCCCTGGAGGAGCGATCGCTCCTGCTGCGGCAGCACGTCCGCGAGGCCGAGCTCGAGCTGCTGCAGAAGCGAGCGCGGGTCGAGGCGCTGGCGGAGGAGGAGACGAGACTTCGCGACGAGCGCACGCGGTGCGGCAAGCGAGTCGCGGCGCTGGAAGAGGACATCGCCCTGGCCCTGGAGGGAGAGAAGGAAGACCTGGCGCGCTTCGCGATCCGCCGGATGATTCCCGAGCGACAAGAGCTCACCTCTCTCGAGGCGCAGATCGCCGAGGTGGGCGAGACCCGCGCCAAGCTCGCCGAGCGGCTGGAGGAGCAGGAGTCCCAGTACGAGTCCCTGCGCCAGCGAGCGCGCGTCCACCTGGCCGAGGCGAGCCGCAACGACGACGATCTGCAGGGGCTCGCGCCGCCCGCGGTCGCCGACGAGGAGGTGGAGCTCGAGCTGCTCCGGCGGCGCCAGCAGCGCGCCGAGGGGGTGGCGTGATGCGCTGGAACGGATTCGCCCGAAGCCTCCTCTTCGCCGCCCTGGCTGCCGCGGCCTTCCCGATCTTCGCCCTGGTCGCGGACCCGATCCTCGGCTGGGCGCCGGCCCTCTCGCTCTACCTGGTCGGCATCGCGGCGGTCTACGCGGCGGGGCTCGCGCCTCGCCGCTCTCGCGCCGTCGTCGCCGCGGGGATCGCCTCGGCTCTGGGAGGCGGTGTCCTGCTCCTGGCGCCGAGCGTCGGAACGGTCGCCGCAGGCGCGGCGCTGATCGTGGGCGTGTGCCGGAGCGGGGTCCTGTATCGGTCGCGGCGGGCGCGCGCGCTGGTGATCGGAGACTGGTCTGCTGGCCGGCGGCCTGGCTCTGGCGCGATTCCTGGCCGGGCCGGACACGGCGCAGGTGGCCTTCGCGATCTGGGGCTTCTTCCTGGTGCAGAGCTTCTTCTTCCTGCTGGGGGGAGTCGCTGAACGGGCCGAGTCCACGGCGGGCCTCGATCCCTTCGAGGTGGCGCGCGCTCGGGCGCTTGCACTGATGGAGGGCGACGTATAGATGCCGACGCCGAGGCGCCGGGAGCTCGCCGGACTGATCGCGCTCTTCGCCGCCTTCGTAGCTGCTCGCGCGCTTCGGAGGTGCGGGGCTCACCACGCCTCCGCTTCCGGACCTGGCGAGTCCGCGCCTCGGGGAGGCGCCGGAGTGGAGCCCGCCGGCGACGGGCGAGGAGGCCCACCGCCTGGCGGACCACCCGGACCAGGTCGTTCTCTTGAACTTCTGGGCGACCTGGTGTGCACCTTGCCGGGAGGAGCTCCCCACCCTGGAGGCGCTGCACCGGGAGCTCGGTGACGATGGCCTGGCGATCATCGGGGTGAATGTCGATCCGGGAGATGCGGAGCGCATCCGGCGCTTCGCCGAGCAGAAGGGCCTCAGCTTCCGCGTCCTCCACGATCCCGAGCAGCGGGTCGCCGGCAGCTACGGCGTCCGGGGCTATCCCACCACCGTGGTGATCGATCGCGCCGGTCGGATCGTGCTCTCGGAGCTCGGCGCCTGGGACTGGAGCCATCCGGACGCGGTCGCGTGGCTGCGCGAGCTCCTGGCTCAGTAGACCCCGCCGAGCTTTCGATGGTCCCAGGAGACCACCTTGTCCGGCGCGACCCGGATCAGGCAGCGCTTCCTGGCGCTGGCCCGCAGGCCCTCGCGAATCGCCTCCGAATCCTCGGCGGGAACCGTCCCCATCCGTACGCTCACCTTCCGAAGCGTCGCGAACACACTCTCGACCTCGGTGTCGATCTCGGCCTTTCCGTGGATCATCACCCCGCGGAGGTCCGAGTAGGAATCCCCCGCCTCCGCCAGGAGTGTCACCCGGGGATCGCGTTTCAGGTTCAGGATCTTCTGGCTCTTGGTGAAGGTGGTCATGATGATCGCGCCGTCCTCCTCCAGGCCGAACCACATCGGCATCGGGTGGGGCACCCCGTCCTTTCCGATGCTGCAGATAATGATCGTCTTGGTCTGGTCGAGGAACTGCCGCACCTCATCGTCGGTCATGCGGATCTGCGCGCGTCGTGACACTGGAACTCCTCCGGGCAGAGCGGGGACGTTGTTGAATGTTCAACTGCTCGATTCTAGTCGAGAAGTTGAACATTCAACAACGTCCCCGGATTTCAGGGACCGACGTGGACGACGACGCTGCGTCGCCCGGAAGTGTGGCGGTGCTCCCAGAGGTAGATCCCCTGCCAGGTCCCGAGGGCGAGACGGCCGCCCATCACCGGAATCGAGAGCGAGGTGGCGGTGAGGGCCGACTTGATATGGGAGGGCATGTCGTCGGCGCCCTCGAGTGTGTGGGTGAAGATGGGATCACCCTCGCGAACCAGGCGGTTCAGCCACTGCTCGAGATCCCGACGCGCCGAGGGGTCGGCGTTCTCCTGGATGGTGAGACTCGCCGAAGTGTGCTGAACGAAGACGGTGCAGATTCCCTCGGAGAGCCCCGAGCTCGCCACCACCTTCTGCACCTGATCGGTGAACTCGTGAAGCCCCTGACCTCGAACCGGGATTCGCAGGCGCTCGACCGTCACGACGACTCCTGGGCCTTGGCGCGATTCCAGAGCTCGAGCCACTCGTCGGCGCCGATCTCCCCCGGCGAGCGACCGCTGGCGTGGACCTCCGACTCGGCAGCCCGGAAGCGCCGCTCGAAGCGGGCGTTCGCGCCGCGCAGCGCCGCTTCGGGATCGACGCCGAGACGCCGGGCCAGGCCGGTGAGGGCGAAGAGGCAGTCGCCGAGCTCCTCGGAGAGCCGGGCCTGGCTGCCACCCGAGCAGAGCTCCGCTCGAAGCTCGCCCAGCTCCTCGTCGAGCTTCGCCAGGGCGTCGCGGGTCTCCGGCCAGTCGAATCCCACCCGCGCCGCGCGGCGCTGCAGCTTGGCGGATCTGGTGAGAGCGGGCAGCGCCTCGGCCACACCGTCGAGGGCGCGATCCCCGTCGCCGCCTGTCATGGCGCGTTCGCGGGCCTTCTGCTCTTCCCAGCGCCGGGTCTGGGCCTCGGCGCTCTTCACCTCCTCCTCGCCGAAGACGTGGGGATGACGGCGCACCATCTTGTCGCAGATGGCGGAGACGACCTCTGCGAAGCCGAACAGCCCCTCCTCCCGCGCCATCTGCGCGTGATAGGCGACCTGGAAGAGGAGATCGCCGAGCTCGTCGCGAAGCGCCTCGAAGTCCCGGCGCCGGATGGCGTCGTCGACCTCGTAGGCCTCCTCGATGGTGTGGGGTGCGATCGAGGAGAAGTCCTGCTCCAGGTCCCAGGGGCAGCCCTTCTCGCGGTCTCGCAGCCGCGCCATGATCTCCAGGAGTCGTTCGATCCGGCTCACGAACCCGAGTATCAGCGATCCGCCGATGACGCGGTACTATCCCGGGCGTGAAAATCTCCTGGCACGAGTCCAGCGTCGAGATCCCGAGTGGGGCCCTCCGGGTCCAGGAGCAGGGAGAGGGACCCGGCCTGATCTGGAGTCACGGGCTCCTGCATCCCATCGCTCTGGAGGAGCTGACGCCGCTTCGCGAGCTCCTCGAGGGGATGGAGGGACGACGCGTGGTCCGCTACGACGCGCGCGGGCACGGGGGCTCGGCGGCGGGACGCAACGACGCGGCGAATCGCTGGGACCAGCTCGGCGCGGACCTGCTCGAGCTGGCCAGCGCCCTCGAGATCGAGCGCTTCGTGGCAGCGGGCGCATCGATGGGGGTGGCGGCATCGCTCCGAGCCGCCCTCCTCGCGCCCGAGCGAATCGCCGCCCTGCTGCTGCTGATTCCGCCGACGGCCTGGGAGAGCCGTCCGGCACAGGCCGGCCTCTACCGCGCGATGGCGCAACTCCTCGACGAGAAGGGCGCGGTCGCGGTGGCGAAGGCGGTGGAAGAGACACTCCGGGACCAACCGATTGCGCCGGGCTTCGAGCCGGCACAGGAAGCGCTCTACGAAGCGCTTCGGGGCTGGGATCCGCCGGCTCTCCGCCACGTCCTGCGCGGCGCCGCCGACAGCGACCTTCCCGATCCGGAGCTTCTGGAGGAGATCGACGCACCCGCGCTGATCGTGGCGGTGCGGGACGATCCCGGCCATCCCCTCTCGACGGCCGAGGAGCTCGCCGAGCGGATGCCGTTCGCGCAGCTCCGGGTGGTGGCAAGCCTCGCCGAGGTCGATGAGATCCGCGCCACCGCCACCCACTTCCTCGACGAGATCGCAGCGGCCGGCTGCTGAAGACGCCTCTTCGCTGGGTTACGCGCGGCCGAGCCGGTTACAGCACCCGACGCAGGTATCGACCCGTGAAGCTCGCCTTGCACTTCGATACCTCTTCGGGCGTTCCGGTGGCCACCACCTCGCCGCCGCCGTCGCCACCCTCGGGGCCGAGATCGATCACATGGTCGGCGCAGCGGATCACGTCCAGGTTGTGCTCGATCACCACGACGGTGTTGCCCGCATCGACCAGCCGGTCGAGCACGGCGAGCAGCTTGCGGAGATCGTCGAAGTGAAGGCCCGTGGTGGGCTCGTCGAGGATGTAGAGCGTCCTTCCCGTGGCTTTCTTGGAGAGCTCCCGGGAGAGCTTGATGCGCTGGGCCTCGCCCCCGGAAAGCGTGGGGGAGGACTGGCCGAGCTTCACGTAGCCGAGGCCCACCACAGAGAGGGTGCGGAGTCCCGAGAGCACTTTCGGCTGGTTGGCAAAGACATCGAGGGCTTCGCTCACCGAGAGATCGAGGACCTCCGCGATGTTCAGCCCCTTGAAGCGAACCCGCAGGGTGGCCTCGTTGAATCGCTTTCCCCTGCACACCTCGCAAGGAACGAAGACATCGGGCAGGAAGTGCATCTCGATGCGGCGCACACCGTCGCCCTCGCAGGCCTCGCAGCGCCCACCCTTCACGTTGAAGGAGAAGCGGCCCGGCCTGAACCCGTAAGTCCTCGCCTCGGCGGTCAGGGAGAAGACCTTGCGGATCTCGTCGAATACCTTGGTGTAGGTGGCGGGATTGCTGCGGGGCGTGCGGCCGATGGGCCGCTGATCGATGTCGATCACCTTGTCGATGTAGCCTTCGCCCGAAATGCGCCGGTGGGAGCCGGGGATCTCGCGGCTCGCGTAGAGGAGTCGGCGCAGGGCGGGATAGAGCACCGCATTGACCAGGGTGCTCTTCCCCGCGCCCGAAACGCCCGTCACCGCGATGAAGGTCTCGAGGGGAAAGGCGACGTTCACGCGCTTGAGATTGTGCTCGCTGGCGCCTTCGACGCGGAGCTTCTTGCCCGATCCGCGGCGTCGCTTGCGGGGCGTCTCGATCGCGAGCCGCCCCGAGAGATACTTCCCGGTGAGTGAACGCGCGGATCGCGCCAGCTGGAGCGGGGTCCCGGAGAAGACCACCTCGCCGCCTGCGATGCCGGCGCCCGGACCGAAATCCACCACGTGGTCGGCGGAGCGGATGGTCTCGGCGTCGTGCTCGACGACCACGACGGTGTTTCCGATGTCGCGCAGGCGCGCCAGTGTGTCCAGCAGCCGGCGGTTGTCGCGCTGGTGAAGGCCGATGGAGGGTTCGTCGAGAATGTAGAGGACGCCGGTGAGCTCGCTTCCGATCTGACTGGCCAGGCGGATGCGCTGGCTCTCTCCGCCGGAGAGCGAGGGACCTGGCCGATCCAGGGTCAGGTAGCCGAGCCCGACATTGACCAGGAATCCCAGCCGACCGTTGATCTCCTTCAGGACCTCCTCGGCGATTCGGCGCTCGGTCCGGTCGAGGGAGACACCGTTCACGAACTCGCGCGTCTCGCGAATGGTGTGGGAGCTGAGCTCCGGGAGGCTCAGACCGCCGATCGACACCGCACGCGACTCGGGACGCAGCCGCCGTCCCTCGCAGCTGGAGCAGACGGATTCGGAGAGGTAGCGCATGTAGTACTTGCGCATGCCCTCGGACTTGGTCTGCCGGAAACGTCGGTAGAGCCCGTTCAACGCGCCCTCGAAGCTGCGCTGCCACTCGATCTTTCCGGTCGAGAACTTCATCGTCATGGCGATCTTCTTGCCCTTCGAGCCGTGGAGCAGGAGATCGCGATGCCGCTTGGGAAGCTTGTTCCAGGGCCGGTCGAAGTCGATGCCGTATTCCGTGGACAGGTTCTGAAGGAGCGACCCGGTCCAGCTCTCGGAGCGCTCGATCACCTTCGCCCAGGGCTCGATGGCCCCCTCCCGCACGCTGCGACTCGGATCCGGGACCACCAGATCCGCGTCCATCTCCGGCTTGGTTCCCAGCCCGTTGCAGTCGGGGCACATGCCGATCGGCGAGTTGAAGGAGAAGCTCTGCGGACTGAGCTCGGGAAAACCCAGATCGCAATGATGACAGTAGAGGTGCTCGGAGTAGAGGTGCTCCTCGCCGCCGACCACGGCGCAGATGAGCAGGCCGTTTCCCTTGCGCGAGCGCGGTCTCCACCGAGTCGGTGAGGCGCGCCCGGTAGGCGGCGTCCCGGCGCGCTCGCGCCGCCAACCGGTCCACCACCACGTCGATGGTGTGCTTTCTCTTCTTGTCGAGGACCGGAAGCTCGTCGTCCCGAAAGATCTCGCCGTCGATCCGGAAGCGCCCGAAGCCCTCGCGGACCGTCTCCTGCAGCAGCTCGCGGTACTCGCCCTTCCGGTTGTCGACGACGCGAGCCAGGAGCATGAAACGGCTTCCACCCGCCAGCGCCAGGATGCGCTCGCAGATCTCCTCGGCGGAGAGGCGTTCCACCGCGCGCCCGCACTGGTGGCAGTGCTGGCGGCCGATGCGCGCGAAGAGCACCCGGAGGTAGTCGTAGACCTCGGTGATGGTGCCCACCGTCGAGCGGGGATTGTTGCTGGCCGCCTTCTGCTCGATGCTGATGGTCGGACTCAGGCCGCGGATGTGGTCGTACTTGGGCTTCTCGATCTGCCCGAGGAACTGTCGCGCGTAGGCGGAGAGGGACTCCACGTAGCGCCGCTGACCCTCGGCGTAGATGGTGTCGAAGGCGAGGGAGGACTTGCCGGAGCCGGACGGTCCGGTGAAGACCACCAGCTTGTTCTTGGGAATCCGCGCATCGACCTTCTTCAGGTTGTGCTCGGCCGCTCCGCGGATCACGATGGCTTCGTTGCGACGCCCCATCGGCTTCCTCGATTCCAGGCCGACGCAGTGTCGGGGCTTTCCCCCCCAGTCGCCACCCCGAGACCCGCGGGCTAAGAAGCTCTCATGCCGGAGCTCAGCTACCTCGCCGCGTCCGCCGCCATCATGGCGATCGGCGCCCTGAGTCAGGGATTCCTGGGCTTCGGATTCGCCATCGTGGCGATGGCCGGGCTGACCCTCTCCCGCGATCTGCTCCACGCGGCGGGCGTCGTCAACCTGACCGGGATCCTGGTTGCGGCTTCGGTGCTGATCGCCCTCCGGCGAGAGGTGCTGTGGCGCCCGGCCCTGCGCATGATCCCCGGAGTCCTGGTGGGAGTGGTGCTGGGAGTCTCGGCGCTCGGCGCCCTGGATCGGGATCTCATGGTCCGGACCCTGGGGGTCACGATCATCGCGATCTCGCTCTGGAACCTTCGCACCCCGACCCCTCAGACCGGCGAAGCGCCGATCTGGGACGGCGTCGCCGGGCTTCTCGGGGGGCTCCTCGGCGGAGCCTTCAACACCGGTGGACCGGCCATCGTGGCCCACCTCTACCGACGCCCGGACTCGCCCCAGGCGGTCAAGGCCACCAACCAGCTGATCTTCCTCACCATGGGTCTGGCTCGGCTTCCCACCGCCACCGCCCAGGGCCAGATGACCTCCTCGATCTGGATCGAGGCCGCCATCATGGTCCCGATCCTGGTGGCGGGACTCCTGATCGGAATCCGGCTGGGCCGCCGGGTGAGCCCCACACAGTTCCGGCGGGTCTCCTGGCTCGCCCTGGGCGCTATGGGAGGTGCTCTCGTCTTCTCCCCCTGACCCTGCGTTCAAGAGGCTTTCGCGTCACGCCGATTCCCTGCAGGGGAGAAGACCCGACCGATGCACCCGTACACTCTGATCCCGCTGGCAGCCTGCATTGCCTCCGCGGCAATCGCGATCGCGCTCTGGCTTCGCGCGACTTCGAATCGCCGGATCCTCCCCGTGGTATCGCTGGTGCTGGCGGGCGCGTTCTGGGCCTTCTGCGAGGTGCTCTGGAGCCTGGCGCCAGACCCGGACGCCGCCCTCGGCCTTCAGCGGCTCTCGGCCCTCGGATGGATTGGCCTCGGGCCCCTCTCCCTCCACGTAGTGCACCAGGCGATCGGGCAGCCGGATCGCCGAATGTCGCGAGTCATCGGCGCACTCTACGCGATCGTTGGATTCTTTCTGGTGCTCGCCTGGACCACCCCGTGGATGGTCGAGCGGGCCGTCCCCACCGCCTGGGGATATGCGGCGTCTCCCGGGGCCGCCTTTCCGATCTTCTACGCCATCACCATCGCCGCGGCGACAACCGCCATCTACCGCTGGATTCGACATCTGCGGAGCACACCCGAGGGGACCGAGGGCGGAACGGGGCGGCTGGCCACCATCGGCCTGATGAGTCCGCTGATCGCCGCCTCGGTCACCGACGCGGTCCTGCCCTCCTTCGGTGTGCACATCCCTCGACTCGGCTCGGCCTCCCTCGCCGGCCTGGCCGCACTCCAGCTGATGAGCTTCGTCCGCTACGGACGCTCTCTTCTGGTCCCCGAGGGCTTCACCGCGAAGGTCCTGGAGACGATCCCCGACGGGATCGCCGCACTCAGCCTCAGCGGTCACGTCCGCGCGCTGAACGAGGGAATGGCCCGGTTCTTCGGGGTTCCGCGCGAGCAGCTGGTCGGCTCCTGCGTGATCGATGCACTCTCCGAGAACGTGCTCGACCCGCCGCGGGAGGTCCGCGAGCTGGAGTGCAAGGTGATCCCGAGATCCGGCACTCCGATCCCCGTCTCGATCTCGACCACGATCCAGACCGACAAGCTCGGGCTGCCCGAGGGTGTGGTGCTGGTGGCACGGGATCTCCGAGAGCTGGTGGCCCTGCGCAACCACCTGGTGATGTCGGGGCGCCTGGCCGCGGTGGGAGAGCTCGCGGCGGGAATCGCTCACGAGATCAACAATCCCATCACCTACGTTCGCAGCAATCTGTCCGTGCTCCGCGAGCACTGGTCGGTGATACGCAAGGCGCTCGAGAACGTGGAGACGATCGGACGCCCTGGACGAGGTGATCAGCGAGGGGGAGGAGCTGATCGACGATTCGTTGGAGGGAGTCGACCGCGCTGCCGGGATCGTGCGCGACGTCCGGGAGTTCTCTCACGCGGGGACAGAAGTCCTGGAGATGGCCGATCTCAACGAGCTGCTCGATCAGACGCTGCGGGTGGCGCGCCTGCAGATCCCGAAGGGGGCGCAGATCGACAAGCGGCTGGGAGACCTCCCGCTGGTTCCCTGCCAGCCCCAGCGAATCAAGCAGGCGCTGATGAATCTGATCCTGAATGCCGCCCAGGCCATCGAGGGCGACGGAAACATCAGCCTGATCACGCAACACATCGACGGCGAGGTGGTGATACGAATCGAGGACGACGGCTGTGGGATCCCCGACGAGTTCATCGACCGGATCTTCGATCCCTTCTTCACCACGAAGCCGGTGGGAGTCGGAACCGGGCTCGGCCTCGCCATCACCTTCGGCATCATCGAGCAGCCACGGGGGAGAGATCGAAGTCGTCTCGAAGCCGGACCAGGGCACCTCGATCCGGGCGCACCTGCCCGTGCATCCCGACGGAGAGGCTTCCACTACCCCCTGATGCATCTTCGCTAGGCTCCCGACCGGAGGTGGAGCCCATGTACCAGGAGATTCTCTACCAGGTCGAGGACCCGGTGGCGACGATCACGCTGAACCGCCCGGACCGGCTGAACGCATTCACCCAGCGGATGGACGACGAGATCAAGCACGCCGTCGCGCGGGCAGAAGCCGACCCGGCGGTCGTGGTGATCGTGCTGACCGGCGCCGGACGCGGATTCTGTGCCGGAGCCGACATAAAGCGCCTGCAGCGGATCGGCGAAGGCGAAAGGAAGGAGAGAGGGTGCAGATCTCCCGGCGGATCCGGGGGATGCCACGATGGATGAGAGCTTCCGCGGCCCCCACTCCTATCTGCTTTCGGTGCGCAAGCCGATCATCGCCGCCATCAACGGCCCCGTCGCCGGCCTCGGCTTCTCCATCGCCATGTTCTGCGACATGCGCTTCGCCTCGGACCGGGCGGTCTTCGCGACGGCCTTCTCGCGGCGCGGACTGATCGCCGAGTGGGGAATCGGCTGGACCCTGCCCCGGCTGATCGGGACGGCCCACGCCCTCGACCTGTTGTTCTCGGCGCGCAAGTTCGACGCCGCCGAGGCGGACCGGGTGGGTCTGGTCAATCGCGTCCTTCCGCACGACGAGCTGCTGCCCTTCGTCCGAGACTACGCGAAGGAGCTGGCCGAGAACTGCTCCCCGACCTCCATGGCCATCATGAAGCGTCAGGTCTACACCAATCTCACTCAGGACCTCGGCCATGCCATGACCGAGTCCATCGAACTGATGGTGGAGAGCTTCTCGCGCAGAAGACTTCAAGGAAGGCGTGGATTCCTATGTGGACAAGCGCCCGCCGAAGTTCGAGCGGGTCTAGCCGACTACGCGAGCCCCGGCGAATCACGATCTCGGTGATCTCGGAGGGAGCGAAGAGACGGATCGGGGGGCCCCAGAAGCCGGTCCCGCGACTCACGTAGAGCTGACTCCGGCCGCGGCGAAGCAGACCGGCGACGTGGGGCATGGCGAGGCGCACCAGGTAGACGAAAGGCCAGATCTGGCCACCGTGGGTGTGGCCGGAGATCTGGAGGTCGACCTGCATGGCGCTGGCGCGCTTGAAGGTGGTGGGGTCGTGGGCCAGCAGCACCACCGGGCGATCCGGATCGCGATCGCGAAGGGCGCGTGTCAGGTCCTCGGAGGAGCCGCGCACCCAGTCGCCGCGGTAGTCGTCGACGCCGGCCAGATCGAAGGCTTCCTCGCCGTCGCCGATCTGCACGCGCTCGTTGCGAAGCGGACGGATTCCGAGCTCGCTGATCCGCGCCAGCCAGGCCTCGGCGCCGGAGTAGTAGTCGTGATTCCCGGTGACGAAGTAGACGCCGTGGGGAGCCGACAGCTCGCCGAGGGGCTCCACCTCGCCCTCGAGCTGGCGCACGCTGCCGTCCACCAGGTCGCCGGTCAGGACGATCAGGTCGGGAGCCAGGCGCTCTACCTCCGCGACCAGCCTGGCGGCGAATTCGCGCCGAAGAATCGGCCCGATGTGGAGGTCGCTGAGCTGGACGATCCGGAACCCATCGAGTGATTCCGGCCAGCGTTCGATCCTCACCTCGACCCGCTCTACCCGGGGAATGGCCAGCGCCGCGCGCACCCCGACGGCGGTCGCCGCGGCGACCACTCCGACCACACCGACGGCGCGAATCCGCGCCGCACCCTCGGCGGGTCCCGCCCCCAGGAGCCAGAGGAGACCGTCGGTGATCCCGAGCATCACCACGGTCAGCAGCAGGACACCCATCCAGAGCAGCGGAATCCAGGAGAGCCAGCGAAGCGCCGGGGGACGGTAGAGACGCTCCGCCACGGGCTGGAGCACCATGCCGATGCCGAGCATCGCGATGACCCAGAGCAGGGCGCTGCGCGCGAAGCCGTCGAGACCGGGATCGAGCACCAGTCGGGTCGCCAGGTAGAGGTGCGCGGAGGCGAGGATTCCGATCGCGATCGCGAGGATCGCCAGAACCATGGCGATGCGCTTCATCCGCCTTCCTCGAAGCTCTCCGGTGCCAGCTCGAAGCCCTCGAACCGGAAGGCCGGGGAGACGGTGCAGCCGACCAGGGTATAGCCCTCGGCCTTCTCGGCCCGGCTGCGGGCGCTCTGCCAGGCGCCGGCGGGAACCACGAGCTGCGGGCGCTCCCCCCGCACCAGGTCGTTGCCGAGCACGCCCTCGGTCTCCTCGCCATCGCTGCGAATGCGCAGCTCCAGGGGTGAGCCCGCGTAGAAGTGCCAGATCTCGGTGGCGTCGACCCGATGCCAGTCCGACACCTGTCCGTGTCGAAGCAGGTAGTAGATGGCGGTTCCCGAGCCCCGGCCTCCGCCCTCGGGAAGGTCGCGCCAGGTCTCCCTGAAGTAGCCGCCTTCCGGGTGCTCGCGGAGCCCCAGCGCTTCGATGATCTGGTCAGCCGTCACAGCGAAGGAGATGATGGCACAGCGATGCTAGAAAGCGACGCGGCATCAGGTGGAATCCAGCGCTCTTCTGCGCCTCGGTGAAGGGGAGTTGCCGCTCGCTGAACCTCTTCAGTTTCACCGGGTTTCACCGATAAAGCGCAGAGACAAAGCCACCGCATGGGGGGATCAGCCATGCTCCGACACTTGCGTACCTTGCTCGCCGCACTTGCCGTCGTCGGCATACTCGCGGCTCCGGCGACCTCGGCATTCGCCGCCAGCAACATCGAAACGATCGAGAATGAAAAGGCTCCGCCGATGGTCGACCTGTTCTTGATGCGGCCCCTCGGCCTGGCGATGCTCGCCGTCAGTGCGGTGTTCTGGGTTCCCGCACAGGCGCTCACCATGGCCGTCCGCTGGGAAGACCGCCAGAAGCCCATCGACTACATGCTCAAGGGCCCGGCGGAGTTCGTCTTCGTCGATCCGCTCGGCGAGCACTAGCAGCGAGTCCGCTCGAGACGGCCGACCGCGCTCGGCGCGGTCGGCCGTCCTGCGTCTCGAGCTCGCTCTTCTCACCACCCCCGCAAGTCGACGGGCCAGGTTTCCACCACGTCTTCCCCGGAGACGATGCGGAGCGAGTCGTGGTAGGCGACGGTGGGGTCCACGTGGCCCGGCCACACCCGGATGCGGTCCCCCACCCGGAGCGGACGCTCCGGGGCGAAGGTGATGTGCTCGTCGGAGCAGAACCAGACCTGCGCATCCGCGACGGTCGGATTGCCGTGATCCATCCCTAGCGCCTTGAGACCGCAGTCGGCGATCGCGAACTGCGGGGACAGGGAGATCACCGTCGCGAGAACCGAAAGGGCGCTTCGGAAGGGTAGCCCGAGCTTCGCGTAGGCCGTGTCCATCAGGGCGTAGGAGCCGGCCTGGATCTCGGTGGCGAGCTGGTTGATGTCGTAGCTCCCGGTGCCACCCGCCGAGACGATCTCACCGCCGACCTCCTGGTGTGCGCGAGCGAGCTTCGCCATCGACTCTTCTACGCCTCGGCTGCGGGCCTCACGGTCTTCGACCATCATCAGGTGACCCTCGTAGCCCATCACACCGCGCACCTCGAGCCCGCGAGAGCGCGCCGCGTCGGCGATGCGAGCCGCCTCCTCCGGGGCGCAGCCGCAGCGCGGCAGGCCGACGTTCACGTCGACCAGCACCTCGGCGACGCCGCCCTCGGCGGCGGCGGCCACCGTCTCCTCGGAATCCACCGCGACGCTGACCCGGGCATCGAGCGCCCCGAGACGCCGGGCATCCAGCACCTCGTTGGCGAGGAGAAGGTCCTCGCCGAGGCCCGCGGCCGCCATGCCCTCGACCTCGCGGATCGTCGCGCAGGTGAAGCTGCGGCTCCCGAGCTCGGCCTGACGCCTTGCCAAGGCGGTGCACTTGTGAGCCTTCACGTGCGGCCGAAGGCGGGGACCGGGCAGCGCCTCGGCCATGGTCCGCAGGTTGAAGTCGAGGGCGTCGATCTCGACCAGGAGCGCCGGCGTCTGAAGCTCACGGAGCTGCATCGGACTATCTTCTCGCCTCCACGCAGGGGGCGCAAAGATAGGTGCCCGAGAGCCCGGAGGCAGTGAGGCCGACGAAAGCCTGCTCGCCGCGCCGGATCTCCCGGCCATCGCCGTCACAGCGCCGGGGCGCGTTGAGAATCACCGGCTGCCAGGCCTCGATGTCCTCGAACCCCTCTGGCTCCTGGGTGGGCTCCCGGCGGTGGGCCTCCCGGGTCTCGCGCTCCCTGCGGCGGCTCTGGAAGTGATGGATCCGATCGCTGGCTCGCTCGGCCTGATCGATCACGCCCTCGAGGAGGTCGCCCATGCCGTCGGCAGCGTTCTCGACGGCGCTGAAGGTCTCCTCGAGGACATTCCGCACCAGGTTCGAGACCGGCACCCGAAGATCCTCCGCCATCTGGCGGATGTCGCTGGCGAGCTGCTCGGAGATCCGGGTGTGGAGAACCCGCTCCTTGCGGTGTCGCGGGTCGTAGCGACGTTGCCTCTCGTCGAATTTGCGATCGCCTTCCTGTTCGCTCATGTAGGCGATTGTATTACGATGTGATACATTGTCAATTCCGCCCCGTGGGGAGGAAAACGCCACCTGCACTCTGAGGTGATAGGCTTCCGCCGCCATGGTCGCCCTCGAGCTCGCCGCCGTCAGCAAGCGCTACGGATCCCGCACCGCACTCGCCGAAGTGAGCCTGGCGGTACCGGCGGGTTCGTCCGTCGGCCTGCTCGGACCGAACGGAGCGGGAAAGACCACCGCGCTGCGGCTGCTGCTCGGATTCACCGGGCCGAGCGGCGGAGGTGTCCTCCTCCACGGCCACGACCCCATGGACCCGGCCGCTCGGGAAGGGGTCGGCTATCTGCCCGAGCGACTCGTCCTGCCCGGGCGAATGAGCGTGCGCCGATTCCTCCGGCTGCACGGTTCTCTCGCCGGCCTCACCGGCGCCGACCGAGACCACGAGATCGACGAGGTCATGGAGCTGACGGGCATCGCCGATCGCGCGCGCGATCGTCTCTCGGCTCTCTCCAAGGGATTGCTCCAGCGGGTGGGGTTCGCCCAGGCCTTTCTCGGCAAGCCCAGGCTGCTGCTCCTGGACGAGCCCACTTCGGGTCTGGATCCCATCGGGATCCGGGACGCCCGGGACTGGATCGCCGGCGCTCGCGAGCGAGGCTGCACGGTGCTGGTGAGCTCCCACATCCTCTCGGAGGTGGAGCGCACTTGCGATCAGATCGCCGTCCTCCACGAGGGCCGGGTGGTGGCGAGTGGCCCCCTCGATCAGGTGGTGGGAGCGGACGAGAGTCTCGAGGATGCCTTCATACGGCTGGTGCGCGGATGAGACCGTCGGCACTGACACAGTTTCGCACGCTGGCCAGCGAGGCGATCCTCGACGCGGTGCGGCGGCGCATCATCGCGGCGATCGCAGTCGTCTCGCTCCTCTCGCTGATGCTCGTCGACACCTGCACCACCTGCAGCGGGGGAGAAGTGGTCGTGAACGGCCAGGTGAGGCAGATCGCCGCCATCGCAGGCTGGACCGGAGCCGTCACCTACGCGGTCCTCGGTCTCTGGAGCATCGTCCTCGCCGGCGTCCTGGCATCCGAACACCTGGCCCAGACCCTCGCCGATGGCTCCGCGACGCTCGCCCTGGCGCGTCCGGTGGGACGCGGCACCTTCGCCTTCGCCCGTCTGGCCGGATCCCTCGTGATCGCCTTGGCGACCGGGGCCGTTCTGCTCGGCGGAACCGCCCTCTTCCTCAGTGCGCGAAGCGGCCTGCCGATGAGACCGGCACTGATGGCCGGTGTCTCCTGCGCGGTGGGCGCCGTCACCCTCGCTGCCCTCGCGATGACCGCCTCGCTCTACCTTCCGCGCATCGCCACCGTGATGCTGGTCTTCGTCGCCACCGGCGCCGTCACACTGGCGAACTTGCTCGGCATGTTCCGCGACGACAGCGGTGGAGCAATGGGCGCGATCGATCGCTTCGGACCACCGCTTTGCACCTCGATCGCCCTGGCGCTATCGCCGTGGATCGATGAAGTCCGCGTTCCCGGCTCCCCGCTGGAGATCGCGATCCGGCACGGCGTCTGGGCCCTGGCCAGCATCGTCCTGCTCTGGGCCGTCTTCCGGAGGGTGGAGCTCCGAGACTAGACGGGGACGTTCCTTACGTTCACGTTTTCGGCGGTGCCGAGAAACGTGAACATCAAGGAACGTCCCCGTAGCTCGGCTCAGACGTAAGTGAGCCAGTGCTCGTGCTTCTTGTCACGGCCGGCGACGACGTCGAAGAACCCTTCCTGGAGGGCCTTGGCAACCGGGCCGCGCGTGCCCTCACCGATCTGGCGATTGTCGATCTCGCGGATCGGTGTCACCTCGGCGGCGGTACCGGTCAGGAAGACCTCGTCGGCGATGTAGAGATCGTCGCGGGTGAGGGTGGCTTCCAAAACGGGGATGCCCTTGTCCCGCGCGATCTCGATGACCGATGCCCGGGTGAGACCGTCCAGGACCGTCTGCAGGGGCGGCGTTCGGATCACCCCGTCGCGAACCGTGAAGAGGTTCTCCCCGCTCGCCTCGGACACCAGCCCCTGGGTATCCAGCATGATCGCCTCGTCATAGCCGTCGAGGAGAGACTCGCGCTTGGCGAGGATCGAGTTCACGTAGTCTCCGCAGGTCTTCCCCTTGGTCATCTTCGCGTTCACGAAGTGACGGGTGAAGGTGGAGACCTTGGCGCGGATGCCCCGCTCCATTCCCTCCTCGCCCAGGTACTTGCCCCAGGGCCAGACGATCACGGACACGCGGACGGGATTGTCGGCCGGGTTCAAACCCATGGCTCCCTCGCCCACGAAAACGAGCGGCCGGATGTAGCCCTCCTCCAGGGAGTTCGCGCGCAGGCAGTTCAGCACCGCCTCGATGATCTCTTCCTGGGTGTAGGGGATACGCAGCAGATTGATGTGGGCGGACTCGAAGAGACGACGAATGTGCTCGCTCAGACGGAAAACCGCCGAGCGCCCGTCATCGGTGCGGTAGCAACGAATGCCCTCGAAGACACCGAGTCCGTAGTGGAGGGTGTGGGTCAGGATGTGGACGTTCGCATCGTCCCAGTTGATCATCTGCCCATCGAGCCAGATCTTCTCTCCCGTGATGCCAGACGTGCTCGCCATTCCGTCGTCTCTCCGCCGGGGTCAACGGCGGAGAATCCGCCTTACGAGCCCCCTTGATCTTTCCCGCCGCATGTTCAACAGGCGCAACTCCCGGAGAGCTTCTACGCAATCGGGATCGAGCTGCACCGCGCGGGTGAACATCTTCTCCGCGATTCTGCCGCGGTCCGCCGCCTTGTAGAGACGGCCCAGGAACAAATAGGGCTTCTCGCGACCTGGCGCCAGCTTGCGACCCTGGAGAACGCGCTCCACGGCCTCCTTGAGGCGTCCGGGCGCGTCGGGGTCCTCGAGGTAGAGTGCCCAGCCGTAGTAGGCATGGTACTCGCCCTCTTCCGGGTAGCCGTTCACGGCCGCCTCGAAGTGGGCAACCGCCCGCGGGTAGCGCTTCTTCCTCAGGCAGACCACGCCTTTCTGGAACTCGAGCTCGGCCTTGAGGGCCCGATGGCCTTCCTCGAGCTCCTCGGCGTCCCGGGCCTGGTTGCCACGATCCCGGATGTACTCGAGGCGCCGGTCCCGATCCGAGAGGGTCTCGTGCGCGCGGGAGATGAGACCGAAGATCTCCTCGGCGAGATGCCTGACCGGCGAGCTGGCGCCACTGAAGCGGTCGGGGTGGGTGCGCTTGGCGAGATCCACGTAGGCCCTGCGGATCTCCTCCTCCCGTGCGTTGTTCGAAACCCCCAGGATCTCGAAGTAGTCGCGGCCCCGCAGCTTCTCGCTCATCTCCGCGAGCTCGACGCGAAGACCCTCTTCGGCGCGATCCTCGCTCTCCGCCTGCGGCGCCGGAGCCGCGGAGCGCCGCGGACCCTGCCGAGGAGCCGGCTCTTGGCTCGGCGGCGTGGCTGCCGGCCTCTTGCGCGGCGGCGTAGCGGCCGGCCTCCGGCGCGCCGGGCTGGGGATACGGGCGGGTGCGCTGGCGGGGGTGCGGTGGAGTTCGAGCAGCTCGAGAGTAATCAACCCGTACAGCGATCGCTGAGTCGCCTCGTCCCGACTCAGCAGCTCAACGAGCTGTGCGGTGCCGTCGAGGCCAGCCAGCAGCTGCTCCTCGCCGGTATCGAGGTTGATCTCCTGGAAGCGGTAGAAGGGGCTCTCTCCCCTGGCCGGGTACCGATCGGCCCGCGCCCGGAGAAATCCGTCGATCTCATCCATCGGCAGCCGGAAGCTCACCCCGTCCATGATCAGGTTGGCCGGACTGCTCTTCAGGTAGAGCGCATTGGCACCGCGCAGGCGCGCTCCCTTCTTGAAACGGAAATTCCCTTTCCGCCAGCTGAAGATCTCGAAGAGCTTCTCTTCGGCCTGGTTTCGCAGCGCCGTCGCCAGATCCTCCTGGTCGAGCATGTGCATGGCCATCAGGATCTGACCCTGCGGCCCCTCGCCACTCTTCACCCGGTGGACGGACTCGTGGAGTACCTCGGAGCTGATCTTTCCGGTGGCGAGGAGCAGGTTGCCCAGACATTCGTTCACCAGGTTCGAGCGCACCGCCACCGGATGCCCTTTATCGATCTGAAGCAGCTTCTTCTTCTTGCCGGACTGGAGCTGGAGCACGCCGGTGGCGCGGAGACCGTGGAGATGATGGAGCAACGCGGGGAAGGGGACCTCCTGGAAGGAGCCGGAGACCGGCATGCGTCTGCGCTCTTCCTTCGCGACCGGTTCGCTCTGCTTCTTCCGGGGCGCGGCGGGCCGCGGGGATCGACTCCGGATCGGCTCCGCGCTTGCCTGGATCTGCTTCGCGACGAGCTCCAGAATCTCCGTCAGGGGAACGGGCTTCTTGAGTAGCGCGTCGGCGTGAAGCCGGTCCGCCCGATTCTGGTAGGCCGGCGTGATCGTGCAGCCGGAGAGCATCACCACCGGAATCTGACCGCGCGGCCCCCCGTCGTTGCGAATCGCTTCGAGCACCTCGAAGCCGTCGCGCTTCGGAAGCAGGATGTCGAGGGTGACGAGATCCGGCGAGCACTCGCGCACCTTGGCCAGGGCGGTCTCGCCGTCGTGGGCGATCTCCACCCCGTAGTCCTCGGCGCGAAAGGCTCGGGAGAGGATCTTGCAGAAGCTTCTATCGTCGTCGACGCAGAGGATCGTCGCAGGCAAGTCGAGAAAGACCTCCTGGCGGTTCTATCGACCTTCCCCGTACCTGGACTTGAAGGATGAATCCACTGCGACCTCAGTCACCGGCAGGCAAGGTGCATCAGGGCTGCAGAAGAGACGCAAGAGAGGTGTCGTAGGGCGCGCGGGCGACACCCCGGTCGGTGACGATCGCGTCGACGAGCGCTGCGGGGGTGATGTCGAAGGCCGGGTGACGAACCGGCACGCCCTCGGGAACGACGGGTCGCGCGCCGAACTCGGCGACCTCTTCCCTCCCGCGCTCCTCGATCGGGATCTCGTCTCCGCTCGCCGTTCCGAGATCGATGGTGGAGAGCGGCGCCGCAACGTAGAAGGGGATGCCGTGTTCCCGCGCCAGCACCGCGACGCCGTAGGTGCCGATCTTGTTGGCCACGTCGCCGTTGGCGGCAATGCGATCGGCGCCCACCACCACCAGATCCACTTCTCCGCCCCGCATCAGGTGAGCGGACATGTTGTCGGTGATGACGGTGACCGGGATCCCGTCGCGATCGAGCTCCCATGCGGTGAGCCGTGCGCCCTGGAGGAAGGGACGCGTCTCGTCGGCGATCACCGACACGCGGCGGCCCGCCTGCACCGCCGCGCGCACCACTCCGAGTGCGGTACCGAAGCCTCCGGTGGCGAGGGCGCCGGCATTGCAGTGGGTGAGGACGCGAGCGCCGTCGGGAACCAGGGGCACGCCGAACTCGCCCAACGCGCGGCAGGCGGCCACGTCCTCGTCGAGAATCGCCTGGGCCTCTCGCACCAGGCGGTCGCGAACCGACGGCAGACTCGACCCCGGCCTGGCGAGCTCCGCGTCGAGGACGTCGCCCATGCGACGAAGAGCCCAGAAGAGGTTCACGGCCGTGGGACGGGTACGCGCCAGCCGCTCCATCCCGGCCCGGAGATCCCCTTTCAGCTCCGAGAGGTTCCGGGCCCGACTGGTGACGGCGCAGCGAGCGACACCCATCGCCGCGGTGCAGCCGATCGCCGGTGCGCCGCGGACCACCAGGGATTCGATGGCCCGGGCGATTTCCTCGACGCTGGTGAGGGTCAGGTAGATCTCCTGGCCGGGCAGCTCGCGCTGATCGAGCAGCTGGACGCCCTCTTCCGACCAGCGCACCGTGAACCAAGCTGACTCACTCGTCGCCTTCATTCGCGTGACTCCCTGGGTTCCGTGCTGAGAATCCCATCGAGGGCTTGGAGCACCTGGCCTCCCGCGCCCTCCCCGAGATACTTGTCGATCTTCTCCTCCCACTCCTCTCGCCGTTCGGTGGTGGCGTAGATGGCAGCCAGGCGAATCACCGCCTCGTCGGTGATCTCCACCCTCGGCGACTCGAGGGTTCCGCTCACCCGGGCCAGAGGGATGACTCGGGAGCTCGCCGGCTGGGGCTCGGGGGCGGCCGGGCCCCCACTCGCGATGGCGCCGTCGATCTCATCGTCGATGGTGAGCTCCCCCCGCAGGTCCAGCTGCTGGTCCTGGAGGGCAACCGTACCGCGCAGATCGACGGTGTAGTTGTGGTACACGAGCTTCAGATCGTCGGTGCGCGCCAGCCCGTGCGCGATTTGCAGTGTGCCACCCAGGTACTGGAATTCGTCGTCGTAGTACCGCTGGAGCTTTCGTTCCCCCTCGAGCCGCCCGGCGAGATCCTCTGCGTCCTCTGAGGTGCCGACCCCCTGGAAGGTCTTCTCGAGCACCGAGACACCCTTCAGGCGACCGGGCTCGATGCGAATTCGCACCGTTCCCTGGATCGTCTCCGCCAGGGGCCGGTCGGCGCCGAGGGGACCGACCAGCTTTCCGCGCAGCTCGAGGGGACCCTGCAGCGTGTCGTTCTTCTCGGTGAAGAGAGCCAGGAGCGCACTCGATTCGACAGCGTCGGCCTCCACCTCCGTGACGAAGCGAGGCCGCCCCGCCAGCTCGGTCAGATCGACCGAGAGCCGGATCTCCTTGCCCGCGACCCGTGCCACCAGCTTCTCGCTGCGAATCTCCGAGCCCATTCCGCGAAAGCCGCCGCCCATGCGGACCTCCGCGCCGTCGCCTCGAACCAGCCGAAGACCGTGAATGTCCAGATTGCCGCGCACCTCCAGCGGCTCGGTCTCGACCACCAGCCCGCGGATCCCGATCTCTCCAGCGGGATCGGACCCGGCGAGCGCCGGAATCACCGCCCCCCAGCCGGTCAGGTCGAAGGGCTCGGCGTCGATGCTGGTGCGGGTTCGCGCGCCCCTCTCCACCTGCACCTCCAGCTCCGCGTCCTTGACCTCGACCTGCGTGTCCTGGAGCCCGATCTGACCGTCGGGTCCGGTGACGATCCGGCCGGTGGCGGTCGCCCTGGTTCCCCGCAGCTTTCCGAAGGCGACGCCGTACTCCACCTTCGCATCGGTCGCGTCCAGCTGGAAAGTCCCGGACGCGTCGTCGAGTCCTCCCTCGAGATCGGCGCGGAGCTTCATCTGACCCCGAACCACCAGATC
Organism: uncultured delta proteobacterium; assembly: GCA_963722885.1. Classification (GTDB taxonomy): domain Bacteria; phylum Myxococcota_A; class UBA9160; order UBA9160; family UBA6930; genus CAVXZE01. The sequence goes on from CAVROS010000042.1 coordinate 105,550, forward strand.
CTCGGCGGCCAGATCTCCATTTCGCAGGAGCACGTCCACGACGATGCGCTCCGTCTCATCCTCCGTCCTCGAGGTGACAACTGTTCCGGTGACGGCGCCGCCGATCCGTTGCCCCTGGTTCAGGTAGGGCGCGACCGGGGAGAGCACGACATCCTCCAGCTGATAGTCGATCCGGTACGATCCCCCGATCTCCGCTTCGCCGTTCGCCTGGACGGAGCCCCCGCTCGTCATGGCCCCGTTGATCTCGAAGTCGATGGGATCTTCCATCGATTCCGCACTCGCCGTGGCGACGACATCGCGAAGCTCCCAGGTGGCCGGGGGCGAAACGGTGCGGTCCTCGAGGATCAATCGGCTGTCTCGGAGGTCGACCTGGCGAACCGCCAACGTGAAGCCTCTCTCATCCTCGTCGTCGCCGGCCTCCGAACCGTCCTCCGTCGGCGGCGACGGTGCGGCATCCTCACCGGAGCTCCGATGCCTGGCCCTGGGACGAAGGAAGCGCGCCGTCTGCGGACGACTCCGATGCCCGGCTCTTCGACGAAGGGAGTGCGGTGTCAGGAGCCTTCGGCGCCTCGGCGGCGGCCTCCTCCCTCGGAAACTCGATCCCCTCGGAGGTCCGGACCAGACGCACCGTGGCGCCCTCGACCACCAGCGAATCGACCACCACGGTCCAGGACATCAGGGGAGCCAGCGCAATTTCGAGCTCCACACCGTCGGCCTCGAAAACCGGAGGCGAGCCGTCGGATTCCCCCTTCACCTCGGGCTCGCTCACGACCAGACGAGGCGGCATCAGACCGAAGTCGAGCTCTCCGTAGCGGATCTCCCGGCCCGTGGCCTCCCGGGCCGCTTGCTGGATGCGGGCGCGGGCCGCGTCACTCCGCACCAGCCGGGGAAGGGCGACGGTGAGAGCGACCACCGCCGTGACCAGCAGTACCACCAGGATCCCCGCGAGGCGAATGGCAAGACGCACGGGCTACTCCTCGAGCTTACGCGCCAGGATCTCGCGGACCTGTCCGGGATCCGCCTTGCCCTGGGTCTTCTTCATGACTTGTCCCATCAGGAAATTCACCACCTTCTTGTCGCCTTGGGCGTACGACGCGGCGGCGTCCGGGTTCGCGCCGATGACCTCGTCGGCGACCGATTCCAGAAGCCCGGCGTCCGAGACCGCCTCCAAACCACGCTCCCGCACCAACGCCTCGGGGTCGCCGCCCTGTTCGGTGAGCTCTGCGACCAGATCCCTGGCACTCTTCGCGGTGACCCTCCCCTGGTCCACCATCTCGATCAGCCGTGCCAGCGCCTCGGGTGCGATGGCCGCCTCCTCGATCTCGATCTCCCGCTCCTTCAGCGCGGCGAGCAGATCGCGAAGCATCCAGTTGGCTACGCTCTTGGCGGTGCCGTGAGCGCGGGCCGCTGCCTCGAAGAAGTCCGCCAGCGCCCGACTGGCGCTCAGCAGACCGGCGTCGTGGGCGGAGAGGCCGTACTCGCTCTCGAAGCGGAGCCGCTTCTGGTCGGGCAGCTCGGGCAGCGCGGCGCGGATCTGCTCGATCCGCTCCTCGCCGACCATCAGGGGGATCAGATCGGGATCCGGGAAGTAGCGGTAGTCGTCCGCGTTCTCCTTGAGGCGCATCAGGAAGAGGCGATGGCCCTCGGCGTCGTAGCCCAGTGTGGCCTGCTGAATCGCCCCGCCGTCGTCGAGAATCTCCGCCTGTCGATCGATCTCGGCGCGAATCGCCTCCTCCACGAAGCGGAAGGAGTTGATGTTCTTGATCTCGGTGCGCGTACCGAACTCGGTCGCGCCCCTGGGACGCAGCGAGACATTGGCGTCACAGCGAAACTGGCCCTTCTCCAGGTCCGCGTCGGAGCTCTCGATGTAGCGGAGAATCGCGCGCAGGGTGCGGAGGTAGGCCCCGGCCTCCTCGGCAGAGCGCATGTCCGGCTCGGAGACGATCTCGATCAGCGGCACGCTGGTGCGGTTCAGGTCCACCTGGGTCTCGGTGGCCGCTCCGTCGTGAATCGACTTGCCGGCGTCTTCCTCCATGTGGATGCGGGTAATCCCGATCCGCCTGGCCTCCTGCCCCTCTACCTCGATCTCGATCCAGCCTCCGGTGGCGAGGGGCTTCTCGTACTGCGAGATCTGATAGCCCTTGGGAAGGTCGGGATAGAAGTAGTTCTTGCGAGCGAAGATCGAGCGCGAGTGCACCTCACAGTGGGTCGCGAGGCCGGTGCGCATGGCGTGCTCCACCGCCGCTCCGTTCAAGACCGGTAGCGCACCCGGGAGCGCCAGGCAGACCGGGCAGGTGTGGTGGTTGGGCTCGTCGCCGTAGCTGACGGCGCAGGAGCAGAAGAGCTTCGACCGGGTTCGAAGATGGACGTGCACCTCGAGTCCGATCACCGGTTCGTAACGAGAATGGACGGCGCTGCTCATGGGAGATCCGGGGGGCGCTGTAGGTGGAACCCGGTGCGGCGCTGGAAGGCGTCGGCCACCCGAAGAGGCGTCGCGTCGTCGAGGGGCCGACCGAGGATCTGCAACCCGACGGGCATCTGGTGGGCAAAGCCACAGGGAACCGAGACACCGGGCAATCCCGCCAGGTTCGCCGACACGGTGAAGACGTCGGAGAGATACATGGTGAGGGGATCCGAGGTCTTCTCGCCGATCCGAAAGGCCGTCTCCGGGGTGGTCGGCGTGATCAGGACGTCGCAGCCCGCGAAGGCCTCGTCGAAGTCGCGCCGCAGCAGGGTGCGCACCTGCTGAGCCTTCCGGTAGTAGGCGTCGTAGTAGCCGGCGGAGAGCACGAAGGTCCCGAGCAGGATCCGTCGTTTCACCTCGGCACCGAAGCCCTCGGAGCGAGATCGCTCGTACATCTCCGTCAACCCCCGGACACCCGCCGCCCGCCGGCCATAGCGGACCCCGTCGAAGCGGGCCAGGTTGCTCGACGCCTCCGCCGTCGCGATCAGGTAGTAGGTCGCGACGGCGAACCGGGTATGGGGAAGCGAGACCTCGCGAGTCTTCGCACCGGCCGCCTCCAGCTCGGCCACCGCCTCGCTGACCTGCACCACCACTTCGGGATCGACGCCCTCGGATGCGTAGTATTCACTGGGGAGTCCGATCACGAGACCGGAGACGTCACCGCTGAGCGCAGCGAGACAGCTTGTCGCCGGCTCGGGAAGCGAGGTCGAGTCGCTCGGATCGTGTCCGGAGATCGCGTCGAGAACCGACGCACAGTCCGCAGCGGTGTGGGCAAAGGGACCGATCTGATCCAGGGAAGACGCGAAGGCCACCAGGCCGAAGCGGGAGACCCGCCCGTAGGTCGGCTTCATCCCCACCACACCGGTGAATGCGGCGGGCTGCCGGATCGATCCGCCCGTATCGCTTCCGAGAGCGACGGGGACGATTCCGGCGGCGACGGCAACCGCCGATCCGCCGGAGGACCCACCCGGCGACCGCTCGGGATCCCAGGGATTGCGGCTGGTCCCGTAGGCCGAGTTCTCCGTCGAGGAGCCCATCGCGAACTCGTCCATGTTGGTGCGCGCCACCACCACGGCACCGGCCTCGCGGAGCCGCGCCACCGCCGTGGCGTCGAAGGGCGACTCGTAGCCCTGGAGGATCTTCGAAGCGCAGCCCACCTTCTCGCCCGCGTGCGCCAGGTTGTCCTTCAGGGCGATGGGAATGCCGTCCAGGGACGATCGCACCGAGCCCCGGGCGCGGCGCTCGTCCGCCTCGGCGGCCTCTGCGCGAGCGCTCTCTTCCCGGGTCGCGAGCAGCGCGTGCAGACCCGGCTCCACCGCCTCGGCCCGGTCCAGACTGCGCTCCACCAGCTCGGCCGACGACACCGCGCCCGCATCGAGGGCGCTCCGCAGCTCGGTGAGAGTACCGAGGGGCTCGCTCACCGCCCTTACCCCTCGTCCTCGCCCTCGAGGACCTTGGGCACCGCAAAGGCAGAGCCGTCTCGCGCCGGGGCGTTGGCGATGGCCGTCTCCGGAGGGTACGAGGTCCCCGGCCGATCTTCACGCATCGGTGTCGCCAGGGGCATCACGTGGGAGGTCGGCTCCACCTGGCTGGTGTCGAGGGTATCGAGCAGCTCGATGTAACCGAGAATCGACTCCAGCTGGGAGGCCATCGCCACCGCCTCCTCCTGGGAGAGCCGCAGCCGCGCCAGATGCGCGATCCGCTCCACCTCCTCGCGGGTCATGTGGGACATGCGCGCAATATAACGGATCTCGCATCTACGCCTAAGATCGGCGGTCTCGGGTGCTGGCAGCCGCGGAGCCGCGCGGCTCACTCCATTGAAGCGGGTTCCTGATCCATGGGGCCAGAATTCTTCGACGGGGCAGTGGGGACCGCCCTCAGCCTGGTCCGCGCGGGGTCGAAGCTGTTCGATCAGAACGAATCTTGGCGAGGAGGGCGCCGTGTCGCGAAGGTACGCCGCCGTAGCGCCCACATCAGCGCCGGGAGAAGCAGCGCGAGCTCGCTGCCGAGGCCGCATCCGGACTCCGTCGTGACCAGGTCGCATCCCTCGAAGGGCACGCCGTCGAGTGTCTCCCCGTGAAGGCAGGCCTGCGTGTCACCCGGAGCGATGCCGGTCTCCTCCACCCAGTAGTGGGAGACGAGATCGCCTTCTCCATCCTCGTTCACGTCCCAGAGCCGGCTCAGGAAGTAGACGTGAGGAAGAGTGAGGTCGAAGGCCGGCGACGCCATTGCGGGTCCGAAGGTCAGACTCGTCACGTCGACGTCGAAGGCGTCGGATCCGAGGAGCGCTACCGGAATCACTCCCCGGCCGAAGGGGTGAATCCGGTTTTCATCGTCGCGCGGAAGGATGTCGATGGCGACTTCGCGGGTGAGAAGCTCATCGAATACGTAGGCGGCGCCGGAGTCCCAGGCGAAGTCGTCGTCGCGTTGCGCGCCGATCACGGCCGTGTTCCCGGAGACGGCGACCGCCCCCCCGAAGACGTCGATCGGATCCCCGTCCGATGCCTGGAGCTTGACCTCCTCGACCCAACCGCCCTCGCTCGAACGAAACACGTAGGCGGCGCCGGTATCCACCGTCTTTCCGTCGCCGATCACGGCGCCGATCACGGCGGTTCTGCCCGAGAGAGCCACGCTCTGTCCGAAGCCGTCGCCCACCGCACTGTCCGAGGCCGTAAGCCTGGTCTCGACCCACTCCGCTCCGTCGAACTCGTGCGCGTAGGCGCTGCCGACATGCAGTGAATCCGAGCTGCCCACGAGCGCAACGTCTCCCGAGATCGCCACCGAAGTTCCGAAGAGGTCACCGGACCCTGGATCCGGCGGCCGGAGCTTCGTCTCGATCGGCTCCGCAAGCGAGTCCATGGCCGCGAACGACAGGAGCGCACCGACGAGAGCGGCTTCCACGGCGGTGGAGCGCATGGTTCTCCCCCCAAGAACGAAATGGCTCACCCGCAACCGTGTGTAGCGTACGGGGGAGGCGCGCACCATGGCTGCGGTCGGCGAGACCACAGAGGCCGACTTCGCCGGGGGACCGGGATCGGACTCCTCCCTCTGCTAGCATCGGCTCCGACAAGCATCCAGGTTGCCAACCCCCCATCCCTTCGGTGATCCCATGACACGCAACGACTCCCGCCCCCCCATCCGCGTCGCGGTCATCGGCCTCGACCACGGCCACATCTTCGGAATGGCCCACGCCGTCGTCTCGGCCGGCGCCGAGTTGGTCTCCTACTACCCGAAGGAGGGAGGCCTCGCCGAGGTCTTCGGCAAGGCCCATCCCGACGCGCAGGCTGCGGAGGACCCGCGTGCCGATCCTCGAGGACGGCGGCATCCAGCTCGTGCTCTGCGCCGCCGTCAACGCGGACCGCGCGGGTATCGGCATCCAGGTCATGCAGCACGGCAAGGACTTCATGTCCGACAAGCCCGGTGTGACCGACCACTCGCAGCTCGAAGAGGTGCGCCGCGTGCAGCGCGAGACCGGCCGGATCTACTCGATCTGCTTCAGCGAGCGCTTCGAGAACCCGGCGACGGTTCGCGCCAGCCAGCTCGTCGCCGAAGGCGCCATCGGCCGCGTCGTCCAGACCGTCGGGCTCGGCCCCCACCGCATCAACGCCCCGAGCCGGCCACCCTGGTACTTCGAGCGGGCGCGGTATGGCGGCATCCTCTGCGACATCGCCTCGCACCAGGTGGACCAGTTCCTCCACTTCACGGGTGCGAAGAGCCCGCGCGTGGTGGCCTCGCGCGTCGCCAATCACGCGCACCCGCAGTGGCCCGAGCTGGAGGACTTCGGCGAGATGCTCCTGGAAGGCGACGGTGCCAGCGGTTACGTGCGCGTCGACTGGTTCACGCCCGACGGCCTCTCGAGCTGGGGTGACGGGCGTCTGACGCTGCTCGGGACGGACGGCTTCATCGAGATCCGCAAGAACCTCGACCTGGCCGGCCGCGAGGGCGGCAGCCACCTCTTCCTGGTGGACGGCAGCGAGACCCGACACATCGACTGCAGCGACGTCGAGCTTCCCTACGGCCGCCAGCTACTCGACGACGTGGTCCAGAGGACGGAGACCGCGATGAGCCAGACGCACTGCTTTCTCGCCTGCGAGCTGGCGCTGACCGCCCAGGCAGAGGCGGTCCGGATCCCCGGCAGCCACGGCACCGCCGAGCCGGGAGCGCGCGCGTGACCAACCCTCTCCGTGTCGCGGTCGTCGGGCTGGGCGTCGGAATCCAGCACTGCGTGGCCTTCCGGCAGCTGCCCGAACTCTTCGAACTGGTGGCCGTCTGTGACACAGACGAAGAGAGGGCGACGCTCGTCGGCGAGAAGCTCGCCGTGCCGGGGGTCACCACGAGCTTCGAGTCCCTGCTGGACGGCCCCGACGCACCGGACGTCATCGACATCTGCACACCCCCGCACCTGCACTTCGACCAGTCGGTGGCGGCGCTGGGCGCCGGCCGGCACGTCATCTGCGAGAAGCCGCTGGTCCCGAGCCTGGCCATCTGCGACGAGCTCGGGCGCATCGAGGCGCGGTCTGCCGGCCGGCTGATGCCGATCCTCCAGTACCGCTTCGGTGCGGGGCTCCTCAAGCTACAGGAGCTGATCCGGCTCGGGCTCGTCGGGCGCGCCTATCTGTCCACCGTCGAGACGGCCTGGCTGCGCGGCGACGATTACTACGCGGTGGACTGGCGCGGCAAGTGGGAGACCGAGCTCGGCGGCGTGATGACCACCCACGCCATCCACGCGCACGACCTCCTCTGCAGCGTCATCGGGCCGGTGAAGAACGTGTTCGCTCGAACCACCACTCGGGTGAACCCCATCGAGACCGAAGATTGCGCGGCGGTCTCGGTGGAGATGGCCGATGGATCTCTCGCGACTCTCTCGGCCACCCTGGGCTCGCGGCCCGAGATCTCGCGCCTGCGCTTCTGCTTCGAGCACCTCACCGCCGAGAGCTCGCTCACCCCCTACCAGCCCTCCTTCGACCCCTGGACCTTCACGGCGTCGACCGAGGAGCATCAGGATCGGGTGAACGAGGCGCTTCGGAATTTCGGCGTCGGTCACCAGCTCTACGCCGGCCAATTCGAGCGCTTTCAGGCCGCACTCGAGGCGGGCGAGGAGCTGCCCGTCACGCTCGCGGACGCGCGAAGATCGCTCGAGCTGCTGACGGCGATCTATCACTCCTCGCAGACCGGGCAGCCCGTCGAGCTTCCGATCGAAGCCGACCACCCGCGGTTCGAGGGCTGGCTACCGCGTTAGAGCTCATCTGATGCGCTCTAGCCTGCGGAGGACATCCCGTCCGATACCACGGCGAGCAGGCCGGCACCGTACTTCTCCAGCCTGGCGGGTCCGATTCCGTGTGCGAGCTGCAACTCCTGGAGGTTGCGGGGGCGGAGCTGGGCGATTTCGCGCAGAGTGCGGTCGCTGGCAACCACGTAGGGGGGGACGCCTTCGGTGCGCGCCAGAGCCAGGCGGTGACGGCGAAGTGCCTCGAAGAGAGCACGCCCCTCTGTATCGAGCAGCTCCGGAGCGGGCTCCGCCTCTACGCGGTGGCCAGGACCGCGGCGCGGGGCTCGGGCCGTCGGCGAAGGAAGCACCGCGGCTGGAGGAAGCAGCAGCTTCGCCGGGCGCTCCCCTCGCATCACCGTGCGCCCGGCCTCGGTCAGCACGACGACGGGGCGATCGCGGCCCTGGAAGTCCGCCCAACCGGCCGTCACGCAGCGCCGCAGCAGGCGCAGCAGCCATTCCTCGGGATGCTCGGAGAGCGTCCCGTGGGTCGGGGTGCGATCCAGGCCGGCGCGGCCCACCTCCTGGTAGTAGGACTCGATCGAGCCCGGCGGCGCCAGGTGGATCACGGCCCGGACGTCGGGCCGGTCGATCCCCATTCCAAAGGCGTTGGTGGCGACCACGACCTCCGTCTCGCACCACGGGCGTGGCCGTGGCGGTGCAGGCCAGGACGCGCGCCGAGGGAAACTCCGCCAGCAGCTCTCCCAGCTGCAGGTACTCGGGGCGGAAGTCATGCCCCCACTCGCTGATGCAGTGCGCTTCGTCCACGGAGATCAGCGGACAGTCGAGCTCGCGAAGCAACGAGCGGAAGCCGGCGAAGCCGAGCCTCTCGGGCGCCGCGTAGACGAGGTCGAGAGATCCGCCCTGAATGGCAGACATCCGCTGGCGCATCTCCCGCGCATCCAACGTTGCAGCCAGAAAAGTCGCGGCGATCCCACGGGCTCGAAGGGCGCTCACCTGGTCGTGCATCAGGGAGACGAGCGGCGAGATCACCAGTGTGGTTCCGGGCAGGAGAGTGGCGGGGAGCCGATAGATCAGGCTCTTGCCACCAGCAACAGCCGCCGGGCGCCGAGCAGCGCCTCGATGGCCTCGCGCTGGCCGGCGCGAAAGCTGCCGTAGCCCAGCCGGCGCAGACCGTTCTCCAGGCCGAGACGCACACCGGCCTCCGGGTCGCCTGCGGAGCGCAGCTCGGCGGGGTGGCTTCGAGTCGGAGGGTGGGCCGATATGGTGGCACGCCGGTCTGGGACATCGGGTGAGCGAGTTCGCACCCCACTCTACCCGGACCCGAAGGCGACTGGCGGCGGTGAACGCCTGGTCACAGCCGCGTCGTCCCAGCACACGCGTCGGAGACGACGTCGTGGAACCGGTTCGCTTTGCCCGCGAGGAAATCGAGACCGCCTGGCGCCGCCGGATGGAGTTGCAGGACGCCGACGACTGGCAGGCCTTCGGCATGACCTTCACCGAGGATGCCGTCTACCTGGAGCACCACGAGGGCACCTTCGAGGGCCGGCAGGCGATCCTCGACTGGCTGGTACCCGTGATGAAGCAGTGCGAAGGCTGGACCTACCCGATCCAGTGGCACGCCATCGACGGCAACCGGGTGATCCACAAGTGGCTGAACCGGCTCCCGGGGAAGCGCTCCGACGGCAGCTACTACGAGTTCGCCGGCCTGACGATCATGGAGTACGCCGGCGACGGCCAGTTCTCCTTCCAGGAGGACATCTACAACTGGGAGGAGGCCGTCCCGGTTCTGAAGGAGTGGGCGACGGGCCGCTGATCGGCTCCTCAGGGCGCCTCGCCCACGGCCCGATCGACGCGATCTTCCGACACGTCGTAGGCGCGCTGAAGTGCGTCACCCGCGCGCTCGCCTGTCGAGCGGGTTTCAGTCGCCTCGAGAGTGGAGGAGTCCGAAGAGCCTGCGAATAGACCGCCGAAGGCCCGATCCGTACCTTCGGTGTAGACAGTAAGGCCGACCCAGATCGCGACCACCATCAGCACGATAGCGAGTAGCTTGGCCATCTCTGAACCTCCAACAAGGGGAGGCACGCTCCCTCGGCCAGATGGATCGGCAGTATCCGCAGTGGAGCATGAGCAGCGGTGGATCCACCGGGATCGGAGGGCGTGGGCTACGCGGGCCATCTTCTCGCGATGGGGCGAAGATCGGAGTCCGCCGTCTACCAGATCCCCGGTAGCAGGCGGTAGCGGGTGCGCGATGCGTACTCCGGGTATCCGGCCAGCTCCTGGCGCAGGGTGCGGTCCTCGAGGGCCGTCCGCGCGGTGAACAGCAGCGCACCGGCGACGACCGGCGCGAAGGCCCAGAGCGAACCCAGAATCAGCGGCGCCGCCAGGCTGCCGACGATCGCCGCCAGGTAGCCCGGATGCCTGACGATCCGATATGGACCCGAGCTGACCACGCGATGTCCGCGGTCGGTCTGGATGCGAACCAGCAGCTCGAAGTGCTCGTTCACAGCCATCGCCCAGGCCCCGAAGAGATACGCCAGCATCATCACCACCAGACCGACGTACATTCCAGCGAGCGGCACGAGAGCGTAGCCGCTCCGCCCCACCTCGAGCCCGGCCACGACGGGCGTTGCGAAGGCGAGGACCAGCCAGAGCGCGACGAAGACGCGATCGTAGCTCTTGGTGCCCGCGCCCATCCTTCCGCGCCGCTCAAGGATCTCCGGGTTCGCCGCCGCCAGGATGACCGCCGTCAGCAGCTCACCGAGCAGGACCACGCCGAGGTAGACCCAGGCCCGCGGCCAGTCCAGGCGCCCGGCAGCGGCGAAGAGCAGCAGACCGAAGAGGGCCGTCGAGAACACGCGTCCCAGGACGTATCGCATTCCCCTCCCTCATCCGACGCAGATCGGCGTAGGAGCAGCCCAGCTCAGCCAAAGACGCGCGGGCGCCGGTTGGCCCAGGGGCGGGCCTCTTCGAGCTGCTCGGCGAGGGCAAAGAGAGTGGCCTCGTCACCGACCCGTCCGGAGAAGTGGCTTCCCACCGGATAGCCGGCGGCCGTCCAGTAGAGCGGCACCGACATGGCCGGACTCCCAGTGGCGTTCGCGACGGGCGTGTAGCTGAGGTAGGCGACCACTCGCTCGAGCAGCTCCTGGAAGGGAAGATCCGACGAGAGCTCCCGGGTTCGCACACCCGGCTTCGAGAGCACGGGTGTCAGCACCACGTCGTGGAGCTCGTGGAAGAGGGCCATCTCCCGGGTCACCTCCTGCATGTACTTCTCGGCCGCCTCGAGAGCACCTGCAGGCTGCTTGCGGTAGTGATCGATGAGTCCCCAGGTCCAGCCTTCGAGCGCGGTGGGCGGCACCGGGCGACCGAGCTTCTTGGTGACCAACTCCAGCATCATCGTGGGAATGGAGCTCCACAGCACCGTGAAGTGGTCGATGAAGCTCTGGCCGTCGATCTTCGGCTTGGCCTCCTCCACACGGTGGCCGAGCAGCTCACAGAGCCTCGCGCTCGACTCCACGGCGGCCACGCAGTCCGGATGCGCGCGCGCTCCGGCGAGGTCGGTGGTGTGGTAGGCGATCCGCAGGTGGCGCGGCGGCTGACCGGGAGGTGACATAGGAGGCGGTAGCAGGCTCCCTTCCGCCGGGGTAAGCGCGGTGGCCTGGAGAGTGGCAGCGCTGTCGCGCACCGAACGCGTCAAGACGTGACGCACGGCCAGGTCGCCGGGTGTGAGAGACGGCTCCGGCTGCCTGCCGCGGCTCACCTTGATTCCGAAGAGGCCGCAGTTGGAGGACGGGACTCGGATCGATCCACCGCCGTCTCCGCCCTGGGCCATGGGCACCATGCCGCTCGCCACGGCAACAGCGGTTCCCCCGCTCGATCCGCCCGGATCGTACGAGAGATCCCACGGATTCCGAGCCGGACCGAAGAGCTTGGGCTCGGTGCAGGGCAGCAGTCCGAACTCCGGCGTATTCGTCTTGCCGAGCACCACCAGGCCCGCGGCTTCCATGCGCCGCGCCAGCTCCGGGGTGGTGCGTCCGACCCGGTCGCGAAACAGCGCGGTGCCGGACGTGTATCGCACTCCCTTGTACTCCAAGAGGTCCTTCAGCAGAAACGGAACACCGCTGAAGGGACCTTCCGGAAGCGGGCGATCGCAGCGCTCGAGCGCGCGCTCGAAGTCGGTGGTGACCACCGCATTCAGTACCGGGTTCAGCTTCTCGATGCGGCGGATCGCCGCCTCGGCCAGCTCGCGCGCCGATACCGCGCCGCTTCGCACCAGCTCGGCCTGCCCGAGTGCGTCGAGTCGGGAGAAATCGTCCTCGGCGAAGGCCGCAATCGGGAGCCACGGCGCCGCCGCGGCGGCGAGTGCGGCTCCTGCGCCCGCGCGGATGAATTGGCGACGATCGAGGGAGGCGTTGGGGCTCACGGTTCTGGCTCCGGTTCGAGGGGTGGATCAGGCTATCACATGAGCGGGGAGGCTGCGGAATCCGCCGGGCCCGCCTTGGCCGATCCCGGAGCGGGTGTTAGGCTCGGCGGCGTCTTGTCCGATAGCACCCATTCACTTTTCGACGATCTTCCCGACGACATCCGCGCAGGCATCGCCGATCTCGGCTGGACCGAACCGATGCCGGTGCAGGAACGGGTCATCCCGCTGATGCGGAGGGGGGTGGACGTGATGGTCCAGGCCCGGACCGGCAGCGGCAAGACCGGCGCCTTCGGCATCCCCATCGTCGCCGAGACCGACACGGAGCTGGCCGCTCCCCAGGCCCTGGTGCTGGCCCCCACCCGGGAGCTGGCCAACCAGAGCGCCACCGAGATCCGCATCGTCGGCAAGCACCGGGGCGTGCGCTGCCTGCCGATCTACGGGGGCGTCGGCTACACCGCCCAGCTCGAAGGCCTGAAGGAGGGCGCCCACGTCATCGTCGGAACTCCGGGCCGGATTCTGGATCACCTCGGCAGCGGCCGGATGAGCTTCGAGAGCGTCAAGACGGTGATCTTCGACGAGGCCGACGAGCTGCTCTCCCTGGGCTTCTGGCCGGACATGCGCGAGATCCGCAGCTACCTGCCGGGCAAGCGCCAGGCCTGCCTGTTCTCGGCGACGCTTCCCGAGAGGGTGCTGGCGCTGGCGCGGGCCTTCCTTCACGAGCCCGAGTACGTCTCGATGGTCGAGGGGCACCTCTCTCCGGATGAGATCGAGCACTTCTTCTACGTCACGACGGCGAAGGAGAAGGAGGCGAATCTGCGCCAGATCATCGAGTACGAGGAACCCGAGAGCGCGATCATCTTCTGCAACACCAAGGACGATGTCCGGTTCGTGACGGCCTACCTGCAGCGCCACGGTTTCGACGCGGACCAGATCTCCGGAGACCTGGCTCAGGTCGCACGCGAGAAGGCGATGGCGCGGATCAAGGCCGGCGAGCTGCGCTTCCTGGTGGCGACCGACGTGGCCGCTCGGGGCATCGACATCAGCGATCTCAGCCACGTGATCAGCTATGCGGCACCGGAATCCGCCGAGGTCTACGTGCACCGCACCGGGCGCACCGGCCGGGTCGGCAAGGCGGGTGTGGCGATCTCCCTGATCTCGGGTCTCGACGTCGGAAACTTCCGCAACCTGCAAAAGGTCAACAAGATCACCATCGAGGAGCGCGAACTCCCCAGCGACCAGGATCTGCTCGGCCGGGTGCGCGATCGCCTGGCGGTGAAGGTGGAGCAGGAGATCCGGCAGATCGCCCAACGCGAGCGGGCCTGGAAGGTGGACCGGCTGATCCCGGTGGTCGAGGCGATGGCTGCCGACGTGGACGGACGCCGCGATCTGGCCGCCATCTGCGCCTCCTACCTGCGCGAGCATCGCCCGGAGACGACGATCCGAGACGAGCCCGAGAAGGCCGTGCGCGAGGCGTCGAGGAGGCCTTCGAAGTCTTCGAGAGATGGAGGCGGGGGCAATCGCCGTCGGAAGCGCCGGCGCTCCTAGCCCGCTTTTGTCACCAGCTCGCTACTGCGGCCGGCGGGCCGCCCCGGCGCCGGACTCACTGGAGGAAGTCGATGGCCTCCGCCGCGGCTTCGCGCACTTCCGGATCCGGGTGCCCCAGCAGGGGCTCCAGGTCCGGGATCAGCGAGGGGTCCTGCGAATACTCGAGAGTGTCGATTGCCGCGAGCACCACCTCGGGCTCCGGGTCGGCCAGGGCTGCGATCAGACTGCGCGCAGCGCCGATGGAATCGGCTCCGACCAGGCGGTAGGCGGCCGCGGCGCGGACCTCGGGATCGGGATCCTCCACGAGGATCGTCTGGAGACGAACCGAGCCCTCAGCATCGGGTTGGATCCACCCCACCGCCCGGCTGCGCACCTCCGGATCCCGGTCTTCCAGCAGCTCCTCGGGATTCTCCGGCGCCTCCGGGGGATCCGGACGCTGCAGCTTGCGCATCTCGGCGCGACGCTCGGCATTGCGCTCCGCCACCTGCTTCCGGCGTTCGCGAAGAAGAGCCAGCCGTTCGCGTTTTTCTCGCTGCTCCGGCGTGAGCTCTGCATCGGGCTTCCCGAACCCCATGCGCTCGCGGAACCGGGAGCGAGCCTCCCCTCTCCGCCCCGCCCGCCTCGAGAGCAGCTCGCTGCTGCCAACCCGGACCAGGGTAAGGCGTGGGACGCCCGCCTCGGGATCCGGCTCATAGATGAGCGCGTGGGGAACGTCGCTCACGAGCGCCCCCACGGCGTCGGCCAGGCGCACCGCGACCAGGTCGGGGCTGATCTCCTTCGGCTCGATCGGCGCCGCGACGACCTCGAAGCCGGCCTGCTCTCCGAGCCTCTGCAGCAGTCGCACCCGCGGCGCCTGACGCGCTCGGAGATTGACGCGATCCCCCGCGATCTCGATCACCGCCCCTTCGAGACCAGGCGAGAGGGGCTCACTCGGGAGGGCTGAATCCTCCAGGCCAGGAGCGCTCGCCGGCGAGCCGCTCGGCCCCGGGGATCAGGCCCGAAAGCCGGTCACAGGCGAGCAGAAGTGCGGCGGCGACGCTGAGGCTCAGCAGACCGCAACACAGCTTTGTTCCGCGAAACCTCACACTTCGCTCCGGCCCAAGAGCCGCGACGTCCTGGGCATCGGACCCAAGATGGGTGACTCGATCCACTCTCGGGGCGGATTCCTAGTAGTTGACGCCCCAGTAGGCGGGAAGCTCACCCTTCCCCTTCAGCCCGCCGACGACCTTCTTGAAGAGCTTCTGGTCGTCGCTTGTCGAGCCACGAGAGAGCCTTGGGGTTGCAGCTGGCTTTCCAACTGGCCGTTTCGGGAAGGCCGTCCCGGTTCTTGTCCTTGGTGGTGATGCTGCCGTTGCATCCCGTGATGGGCGACGCCGGGGCGCCGATCCACCACATCGGGTAAGCTGTAGGGGTAACCTCCGAAGTAGGTGTAGAGCGAGGTGAACGGCCGAGTAGCTGGGAGAACCGCTGGAAAAACCCCCACCCGGACTCGAGAGCCAGAAGGCGAATTGCGCGAAGTCGGACTGCTTCATCTGCCAGCTGCCCGCACCCTGGCGCTTGATGTCATCGGCCTCGTAGAGCTCGAACACGATGAGGCCCGAGTTGCCATTCTTGGTAGAACCCCAGTGGTATCCATTGAAACGCGGGTACAGAATACCGGAACCACCGTTCATGGCCGCCACGACGACCGAGAAGCCGCTCTTCGTAGAGTTCGTGAAGACGGCGTCCACCACGTCCGCGAGCTCCGGATTGTCGAAGAAGGGCTGGGCCCGGACGTTCCCGCTGATCATCAAGAGGGCAGTCACCACCGTCACCGTCAGCGCCACTCGCGCGCGCCCCATCATCGTACTCCTTCCCCTGGCTGCCTCTCTGGATACCCTAGCCCGCATTTCTCACCAGGTCGCTACCGCGGCACTGGCGATTGCTCTTGCGCTCCGGCGCGGATGGCGCGCTCGGAGTGCTCGCCGGCGCGAGGGTCATCCCGCCGGGCGTAGATTCGCGCCAGGTGGAAATGAGCCTTGGCGTAATCGGGCCGCAGCTCGATCGCTCGAAGCAGGTGGTCCTCGGCCTCCGGATCCCTCTCCGTGGCGAGCTCGATCAGCGCCAGGTTCAGGTAGGGTTCGGGAAGCGTGGTGTCGATGGAGAGCGCCCGGCGATAGTCGGCCTCGGCTTCTGCGAGCCGCTTCGCGCGGTGATGGACCAGGCCGCGCTCGACGAAGAAGGCGGGGTCGCCTGCGTCGATGGAGATCAACACCTCACACTGGGCGAGCGCCTGGTCGAGCCTGCCGAGCCTCCGGTAGATCTTCGCCAGGGCAAAGCGCGACGCCTGGGCCGTGGGGCGCTCCGCCAGCACCGATTCGTGAAGGGCCGCAGCCCTCTCGAGGCCGCCGTCTTCCAGCAGGATCTCCGCGAGCAGCGCACGATGTTGCAGCGGCGGGCGCTCCGCGGCCTGGAGAACCTCCGCGGCCTCGGAACGCCGGTTCTCCGAGAGCAGCAGCCCGGCCAGCAGGAACCGCGTCTCGACCAGGCGCTCCGGCTGGGGGGCCTCGGCCAGGGCCCGGCGCAGGCGCGGGATCTCCGACGCGGGCCCGCTCTCGACGGCGCGGATGCGCGAGGCGAGGGCCAGGGCAGGATCGTGGTGGGGCTCCTCTTGGAGCAGGGCCCGCGCGGCCTCGGCCGCCTCCTCGAACCGACCCAGGCGAAACAGGATCCGGGTCCGCATCACCCGAGACGAGAAGCGGGCGGCCGGTTTCTCTCCGGCCATCTGCTCCAAGAGACCCAGGGCTTCGTCGAGCTTGCCCGCCGCGAAGAGCGCTCCGATCAGACCGGACCTCGCCTCCTCGGTGCCGCTCTTCTCGAACAGCGTGCGCCGGATACCGATCGCCTGGTCGAATCGGCCGAGCTCCTGGTAGAGGGCGGCCAGATGGCGCGCTGCGAGGCTGCCGACGGTGCGGCTCTCACGAAGGATCTCGAGGGCCATGACGGCATCGCTCACGCGGCCGGCGAAGGCGAGACCCCGGGCCTGTTCGACCAGCGTGAACGCGCCGATCACACGGCGAGGATCCGGTCGCTCGTCGGCCTCGAAGTGCTGCGGCTGGCTCACGTAGCCGAGGGCCGCGAGCTGCTCCGCGAGCTCGGGAGAGAGCTCTGCAGAAGGTGCGGCCTGCGGCTCCAGACCCGTCAGCGCGCTGTGGAGACGCTCCATCCGCGCCACGGTCTCGGGAAGCTCATCGGCTCGGTTGCGCAGCTCCCCCGGATCCTCGCGGAACTCGTAGAGCTCTACGGGCTTCGGCTCTGCCGTGTACTTGAAGCGCGAGGTGCGAATCCCTTCGATGGGCTGCCAGCCGAGCCCAAAGGAGGGACCGTGGCTCTCGAAGTAGCCGACGACCTCCTGCGCATCTTCGCCGGCGAGGCGTTTCTGGAGGGGTATGCCAGAGCTGGCGGCCAGGGCCGGCTCGCCCACAGCCGCCAGGATCGTCGGCGCCACGTCGATCGTGCGCGCGAGAGAGCTGGAACGGATCCCGGCCGGGAAACCGGGACCGGCTGCAATGAGCGGAACGTGCAGCGTCGAGTCGTAGGCGAGCAGCCCGTGGGTGAGCTCACCGTGTTGTCCGAGGCTCTCACCGTGATCGCCCACCACCACGGTCAGCGTCTCGCGCTCCGCTGCAGCGCTGCGCACGCCTTCCAGCAGCCGCCCCAGCTGTGCGTCCACGTAGGCGAGCTCCCCCGCGTAGGGATCCCCGATCTCCTCGAAGGGAGGGGGCGGGCGCCGCGGCGTGTGGACATCGTAGTAGTGGACCCAAAGAAAGAATGGGCGTCTGCGCTCCCGACCCAGCCAGGCGAGGGCGAGGTCCGTCACCACTGCCCCGCGCCGGCTCGGTACGGCGAGCTGCAGGGGGTTTCGGGAGAGCGTGACGCCGTCGTCGTAGACGTGGAAGCCGCGATCGAGACCGAAGGAGGAATCGAGCACCGCCGCGGCCACGAAGGCCGCGGTGTCGTAGCCGCGGGCGGCGAGACGCTCGGGGAGCGTCTCCAGGGACTCCGGGACCAGGAAGCGGTTGTTGTCGTGCACCCCGTGGAGATTCGGATCGATCCCGCTCAGGATGGTGGTGTGGGACGGCAGAGTGAGGGAAACGCTCGCGTAGGCCTGCTCGAAGAGGACGCCACTCGCCGCCAGGGAATCGAGAACCGGTGTGCGGGCCGTCTCGTCCCCCATGGCGCCCAGCCGATCGGCGCGGGTGGTGTCGAGGGTGACGAGCAGGAGGTTGGGATCGCCGGGAAGCTCGGCCCGGCCGCACGCCCAGGACGCAAAGGCGGCCAGAATACACAGCGCGATCCACCGACGATTCATGGCAGCTCCCCGCGGCGGCTCACCTCTCGACCCCCGTCTCGCTCACCGCTCCGTCCTGGCCCTCGAGCGATTCCAGGGTGCGCCGGGCGCGGTCCGCCCAGGCGGCGCCGGGATGTCCCTGCAATGCGGTGCGCAGCGCCTCCTTGGCGCCATCCGCATCACCGACCTGGGCCAGAATCAGGCCGAGACGGGCGCGGTCCTGAAAGCGGCCGGGATCGATCTCGAGCGCGCGTTCGAGCGCAGCCAGGGCGATCTCGGGACGCCCGAGCTGGTGGGCGCCCCAGCCGAGGTTGGACTGGATCTGCGGGCTCTCCGCGGAAGCGGCGGCTGCGGATTCGAGCAGATCCCGTGCCTCTTCCCCCTGGTCGGGTTCTCCCCACACGGCCAGGTAGTAGCCGAGCCAGCTCTCGAGCAGCGGATCCTCCGGTGCCTCCGCCAGCAGCGCCCGCAGCTCCTCCTCTCCTCCCTCCAGCGGAGCCACATCCACCACCAGGGCAGCGCGCTGGTGGAGTCGCGCGTTCCCACTCCCCGGCATCGCGAAGGCGGCGTCGACGCCAGCGCGGGCCTCTTCGACTCGGCCGAGACGCATCAGGGCGCGGGCGCGCAGGAACTCGACGGCCGGGGCACCGGCCGAGAGCGCTTCGAGGCTTTCGAGGGCCCGCTCCGGTGCGCCATCGGAAAGCGCCACCCGCGCCAGGGCGAGGTGAGCTTCCCGGGAGCCGGTCAGCTCGATGTACTCTCGGTAGGCGGCCTCCGCCGCATCGTACCGCCCCAGCACCTCGTAGAGAGGCGCCAGTGTGCGAAGCACGACGGTCTTCACCGAGCGGCTGTGCTCGAGGGTCTCCAGGGTTTCGATCGCCCTCTCCCAGCTCCCGGCCTGCGCCAGGGCCCGCGCGCCCTCGATCCAGTACCACACCCTCACCAGCGGCCGGGGGTCGGGCGCGGTCCCGACGGGACGTTTCCTGGGTGCCGCGACGTAGCCGAGGGCAGCCAGGCGCTCTTCCTCCTCCGGGGCGAGATTGGCGATCGCCGCGGAGTGCGCCGAACCAGCGAAACTCCGCTGGACCTCACCATAGGCCTCCTCCAGCCGCTGGTGAGCCTCCGGCTCGACGCCGATGCGGTTCTGCAGCTCGCGCGGATCGGCGAGGACGTCGTAAAGCTCCTGGGGTTCGGGTGAGGCGGTGAACTTCCAGCGGCGAGTGCGGACACCTTGAATCTCGGCCCAGCCGAGCTCGAAGTGAGGACCGCGGCTCTCGAAATAGCCGAAGACGGCGTCGTCCTCCCCGTCGCGCGCTCCCCGGCGCGCCGCCTGGACCAGGTCCCTTCCCGGCAGACCCTCGGGCACCGGAAGCCCGACGAGGCGCAGCACCGTCGGGACGATGTCGGCGTGACGCGCCAGCACGCCACTGCGCACTCCTCGGGGAATGCCCGGACCTGCGAGAACCAGCGGAATGTGCAAGGTCGCGTCGTAGGCGAGCACCCCGTGGGTGGGCTCGCCGTGCTCGCCGAAGGCCTCGCCGTGATCGGAGGTGAAGACGACGAGCGTGTCGCGCTCTCCGGCGGCGCCCTCGACACCCTCGAGGAGCCGCGCCAGCTGGGCGTCGGCATAGGCGATCTCCGCGGCGTAGGGATCGCGAAGCGCCTCGAAGGACGGCCGCACCTGGTGGGGAAGGTGTGGATCGTAGTAGTGGGCCCAGAGCAGGAAAGGCCGGGTGGAATCGCGGTTCTCGAGCCAGGCGAGCGCCTCGTCCGTCACCTCCTCGCCGGGGCGGCTCGGCACGCTGAAATCGAGGAGATCACCCGTGGCAAGAGTCTCGTCGCCGTAGACGTCGAAGCCCTGTTCGAGACGGAACCGCGAGTCGAGAACGAAGGCCGACACGAAGGCGGCCGTATCGAAGCCCGCGGCAGCCAGGCGCTCGGCGAGGGTCTCGAGGCTCTCGGGCACCTGGAAGCGCCCGTTGTTGTGGACGCCGTGGGAGAGTGGCGGCACTCCGCTCATGATCGTCGTGTGGGAGGGAAGTGTGAGGGCGACCGCCGCGTAGGCGTGATCGAAGGCGAGGCCACGGGCGGCGAGGCCGTCCACTGTCGGCGTTCTGGCGCCGGAATCCCCGGTGAACCCGAGGCGGTCGTAGCGCGTGGTGTCGAAGGTCACGATCACCACGTGGGGAGGCGGGGCGGCGCCGCAGGCGCCGAGCAGGAGAACCAGAACCGCCAGACTCCAAGACGGGTGAGCGATGACGGATGCCCCGCCAGGTCCGCTTCGGGTCACCCGAAGATCCGCTCCGGATCCGCCGGGTCCAACACGAAGACGCAGCCGGTGGGAGTAGCGAGAATCCGACGCAGGAATGCGGCGTCGAGGTGCTCGCTGGCTCGGCAGGCCTTCTCGACCGAGGGGACGCGGGCCGAAGCGCCGGCGCCAAGCAGAAAGCCGTCCGTGTCGCGGTGGACCTGGCGCAGCTCACCTTCCAGATCGACGCGCGCCAGCTCCCCGCTGGCGTCGGCGAGCAGAATCGACGCGCTCCCTCCGGCCGGCCGGCGCTCGCACCACTCGAGCGCCTTGTCGACGCCATCGAAGCGCTGGAGACAGTCCTGCACCAGGAGCGCCGCCGGTGCGGCGCAGGTGGAGAGCGACGCAGAGGAGGACGCCACCCCGCTCGCCGCAACCGCAAGGCCGTGCTGGTTCACGCCGGCGAGAGCGGGAACCCGCCACGGAACCCCGACCTCGAGGGAGTGGTAGCCGTTCTCGGGCTGACTGCGGCGCAGGAAGAGCGGCGCTTCTCGCTCGGTGGAGAGCGCGATCCAGACCCCCGAGCCGGGACCTTCGGCTCGAACACCCACCACCGTCTCCGATCCCCCGCGGTGCTCGTCCGCCAGCAACGCCGCCAGGTCTGCGCTCGAAACCCGCGCCCCGCGCGCGATCCCTTCGGCGCGTTCGGCCATCTGTGGATAGAAGCGAGCCGCGTCCCGCGCGACTCGAGAGGCCTCCGGGCCGCGGCCCACCAGCGACGAAAGCAGGCGGCGGCTCCCCTTCCCTCGCAGGCGGCGCTCGACTTCCGCGCGGATCACCTCCCGAAAGCGCAGGCCCTGGCCGAGACCGAGATCGCGAGGGGCCCCACTGCAGACCAGGGCGGGCCGCGGGCTCATTCGTCCGGCTTTCGCACCGGCCAGAGCACCTCGTTCAGGGCTCCGGTTCGGTAGCCCTCGAGATCCAGCGAAACGAAGCGAAAGCCCAGGGGCTTGATCGCCGCCACGATCGCCTTGGCCATCGCCGGATCGAGCGCCCGGGGAAGCTCCGACGGATCGATTTCCACCCGCGCAATCTCCACGTGGTGGCGGAGCCGCACCTGGCGAAAGCCGAGATCCCGCAGTCGTTCCTCTCCCTCCTCCACCTGCCGGAGGCGTTCCGGTGTGACCTCCGTTCCGTAGGGAAGGCGTGACGCCAGACAGGCCGAAGCCGGCAGGTCGGCGGTGGGCAGACCCGCCGCGCGGGAGAGCGCACGAACCTCCGCCTTGGACAGCTCGACCTCCATCAGCGGAGCCAGCACGCCGTGCTCCTCTGCCGCCCGATGGCCGGGCCGGAAATCGTGGCGGTCATCGGCGTTCAGACCGTAGGCGACCGAGTCGAAGCCGATCTCCTCCCGCAAGCGGCCGAGCACGTCGAACAACTCGGTCTTGCAGAAGTAACAGCGGTCCGACTGATTGGCCCGATATCCCTCCCGCTCCATCTCTGCGGTGTTCACGTAGCGGTGACGGATCCCGATCTGCTCCACCACCCGGTCGGCCATCTTGCGATGGTTCTCGGGGTAGGAGGGGGAGATCGCGGTCGCGGCGAGGGCGTCCTCACCGAGGATTCGGTGAGCCGCCAGCGCCAGGTAGCTCGAATCCGCGCCGCCGGAGAAGGCCACGATGACGCGGCCGGCCTCCCGCAGCCGGCTCTCGAGGGCGGTCTGTTTTCCCTCGAGTTCCGGGGAGATGGGGGACATCAGTGAAAAGGTACGAGCGGCCCCAGAAGCGGTCAAGCGCGCGGGTGGTGCAATCCGATACTCTGTGGTGGTTCGTGGTGGGGGAGAAGAGCATGGCAAAGCTCCGCGTGGGGCTCGTCTACGGTGGGCGCTCCGTCGAGCACGAGGTCTCGATCACTTCGGCAACCTCGATCCTCTCGGCGCTGGATCCGTCCCGCTACGAGGTGACCCTGGTCGCCGTCTCACAGGCCGGCCGCTGGCATCTGGGGGCTCCGGGGATGCTTCCCGAGGCGGTGGCGCGCGGGGATGAGGTCACCCTGCCGGCGATTCCGGGGGAGAGCACCCTGGTCTCCGTCGGCGACGGTACGCCCGCTGCCCGTCTCGACGTGATCCTTCCCATCATCCACGGCACCGGCGGCGAAGATGGATCGCTCCAGGGCTTTCTCGAGATGGCCGGAGTCCCCTACGTGGGCGCCGGCGTGCTGGGCTCCGCCATCCAGATGGACAAGGACGTGACCAAGCGGCTGCTGGCGGCCGCCGGCCTGCCGGTGGTACCGGGCGTCCTGGTCCGCGCTGCGGAGCTTCGCGCCGGTGACACGGCCGCGGTCGAGAGGGTCTTGCGAGAGATCGGGCTCCCGGCCTTCGTCAAGCCGGCCTGCCTCGGCTCCTCGGTGGGAATCTCCAAGGTGCGCAACCGCGAGGAGCTGATGCGCGGTCTCGATGAGGCCACTCGATACGACACCAAGATCCTGGTGGAGCGCGCGGTGAACGCGCGGGAGATCGAGATCGCGGTGCTGGGCAATGAGGAGCCCGAGGCGTCGGTGCCCGGCGAGATCATTCCCAAGGCCGAGTTCTACGATTACGAATCGAAGTACGTGGACGAAGCCACCGAGCTGGTGGTCCCGGCACGGGTCACGGAGGAGCAGACGGCCCGGCTGCAGCAGCTCGCGCTGGAGGCCTTCCGGGTGCTGGAGGGCTCGGGTATCGCCCGGGTCGACTTCTTCCTGGACCGCGACAGCGGCGAGATCCTCCTGAACGAGGTGAACAGCCTGCCGGGATTCACGGAGGTCTCCATGTACCCGCGGCTCTGGCAGGCCTCCGGCCTTCCCTACCCGGCGCTGCTCGACCGGATGATCGAGCTCGCCCTGGAGCGGCACCGCACCAGCGCCGCCCTGGAGCGCACCTACCGAATCGGCTGAGGCTCGGGGACGTTGTTGAATGTTCAACTTTTCGGCCGTGCCGAAAAGTTGAACATTCAACAACGTCCCCGCTAACCCGAGCGCGCCCACAGGTAACGCAGGCTGCCGCCGGGAACGATCGAGATCTGCCCCATCTCCTCGAAGCCGGTCTGGCGAAGCTCCGAGAACAGCTCCTCCGGGTCTGGGAGCCCGTGGAGGTTGCGGTGAGCGCGCAGGAAGAGATCGAAGGTCGCGGTGCTCTGGTCCCCTCCGAGTGCTCGCGTGATCCGACCGGCGGTCGCGACCGGGGTCTGGAGGGCGAACAGACCGTGGCCCGCGAGGCAACCGAAAACCCGCTCGAAGAGCGCTCGGCGCTGCTCCGGAGCGAAGTAGTAGAGATTGTTGTTGAGCAGGACCAGGTCGTAGCTTCCCGCCGCGAGGTCGAGGGTCATGAAGTCTCCGACCCGGATCTCGCCTCTGCGCGAGACCTCCGCCTCGCGCAGCATCCGGCGTGCCTCCTCGGCGACCGCCGGGTCCAGCTCGATTCCCAGTCCGTTGGCATCGCGATAGTGCGAGAGAAAGCCCGCGAGATAGGTGCCCTGGCCACAGCCGATGTCGAGAACCCGCCTCGCCGCGCGCACACCCGGGACGCGGGCGAGGGCATCGAGTGCTCGGCGCTCCATCAGGCGAGAGGCGGCGGCGGTTCGAAGCGCCTCGTCGGGAGCTCCGAACTCGGGACGCTCGGCAGCCCCCATCAGCTCGGGTACCTGGTCGAGTCGGGGAGCGTAGGTGAGGACGGTCTGGTCGAGGATGGCGCGGATTGCAGGCGCCTCGTCTGCATCCAGAATCCAGCGAACCAGGCTCCCAATCTGGTATCGCCCCTCCTTGCAGCGGACCAGGCCGTGGGCGTGGAGAGCGCGGAGCCACGACGCCACCAGATCCGGCGCCAGCTCCAGGCGCTCGGTGAGCTCATCGGGGCTCAGCGGCGTGCGGAGTTCTTCGAAGAGCCCCGTCCGGAGCCCGATTCGCAGCAAGGGCAGTCTCAGATGGTCCTGGACCATGCCGGTCAAACGCCGAACTCGCCGGATCTGATCGAGCTTCTTCATGCGACGCCCTCGCCAGCTAGGAGCCCGAGTCGAGCTCCAGGTTCGCGTAGCGGACCATCACGGTCTTCACGCCGACCCGATCGAATTGAATACGCAGCTTCTGGGAGGCGCCCACACCGACCACGGCGAGAACGCTGCCACCTCCGAAGATGGGATGCCGGACCCGGACACCGGGTGAGACTCCGGAGGACTCCTCGCCGGTCTGGTCGTAGGAGTAGTCGAGGGACCGACCCTGGGGAGCCTGGTCGAGACCGCGGTGGCTCCCGAACCCATCCACCAGGGAGGCGGGGATCTCGGCCAGAAAGCGAGAGGGCGTCGCGAAACTCTGCGATCCGAACCTGCGCCGCTTCCTGGCCCAGGTGAGGGTGAGGCGCTCCATCGCCCGGGTCATCCCCACGTAGCAGAGACGCCGCTCTTCCTCGATGGCGAGCTCGTCGCGGGAAGAGGCCGCGTGGGGAAAGATGCCTTCCTCCATGCCCACCAGAAACACCACCGGAAACTCCAGCCCCTTGGCGGAATGGGCGGTCATCAGGGAGACCCGTTCGTCACGCAGCTCGGCCTCGTCCAGGTCCGAGACCAGGGCCACCTGATCCAGGAACAGCTCCAGGAGGCTGCGCTCGTCGCTCTCGAGATCCGCGTTCGCCACCGCGAACTCCTCGGCGCCCGCCAGAAGCTCGCGCAGGTTCTCGAGCCGGACCTCCGCCTCGACGGTTCCCTCCCTCTCCAGCTGCTCTCGGTAGCCACTGCGGTCGAGGATCGTGGAGAGACCCTCCGCAGGCGTCCGGCCGGGGACCTGGTTCGAAAGGGACTCGAGCAGGAGGAGAAAGTCACCGATGCGGCTGCGCGTGCGCCCCGCCGCGCCCTCCTCGGCGAAGATGCGCAGACCCTCGAGGAGGGGCACATCCCGTTGCTCGGCGAGGACCTCGGCGCGACCGAGCGTCGTCTTGCCGATGCCCCGCGCAGGCCGGTTCACGATGCGACGCAGCGCCACGCCGTCGCTCGGGTTCATGATCAGGCGGAGGTAGGCCAGCGCGTCCTTCACCTCGGCCCGGTCGTAGAAGCGGACGCCGCCCACCACGACGTAGGGGATGTCGTACTTGAGCAACTCCTCCTCGATCGGCCGGGACTGGGCGTTGGTCCGGTAGAAGACCGCCATCCGTCCATAGGAACGGCCCTCCTCCCGCGCCGCCTCCAGGATCTTCCCGACCACGTACTGTGCCTCGTCGCGCTCGTCGCGAGACTCGTAGAAGCGGATTCGCTCTCCCTCACCAAGCTCGGTGAGCAGTCTCTTCTCCCGGCGGCTCTGGTTGTTCTCCACCACCGCCGAGGCGCCGGTCAAGATCCGCTGAGTCGAGCGGTAGTTGCGCTCGAGCTTGACGATCTGCGCGTCGCTGTAGTCGCGCTCGAAATCGAGGATGTTCCGGATATCGGCGCCCCGCCACGCGTAGATCGACTGGTCCGGGTCACCCACCGCGCAGAGGTTTCGATGCTCCGCCGCCAACTGATTCACCAACCGGTACTGCACGCGATTGGTGTCCTGGTACTCGTCGACCAGGACGTACTGCCAGCGCCGTTGGTAGTGACGCAACACCTCTGGAAAGCGATCGAAGAGCA
Organism: uncultured delta proteobacterium; assembly: GCA_963722885.1. Lineage (GTDB taxonomy): Bacteria > Myxococcota_A > UBA9160 > UBA9160 > UBA6930 > CAVXZE01. The sequence goes on from CAVROS010000042.1 coordinate 131,420, forward strand.
GTGTGGTCTGGAGCAGCAGGTCGCCGAAGTCGAGGGCATTGGCGTCGGCGAGCAGCCGCTGATAGACCGCATAGACCTCCGCGGCCCGCTCGGCATCGAGATCCGTCGCCCGCTCGGCGGCCTCCGCCGGAAGCACGCCCTTGTTCTTCCACTGGTCGAAGTGCCAGCTCATGCGCCGCGCTTCCTGGGTCCCGCGCTCGAGCCCGTGGCGGCGAAGCGCTTCCTTGACGACGCCGAGAGAATCGGAATCGTCGTAGATCACGAAGCCGCGCGACCGTCCCAGGTGTCCGATGTCGCGTCGCAGGATCCGCACGCAGGCGGAGTGGAAAGTCGAGAGCCAGACACTCTCGGCCTCGAGACCCAGAAGCTTGTGAACGCGCTCACGCATCTCGCCCGCCGCCTTGTTGGTGAAGGTGACGGCCAGGATGCTCTCGGGAGCGATACCGCAGACCCCGATCAGATAGGCGATGCGGTGGGTGAGGACGCGGGTCTTTCCACTTCCCGCGCCGGCGATGATGAGGAGCGGACCCTCGGTCGTCTCCACGGCCGCCCGCTGCTCGGGATTGAGGCCCTCGACGATCGACTCGGCGAGCACGGAAGTGGACTCCTGGTGGGGACCGGATGGCGGGGCGATACCGGAGAGGCGTGCGGCAGCTTAGGCGAGCCGGGCAGACGCCTCAACGCCACCCGAGCCGTAGCCGCCCTTCTTACTCGAGGAAGAAGGGGCTGGACCAGGCGGTCCCGCCATTCGTCTGAAGGACTCGGACATAGAGCGTCCCGGGACCCGAGGATCGGATCTCCGACTCGAAGGCGATCATGCGTTTTTCTTCACCGGGAATCGAATCGACGACCTGACCGTCGGCCACCAGATCGATCCGATCGAGCGGGTCGGGGGAGACTACCTTGACCACGAGACGCCCCGAAGCCGACACCGGCACCACCGATCCCATCGGCCTTCCGTCGAGCTCCACGTCGAGGACGATTCGAGCACCGTTGGTGGCGTAAGTGCGGCGTGCGCGCAGGGCGGCGAGCACCGACTCCCGCGTGGCCTCCTCGCTCAGGATCGCGGCGAGGCCGCCGCCGCCGGAGGCCAGATGAGTGAGACCGGGATGGCCATCGTGTCCGTCGCCGCTACCGACGAAGCCGAGCCGGTAGCCCCTGGCGAGGGCGTCGCGAACGAAGTTGCCGGGAACCGGCGAGTAGATCGCCCCGGGGCTGTCGAGAGACTCGCTGCTCCCGTGGACGGAGACGATCTCCGTGACCGGCTCCAGCTCCGCATCCGGCGGGATCGACCAGTCGGTGGCGACCGGACCACCGGCCGAGTGATGGGCGATGGTCAGGGCCGGCTCGCCGCGAAGCGAGCTCCACAGCTCGGTGGGGGTATCGAAGGCGGGATCCAGGGAGCTTCGAAGCTCGAGTCCGGCGCCGAAATGCAGCACGTGTCGGTGGCCGTAGATCCAGCTCGTCCACTCGTATCCCTCCAAGGTGACGAAGCGGCCGGGCTCGTAGAAGCTGTGGGTCTGCTTCTGGATCTCCTCCCAAAGCTCCGGCGCGGCGTCGAGGAAGGGGATGCCCCAGTGGTCGTGGTCGGTGAGGGACGCCACGTCGAGTGCCGCCACGTCCCGGGCATAGCGGTAGTAGTCCTCCGGCAGTCCCGTACCGTCGGAGAAGTTCGAGTGGCCGTGGAGATCCCCCCAGAGGATTCTCGGCCCTTCCGCCGTCACCAGCATCGGATTGCTCTCGGCCGAGAGCCCGTTCGGTCCCGTCGCGCGAAGCCTCACCACGCCCGGCTCTCGAGCGACCAGGGGAACGGTGATCCGTCCCCCCATGGCCTCTTCGAGGACGATGCGACCCTCCACCTCCACGCCTTGCGGTGCAGCCTCCAGGAGGATCTCTCCCTCGATGGGAAGACCCGTGCTCCCGGCGGAGTCGAGCACCGCGGCGGTCAGTCGGACCGTCGCTCCAGGTCGCGCCACACTCGGCAGATGCAGGAGGAGCATCCCCGCCGGTCCCGGCGCCACATCGGTCTCGAGAGGATCCGCGAGGAAGGCGCGAATGCCATCGGCGTTGCCGTCCACCGCCAGCCAGAACTGCGAGCGTCGCTCCGCGAACTGGTCCACCTCGGCGCCCGCCGGACCGCTGCCGTAGTCGATCCGTACCTGCTCTCCTGGCTCGAGCCGGCGGCCGCCGATCCCGACCGCGAGCAGCTGCGGACCGATGGTCTCGGACTCGAGCACCACTCCTTGCGCCTGGGTCGTCACCTCGGTGAAGCCGGGAAACTCAGGGTCGACTACGTGGGGCGTGCTCCAACCCCAGTAGGGCGAGGCCTGGAGGAAGAGGACACCGCCCTCGTCGATCCCGAGAGGGCCGGCTTCGAAGACGATCGGAAAGCGCCCGGGCTCGCCGACGGTCGCCCGGAAGGGCGCGCCCCCCACCGGCTCGAGCCAGGCGCGACCGGCGCCATCGGCGGGATGGCGCTCCCGCGCCGCCTCGTCCCGCAGACTCTCGACGACGTCCCATTGAGCGGTGGGCGGACCCTCGCGCTGCAAGCCCTCCGGTGGAGCAGACGGCTCCGGCAGCTGCGGCTGGTCGCCGCATGCCGTGACGAGCGCCGCGGCCACGAAGAACAGGCGCGCCAGGGTGGAAGAACACACTCCCCGATTCACTACTCGACCGTGACGCTCTTCGCCAGGTTCCGGGGCTGATCGACGTCGGTGCCCTTGAGGGTCGCCACGTGATAGGCGAGCAGCTGAACGGGCAGCGTCGCCAGGATCGCGGTCAGAAACTCCCCGAGATCGGGAATTCGGATCACCGCGTCGGCCCTCTCGGCGATCTTCTCGTCCCCGATGCTGGCGATGGCGATGACCTGTCCGTCCCGGGCCCGGACCTCCTCCAGATTGGAGACCACCTTGTCGTAGACCGGGCTCTGATTCGCGATCACCAGCACCGGCATGTTCTCGTCGATCAGGGCAATCGGTCCGTGCTTCATCTCGCCGGCGGCGTAGCCTTCGGCGTGGATGTAGGAGATCTCCTTGAGCTTGAGAGCCCCCTCCAGGGCGATGGGGTACATGATCCCCCGGCCGAGGAACAGGAAGTTGGGCACCTTGAAGTAGCGGTGCGCCACCTGGCGTATCTGGGGATCGAGCTGGAGTGTCTCTTCCACCATCCGTGGCAGCCGCCGGAGATCCGCGATGGCGGCGTCCAGCTCCCGACCGACGAGCGTCTTGCGCTCCATCCCGAGCTTCAGGGCGAGCAGGTAGAGCACGACGAGCTGGGTGGTGAAGGCCTTCGTCGACGCCACTCCGATCTCCGGGCCCGCGTGCGTGTAGAGCACGTCGTGGCTCTCGCGGGCGATCGTGGAGTCGCGCACGTTGCAGATCGAGAGCACCCTGGCGCCTCTCTGCTTGCCCTCGCGGAGTGCGGCGAGCGTATCCGCCGTTTCCCCGGACTGGGAGACCGGAACCACCAGGCAGCCCTGGTCGACGATGGGCTGGCGGTAGCGGAACTCGCTGGCGAGATCGACCTCGGTGGGAATCCCGGCGATCTGCTCGATCATGTACTTCCCGACCAGGCAGGCGTAGTAGGCGGTGCCGCAGGCGATCAGAAAGATCCTCTCGATCTTCTTCACCGCCTCGCCGGAGAGGTCGATCCCGTCGAGGTCGAGCTTCCCGTCGTCCTGGCGCACCCGGGTCCCGATCGTGTCGCGAATCGCCCGTGGCTGCTCGAAGATCTCCTTCTGCATGAAGCGGTCGTAGCCGCCCTTCTCCGCCGAGACCGGATCCCATTGGATCACTTTCTGCGGCCGCTCCACCAGCTGACCGTCGGCATCGGTGATCTGCACTCCCTCCCGTGAGAGAGCTGCGAACTCTCCGTCCTCGAGAAAGAGCATCTGGCGGGTGTAGGGAAGGATGGCGGGGATGTCGCTGGCCAGGAACGACTCGCCCGCGCCCACACCGAGGATGATCGGGCTTCCGCCGTTCTTGGCGACGACGATGGTATCCGGATGGCTGTCGGAGAGGACGCCCAGGGCGTAGGAGCCCACCAGGAGGCGGGTGGCGCCTCGCACGGCGGTCAGCAGATCGGCACCGCGCGCGATCTCCTCATCGATCAGGTGTGCGATCAGCTCGGTGTCGGTCTCCGAGAGGATCTCGCGGCCCGCGGACTCGAGCTCACCGCGAATCTCCCGGTAGTTCTCGATGATCCCGTTGTGGACGATCGCCACCGAGCCCGCCCGGTGGGGATGGGCGTTGCCTTCCGAAGGCTTTCCATGGGTGGCCCAGCGGGTGTGGCCGAGACCCACGCTTCCCTTCAGGGGCTCGTCGCGGAGCAGGCCGTCGAGGTTGACGAGCTTTCCGAGCGCGCGACGCACCGAGAGGCCGTCGTCACTGAAGATCGCCACTCCCGCGGAATCGTAGCCCCGGTACTCGAGCCTGCGGAGGCCCTCCACCAGCACCTCCTGGGCGCTGCGCTCACGGCCGATGTATCCGACGATTCCACACACGTGTCTAGTCCTTCTTCGGGGGTCCGTTCTTCCCCTCGGAACCCGACTCCTGCCGCGAGGTTCCCGTCTTTCGCTTTCGGCTCACCCATCCCTCGACATTTCGCTGCCTGGCGCGGGCGACGGCCAGGGCGTCGCTGGGCACTTCCTTGTTGATCGTCGAGCCGGCGGCGACGTAGGTGTCGTCGCGCAGGGTCACCGGCGCGATCAGGTTGACGTTGCAGCCGACGAAGACGCGCTCGCCCACGGTGGTGCGGTGCTTGGCCTGGCCATCGTAGTTCACGGTGATGACGCCGCAGCCGAAGGTGGTGCCGGCTCCCACGTCGGCGTCGCCGATGTAGGTGAGGTGAGCGGCCTTCACGCCCTCGCCGACGTCGCTGTTCTTCACCTCGACGTAGTTGCCGATCTTGACGCGGCTCCGCAGGTGACAGCCGGGGCGCAGGTGAGCAGAGGGCCCGAGCTGAACGTCGTCGTCGAGCTGGCTCGACTCGATCACGCAGTGGGGCTTCACGTGCACCCGTTCGCCGAGCCGGCTGGGGCCGGTGATCACCACGCCCGGATCGATCCGGGAGTCGCGGCCGATCTCCACGTCGGTGTCGATGTAGGTGGAGTCGGGATCCACGAAGGTGACGCCCTCGGCCATCAGCCGATCGGCGGTGCGCCGGCGCATCACCGCGGCAGCCTGGGCCAGCTCGGCCCGGCTGTTCACGCCGAGTGCCTCTTCGGCGTCCTCCAGCAGCAGCGCCTCCACCGCCATCCCCTGGTCGACCGCCAGCGAGACGATGTCGGTCAGGTAGAGCTCGCCCTGCTCGTTGCGGTCGTCGAGCTGGGCCAGGTACTTCGCGAGCAGCTCCGAGTCGATCAGATAGACTCCCGTGTTGCCCTCTTCGATGGCCAGCTCTTCCGGGCTCGCGTCGGTCACCTCGACGATCCGCGCCACCCGCCCCGAGGCGTCGCGGACCAGGCGGCCGGGAAGGGCGAGGCGCGCCGTCAGCAGCACCAGCTCCGCCCGCCGCTCGGCTTTGAGCGCCCGCATCCGCTCGAGGGTCTCGGCGCGCAGCAGCGGGGTGTCTCCGTACAGGATCAGCACATCGCCGGAGAACCCGGAGAGGGCGGGCAAGGCCTGCTGCGCGGCGTGGCCCGTCCCGCGGCGCTCGCTCTGCACCACGAATTCAGCGCGCCCGCGGAAATGCTCCTCGACCGGCTCGGCGTCGCACCCGATCACGACCACCAGGTGCTGCGGATCCAGCGCCTCGGCGGCGGCGAGCGGGTAGCCGAGCATGGGACGGCCACCGATCTCGTGAAGGACCTTGTTGAGGTCGGAGCGCATCCGGGTGCCCTCGCCTGCGGCGAGGATCACGACGGCGAGCTCTGTGCCAGGGGCTTCCATGACTTTTCCTCTTCGGCTCGGCAAGCCCGACAGAGTAGTCGGTCGCCTGGCCTCTGCGAAGATCGCGGCCTTCCCCGCGGGGAGTGATGGGTGCTTGCCACATCCACTCCCCGTCTCGTACCCTTGCCGCGTCCTCCCCTCTTCAGCAGGAGCCGACTCCCGCACGCCGAGGGCGTGTTCGTGCAGGCTTCACTCTTGCCATCCGAGGAAAGCAAATCCGCGTCTTCGGCAACACCCACGGGCTCAAGTCGAGCCAGATCAAGCGAATCGAGCGCCTCGGTCGGCGCCGTGTGCCCGCGGACCGCCTGCTCACCCACGAGCTGGCGCGCGAGCTCACCGAGATCAGCCACGAGATCCGGCGCCAGGTGGGGGTCCTGGTGGATCGCGGGGGCAGCATCGGCCACGTGATGGTCGGCGATGCTCGCTCCATCGAGATGCCGGACTGGGGGCGCATGCGCGCCGGGAAGGGCCGGCTGCGCGGCCTGCGCTGCATCCACACCCACCTGCGCGACGAGGGCCTGACTCGAGACGATCTCACCGACCTGGCGCTGCTCCGCTTCGACGCCATGGCGAGCATCGCCACGGACGAGAACGGGCTCCCGGGTGATGCCCACGTGGCGGCGCTGCTTCCCGCCAACCAGGACGGGGACCAGATCCAGTTCCTGGATCCGGCCCCCCCGGCACAGCTCGACCTGGACTTCCAGGACTGGATCCGCGCCCTCGAGGAGGAGCTCGCGCGAACCACCCAGATCCGAAGCGTCGGCGACGGGGAGCGCGCGATCCTGGTCTCGGTGACGGCGGGACGCAAGCCCGACGATCTCGAGTACTCCATCGAAGAGCTCAAGGAGCTGGCCCGCTCGGCCGGAGTCGACGTGGACGACGTGGTCATCCAGCACCGCCCCAAGGCCGATCGCCGGTTCGTGGTGGGACAGGGAAAGCTCCGGGACCTGATGATCCGCTGCTTCCAGTCGGGCGTGGACCTGGTGATCTTCGACGAGGATCTCACCCCCACCCAGGCCCGAAACCTGGGAGAGCGCCTGGACCTGCGGGTCATCGACCGCACCCAGCTGATCCTCGACATCTTCGCCCAGCACGCCACCACCCGCGACGGGAAGCTCCAGGTGGAGCTGGCCCAGCTCCGGTACGTGCTCCCTCGCCTGGCCCAGCGAGACGACTCGCTCTCCCGTCTGGCCGGCGGAATCGGGGCCCGGGGACCCGGCGAGACGAAGCTCGAGGTGGACCGGCGCCGCGTCCGGGACCGGATCGCGCGGCTGGAGAAGGACCTCACGAAGCTCCACCGGCAGCGAGAGGGCCGCCGCGCCTACCGAACCCGACGGGGGCTCCCGGTGCTGTCGATCGTCGGCTACACGAACGCCGGCAAGAGCACACTGCTGCGCGCGCTCACCAAGAAGGAGGTGCACATCGAGGACAAGATGTTCGCCACCCTCGACCCCGCCTCGCGGAGACTCCGTTTCCCCCGCGACCGCGAGGTGATCGTGACGGACACGGTGGGCTTCATTCGCGAGCTGCCCCGGGACCTGATGGTGGCATTCCACGCCACCCTCCAGGAGCTGCGGGAGGCGGACCTCTTCCTCCACGTGGTCGACGCCTCTGCCGAGGACGTGAAGCGCCGCATGGCCGCCGTTCGCAAGGTGCTCGACGAGATCGACCTCGGCGAGACCCGGGAGCTGCTGGTCTTCAACAAGGTGGATCGGCTACCGCCGGGACAGGGCGCGTCGCTGGCCGAGCTCCACGGCGCGGTCGCGGTGTCGGCCCTGGAGCGCACCGGGCTTCGAGAGCTGCTGGAGCGGGCGGAACAGGAACTGTGGCGAGAGGAAGGCAGCGGTGCGCGGGTACAGCTCGTAGAGCCGCTGGCCGCGGATGGGAGATGGAAATGACGCTGCGGGCAAGGATCACCGGAGCCGGGATGTACGTCCCCGAGCGCGTGGTCACCAACAAGGACCTCGAGGAGGTCATGGACACCAGCGACGAGTGGATCCGCCAGCGCTCGGGCGTCGAGGAGCGGCACTGGCTCAGTCGAGGGCGAGGGACCCCGGCGGATCTCGCCGAGCAGGCGTCCCGCAGAGCGCTCGCCGACGCCGGGCTCGAAGCCGACGACCTGGACTGCATCATCCTGGCGACGCTCTCCCCCGAGCACGAGTTCCCCGGGACCTCCTTCTTCCTCCAGGAACGCCTCGGCGGCGAGACGCCCTGCTTCGACCTGCGCGCCCAGTGCAGCGGCTTCCTGTTCTCGCTCAGCGTGGCCCGGAGCTACGTGCTCTCCGGACAGTTCGAGCGGATCCTGGTGGTGGGCTGTGAGGCCCACTCCACGGGGCTCGACATCAGCACCGAGGGGCGAGACGTCTCGGTGCTCTTCGGAGACGGCGCCGGTGCGGTGATCGTCGAGGCCGACCGACGATCCCTGGCAACGCCAGCGGGATTCTCGAGGTGCGCCTCCACGCCCAGGGCAAGTTCGCCAGGAAGCTGTGGGTCGAAAGCGCCAGCTGCGCGCAGCATCCCTTCCGCGTGACGCCACGAGAACCTGGACTCGAAGCGGATCTACCCGAAGATGGAGGGGAGGTTCGTCTTCAAGCACGCCGTCACCCGGATGCCCGAGGTGCTGCTCGAGACCCTGAATGCCGCCAGCATCAAGAAGGAGGAGGTGGATCTCTTCCTCTTCCACCAGGCGAATCTGCGCATCAACGAGTACGTGGCCAACCACCTGGAGATCCCGTCGGACAAGGTGCCGAACAACATCCAGCGCTACGGGAACTGCTCGGCGGCCTCGATCCCGATGCTGATCGCCGAGGCAAAGCAGCAGGGTGCGCTCACCCCCGGGACCCTCGTGTCGATGACGGGCTTCGGATCCGGCTTCACCTGGGCCAGCGCCGTGGTGCGCTGGTAGCCATGCCGCATCGCGTTGGACTGCCCGCGGAATAGCGCGTTGCGTCAGCTCTAAATATCTGATAATAATAATAATAATTCGAATTTATTTCGGCCTCTCTTGACGCACTAACGCGATGTGTTAAGTTAGGGGGGCTCCACTTTTCCCACCTCTGAGAAGCCCGATTCCAGAGGTGTCACCGGTACCCAAGGAGAGATTCGTCATGGCCGAGGCCAATTTCATTGAGGAAGGCATGGATCGCATCGAGGATGCCTTCCGGTCGATCGAGAAGGATCTGAAGAGGCTCCAGAAGCGCGCGGACAAGCGCCGCAAGCAATTCGAGAGGCAAGCGGAGAAGCGGGTCAAGCAGCTCCAGAGCGACATCCGCAAGAACCCGGTCGTGAAGCGAGCCGAGAGTCTGCGCGGCGACGCCGCAGAAGGCCATCGAGGAGCAGGTCGACGGCCTGCTCGCGAACCTGCGCATCGCCTCCCAGACCGACGTCCACAAGCTCGAGCGCAAGGTCGCGCAGCTCAACAAGAAGGTCCGCGAGCTCGAGAAGATCAGCAAGGTCGAGAAGGCCAGCAAGCCGGCAGCTCCGGCAGCTTCCTAGCTTCGCCATCTCGAGACCGCTGTAACGGGCCCGGCAGATCCCGCTCTGCCGGGCCTTTCTCGTCTGCGCCCCCTCGCTACCCTTCGAGCTTCGATCGGAGGATGCCGTGGCCGACTTCAGCGGTGTCGATTTCCTGCGCCTCGACGAGCTCCTCTCCGACGAGGAGCGGATGGCGCGGGACACGGTCCGGGAGTTCGTCTCCCGGGAGTTCCTTCCCGTGATCCAGGAGCACATCCGCAAGGACGGCTCCTTCCCCATGGAGCTGGTGCCGCAGATGGGCGAGCTCGGCCTCTTCGGCACCAACCTGCAGGGCTACGGCTGCCCCGGGCTGAACAACGTCGCCTACGGCCTGGCCATGCAGGAGCTCGAGCGAGGCGATTCGGGCCTGCGCTCCTTCGCCTCGGTCCAGGGCTCCCTGGTCATGTACCCGCTCTACACCTATGGCTCCGACGCCCAGAAGGACCGCTGGCTGCCCGCCATGGCGGCCGGTGAGGCGGTGGGCTGCTTCGGGCTGACCGAGCCCGATTTCGGCAGCTTCGCCCAGGGCATGCGCACCAAGGCCGAGCGGCGCGGCGGAAGCTGGCTGCTCAACGGCACCAAGCGCTGGATCACCAACGGCTCGATCGCCGACGTATCGGTGGTGTGGGCGACGACCGAGGAGGGAATCCGCGGCTTTCTGGTCGAGAAGGGCACGAAGGGATTCGAGACCCCGGACATCAAGGGCAAGTTCTCGCTGCGAGGATCCGTCACCTCGGAGCTCTACCTCCAGGACGTGGAGGTTCCCGACGAGAGCCGCCTGCCCAAGGCGGAGGGAATGAAGGCCCCCCTCTCCTGCCTCACCCAGGCCCGTTACGGCATCTCCTGGGGGGCGATCGGCGCCGCCATGGCCTGCTACGAGGAAGTCGTCGACTACACCAAGGAGCGGAAGGTGCAGGGCGGCTGGCTGGCGGCGAAGCAGCTCACCCAGGAGAAGCTGGTGATGATGCTGGTCGGAGATCACCAAGGCCCAGCTCCTCTCCCTCCGGGTGGGGCGACTCAAGGACGAGGGCAAGCTCCATCACACGATGGTGTCGATGGCAAAGCGGAACAACGTGGACGCCGCCCTGGAGATCGCCCGGAGCGCCCGCGACCTGCTCGGCGCCAACGGCATCGTGGACGACTACCAGTCGATGCGGCACATGGTGAACCTGGAGACGGTGCGGACCTACGAGGGCACCCACGACATCCACACCCTGATCCTCGGCGAGCACATCACCGGGATGCGCGCGCTCTAGAACCGGAAGCGGGGACGTTGTTGAACATTCAACTTTCGGCTTGCCGAAAAGTTGAATGTTCAACAACGTCCCCGTCTAACCGCGGCGGGCCAGCTCGATGGCGTCGTGGGCGCTTCCGTGGCATGTCTGCAGGAGCTGCTTGGCCCGCGCCCGGTCGACCTCGCCGAGGGACATCACGATCTGGACGGCGCGCCGCTCGAGCTTTCGCGATGCCGGGTGGAGGTTCGTCATCAGGTTGCCCTCCACCCGGCCGAGCCGGACCATGACCGCGGTCGAGAGCAGGTGGAGCACCATCTTCTGGGCGAGACCGCCCTTCATCCGCGTCGAGCCGGCGATGACTTCGGGACCCACCACCGGGGCGATGGCGATCTCCGCTGCGGCGGCCAGCGGGGAGTGCGGGTCGCAGGTAACGGCGATGCGGCGGGCGCCGATGCTCTCCGCCTCCGCGAGGGCGCCGATCGCGAAGGGAGTGTGTCCGCTGGCGGAAAGGGCGACGACGGCATCGCCCGGCATCAGCTCTCGTTCCCGGAGGGCGACGCGAGCGTCCTCCGCGACGTCCTCGGCGCCCTCGACGGCCCGCACCAGGGCGCCGACGCCGCCCGCCATGATCCCCACCACCCGCTCCGGGGGATATCCGTAGGTGGGCGGAATCTCGGCGGCGTCGAGTACCCCGATGCGGCCACTCGTCCCAGCGCCCACGTTGAACCAGCACCCACCACCCTGAGGGTCAGGACGAGGATCTCGACCGCGCGCTCCACCTCCGGGAGGACCCGCCCCACCGCCTCCACCGCGCGGTGATCCTCGGCGTGGATGGCGCCGAGGATTTCCCCGACGCTGCGCCGATCCAGGTCCCGCGTGGACTCCAGGATCGCCTCGGTGAGAAGATCGTCAGCCATTGCCAGATCTTCTCGGCAGGACTGCCTGCGGAGCTGAACCAGCCGCAGCGCCTCCCCGCGAGCTCCCAGCCGCCCCCGCTCCGGTTGCTGCTGGCGAGTTGGCGAACAGCGCGGGCTAGAATGACGAGCGTGCCGTTCAACGTCTCGCAGAAGACACTCGACCGACTGGAGTGGCCGGAGGTCGTCGAGCGGCTCCGGCGGCTCGCCCGCACGCCCCGGGGTCGGGCCCGCTGCGAAGCCGACGACTCGCTCTTCGAAGAGGATCTCGGCGAGGCCCGTACGCGCCTGGCCGAGACCAGCGAAGCCAGGGCGATCCTGGACGCGGGCGCTCTCCCTCCCCTCGAAGGAGTGCGCGACCAGACCCGGGTGCTGGGCCGTCTGCGAAAGAGAGGGATGCTCACCGGAGAGGAGCTGCTGGGACTTCGCTCGACGCTGGGCGCGATCCACGAGACCTCGCGGTTCCTGCTCGGCCGGGCCGAGGAAGCGCCGCGCCTCGCCGGCTGGGCCCACCAGATGCTGGATCATTCGGGCCTGGAGTCGGAGATCGATGCTGCACTCGAAGCCGATGGCGAGGTCCGCGACTCGGCCTCCCGGGACCTCGCCGCCGCGCGGCGGGAATCGCGACAGATCGCCGGCGACGTGCAACGCCGAATCGCCAGCTTCCTTCAGGACCCGGAGATCGTCGAGGCGCTGTCGGATTCGTTCTTCACCATCCGCAACGACCGCTACGTGCTGCCGGTCCGCGCCGATGCCCGGGGGCGGGTCTCCGGCATCGTGCACGACGCCTCCTCCACCGGGACCACCCTCTTCGTGGAGCCGCAGGCGGTGGTCGATCTCAACAATCGGCTCAAGCAGGCCGAGCTCACCATCGAGCGGGAGACGCGGCGGGTGCTGCGCGCGCTCACCGAGCGGGCGGCCCAGGCCCGTCCGGCGATCGAATCGAACCTGGAAATATTGGAGAACATCGATCTGGCCTTTGCCCGGGGCGAGCTCTCCAAGGAGATGGAGCGCGGTAGAACCCAGGCTCGGGGAAGACGGCGTGTATCTGCTGCATCAGCTCCGCCATCCTCTCCTGCCCGTGGCGGAGGCGGTTCCCAACGACCTGCACCTGGGTGAGAGCTTCACGGTGCTGGTGCTCTCGGGTCCGAATGCCGGCGGCAAGACGGTGACGATGAAGGCGCTGGGCCTGGCGGCGCTCTTCGCGCGGGCCGGCCTTCACGTGCCGGCCGCCCCCGGTGCCAAGGTGGATGCGGCAGAGTCGATCCTCGCGGACATCGGTGACGAGCAGGACATCCGGGAGAGTCTCTCGACCTTCTCCGCACACATGGCGAACCTCTCCAGCATCGTCGAGTCAGCCGGAGAACGCAGCCTGGTCGCGCTCGACGAGGTGGGCGTGGGAACCGACCCCGCCGAGGGCGCCTCCCTGGCCCAGGCGGTGCTGGAGGCGCTGGCCGACGCGAGAGCGCGGGTCGTCACGACCACCCACTACAACCTGCTGAAGGAGATGGCAGCGGTGGACTCGCGCTTCGCCAACGCCAGCGTGGAGTTCGATGCGGAGACCTTGGCGCCGACCTACCGCCTGACCATGGGATCCCCGGGCGCCTCCTCCGCCACGGCGGTCGCCGCCCGCATGGGAATGCGCCGGGACATCCTGGAGCGAGCCAACGCCCTGCTGGAGCGGGAGGACCGCCGTCTGGATCGGATGCTCTCGGAGCTCGCTGCGAGCCGACTGACCCTCGAACGCGAGCGCATCGAGGCCACGCGACTGCGGGAGGAGAGCGAGGCAACGCGCGACCAGTACCGGAGCAAGCTCGAGCGCCTCCAGGCCCGCCGGGACAGGCTCTTCGAAGAGATGCGAGGGGAGCTGGAGAGCGGCTTTCGGGACGCTCACGCTCAGGTGGCCAGCGTGATCCGCGATCTGCAGCGGGGGGGACGCGCGCAGGACGCGGCCCACGCGCGCGAGCGCCTGATCGCCCTGGAGGAGAAGACTCGCGTGGCCGAAGCCGAGCTGCGCGGCGACGAGGAGCAACCGGAGCCCCTCACCCGGGTCGACTGGAATCGCACCCGGCCCGGCGACCCGGTGCGGGTGCCCGGCGGTCAGCAGGGCACGCTCCGCTCGCTGCCGGATCGCAGAGGCCGGGTCAGTGTGCAGATCGGCAACGCGAAGCTCGAGCTCCCGGCGGATCGGATCTCCGCAGCGTCTGGCGAGCAGGCAAAGAGACGCGAGCCACGCGTGTCGGTGCAGACCGTTCCCCGCGAGGCAGCGGGTGGCGCCACCCGGTGCGATCTTCGCGGCCTGCGGGTGGACGAGGCATTGGATCGGGTCGCCTCCGCCCTGGACGACGCCGCCAGCTCGGGCGCCAACCAGCTGATGATCGTGCACGGCCTCGGAACCGGCGCCCTTCGCAAGGCAATCCGCGAGCACCTGCGCGACTCCCCCTACGTCGCGCGCTTCGAGTCCGCAGATCCTCGGGAGGGCGGCGACGGGGTCACAGTGGCGCTGCTGGAAGACTGACCGAACGGGGACGTTCGTCGAATGTTCAACTTTTCGGCGAGGCCGAAAAGTTGAACATTCAACAACGTCCCCGCTACGCGATCCCGAAATCGCGGAGGATCTGGTCGGCGGCTCGGAAGCCGGACGTCACCGCGCCTTCGAGACTCGGGCCCACCAGGTAGTCCCCGGCGAAGTAGAGCCGCCGCCCCCCGGCGCGGAGGTCTCGCTGGACGCTTCGGAATCGCGCGATCTCCCGGTATCGCCCCACGTCGAAGCGCGGAAAGGCCTGGGGATAGCGCCGGACTGCGGAAAAGCGAATCGCCGAGCTGCTTCCGGGATGGAGCCGCTGAAGCAGACCGAGGAGATCCTTCTCGACGATCTCGTCGGGCGTCTCCAGGTGCGCCCGGCTCCAGCGGCCGCTGGCGATCACCAGAGCGAGCTCCTTGCCCTCGGGTGCGGGCGCACCCACACCCCCTGGCTGGATGGCGACCGTTGCCACCGGCCATCCCTCGCCATCTGGAACCCGGGTCCGGGTGGCACAGCCCACCACGGTCCGATCCAGTGCCACCGCCATCACGATCGCCGCCGCACAACGGGCTCGGGCGAAAAAGTCGCGCTCGGCGGTCTGCAGCAGGGGATCCGCGATGGCTCGGGCGGCCACCGCCGGCGTGGCCAGGACGACGGCGTCGGTGTCGACGCTCCGCTCCCCATCCGGCTCCGCAACCCGCACGGCAATGCGCTCCCCCACCGGCTCCAGTGCCTGGACGATGGCTCCCAGCCGCGTTGCGTCGTCGGGCGCCAGCGCCTGCGCCAGATCTGCGAGACCCGAGCGCAGGGTTCCCACCGGTGCGTAGCGACGCGCGACGTAGTGGAGAAGGAAGAGGACGCGACTCGCCGAGTCCGGATCGCAGAGAGACGCGTCGGCGACGAAGGGCTCCACCCAGCTGTCCAGGACGCTGCGGCCGAAGTAGAGGCGGGTGAACTCCGCGATGCTGCGATCGTCGAGGCGCGCGGCAGATTCGGGTCGCTCGGGATCGAGAATGCCGCGGAAGCGGCGCAGGATCCGCGCCAGGCGCCGGAGGCGCAGGGCCTCGTGGAAGCGAACGCCCGGGAGACGCGCCACGCCCAGCACACCAACCGGGTCGATGGGAGAGGCCTCCCCGCCGCGCAGCTGGGCCAGGCGGAACGGCCGCAGGGGAAGAAAACGCTCTTCGAGACCTGCCGAGGCAATCCAGCCCAGCAGATTTCGATCCCTGGCAGACACCTGATGGGCGCCGGAATCGAGGCAGAAGCCCTCCCGCCGGTCGCTGGTCGCCCTTCCCCCCACGCGCTCGGAGCGCTCCAGTACCGTCACCTGGCATCCGCGCTCGCGCAGCCGCCAGGCGGCGGCCAAGCCGGCGATCCCTGCACCAATCACGGTGATGTGGCGGTTGGCCTGCATTTCCCACCAGCTCGCGGCCCCTGGGCCGGCCGGGCAGGATATAGCAGGAACCGTGAACCCCGGCTCTCGCCGCTGCGTACTATGGGCGAAGAGGGGGCGAGACGGAGCGACCCGGTGCGGTACCGTGCGCCGCAGTGAGTACGGATGAAGAGCTGATGGTGCGGGTTCAAGCGGGTGACGAAGGAGCGCTGGCCACGCTGATGGACCGGTACAAGGGTCCCCTCTACGGCTTCCTGAACCGGAGGGTGGGAGATGCGGCGGCGGACGACCTGTTCCAGGAATCCTGGCTGCGGGTGGTTCGCGCCCGCGATCGGTTCGATCCCCGGCGTCGCTTCTCCACCTGGATCTTCCAGATCGCCAACAATCTCTGCCGGGATCGCGGACGCCGCCGGGCGGTGGAGACCCGCTACCTGGAGAATCTGGCGCAGAGCCGGCCCAGCGGGCCGGGGCGGGTCGCGGCACCTCCCGTCGAGCTCCAGCTCGATATGCGGCAGCGCCTCGATGCGCTTCCCGAACGACTGCGAGAGGTCCTGGTGCTGCGCTACTACCAGCAGCTCCCGGAGCGGGACATCGCGGAGATCCTGGCGATCCCACGCGGAACCGTGAAGAGCCGGCTGCACGCGGCGGTGAAGGCGCTGCGTGCCCAGGAGGGGGACGATGGAACCGATTGAGAGGGAGCTGGCGCGACTCGCCCCTTCCCTCGATTCCCTCGAGGCGCCGCAGCCCTCCGAGGGGCTGGTCGGCCGCACCCTCCACCTGGCGTCGGCGGAGCTTCGCGCGGGAGCGCAGTCCGCCCTGTCCGCAGCGAGGCCACAGCTTCGTGCCGGCCGGCTTCAAGCGGGAGCTGGCACGACTGCTGGGAGCCAGTGCGCTCTCCCTTCCGCTCTTCCTGCTCTGGAACCTGGCGGTGATCTGGCTGGGCCAGGAGATTCTGACGACCTGGCTCCCCGTTTCCTTCACCTGGGGCCTGATCGGGGCCTACGCGTTCGGTGCGATCGGATGGCTGGCCCTGGTCCTCGGAACACTCCCGGTCCTGGCTCACAGACGGGCGCTGCAGCGCCACCACGAGGCCGTGACATGAATGAAACCAAGCTCTGCCCCTACTGCGCCGAGGAGGTTCGCGCCCAGGCCGTCAAGTGCCGGTATTGCGGCTCCCGGCTGGATGGCGAGCGATTCACCGCCGACTGGTACCGCACCGCCAACGACCGCATGATCGCCGGCGTCTGCGGCGGCCTGGCCCTGCAGTTCGGGGTGCCCACCGCCGTGGTGCGGCTGGCATTCGCGCTGATGACCCTCTTCGCAGGCGGTATCGGCCTGGTCATCTACGCCGTGCTCTGGGTGGTGATGCCCTTCGACCGGTGGCTCGAGGAGTAAACGGGGACGTTCCTGCGTAACTGCCTTCTTGCTACGCAAGAAGGCAGTTACGCAGGAACGTCCCCGCTCAACGGCTGGCACTTCCGCAGCAGTCTCTCGAGGCCCTCGACTACGTCGTGCAAGGTCTCGAACGGCTCGAAGGCCACACCCTGTCGAGCGAGCTCTTCGGCCAGTGAGTCCTTGGCGAAGACCACGTCGGCGGCGTGGGAGGCGCAGAGGTCCGAGACCCGACCGTTTCCGATGTGAACCACCACCGCTCCGTGATGGACGCTGCGAAACTCGCGGATCCGACTCTGCTTGCAGGTCCCCGTGCCGCAGTCGCAATCCGGGTTCGGGTGACCGGGAGCGATACGCCAGGCGCCGTTTTCGTACCAGAGCCGGTTGGCGTCATAGGCGAAGCGCACGCCGTGGAGATCCTGGAGACGATCCAGGTTGCGATCGAAGCCATCGGAGAGGATCCGGAAGGGAACCGCACTCTCCTCGCACCATGCGACCAGGCGGTGGGCTCCGGGATCCGGCTCGACCGTCCTCAGGAAGGCGTCGAGCTTCTCCTCGGAGACCGGCAGGCCGTCGAGAAGCTCCATATTGTACGACCAGGCGGTGAACTCGCCCTTGCGAAGGCGCTCCCAGAGCGCCTCCCTGCGCTCGCCGGCGTACCGCCTCGCCAGCGTCGCGCCGACGTCCTGCACGGCGAAGGTCCCGTCGTAGTCGCAGAAGACCGCGAGGAGCGGGTTTCGGTGCACCCGGAGCAACGCACTCTGGTGGGCGGCGAGGTCGAAGCGCGGGCGGCCCTCCTCGACTCCCGAACGGGGTGCGGGGGTGCCGAGCAGTGCCACCGGCGGAAGTCCCGTCGGCGGGAGACCGATGGCCGCGAGATCGAGCTCCAGCTCGCAGGGATCATCCCGAGCGTTCAGCCGCGCGACGAGCGCGCCCGAAGCCGTGTGTCCCGCCATTCCCGCAGCGAGCTCACCGCCGAGAAGATCGATGGGCCGCCCGGCGCCTCGGGCGCCCCCCGAGTCGACCTCGCGGGCCAGGGTGATGGTGTCGCGGATCAGCGCCAGGTCGCTCGGAGAGAGCAACGAAACGTCATCGGAGAAGATCAGCATGCCGCCGGTGGCCGCGATGCTGGCCGCCAGGGTGGTGATCTCCGCCGCCGTCAGCTCGGTCTCACGGGACCGGGCCATCAGGCAGTCGGGATCGTTCAGCCAGAGGCGGCGGTGCATCCAGGTCCGCGAGAGGATGTTGCGCACCGCGTTGCGGGTCGAGGGAGCGGTGGGTTCGAGACCGGGAATGGCACTCTGCTGGTCTGGCAGCCAGGCGGGCGCCACGTCCGGGCCGATGCGCATGCCGTCCACCACACCCACGGCGGCACCCATGGGACAGCCGCAACCGAGGAGAAAGGCGTCGGGGCCAGCACCGGCGCGCACCGCATCCAGCCCCCGCCGCAGCCGCTGCGCCCGGGTCAGGTGGGGATCCCGAGCATCGGCTTGCATGGCGACGGTGTAGAGGAAATCGAGCTTCAGGTAGCTGAAACCCAGCCCCACCAGTGCGGCGAATGTCCGCGTGAGGTGGGCGCACACCTCCTCCTGCGAGGTATCGAGGGCGTAGACCCAGCCCTGCTTCGACCACTCGGGATGCAGAAGACCCCGGTGCAGGTTCGGGCCGTTTCGCAGCAGCCAGTCGCTGTGGCCGTCATAGAGGCGGCTCTCCGCTGTCACGCAGAAGGGAGCCGTCCAGATGCCGGGGCGGAAGCCGGCGTCTCGGATCGCCGAAGCCAGTGGAGCGATGCCGCGGGGAAACCGCTGGTTGGTTTCGAGCCAATCGCCGATGGCGCGCTGGTAGCCATCGTCGAGCTGCACGACGTCGACCGGGATCTGCTCGCGACTCGCCGCCAGCCCTTCCAGGTTGCGGAGCAGACCCTCCTCCGTGATCCCGTGGAAGAACTGGTACCAGCTACACCAGCCGGTCTGGAAGGGACTCCCGGTGCGCGCCTCCGCCAGTTCGCCGAGCTGATCGGCGTATTCTTCGAGAAGCCGGTTCGGGTCGTCGCCCAGCGCTACCCGGATCCGCTCGACGGGGCGCTCCTCTCCGGCAGCGACGGGAACCTCGAAACGAACCTCCACCTCCACCCGCACCCCGTCTCGGTCGGGCTTCAGGTAGACGAGTCCGGTTCCGACGCCGCCTTCCAGCACGCCGGCCAGACAGGCAGCTCCTGAAGGCGACGCTCCGACCACCGAGACCAGGTCCGACTCGTGCCATCCGGCGCGGTCCGGAGGTGGAGAGCCGACGCCGTGGTGGATGCCGCGCAGCCAGGGACCAGAGGGAAACCCGGGCTCGCCCGCGGCGTCCAGGGGCCGCGCCCCGGTGAACGACCAGGACTGCCAGCCGTGGCGCAGGAAGCGAAGGGCCCCCGTCTCGATCTGCGTCCAGCGGAACCCCAGCACCACCGACTCCAGGTGGAGCGGAACTTCGGCGAGGTTGCGAACCAGGAGATCGTAGCTCGCGACCTCGCCCGCAGCGTCGAGAGAAACCGTCAGCTGGAAAGGACCGAGACGCTGGACGCCCGGCTTCAGGGCTCCCTCGACGAAGCTGATGGGTTCGATCACCCCTTCGTCGCTACGCTCCGGAAAGGCGGACTCGGCGTAGCGCACGCCCAGGCGAACCACCTCCAGACGTCCCCCGCCTTCCAGACGCGCGACCGTTGAGCTGCGAGACATCGAAGCGGAGTATAACGGGACTATGACCAGCTCCGAGAAGAGGCTGCGCGAGCGGTTGGCGGCAGGCCCTCCGCTGGTTCTGGACGGCGCCACCGGAACCGAGCTCGAGCGGCTCGGGATCCCCTCGGCGCTTCCCCTCTGGTCGGCCCGGGGCGTGATCGAGGCCCCGGAAACCGTGCTCGCGATTCATCGGTCCTACCTGGCGGCGGGCGCCCAGGCGCTCACCGCGAACACCTTCCGGACCCAACGCCGCACCCTCGATCAGGTGGGCCAGGGACACCGAGCCAGAGAACTCACCGCTCGGGCGGTGGCACTCGCTCGCGAGGCCGCTCTGGAGAGCGGCAGCTTCGTCCTGGGCTCGGCGCCACCCCTGGAGGACTGCTTCCGCCCGGAGCGGGTTCCCGCCGACCCGATCCTGGCGCGCGAGCAGGGAGAACACGTGCGACACCTGGTGGAGGCGGGAGCCGACGCGATCCTCGTCGAGACCATCAACACGATTCGCGAAGCGGTCGCCGCGGTTCGAGCTGCACGCGAGTGCGGGGCCCCGGTACTCGCCAGCTTCGTCGCCCGGCGCGACGCGCGCCTGCTCTCCGGCGAGCCCCTCGACGAAGCCATCGACGCCGTCGCCCGGTTGGGTCCCCTCGCCGTCGGAGTGAACTGCCTGCCGCCGGACTCCGTTCCAGCTTGCCTCAGTGTCCTGCAGCGCGCCGATCTACCGTTTCTCGTGTATGCCAATCTGATCGGTTCCGGCGAGCAGCGCTCGCCACGGGAGTACGCGCGTCTTGCGCGGGGCTGGATCGAGGCCGGTGCGAGGATCGTCGGCGGCTGCTGCGGGACCCGACCCGAGCACATTCGCGCCCTCTCCGGCGGCGCCGACGCAAATTGTGTCACCGGCGCCGGATCCGCTGCGCGCGAATTGCCAGCGCGGGAACAGGCAGAGGCCAGCGGCCCCACAAAATCGGGCAGTTAGCGAAGTTCCGCGGGGGACGCCGGCCTGGCACGGGCCTTGCTGTATCCAAGGCTGCAAGCGCAAACGCCTCTCAGCGCCCGGACTGGCTACCCCTCCCCTTGCGCATCTGCGTGAGGAGTCAGCCCGGGCGCTTCGTTTTTCTCGAGACTCACCGGGCCACTCATCCGCCGTCTCCCAGCGCCAGAGCTCAGCGAGCGGGTGAGAAATGCGGGCTAGACTCCCCGCCATGACGCCTCTGCTGCCGACTCCCGCCAGCCTTCGCGCCGGCGCGGGATCCTTTGCACTCCGCGACGGTTTGCCGCTGGTGTTGACGCCCGGCGCCGCGGATTCGGAGTTCACCGCCGCGCGCGCCCTTCGCGACTCGCTTCAACGCGTCTGCGGCCTGGAGCTGACGATCGAGGGACACGCCCACAACCGCGGGCTGGGACCGCGGATAGAGCTTCGGCGGGAAGGGGACGAGGGAGAGGCCTATCGACTTCGTGTAACACCCGATTGCGTCGAAGCGGTCGGCGCCGGACCCGCCGGCCTTCGCTACGCGGTCGAGACCCTCGCCCAGCTGGTGAGTCCGAGTGGGCGCATCCCGGCCTGCGAGATCGAGGACGCGCCGGATTTCCAGCTCCGGGGACTGATGCTCGACGTCTCCCGCGGCAAGGTCCCGACTCCGGAAAGCCTGAAGCAGGTGATCGATCTCTGCGTACGACTCAAGCTGAACGTGTTGATGCTGTACACCGAACACACCTTCCGCTTTCGGCGTCATCCCGAGATCGGCGCCGACGCCTCTCCCCTGGATGCCGAGACGATGAGAGAGCTGGATGCCTACGCGGCGGAGCGCCACGTGGGGCTGATCCCCACGCTCCAGTCCCTCGGCCACATGGGCCACATCCTCAAGCACGCTGCCTACGCCGAGCTCGACGAGTCCGAGCTCGGCTGGACCCTCTCCCCGGCCGAACCCGGCACCTACCAGCTGCTCCGCGACCTCTACGACGAGTATCTCCCCAATTTCCGCTCGCCCTTCTTCAACGCCAACTGCGACGAGCCCTGGGATCTATGCACCGGGAAGTCGAAGCAGCGCGGAGAACAGATCGGGCGGGGTGGCGTTTTCCTGGAGCACCTGCGCCGGGTCCGCGATCTCGCCGCCGAGCACGGCAAGCGCACCATGGTCTGGGGGGACGTGATTCATCGCCATCCGGAGCTGGTCTCGGAGATCGACCGCGACCTGGTCCTGCTCGACTGGGGGTACGAGGCCGAGCACGACTACGACAGGGTGAAGGCCTTCCAGCAGAATGGGATCGACTTTCTGGTCTGCCCGGGAACCTCCACCTGGAACTGCCTCTTCCCCCGGATCCAGAACAGCATCGACAACATCGCGCGCTGGGCCGACGCGGGGAGACGCCACGGCGCCCTCGGCGTGATCTGCACCGACTGGGGGGACTTCGGGCACTACAACCTTCAGGGGGGTTGCTGGCTCGCCTTCGCGTGGACCGCCCAGCAGGCCTGGTCCGGGGAGACGGACGCCAGGAGCTTCGATCGCGCCTTTGGCCGGCTGCTCTTCGGCGAAACGCGTGGAGCGGCGGCCGCCTGCTACCGCGCGCTCGGTGCCGTCCACGACGCGGGCTTCCCGGTGGGCAACGGATCGGCGCTCCAGTTTCTCTTCTTCGACGATCTCGACCGTGCCTTCTTTCTGCAGCAGGCGAAGCCAGCGGCGCTGCGCCGCAGCCAACGCCGGCTGGAGCGATGCAAGCTGCGTCTCCGCAATGCGGCGGATGCCTTCGCGCGCGACCCTCTCACTCACGACGAACTGCTCTACGCCACCGAGGCATCGCTCTTCACGGTGCGCAAGACGCTCGCAGCCGGTGAGTGGCTCGCCTGGCGCAAGAAGCCGGAGCGGCTCGACGCACGTGGCAGGCGACGCCTGGCCCGATCCCTCGAACTCCTGGCCAAGGAGCAGGGGGATCTCGGAAAGAGGCTCGCGCGGCTCTGGCTGGCGAGAAGCCGACCCTCGAACTTCGAGATCAACAAGCGACGGCTCTCGTCGTCACAGCAGAGCCTTCGGCGGGCGGCGCGGGCATTGCAGCGAAACGCGGCGCCCCCGCCGGCGCCGGATCCCGCCGAGGTCGGAATCCGCACCATCTACCTCGAGCTCCGCGAGCTCACCGAGGGGCGCGCCTGAAGTTCAGGAGCGGCGGTCGTCCAGCAGCACGCGCCGCGCGATTCCGGCGAGGTACACGGAGCCCGCGGCACAGAGCAGATCCTCCGGCCCCAGCCCCTCGCGCGCCGCGCGGACCGCCAACTGCGGATCCGCCACCACTCGCGGCGTGAGCTCCGCCGCAACGCTGCGCACCGCCGCAGTCACCTCCTCGGGCTCGAGCGAACGAACCGGCTCCGCGCGCGTGATGGTCAGCTGATCGGCAAAGGGAACCAGGCTTCGACAGATCGCCGCCAGGTCCTTGCCTGCGGAGACGGAAAGCACCAGGTGGCCGCGACGCCGTGGAATCCGGGCGAGGGTGCGCGCCAGCGCCGCCGCCGAGGCGGCTGTATGGGCCGAATCCACCACCAGCCAGGGCCGGCGAGAGAGAAACTCGATCCGCGCGGGAAGCGAGGCGGTGGCCAAGGCTCGCCCGGCGGCGGCACCGAGTGCCCGGTCCGGAATCGCCCGGAGACGCCGCACACACGCGAGAGCCAGCGCGGCGTTGCGCGCCTGGTGGGCGCCGGCTACGGCGAGCCGCGCCTCGAAGACGAGGGAACCGTCCCGAAAGCGGATCTGCTGAGCGTGGAGATCCTCATCCAGGACCTCGGCGTCGAACTCGCTCCCGTATCGGGCCAGAGCACAGTCGAGCCGCCCGGCGCGCTCCTCGACCACCGCCGCCGCCTCGGCCGGCAGAGGCCCCATGACGAGGGGAACACCGGACTTGGCGATGCCGGCCTTCTCACCGGCGATCGCCGCCAGGCTCGTGCCCAGCTTCTCGGTGTGTTCGAGCTCGATGCTCGTCACGCAGGTCACCGCAGGAGTCACGATGTTCGTCGAGTCCAGGCGCCCACCCAGCCCCACCTCCAACACGGCGTGATCGACCCCGGCGTCTGCAAAAAGAAGCAACGCCGCCGCCGTGGTGGCGTCGAAGAAGCTGGGGGAGTCTTCGGGCTGCTCCTCTCGGAGCGCGTCGACCTCGGGCCTCAGTCGCTCCACGACCTCGGCAAGCTTCTCTCCCGCCACCTCTTCTCCGTCGATCCGGAACCGCTCGGTCCACGACTCCAGATGGGGTGAGGTGAAGGTGCCGACCCGCAGCCCGTGGGCGCGCAGGATCCCCTCGGCGAGCAGTGCCGTCGATCCCTTTCCCTTGGATCCGGCGATATGGAGTACGGAGAGCCCCACCTGGGGGAGACCGAGTCGCTCGAGCAGGCATCGGATCGGCTCGAGGGAGAGGCGGGCCCGGCGGTAGTCCGGTGATCTCTCGACGTTGATGAGTCCTGCCAGGTAGGCCGCCGCCTCGTCGAGAGTCGCCATCAGCATCCGCCTTCCCGAACTCGCGCGCCCAGCCACCCAAAGAGAGCGAGGCGACCAGGGGTGGTCGCCTCGCGGATTGCCCTCTGGTCTCCGGGCTATTGGACCATGTATTTCTTCCACTGGCGGTAGTTCTTCACCGCCGCACTGGTCCCTTCGGCGGCCGGGTAGTAGAACCGGACCGCGTGCCCACAAGACTCGCAGATCTTGTAGCAGAACTTGAAACCGTCCACCTCGCGCACACTTCCCACCGTGACCCGGTTCTCGTCGGTGCAGCAACCGGAGGCCTTGGGCGGCGAGATGATCTTCTTCGGATAGTCGTTGAGCGGCTTCTCCTCATCGGTGTAGCGGATGATGTTGCGAATCAGTCGGTTGCTTCTCTGGTCCGCATTCTGCTTTCGAATGTTGCTACCGATTCGTCTCAAATTGCCTTCCTTTTCGGAGTCCCTGCATCGACACCAGCTCGAAGATCCAGCTCGGACAGGAACGGGGTCAAATCTTCATACGCGGCCTGGCACGGGGCGCCTTCCGCGTGTCGAAACTCGTTTCGGGAAGCGTCGGGCCCCAGCCGCAGCAAGGTGCTGCTCCGGGTCCCGTAGCCACCCGCATGGATACAGGTATCGTCGAGGGGACCGCGTTTCCCGTCTCCCTCGTGAGTCCTGCACACCTCCGCCAGCGCGCCGAGAGCCCCGTCCGCGTCGCCCTCGGCGATCCTCTCCGCCCGCACCAGCAGCCGCGCGATCTTGGGAACGCTCCGGTCGTCCGGATCCGCGTTCCCTATCACGTGTGGCCCTGGCTCGAGTCTGGTGACGCGCAATTTGCCCTGGTAGATGGCTGCGAAGGCCGCATCTCCATCGGAGACGAAGAAGTTGAACGGGTTGTAGGCCCGTTCCGGCAAGGTCCCGAGGGCCGCGATCACGTCCGGCGCAGACGCCTCGCTGAGGGCCTCGAAGACCACCAGGCCCCGGGACCGGTAGGAGGGATCGGGGGTCTTGCAGGGGCGGTTGGTGAGCGCCGCAAACAGACCCGCGTCGTTCAGTCCCAGCCAGGTCCCCCCGGCCTGAAGATCCCGCGGGGCAAGCACTCTGCGACTCCCTGACATGCGCAGGGCCGGCCTCTCCGCAGGCCGATCCAGGTACTCGTCGCGATTCGCGGCGAGGACGAGCGGCGCCTGTGAAAAGCAGCGATGGAGAACGATCAGTGTGCACATCGCGCAACGGGTATTTGCGCCCAGCGAGGAACAGGCGCCACATAGAAGGTAACTTTTCAAGTTACCACGAGTTCCCGCGGGGAGCAACTCCAGAGTCAGCTCCGGAGCTGAAAAAATGGGTCTGCGACGGACCCTGCCGCGTGGGCGGGCTAGGCGCGCTTGGCGTTCACCAGGCGCAGCGGCGGGGCCGGCGGGGCCTCGGCTTGCGGGGTCTCCTCGCTGATCTTCCAGCCCCGTGCCTCTCGCAGCCGAGCGGCCTTGCGCCGCGCCACCTTGCGGTCCATGTCCAGTCCATAGCGGCCCAGGAGCGCGCCCAGCTGCTCGTAGTTCTGCTCGATGGTCAGCCGGACGGACTCGAAGCCCTCGCGAATCGCCTGGGCCCGCTTCCAGAACGCCAGCGGGTTGATGGCAAAGAATTCGGCGTCGCTGTCCCGAGGCTCGAGCAGGACGATGTCGCCCTGAAAACGCCTATCGGCCAGGTAGCGCTGGAGGGCGAGCTTGAGCCGGGAGTGCAGCAGGGTACGGAAGACCTGGTTGACCACGACCTTGAGGCCGCGGTCCGAGAGGTAGCGACCCGCCGAGAAGTACTGTGAACCGCTCTGCTCGTCGTCGATCCGATTCAGGAAGGGGCGAAACGGGTTGTAGCAGATGATCAGGTCGGCACCCTTGTCGATGGCGACGTCGATGTTGGCGGTATTGCGGATGCCACCGTCCATGTAGTCGACGCCGTTCAAGCGCGGGGGCTTGTAGAAGATGGGCAGCGCCGTCGAGGCCTGCACCGCCTGGGAAATGGTGATATCGCAGTTCTCGTCGGACCCGAAGATCACGCGCTCGGCAGTATCCACGTCGCAGGCGGCGATGTAGAGCCTGCGACCCCTCTTCTTCTCGAAGGCCTGGAAATCGTTCGGCAGGCGGATGCGCCGGAGATTCTTGCGCAACCAGCGCTCGAGCCCCCTGTTGTCGAAGAAGCCCGTCGGAATGTGGTTGGTCAGGGCGGGGATCTCACGCGAGGGCGATACGTGCTCGATCAGCTTCATCGCCACCACTTCGGCCCGCGTGTAGCTGGGCTTCTTCACGAAGGCGCGCAGACTGGGGGCCAGGGCTTTCGGCAGCTCCGGTATCTGGCGGGCGAGCTCGTAGGCCACACCCGGCGCGTAGGCGAGCAGGTCGTAGGCAAACTTGGCGGGTCGCTCGACGAACTCGCGCAGGTTCGGCTTGTAGAAATCCATCGGGCCGAGCTGGTCGAAGCGGGTGCTGGTACCCTCGAGGACCTTGATCATCTCGTCGGGAGTGATGCCGCTGGCGAGGGATACCGCCAGCATCGAGCCCGCCGAGAGCCCGACGTAGAGATCGAGATCGGCGATCTTCCGGTTGACCAGAAAGTCATCGAGCGCTTTGAGGCCACCGACCTTGAAGGCGCCCCCCGACACGGCCCCGCCGGCAAGCACCAGCGCCACCTTCGGGTTCCCCTTGGGGCGAAAGCCTTCGCTCTTGCGAATCAATGTGAGTCCCACGGCAACTCTCCTACCGGTTCATCGGCAGATAATGGAGATCACTTGCTGGCCGAGCGCGGATTCCTTGCCGTGGGGATTCTGGCGACACGCCGAGGCGTGCATTGGCAAAAGAGCCGACTACCCGCCGCGCTGCGTTAGACTAGCTCGAAATCCGTAGCGGGTCGATTGGAGAATCGGTCCGCTCAGTCTCGTTCCCAGGGTACTCCACCGCTCTAGAGGCGATTCCCGGAGGAAATAGCGGTCGCTGGCACCGCCCGGGGCTCCCACGGCGGGTGCGTGTAGCTGTGGCGAGATGCCGCATCGCGTCGGCCGGGCCGTCTCTTCTGGGAGCCGGAGCCCCACTGTGGTACTTATGGGAAGTTGGAGCCAGGGGAAGAGGAACGCCATGAGGGGCGAACCGATGCGCAGCTTTCGGAACGCTGGTTCGCTGCTCGCGATCGCCGCCCTGATCGCCGTCTGGCTCACGGGCTGTGCGACCACGACACCCGCCGATCCGAACGCTGATCCCAACGCCAATCCCGGTGCGGGGACCTCCTCCGGTGGCATCGGCGCCACCGTGGGCCAACGCGCCCAGAGCGCCGTCGAGGGCATGCTGATGGGCGCCATCATCGGTAGCCAGGCGGGTCCCATCGGAGCGGCCGTGGGCGCCGGCACCCTCCTGATCTACAGCGCCATCACCGGCGAGGTCCCCCTGCAAGGCGGCGGGGGCTCCTCACGCCCGGGCCGCTCCCAGACCCAACGGGAGGAGGAGCTCGAGCAACAGATCGAAACCGAGATCGCGCGTCAGGATTCCCTGGAGGCCGAGATCGAGGCAGAGCTCCAGCGCCAGGAGGAGCTGCTCCGGCAGATCGAGCGGGACGAAGCTCTCGAAACCGAGGCCGAAGCCGTGGTAGAGGAGACCGACGACGAGACCCTCGTCGCGCGAGCCGATCCCCGGGCGGCGCCCGCGGCTCCGAAGGAACGCGACCTCCCCCTCTCCATTTACGACGAAGAGCAACGCACCGTCGCGGAGGGGAAGTGGGGCAACGAAAAGGAGATCGACGTCGTGGCACGCTCGCTCGATGCGGACCGCGACGGGAACCCCGAAGAGCTGCGCTACCACGACGCCGCCACCGGCCGCATTCTCCGCAAGGAAGAAGACAAGAACTACGACGGAACCCTCGACACCTGGAGCAGCTATGAAAGCGGCGTCCTGGTGGAGATCCAGAAGGACAACAACGAGGACGGCGAGGCCGATGAGTGGCAGCGCTACGGCTCCGATGGGCGCATGATCGCCCGCGAGGTGGACCGCGACTACGACGGTAGCGTGGACGCGTTCTTCGTCTTCGAAGGCGGTTCGCTGGTCGAAGAGCGTCACGACGGCAACTCGGACGGATCGGTGGACCGGACCGTCCGCTACGAGCAACGCGCGATCGTGAGCAGCGAAGAGGACCGGAACCAGGACGGCCGAACGGACACCTGGACCAGCTTCGAGACGGTCGGCGGCAAGGAGGTGATCGTCCGGATCGAGAAGGACACGACCGGCGACGGCAAGGCGGACACCTTCGAGACCTACGAGCAGATCGCCGGGAAGCCCACGATCAAGCAGCGCGACGAAGACAAGAACGGCGACGGCACCATCGACGTCCGGTCCGTCTACGAAGGCGGCAAGCTCAAGCAGCGCGAGATCAGCGACCCGGCCCTGGTACCCCTCTAGCCCGCTACTCCTCTTGCGCCTTCTCCGGCTCCTTCTCGGGTGTGAGGGTGATCTCCTTGCGCTGCTCCTCGCGGAACGCCTTGATCTCGAGCTCGAGGCGCCGGAGCTCCAGGGCCTTGTTCTGGCGCTGGATGTCCTCGAGCTCGCGGAGCTTGTCCCTGCCGGTCAGCTCGGCGCGCTTGAAGACGAATTCGAACTCCACCGCGCCGCGGCTCCCGTCACTGGCGAGGGCGATCACGCGCACGCGGTTCGATCCCTCCTGCACGGGCACGTAGCCCTGGAAGCTCCCGTCGGGATTGAGGCGCACGTCGGTGGAGAAGTCTCCAGTGGTGACGTTGGTGAACACCACATCCTCCACATTGGCAAAGGACACTCCCTGGAGCAGCATGATGATGTCGCCCGGGTTCTGCACCGGCGTGTAGGTACCGAGAGAAACCCTGGCCATCTCCATCACCACCTCGGGATAGGTGAGTGCCCCCCCCCCGAGGGCGTAGGTGTTGATGGTGATCCCCGCGCGATGGGCAACCTGGGCCGCGCGCACCGCGGCCTCGCTGTCTCCGGGGTCGATCTGGTTGCCTCGACCGCTTGGAAGCGTCGGCGCGCCGTCGGTGAGGAAGAGGATCACCTTCTTCGCGTCCGGCCGCGGCCGGCTCCGGGCTTCGCTCAGGCCGGCGAGTTCCCGGATGCCGATGCGCACGCCCGCCGCGAAGTTGGTGGCGCCGCGGGCACCGCGGGCGAGGATCGCATCGAGGGTGCGGTGGATCTGCGCGAGATCCGAGGTCAGGGGCGCATCGACCCACGCATCCTTCTGATCGAGGTACTTGCGCCTTCCGGTCGTCGGGTCCACCTCTCCCGCGAAGGAGATCACGCCCACCCGCGCCCGGCGCGCATCGAGTCTCTCGATGAGTGCCCGAGCCGCGGCGATCTCGGCGTGAAGGATCGAATCTTCCGGATCGGAGCTGCGCTTGTCCGCGGAGCGCGCGGTGGGAGGCAGGAGCTCCAGGAGTGGATTCGCTCCGACGAAACCGTCTCCGTCCACATCGACGCCGCTGGCGTGTAGGGTCGAGGCGGAGACGTCGATCGCCAGCATGACGTCGTAGTTCTGCGGCTCGTCGCCCTCGGCGCTGGCACTGCCGGCGATGCGCGCCTGATGAACCGGGTTCTCCACCTGAACGCCTGGGCCGGGAGACTCGATCAGGACGCGGACACGCTCCTCAGCGGCGAGCGGCGAGCCCGGGAGTACCATGGCGACGAGCCCAGCCAGTGCGAGCGTCGTGACGCCCGCGCGGCGCAAGCCATGCCCCGCTTCGCTCATCGCGCAACTTCTCCTACGGTTACGTCCATCCGCTCCGGGCGTTGGATGGACTATAGAGCATGGAAATTCGACCTCCCTCAGGGTGAGGGGACCGCCTCCTCTTCGGCAGCACCGGGCGAATCCGGAGTCTCGACGGGCTCGACCGCTTCGACGGGCTCCACCTCGGGCGGCGGAACGGGCTTGCGGCTGAAGCGATCCACCTTCCGCAGCAGCGTCACCACTTCCCGGAGTCCCGCGTTGGTGACCGCGCCCACGATCGCGAGGCTCTCGGGATCGCATTGCTCCAGTGTGTCCTCCTCGGTCTGCCAGTAGACACCCGGAGCTTCGTCGCCGCCAAACGAATCGTCGCTGACGATCATCACACGCCGGAAGCCAACGGAACGAAAGGCGTCATGTCCTCCGGGAGGACGCGAGAAGGGCCGTTCCGGGGGAAAGACCCGCTCCTGACCCAGATCCTTCGCCGCGTGCTGGAACGATCTGCGGATGACCCGTTCGGAGCGAAGATCGCGAGCGATCACCAGATCCCGATCCCCGACCTGATTGAAATACACCATCAGCCGGGTGCGGGAGAGCGCACCCTTCCCCTGCATTTCGCGCACCAATGCGCGGCTTCCCAGGAAGCGCTCGTCGGGCGGTGCGTCGTCGGCGTAAATGGCGTCGCCATCCAGGAAGGCGAGCCAGACCGTGTAGGGAATCGGATCTACGCTCAGCACCCGCGCCATCTCCAGGAGCAGGGCGGCACCGGAGGCCCCGTTGTTGGCGCCAACGTGGGTAAAGCTCTCGAAGTGCCTCGAGTCGAAGGGCGCTGCCAGGACCAGGAGATCGTCGGACTCCCCCGGTATCACCGCCAGGACCGATTCGAAGCTGAGTGTCCCAACCTCGCCTTCTGCGCCCTCGTAGTCTACCTCGAAGGAGAGCGGCTCCGGCTCGAGCCCGATGGCCTCGAGTTGCGCCCGGATGTAGCTCCGCGCCGCCTCCGCCCCGGGGGTACCCGCAACGCGAGGTCCGATCTCCACGAGTCTCTCCAGGTGTTCCCAGGCCCGCTCGCCCGAGAACTGGGAGGGATCCGGCGCCGGTTCGGCCGGCGGCGGAGCCGGCGTTCCACAGGCCAGGCCGCAAAGGGCCGCCAGCGCACAGAGAATCTCGATCGATCGAAGCATGGCTTTCTCCAGGGAGTGGACCTTGACACCCTTACGGTGACGCCGCCGCCCCCCTCGTGAGAGCGGTTCTCCGGCTGACGCATCATATCGCTGACACATTTTCCTCCCGCGCACCACCTAAATGAATGAATGCCCCATCCCTGGCGGGGCTTCTCAAAGGTGGAAGGCAGGGCCTGCAATGCAGGCCCTGCCTTCAACGTGTGGTCCATGCCCCGCCCCAGCCTTGAATCGGTCCCGCGGAGATCCCTGTGTCTCGCATCCTGGGGGCCGCGCTCTCGGGTGTCGATGGCATCCCGATCGAGGTAGAGGTTCGGATCAGCTCCCAGCTTCCGCGGATCGACATCGTCGGTCTCCCGGAGGCGGCTGTCCGAGAGAGCGCCGCCCGGGTCCGCGCGGCAATCTCATCGATCGGGGGAACCTTTCCGGCACGCCGTGTGACCGTCAATCTGGCCCCCGCGGGGGTAAGAAAGAGTGGTGCAGGCCTGGATCTACCGATCGCGATCGGGATCCTGGCCGCCGATGGGGCTCTGGAAGCACATCGCCTGGGAGCCCTGGCACTGGTCGGCGAGCTGGCCCTGGACGGTCGGCTCCGCGCAGTTCGGGGCGCCCTGGCGCGAACGCTGTGCTTGGCTGCAGCGGGGGCCCGTCGGGTGATCGTTCCCCGAGAGAACGGCCCGGAGGCGGGTCTGGCCCCCGGCATCGACGTCCGGATCGCGGAGGATCTCGCGTCGGTGGTCGAATCTCTGGGCGCCGGCCGGGATCTCCCTCGAGCCCCGAAAGCCGCCGCCGCGAAATCCCCGGATGCGGCCTCCAGAGTGGATCTGCGCGACATCCGGGGCCAGGCGAGGGCCAAGAGAGCCCTCGAGCTGATGGCCGCCGGCGGCCACGGACTGCTGTTCCTGGGCCCTCCCGGGACCGGGAAGACGTTGCTGGCGCGAAGCCTCCCGGGACTGCTCCCGGCACTCGACTTCGAAGAGGCCCTCGAGGTGACGCGGATCCACGGCGCGACGGGCCGCCTCGACCGAGATGCGCCTCTGATGACCGAGCGCCCCTTCCGGGCTCCTCACCACACCTCCAGCCGGGCCGGTCTGTTGGGGGGCGGAGCGCCCCCGCGGCCCGGTGAAGTCTCCCTGGCCCATCGAGGCGTGCTCTTCCTCGATGAGCTTCCAGAGTTCGAGCGGCGCAGCCTGGAGTCGCTTCGCCAGGTGATCGAGGAGCGGCGGGTTTTGATCGCCCGAGCCCAGGGCACCTCGGAGTTTCCCGCCCATTTCCAGCTCGCGGCGGCCGCGAATCCCTGCCCTTGCGGCTGGCGGCTCTCGGAGCGCCGGGACTGCCGCTGCGACGACGCCGCCGTGGCCCGTTACGCCGCCCGCCTCTCCGGCCCGCTCCGCGACCGGATCGATCTCCACGTGAGCGTTCCCGAGATCTCCTGGAGCGAGCTCGACGGCCCTCCAGACGCCCCCGACAGCGCCTCGGTGCGGGCGCGGGTCGAAGCCGCCCGGCGTCGCCAGGCGCGACGGCTCGCAGCGTCCGGAGTCTCGACCAATGCCGAGATCCCCATCAGCGCGCTGGATGAGGCGGTGGCGGCCACTCCCGAGGCGCGCGCTCTGCTGGCGAAGGCGGTCGAGCGTCTGGCGCTCTCTGCCCGCGCCGCACACCGCGTCCTGCGAGTAGCTCGCACCGTCGCCGACCTGGCCGAGGAGCCGCAGGTCGGCCCGGCAGCCATGGCCGAGGCCGTGGACCTCCGAGGGGAGGTGTCCCGGCCGATCGGCTGAGGGGTGCAGTCGAGGTGTGCACGCGCTGCTTTCGGTGTCCGAAATCGGACACTCGACGACCGAAATCCGTCACCTCACGGCACCTTCCGAGCCAGGCCCATCCGCGAACAGTCAAAAAGCGCTGTGATTTCAGGGGCATCTACGGATGCCGGGACCCTGACCGGCGATGGCACGCATCCTGCTTGGCAGAAGGAAAGGCGAGGCGAGCATCATGGGTGCAGTCGTCAAGAGAGTCTCCTCCAAATCGCGCTGCCACCTCCGGCGGGGGGATGACGGAATCGACACGACCCTCCTCGAGCTGGTCCAGACCCTCGCCCGGAGCACCAGCGACGAGCGCGAGATCGTCGCCACCGTGCGCCACCTGCTCCGCACCGGCCGCGTGCGCCTGATCGGCAACTTCCGCGGCCGCCGGCTCGACGCCACCTGAAATTGCCAGGAACGGCGTCTGCTTGACCGCTCTCCTTCCGGAGAGGATCATCACGCCGTGCCTGAATCCGGGGGGTGATCGGCATGGGTGACCAGGAATCTTTTGCGTTCGACGCGGCGGCCTCGAAGCGCCCGGCGCAGCCAGCGTCCAAGAACGCCGGCGCGCCCAAGCCGAAGCCACGCAAGCCCAAGGCGCGAAAGCCGGCGTCTGGCGGCCGCTCCCCCAGCCAGGCCCGCATGACGGCCAAGGAGATGGCCGGGCGGCAGAGGGACATCTCGGTCTCGGAGTTCTTCGCCAAGAACCGCCACCTGCTCGGATTCGACAACCCCTCGAAGGCGCTGCTGACGACGGTCAAGGAAGGTGTCGACAACTCCCTCGACGCCTGCGAAGACGCCGGCGTCATTCCGGACATCCGCGTCGAGATCGTACAGCTCGACGAGAACCGCTTCCGGGTCGCCGTCGAGGACAACGGGCCGGGCATCGTCCGCGCCCAGGTTCCGAAGATCTTCGGGCGGCTGCTCTACGGATCGAAGTTCCACCGCCTGCGCCAGAGCCGGGGCCAACAGGGGATCGGCATCAGCGCCGCCGGAATGTACGGGCTCCTCACCACGGGAAAGCCGATCATCATCACCACCCGCACCTCTCCCAAGAAGGCGGCCCATCACTTCGAGCTGGTGATCGACACCAAGACCAACGAACCCAGGGTGAAGCGGGACGACGAGGTGACCTGGGAGAAGGACCACGGAACCCGCGTCGAGATCGAGCTGGAGGGTGGCTACCGCGGTGGCCAGCACTCGGTGGACGCCTACGTGCGACAGATCTCCCTGGCGAATCCCCATGCGAAGCTCACCTTCGTCCCGCCCAAGCCCGAGAAGTACGGCGCCGAGCACGTCTTCGATCGGGTGACCGAGGAGCTTCCGCCCGAGACCGCCGAGATCAAGCCCCATCCCTACGGAGTCGAGCTCGGCGTGCTGATGCAGATGTTTCGCGACACCAAGGCGCGCAACCTGCGCGGCTGCCTGATGAAGGACTTCTCCCGGGTCTCGAGCCGGATCGCGGAAGAGATCTGCCAGAAGGCCAAGGTGGCCAGCTCGCGGCGTCCCGGGGAGATGACTCGCGACGAGTCGGAGAGGGTTCACAAGGCGATCCAGGTCACCAAGATCATGGCGCCGCCGACGGACTGCATCGCTCCGATCGGAGAGGAGCTGATCGAGAGCTCCTTGCGAGGGGAGGTCCAGGCCGACTTCTACGCCGCGGTGACGCGGCGCCCGACCGTCTACCGGGGGAATCCCTTCCTGATCGAAGCCGGTCTCGCCTACGGCGGCGAGCTCTCGGCAGACGATCCGGTCACGGTCTTCCGCTTCGCGAATCGCGTCCCGCTCCAGTACCAGCAGGGCGCCTGCGCAATCACCAAGGGCGTCACAGCCACCGACTGGAAGTCCTACCAGCTCCAGCAACCCCGAGGCGCCCCTCCGATCGGTCCGGTGCTGTTGATGGTGCACATCGCAAGCGTCTGGGTCCCCTTCACCTCCGAGAGCAAGGAAGCCATCGCCCACTACCCGGAGATCATCAAGGAGATCCGCCTGACCCTCCAGGAGTGCGGCCGCCGCGTGGCGACCCACATCCGCAAACGGAAGCGCGAGGCGGACGAGGCCAAGAAGCTCGCCTACATCGAGAAGTACATCCCGCAGGTGGCCGTCGGGCTCCAGGAGATCCTGGGCTTCCCGGACCGCGAGCGGGACAAGGTCGTCGCCGACCTCACCGATGTACTCGAGCGCAGCCGGAGGCTCTGACAGTGGCGACACGAAAGAAATCCACGAGGGCCAAGGCGACCCCGCGAAAGAACACCCGGAAGAGCACCGCGCGCGTCTCGAAGAATGCGGCGCAGAAGCTGGCGAGCGACGTCGCCAAGCGGAGTCAGGAGCTCGACAAGGTCACCGTGAAGCTGATCCAGGAAACCGCCACCGGCGTCCAGAAGCACATCCACAAGCGCAGGAAGCCGGACCTCTCCTTCCCGATCCGCTCGCTCAGCAACGTCTCCTACTCCCAGGAGAGGGGCTACTTCGAGATCGGCAAGCAGAGGAAGACCCGTACCCTCACCGTGAACACGGTCAAGAACTTCGCCCAGACCCTTCGCATGATGGGGCTCTCGAAGAACCTGGTGGAGACCAACGACTTCGCCACCAAGCGGGATGCCTACTACCAGAGCAAGAACTGGGAGGAGGCGAAGTTCGACGAGCAGCCCGAATCCGACACCGTGATGGATGACATCGAGGCGATGTTCTCGATCCAGGGGGTCTCCCGGGAGCAGCTGCGATTCGTTCCGGACGAGAGCTACAACGGCTCCGTAGCCGGACAGCTGATCGTCCTCGACCCCGACCGGGAGACGGGCGAAGTCGAGCGGATCGACTGCACTCGCTTCGGCTCGGGCGCGTACTCGATCCCCTCCTCGGTGGAGCCGCTCTCCTTCGAGACCGACGCCCGCTTCATCCTGGCCATCGAGACCGGCGGTATCTTTCAACGCCTCCAGAGCCACAAGTTCTGGCGGACGGCCGGCTGCATCCTCGTCTCCATGGGAGGCGTTCCGGCCCGCGCTTGCCGGCGCTTCATCCGCAAGCTCTCGGACGACTGCAAGCTCCCGGTCTACGCCTTCGTGGACTGCGACCCCTACGGCATCTCGAACATCTACCGCACGCTCAAGGTCGGCTCCGGCAACGCCGCCCACCTGTCGCAGTTCTTCTGTGTGCCCCAGGCCCGCTACCTGGGGGTGACACCGAGCGACATTCGCGAATACGATCTGCCCACCCATCCGCTGCAGGACGTGGACGTGAAGCGCGCCAAGGATGCCCTGAAGAACGACCCCTTCTTCAAGTCCCAGAAGCCCTGGCAGAAGGCGATCAACGATCTGCTCAAGATGGGGGTGCGCGCGGAGCAGCAGGCCCTCGCCAAGTGGGGCCTCAACTACGTGATCGAGGAGTACCTGCCCCGCAAGCTGGGCGAACCCGGCAAGTTCCTGCCCTAGCCCGCATTCCGGCGCGGCGGACACGGCGGGATCGTCGATCTTCACTCGGAAGACCCGATTGCGTATAGAATGGGCAGACTTCGTTCTTCCCATCCAGAGGAGATCCCCATGCATCGCTCCCTGCTTCAGATCACAGCCCGTCTAACGGTCGTCCTCTTCCTCGGCCTGCTTCTCTCCGCTCCAGGGCTCGCCGGAAATGG
The DNA here is from genome assembly GCA_963722885.1 of uncultured delta proteobacterium. Classification (GTDB taxonomy): domain Bacteria; phylum Myxococcota_A; class UBA9160; order UBA9160; family UBA6930; genus CAVXZE01. The sequence goes on from CAVROS010000042.1 coordinate 167,787, forward strand.
CCCCATCAGCGAACCGGACGCGCTCGGCCCCTGGGCGGTGGGGCGAACGACCTTCACGGTGGTGGACCCGGACCGTGACAACCGCAGCCTCGAGGTCGACGCCTGGTACCCGGTGGACCCGGAGGACGCGGGAGGGCCGCCCTCCGTCTACAATCTGATCTTCGCGGGAATCGCGTCCGAAGTGGCATTCGACGAACCCCCCGTTTCGGCGGAGGGACCGTTTCCATGGTGGTCTTCTCGCACGGCAACAACGGCGTACGCTTCCAGTCCTACTTCATGACCGAGCACCTGGCGAGCCACGGAATGATCGTGGTGGCGCCCGACCATTCTGGAAATACGGCGTTCGACCTGATCTTTCCAAGCCCTCCCTTCCAGGCCAGCGATCGTCCACTCGATGTCTCGCTGCTCATCACGCGAATGCTCGAGCGGAGCATCGACGTCGCGGACCCCTTCTTCGGGCGCGTGGACCCCGGCCGAATCGGCGTCGCCGGCCACTCCTTCGGAGGCTTCACCACCCTGGCCATGGCCACGGGCTTCCAGGACGTCCCGCCCGACCCGCGCGTCAGCGCCCTCATGCCCATCTCCCCCTCTTCCAGCAGTTTCTCGGACGAAGATTTGGCGGAGATCACGGTTCCCATGCTCGTCTTGGGCGGCACATCGGACATCACCACCCCGATAGACCCTCAGAGCGTTCGCCCCTTCGCGTTTGCCTCCTCCCGCCCGCGCTATCGCGTCGACGTGGAGAAGGCGGGGCACGGCTCGTTCACGAACATTTGCGACTTCTACGTCGCGCTTCTCCCCTTCGTTGATCCCTTCCTACTTGAGTTTCTGCTCGGCAACTTCGAAGAAGGCTGCGCGCCGGAGCTCATCCCCATCGAAGAGGCACACCGGGTCACCAACTTCTACGCCATGTCGTTCTTCAGCCGCGATCTGGTCGGAGACCCGCGCTACAAGCGCTACCTCACACCCGGTCGCGTCCGCAAGGAAGGCCTCCCGGTGCAGTTCTTCGTGGTGAACGGAGGGGGAAACTCCTCGGGTCGATAGCGCAGCAACGGCAAACTCCCGCGGGAAGTCGGCAAGACGGGCAATTCACCGGACAATCTGGGCTCCATCTGCCTTCTTCGCCCGAGACAGCAGATCGCCAGCGCGACTCAAGAGAGCATCGGGTTCATCGCGGTGATTCGGACCGGACTGGGCGATCCCGAAGGAGAGCTCTGCTTCGGGTTCCTTGTCCTCCAGCTTGGCGAGAAGGCGCTTGCAGTACTTTTCGGCCTCCTCGGAAACGCATCCACGAAGAACCACACAGAACTCATCGCTACCAACGCGACACAGAACATCCGAGTGGCGAGAAACCGCCCGGAGAGCATGACCCACCGCCACCAGTAGTTCATCACCCCGCTCACGGCCAATGGAGTCGTTGATCTCTTTGAGGTGATCCACGTCAAAGCGGACCACGGAGAGAGTGCTTTCACTCCGTTCCGCCTCCAAGAGATCTCGACGAAGGACTTCGCGTAGTGCACGGCGATTGTTGAGGCCGGTCAAGCTATCCTGATGCGACAACGCCTTCGATCGGCTGGTTCTCTCGGCAATCTCATCCTCGAGGCTCAGCGCAAATCCCTCGAGTCTCTCCTTCGCATGTTCAACCTGCATGACAAGCCCACGAACGTAGGCATCGAAGACGAACGCAATATCGAAGTAGAAGAGCTTGCCCAACGAATCGATGAGGCGAGCCTGCATGTCTGCATCGGTGATTCTCTGACGGATCAGGTTCCGCAGAAGTTCCTGGAGATGTCTCACGCCGACGAGATACAGCTGAGGTGCGACTCCGATTCGAGTGTGGACCAGACCGATACGCAATCGGTTGTTTGCGTACTCGGAGTCGTAGCATCCATCAAACAGATCCTCGACGTACTTCTCCATGGTTCGCTGCATCCTGGTCAACGTATCCGAGTCCCCGATGATCAGCGCGACTTCCTCGATAGCCGTCATTCTCTCGTAGAAGTCCGCCACCAGCGAATCGATCCCATCCTTGATGAGCGGCTTGCACCAAGCAAGCAGATCAGCATCCTTCTGGGAGAATCCGAGCATCTCCTGTCGGCGTGCGATCTCGATCTTGTCGATTCGCATCTGCTCGAGCAGAGTCTGTTCAATGGCCTTCATGTTCTCCATCTTCCCGTGTCCAGAGTGAAGCAGGCCTCGGCCGCATAAACAGGGTGTCCACTATCCGGGAACGAGGTCATCCCACTCGCGGAAACGCTGAGCCGGGTTCGGCTCAGAAGTCCTCTTCGAGCTCCATCTCCTCCGGGTCTCGCCTGGAGCCCTTGAGGGTGAGCGGCGCCCCGCAGTAGGTGCAGAAGGCCTCGTCTCCCGGCTTCTCGTCACCAGCCATGGGCACATCGGCGTTGCAGACCGGGCAGCTGAGTTCGGAACGCATGACGCCTCAAAGATCGGAGCGCCGGCAAAGGAGCTTGAGGGGTGAGCAATCCGGTACCATCACGGGACCCCCGATGGAGGGAGGAGACGTGACCCAGCCGATCGCGGAGGTCGCCTTCGCAGCGCTCCTGGGAGGACTGCTGGGATTGCCGTTTCGGGCCCTCCACCGCCCCCCCCTGGGCGCGCTGATTGCCCTCGGGGTCGGGATGGGCATCGCCCGGCTGCTGCACGCGCCCTGGGCCTGGTCGGCGCTGGCGGCGCTCTCGGGCGCCGCGCTCGCTCTCCTGGCGCCCGGGCTCGGCTCGTGGCGGCGCGGGGAGGGGAGCTTCGCGAGTGGGACGGCGGGCGGCTTCTCCCGAGGCGCTACCGCCCCCGGGCAGATCGCCCGGATCCGACCCTCCGCGCTCCTCGATCCTGCCGATCGCCTGCGCATCGAGGGGGCGGTGCTGGAGGCGGAGCAGAATACGGCGGGGGAGATCGTGGTGGCGGTGGTCGGCTCCTGCGCCGAGTACGGAAGTGCCGGATGGCGGCTGGGTGCGGCCATGGCGCTGCTCGGCTTCCTGGGAGCGGGGATCTTCGCAGCGGAGATCGGCCTCGGGATCCTGCTGGGAGCCCAGGCCGTGGGGCTCGCGCTCGGGCATCTGCTGGGCCGGATCCAGATCGTCCGGCGCTCCCTGATCTCCGACAGCTTCATGCAGGAGTGCGCCGAACGGCGCGCCTGGAGTGCATTTGCCGAGAACGGGCTGGCCCGCACGGCAGAACGCACGGGCATCCTGATCTTCGTGGCGCTGTTCGAGCACAGGGTGATCGTTCTGGGCGACGAGGGTGTGGACCGGGTACTCGACCCGGACGAGAGCTGGGAGGAGGTGGTCGGTCTGCTCCTCGCCGGCGTCCGGGAGAAGCGCGCTGCCGAGGGAATCCTCGCGGCGGTGCGACGCTGCGGGGAGCTCCTGCAGACACACCTGCCGGCGGCGCCGAAGTCCCTCAATCAGCTGCCGACGGCCCTGATCCTGGAGGATTGAGCGGTGGGCAGATGCAGGCGGAATGGGTGCGAGGCGGAGATGCGGCGGCTCCTGGTGGCGCTTCTTCTGGTCGCCCTGGCTTCCGTGGGCTGCGCCACCTACCAGGGGGGGCGACTCTACACGAGCGGAACCGAGGCCCTGGACCGGGGCGACAACGCCCGTGCCATCGCGGACCTCGAGCGCGCGGCGGAGCTGGCTCCCGATCGGTCCGAAATCCAGAACCACCTGGGCCTGGCCTACGCCGCCGACGGTCGCCACCGCGAGGCGCTGCTCGCCTTCCGCCGCGCAGTGGCACTCGACTGCGGCAACCAGGCCGCCAGGCGCAATCTACGAAGCCGCCGAGGCCCGCGCGAGCGACCCGTGAGGGGCACCCGCCGCGCCGAGGCGATCCGCTTGATCCACGGGTCGCCTTTGCGTAGGGTCGGCGCATGGCTCACGAACTCGAGCAGCGGGCGCTCGCCAGCTACCTCGACGACAACCGACTCAAGCACACCAAGCAGCGTCAGGCGATCCTGGAGGTGTTTCTCGACACCCGAGGTCACATCACCAGCGACGATCTCTTCAGGAAGGTTCGCGAGATCCATCCCCGCATCGGATACACGACCGTCTATCGGACCATGAAGATCCTGTGTGATGCCGGTCTCGCCAGCGAACGCCACTTCGACAACGGTGCGACCTGCTACGAGATCGAGCACGAGCATCACGACCACCTGGTCTGCGTGCGATGCGGAAAGATCATCGAGTTCGAATGCTCGATGATCGAGGGTGCCCAGAACGACATCGTGAAGCGCTACGGCTTCCGCCTGCTGCGGCACCGCCACGAGCTCTACGGCTACTGCCCCGCCTGCCAGGAGCTAGCGCGGCGTCAGTCCCCGGTGACGCGTACGTGGGCAATGACCGGAAGGTGGTCCGAAGCCCGTCTGGCAGCGGGGCTGATGTGGGCCTCCATTCTGCCGACCGTGGCGCCCCGGGCGTAGACGCGATCCAGAGCGAGGACGGGCCGGGAGGCGGGAAAGGTGCGAGGCCAGGTGAGCTCGGCGCCGCCCACCATCTCGCGCTCGAGCGTCCGGGTTGCCTTGCAGCGTCGCCAGGCGTTCATGTCTCCCAGCAACACCACCGCGCCCTGGAGCTGGGGATGCTCGAGAATCGACCGCACCTGGCGACGGCGGGTGCGGTCGACCAGGGCCAGGTGCGTCGATACCACCGAGAGCGGGCCGTGCTCTCCCGGAAACTGGGCCGCCAGGGCGGAGCGGCGCTCCACCCGGGAGAAGGAGAGGTCGAGACTGAAGACGCTGGTGATGGGCCAGCGAGAGAGGATCGCATTCCCGACCTCACCGCGGCGATGCACCCGGGTCGCCACGAAGGCGAGGTGCAGGTGGAGGGCATCCGCGAGGCGCTCGAGGGGATCGTCCACGTCGAACGGACGCAGGACTTCCTGGAGCGCGATCACGTCGGCGGCGAGCTCCGAGATCACGAATCCCGCCCGGGCCGGATCGGGCTTTCGGGTGCCATTCGGTCCCGCCCAGCGGTGGACGTTGTAGCTCGCCACGGTGATGTCGCGACGCATGGCCTTGGCCTTGGGAAAGGTGGGAGCCTTCACCACGGCCAGGTAGGGAATCGCCGCCGCGAGGGCGTCCTTTCGCGCCGCAGCGCGCTCGCGGTCTGCACGGGCCTTCCGACCCACTCTCTTGCGTGCGGGCATGGTATTGGTCATCGACCCCCGACGAGGAGCAGTCAAGGGCGAATTTGCTGGGAGATGATCTTCACCCCTCTCGCGAGGATCATAGCGGACCCCCTTGAATCGCGGGAAACCCCCCACGTCGATCGAGGATCTCCCGCCACCTCGTAGAGTGATCGCGCGCCACCGATCGATTCCAGGGCGCCTTCCGTTCCGGCGCGCAGGACGAAGTGGGCAGCTGCCGGTAGGCTCTAGGTAGATGCCCGGTGAAGCTCGATAAGGTGAACGACTTCCTGCGCAGCGTCTCTCCGGCCGACCCCAAGGACGAGCTCGGTCGTTTTCCCGTCTGGGAAGCCGACGCCGTGGATGAGGCGGTTCGCCGCGCCGGCGCGGCCTTCCCGGCTTGGCGGGATGCCGGCTTCGAAGCCCGGGCCGCCGCGATCCGCCGCTTCCGCGACCTCGCCGGAGCGCGCCGGGAGGAGCTGGCAGAGCTGATCGCCCGGGAGGTGGGCAAGGCGATCTGGGAGGCGCGAGTCGAGGCCGAGCTGCTGCCAGCGAAGGCCGACCTCACCCTGACCGAGGGGATGCGCTTCACCCAACCGATCCGGGGGGCGGCGAACGCGTGGGCCAGCTTCCATCCGCGCGGAGTGCTCGCGGTGCTCGGCCCCTTCAGTTCTCCCGCCGACCTCCCCAGCGGGCACATCATTCCGGCTCTTGCGACGGGAAACGCGGTCGTGTTCAAGCCCAGCGAGATGGCCCCGGCGGTGGGCGACTTCCTGGCCCGGCTCTGGCGGGACGCCGGGCTGCCGCTGGGAGTTCTCGAGATCGTACAGGGACGGGCCGAAACCGGACGCCAGCTCGCCGTGCATCCGGGTGTGGACGGGATCCTCTTCACGGGATCCTACGCCGTCGGCCGTTCCCTTCAGGAAGATCTCCTGGACCAGCCGGAAAAGATCCTCGCCCTGGAGGCGGGCGGCAAGAACGCCATGATCGTGCTCGACGACGCCGAGCTGGATCTCGCCGTCTCCGAGGCGGCGATTTCGATCTGTGCCAGCACCGGCCAGCGTTGCTCCTCGCTGAGCCGCATCTTCGTCGAAGATTCGCGGATGGAGGAGTTCGCCGCTCGTCTCTCCCGAGTTCTCGCCGGCGTCCAGCATCGGGCCTCCACTGGAGCCCGACGTCTTCATGGGACCCCTGATCTCCCGTCCCGCCTTCGAGGAGGTGATGCGCTACCGCGGCCAGGCCGCCGCCGCCGGGGGCGAACGGATCTTCCGCGGCGAGATGGACCGGCTGGCCCCCTACATCGCCCCATCTCTGGTCCGCTTCGGGAAGGCGGAGCAGAGCCATCCCTATCAGCGGGACGAGATCCTGGGCCCGGAGGCGGCCCTGTATCCCGTCGCCGGACTCGAAGCGGCGATCGCCGCGGTCAACGACGCGGACTACGGACTCGCCGCGTCCGTAATGAGCCGGGATCGGGCAAAATTCGAGCACTGCATCGGACGCATCCGAACCGGTGTCCTCAATTGGAACCGGGGAACCATCGGCGCCAGTGGAAGGCTGCCCTTCGGTGGCGCCGGGCGAAGCGGAAACGACCGTCCCACGGGCATCCTCTCGACGATCTACTGCACCTACCCGCAGGCCCACCTGGAGAACGACGGCGGCTTCGACCCGGAGAGTCTGCCCCGGGGCATGCCGCGGCCCTGAGCGGCCGCTGGGCCGCGGCGGCGCACACTACCGAAGCGCGCCCCGGCTGGTGAGAGAAGCCCGAAGACCCTCCACCCTGCGTCGGTTGACTCCGAGGTCGGAGCGACCCAGACGTGAGGCGGAGCGGATCGCAATGATCTCCTCGCCGGGCCGAAGCTGAAGCTCGAGGTCATCGACGAAGCCGAAGAGCGCGCTTCGGCACTCCGCGTGAAGGTAGTCCGGAGTCTCCTTCACGATGCGGCTGCGAGGCAGCTCCAACACGGCCTCCCGGACAGATCGCCAGGCCTCGGCGGGAGCGACGGCAAGCTGAAGAGGCGCCACCTGGTGGCTGCTGTCACGCGCGTCGCTCGAGACGCAGTTCGGCGAGGACGGGCAGGGAGCCAGACCGGTAGCCGAGACTCCGAGGTTCGAAGGGCGTTTGCCAGCGCAGGAAAGAAGAGGCATGGGAGTGAGCAGGAGGACTGCCCCGATGACGAGGGCCCTGAGCGTCAATCTGACTCCTCGAGGCGCGCGTCTCGACTCAGCGGCCGGCAAGCCGCTCGCCAGTACAGACAAGCGGCCAGCAAGAGCCCGTAACACACAGCCTCTATGGCGAGAATCCGCAGACGTGGCGAGGTCGGGCGCCGAGCCCCTTTGCAGCACATGGAACCAGGGAATAGAGAGGTTCAACGCTGCGTCGCTGACCGGCCAGAAGATGCGGATTCCACGACCGTGGCTGTAGAACGAGTCCAGCAGCAGGTGACTCAGCCAGGCAGCCGCGCCTCCAGCCACGACCCACCGCCAGGCTGCTTCGCCACGCCGCGCCCCGGAGTGGATCAGCAAGCCAACCACGACGGCTACCAGAGCCAGATTGACGAAGAGGCTGTGGCTCACCCGATAGCTGTAGTGGCCCCAGAAGGGGAGGGGGAGATCCGGAACGTTGGCCACGAGGGTGAAGGGCGGCGAACGCAGCGATCTTCTCCTTGCGCTCCCAGCTCCGCGGGACGACCAGCGCGGCGAAGGACAGACCCGTCAGACAGTGCCCCACAGAAGTCATCGAGTCGAGATTATCGCAGGGCGATCTGGGCCCAAAACACGCGCCTCTGTGGAGCGCCAGCGGTGAATGGCTCGGCAGATCCGGATGTGGGATCCTTTTTGCTCGGCACGCTGGCCCACGGGAGAACCCCATGCAAACCGAAATCTGCAGGGAGCTGGGAATCGAGTTTCCGATCTTCGCCTTCTCTCACTGCCGCGACGTGGTCGCCGCGGTGAGCAACGTAGGCGGGCTCGGGGTGCTGGGGGCGGTCGGCTTCAGCGCGGAGCAGCTCGAGACGGAGCTGGCCTGGATCGACGAGCGCGTGGGCGACAAGCCGTATGGCGTCGACATCGTGCTGCCCGGCAAGTACGAGGGCAAGGGCGAGCAGATCAGCGCGGAGGCACTGGAGGAGAAGCTCCGCGCCATGATTCCCCAGGAGCATCGCGACTTCGTCAAGAAGCTCATGGCGGAGGCCGGCGTGCCCGAGCTCCCGAAGGGCGAGAAGGTTCCCGAGCTCCTGGGCTGGACGGCGACCACCGCGGGGCCGCTGGTGGAGACGACACTCAGGCACGAGAAGGTGCGGCTGCTGGCGAACGCCCTGGGGACTCCGCCCGCCGACATGATCCAGGAGATTCAGGCATCGGGCCGGCGGGTCGCCGCCCTCGCCGGAAGCGCGAGGCACGCGCTCTCCCACAAGGAAGCCGGCGTCGACATCGTCATCTGCCAGGGCGGTGAAGGCGGCGGTCACACGGGCGATGTCGGCAGCATCGTGCTCTGGCCCGAGGTGATCGACGCCGTAGCTCCCACCCCCGTACTGGCCGCCGGGGGGATCGGCAGCGGTCGCCAGATGGCAGCGGCGATGGCGATGGGCGCCCAGGGGGTCTGGTGCGGCACTCTCTGGCTCACCGTCACCGAGTCCGATTGCCCGCCGGAGCAGAAGCAGTCCTACCTGAACGCCACCAGCCGCGATACGGTGCGCTCCCGCTCCTTCACCGGAAAGCCAGCCCGGCTGCTTCGAAACGACTGGACCGACGCCTGGGACCGCGGTGACACCCCCGATCCCCTGGGCATGCCGCTCCAGTACATGGTGGCGTCCGAGGCCGTCGTGCGCGGCCACCGCTACCCCACCCAGGCCCAGTCGGTGGGATTCAACCCCTGCGGCCAGATCGTGGGCTCCCTCCGCGCGGTGCGCTCGGTCCGCCATGTGGTCGACGAGATGATCGAGGAATTCCTCGACGCCGTGGAGTGGCTGAACAGCCTGGTGCCGGAGTGACCGGAGGAGATCGACCGCCTGCGCGCAGATCAGGCGATCCAGCGCTCCCACTGCCAGCGCTTCTCCCAGGAGAGCTACCATCCCAGTGCGGGGGAGTCGGCGTAGAAGGATCGCCGCTGGCGGACAGGGAGGCCTCGTGAGCGATTTCGCGTTCGGTCTGCTGCTCGCAGCGCTGGGCGGAGTCACCTGGTGGCTGACCCGGAACCGCGACGCCCGCCCCATCGCCCTCTGGATGCGCGGATGGCTCTTCATGTTCGCGGCTGCGGCGATCCTCTTCCTCGGAGCCGACGCGACCTGGAAGGAGCCGGTGGTACACATGCTGGGGCCGTTCTTCCCGGCCCTGCTGCTGGCCGGCACCCTGGCCTACGCGGAGCGGCCCGTTCCTCTCTGGCTGATTCCCCTGGCCTTTGCCGTGGGAGCCGTGCGCAGTGGCCTCGGATCTGGTCGGGCTCGAGCATCTCGAACACGGGATCGCCCTGGTCTTCGAGCCCGGCTGTGTACTGGCTGCGGCCTGGATCGCCTTCCGGGTGGACCACCGAGCCGCTGGCCCGCCAAGCCAGCACCTGCTGGCGCCGACATTCCTCGCCCTGGCCGTCATCGAGACCGCCAATGCACTCGTGGGGAATTCGCGGCGTCCGACCTCACCATGCCCCACCTGGTCGCCTGGGCAGTCATGGGCCCCGTCGCCATCGTGCTCCAGGTCGCCGTGTCCAGAGACCGGATGCTGGGAGAACAGCGGCGAGCGGAGCAGGCGCTCGGCGAGAGTGAGGAGCGGTTTCGGGCCCTCACGGACAACGCCTTCGACCTGGTCGCGGAGATGGATCGCAGAGGGAAGGTTCACCTACGCGAATCCGCGTTACGAGGAGTGGCTCGGCCGTCCGAGGGAAGACGCTGATCGGGACCCGCGCGCTTGGATCTGGTTCACCCCGAGGACCGCGAGCGCACTCTGGCCTGGTTCCGGGCGCAGGGCACTCCGGCCCGGGAGACGCTCCTGACCATACGGGTGCGTCACCGGGACGGCGGCTGGCGATGGGTGGAGACCAGCAGCGGCGTCTACCGGGCGGGCGGGGCGAACCGGATCGTCGTCAACTCGCGCGACGTCACCAGACGCATGCAGCTCGACGCGGACCTCCGCCGTACCCGCGAGGAACTCGAGGTCCGGGTAAAGGAGAGAACCGCCGAGCTCAACGCAGCGGTCGCGGATCTGGAGGAGGAGATCGCGGAACGCCAGCGCGTCGAGCAGGAGCTGCGCGTGAGCGAAGAGCGCTGGCGCAATCTCTCCGAGCTGAGCTCGGATATGAGCTACGCCATCGCCGTGGAGCCGGATGGCTCGCTGACATTGGAGTGGGTCACGCAGGCGGTCTCGCGGATCACCGGCTACAGCACCGACGAGATCAATCAGCACGGATGGCGTTCCCTCCTCCATCCCGAAGACGCCGATCGCATGGCGCCCTATCTCTCTCGGGTCCTCGAGGGCGAGACGCGGGAAGTCGAGGGACGCATCATCGCCCGGGACGGCGGAGATCCGCTGGCTGAGTGTGCATGTCACGGGGGCCCGCTCGCCCGTGGACGGCAAGCTGCGGGTACTCGGAGCGATTCGCGACATCACCGAGGCGCGACGAGCAGAGGAGGAGCAGCGGCGCCTGGAGACGCAGCTGCAGGAGGCGCAGAAGCTGGAGAGCCTCGGAATCCTGGCCGGTGGCATCGCCCACGATTTCAACAACCTGCTGGCGGTGATCCTCGGAAACGAAATCCTCGCCAAGAGCGAGGCAGAGGCGGGATCCCGCCTGGCGAAGCAGCTCGATCGGATCCGTTCGGCCGCGAAGCACGCCGAAACGCTCACCAACCAGATGCTCACCTACTCGGGCAGGGCATCGGTCCGCCTGAAGCCCTCTCGATCTCTCGGAGCTCGTCGAGGAGATGCGCGAGCTGCTGGAGGCCTCGATCTCGAAGAAGTGCCGCCTGGAGGTCTCCCTCGATCCCGACGGCACCATGGTCGAGGGAGACCCCAGCCAGCTCCGTCAGGTGATCATGAACCTCGTCACCAACGCCTCGGAGTCCCTCCAGGATCGCCCCGGACGCGTGGCGGTTCGCACCGGCCTCGTCCGCGTCGATGCGGAATATCTGGCGGGCACCTCGAGGCCGGCTGATTTCGCCGAGGGCAATTACGTCTACCTGCAGGTGACCGACACCGGGGAGGGGATGGAGCAGGAGATCAGCGGGCGGATCTTCGAGCCCTACTTCTCGACCAAGCTCGACGGTCGCGGCCTGGGACTCGCCTCCGTGCTCGGAATCGTGCGGGGGCACGGAGGCGCCATCAAGGTCGAAACGGAGCCGGGTGGTGGGACCACCTTCCACGTCCTCTTGCCGACGACCACGCGCGCCGCGCTTCCCGCGCCGAGCGAACCTCGCCCGCGGGGTGCCACGACACATCGGGGAACGATCCTCGTCGTCGACGACGAGGAGTGGGTTCTGGAGCTGGCCCGGGAGTTCCTGGAGCGAAGCGACTTCGACGTCGTGACGGCCGGCGGCGGGAGGGAGGCCCTGGAGATCCTTCGGGGCGACGGGGGCAAGACGATCGACGCCGTGGTGCTCGATCTCACCATGCCCGATATGGACGGCCGGGAGACCTTCCTCGAGATCCGCGCCCTGCTTCCCGGTCTGCCCGTGATCGTGGCCTCCGGCTTCGGCGAGGAGACGACCGCGGACCGCTTCCCGCTCGACGAGATCGCCGCCTTCGTCCGCAAGCCCTACGAGCCCGAGGATCTGGTCGACGCGGTCCACGACTCGCTGGGCGAATGATTCGGGCTGGCCGCCGGCTTCGCCCGGTCGCAGAGGGAGCGTCGACGGATCGATCCAGAATGGCGCCGAGTCTCGCCATCCTCTGGTCTGCGCTGCTCTGGGGCACCTTGTGGATCCCCCTGCGTCGGATCGATGAAGCGGGTGCGAGCGGTGCAGCGGCCATCACTGCCGGTTTCCTGCTCCCTCTCCTCCTGCTGCTCCCCTTTGCGCTCGCCAGGAGGCGGAGGATCCTGGCCGGCGGGTGGGCGCTGGGGATGGCCGGCTTCCTTCTCGCCCTCTCCATCGCGCTCTATTCGGAGGGCCTGCTGCGCGGAACCGTGGCGCGGGTGCTCCTGTCCTTCTACCTGACGCCGGTCTGGAGCACGCTGTTCGAGAGACTGCTCCTCGGCGAACCGATCACGGGGCGGCGAGTCGTCACGATCCTTCTCGGTCTAGCGGGGATGGCGGTGATCTTCGGCGGAGAAGCCGGACTGCCCTTGCCCCGCACCAGCGCGGAGTGGATGGGACTGACGGCGGGGATCACCTGGGGACTCGCGATGGTCTTCGTCAGGTGGACCGGATCGCGTCCGATCTTCGACCGGGTCTTCGCCCACTTCGTCTTCCTCGGGCCCATCTTTCTCCTCGCCACGGCGATTCCCGGCGGAGGCAACCCCTTGGGCCTCGAGATCGGTGCGCTCGTCGATTCCGCATCCTGGCTGATGGCCTTCGCGGCGGTCTGGATGCTGCCGGTCATCTGGCTGACCATCTTCGGCGCCAGTCATCTCGGCCCCGGCCGCGTCGCGATCTTCCTGATGCTCGAGATCGTGGTGGGGCTGACGACGGCCTCGCTGCTCACCGACGAGCCCTTCGGCATGCGCGAGCTGATCGGCGCGGTGCTGATCACCGGCGCGTGTAGCGTCGAGCTGGGTGTGGCGCGGCCGATCAGCGCCGGCGCGCGATGAAGCGACCCTGGGCGATCTTGCCGGCGTGGGCAAGCTCCTGGAGGAAGGCGAACTCCCCGGCGACCGCAGCCAGGCCCTCGACATCGAAGCCGAGGATCCGGAGCGCATCGTAGGTCAGCTGCATGTCGACCATCTGCAGGTAGAGGTCGACGTAGGGGGCGAAGCGCCCGGTGTCCTCCGCCACTTCGACATCGCAGCCGCTCTTCTCCAGCAGGCCGCGGTAGTCCTCGATGCTCGCGACGCTGGGAAACTTCATGAAGGGCAGGAAGCGGCCGACCTCGGAATCGCTCAGTCCGGCGGGCCCCTCGACCCAGTCGGTGAAGGCGATGGTGCCACCGGGCTTGACGATTCGCGCGGCCTCGGCGACCAGCTTCGCCTTGTCCTCCACGTAGCACCAGGCGTCCTCACCCCAGACGAAATCCGCCTGGCCATCGGGGAGGCCGCTGGCGCAGACATCGGCGAGCTGGAGCTCGACGCGGTCGGCCACGCCCTCTTCTTCGCAGCGCGCGCGTCCGCGCTCCACCACGGTCTGCGTCGCGTCGACTCCGATCATCGAGGCGACGTCGCGAAATCGGACCAGAAGGCGCATCCCGGCGCCGTTGCAGCAGCAGAGGTCCACGCCGCGCTGCCCCGCCCCGATCCCGGCGCGCTCGGCCAGGTCCATGGATGCCTTGAAGCCGCCGATGTGGATCTGGTGTCCCATCAGGAGCTCCCAGAGGTTCCCCTCCGGCCCGTCGTAGACGGCGTTTACGTCGCTCAGTCCGATGCTCTCGACAGTCTTCATGGGTTCTCCCTCTGAGGTCATGCTAGCGTAGATGGGAGGGGGGCGCCTCGGCTCCCGATCGGGGACCCGCGGCGCGACAACGAAGACGGCGGGATTCACAGTGGTCGATGTGCGATCGAGCGTTCGACGGGTGCTGGGCGACCTGGGCGGGGCCTTGCTTCCGCTTACGCTGCGCGATCTACAGCGCGAAGTCGAAGACCGGCTGCGCAAGGCACCGCTGCAGCTCAACGACTACGGCTACGACCCGTTTGGCTTCAATCCCGAAACCGCGAGCCGCATGGTGCTTCCGGTCGCCGCCCTCTACCGCTACTACTTCCGCGCCGAAACCCACGACATCGAGCAGGTTCCGTCGGGGCGCGTCCTGTTGATCGCGAACCACGCGGGACAGATGCCCTACGACGGCGTCATGCTGACGGCGGCGATGCTGCTCGATGCCAATCCACCCCGCCTGTGTCGCGGGATGGGGGAGTACTTCATCTGGCGCCTCCCCTGGCTGGGAGTCACCGCGGCACGCGGAGGGACGATCGTCGGTACGCCGGAGAACTGTGTCGCGATGCTCGAGGCGGAGGAGTGCGTGATGGTCTTCCCGGAGGGCGCGCGCGGGATCAGCAAGCCCTTCCGCCAGCGCTACCAGCTCGAGCCCTTCGGCCTGGGCTTCATGCGCCTGGCCCTCGCGACGAATACGCCCATCGTCCCCGTCGCGTTCGTGGGCTCGGAGGAGCAGCAGCCCGGGCTCGCCAACTTTCGGGAGGCGGCGGAGACCGTGGGGCTGCCCTCCCTGCCGATCACGGTGACCTTCCCGTGGCTGGGTCCGCTGGGCCTGCTGGTCGCACTTCCGGTGAAGTATCACATCTACTTCGGAGAGCCCCTGTCCTTCTCGGGCGATCCCAGCGAGGAAGACGCCGTCGTCCAGAGGAAGGTGGATGCGGTACGGCGGTCGATCACCGAGCTCTTCAAACGGGGCCGGAGCGAGCGCCGGGGGATCTTCCGCTGAGATCGCTTCTCGAGCGCGGAAGGCGCTACGACATCCAGAGGGCCATCGCCGCGTAGGCCCGCCACGGCCGCCAGGCCTCCGCGATCTCCGCGAGCCGACCGCTCTCGATGGGCTTCGCTCCGCCAGCCAATGCGCGCCGCAGACCGAGGTCCGTCGCCGGAAAGGCATCCGGCTCCCCCAACGCCCGCATCGCGATGTACTGCGCAGTCCAGTCCCCCACACCGGGCAGCTCTTCGAGGCGACGGAGGGTTTCGCCGAGACCGAGGCAGCTCTCGATGACCAGATCCCCGTTCGCCACCTTCTCGGCGAGAGTGGAGATGGCCGCGGCGCGAGCGCGCGTCAGTCCGATGCGGGTGAGATCGGCGCGGGCCAGGGATTCGGCGCTCGGGAACACCAGGCGCAGAGTCTCGAAGCCCTCCCCGGCGATCTCCGGATCCAGCGGCTCACCGTGTGTTTCGACCAGGCGTCCGGCCAGCGTCGTGGCCGCCCTCACGCTGACCTGCTGGCCGAGGATCGCGCGCACCGCCAGCTCGAAGCCGTCCCATGCACCCGGCACCCGGAGCCCGGGGAACTGCGCGAAGGCTTTGGCGAGGTAGGGGTCGCGACCCAGCTGCTTCGAGATCACCCCGGGATCGGCGCCGAGATCGAAGATGCGGCGCAGGCGTTCGGCCACCTGGATGAGATCCGCACTGCCGGCCAGGTGGATGCGCGCCACCAGCTGATTCGCGGCTTCCGAGGGAGCGACCTCGACGATCCCTTTCACACCATCGAGGGACACCGTGCGGCGATACCCGCCCTGATCGGCGCTCTCCACACCCGGCGTCAGCCGCGGAATCAAAAATCGGATCAGCGAGGCCCAGTCGAGGGGCGGGCGAAATGCGAGCTTCAGCTCGATGCACGAGCTTCCCGCCGGCCCAACTCGGGCCTTCTGACTCCCGCGCAATTCCCGAGGCGCCCGACCGTAGGTCTTGCGGATCGCGGCATTGAAACGTCGAATGCTCGAGAAGCCCGAGGCAAGGGCGACCTCAGCCATCGACAGCTCGGACTCGTCGATCAACTTCTTGGCGAAGTGAATCCGCCTGGTCAGGGCCACCGTGAGCGGGGACGCTCCCAGGTGTCGACGAAACAGGCGGCGCAGGTGCCGGTCGCCGACACCGAGACGCGCGGCGAGGTCCTCGACGCCGCCGGCGTCGAGGGCGCCCTCGGAGATCAGACGCAGCGCGCGGGAGACCGTCGACGAGGTCCCCAGCCAGGCGGGGGTGCCCGGCGAAGCCTCGGGACGGCAGCGAAGGCAGGGCCGAAACCCGGCCTCCTGAGCTGCCGCGGCGCAGGGAAGAAACAGGCAATTCGCCCTCTTCGGCGCCGGCGCCGGGCAGACCGGCCGGCAGTAGATCCCGGTCGAACGCACCGCCGTCACGAAGCGGCCGTCGAAACGGGCGTCGCGGGTCTGGAGCGCCCTCCAGCAGGCATCCTGACTGAGTTCCACGAACTCTGTGTAGCGCGTTCCCGGTCCCGTGATGGTCGTTTTCGGACCTGACGATCGAGACCCGGGCGAGTCCAGCTCCATCGACCTTCGGGTCCGAATCCGGCCAGCTTCGCCTGCTGAGGGCACCGACACTGGACTGGTGAAGGCCCCGGTCCCTGCTTGTGGAGTCGACATCATGCCCTCGAGAGTCATCGAATTCGCCACCGTCCCCTCTTCCCTGGGCGATCTTCTGGTCGCGGCCAGCGAGAAAGGCATCTGCCTGGTCCGCTTCGCGGATTCCGGCGTCGATCTGGAGGAGGAACTCGCCCGGGAGCTCCCTTTCGCCGAGCTGCGGGAGAACCCGGTGCGCCTGAAGCCCTGGAGTGACGCCATGGTGAGCTACGTGGACGGACACTCCACCCATCTCGATGTTCCCCTCGACGTCAGCGGGAGCCGATTCGAGCGAAGGGTCTGGGCGGCACTGCGCAGCATTCCCCGCGGCGAGACCCGAACTTATACCGAAGTCGCCGAGGCGCTCGGCGTCGCGAAGGGCGCCAGGGCGGTGGGGCGGGCCTGTGGAAGCAATCCGGTCGCGGTGGCGATTCCCTGCCACCGGGTGGTGGCGAAGAGCGGCGAGTTGGGCGGCTACCGCTGGGGGCTCGCACGCAAGCGCGTCCTGCTGCAGCGCGAGGCGAAGGTTCAGGGGGACTCGGCGTCCTCGGTGCCACGTCCGCTATGATGCGAGCGGAGGCAAGCCGATGATTTCCGCTTCACGGATTCGTTTCACACTTCTCCTCGCCGTTCTCGCCACCGCGCTCTTCGCCTGCACGCCAGAGCCGCCCGATTCGGCTAGCGAAGTCCTCCTCGAGACGGAGGACGACAAGACCATCTACGCGATGGGGGTAACCCTGGCGCGGAACCTGGACAACCTCCCGCTCAGCGAGTCCGAGAAGCAGATCCTCCAGACGGGCTTCGCCGACGGCATGGAGAAGCGGGATCCGCAGGTCGACACCGACCGCTACGGCCGCATGGCAGAGGGCCTGTTCACACGACGCAATGCCGATCTGGCCAAGGAAGAGAGCGAGGCGGCAGAAGCGTTTCTCGCCGAGGCCGCCGCTGCCGAGGGCGCCCAGCGGAGCGACTCCGGCCTGGTGATGGTGGTGCTGAGCCCCGGGGAGGGGCCCTCGCCGGCTCCCACCGATCGAGTCCGGGTCCACTATCACGGAACCCTCCGCGACGGGACGGTCTTCGATAGCTCCGTCGTCCGTGGAGAGCCGGTCGTCTTTCCCCTGAACCGGGTGATTCCCTGCTGGACCGAAGCGCTGCAGAAGATGAAGACGGGGGAGAAGAGCCGCGTCGTCTGCCCCGCCGAGATCGCCTACGGGGATCAGGGCGCCCCCCCGCTGATCAAGCCCGGGGCCACCCTCTCTTTCGAGGTCGAGCTGCTGGAGATCCTGGAGTAGAAGGGGTGACCGCAGTAGCGAGCTGGTGAGAATTCCAGGCTAGATCTCGACCCGATAAGCCTCGGCGAAGTTCTTGCCACTCACTTCCACCTTCACCAGCCCCTCGCGGCTCGACAGCTCCCTGGCGGTCTCCTCGGAGATGAGCAGACCATCCACGGGTGCCGCCTTCTGGAGATGGCCCGAGGCGTCGACGACGGGGCTGTAGGCGATCCCACTGGCGAGATCGACGGCGGACCGCCCGGTGTGAATGCCTGCGCGAATCCGGAACGGGCGTCCCAGCAGGTTCTCGCTCTCGTTGAAGCGCGCCAGGTCGGCGACGATCGCCTTCCCCGCGGCGACGGAGTCGTCCGCCGCTTCGAAGAAGCTCATCACCTCGTCGCCGTTGCAGTTGAGGACGTCTCCCCGGTGCTGCGTCACCGTGCGCGTCACGAAGGCTCGAAAGCGCTCGAAGGAGACCACGACCCGCTCCGAGCGAGGCTCAGCGGACTTCATGCCGAACGAATCGACGACGTCGACGTCCAGGAAGCTGCCGTCGCGCAGGAACTCCCGCTCGATCCGCTCGTCCAGGTCGACGCGGGCCTCCATCGCCTCGCGCAGTGTGCGCGCCCTCGCAACGCCCAGGGGAGCCCGATGAGCCGGAGCCTCGAGCTGGAGCACGACGCAATCCGCCAACTGAATCTGATCGCCGTCGAAGACCCGTTGCCGGTCGTCGACCGGCTCGCCGTTGACGAAGGTTCCGTTGGTTCGACTGCGGTGGACCAGTACCAGGGCGCCTTCCTCGGACACCAGGGCAGCGTGGTCTCTCGACACACTTGTCTCGAGGATCGAGACGTGGCAGTCCTTGGTGCGCCCGATCGAGGTCTCGCCGGGGCAGAGTGAAAAGCGCTGCCCCCGCAGGCTGGAGGAGCCCTCGACCACGATCAGGTATCCGGGGACGGGAGCCTGACGTTCCAGCGCCCCGGGCGCCCGGTCCGGTATGACATCGGTTCCGGCGCTGCGGAGCGCATCCGTGGGTTCCTCGTTCTCGGATCGCGAAGGATCTCCCTCACCGCCTTCGGTGCCGCGAGGAACCTCCCCGGTCTTCTCCGAACTCCCGCGTCGTTCCAGCCAGCGACGCACGCCGAGTCATCTCCTCCCGCCCGCCCCGTGCGACCATCCCGTCCCGTCCTGGAGAGGCCAGGAGAGGCAGCGAGCCCACGCAGGCAGGCGCCCCCTATTTTCGCCAATTCCAGGCGTGATCGGAAGCGCCGATGGCGCGCGAGTGCGAAAAAGCCGTTCTCTCGCCCGCTTACGCTCTCGTCTGCCCTCCTAGAATCGCTCCTTGTAGGGGCGCAGATCGAGCTCCAGGGTCCAGGCGGTGCGTTCCTGTCGGTGCAGGCCCCAATACGCGGCGGCAATCGCGTCCGGATCGAGCATTCCGTCCTCTCCGAGCTGCTCCTTGAACTGTGGGAAGCGCTGGTTGACGCGGTCCCCGTCGATCACGCCGTCGATGATGACGTGGCCCACGTGGAGCCCCTGTGGACCGAACTCCCGGGCCATTCCGTGCGCCAGGGCTCGAAGCGCCGCCTTGGCCGATGCGAACGCGGTGAAGGGTGGCCGCGAGCGGATCGAAGCGGTGGCGCCGCTGAAGATCAAGGTTCCCCCTCCCTGCGGCAGCATGCGGCGCGCCGCCTCGCGACCGACCAGGAAGCCCCCGAAGCAGCACAGCCGCCAGACGCTCTCCCAGAACTGCGCGTCCATCTCGAGGAGGGGTCGAAACTCGTTGTTGCCGGCGTTGTAGACGACGATCTCGGGTGCGCCCCCGCGATCCTCGACGATGTCGAAGAGGCGGATCACCTCGTCCTCCACCGTGGTGTCCACGACGACCGGGACGGCGCTTCCCCCCGCGCTCGCGATCTGGTCGGCGACCAACTCCAGCTTCTCCTTGGTTCTCGCCGCCGCGAAGACCTGAAGACCCTCGCCTGCAAAGCGGCGGCAGAGCGCCGCACCGAGCCCGGCCGGGGCTCCGACTCCGATCACGATCGCGGATCCACTCATCTCGAGGTGCCCCTGTCTCCCCCCCGGTCTAGTATGCAACCTCCCCAGCGAAGCGAAAAGAGGAGCTGCAATGAAGGACCTGTTCGATCTCGGAGGCAGAGTCGCCGTCGTCACCGGCTCTACCAAGGGAATCGGCAAGGCGATCGCGGAGGCCATGGCCGCACAGGGCGCGAAGGTGGTGATCTCCAGTCGCAAGGCCCCGGCCTGCGATCAGGTGGCGAGCCAGATTCGCGAGGCCGGGGGTGAAGCCATCGCCATTCCCTGCAACGTCTCGCACAAGGACCAGCTGCAGCACCTGGTCGACGAGACCCGCCGGCAGCTCGGGGCGATCGACATCCTGGTGGCCAATGCGGGCGTGAACCCCTTCTACGGCGCGAGCCTCGAGATTCCGGACTCCGCCTTCGAGAAGATCCTCGACGTGAACGTCCGGAGCAATCACTGGCTCTGCCAGATGGTGATTCCGGAGATGCGGGAGAGAAGAGCCGGCGCCATCATCATCGTCTCCTCCGTCACCGGTCTGAAGGGCAGCAGCGCCCTTGGCAGCTATGCCATCTCCAAGGCGGCAGACATGCAGCTCGTCCGCAACCTGGCCGTGGAGTTCGGACCCGACGGAATCCGCGCCAACTGCATCGCCCCGGGCGTGGTGAAGACGGACTTCGCCCGCGCGCTCTGGGAGGACCCGCAGGCTGCGGAGAGGCAGGAGGCATGGACTCCACTGCGGCGTCTGGGGATGGCGGAGGACATCGCCGGAGCGGCCGTCTTTCTGGCTGCGCGCGCCGGCGCCTGGCTGACGGGCCAGAGCATCGTCATCGACGGGGGCGCGACGATCGTGAGCGGCGCGCCGCCCTCCTGAGGAGCGCACGGTAGACGAAAACGGGGACGTTGTTGAATAGTTGAGCATTCAACTATTCAACAACGTCCCCACTTCTTGCTCACTCGAAGAGCGCGCCCGTCGCCTCTTCGAAGCGCACCAGGTCGGACTCGATCAGATCGATGGAGGCGTTCCAGAAGTCGGGCCCCTCGAGATCGATTCCCAGATGGTCGCGGGCCAGGTTCTCCGCGCTGTCGCTCCCGGTCCTCTGCAGGAGCTTCTCGTAGACGGGAAAGAAGCTCGGACCTTCCCGCTTCGCCCGTGCGAAGATTCCCAGGCTGAACAGGTAGCCGAACGTGTAGGGGAAGTTGTAGAAGCTGATGCCGGTCAGATAGAAGTGCAGCTTCGACGCCCAGAACCACGGGTCGAGCTCGTCCTCGGAGAGGCAATCGCCGTAGCAGGTGCGCTGGACCTCCTCCATCAGCTCGCCGAGACGGCTGACGGCGAGCTCGCCAGCGGCGCGCTCCTCGTAGACCGCCCTCTCGAAGAGGAAGCGCATGGGGATGTTCAGCAGAAAGGCGGATCCGTCCTGCATGCGGCTGTCGAGCATCGCCGCGCGGTCTTCGGGCCTGGCATCGGGGCTCTCGAGAACCGCGTCGATCACCAGCTGCTCGGCGAAGGTCGAGGCGGTCTCGGCGAGCGTCATCGGGTACCGAGACGCCCACAGCCGCGCCTCCGCCAGGGTCCAGGAATGGAATGCGTGACCGAGCTCGTGGGCCAAGGTCGAGACGTCACCCAGCGCGCCGCTATAGGTCATGAAGACTCGCGACTGCCCGATCAGCTTCGACGTCGAGCAAAAGCCGCCGGGGCGTTTGCCGGGACGCGTCCGGTAGTCGATCCAACGCCGTTCGAAGGCCTGTTGCGCAAAGTCGCGAAGCCCCGGGTAGAAGTCTCCGAAGGCGGACAGCACCCGCTCCCGGGCGTCTTCCCAGGAGACGCGCGCCTGGGTCTCGATGGGGAGTGGCGCCATCAGGTCCTGGAATCCCAGCCGCTCGAGTCCCAGGATCCGGGCCTTGCTTCGCAGGTAGCGGCGCGGCACATCCCAGCGCGAGCGAACCACCTCGAGCATGGTCTCGAGGGTGCGCTGTGAGATACCCGCATCGAAGACCGCCGGCTCCAGGAAGTGTCCCACGCGGCGGCGGCGATACAGCTCCAGACGGGTGCCCGCGATCGCGTTCAAGCAGGCCGCTGCGACGTCGCCGATGCCTTCCCAGGCGGCATTGGCCCCCTCGAGCGCGGCGGTGCGCACCTCCCTGCTGGCGTCTTCGAGCAGGGTCCGCGTCATCGAGACGGGCAGCCGGCGAGGCGCCTGCCCGGGCGGCTTCAGATCGAACTCGAGCTTTCCCGAGACCTGGTCGTAGAGGCGTCCCCAGGCCGAGATTCCCGTGACGCCGAGATCGGCGGCGAGCGTCTCGAGCGACTCGGACATGCTCCACTCCGCCCGACGGCGCACGCGCTCCAGATAATGGGCAGCGTCCGCGAGCTCCGGGCGTTCGACCAGGCGTTGGAAGACGTCGCCTTCGACCTCGCGAAATGTGGCACGCACCGCGACGAAGATCTTGGAGATCTCGGCCGCGAGGACCGCGGCAGCCGCCGCCTCGCGCCCGATCCCCTCGTCGCGCGCGTCCGCCGCGCCCATGCAGCCGAGGTAGGAATGGAGGTGGGCCGAACGCGACGCGATCTCCTCGAGGCGAGCCAGGAGCGCCGCCCAGGCGGAAGCGTTCTGGTCCGACAGCGGTGCGGCCGCGCGCACCTCGGCCAGCAGATCCTCCACGTCGGTGGTGAGGCTGGCCCGAAAGTCCCGGTATTCGGAGCCGTCGAACTCGGGGAAGTACGGGGTCATGTCCCAGTCGGGCTCGATTGCCATCGCGTTCCTCCTCGGATTCCGATCCGCTCAGGTCTCCTCGGCCGCCGCCATCACCTCTTCGATGAGGTGCACCTCCGGGTCTTCCAGGGCCACCTGCAGCGCCTCCGAGCTGGACCGTGGCGATACCCGGCGCCGGAGGTCCAAGCCCCGCCGCGCCGCATCGCGCAGGCGCGCCTCGAAGACCGGATCCTCCTCGGCGCGTCGCACCAGCGCGGCGTGGGTGGCGAAACAGTCATCCAGACGGGAGCAGATCAGCAGCAGGTCGCATCCCGCATCGATGGCCTCGACGCCGGCGTTCGCGATCCCCCACCCCTCGCTGACCGCCTTCATTTCGAGATCGTCGCTGATCACCACGCCGTCGTATCCGAGCTCCTGCCGGAGGAGGCCGGTGATGACGCGGCGGGATAGGGTCGCGGGGATTCCGGGATCGAGCTCCTCGAACACCAGGTGCGCCGTCATCAGCGCCGGAATGCGACCGGCGGCCGCTCGGAAGGGCGCGAGCTCGATCGCATCCAGGCGTTCGCGCGGATGAGCGAGACGGGGCAGCGCGAGGTGGCTGTCCTCGTCCGTGTCGCCGTGGCCGGGGAAGTGCTTGCCACAGGAGAGAAGTCCACCCGACAGCAGCCCATCGGAGAAGGCCGCCGCCTGGCTGATCACCAGCTCCGCAGTGGAACCAAAGGATCGGTCGCCGATGATCGGGTTCCGGGGGTTGGTGTCGACGTCCAGGACCGGCGCCATGTTCATGGTAAAGCCCATCGCGGCCAGCTGGCGCGCCAGCATCCGCGCGGCGCGGGCGGTGAGTGCCGGATCGCCGATCCGCCCGAGAACCCGCATGGGAGGAAGCCGGAGCAGCGGAGCGTCGATGCGGGTCACCCGGCCACCTTCCTGGTCGACGGCGACAAGCAGCGGAAGTTCCCCGGGCGCCTGGGCGGTGCATCGCTCGATCAGCTCGGCTGCCTGGGTCGGCGTCTCCAGATTGCGCCGGAACAGGATGATGCCACCCAGCTCACCGCGCCGGACGGCGGCGAGCAGGACTTCGGGCGGCGAAACACCGGAGAAACCCGCTACCAGGACCTGCCCCGCACAGCTGCGAATCGACGCTCGTCCGGTCACCTCTCGTCCCCTCGCGAGCTGGTGAGAAGAGCAGGCTAGGAGCCCGACCCGAGATGGGCAAGGAAGGCCTCTTGCGAGAACGGCGCATCTCGGCGCAGACTGGGAGCGCCCCATCGACCACGAGCCGGACATCTGCTCCGGCGCAGCTGCGAGGATTCTCCCATGGCGCCCCAACACGACGGACCCGCATCACCGCTCTTCGAAGCCCTGCCTTTCAAGGGAACGACCTCGTTCGGGTCGCTCTCGAGCGCGGAGGTGTCAGCGGCCATGCGGGGCTCGGCGGAGGCCGCTCCGAAGGGCCCGTGCACGGGCTGGGGGATTCCCTTCCTGGTGAAGCGACCCCTGCTGATCGAGAACGAGCCGGTCTCGGTGAAGGTGGGACCGGTCAAGGCGAGGTGGCTGGTCTTCCTTCACACCACCGACGTGGAGCCACTGGAGCGGAACCGGGACGGCTTCGATCCGCCCCACATCGGGCTACGGCCGACTCGGCGAGCACCTGGCGGATTACGTGATTCGCTACGCCGACGGAAGCGAGCAGCGGCAGGCGATCCGGAGACGTCATCAGATCGGGATGTTCCAGCGTGGATGGGGCGAGAACTGCTTCCAGGCGGTCTGCATGCAGAAGCCACATCCGATCCCGGCGGTTCACGAGCAGGATTCCCCGCCCCTTTACGGGATGCGTCACCTCTACTGGGGGATGTCGCAGACGCGCGCGGTGATCCGGGACATGGGCGCCTGGTGCAACTGGATCTGGGCCTGGGAGAACCCCCATCCCGGCAAGACGATCACGGGTCTGCAGATCGAGCCCGTCTCCGGTGTGATCGTGCTCTCGGCGCTCTCGGCTGGAAGAACCACCTCGCTGCCGCTGCGCTGGGAGACGCGGCGGAAGGCTCTGCTCCGGCTACCGAAGGGCGAAGCGTTCCGCCCGCACCTCGACGAGCGAGGACTCCTCGAGCAGATCCAGCTCGACCTCGGCCAGGTGATCTCGGCCCAGCCGCGTTTCGAATATCCCGACGATGACTGGGCGAAGACCTACAACAACCAGCCGCCGCGCACCTCGAATCGCGAGGTCCTGATCGAGTACACGGCCCATCCCGACGCGCGCTTTCATCTGGGTGGGGAAAAGACGGTTCTCGTCTCGAAGCTGGCGGAGGCGCGGACCGCGAGAGCCCTGACTCCGATTCGCCCGGCGCTCCAGCGGGTGAAGCTTCGCGTGGTGGAGAAGGGCAGCAAGAAGCCGGTCGCCGTCAAGCTCCACGTCCACGGCGAGGCGGGCGAGTACCTGGCGCCGGTCGATCGGCATCGCATCCCCAATCCCTCCTGGTTCGAGGACTACAGCGCCGACTTCGTGAACCGGGACTCTTCCACCGGAGATCGACATCACTGCTGCTACATCCCGGGTGAGGCGACGTTGGATCTGCCCCTGGGCAAGGTGTATCTCGAGGTGAGCAAGGGCTTCGAGATCCGGCCGGTGCGCAAGGTGGTCGAAATCGCGGAGTCCACCAGGACCCTCACCCTCGGGATCGATCGGGTCCTGGGTTGGAGAGAGCGCGGCTGGGTGACCGCCGACACCCACGTTCACTTTCTCTCACCGGCGACCGCCCGGTTGGAGGGCGCCGCCGAGGGAGTGAACGTCATCAACCTGCTGGCGAGCCAGTGGGGCGAGCTGATGACCAATGTCGGGGACTTCGACGGCAAGACGACCTTCGGATCCCGGGAAGCGGGCGGCGATGGAGAATGGCTGGTGCGGGTGGGGACCGAGAACCGCCAGCACGTGCTCGGTCACATCTCCCTGCTCGGCTACGGGGGCGAGATCATCGCACCGATGTGCGCGGGCGGGCCCGACGAGGCGGCGCTCGGCGACCCGGTGGGAGCCCTGCTGACGGAGTGGGCGCGCGAGTGTCGCGCCCGCGGCGGACTGGTGGTCTTCCCGCACTTCCCGGACCCGCGGGCCGAAAATGCGGCGACGTTGATCCACGGCGATGTCGACGCCGTGGAGATGTGCTCCTGGGGGAATCTCTACTTCGGTATCGATCCCTACTCGCTCTCCGACTGGTACCGTTACCTGAACTGCGGCTACTTCTACCCGGCGGTGGGCGGAACCGACAAGATGAGCTCCAACACCGCCGTCGGAACCATTCGAACCTACGCGCGAATTCCCGAAAGCAGTCCCTTCAGCTACGACGCCTGGATGGACGCGGTCCGGTCGGGTGACACCTTCGTGACCTACGGACCGCTGCTGGAATTCCGGGTCGAAGGGAAGCCGCCGGGAAGCCGGATCGCGATGAGTCCCCAAGGTGGAACCGTGGCCGTCGACTTCGAACTCGCCAGCGTGACGGTGCCGATGTCCCGGGTGGACCTGCTGGTGAATGGAGAGATCCGCGAGAGCAAGCGCATCGGTTCGAAGCGGGCCCGAGGGCACTGGAGCGTAAAGCTCGACAGGAGTTCCTGGCTGGCGCTGCTGGTGCGCGGCCACTACCGGGACAGGCCGGAGATGATCGCGGCGCACTCCTCGCCGGTGATGGTCGAGGTCGAGGGCTCCCGCTTCTTCGCGGCGGCCGACGCCGTCACCATACTGGAGCAGATCGAGGGCGCGCTGGCGTACCTCGACAGCGTCGGAACCCGCGCCAGCGACGCGGCCTACAAGCGCATGCGCCTGATCCTGACCTCGGCGCACCGCAAGCTCCACAACCAGATGCACCGGAGGGGACGCGGCCATCGCCACCTCCGGCCCGACCTTGCCTGAGGGGGCCGGATCCACTATGCGTGAGGCATGGGCCGTCTGAGTCGAAAACTCGCGATCGTGACCGGGGGCGGCCGGGGAATCGGCCGGGGCATCGTGCTGGCGCTCGCCGAGGCGGGCGCCGACATCGCGATCGCCGACGTGGACCTGGTGGGCGCGGAGCAGACCGCGGGTGAGGTCGCGAGCCTCGGCCGCGAGGTGATCGTCTGTGAGGTCGATGTCGCCGACGCGCAGTCGGTGCAGAGGGGCCTCGACCAGATCCTCGCCCGCTTCGGCAAGATCGACATCCTGGTAAACAACGCGGGCATCGTCCAGGATCGCCTGGGCAGCGAGGTCACCGGCGACGACTTCGACCGCTGCTACCAGGTAAACCTGCGGGGAATCTGGAACGTGAGCAGCGTCGTCGTTCCCCACTTCCGCGAAAGCGGCGGAGGGAAGATCGTGAACATCGCCTCGATCGCGGGGAGGCGTGGGGACAACGGCCTGGCACCCTACTCGGCCTCGAAGGCCGGCGCCATCAGCCTGACTCAGTCGATGGCCTTCTCGCTGGGACCTCATGGCATCAACGTCAACGCCGTCTGCCCCGGCCTGCTCTGGACCCCGATGTGGGAGAAGCTCGAGGGGATGTTCCGCCGCAATACCGATCCCGAGGTCGTCTCCCAGCGCGCCGCCTTCGACGCCTACATCCAGACCAACTGCCCGCTGCGGCGCGAGCAGACCCCCGAAGACATCGGCCACGCCGTCGTCTTTCTGGTGTCGGACCAGGCGAGGAACATCACCGGGCAGGCCCTCAACGTCGACGGCGGCATGCAGATGAACTGAGGCCCGGCGGGGTGAATTTCTTCGGTCATGCGGTGGTTGCCAGCTGGGAGGCGAGGGCGCCGGGTTTCGTCCTGGGTGCCATGCTGCCGGACTTCGCGACCATGTGCGGTGGGCGCCTGGCGGAGATCGACCACCCGGAGCTCCGCGCCGGCATTGCGCTGCATCACCGCACCGACCGGGTCTTCCACGCCTCCTCCCTCTTCGTCGCCCTCTGCCAAGACGCGAGGCGGGCCCTGCAGGCGCGGGGACTCGGGAGAGGACACGCACATGCCGTGGGGCACGTGGGAGTAGAGCTGCTCCTCGACGGCTGGCTGGTGGACCAGCCGAAGGCGAGAGAGGCCTACACAGCCGCCCTGCGCTGTGGAAAGCAGGGGGAGCTGGGAGGACAGATCCGTTGGCTCGACGAGGAGGGGCGTGGGCGCTGGCGCAGACTCCGTCGGCGTCTCGAAGCGCACGGCCCACCGGACGATTACCGGGATCCGACCCTGGTGGCATCCAGGGTCGAACGCATCCTCCGCGATCGACCGCGCCTCGCCCTCGATGCGCGCGGAACGGAGATCACCGCCCGCTACCTGCCCGAGCTGCAGCAGGCGGTGCACGCCCGCGGCGCCGCCCTGATCGGTGAGCTACGCCTGGGCCTGACCGAGGAGACAGGCGAGCCTACGCCGGCCCCACGGGGCACCCCGGCGGGGAGCGGGGCTAGCTGCGGGCGTCCGCGAGCTCCCTCTCCAGCGAACGGATCAGGTCCTCCTCGCGGATCTCGTGGAAGATGAAGGCCTCGGCAAACTCTTCGAAGAATCGCTCCGCCTCGTCCAGCTTCGCCGCCTGGATCTGTGCGACGATCAGCTCGAAGCGGCGGATGAACTGCTCGTGCGCCGTCCCGACCCGATCCACTGCCTCCGCGCGATCGGGGCGCAGCGCTCGGATGGCCGGATAGTAGAGCCTGTCTTCCTGCTCGAAATGCGCCTCCAGCTCCTCTCGGAGCCGCCCGAACGCAGCTGCGGCCTCCGCTTCGTCCCCGTCCCGGAACGCTGCGCGGGTCTCCTCGAACATTGCGGCGAGGCTGCGATGGACTGCGCCAACCCGGCTGATCACCGGATCTTCCCCTTTCGGCTCACCTGCGGTGAGCTCTCGGCACCCGTCTTCCCCACCCCAATGATGGGCCCTGATGGCCCGAGTCGAGTATGATGCCAGTCATACCGGCGCCCGAGAGCTTTTCACACGCGGATATGGACCGAGGTGGAATGAGTCGCGAGGTAGAACTCGAGCACGCCGAGTTCTTCCGGGCGCTGCCTCCCGAGCGGCGGAGCCAGGTGAAATCGGTGCTTCGCGAGAAGCGCTTCACCCGGCAGCGGGTGCTCTTCTTCGAGGGCCAGCCCGCGGAGTTCCTCTGGGTGGTGCGCCGTGGCGAGGTCCGGCTCTACAAGAGCTCGGCGGACGGGCGCATCACCACCCTGGAGGCGCTCGGGCCGGGGGAGATGTTCGGCGCGGTCTCCTCTCTCGATGAGGACATCTACACCGCCAGTGCCGAGGCGGTGACGGACGGTGTGGCCTGGTGCCTCCCCCGACGGGTGCTGATGAGCCTGGTGGCCGACGTACCGGTGCTCGCCGTAGAGATCCTCGTGGTCACCTCGCACCGCCTTCACGACGCCCACGAGCGCCTGCGATCCTTCGCTCACGACCCCGCCCCGGCTCGGCTGGCGCGGGCGTTGCTCCGCTCCGCACGGGACGGAGAGGCGCGCGTGACGCGGCGAGCGCTGGCCGAGGCCTCCGGCACCACGGTGGAGACCGCAATCCGGGTCCTGCGGCGCTTCGAGCGCGACGGCATCATCAACGGCGCTGTGGGTCGCGTACAGGTCGTAGACGAGCCGGCGCTGGAGCGAATTGCCACCACCGCATCTCACTGAGGCGCCCTCGAATACCTATGACGGTCGTCATACCCCCTCCGGGGCCCGGGGGATAGCTTGGCCGGTCATCATCCACAGCGGCCAAGATTGACGGCGCTCGAGGGGAGGTGACGTGGCATCCCTGACTCGGCGGCAGTTCCTTCAGGCGAGTACGGCAACCGCTCTCGCTCTGGGTCTGAACCGGCTCGGTTGGATCGCACCGAGACCGGCCGCGGCAGATCTGACACCCGGCTACGACGACTTTCGCGACATCTATCGCAAGCGCTGGACCTGGGACAAGGTGGTTCGCGGCACCCACACCAATGTGAACTGCGTGTCGTCGTGTGCCTGGAATCTGTACGTCCGCGAAGGAATCGTCTGGCGCGAGGAGCAATCTTCTCCTTACGTGCAGTCGAACCCGAGCGTTCCCGACTTCAACCCGCGCGGCTGCCAGAAGGGCGGAAGCTGCAGTGATCTGACCTTGAGCGCCTCGCGCGTCACCCACCCCATGAAGCGGGTCGGGCCTCGCGGCTCCGGACGCTTCAAGCGAATCAGCTGGGAGGAGGCCCTCGACGAGGTCGCCGAACCGCTGGTCGACGTGCTGGCCAAGCGCGGCGGCGAGGGCATCGTGCTGGAGCTGGGACCGAACGTCGACTACGGGGCGAACACGGCGGCGGCGCTGCGCTTCTTCCGACAGATCGGCGCTCCCATCACCGACTCCATGGCGCAGATCGGCGACCTCGGCGTGGGGGGCACCATCACCCTCGGCCTGCCGCACACCGACGGCACCTCCGACGACTGGTTCCGCTCCGACTACCTGGTGATGTGGGGATTCAACCCGGTGATCTCGCGGATTCCCGACGCCCACTTCGTCCACGAGGCGCGATACGGCGGGACGCAGATCGTCTCCATCACTCCCGACTACAGCCAGAGCGCGATCCACTCCGATCTCTGGCTCTCGCCGCGCCCCGGCACCGACATCGCCCTGGCGCTGGCCGCCTGCCAGGTGGTGATCGAGGAGGGTCTCTACCAGGCCGACTATCTGCGCGAGCAGACCGATCTCCCCTTCCTGATCCGCAGCGACAACGGCCGCTTCCTGCGCGAGGTGGACGTCGTGGCGGGAGGCCAGGACGATCGATTCGCCATGTGGGACGAGGCGAAGGGAGCGCTCTTCTGGGCGCCCGGAACCGCGGGCAGCTCGAAGAAGACGCTCGCGCTCCCGGAAGGTGTGGTTCCCTCCCTCGAGACGCGCACCGAGGTGCCCCTCGCCGACGGAAGCCAGGTAGAGGTGCGCACGGCCTTCTCCCTGCTGCGCGAGCGCCTCGCGAAGGCCAGGACCGGAGCAGGCCGCCGCCATCACCAGCATCTCCGCCGACGCGATCCGGCGTTTCGCTCGCGAGTTCGCCAAGGCGCCCTCTGCGCTGATCGTCTCGCAGTGGGGAATGTGCAAGAACCTCCACTCGGATCTGATGCAGCGCAGCCAGATCCTGCTCGCCTCGCTGACCGGGAACCTGGGACGCCCGGGGGGCGGCTGGCGATCCGGCGCCTTCATCGCCCTCGAGGGCATGGGCCTGGTCGCCATGCAGGACCGCCTGGGTCTTCCCTTCCTGGCCTGGACCGCCGCGCGCTCCTATTTCTGGCCCGACGAGGTGCGCCACGAGTTCGAGTCGATGTACGTGCCGAGCACCATCTTCCACGCGGTCCACGGCGGACTCCTCGAGTTCGTCGGCGCCCCGGAGCACAACGATCCCATCCTGCCCGAAGGGTCGGCTCCCTATCTGGAGGAGGCAGTCCAGAAAGGGGGCTTCCCGGTCGGACCGGCGCCGAGCGCGGGCCCGCCCGAGATCATCTTCTCCTTCTGCGGAAACGTGCTGCGCCACACCCGCATGGGGAACAAGGTGCGCGAGACGCTCTTCGAGCCGGCGCGGCTGGTGGTCGACGTCAACTTCCGCATGAACGAGACCAGCCGCTACGCCGACATCCTGCTCCCCGCAGCCGGCTGGTACGAGAAGATCGGCATCAAGTACATCGCCGCCTTCGTGCCCTACGTGACACTGGGCGACAAGGGGGCGGAGCCGCAGGGGGAGGCGAAGCCCGAGTGGGAGATCTTCTCGCTGCTGGCAGAGCACGTGGCCAGCGAGGCCCGCGCAAGAGGCATCACCGCGGTGCGGGGCCACGTCGGTGAGGAGTGCGAGATCGCCGAGCTCGGCAACCGCTTCAGCGACGACGGCCGCTTCGGCCCGCATGCCCAGGAGGAGGTGGTCGAGTTCATCCTCAGCGTGTCCGGGCCCTCGGACGGCATCACTCTCGAGGATCTGCGCCGCGAAGGCGGTGCGATGCGGATCCAGGGCCTCGGCATGCAGGGCGGCACGGCCGGCATCTTCTCCGAGTACAGTCTCGACGAGCCCGTGGTGCCGCTCCGCAACTTCGTCGAGAAGAAGGAGCCCTATCCCACGCTCACCGGCCGCCAGCAGTTCTACGTGGACCACCCTCTGTTCCTGAAAGTCGGCGAAGAGCTCCCCGTCCACAAGGATCCGCCGACGGCGGGCGGCAACCATCCCTTCACCATGACCAGCGCACACGCGCGTTGGAGCATCCACTCGATGTGGCGCGACCAGGCTCTGATGCTGCAGCTCCAGCGCGGGGAGCCGGTGATCTATATGAATCCCACGGACGCGAGCGAACGGGGAATCTCCGAGCACGACATGGTTCGGGTGTGGAACGACCTGGGCGAGTTCGTGGTGCGAGCCAAGATCACTCCGGCCATCCGGCCCTCCCAGATCCACATCCTGCACGCCTGGGAGCCCTACCAGTTCCGCGACGGAGGCTGCCATCAGTACGTCTCACCGAGCCCCTTCAAGGTGACCCAGCTGGTCACCGACTACGGACAGCTGCACTGGGGATACGCGCACTACGAACCCAACCAGACCGATCGGGACACGCGGGTCGACGTCGAGCGGCTCGAGATCGAACGCGTAGAAAAGCGCGGGCGGGAGGGCGGATGACGATCCGAGTCGACACGAGTGGGACTCGAGCGGGGTGATCTGCGATGCCGCGTCCCGGGCGCATTCGCTTTCTCTCCCGCACGGCCCCTTTCTACGACCCGGTGGTGCACTCGCTGGGGTTTCGACGCCTGTGGGAGGCGTTGGCCGGGTGGGCCGCGCAGAACGCCGACTCGCCCTGTCTGGACGTCTGCGCCGGCACCGGGGGAGTCGCGCGGGCCCTGGCCCGGCGTGGAAGCCGCGTCGTCGGCTTCGACCTGTCGCCGGGAATGCTCAGGCACGCACGGCGAAAGGCCCGCGCCGCCGGTGTCGCAGACCGGGCCCAGTGGGTGCGGATGGACGCGCGACGCATCGCCTTTCGCGACGACTCCTTTCCCCTGGTGGTGTGCTCGATGTCGTTCCACGAGATGGCCGAGAAGGAGCGCAGACAGGTGCTCGAAGAGATGACGCGGGTGGCGAGCGACCGGGTCGTGGTGGCGGACTACCGGGTTCCCACTGCGGGCTGGCAAAGGCTGCTGTTCCCGGTGTTCCGGGCCTTCGAGCACCTCGAGAGCGAGGACTTCGACGGCTTCATGTCGGAGGACGTTCGCGAGCGACTCGAGGAAGCCGGGCTCGTCGTCGAGCCGCCCTGGGATGTCGCCCTGTACCGGATCTGGCCCTGCCGTGTTAGACCAAGGGAGGTTCCATCTTGATCGATCTCACCCGACGCGAGCTGCTGATCGCCGGCGCGATCGGATCCATGTCGCTCTCTTTGCGGGCGCTGGCACCGCGGTCCGTCGCCGCCGACGACGGAACCCCGGTCACCACGGAGCTGCCGGCCTACACCGATTACCGCGATGTCTACCGGGCGGCCTGGCGTTGGGACCGCGTGGTGCGCGGAACCCACCTGCGCGCGAACTGCTTCAGCGCCTGTGCCTGGGATCTCTTCGTGAAGGACGGCGTGGTCTGGTACGAGGAGCAGAGCGACGTCTACGCTCGCGAGGTCCCGGGGCTCTCGGATTTCGCGCCGCGCGGCTGCCAGAAGGGCGCCTGCTACAGCGATCTGATGACGAGCCCCGACCGGATCACCCATCCCATGGAGCGCGTTGGACCGCGCGGCTCGGGCCGCTGGCGACGCATCTCCTGGGAGCAAGCGCTGACACGCCTGGCGGACGCCACACTGGACGCCATCGAGGAGGGCGGTCCGGAGACCGTCGTCTACGACAACGGAACCTCGAACGTCGACAGCGGACCCGGCGCCACCGCGGAGATGCGGCTCTTCTCGCTGCTCGGCTCCACGATTCTCGACGGCTTCGGGGGAACCGGCGATCTCGCCATGGGTGCGGTCCAGACCTGGGGCACCACCTTCGTGGACGGGAGCGCGGACGACTGGATGCGCGCCGACACGCTGGTCTTCTGGAGCAGCAATCCGGTCGTGACTCGAATGCCCGACGCCCACTTCGCCACCGAAGCGCGCTACCGGGGCACGACGGTCATCACCGTGGCGCCCGACTATTCGCCGAGCTCGATCCACGCGTCCCTGTGGGTGAATCCGCGTCAGGGCTCCGATGCCGCGCTGGCACTGGGTATCGCGCGGTCGATCCTCGAACGCGGCGCCATCGACGAGGACTACATCCGCGAGCAGACCGACCTGCCCTTCCTGATCTGCGAGGACACCGGGCGCTTCCTGCGCCAGTCGGATCTCGAGGCGGACGGCAGGGACGACATCTTCTACGTCTACGACCTCGAATCGGAAGAGATCGTCGAAGCACCCGGGACGAAAGGACGGTGGAGCGACTCCCTGGAACTCGACGGCCTCCGGCCCGCCCTCAGCGGAAGCTACCAGGCGAGCACCACCCGGGGCGAGGTCTCGGTCCGACCCGTGATGGACCACCTCCGGGAGCGACTCTCCAGCTTCACTCCCGAGTACGTGGAGAAGATCACCGGGGTCTCCCCATCGATCCAGGAACGAATGGCGGATCAGATCGCCGGCTCGCGTCGGACGCTCTTCTACCCCTCCTGGGGCTCGAACCGCCAGTACCACGCCGATCTGCTGCACCGCGCGCTGATCCTGATCTCCGCGCTGCGCGGACACCACGGCCGCACCGGAGCGGGCGTGCGCTTCGCCGCCTGGCTCCCCTTCAGCGGCGGCAACGAGTTCACACCGGGCGCGCAGGGATCGTGGCTGCAGCGCCTGCTGATGCGCTTCTACACGCCTCCGCCGCGAATGATGGAGGACGGCATCGCCGCGGTCTCGATGGGCCCCCTCACCTGGACGCCCTCGCACCTGTTCCTCTACCTGCACGCGGGACTCGACGCCATCCAGGACCAGGACTCCAACGACGCTTCCCTTCCGCGACCGGCCCGCGAATACCTGAGCGAGGCGCTGGAGCGCGGCTGGACCTATCCGAGGCCGGCGGCCGGGAACCCGCCGCGCGTGCTGATCACCTCGGGCTGCAATCCGCTGCGCCGCTGGCCGTCACCGCAGATCGTCGAGAAGGTGCTCTGGCCGAAGCTCCGGATGATCGCCACCCTCGATTTCCGCGCCTCGACCACGGGCATGAAGGCCGATCTGCTGCTTCCGGCGGCCGGCTACTACGAGAAGCTGGGTATCAAGTACGCGGTCGCACTGGCGCCCTACGTGGTGGTCGGGGAGCAGGCGGTGGCGCCGCTGGGCGAGTCGAAGAGCGAGTGGGAGATCATCAGCCTGCTGGCGCAGCGCATCCAGGAACGGGCGCGCGAGCGAGGCATCGAAGGCGAGCCTGGCGGAGGTCTACGACCAGTTCAGCATGAACGGGACCTACGGCCCCAAGGACGACGCGAAGGTGGTGGACCGCATCCTTCAGCTCTCCACGATCACCGGCGGCGTCGGATGGGAGGAGGCGCGAAAGGCCGGCGCGATCCCGGTCGCCTCGGCCGGAGGGTGGGGTATCACCAGTGGCATCGGGAGCGAGGTGGAGCCCGGGGGCACGCTCACTCCTTCCCGCATCCACGTCGAGGAGAAGCACGCCTGGCCCACACTGACCGGCCGCCAGCAGTTCTACCTGGACCACCCGTGGTTCTTCGAGGCGGACGAGGTGCTGCCCCGCTACAAGCCCCTGCCCAGGCCCGGCGGCGAGCACCCCATCCTGCTGATGGCCGGCCACAACCGCTGGAGCATCCACGCGATCTGGCGCGCCCATCCCAACCTGCTGCGGATGCAGCGCGGCGGTCCGGTGATGTGGATCTCGGTCGAGGACGCGGCTGCGCGGGGGATCCAGGACGGCGCGCAGATGCGGGTCTGGAACGACCACGGCTCCTTCCAGATCGGCGCAAAGGTCTCGCCAGCCATGCCGCCTGGAGAGGCCATGCGTCTACCACGCCTGGGAGCCCTACCAGTTCCCCGGCTGGCGCGGCAACATGGAGGTGGTCTCGTCGCCCTACAAGCCGACTTCACTTCGCGGGCGGATACGGCCATCTGCGCTACCGCATCTTCTTCGGGGGCCCGGTCCATGTCCCGCGCGGCATCCCGATCGAGATCGAGCTCGCCGAAGGCGGGGCGGACGCCCCGGGGGGCGATCCGGCAGCAGCCGCGAGCCAGTCACCTGTCAGCGGGTGAGGATTGCCGAATCCGACATCGACGCCTTGGCCTTCGCGACTCGACCTGATGAGAAAAGCGGGCTATGACCTGAACCGTTTCGGAGGGCTGGGGCCGTCCCTGGGGGGGGATGTCGGGCTCCGGGCCCGGAACAAGCGGAGGGCGATCGGGTGAAGCATCGCTTCCCGGCCATCTACTTCGAGGCAACGCGGCTCTGCAACCTGAGCTGCCCGATCTGCATGACGTCGAGCAACGACGAGGAGTGCGTCCGGGAGAGCCGGGGGCGCGAGCTCTCCTTCGAGGAGATCCGCGACCTGGTCCTGGTCCCAGCCAAGCGGCTCGGCACCGTGGCGGTCGGATGGAGCGGCGGCGAGTTTCTGCTGCGCGCGGACGCCTTCGATCTGCTGCGCCTGACCGCGGAGCTCGGATACCGCTGCAACGTGTGCAGCAACTGCGAGATCCTCGACCGGGAGCTCCTCGAAGAGATGAAGCAGGCCGCGGGCGGCAAGCTGACGATTTCCGTCGGTATCAACTCGATCGACGAGGGGAACGAGTGGAGCCGCGATACGGAGGTGGACCACACCCTCGAGGTGCTCGAGATCTGCCGCGAGCTCGGCATCGATCGCCACGTCATCATCACCATCGGCAAGCACAACACCGATAGCTTCGAGCGAACCGTCGACTACCTGGTCAAGCGCCGGATCTCCTACAACCGCTCCCCCCTGGTGGCGCGAGGCTCCGGTACCGGTCACTTCAAGAAGATGGGGTTCGATCGCGACGAGCTCCGGGAGAGCTTTCACCCCGCCCTTCGCCGCAGCGTGAACGGCTACGTCAGCTACACGCCCTTCTTCTTGTCACCGGAGCTCTACAGCGAGGTCTCGGGCCAGGAGATCGACGGGCATGTGCCCCAGAATCCGCCGATCGGCTGCTGGGCCGGAACCTGGCTGACCATCAACGCCGAGGGCGACATCTCCGTCTGCCCCGTGCTCCTCGACGAGCTGAGCGGGGGCAATGTGAGGGAAAAACCCCTCGATGAGCTCGTCCTCCAGAGCAAGCTGTTCGCGGAAATCACCGATCGCAGCAAGCTGAAGGGCCGCTGCGGGCGTTGCCGGTACCAGTACACCTGCGGCGGCTGTCGTGCGATGGCGTACTTCCACAGCGGCGACTACATGGGCGAGGACCCCACCTGCTTCTTCGATCCCATCGACCGGACCACGGTGAGCGAAGAAGAAGAGGAGACCAACCGCCTCTTCAAGAAGTACCTGATCGTCGCCCGCCACGCGGGGTTCTACAAGCGTCCGACCTCTGAGTGAGGTGACGCCCTCCTCGACGGGATTTCACGCCGAGGTGTAGATGATCTGGAACGGGTCCGCGTCGCCTTCCGGGACTCGCGCGCGGCTGGCGCCAGCCGTCATCGAAGGGACGAACCGGGCTCACCACGTCACTGCGAGGCGATCGGCGTGATCGCGAGGCAATCCTTGCGCCGACCCCGCTTGGAGACCGCATATCGCTGCCCCGCGATCGCGAGTTCTTCGCGTCTGTCGAGGTCGAGCTTGGGCACCGCAGAGATCTCTTCGCCGACGTAGGCGCCGCTCGTCCGGTCGTAGATGCGGGCGCGCCACTTCTTCTTGAACTCACGTCCGACATCGTCCAAGGGGATCAGGTAGTCCGTCTCGAAGCGGATTCCGCTCTTGCCGAGTGCGATGCGAGAAGGCCGCTGAGCATGTTCGGGAACGGGGTCGTCGTCCAGTCGAACCGACCAGAGAATCCGGCGTTCTGCAATCGAGTACGCCTCGAGCAGCCGATGGCCGTAGCGAGACTGGTAGAGCGACATCGGACCTGCCTGCCAACGGACCAGAAATATCTGGCCCTGGTCGTCGCTCAATAGATTCTGGAGTTTTCGGATCGGATGGCGATGAGCGCCCTCGCTGCGGGGTGTTCCGTCTTCGTCGAGATGCTCGATCACGAGTGCCTGAGGCGGCCTTTCCTCTTCCCTGGGTTGTCCCCCCATGATTCGCACACGCTCCTCGATCGACACCAGCGAACTCGTGCTCGTCTCGATGGCGAGGGCGTGCAGGCGTTGGCGGTTCCGCACGACCTGGTGTTGGCCTTGCGCGTCGAGCACGTAATGGACGTCGACCGGCTTCGTGTCGGGGCGCAGCTGGTATTCGCCCCAGACGAGCAGCTTGTCTTTCCAGATGAACGACTTCTTGACTCTCAGAGGGTGGCCGTCCACGCGAGGAAGATGCGTCCAGCCCGCGTCATCGGGGCGCAGACCAAGGGCTGTGACGGGAAACTCGTCTCGCATGTAGCGAAGATGGCCGGCCAGGGAGTAGGGGAAGCGGTGGTGTCTCACCACGACCAACCGTCCTGTGGAATCCTGGGGCTCGAACCCATGCCCCCAGCCCATGCGGCCGGGGTTGGCGAACGTGGGAAACAGTCTGCCGCACACGACGTGGTCACCCGAATTCAGTCGACCCACGGCCGTGCCGATCCGAAGGTAGAGGCCGAGTGCATACAGCACCACGACCGTCGCGATCAGCAGCAACGCGCGATTCGACATCGGCCGGCGCATGGATTCGGACTCGGTCATCGCATCGAACTCACCGCGAGGTACACGAAGCCGAGCAACAGGCTGAAGGTGAGCAGGATCCCGAACAGCGAGACCACGAAGGCGACCTTCAACTCGTGCTTTCCGTCCGGCTCGCTGGTTCGACTGTGAAGGACATGCTCGAAGAGCGCGGCATAGGCGGCGAGGCTCCAGAAGGGGCCGGCCGTCAGGACGAGAGGGAGCAGCAGCCGGGTGTCGAACGAAAGCGGGGCCTCCGAGGAAGCCAGCAACGTGAGCCACGCCAGTACCACGCATATGCCCGCGCAGACGAGGAACCGCTCTCGGCCCATACGGAAGAAAAGAAAGGCTGGCGCCGGCAACGCAAGAATCGCGAGTGCGGGCCAAAGTGATCCGAAGGCAGAGACGCTCATCGTCGTGATCACGCACCAGGGAACCAGCCAGCCCCAGGTCGTGTAGATGGCATAGCGCTGGATCCATGACGCGGGGCGACCGGCCCGCGCGCTCCGGATGGCGGCGAACGCTCCGACGGCACTCACGAGAAAGGCAGGAAAGGTCGCCATCGCGGCGGCGTCGGTCGACACGCGAAAGGAAAGGGTGTTCCCGAGGCCGATCAGCCAGATCGAGGGAAACAGGACGGTCAGGACGAGGAGTCCGTAGCGCTGATTTCGGCTGGTCAGGTCGACGGCTTCCATCGAATCTACGGTTCCCCCGGCGCTTCGCCCTGGGCGCCTGCGCCTCTTGCTCCCCCGGCCGTATCGGATGATCGCTCAGCCGCCCAAAGCGGATCGTCGAGAACGAATCGCGAGAGGACCATCGGGCCGCGCAGGCATGGGGTTACGTCAGATAACGTGAAACGTGTCAACTCCAGCGGGGAGATTGAGTCGATATCCCTACGTCAATGCAACCCAATGGCGCGGCCGCACGGCGAGCATCCACAGGACGTTCGCGGCTCGTGTCGGCCGCAAGGGATCGGTCATTCCTACTCCCGGCGCGTGGGCCGGGTTCTGTCCGGTGCCGAGTTCGGACACCAGCGTGGGTTGCTCGCCATGAGCAGCCGCGCCGCGTGCTCGAGGCCCGTCACCACGGCCCACGCGGCGCAGATCACGAAGCCGGTAAAGAGCGATCCCGCCAGGGTGGTCAGCACCAGGATCCAGACGTAGACGTTGCGCCGACCCGCCACGAGGCGGAAGCGCTGGTCGAAGGGCGTGAGCAGGTCCAGAGAGGTCTTCAGCCAGGCGAAGCCCAGGGTCAGCATGGCCTCGGCGCAGAGATTGCCGAGCACGAGCGCGCCGCCCGCCACCAGCGCTGCGTCGCCGTGGGAGGGGTAGAGGTGGGCCGTGAGTGCGAACCACCAGAGGTTCTCGTAGAAGAAATCGAGGTAGGACTCGCCGGCTCCGAAGCGGGTGTACTGGAGGCGGAGCCGCGCGAGCTTCCCGTCCACGCCGTCGAGCCAGCCCACCAGGAGCATGAGCGGAAGCGCGAGCGCGACGAGGCCCTGCCACAGGAGGAGCGCCGCTGCGATCCCGATGGCTGTGCCACCGAGGCTCACCATGTTGGGCGTCACGCGGGTGGGAGCCAGGACGCGCAGCATGGCGTTCTCGAAGAAGGGATCGACCCAGCGCGCCGGCGCGTCCATCACCCCCTTCTGGGTCTCCAGCACCAGGGTTTCGTCCACCGCCGCGGCGCGCTCGGGCGTGGAGGCGTCGAGGAGCAGGATGGCGCGGTGCTCCCGCATCTCCTCGTACCAGGTGTCGATGGAAGCCGGGGCCAGCAGGGCAGCCTCCGTGGCGGCCTCGCGCGGTCCGCCGAAGAACGCGAGCTCGGAGGGTGCGAGCCTCGCCAGCCGAATGCGCTCCGACCCCGCGGCGTCCACGGGCACCGGGGAGACGACGGTCCCGCCCTTCGCGTCCCGGAGGGCAGCGATGAGGCGCCGGTCCACGACCAATGTGGCGTCCGCGACGAATACGCTCGACCCGCGATCCCCTTCAGGCAGCGCCTGCGCAAGGGGCGCATCGAGCGGCAGCTCGGCGCAGACGATGCGGGTGCTGGAGTCTCGGGCTCGTACCTCGGCAGGAGAACGGGAGCCGTCGGCCGCGATCACGATGGACGAGACCCCCGCGAGTTCCAGACT
Source organism: uncultured delta proteobacterium (assembly GCA_963722885.1). Classification (GTDB taxonomy): domain Bacteria; phylum Myxococcota_A; class UBA9160; order UBA9160; family UBA6930; genus CAVXZE01. The sequence continues at coordinate 207,961 of CAVROS010000042.1, forward strand.
TCGTACCAGGCGCGTTACCAACGGGATCCCGCCGACCACGCGCCAGGCCGCTGCGTTGCGCGCGTCGATCAGCGCCATCGTGGCGTCGGACCCGGACGTGGAGGACACGTTGATCCTTTCTCGGCGAAGCGATCCCGCACCCTCAAGACTCGGTCAGCTGGCAGCAACGGTTGCAGATGGGCAGCAGGCCGCCCTCCTGGTGGAGCATTCTTCGGAACGCCTGGTACTTCTCTCCGAACCAGATGTCGAGGAAGGGCTGCTCGTTGACGTTGCCCATGGACATCGGTTCGTCGGTGTAGAGGTTGCACGGGTAGACGTTTCCGTCGGCCTCGACGGTGGGCTCCAGGTACGGAATCGAGCAGTGCGTCCGGCCCAGGTTCCACTCGTAGTCCGTGTACATCCGGGGGAGCTGTTCCAGGTCGATGCTCGGCAAGGCGCTCACGAAGAAGTCGTAGTCATTGGCCTTCAGCCCACGGATCGCGTCGGCGACGCGCCGCGCCTCGTCGCCGAAGTCCCGGTAGTCCTCAACGAAGCCCTCCCAGCTCGTGACGCCCGCGCTGACGCCGAGGTAGCGGTCTACCAGGCGTTGGTAGGCCTCTCCCTTCTCCCGGGGCAGCCAGATCGGACTGGCCTTGATGGAGATCACGTCGATCAGTTCCCGGCCGGCCAGGTCGTCGCACAGCCGTCGCAGCGAGTCGGGGCCGTTGTGGCGGGTCATGGTGAAGCTGAGCTGGACCAGCGGCGTGTGGCGCCCCGCTCGTCGGCGTTCCTCCATCAGGACCCGCAGACCGTCCAGGGTCTTGTCGTAGGCCCAGTCGAAGCCGCGCACACGGTTGTGGGTGTCCCGATCGCCGTCCACCGAGACGTGGATCGCGTCGACCCCCGCTTCCACGATGTCCCGGGCGAATCGCTCGAGCCGGGTGCCGTTCGTGACGGGCTTCACGAACAGCCCGTGGAACTTCAGCATCCGGAGCACCTCCATGATCTCGGGATGCAGGAAGGTCTCGCCTCCCTCCATGTCGACGTAGCGCAGGCCGCGGGGCGTGAGCTCGCTGACCAGGCTCTCGATCACATCGCCGGAGAGCCCCTGGGCCAGCTTGGCGCGGTCGTGGTCGAAGTAGGTTCCGGTGTCGCCCCACTGACCGCACATCTTGCAGCGAAGATTGCAGGCGTAGACCAGGCGCAAATCGAGCTTCACCGGGTAGAACTGGCCGCGGGCGGGCAGATCGTCGGAGGCGAGGCGGCGCGCCGTCTTCTCCCAGGCGCTGCCCTTGAGGATGAAGTAGTAGAAGCGCGGATTCTCGACGACACCCCGAAACAGGCGCCAGTAGAGCGCGACCTTCGACATGGAAACAGCCTAGCCCAATCGCGGGCGCCGCGTGCTGCAGCGCTCGCGAAAGACCGCGTCCCGGACCACCGGGATCTCGTCGAGCAGCGACCTGGGCTCGAGGCGTCGACACGTGAACGTGCACTCGCGGGGAGTTTGAGTCTACATGCTACGCTGATTCAACTCGATGGGCCAGTTCGCGATCCGGGCCGGACCCATCGGCGCGTATCCTCAACCTTGGGGATCGATCCAGAGGGGAAGCCAGCCTTCTCTCGTAGCGTCGCGAGGCGTAAGACGTAGGGCTCCCAAGCCTTGTCATGTTGTGTGGAATCGTGAGACGATCGCAGCTTTCGATGCAGAAGTTCCTTCCGGGCCTCGCCAGAGATCGATGGCGTTTCCGACAGTCGAAGGAGGAAATCGCATGGGCGGGGAGGTCGTCTCCGTTGAAGAGGATGTTGCGATGGTGCGTCCCGGAATCGGGCAGGCGTGGGTGAGACTTCATAGGTTGTTCGGCTGGGCCTCCGATACCTGCAGAGGCCGAATATCGATCCGGCTGTCGTCCTGTTGCGCGTAGTCTTCCGGCGAAGTCTGTGGCGCCGTAGCGCGATAGACGCCGTAGAGACCTCGGCCAACCGTGAACCACAGAACGGCGATGGCGATTCCCACGAGCGCGACCAGGCCGAGAAGACTTTCCTTGATCACTGGTGCTCCCCGTCTGCGCAGGAAAGCGCGACATGGGAGGAATGCTACCTCGTTTACCGCCCTCGAGCCGACGCCAGGAACCGGGGTCCCCAGGTGCGAGTGCCGCTCAAGCGTCCTTGCCCTGACAGCGGTAGAATGGAGCGTGAACGGCAGATCTCGACTGCCATGGCAAGCGGGTGCAGGATCGTCGACTCCTGGAACTCGGGGGCGACGGCTGAGTGGCGCCCGTCTCGAGCATCAGGATGAACGGACATACCAGTCGATAGCGAGAGTGGATGACAGCTATGAGTGCTAGACCGCTGGACGGCGTTCGCGTCGTCGATCTCACCCATGTGCTTGCCGGGCCGTACTGCGCGTATCAACTCGCGCTGCTCGGGGCCGACGTCATCAAGGTTGAATCGCCGCGTGGCGATATGGTGCGGATCTGGGGTGGGTCGCGCGAGCAGGTGCTGATGGGTCTCGGAGCGGGCTTCGTGTCACAGAACGCCGGCAAGCGGAGCATCTGCATCGACATCACGCAGCCGGAGGGTCGCGATATCGTGCTCGCGCTTGCCGAAGGCGCGGACGTCTTCATGGAGAACTACCGTCCCGGCGCAATCGCGAAGTATGGCCTGGGCTTCGAAGATGTCAGGGTGCGGAACGCGAAGATCATCTACGCATCGATCACTGCATTCGGCCAGACCGGTCCGCACGGCCACCGTCCCGGCTTCGACGACGTGGTGCAAGCCACGTCGGGTTTCATGTCGATCAACGTACGTGACAACGCGCCTCTTCGGACAGGCGGTCCGGTCCTCGACTACGCGACGGGCATGCACGCGACGTCATCCATCCTGGCGGCCATCCTCTTGCGAGAGAAGACGGGTGAGAGCCAGCGCATCGACATCGCCATGCAAGACGTCACGATGCTGCTGATGAACTACCATACCGGGAGCACCGCGCAAACCGGCGTGTCGCCGGAGCCTAGCGGAGACATCGATGGACCAATGCTCGGCCGGTTCCCCGCGAAGGAAGGCTACGTCATGCTGGCGGGCTACCTGCCCCGCCATTGCAGCTCGATCGCGAAGGCCATCGGTCTCGAGCAATACGAGACAATCACCTTCCGGGATCTCCTGGAACGCGGCGACGAGATTCTGGCAGCGGTATCGGAACGCCTGCTCGAAAAGACGGCGCTGGAGTGGGATGCGATCTTCAGCGAGCTCGGTGTCGTGGGCGGTGGCGTCAGAGAAATCGCCCAAGTCTTCGCAACCGGCCAGCCGGAGGCACGCGGGGTCACCGCACCATTGGAGACCGCCGCCGGTGAGATTCGCGTCACGACGAACGGCTATCGCGTGAACGACGAAATCTGGGGGCCGCGATCCGGGGTGCCCTTGCTGGGCGAACACACCCGCGACATTCTTCGGACGCTGGAACTCGCGGACACGCGGATTGATTGGTTGATCGAGCGGGGTATCGTCCGGTAGACCTGACGACGGGGCCGCGCAACCTCGGCGTGGCCATCGGTCTCGGCCTGCGTCTTCTCACCTTGTATCCCTACGCTGATTCAACCCGATGGAAAACGCATCCCGAATGCCCCACACTTCCAATAGCAGCCCACCAGAGGAACTTCATGCGAAGTGAAACGATGACTTCGACTGAACGAATGGAATGTGCCATCAATCTCGAGAAACCCGATCGGGTTCCGATCTGGCCGGATGTCACCACTTCAGCGGCAGCAGCTTTGATGGGGGAGAAGTTCTGGGAAGTGGCCAAACAGGGATATGACGCCCAGCAAGACCTTGAGCTCAGATTCTTTGATGAATATGGCGGCTGGGACGCGGCCAATCCTGCGCTAACCGCCGAGGCATACACTATCGCTGGTTTCAAGGTGAAGAGGCCGAGCGAGACATCGCCTGAAGTTCAGTTTCTGGAGGCGGAACACATCACCTATGACGACTATGACATCATTGCGGATGTTGGGTGGTTTGATTTCGTTGGTGGCCATCTCGTCTACCGCGTGACTGACATGCAGTCGAAAGAGGAGTACGACGCCCTTCTTGGAGAGGTCATCGGCGGTACGATTCGGGCTATTGAAGAGTATCGGAACAGAAACGTATTCATCTATTATCCCCAACCGAATAATCATCCCTTCTTCACCTTGTCGCTCTCCCGTTCCATGATGAAATTCACGGAAGACCTTTTCTTCAAACCGGAAATGGTGGAAAAGGCGCTGGCAAGAATGACCGAGGACTTCATCGATTTCGGCGTGGGGCTATGCAAAGACACCGGTGTTTCAATCATGAAGATGGCAGAGGAGAGAGCCGGAGCCTATTTCTATCCCCTGGAGATCTTCGAACGATTTTGGTGGCCGTATACCGAACAGATCGTCGATGCCTTTTGGAGCGAAGGAATTCATATCAGTTTTCATCTGGATACCTGCTGGGACAAGAACATTCACTACTTTCGAAGACTGCCCAGGAAGTCCGGAATTCTTGAACTGGATGGATCCACCGACATTTTTGCCGCCAAGGAACAGCTCCGTAATCATATGTGTATCGCTAGCGATGTTCATCCGACCCTGATGTCGTTGGGAAAGCCGGAAGACGTTGCAGGCTACTGCAAGAGACTCATAGATGAGGTTGGTGGAGACGGGGGACACATCCTGTCAACGGCATGCAGTCTGCCAGCCGCCGCCAAACAGGAGAACTTCGTGGCGATGCTGGAAGCCGGTCGCCACTATGAACTGTCCAAATAGAGCAGCAAGGCCTTTGGAACTGGTCACACCCGATCTGGCTTCCTCGCCACAATCGTGGAGACCGGAGGGCCGAACTACAATCGTGGGCTGGAGATCCCGTCCTCTCAGGACAGGGAAGACGGCGGCGGGCCCACGCCCCTGGCTGACGATTCTGATTCACCCGCTCAAATTCACCCGCATTGCTTTTTCGGACAATCATGACCCAGACCAATCTCTCAGCATCCCAGGCCGCATCGAAACCCGCAACAGCCCACACCAGAGCAGCCAACGCGCGAGTTCGCGAGTCCCTGCCCTTCGAAGACGTCCGTAGCTTCGAAAACGCCAGACGCGGCTTCATCGCCAGCATCGACCCATTGAGAATCGAGCGCACCGGCGGCCGGACGCCCGCCTACGATCTCTCGGGGCTCGGATTCTTGGAAGGCGACTGCCCGGACACGGTCAACCCGAGCCTCTGGCGGCAGGCGCAGCTCAACGCCTTGCACCACGGCCTGTTCGAGGTGACCGAGGGAATCTACCAGATCCGTTCCTTCGATCTTGCGAACATGACGCTGATCCGGGGCGAGACCGGCTGGATCGTCATCGACCCGCTGACCTCATCCGAGGCATCCAGAGCCGCGCTACAGCTCGCCAACGAGCAGCTGGGCGCCCTCCCCGTGGTCGCCGTCATCCACACCCACAGCCACGTCGACCATTTCGGCGGCGTGCTCGGGGTCGTGAGCGCAGAGGACGTGGCTTCGGGAAAGGTCGCCGTCGTTGCACCCGAGCACTTCGTCGACGAGTCGCTGAGCGAAAACGTGCTGGCAGGGAATGCCATGGGCCGTCGGGCAACCTATATGTACGGGAATCTGCTCGAACCCTCCCCAACCGGATTCGTCACCACCGGCCTCGGCGCAGCGCTCTCTCTCGGCACAACCGGGTTCGTGGTGCCCAACGACTCGATCCGGGAAACCGGGGAAACCCGAACAATCGACGGCGTCGATTTCGAGTTTCAGATGACGCCCGGCACCGAAGCACCCGCGGAGTTCGTGTTCTTTCTGCCCGCCTTCAGGGCTCTGTGCATGTCCGAGATCACCTCCCACCATCTGCACAATGTGTACACACTGCGCGGCGCCCAGGTTCGGGACGCGCTGGCCTGGAGCGCCCAGATCCAGGAATCGATCGATCGCTACGGCGACAGGCTCGAGATTCACTTCGCTTCCCACCACTGGCCCATCTGGGGCCGGGATGAGGCGGTCACGTATCTCGAGTCTCAACGGGACCTCTACAAGTACATTCACGATCAGACTCTGCGCCTCGCCAATCATGGCTTCACCCCCGAGGAGATCGCCGAGCAGATGCAGCTTCCCCCGAGCCTCGATCGAAATTTCTCCAATCGCGGCTATTACGGGTCGGTCCATCACAACACCCGTGCGGTCTATGTGAAGTACTTGGGTTTCTTCGACGGCAATCCCGCCAATATCCACCGACTGCCACCTTCGGATGGGGGTGCGAAGTACGTGGAGTTCATGGGAGGCGCCGATGCCGTCGTGCAGAAGGCACAGCGTTCGTTCGAACGGGGCGAATATCGCTGGGTGGCGGAAGTGCTCAACCACGTGGTCATGAGCCAGCCCGAACATGCGGGGGCACGCGCCCTGCTAGCCAATGCGTTCGAGCAGATGGGGTATCAGGCAGAGTCCGCGGTCTGGCGCAACTTCTACCTTTGCGGCGCACTGGAACTCCGCCAGACCCTTCCGACTCCGTCTACCACGACCTTTCGAGCCAGCGAAGGAATGGCCCAGGGAATCCCTCTGGACAACCTCTTCAAGGCCATGGCTGTCCGGCTCAACGGGCCGAATGCGGAAACGGCCAGGCTCACCCTGAACTTCCGCTTCACGGACCTCGACAAGAACTACCTCCTCCAGATCGACAACGCGGTCATGCATGCATTTCCCGACCGGGTCGCCGACGCCGCGGACGCCACCCTCACGATGGCCAGCCTCGATTTCAAGCGCATGATGATGGGACTGACCGAGGGGCCGACGCTCATCAGCGAAAAGAAACTCGCCGTCGAAGGCGATGCGGAAGCCCTGCTGGCCCTCACCGCCCTGTTCGATCAGTTTGAACGTCGGTATCCCATCGTCACGCCGCGTTCAATCTGACAGGATCCAGAATGCTTCCTGAAGGACCGTTCCAGATTCCCTTCCCCCAGCCGAGGTAGATCAGGTGCCCCCCCAGGGACAACCCCTGCGTCGCGACGGCTTCCTCGGAGCACCGTGGCGCGTCCGTGATCGTTGGATCGCGCACATGACTGCGCGCGGGGTTCACCAGCGTTGGATCCTGTTCGCGGGCCTCGCGGGCATGTTCGCGGGAGGCTTCACCTTTACGGTGCTGGCGGTCTCGCTCAAGAATATCGCTGCGGAGCTCGAATCCACGGAGACGACTCTGGCCTGGGTGGTGACCGCACCGATCCTGTTTTCGGCCATCGCGCTACCGCTGCTCGGAAAGTTCGGCGACATGTACGGACACCGGCGCGTCTTCCTGCTCGGATCCGGTATAGCAACGCTGCTCTCGTTCGTGACGGCCGGGGCCTGGGATGCCTACTCGTTGATCGGCCTGCGCGTGGCGGCTTCGGTCGTCGGAGCGGCCTCTGGTCCGAGTTCCATGGCGTTGATCTTTACCGCTTACAGTCCCAAAGAACGCACGCGGGCAATGGGTTGGTGGTCGATGATGGGAGCCGGTGCACCGGCGTTGGGCCTGATCGCGGGTGGCCCGATGGTTCAGTACATGGGCTGGCGCATGCTCTTCATCGTTCAGGGTGTGTTCTCGGTGCTTGCACTCGCCCTCGCCTGGTTCGTGCTCGTCGAGACCGCCCGACTGAAAGTGCGCCTCGATGTTCTGGGATCCGTCCTACTGGCGATGACTGCTGGCTGTCTGATGTTCGCACTCAGCCAGGTCGGGGGGTTGGGTTTCAACTCTCCATGGATCTGGGGTGCGATCGTGCTCAGCGTCGCATTCGTGTACGCGTTCATACGTGTCGAAGGGAGGACGGAGGAGCCACTGCTGCCTCTGCAGTTCTTTTCCTATCGCAACTTCACCGCACCCATCCTCTCGGGTGCGCTGCAGAACGGGGCGTACATGGGGGCGTTCATCCTGGCTCCGTTTCTGCTGCAGAACGTCTTCACACTGACCCTCGTCACCACGTCGCTTTTCATGCTTCTTCGAACGCTGACGCTGACCGTGACTTCTCCACTGGGCGGAGTTCTCGGGACCCGCGTTGGCGAACGCAGGGCTTCGATGATCGGAACAGGGACGATCATGGTCTCGATGGCCGTGCTGGCAACGGGCGCCTCGATCGAGTGGATCGTCGTGGTGGGCGCCGGGTTGGTTCTACAGGGACTCGGTCAGGGACTCTGCGGCCCCTCATTGAACGCCGCAGTCGCGGGAGCGGTTCCGCCGGAGCACCTGGGCGTGGCCACGGCGGCCAAGAATTTGTTCAATCAGGTCGTGACTGCGTTCGGGATCGCGTTGCTCGCTGGACTCTACGCCGATGGGTCCGGCTATCAGTCCGCCTTCTTCGCCGGTGGCGTCATGGCGCTGCTCGCCCTCTGCGCTGCCACCTTCATGAAGAAAGACCGACCGCAGGCTCCCGGCGGTCTGTAACGGTCTCCAGCCAGGTCTATATCCCCATGCCAATGCAACCCAATCGGAGTTCTTCGAGTCGAGAGCAGCGCCGGCGGATGACTCCCACCCCGATACCGGGCCCTGTCGCCGCAAAGAGGCACTGATTTCCCTATCCTCAATTCAGACACGGAGTGGATCATGAATAAGCGGGATGTTGTTCTGGAGTTACTGGATGGCAATGCGGAACAGACATATATACCGGCAGGTTTCTTCATGCATTTTGAAGAGATACTATCACCAAGGGCCGGCTGCTATTGACAAACACATGGAGTATTTCCGGTTTACGGGAATGGACTTCGTCAAGATCCAATACGAGAACACATTTCCTCACATCCCCGGAATAGAAAGGCCGGATGATTGGAAGAACATGCCTTTCTATGAGAAGGACTTCTATCGGAACCAACTGGAGATTGTGGATGGGTTGGTCAAAGAAGCCAAGAAGGAAGCACTGGTGATCATCACCCTTTATTCTCCACTCATGATGACCCAATTCACAACTCGAAGCCTGAACTTGATCAGTCAACATATCAAGGAAGATGGGGATAAGGTCAAGAAGGGAATGGAGATCATCACCGAAAGTCTGATGATATTCGTCAAGGAATGCATTCGGTTGGGCGTCGACGGTTTCTATACGTCCACGCAGGGATATGAGAGTTTCAGGCAGCTGGGGCCGGATCTCTTCAGTGACTGTGTGAAGCCTTTTGATCTCGCCCTGATGGAAGAGATCGATCGGTCTTGTCTCTTCAATATTCTCCATATTTGTGACATCTTCGGCGGGTACGATGATCTATCCCCGTTTCTGGACTATCCGGGGCATGTGATCAATTTCGGACACCGAGTGGGATCAAGAGAGATCACCGCCAAGGAGGTGTCCGAGCTGTTCGGCAGGCCCTTTATGGGCGGTATGGAAAGAACCGGGGTCATTGCTTCGGGAAGCGAGGGGGAAATAGAAAGACGCGTCGAGGATATTCTGACTCAAAAGCCGGCCAAATTCATTCTCGGGGCAGACTGTACGCTGCCAAATGAAGTCGGCCAAAAGACACTGTGGGCGAATACAAAGACTGCGATTTCTGCAGCTCATGCTTATCCAGGAAACAGCTAGGGGTGCACAGAATGAATTGGTACAGAATCAAGACTGCGTTCATCGGGTTGAAGCGTTTGGCAACGTTGCCCGAAGAGGACAAGCAAGCTTGTATCGACGCGTACAAATTCTTTCAACGAATGCAGGCCGGTGAGAAGACGGAGACGGAGGACGAGACGAAGGCGGTCGCCGACTATTACAAGGTCCTGAACAACATGTTGTCGATCTTCGATCTCGAAAAACTCTACATCCCCCCATTGCTGAACGACTCGGAGGGGCTGTATGCGAATCAGTTGTTGTGCGAACAAGCTGTGTTGAAGGAGCTGAACCTAGAGAACCCCGAACAATCCCATCTGTTGGATATGGGATGCGGGAGAGGAAGAATCTCGCATTACTTCGCCACCTTGACCGGTGGCCAGGTCTCCGGCTACAACATTGATCCGAATCAGATTGAAAACGCGATCGACTGGGCCGCGGAATGCGGAATGGGCGATCGGCTCCACTTCAAAGTTGGCGATCACCACAAGCCGCTCGAGTACGAATCAGGCACCTTCGATGGATGCTTTTCCTTCCAGGCCGTCTGGCCCTTTTTCAAGAAGGAGGAGCTCGATGCCCATGCGACAGAAATGTACCGCGTGTTGAAATCCGGAACTCGATACTCTTGTTCGGAATATCTGTTGACCCCTCATTTCGAGTGGAGCAACGAAGAACATGTGGCGCTTCACAAAGCCTTCCTTCCAACTCTGGCGGCCACTCAATCAATGTATCCGGCCGACGTCTGCGCCGCTCTGGAAAGAGCTGGGTTCGAGATTCTCATTTCGGCGCCTTCGAGAAGTGAAGCCTGGCCCCTATGCGAGCAGAAGCGCAATTTGATCTCTATGGGTCGAAGAGTGGTCAGAGCCCTCGAGGCGATTCGCGTCTTGCCTCCATGGGTCGAAGAGTCGCTCGACCTCCTTCAAGAGGGTGGGCAAGCCTGGACGGATGCCGAAAAGGCCAAAATCGCAGACTTGAACTGGAGAATCGTCGCGGAGAAACATTGATCGGACGTGGAGGAAACCCGCTTGTCGCATCTATCCGCGACGCACTAGCCGATTCTTCCACCGTCTTCTTCGTGCCCTCGCAGCTCTCTCCTGCAGGATCGCCTCGTGCTCCTCGAAGGGCGTCTCGTAGAGACCGCAATCGACGCAGTCCCTGAGAAGCCCGCATTGGTCTACCCAGCACCGTACGTCATGCTTCCAGGCCAACGCCACCCGTTCCAGATGGAGGTTCCTCGAACTCTTCAGGAGGATCATTTCACCCGCGACGGCGGTGTTCTTGATGTGCTGGTGAACCTCCCTCGCGGTGCGCGACGCGATGAAGCGGCCGGCCTCCCGGTCCTCCTGGCTGGCCTTCGAGCGGTGCGCGTTCTCTCCAACGAAGATCACTTGATCCGACACAGCCCGCGCAGCGCGGTAGGCGTCGCGATACTTGGCTCTGGGATTGCCGGCGTAGTCGGAGATCTGGCCGATGACGATACGCTTTCTGGGCGCGACGGCCGTCTCGACGACCCGCATTGCCAGCAGAAGGTTCTCCCACGGGGCCTTGGCGGTGTCCAGGACGAACACCGGACCGTTTTCAGTCGCAAATGGAGTGCAGCGATTCTGTACCGGCTGGAAGCTCGCACATCGCTCTCGGATGGTTTCGACGGGAACGCCGAGCTCCTTCGCCGCGGCTACAGCCGCGACGACGGAGAGCCAGAAATGTTCTCCCAGGAGTCGAGATCGGATACGGATCTCGCCGCCGAGCCAGACGATGTTGACAGTCAGCGGACCCGGGTAGGATGAGCTGGCGGAAATGACTCGGTAGTCGGCATCGCAGTCGCGGCCGAAGGTGACGACACGTGCGTCGGTGCGATCCGCCATCGACATGACCAGCTCGTCATCAGCGTTCAAAACGGCAAAGCCGCCCGGGCGGATGGCCTCGACGAGGGCGCCCTTCTCTCCAGCGATCGCCTCCCTGGTGCGAAATGCGGACCTGTGATCGAGGCCGATGAAGGTGACGATGGCGACATCAGGCTGCAGGAGGTCGGCCATCGGCTCCATGTCCCCGAGTCGGGCCACGCCAACCTCGGAAACGACGAAGTCCACGGAGGGCTTGCCCGCTTTGGCGGTTTCCGTGACGTGTCGGACCATGTTCCGCTTCGCCTGCATATAGACGTTTCCATGACGCTCCAGGATGTGACCGAGCAAACACGTCGTGGTCGTCTTGGCGGAGCTCCCGGCGACGCCGATGAACGTCGAACTGCTGCGCCGTCTGGCTCCGCGGGCCCTGAAGCGTGTCCACCGGTCACGGTAATGCTGTCGGAAGGGTCGGGTACCGGCGCGCAGTGCCCCGTCTCTTTGCAGCGAAAGGTAGTAGCGCAGGCGATCCTTCATGAGGTCGGCAGTCCGGACACTGAACCTGGGGCTCGGCTCACTCATCTCCCTCTCCGAAGGGCCAGTCCTTCACATCGGGATCTCGCCCCTGCGCTCGCACCCGTTCCCAGTCGAGGCCGGGAGCGATCGAGTCGCTGTGGAAAGCGCCGGGCCGAGATCGAAGCCGGGTTCTAGCAGATCGCAGACATCGCAAACACGATGAATCCGGCAAGAAGTCGTCCAGCAGCCGATCGAGCCATACTGTGCGAAGACGACGCGCGACAGATGATCCGTCGATCTTCCCTTGACGAAGACGAGATCCCCATCGCCAAGCTCGGACTTCAAGAACTCCGCAGCCTCGGCAAGGTCCGGGATATGGTGACAGTTCGACGGATCCATACCCGCTTCGAGAGCACTGCGCACGGCATGACGACCGTGTTCGCTCACGAAGACGGCAACGTCAGCCACCTCGGCCGCGAGGCTGCCGAGATCCTTCTGGCTCTTCTTCTGCTTGGCCCTGGAGTCGGAGAGGGCGCTGATCACCAGAATGCGACGCCGTGCCCGCGATTCTCGCATGACCTTCAGCATCGCATCAAAGGTATCTGGGGAACCGGTTTCCTCATCCCGCACGATGACCGCACCGCTGGGCAGTACGACGGGCTGCATGCGGGCGGTGAATGGCGGCACTCGTCCGAGTGCCCGGGCGGAGCTGTCGACTGGAATGCCGCAAGCCGCTGAGGCAGCGAGAGCCGCGGCCACCGAACCGACCCAGTGGGTGCCGACGAGCAGCGTGCGCACGGGTATCGTCGAATCCCCGGAGCGGATCGTGAAGGAAAGCCGTCCAGGCCAGCTGGAAGCGATGTCCTCGACCGTGAAGTCACAGCCCGGATCGCGTCCGAAGAGCACGACCTTGCCTCGACGGGTGCCGGCCATGCCGCGCACGCGTTCGTCGTCCGCATTCAGGATGGCCGTGCCACGCCGTGACAAATGATCCAGTAGCTGTGCCTTTTCCTTTGCCGTCGTCTCCAGGGTCCGAAAGTTGTTGGTGTGGGTTCTCGCGACACTGAGAAGGATGGCGATATCGGGTCGCACCAACCGGGCCAGGCGCTTCATGTCTCCAGGCGCGCCCACCCCTATCTCGATCACCGCGAAGCGATGCCAGGGCCGCATGGCAAGTAGGGTGCGCGGCACCCCGTGGATGTCGTTCTCGTTGTTCCTGGTCTTGTGGGTTCTCGCCCGGCTGGACAGGACGGCTGCCAGGCATTCCTTGGCCGTGGTCTTGCCGACGCTCCCACTGATGGCGATGACCGTGGTGCGGAACATCAGGAGCCGCCAGGCGAGAGCCATGAGCGATGTCCGCTGCCAACGGACTCGATAACGGACACCCCTGGCAATACTGCGTAGACGTTGCCACTGTCGAGACGTCAATCTACTGGATTCGTGCGATTCGTTGCCCATTTCCTACCGCTACTCGAGGGCGTCGCGTGCCGGCAGCCTCGAGGTGAACGCGAGCAACAGCTGCTCGGCCTCTTCTGGGGATGCGGCCAGGGCGAGTGCAGTAACGAAGCCGAACTCGAAGCCGCCAGTCTTGTACGGGATTACGCCACTTCCGCGATCCGGATCAAAGAGGAGATCTCGGGTCGAGGCAGCCAGTGCTTCGAAGGATATCGGTTCGGTTCGGAGTGAGCGTGAGACGAAGGCATTGATGATGGGGTGACCGCGACGCTCCTGCATCTGATTCAATCGGGCGCGTGTGGATAGCGGATAGAGGGCGCCATTGACGCGCGGGTTGATCTCAATGAAGAGGTGTTGGTCGCGCCTTGATCGCGGCGGCTCGTATTCGATGAAGTCGATTCCCGCAAAGCCGCGGTACCCCTCGTCGCGCATCACGCGCCCGAGCAGTAGTGCATCGCGTTGGATGAGGCTGGCGCACCGCGCCGTGGTGGGGAAGCGGTTACCCTTGTGGACGAGATGCTCATCGAGCACTTGATCCGTCACCCCGATGCATCGTATCGGGTCGGGGGGCGGCGGTATCTGGAGCATCACGTTGGGCGACACCGATGCGGCAACGCGTTCCTCCACCAGGTAGAAGCGGTTGTCGCGGCGTTGCGATACCTCGGCGAGCGTCGACTCGAGACTACCGGTATCTCGATCCACGAGGAAGGTTCCCGAGCCGCCGGCCGATTCGCACGCGCGCACGATCAGGTGAGCCGTCTTCGACAACGCTCGCTCGATGGCGGATTCGAGGGGCGTCATGTCGCGGGGAGGGCGGTCCGGCGGTCCATCCAGTGCAACCACCTCGCCGTCTGCGATTGGAAAACCAAGTCCGGCAGCCAGCTGCCGCACCTCGTGTTTTCGGTTGTAGCGCTCGACGACAGCGGCGCGCGGTGCATCCATGATGACCTGTAGGTCACAGCGCGTCTGCAGAGCGTGGACGAGTTCTTCTTCGCAGGAGGTTCCGATAAACGGATCGAAATATACGACGCGGTCCTTTGGCAAGGAGCCCGCCATCGAAAGAAGGGTCGCGTCGTCTTTCCGAAGCCTGTCAGCGAGCGCGACGTCGTGGGACGCGCAGCGATCTCCGACCACGAGGTGCTCCGGCAGCGGCCCGAGACCGAGCCGAGACAGGAATTCCAGGAAGATGGGATCAACTGGCTGGTCGACGCAGACGAGATCGCCTGGCTGGGCGAGCAACAGCGCGCGCTCCGCCTGGAGAGGCAAGAGGGGGCCCTTGCAGGCTCGATAGCTCTCCAGATCGATCGAGGTTGCGGCGTGCGCGTAGATGCGGCGAGCGCGTGATGCCGGGCTGTGGCGTTGGGACACGATTCGCGCCTCACCGGGCCCGCGCTCGCCTTCCTGCGAAATCGCTGCCAAGGATGAGGCTTTGAGACGGCGCTGGGTCACGCGGCGCGACCAGCCTGCGCGGCAGTGATCACCCGAGGACTGGGGATCATCACATTGAGCTCCCGTCCAGAGTTGCCGACGACGTTACCGACAACGCGCCACCCCGCCGAGAACATCATCGCGAGCGATGCTTGCCGATCGTGGAGGACGGCTGCCACGGGCACTCGCCCGGCATCAATCGCCGCGCGCAGCGCGACGCGGGTCAATCCCGCCGAGACACCGGTTCGCCGCATCCCCGGTTTGACCAGGTTGCGACACACCTCCGCCAGGGTGCTGATGTCGCAGCCAAGTGCTGCTGTCCACAGCTCCGCCGATTCTCCGGGCGCGACCGGTGCGATGCCCACGTGGCCTAGCGGCTCCGCACGGGGGTCGAGCGCCACCCACCGCCCCAGCGTTGCCGGCGCTCCGAGCCACTTGCCGAGATCGCCCCCTCTCGCGTAGGAGGGCGGCCATCCGGGATCGAGCTGCATATGGGTTCGCAGGATTGCCACCAGTGCAGGGTCGTCACCAGGACGCCAGGCGCGCACTGTAAAGGCCCGATCTGCGGCGTTTTTCTTCACCGGTCGTGTTTCCCCGTCTGCGGGAATCTCCTGCCAAGCCTGTCGGGAGCGTCGTCCAGCCGGTCAAATGTATAGTACCCACGGGGCATTGACGGGTGACGCGGAAAAGATCGCACTCTTTCGCCGCCTGCCGCCCTGTGGCCTCGCTGGCCGATGCTCCCCAGGGGAAACGTCATCGGCCGCGTTGGCCTCGGCCCGGTACCCGGTCAGCTCACTGGTCCGGGCGCTTCTCTCGTGGTGGGTCCGCTAGCGCCTCGAGCAGGCTGCGGGCCGCGTCCAGGAGTTCGGTCAGCTAGTTGCAGGCCATCGCAAATAGGGCACCTTGGACATTACCTCTTTCTCGATATCCTTTTTGCTCCCAATCAGAGCCATCTTGTCTATTCCGCCACCCAGAATCAGATCCTTGCCATACTCTTTTCTGAGTGCCACCGGATCGTTTCCCGCGGCTATCTCCAGAGGCCAGATCATATTCACGCCAACCTCCATCCACAGGGGCAGGAGTTTCTCGATGTTGCCGTCGCTGTCCACAAAGATGATATCCACATCATGTTTCCTTAAAGCGTCCGTGACCCGGCGATACCTTGGCACCATGAATTTCTTGAACATGTCTGGCGATATCAGCGGCCCGCTCTTGAAGCACATGTCCTCCCAGAAATTTGCCTGGTCCACTTTGAGGTCCGGCAGAGCGCGGTCGATGACTCCCAGAGTGAGGTCCAGCATGGTGTCCATCATGTCTTCCACCAGAGCCGGGTCGTCGTAGAACATATACAACAACGGGGTGAGGCCCATCCATTCCCTCAAGAAGCCAAAGAAACTGCCCACGCTCAGAATGACAGGTGTGTCCATCCCGTTCATTTTTTCCACGTAGGCATCCCAATCCTGCGGCCACCTGCCTGGATCATCCGGGTTCAGCCTTTTCTTGTATTCCTTCCATGTATCCCAGTCATGGACCGGGTGATCCATGTACATGGGCATATTCTGCGCGTGGTCCTTCAGCAGCTTGATGGTCTGGCCCACGTGATTGATCATTATTACGGATCGTTCGTCCTCCTCCAGGATTTCCAGTTCATACCGCGGCACAATGGGTGGGACGTAATCGAACGCGAAGGCGTTACCGGCAATCAGCGGCGCGACCCCAAGCCCGGACACGATCTCGTACGCGTAGCGTTCGTTGTCGAATCCAAAGTACCTGCCCCGCCAGGCCTCGTTCATGATGCCTTCCGGCGCCCCATTTTCCATCCACAAGAAAAGCGCCTCGGGCCAGAACAAGTCGTTCATCCAGAGGTCTCCAGTCCGCTGGAAACGGGCGATGGCCCTATATCTTTCTCGATTGCTTGTCACGTTTATCGATCTCCAGTGGACCTGGCATACTGCGGAGTTTGTCTTCCTCGGATGATCATAGTACCCCAGAGCTGCGTCAGAATTCAGACTAGCTCCCGGCAGGAATCACAAGGACCCAATCGCGGCGATGGACTTCTTGGTGGTCCCGACTGTGAGATTCCGACCTCTCTATGTGTGGTTTGTCATCGATCATGGACGACGGCGGAACATTCGCTTCGATGTGACGACCAACCCGAGGTGATCCGTAGCATCCTCGAGCCCCTGGGCCTGAGCTCCCGCGCCCCGCCCCTCGCGCTGGTCTCTTCCCGGGAGTTTACAGATGGTGCGTCAACGGACCTTGCGCGGACCCGCTCATGATGCTCATCGCCCCACTCGCTTGATTCGGACCAGCTCCTCCGACAGGTTCTCCGGCGTTTCGCCATCGATGTTCATACGCAGCCAAAGCTCCATTCCGAGGAGCCGGAACTGGTAGAAGCGTTGTTGCGGGAGGAGTGAGAGGATCTCCTGTTGGTCGGCTCGGTCCCATTTCAGCAGGTCGGCCACTTTGCCGTCGCGAAGGAACGGCAGGAGGCCGTCCCACATGCTCGCTCTCATACCGAAGCCGATCTTGGGCAGATCAATGAGCCCGGCCGGAAGATGCTTCTCAGCGAGATGTCTGACGATCCGTTTGGAGACACCACGGGAGTACTTGGCAGAGACGGGAAGGTGCAACGCGAAATCGATGAGCTCGTTTTCCAGGAAGGGCACGCGATTCTCCACGGAACTGAGCATGGACATCCGATCGGAGGTTCTCAGGTACTCCTGAAGGTGCACATAGATGTCCTCGAAACTGCTGGTCAGAAAGGCCCGATCTTCGTGACGTTTCAGATCATGGAACTTTTCGAACAGCCGTGCCTCGCGAAGGTGACGTCTGGCACCGTCGATCAGCAGAACGTTCAGCTCGTTGACCCTCGTCGCGCCCCGCTGCGTGGGCTGCAGCGGAGCAAGGGCCAGCTTCTCGAGGTCACGCGGTACGAAAGCGGGATGAAGCTTGCCAAGCCATCGGCTCACCGGGTTGTCCCCTATCCAGGCCGCGTGTAGTCGGCGCCGTCGCCAGGCACGATGGGCGGCGGCGTGAGTCCTGTATCCGCCAAACAGCTCGTCTGCCCCGTCACCGGTGAGAACCACCTTGTACCCGTCCCGCCGTATTGCCCGGGCCACGACCAACGCGACCACCCCTTGCGAGAAGTAGAGCGGCTGATCGTTGGACGCGACCGCAAACGGCAGTGCGCGAAAGTACTCGTCGGAAGTTTACGTCCACGACCCTGAGCTCGACGTTCAGCGAATCGCAGGCCGTGCGTGCGCGCCGTACTTCCTCACCGTTCATACCCTCGACATCCGCCACGTAGGAGACCAGGTCGGGCTTGCGTTCCTTGGCGAACGCCGTAATCAGGCTGGAGTCCAGGCCGCCACTGCACATGGTCGCCAGAGGCACGTCGCTGACCAGGTGCCGGTGGACGCTGGAGCGCAGGAGGTGCTCGAAGTGCCCACCCATCTCAGTGAAGTCTTCTTTCTGATTCCTCAGGATCCTCGACGGATCCACGTCCCGGAGCACATCGAAATAGGTGATCCAGCAGCGCCGAAGATCATGAGGGATTCGGCACAAGGTTCCGGGCAGTATCGCCTGCACACGGCGATACGGCGTCATGCGACCTTCGAAGCGTTCGTAGAGGAGCAGAGTGATCAATGCCTGCTCATCCACTTCCTTCGGCAGATCGGGATGGGCGAACAGCGCCTTCACCTCGGAGGCGAAAGCCAGCGTATCGCCGATTTCCGCCAGGTAGAGGGGCTTGATTCCCATTCTGTCCCGGCCAAGCCACAGCGAACGATCACGGCGATCGTAGTAGGAAAAGGCGAACATCCCGTTCAGCTTGGCTACCGCGCGTTCCGGCCCCCATCGATGCAGAGCGTACAGCACCACCTCGCTATCGGTTCCGCTCCGGAACCGAATCCCTTCACCCTCCAGCTGGGAGCGAAGCTCTTTGAAGTTGTAGACCTCTCCGTTGTAGCTGAGGATGCCAAGGCCATCACTGGTGGCGAACGGCTGATGGCCTCGCGAGCTTGGGTCGATGATGCTGAGGCGAACATGGCCCAACGCGATGTCATCGTCCATCCAGAGACCACGGTTGTCCGGACCCCGATGGCCAATCCTGTCCAACATTTCCTGCACGATGACCCGACGATCAGCGCCCGAGCGGTCAACCAATCCAGCGATTCCGCACATGTCAATTCGCCCTCAAGCCAGACACCGAAGCGCATCGCGCTCGATGCCGGGGGCGAGATGCCGGATGGCGTCCCTCATGCCCTTGCATCTCCGATACCCCTGTTCTGTCGCCCCGACTCACTCGATCGGGACCGGGATTCGAGGGCGGCGCCCGAAAGCCGATCTCGCTTCGGAGTCTCAAAGCACCAACGCCCTTCCGGTTTGAATTATCTCATCCATCGCCTCGAAGACCTTTGAACGGTCGATGCAGCAATTTCTGAAACGCGCCAGAGCTTCTAGAAACGGTTCCAACACGACGGAGGAATAGCTTTCCTCCAAATGCGCACCGAGTCGATCGCACAGATAACCGATGCAAGCTGGGGACTTGAACAATGCAATGGTGCAACCCCGGGAGGAGTGAAACCGGCACTGTTCCTCGACCCCATCGACAATCGCGTCCCATCCGTTCTTCTTGGCCTCGAGTCGCTGCAGCTCGAGCATGGCCTCGGGCACCAGACCCAGATCATATCCCAGGATGTAACAACAGCCGGTTGGCAACCGGTCGCAGCTCTCAGCGCAGTAACCCTTGGTCAGCAGTCCCATGATCTCATCGATCTGGCTCGACTTGATGGCGTACTCGAGCAGGATCTTGTTGATCTTGAAGGGCTTCCAGCTCTGCGGGTGACAGATGTATTCCGACCTCTCTTCACGAGGAAGGAACTGAATCTCGCAGACATCACGAATGAAGCTCGGTACGGAATGCTCCCGGTCACTTGCCAAGCGCACGATGAGCTGCATCGCGACGCCTCTATCGAAACCGCAACTCTTCTCTTCGAGTCGCACATCCATGCGCTCGCACAGATCATCGACAAAGGCTGAGTATTTCTCCTGGATGCTCGTGGGAGCGTCGATCTCGAGTCCAAGCAGCGCATTTACCTGTGCCGTAACCGTCTCGCAAAACCAGCGGCGGCGATCGACGTCGAGGGCGTCGTAGTATCGGTTCATCATCGCGTCCAGCTTCCGTCGGATGGCTACGCTAGCGGATAAGTGGCATGAGCGGGTGACCGCGAAGATCCCATGAGGCGAATTCTGTGAAGCCCGGCAGGGAAGCATCGCGGCGCTGCAGGTAGGAAGAACGATGGGGGGGATGCAGAATCCTTCGATAGCAGCTGCGGCCGGGGAGCGTTGCCATCGAGGGACTGGTTCAGATTCGCATTGACGACCGCTGTTCACAGCGGTCGTCGGAAAAAGGCAACACCGCCCCCGCTGGGAGCTCAGTCACAGATGTAGACGCCCTCGGCGTCGGGCGCGAAGCGCTCGATCAGGAAGCGCTCGATGGGCTTCTCCGAGGCCGTCTTGGGGATCTCCTCCAATACCTGCAGGTAGGAGGGGACGAAGTTCGACTCCAGCCCCCGGCGGCAGGTCTCCAACACCGACGCGGGATCGAGGCTCGCGCCGGCCACCGGCACGATGGCGGCGACCACGTCCTTCTCTCCCGGCGCGCCGGACTTCGCCGGAATGCCGTAGACGCAGACGTCCGAGACGTCGGGGTGCTCCGCGATCACCTTCTCCACGAATCCCGGGTTGACGAAGTCGCCGCTGCGGCGGATGCCGCCGCCCTTGCGGTAGTCGAAGTAGAGCCAGCCCTCCTCGTCGGAATGGCCGATGTCACCGCTCCGAAGCCATCCGCCTCGGGTCTTCTTCTCGGAGGCTTCCGGGTTCTCGTGGTACTCGACCTGCGCCGACTCTCCGGTCGCGGGTCGCGAGCAGATCTCGCCCGGTACGCCCGGCGGGCACTCCTTGTCGTTCTCGTCGAGGATCTTCATCTCGAGACCCGGCCCTGGCTTGCCGAAGGAGCCCATCGGCCCCTGACCGATCGGCTTGAAGGCGAGTCCACCCTCCACCGCCCCGTACCACTCGAAGATCTTGAGGTCGAAGCGCTTCTCGAAGGCCTCCCAGATCGCGTGCGGCATCCCCGCGCTGGTCAACATCCGCACCGGGTTGTCGGCGTCGTTGTCCTTCACCGGCTCGCTGTAGATGGCGGTGGCCATGCCCCCGAGCTGCGAGAAGGTGGTGCACCCGTGGCGGCGGCAGATGTCCCAGAGCCTCGACTTGGTGAAGCGGCGGCTGATCACCGCGGGAAGCTCGATGCAGAGCGCGGCCGAGAGGGTCACCGCCTGGGCATTGCCGTGGGTGAGCGAGAGTCCCGTGTAGAGCTTCTCGTCGGGGGCGAACTGGAAGATCATCCTTCCCAGCATCGACATCCCCCCGTAGCGGCCGTTCTGCATCACCACGCCCTTGGGATCCCCCGTGGTACCCGAGGTGTAGATGATCTGCAGCGGGTCCGCGTCGCTCTCGAGGCGGATGCCCACCGTCTCGGCAGGCCGGTCCAGGACTTCACCGAGGGAGTCGACCCCCTCGAAATCCCCGAGTGCCGGCGCCTCGTCCTCGCCGGTCTCCATGGCGAGGCTGAACGAGAGATCCGGCAGCGATCCGCGGATCTCCTCGAGCTGGGCGAGATTGTAGTCCGCGAGCAGGATCCCCTTGCATCCGGCGTTGCGCAGGGTGTAGGCGAGCTTCTCACCCTTGGTGCGCGGATCGATGGGAACGAAGACCGTCGCCGAGATCGAGGCGGCGATCATGGTCTCCACGAACTCCGGATGGTTGCGCATCATCAGTGCGAAGCGGTCACCGCGGAGGAGGCCACGAGCGATCAGCTCCGCCGCAATCCGGTTCCCTCGCTCGTAGAGCTCGGCGAAGGTGCGAACCTCGTCCTCCTTCCCGGCGCACTCGAAGGTCAGCACCGGAAAGTCGGAATTTCGCTCCGCCCTCGTCGCGATCAGGTCCGCGAGGATCATGTCCGAAGGTTCTCGTGCCATTGCGAACTCCCCTAGCTCGAAACGATCGTCACGCACATGGCGGCGGCATCGGCGCCGATGGTCCCGCCACCATTGTGGGCCATTCCGACGCGCGCGCCTTCCACCTGGCGCGGGCCGCTCTGTCCGCGAAGCTGCTCGACCAGCTCGGTGAGCTGAGCGAGGCCGGTGGCCCCCACCGGATGCCCCTTGCGCAGCAGGCCCCCACTGGTATTGACGGGGATTCGCCCGCCGAGCTTGGTCGCCCCTGAATCGATCAACGCACCGCCGTCTCCGACCTTGCAGAGACCGAACTCCTCGTAGTAGGCGAGCTCCGCCGGGGCAGAGGCGTCGTGACACTCGATCAGGTCGAGATCCTCGGGGCCGATGCCCGCCTTCTCGTAGGCCTCTCGCACGCAGCGATCCGTGACACCCTCCTCGTCGGGTCCGTGATCCCATCCCGATCGGAGCACGCAGGCGTCGATGAAGATCGGCTTCGAGATGCCGAGCTCGCGGGCCTTCCGCTCGCTCACGATCACCGCCGCCGCCGCGCCGTCACCGATTGGAGAGCACATCGGTCGTGTCAACGGCTCTGCGATCATCGGCTCCGCGAGCACCTCGTCCACCGAGAGCGCCTTCTGGAACTGGGCTTTCGGGTTGAGGCTTCCGTGGTAGGAGTTCTTCGCGGCCACACCCGCGAACTGGCGCGCCGTGGTGCCGTACTTCTCCATGTGCCGGCGCGCCGCGGCGGCGTAGAAGTCCATGAACATGCTGCGCTTCTCGCCGGCGCCGCTCGAGGCCTTCTTCGCACCCTGAGCGGCGGCGTTCTGCTTGAGCGCCTCCATGATCTGGGCGATCTCCTCGGTGTCGATGGCGCTCCCGATCGCGGCGAAGCTCCGCTTCTTGTCGGGGTGATAGAGCTTCTCCACCCCGAGGGCGAGCACGACTTCGTAGACCCCCGCCGAAACCATGGCGCTGGCCTGGTGGATCGCGGTGGAGGCGCTCGCGCAGGCGTTCTCGACGTTGACCACCGGAATCGCCCCGATCCCGGCGGAGCGCAACACCACCTGGCCTCGGATGCACTCCTGGCCGGTGACCAGCCCCGCCATCGCGTTGCCGACGAAGGCCGCTTCGATGGCATCTTTTTCGATTCCCGCGTCGGTCAGCGCCGGCAGCAACGCCTCGCGACCCAACGCCTTCAGTCCGATGTCCATGTGCTTACCGAACCGCGTCATCCCGACTCCGGCTACCACAGCTCGTTCCATTGGATCCTCCTCAGTGGGTACTCTCGACGGAAGCGCAAAGCCCGTCGCTGATTGATCGTCTCACGCCGCCTTCAGGTGGCGCTTCTTCTTTCCGTGCCACTTCTCCATGTGGCGGCGATGGCGGTCGGTGTAGGCGCCTTCCTTGTAGTAGGTGTCGTAGAAGTCGCATTCGAGGTGGTGCGCCTGCACCATCAAAGTCATCAGGCATGGATCGACGAAGGCGGGGAAGCGCCCCCACTTTTTCACGACAGCGTTCAGGATGTCCTTGGTGCACTGAATGACCGCCGGATTGGCCCTGGGAATCCCCTGCTCGATCTGGCCGGGGTTCTTGTAGGGAGCGGCGTCGGCATTGGCGGGGTTGAAGATCCCCTGGGCGCCCCACTTCCGTTCGATCACGTCGTCCACGGCGTCGTCGATGGATCCACCGAAGTAGTGGGGATGATGGGTCTCGAAGACGCCGTCCTTCCCCACCGGGTAGGGAAATCCCGCCGAAGGCCCGTGCCGAGCCGTCTCGAAGCGAAAGCCGAGACCGCGGCAGATGGGCGTCCCGCCCAGCACCATCATCGCGGCAAAGCCGCCGAAGGGCCAGCCGCCCAGCCCGATGGCCGATTCGGCCAGCAGGAGGTTCTGGGACATGAAGCCGACTTCGATGTTCGACGCACCCATGGCGGTCAGCGGCTCCAGCATCTGGTAGGGAATCGGGATCGTCGCGAGCCCCTCCTGGACCCACTTCGCACAGCCCAGCGGCTTCATCTCATCGGTGGCGTCGACCGGATAGCTTCCCTGTTCGAGAAACAGCATCACGCCGTTGATGAGCTCCTCGGTGACGTCGCAGACCGGCATGAAGAGGGTGGACCCGGGGCGGTTGGCATTCCAGAGATTGAGGGACATCAGCGCTGGCGAGCTCTGGGGAAGATCGAGCCGCCCCTCGCTGATCTGGATACGGCGATCCTTGAAGGTCTCGACCAGCTTCTCCAGATCGTCGAGCTCGGCGATCTCGCGGATCCGCTCGGGATGTGTGCCACGGATCTTGACGACGTAGCTGCCCTCGTCGTTGGTGTAGAAGAGCTCGGTGCCGTGGGATCCACAGGGGCTCGGAAAGGTGCGGCCGCTGTATTCGAGCATGGTGTTGCAGTTCCCGTCCCACTCCTCGCCTTCGCCCACTTCGTCCTTCTTCGTGTGAGGCATGTCCGCGAGATTCATCCCCGACATCCCGGTCGCGGCCATGCAGAGCAGCGCCTCCTCTTCGAGAGAGAGGGGAACAGGATCTTCCTCGGACTTGAAGGCATTGGGGCCGTGCTTGATCTCCATGCCGAGGCCGAAGCGGCGGGAACGCCGGGTGAAGATCGCCTCGAACAGCGGCATGTTCCAGGCTTCTTCCAGGAGCTTCCGGGTCTCTTGATCCATGGGGGGCCTCCCTGGTACCGACCACTGCGGAGACGGGATCTCGACGGCGCATCCGGTCCCCTCGGGATCGGCGCATTATACCCCGAACCGACCTTTGGCGTCGGGAACTGGCATCTCCAGATCTGGGGAGCCTTCTAGCCGACCTTCTCCACGTCGACGCGCACCGCACGGTCCGCAGGAATCGGCTGCCACGAGAGCGGCCGGTAGTTGAGGTGCCCGTAGCCCGCCGCAAAGCCCAGGTGCTTCACGTGACCCGACTCCAGATCCGCCTGGCTGTACCAGTCCTCGTGCTGGTACGGCTCGAAGCCGTTGTACAGGATCACCTGACCCGGCCGCACCGAAGGCGAGATCTTCGCCTGCACCAGTGTGTCGCCGTCGTTGCTCACCAGCCGGACCCGCTCCCCGTTCTCGACACCCAGATCCGCCGCGTCCGCGTCGTTGAGGAAGACGAAGGGCTCCCCGCGATGGGTGTTCTGGATGATGTTGTTGGTCATGTTCATCGAGTGGATGCTCCAGCGATTGTGGCCGCTGGTCATCTGGAAGCGCCGGTCCGCACCACCGGCATTGGGCGGCTCCTTGTGGGTGGGAAGCTCCTCGCCGGCCTCCAGGAACCACTCGTGGTCGATGTAGTACTGCGCCCTCCGTACCAGGGTGTCGTAGGGAACCTTGTCCTCGGTGTGCCAGCGCAGCGGGTTGTGGACCTCGTCGGGACGGATGGTCGAGGACTGAGACTGACCGTGACCCACCATTCCCCAGCCCACGTAGCGGACACTGCCCTTCTCGCGCAGCGTCTCCAGCGTGGTTCCCTTGGGCAGCACACCGTAGACCGCGTTGTCGCGAATGATCTCGTCGAAGCGCTTCTCCTCGTCCCGAAGCGCGCCGGAGTGGGTGATGCGGTCCACCATCCCCGTCAGGCCGTGCTTCTTGCCGAGATGGTCGGTGAACTCCTTCATGCCCCGCGCGTCGGCGCGCTCCTCGATCTTCTCGAGGATGCGGATCCCAATCTCGATATCCGGCAGTGACTCGCCCTGGGGAGGCACGGCCCGATCGCAGAGCACGTAGTTGAGGTGGTGCACCGAGGGCATGCTGTAGCCAAGCTTCTCGTAGTGCTGCGCCGCCGGCAGGATGTAGTCGGAGTAGAGCCCGGTGGTCGTCATCCGGTAGTCACAGGTGATGAACATGCGTGAGCTTCGGCCAGAGATGCTCGAGCAGGAGCTTCTGGCCGCCCCGTTGGCGGCGCAGCATGTTGCCGCCGGACTCGAAGATCACCCGGGGCTCCACCTTCTGGAAGACCTCCGCGTAGCGCGGGTCCCACCAGCCCTTCTCGGTCGCCTCCTGGACGTACTCGTCGAAGCTGCGCTTCATCGAGGGGTCGTTGTTCTCCGGGTCGTTCCAGCGCTCCTTGTAGCCGAACTGGTGGTACCACATGAAGGCCGGGGGCATCGGGAAGCCCATCCCACCGAGCTCCGTCGACAGCTCCGCGATCCGGTTCTGCATCATCTCCGCCGTCAAGGTGGGATCGTCGGCGGCGAGCAGGCGGCGCATGGCAATGATGGCGGCGATGTACTTCTGGGCCGCCTCCTGGCCCGGGCTCTCCTTGTCGGACATGAAGGCGTCGCCGTCGTAGCCCATGATGGCCCAGGAGCGGGTGCCGGTGCCCTTCTTGCCCCAGTTGCCGGTGAGTCCCAGCAAGAGAGCCATCGAGCGCTCCATCAGATCGCCGTGGTAGTACTTGCCCGAGTTCCAGCCGATGAAGATCTTGGTCTTCCGCGTCGCCACCTTCCGCGCCAGCTTGCGGATGTTCTCCGGCTGGATCCCACAGATCTCACCCGCCTTCTCCGGCGTGTAGTCCTCCAGATGCCGCCGCAACCGGACGAAGACCGGCTCCACCTCCACCGTGGTCAGGTCCTTGAGCAGCACCGAGTAGCTGCCCTCCAACGCCGGATCGACCCCCGTGGTGGCCAGCGTGCCCCGCGGCGCCGGGGTCAGCGTCCCGGTCAGCGTGTCCCACCAGTAGAACTGGTCCTCGCGCTCCCCCTCCACCACGTCGCTGCCGCGCAGGAAGCGGCCGTTGTCCTTGCGCACCAGCAGCGGAAGATCGGTCTGCTCCTGGACGAACTGCTTCTTGTACAGGCCCGCGTCGATGATCACCTTGCACATCGCCAGGGCCAGCGCCGCATCGGTGCCGATCCGCACCGGCAGGTGGTAGTCGGCGTGGATCGCCGAGGGGCTGTAGTCCGGCGCGATCGTCACCACCTCGCCGCCGTTGTAACGGGACTCGGCCAGGTAGTGGTACCACTGGATGTTGGTGTAGACCGGATTGGCGTGCCAGATCAGCGTCAGCTCCGCCAGGAACCAGTCGTCCATGGTGGAGACGGGGTTGTAGAGCCCCCAGGTCAGATGCCAGCCGGGACTGAAGTCCTGGAACTCCGCATTGCCGTCGGTGGTCGGCAGGCCCATCACGTCGCTGAAGTACCGCGCGTTGGCCGCACCCACCTCGGGTGTGAAGAGGGTGACGACCGACTCCGGTCCCGGATCCTCGATGGCATCGAGGATGCCGTCGGCGATCTCGGTGAGCGCCTGGTCCCAGGAGATCTCCTCGAACTTGCCCTCGCCGCGCTCGCCGGCCCGCTTGAGGGGCGTGGTGACGCGGTCCGGCGAGTAGTGGCAGTGGCTCCAGCAGGCCCCCTTCTGGCAGCCCATCGGGTTCATGTCCGGGATTCCGGACTCGATCGGGGAGAGCGCGGCCGCCTGCTCCTCGCGGACGATCTTCCCGTCCTTGGTGTAGACCCGGAAGGGACAGCCGCCCGGGTAGCAGTCCACCGAGTGGCTCCCCCAGGTCACCTTGTCCCAGGTCCACTTCTTCCGGTACGCCTCAGCCCAATCGCCGCGAATCTCGCCCACCCTGCCTCACCTCCGTCCTGGGCCACGAACCCCTGCCGGCGGAAAGGTCCGCTGGCGGGGGTGCCCGTCGCCGTCCACGCTGCCGAGCTTTGCGCCAGATCCGGCCTGGCGATATGAGCGCGGTCATAGAGCCTGGAATTGGCCTGACTCG
>CAVROS010000043.1:0-29989 GCA_963722885.1 uncultured delta proteobacterium
CCGAGGATTGAAGCTCAGAGAAGTCCATCCCAGAGCCTGCGTTCCGAGGCGTTCGGATCGTCGAGGATCCCGATCCGGTCACCGAACTCCATGGTGGCGCGCCGGGATGTCTCGAAGACCGGCCAGTGCTCGATGCCCGGGTGGTTCGGCTCTCCGCGGTGCGCGAAGGCGATCCACGCCTCGTGCATCGCCTTCGCGAGCTCCTTGGGTGGACTGCCCTTGCCGAGAAAGGCTTCCACTCCTCCGCGCGCGAGATTGTTGAAGACGAAGGGAATCTCGAGTGCGTGGCAGGCTCCCAGACGGCCGTCGAAGGCGCGTGACTCCCAGGTGAACAGATAGAGATAGGTGCGCTCCTGATGGGCGCTCTGGGCCTCCGCGAGCCGGATGGCGGGGATTCGAAAGGTCTGGTCGGTGAGAAACGCGGAGAACAGGTCGTCCTCGCTGGCTTCGGGCCGGCCGGATGCGTAGGTATCGAGCGCGCTGGCGCCCTCCCCGAAGACGCGGTCCAGCCAGCCGGACGAGCTTGGCGCGGTCGAGCTTGGGCGGGTTCGCAAACAGGAAGAGGTGCTGCTCGTCGAGGTTGGTCCCGGTCAGGAGTGCGACGTCGGCCGCGGCGCCTTCCCTCACCGCCTCGATCGGAGGCTTCGGCAGAGATCGTCTCCGTCGACCACGGGCTGGAACGCCAGTCCCAGGGGCACCTTCTTCCCATCGCCGATCGCGCCACGGTTGGCTGCGAAATGCAGGACCGTCGACGTCTGGGCTTCGAGGATCCTCTCCACCGGAAGCCGGCGCAGCTCCTCGACGTCCGAGACGCCGGCCTTCTCGGAGAACAGCTCCGCGACCCGCGCCGCGGCATCCCGGGAAAGCGAGTTGTGGCAGGCCCCGCTCTGGGGAATCGCCCGGTGGAAGAGTCCCCTTGCCGCGGGTGCGCCCAGCAGCGTTCCCACGCTCATGCCACCGGCGGATTCGCCAAAGATCGTCACGTTGTCGGGGTCTCCGCCGAAGCCGCGGATGTTGTCGCGGACCCACTCGAGGGCGGCGATCTGGTCGAGGATGCCGTTGTTCCCCGATCGGGACAGCTCGTCGCGCTGCTCGCCGAGATACAGAAAGCCCAGAGCGCCGAGTCGGTAGTTGATGCTGACCACGACCAGGTCACCCCTCCGAGCGAAGGAGGCGCCGTTGTACCAGGGCGTAGCGGAGGTTCCGGTGAGAAACGCTCCCCCGTGGATCCAGACCATCACCGGGCGCGCGGCGTCGTCGAGCGCGGGTGTGGCGACGTTCAGTGTGAGGCAGTCCTCGTCCCAGTCGAGATTCAGCGCATCCAGGAACCCCCCGAGCGGGGAGGGCACCTGGGGCGCCACCTTTCCGAAGCGCTTCGCCGGGCGGACTCCCTCCCACCCCGGATGGGGGCGGGGCGGGAGAAATCGCGCCTCACCCGTGGGTGGAGTCGCGTAGGGGATTCCTGCGAAGAGAAGGACTCCTTCCTTCTCCCGGCCTTCCACCCGACCCTGGCGGGTGCGTGCGATCGCTTCCATGGGAGCCTCCATCCTCGACAGTCAACGGCGCCATTCGTCGGCACACTGCACGATTCCCGAGCGATTTACCACGGTGTCAGATGGGTCGGGTGAGATGCCGGGGAATGCGAAGCCCCCAGGGGCAGTTGAGAGTGAATCGAGAAAAGAGTCGATGCGTTGCATTTTTCCCTCATCCCAGTATCCGCGTTCCGCCGATACGGCCCTGGATGCGAGGCGTCTATCTCAGAGGCTGCTCCGCGACGCGCGATTCCCGGACCGCGTCGTCTGGGTGGTGTGCGCGATCCTGCTGCTGGCTCCGCTGGCCTCAGCCGCTCCCATCATCAATTGGGACATCCTGGGGTCGGATGGAAATACGGCGAGTGCGGTGGGCCTCTCGCCCGAGGTGAGCGGGACGGATCTCACGCCGGTGACACGTGACGCCGTGGCCCGGGGGATACTGCTGCTTCACCGCCGCCTCCGACTGGGGGACCAGCGCTGCCGCACCCGACCTCACCCGGTACTACGAGTTCTCGGTCACCGCAGCGGCGGGAACCTGGATCGTCTACGAGGACATCACGCTTTCGCTGTTCCGAGGCGTCCAGGCGGGAGACCACGGCGCCGAGCTCTGGCAGCTCCGCGCCAGCCACGACGGCTACGCGAGCAGCCTCGCTGCCTTCGACATCTCTGCGTCGGCGGCCGATGAGCAGACCCTGTTCAGCGGAGTGGACATCTCCGCCGTCGGGACGCGGACGGGCACCGTCACATTCCGCCTCTACGGCTACGACTACACCGCCGCGACCGACTACTCCGGCCTGGGGAACCACCCGGGTCCGACACCCCTCACGGGGACCGGATCCGACCTGGTCATGGGCGGGCAGCTCGTGCCCGAGCCCGTGACCCTGGCCCAGCTGGGCCTGGGTCTCGCCATGCTCGCCTTCGCCGGCCGCAGGCGTTAGCCGGCCTCTTCCCGCCAGGTCGCGAACGGAGAGACAAGGGGCGAGCTCCAGCGCCTCCTTCTTGATCTTCGCTCGGCTTCGGCGCTTGCAGTCCGACTGACGCCTGGGGTGTGTTTCCCCCGCCTCCCTGAGGATTCCGGAAAACCCTTCAAGTCCGACACTTGCCCGCCCGATATGCGTGCTCATGCGCACGCAACTCATACGCAACTCTGGATCGGTCACGATCTCCGGGCTCGCCGGGGCCGCGGCGGCTCTTCTGATCGTCCTCGGGCCCATCGCCACGGCCCGGGCGATTTCCCTCTCGGAGCTCGTTCCTACCGGCCGGGTGGCAGGCGCTACGCTGGTGTGGAGCGGCGTCGAGGTGTCCGTTCGCGCGGATCTGATCGCCATCTCCCGCGCCTACGAGCCGGATTTCGGGACCGCAGGCCTCACCGTGATGGGGCCGTTTGCGGCGGCCGACGGTGAGAGCAGTGGCATGGTGCTCGGCTGGACTGCGACGGCGAGAGATCCCGCCTATCTCTTCAGTGTCACCGCGCTCTTCCCCAAGGGCGTCGGCAGCTGGAGCGCCGGCGACGAGATTCCCCGGGCCCTGCCGAATCTCGGCGTCGTCCCAGGCGGCAATCTCTCGGTCTTCGATACCGGCGCCGTCGACGTGATCTCCTGGAACTTCCTGGAGATGAGCTGCGCGCTGCTGGCGCTCCGGGTGGATGACTATCTTCGCCTGAAGAGCGTTCTCGAGCCGGGGGACTTCGACCTGAACGCGCGCGCTCCGGGGATCGACGAGCAGGTCCGCGCCGTCCCCGATCCGGCGACCTCCCTACTGATGGGCCAGGGGCTTCTGGTCCTCGCGCTGATGGCTCGCATCTCTCATCGGGCTCCCCGGATCGAGGCTGGGGCCGCGCTGGCAGGGCCTCGGGTGTCGGCGTCGAGAACGGCGCGGCTACCCGGCCGGTAGCGAAGAGATCTTCCGGCTCATCAACGGCTCGAAGCCGGGAAGGAAGGCGACCAGCTCGAAGAGGTCCTCTCGCTCGGCCAGCGCCACCAGCTCCGGGTGGCTCTTGGCTGCTCGGTGCAGGCGGCCCCGATTGAGGTACAGGGGCCGGTCCTCACGGTCGGCCCGCTCCAGCCAAGCCCGCAGCTCCTCCGTCGTCTCGACGATGCGGACCCGAGGGTCGTAGTAGTCGGGTGGGTCGGAGAAGGAGACCGTGATGGCCTGTTCCTGGCCCGGGTCGAAGGGATCGAGCGTGCCCCGGATGAGCAGGACCGACTCCTTGTACGGCTGAACCGAACGGGTGCGCAGCGCTGTTCGCGGCGCCGCCGTCCAGCTCACCAGGCCCGCGAGATAGGCACCGCAGAGGACGACGGTGAGCGCCGCCGAGAGCGCAGGGGACCGGGCCCGACGGAAGGCCGACGTGGCTCCCAGTGCGACCAGCGCTGCGAACGAAGGGAGGGCGAAGACCAGATACCAGTTGTGCATGTGATGGCCGCGCAGCGTAGCCGACAAACCAGGTGAGCGGACCCGGAGCCAGGAGCAAGAGGGCGACCCAGCGGCGGTAATTGCCCTCCCGCAGCAGCCGGAGGGTTCCGAGCAAGAGGAGCGCGGCGGTGGTGGCGACGGCCGCGTAGAAGAGCCAGGGCGTCTGCGCCGCGAGATCCGCGAGCTCGGGGTAGACGGGATCGACTCCGTGCCGGCGATGCGTCCAGGGCATTCCGGAGAGGAAGTAGGCCAGAGTCGTCTTGATCCATCGGACGCCGAGGTCGCGAGCCCCCTTCCGCTCCAGCCATTCGATCAGCTGGGCGACGTTTCCCGCCATCAGCAGTGCCCACAGCATTGCGCCGAAGAGGTTCACGCTGAACCAGCGCGCTCCCTGCTGCAGCACGCGTCTGGCCGCGGTGTCGGGTCAGGATGGCGCCCAGGGCGAGCAGGTTGGTGAGGACGAGCAGATAGACCGCCGCCGGAAAGGCCCAGAGCAGCACGAACTGGGCGCCCCCGAAGGCCGCCCAGCGGCGCCAGCTGCCGTGGTAGAAGGGCGTCGAGCAAGACAGCCCACACCAGCGGAATCAGGGCGAACACCAGCGAGTAGCCGCGCGCCTCGCTCGCGTACCGCAGGTGCCAGGGATGGAGCGCCAGAAACCAGGCGCCGAACACGCCCGCCCAGGGAAATCCCATCCGCCACAGGAAGTACGCCAGCGACGCCAGCGAGGCCATCCCGAACAGGAAGGCGGGCAGGCGGACTGCGAAGTCGTCCACCCGGCGATCCTCTCCTGGGGCGGCAGCGGACCAGACGGTGTGGAAGGGTCCGCGCGATCAGGTTGTGGACGATGTGGTTGTTGGGCGATCGGTAGCTGAAGAACGTGTCGCGTAGATCGGATTTCCGGAAGCGGAGCTCTCCTTCGTCGTTCAGGTAATAGGCGCCCGCGATGGCGGTGCGCACGCTGGTCTCCTCGTCGTCCCAGAGGCTCTGGTCGAGCCGCGTGTAGGCCAGGCTCGCACTGGTAGCGATCGCCACCGCCACCAGGAGCCAGCCGATCGGGTGGAGTCGCGAATCGGGCCGGGCGAACTCGGCGCAGCGCGGGGCAGCTCCCGGTGCGCGCCAGAGGCGATGGAAACGCAGGAGCAGCCCCAGGATGAACGCGTTGGCCGCCGCGACCCAGTAGGCGTAGCTCACCCAGTAGTCGATCGGACGGATCCGCTTTCCCTTCTGGACGCGCTCCGCGATTCCGTCTTGCCAGGGGTTGTCTCCGAAGACGAGGTAGACGATCAGAAGCACCAGGAGGAGCCAGAGCACGTCCCTGGTGCGCGAACCCGAAGGATCGGCGGCGCGCCGCTCGCGCCAGCGCTCGAGCAGGCGGGCTTTCGAGTCACCCATCATGCACCGCCAGGCACGAGTCGCCGCGTCGGCCCCCAATGGACGATCCGATGGCGCATGCCGATCACGGTAGCCCAGCCACGACTTCCGGCGTACGCGCTTGTGGGAGCCCTTGGAGGTTCAGCCGGTGTTCCGGCGGGATCGCTCGCCCTTCTTGAGGACCATGCGGTAGGCGCCCACGGCGAAGTCCTTGGCGCTCTTCAGCTCCCAGGCCGACGGCGGGGGCTCTTGCTCGGAGGAGCCGGGCTCGTGGGCCGACCGTAGGGGCTCGGGCTGGCAGGAGTTGAACTCTCGGGCCGCTTGCTCGGCCCGCTCCCCTTCTTCCATCTGGGCGATCGCGCAGCGGAAGACATACGCCATCTCCGTGTTGGATTTCGGGTCGGCCGGAAAGACGAAGAAGCCTGTGCGCGGAGAGCTGAAGGAGCTCGACCACCCCGCCATCTTCTCGCCGTCGACGAATTCGATCCACACCTTCTTCTCCGGACCGACTCGCTGCTCGAAGGATCGTTTGTCCACACAGCTGGGATCTCGCCCGCGCGTCTTGATGAAGAAGATGGCCTTCAGGTTCTCGATGGGAACGCGCACCGGAGCCGCACCGCTCTGCTCCTCGACGTGGAAGAAGTCGCGGTTGGGACGGAAGTCGAAGGTCAATCCCTTGATGATGGCCTTGTCGAGGCAACGCACCGCAACCAGCCTGCCCAGCTCGTTCATTCCCGGCTCCTCCGGTGGAATTCCAACGGAGAATCGGCGCTCCGGGACGCGCGCTTGAGACTCGTCTAGCCGGGGCTGGTCGGGGCCGGATTCATTTCCGGATGGCCAGCCACCATTTCATCGTGTCGGTGACCAGCTCGGCCTGCTCGTGATGCGCCCAGTGGCCGGTGCCGGGAATCGTGACGAGCGTCCAGTCCTTCTCGACCTGGTTCCAGCTGTCGTTGAGCGCTCCGGGCAGCAAGGCCCAGTCGTCGAGCCCGTGGAATTGGAGCACCGGGCACTGGACCTTGGGGAGACCCGCGGCATCTTCCGCGTAGGGCTCGCGAGGATAGTTGCGCCGGTAGTAGTTCATCATGCCGTCGAAGCTCGAGTTCTCGAAGGCGGTCTGGTACTTCGCCTCGAGATCGGCGTCACCGCGGGCCACCAGCTTCGCGAGCGCGGCCGCGTCCAGCTTCTCGTGTGAGTCCGGCTGCTGGAAGTTCCGGGCGTACTGCGAATTGGCGTGCTGTTGCGGATTGTCCCGCAGCTCCCGCACCAGGTTCTGGATGTGCGGCAGGTTCACGATGATGAGCCTTTCGGTCATGGCGGGCAGCATCGCCGCGAAGCCCCAGGCGATGGCGCCACCCCAGTCGTGCCCGACGATGACGGCCTTCTCGCGACCCTCGTTCCGGATCACCGCAGCGACATCTCCGACCAACAGCGCCATGTCGTAGTTCTCGACGCCTTCGGGCTTGTCGCTCTGGTTGTAGCCGCGCGTATCGAGGGCGGCGACGGTGTATTCGTCGGCGAGACCCCGCATCTGGTGATGCCACGAGTACCAGAAATCTGGAAACCCGTGGATGAACACCACCAGCGGTCCCTTCCCCGCCTTGGCGTAGTGGATCTTGACTCCGCCGCTATCGACGTATTCGTGGCTGAACTCGCTCATCCTGTCTCCTCGGCTCTCGCTGCGGGGCGCCAGTCGGGGGAGATCTCTCGCCCGCGCTTGAAGCGGAAATCGCATCGCTCCCCACCCTCGGCAATGGTGGTGTTTCGAATCAAACCCGTATCGAACGCCTCGCTCATCGGGTAGTCGGCCAGGCACATGTACGGCGCCAGCTCCTCGGCTCCCTGGGCGCGGAAGAACTTGACGATTCCGCATTCGGTGTAGTCGATCCCCCAGTCGAATTCCTCTCCGTCGCCCTCGACGAAGCTGTAGACCCAGTCCGCAGGATACGCCCGCTGCTGCGATTCCAGGGCACCCTTGCGCGTCGTCCGCTGACCGAATCCGCTCATCCCGTAGAAGCCGATGGCACGCGCGAGGAGCTTTGGATACGAGGCCACCATCGCTTCTACGGTCTGGATCAGGACCTCTCCGCTCTCTTCCACGGATTTACCGTGCTTCTGCATGGCGCGATACAGCGCCAGCGCCATCGACGCCTGGGTCAGCTCGTCGCTCAGCTCGTTGGCGTCTCCGCCGATGTACGGGATCTCGGGAATCAGCGACTCGAACTCCCGGCGCGCATCCGCGTCGATCGCATCCGAGAGCTCCTCTCCGCAGGAAGCCAGCAAGACCTCCCGGGTATGCGCTCGGAGCTCGCCGAAACCTTCCAGGAGCTCTGTCCTGCGGGAGGTGTAGTAGTCGTCTTCTGCTTCGCCGCTGCCTTCGGAACGCCGTGAGCTCCGCGGCGAGCAGCTGCAGAGCAGCACGGCTCCTGCCGCCACGGCCGAATCCCTCAAGAACTCCCGCCGCTGCAGGCCAGCGCTGGCTTCTCTCATCTGGATCTCCCTCATGGCATTGCGTTTCCGGTCGTCACGCGTCACCGCGCTCGATGCGCAAGGTGCGCAAGCGGTTCAGGGCGCCACCGATCTCGAAGCGCCGCGGGCGCGCGAAGTTGCCGGGATGTCGTTCGCCGCGGCGAAAGGGATCCAGGGCTTCGAGACCCGCCTCGTCGAGAGTGTACTCGACCGCATCCATCACCTGGCCGAGCGTCGCTCCCTCGCCCATGAAGCGCTCCCGGGCCAGTTCGATCGCGTAGCCCACTGCGCGGGTCTGGCTGACGTCGGCGAGCTGTTCCAGCCCCCGCAAGTCGATGCGCTCGGTTCCGAAGACGAGCAGGTCGACCGCCTTCGCATCGATCTTCACCTCGCGTCGTCCGCGCGATGGGTCGAGGCTTTCCGCGACGGGAACGCGACGGGTCACCGCGGCCAGGGGACGCCGCGTCTCGACCCTACGCCGGGTCTGATGCGATGCGGCGATCGACTTCGCCTCTGCGGTCACGTCGGCGGGCAGGTACTCCCGCATCTCGATCACGGTATCGGCGACGTCGAAATAGTCGCCACAGCCACCCATCACCAGCACGGTGGAGACGCCCAGTTGCTCGTAGAGCTCGCGCACCCTGTCCACGAAGGGCGTGATGGGCTCGTGGTCTTCGTGCACCAGGGCCTGCATGCGCGCGTCCCGGACCATGAAGTTGGTGGCCGAGGTGTCCTCGTCCAGCAGCAGCGTGGTCGCGCCGAGCTCGAGGGCCTCGACGATGTTGGCCGCCTGGCTGGTGCTTCCGCTCGCGTCGTCGCTGGCGAAGCTCCTGGTGCTGCGTCCCTGCGGGAGGTCGTCGATGAAGCTGCTGATGTCGCAGGCCTCGACGCGGCGGCCGTCCTCGGCACGGATCTTCACCGCGCCCGGTTCGGTAACGACGAGCTCCCTGCCGTCGCCAGGGACGTGGGGATGGACACCGCGCTCGAGCGCGCGCAGCAGTGTCGACTTTCCGTGATACCCCCCTCCGACGATCAGCGTCACTCCCCGGGGAATTCCGAGTCCCGAGATCCGGGTGGAATCCGGGTCCCGCGAATCGACCGGATGGGGAAGCTCGAAGCTCACGCGCAGGGCTTCCGGAGTGCTGAACCGCACCGACCCCTCGCCCATCGGTTGGTCGCTGGCGCCGCTCTCGCGAGGGAGTACCGAAGCGTCGGCGACGAAAGCGACCAGCCCACGCTCGGGGAGCTGCTCCCGAATCCACTCCTGGTTCTCCACGCAGAGGACGAAGTGAGTCGCACGCTCTCGGGGAAGTCGCTCCCAGAGGAGTCCCTCGTCGACGATCCGCGGCAGCTCGTCACACAGAAGAGCTTCGGCTTCGTCTCCCAGCACCCGGCGGCCTGCCGCGGGGAGTCCGACCTGGAGCCGCGCTTCGACCCACAGCGGGTCGATCGCCACCGCCGTTCTCTCCAGTACCTCCTGCCCTCCAGCGTCGATGAAGATCAGTCCGCTCTTTCCCGAGCCGCGCCGGCCTCCGGCTCTTCGGTGGATGCTGGCCGCCACCCGCCGCGCCAGGAAGTCCGCAAGGGCGGTACGGCGCACGGGTTTCGCGAAGAGCTCTGGCGGGAGGGACGCCCACTCCTGGGGGAAGCGCGCTCGAACCAGGGACGGCGCCGCGAAGGGGTCGCCCTGCACGTGGTCGATGTGGAGCTCGAGATCGCCGATCCGGTAGCTCCCGCGGATCTCCTTGTACGCCTTGTAGCCTCGCCCGTGGATGCGACGCAGGCTGCGGCGAAGCTCTT
This sequence comes from uncultured delta proteobacterium, assembly GCA_963722885.1. Taxonomy (GTDB): domain Bacteria; phylum Myxococcota_A; class UBA9160; order UBA9160; family UBA6930; genus CAVXZE01. The sequence continues at coordinate 9,589 of CAVROS010000043.1, forward strand.
CCTCGTTAGCCTGCATTTCTCACCCGTCCGCTGCTGCGGTCGCCGTCGGCACCGCGTCTTCGCGGCGTTCTCTCTCCGGTCAGCCAGCGCCGCAGTGCCGGTGCAGCCCGGGTCTGGAACTCCAGGTTCAAGTCGAACTTCTCGAGAGCCTGGCGGACGGCTCGCGCTCCGGTGGGTACCGGGTTGGCGCGGAAGAAGGAGGCGACGTCCCTTCGGGCGGCGCGGGATCCGAGATGAGGAGTCGCCTCGATGGGGCGCGTGATCAGCATCGGCGGCATCCGGCGACGCAGCGCGGCCCAGCGCCTCTTGATGAAGTCCCAGGTCTGCTCGCCCGCCGCCCGGTTGCCGAGCATCCGACTCAGCAGGATCGCGACATCTTGAGTGCCGACGGTATCCGTGAGCGAGAGAGACAAGGCTCGCTTCACCAGGTCGGGCTCCTGAAACTCGCCCAGGGCCATCAGGAAGCGCCGCCGCTCCTGGGGCGTGCCTGCAGCCTTCGCAGCCCCGAGGAATCCCTCGAAGAGGCTCGCGTCCCCCCGCCGGGCCGCCAGGCTGACCACCGCGTCGGCCAGATTCGGATCCAGGGAATGCCGATCGTCCAGGTAGGCGCCGCAGCGCTCCATCGCCGCCTGCAGCACCGGCTCGGACTCTGCGACCTCCCCCACCAGCCCCAGCAGGGCCGCGCGCCTCAGCCTGATCTCGTCCTCTTCGCCCGCGGCGGGGTCCCAGCCCAGCGTCGGCGAAGGCGTCGCCGAACTCCTCGACGATTCGGCGCATCAGCGCCGGCTCCGTCTCGTCTCCCAGTGTCGAGGCGATCTGTCGGCGGGTGAAGCCGAGCGGGGTGCGCAGTGTCATCAGGACATCGGGATCCCTCTCTTCGCCAAAGGCCATGGCGAAATCGAGAAAGGCGTCGAGCTTGGCCCGGCCCGCGCGCACGATCGCCCATTGGTGTGCCAGCAAGCCCATCCGCTCGACGGCGCTCAGGGCCTCGAGCTCCTCGGCCAGCACGCGCAGCTCTTCCGGATCGTGGAGGGGACGGAAGAACCCGCCCTCGTCGGCATTCCCGTAGATGAAGCGGAGCGGCTTGCCCTCGAGCACCAGCTCGTCGCGCACCCGGCGAATCAGGTGGCGCTCGGTGCCGGTCCCACGCCGCCCGGCCCGCGCGACCCGGCCGACCCAGGGGATCGGCCAGCGGGAAGACTGCTCCTTTCGGGTCGAGCTCCGCTTCGCCGCGTTCCGGCTGGCTGGACTCGCCTCGAAGCGCTCCTGGCGGAAACGCAGCAACGTCTCGCCTTCTCTTTCGACGCGCCGGATTCGCAGCAGCGGAAATCCCTGCTGCTCGATCCAGGCGCGCACGATGGGCTCCACCTCCTGATCGGAGACCTCCGAGAGAGCGCGCCAGAGATCCGCGGCCACGGTGTTCGATTCCCGGTGCCGTCGCAGGTAGGCGCGCACGCCGGCGCGGAAGGTCTCGGCGCCCAGGTAGCGCTCGACCATCCGCACCACCGAGGCGCCCTTCTCGTAGGTGATCAGGTCGAAGTTCTCGGTGGCTTCGTCCGGGCTCCGCACCTCGGTGTAGATGGGATGGGAGTGCTGGAGAGCGTCCAGGCCGAGGGCGGCCGAGCGGTGATGCTGGAAGTCCTGCCACATCCTCCACTCCGGCTTCCATTCGTCGACGACGTGAAAGGCCATCCAGGTCGCGAAGGCCTCGTTCAGCCAGAGGTCGTTCCACCAGGCCATCGTGACCAGGTCGCCGTACCACATGTGGGCCAGCTCGTGGCAGATCACCTCTGCCACCCGCTTCTTCTCCTGGAGGGTGACGGTCTCGGGGTCGACCAGCAGCAGGGTCTCTCGGAAGAAGACGGCGCCCGCGTTCTCCATGGCTCCGGCCTCGAAGTCGGGGACCGCCACCAGGTCGAGCTTCTGGTAGGGGTAGGCGAGATCGAAGTAGGTCTCGAGGCGCGCCAGGGTCTCCCGCGCGGTCTCCAGGGCAAAGGCGGTGAGCGCTCCCTTCCCGGGTACGTGCCAGACGCGAATCTCCGTCTCGCCGCAGTGAGTGGGCTGGGAAGCCTCGAGCTCTCCCACCGCCAGAGCCAGGAGATAGGTGGAGAGCGGGGGCGTCGGTCGGAATTGCACCCGTTTGCGGCCGCCGCCCAGCGGCTCGACCTTTGCCACCGGGCTGTTCGAGAGGACGGTGTTGCCCGTTGCCGTCGTCACCGAGATCTGGAACCGGGCCTTCATGGCCGGCTCGTCGAAGCAGGGGAAGAAGCGGCGCGCGTCGGCTGCTTCGAGCTGGGTGAAGGCGTAGCGGCGCTGGTCCGAGCTGGCGGCGTAGAGGCCGCGCAGGTCGCTGCGCAGCTTGCCCGCGAAGGCAAGCCGCAGTGTCACGTCACCGGCGGGAATCGGCCGGTCGAAGCGCACCTCCACGGTCTCGCGTTCGGGGTGGGAATCGACTTTGCCGCGCAGGTTGCCCTCCGCGGTCTCGAGGCGCGCCCGGGATACCCGCAGCTCGGCAGCGTGGAGCTCGATCGAGCGGCGTCGGCGCCCGAGGCGCAGGCGGAGCGCGACTTCGCCCTTGAATGCCTTGCTCTTCGCCGGATCCAGCTCCAGCTGGAGCTCCACATCGTGCGGGCGGACATCAGCCGCCAGCCGGTGGGCCTTCCCGGTGCGGCGCGGCCTCGGCCGGGATTTCGAAGAAGGCTTCCGTGCGGGGCTTCGGCCTCGCTGGCTCTTGGTGGATTTCCGTTTTCGAGTTGCGCTCTTGCGCCTGGCCGACACGATCTTCTCCCGCTCCGAAGCCGCTCTCGAAGACGAATCATAGCGAGGCGACCCGCCGTCCCCGGCTCGGGTCCTCTCCGGGAGGGTATACTCTCCGATCATGAGAGGTGTTCGCGAGCCGGCGGTGGCCGGCCTCTTCTACCCGGCGGCGTCCGACGAGCTGCGGACCACGATCGAGGGATATCTCGCCAAGGCGCCTTCAGCCGGCAGCCCGCCCAAGGCCCTGATCGCACCCCACGCGGGATACGTCTACTCGGGTCCGGTGGCGGCCGCCGCCTACGCCAGCCTCGCCGAGGCGCGGGAGGAGGTGCGGCGGGTCGTCCTTCTCGGTCCCGCTCACCGGATGGCTCTGGCTGGAATGGCGATTTCATCCGCCACGGCCTTCTCGACACCCCTCGGCGAGGTTCCCGTCGATGCCGAGGCCTTCGAGCTCGCCAAGCAGGTGCCGAACGTGCGCGTTTTCGACCCTCCCTTCGAAGACGAGCACAGCCTGGAGGTGCAGCTTCCGTTCCTTCAGGTGGTCCTCGAGAACTTCCGGGTGCTTCCCGTCCTGGTGGGTCAGACCCCCCCGGAATCCGTGGCCGCTCTGATCGACGCGCTCTGGGGCGGGGACGAGACCCGCATCATCGTGAGCTCGGATCTCAGCCACTACCACGACTACGAGAAGGCTCAGCAACTGGATCAGCACACCGCCGAGCTGGTGGAGACGCTCCAGCTCGAGGAGCTGACCTCGGAGCACGCCTGCGGGTGCCACCCGCTGCGCGGTCTGCTCGAGGTGGCGCGTGCCAAGGGACTGCTGGTGCACGCCGTCGATCTGCGCAACTCCGGCGACACCGCCGGTCCGCGCAGCCGAGTGGTGGGCTACGGCTCCTTCCTGGTCGGCTGATTCGCAAACCGCTCGAATCGGTCGCCCAGCTCCCCGGCGAAGCGCGCGAAGCGAGTCACCTCCTCACCGGGGAGGTCCGACCAGATCGCCCGGATGGCCCGCCGTCGATCCTCCCGCAGCTGCTCGATGACGCGGCGCCCCTCGCTGGTGAGCTCGTAGTGGCGCCGTCGCCCATCCTTACTGGAGATCGCAGCCCGGATCAGTCCCTTGCCGAGAAGTTGACGGAGGGTCTTGGAGATCGCCGCCGGCGTGCACTCCCTCTCCCGGGCGAAGAGGGAGGGCAGGAAGTGCTCGGTGGAGATCTCCTCCAGGACTCTCCACTGCTGCACAGTCAGGCCCACGCCCCGGGCGAGCTGGGCGCGACGTCCCTGGAAGAGGTCCGCGAGTCGCCCGAGGCTCCCGATCGCAGTCTCGATCTCCTCGGTCTGGCTTTCCATCGCAGATATTATTAACTATAATCAATAATATCGCAAGGTAAGATAAAGTGAGGAGCTGGCGAATGGACCTCAAACAATCCGTCGAGAAGCAGTTCGCCGCGGTGGCCGCCAACTACGCCAGCCACCCGGTGATGTCGAGCGGTCCCGAGCTCGGTCGCATGGTGGAGCTCGGGGTGCGCAGTGGCACGGAGCGCGTGCTCGACCTCGGCTGCGGTGCCGGGCACACCGCTCTCGCCTTTGCGCCGCGGGTGGCGGAGGTGGTTGCGGTCGATCTCACCGAGACCATGCTGGTCGAGGGCCGCCGCCTGGCCTCCGAGCGCGGGATCGATAACGTCGACTTCCGCCTTGGGGACGTCGAGCAGCTCGCCCTCCCGGATTCGAGCTTCGACGTGGTGACCTCGCGGTTCAGCGCGCACCACTATCCCGCCCCCACCCGGGCGCTGGCCGAGGTGGTGCGGGTGCTCCGCCCCGGCGGCGCCTTCCTGCTGGTGGATTCGGTGGCTCCGGAAGCCCCCGGCTGCGACAGCTTTCTGAATACCATGGAGGTGCTTCGCGATCCTTCCCACGTGCGGGACCACCGCGTCTCAGAGTGGGAGGCGATGTTCGCAGCGGCCGGACTGACGCCGCTGGTGCACGAACGCTGGGGACTCGAGCTGGACTTCGATTCCTGGGTCGAGCGCATCGGAACCCCCGTCCCGGAGATCGAAATGCTGCGGCGCCTGATGGATCGCTCGCCGGCAGAGGCGCGGGAAGCTCTCGCCATCGGGAGACCCGGTCCCTACGACTTCTCGATGCCCGTGGCTTTTCTCCAGGGAACCTGAGGCGAGCGGGGACGTTCCTTGCGTTCTTGCGTTTTCGGTTTCCCGAAAACGCAAGAACGCAAGGAACGTCCCCGTTGAGTTAAGCTGCGCCAATGGATCAGAACGTGCGGGAGCACTGGTCGAGCCGGCTGGGCTTCACGCTCGCCGCCGTCGGCTCTGCGGTGGGCCTCGGCAACATGTGGCGGTTCTCGTACATGACCGCCGAGAACGGTGGCGCCGCCTTCGTGGTGCTCTACGTGGCGATGACGCTCTTCATCGGGCTCCCGGTGATGCTGGCCGAGCTCACCGTGGGGCGCAGCTCACGCAGAAGCCCCATCCAGGCGCTGGTGTACTTTGGTGGCCCGGCCTGGAAGCCCTTGGGCGTGCTCTTCGTCACCGCTGGCGTCGTCATCCTCGGCTACTACAGCGTGATCGCGGGTTGGACGGTTCGCTACGCCTTCGAGGCCCTCGCCGGCGGATTCGCCCCGGACTCGGCCGCGCGTTTCGATGCCATCGCGACGGGCACACCGGCGGTGCTCTGGCACCTCGGCTTCATGGCGGTGACGGCGCTGGTGGTTTCCGGGGGAATCCGCTCCGGCATCGAACGGACCTCACTGATCCTGATGCCGCTGCTTGCGGTGCTGGTGATCGGCCTGGCGATCTATGCCGCCACCCTCGACGGTGCGGCGGCAGGCTACGCCTACTACCTCCAGACCGACTTCCAGGAGATCCTCTCCTTCGACGTGCTGAAGGACGCCGCCTCACAGGCCTTCTTCAGCTTGAGCCTCGGCATGGGCGCGATTCTCACCTACGCAAGCTACCTCTCCCGTGAGCATCACCTGCCGGACGAGTCGCTGATGATCGCCGTCTCGGACTTCGGTGTGGCGTTCGTGGCGGGGCTGGTGGTCTTCCCCTTGCTCTTCGCTCTCGGACTCGAGGCAGATGTCGTTGCGAGCACGGTGGGCGCGCTCTTCATCACGCTTCCCAAGGCTTTCGCCAGCATGGGGCCGGCCGGCCAGGTGATCGGAGTGCTCTTCTTCCTCGCCCTGATCGTGGGGGCGCTTACCTCGGCGATCTCGCTCCTGGAGGTGGTGGTCGCCTCGGTGATCGATGGAATCGGCTGGGCCCGCGCCCGGGCGGCCTGGCTCTCCGCGGCCGCGATCGCGCTGCTGGGCATTCCCTCCGCGCTCTCTCAGGAGGTTCTCGGCCTGATGGACCAGATCGGGGCCAACGTCTTCCTGCCGCTCGGTGCTCTGCTCCTCTCCCTGATGGTCGGGTGGGGTCGCAGGGACGCGGTCGCGGAGGTGAGCGTGGGAGCGGAGGGAGTTCGGTGGTTCTTTCTGTGGCGGGGCCTGCTCCGCTTCGTCGTTCCGGCGGTGCTCACCGTGGTGCTGGCCCTGTCTCTCCGCGACACCTGGAACACCATCACGGGTCTCTTCGTCTCCGCGGGGTGACTTCGCGCGCCGGCTTCTAGCCGATCAAGCCCGAGCGGCGGGCGTGCACCAAGGCCTCCACCGCGTCCACGCGCCGGATCGCCTCGCGAAGCTCCTCGGCGAATGCGCGGCGCCTGGCGGCGAGCTCCTCTCCGCCGGGCTTCGTGAGCCCGCGGTTCCTCGCCAGCTTGAGTGCGGTCGCGAACAGCACCTTCGAGACCGACTCGGCGCTCTTGATGTGACGTTGCAGGGTGTACTGCTTCCCGAGTGCCAGGCAATCGTTCAGGAAGCTGGCTTCGTCGAGGGGCTCGGCGGGGTCTCGCCTCTCCAAGGCATCGCCCACCACCCGGTAGGCTTCGAGGAAGGGCCGAAGGATTCGATGGGCGCTGAAGGGACGGATCCGGGGCAGCAGGCCGGCGATCGCGTCCGCACCGGCCTCGAGTCGTTCCTCCCACTTGGGATCGTGGAGGGAGAGCTCCTGGCGAACTTCCGCCAGGAAGCTCTCCTTCTCCGCGAAGAAGAACTCGAATTTGAGGAGATCCCGCAGCCGCAGCGCCTCGTCCCAGAACTCGGTGGCGCGATCGGTCACGCCGTCCTCGGCGGCTCGCAACAGGGCGAGCTCGGCGATGGCTCCGTTCACGAAGTAGTGGATCACCGTGTTGCGGTAGTAGGCGGCTGACAGGTGCTGGTCCGGCGAGATCGCGTAGACCGCCTCGGGACCCTCTTCGTACCGGGTGAGCACGCCGTTATCCACCAGCTGGTCCAGCGTGCGCCGCACATCGTCGGCGGTGTCGAGGTCGATCTCCTGGGTGGTGGTGAGGTGGCGCTTGCGCACGTAGTCCACCAGGTTCCGCAGCGCGTCGATCATCTCCTCGATGCTCAACGCCCGGTCGCCCCGGCCCAGCATGGCGAGCGTCACCAATGAGATCGGCGTGATGGGCGTGGCCCGGTTGATGCGCACGCAGACCTCGAAGGCGAGCTTCTGCAGCGAGAGGCTCTCCTCGTCGGCGTCGGGCTCGGCCTCGGGATCGGGCGGGCCGATGGCCTTGCTGAGCGAAACGGGCTCGCCGAAACGGATATGGATGTCGCCGTACCGCCTGCGGAGCCGTCGCAGGATTCGCAGGAACCAGCCGAAGCTCTCGGCCTGCTTGGCCGCGCCCCGCTGCTCCGCCGTGTAATCACCGACGTCGGAGATCTGATCGTAGGCAATCGACACCGGGAGCAGGTAGACGTCCTCGCTCTTGCCGCGCCGGTAGGCATCGACCACATAGGCCAGCAGTCCGAAGTGCGGCGGGAGCAGCTTTCCGGGGCGGGAGCGGCCACCCTCCAGGTACCACTCCAGCGAGAAGCGCTTCTCGATCAGGTAATCGATGTAGTGGTGAAGGACGAACTTGTAGACCGCGTTGTCCTTGAAGCTGCGCCGGATGAAGAAGACCCCGCTGCGCCGCACCAGCGGGCCGAGCGGGAAGAAGTTCATGTTGATCCCACCGGCGGTGTGGGTGGGCGGCAATCCGTTCTCGTGGAGCATGGATTGGAGTACCGCGTGGTCGAGATTGGACTTGTGAGTGGGCAGGAAGCAGACCGGGTGCTGCTGGGCGAGGGCGCTCAGCCCCTCGAGCTCCTCGCGGTTGTACTGGAGCACGTCGCCATAGCCGCGTGAGTACATCAGGCGCCAGAGCTGCACCACCAGGTCGATCACGAAGGGGCTCTGGCTGGCGGCAATCTCTCGCAGGTAACGCGCCGCCTCCCGGGCGACGCGGGATTCCTTGCGCCCCAGCCGCCGGGCGAGCCGGGTCACGCCGCCCCGGAAGGCTGGGCGGGAGAGGATGTCCTCGTCGACGAAGCGGGCCACCTTGTAGCGGTTGCCGCGCAGCTGCCGCTCCGCCCGCTCCAGCGCCAGCACCGCCTGTCGGGCCACGAACTCGGCGATCCCCACCGTGTCGCCGACATCGGAGCCGACGGCGTTGCGCCAGCGATCCCGGAGCTCTGATGCGGGTGCCGGCTCGCCCGCCACGATGCGGCAGCGGTCCGGTGCGGTGTGCAGCAGCCAGCGCTCGCGAAGCGGATCCGGATCTCGCGGGTCTCCGAGCTTGAGGACGTCCGAGAGACGGGCCGAACGCGTGCCCTGCCACTCCCCGGCCAGCCACACCACCCGCAGAGGCGCCAGGATCGGGTTCTCCCCGGCGGCGAGTGCGGCCTCGAGTTTCGGGTCGGGACCTCGGCGGTGGCGACGCCGGGAGGAGGGGATTCGGAAGGTCTCGACCTCGGCCTTGTCGGCGCCCTCGGGCAGGTTGCGCTCTACCCAGGCCCGGAGCAGGCGCTCCTCGAGACCGGTCGCCGCATCGAGCAGGAACAGGATCCTCTCCCCGCCCAGGGTCGGCCAGCAGGGCTCTTCGATTCGAGGTGTCTGGATCGCGGAAGTCATCCGTCAAGGATTGTATCCCAGTGGGAGGCGTCTCGTGGCGGGATTCGCCCGCTGCGTCGCGGTGACATGAACTTCCGGCTCCGCTTCGACGCACTGCGTCTCGCGGCGCGTCAGAACGGGCGTGCGCGGCGGGGGAGGGGCCCTTCAGCGCGTCTCGGCCGCACTCTCCATGCTCAGGAAGTCCACCGCCAGGTTTGCCATGGCGCGGACTCCCAGGACCAGGGCGTCCTCGTCCACCTGGAAGAGCGGGGAGTGATTCGGCGCGGCCTCCCGCTCGGCGACGTCCGGGGAGCGCCCCCCCAGCCAGAAATACAGGCCCGGCGCCTTCTGGCTCAGAAAGGAGAAGTCCTCGGCGCCGGTGCGGGGGAGCCCCCTCAGCAGCCGGTCCGGCCCGGCGACGCGCTCGAGTGTCGGCTCCATGCGCGCCGTCAGCTGCGGATCGTTGTAGGTGACGGGATAGCCGATGGTGATTTCCACCTCGGCGTTGGCGCCGGCGCTCTCGGCGATCTTGGTCGCCGTGGTCTGGATGCGCTGGTGGAGTTCGGGCTGCATCGACGGCTCCAGGGTGCGAATGGTTCCGCGAAGCTCGACCTCGCCCGGGATGATGTTGTAACGGACGCCGCCGTGAATGGTGCCGATGGAGACCACCGAGGGGAGCCGTGCGTCCATCTGCCGGCCGGGCAAGGCCTGCAGCGCCAGCACGATGCGCGAGGCCACCGCGATCGGATCGACGCCCAGCCAGGGGTAGGCGGCGTGGGTCTGCTTGCCCCGCACCACGATGCCGAGCTTGTCCGAGCCGGCCATGGCGCCACCGGAGCGGTAGGCGATCTCGCCGGCCCGGTACTGGGGGGCGACGTGGAGACCGAAGACTGCGTCGGGCTTCGGGTCCTCGAGAGCGCCCTCCTCGATCATCAGACGCGCGCCTCCCTTCTCCCCGGGTGGCGCCCCCTCCTCGGCGGGCTGGAAGAGGAAGAGCACGCTTCCGGGAAGCCGCTCCCGCACGCCCGTCAATACCTCGGCGACGCCCAGCAGGATCGCCGTGTGGGCGTCGTGGCCGCAGGCGTGCATCACCCCGACCTCGCGGTCGAGATAGGTGGTGCGCACCTTCGAGGCGAAGGGCAGGTCCACCTCCTCGGTGACCGGCAGCGCGTCCATGTCGGCGCGCAGCGCCACCACACCGCCGGGCAGTCCTCCCCGCAGCAGACCCACCACGCCGGTGTGAGCGATCTCTCTCCGGACCTCGATGCCTAGAGCTTCCAGGTGATCCGCCACCAGCTTGGCGGTCCGGAACTCGCGGTTCGAGAGCTCCGGATGCTGGTGGATGTCGCGGCGCCACGCGATCACCGCCGGCTCGACGTCCGCGGCCAGGCGGTCGATCTCGGTCTCGAGCCCATCGGCGCCGGCAGCGCGAGAGATCGGCGCGGTGGCGAGAATCGATGCGAGCAGTGCGAGGGCGAGGTTTCTCACGGTGGGCTCCCTGCGGCGGCCTCCGGCCCGGGGGGGTATGCTGGCCGTCCGCGCCTTCGCGCCGACCCCCGGAGGTTTTCGCCATGTTCGAACAACCGCGCTGGCCGCGCGAGGCCTGGCTGCCGATTTCCACCGGTCTGCTGTGGCTCTGGTGCGCGGCGAGCTTCGGCATCGTGGGATTCCTGTTCTCGCTGCTCCCGGGCTGCCTGCTCCTGGCCTCCGGCTTCTCCACGCTGATCTATCCGGGGGATCGCCGGATTCCCCAGTACACCGCTCTCGGCGGGCTGTTGGGCATTCCCCTGGCGGTCCCCGCGATCTTCGTAGCCGGCCCGCTGATCGGACTCAGCCTCATCCTGCTCTCCGCCGCATCCCTGGTGGCGGCCGGGGCCATCGCGATCCGACAGGAGAGACACCCGCAGGAGGTGCCGATGCCGGCGACGGGACTGGCGCTTTCGGCCCAGGTCGCGGTGGACGAGGCGCTGCTCGCCACCGTCTCGCTCGCCCAGCCGATGCCGCTCGCCGGAGATCACGGCCGGGTTCGAAGCGAGGTGCGCGAGGCTCGCCAACTCTTCGAGGATCGCGGCTGGATCGAGAAGCCCGCCGACTACCACCGCGCCCCGCCTGCGCTCACCGACCCGCTCCTGCGCCCGGCGCGCAGCCGGAAGCTCGAGTACGAGCGGCTCAGCTTTCCGAGCGAGTACGAGCCCCATCCGGAGGAGCCCGGACGAGATCGCTGGCTCTCGTACCTGCCGAACCGCACCGCCCACGCCTGGGTGCTGCGCCACGAATCGGCTTCCCGGCCCTGGCTGGTCTGCATTCACGGCTACCAGATGGGGACGCCACTCTGGGATCTCGCCGCCTTCCGCGCCGGGCACCTTCACCACCGCCTGGGACTCAACCTGGTCCTCCCGGTTCTCCCCCTTCACGGTCCGCGCAAGATCGGGCGCGTGAGCGGCGATGGTTACCTGGTCGCCGACTTTCTCGACACGATTCACGCCGAGGCCCAGGCGATGTGGGACATCCGCCGCATCCTCTCCTGGGTTCGCGGGCAGGGGGGGAGCCGGATCGGAGTCCACGGCCTCTCCCTCGGTGGCTACAACACCGCGCTGCTGGCCAGTCTCGATGGCGACCTGGCCTGCGCGATTCCCGGGATCCCCGCCACCGACTTCTCCAGGCTGGTATGGCGCCACGGACCCCGGCTGCAGATCCGCTACGCCGAGGACCAGGGGCTGCTCCAGGACGAGGTGACCGAGACGACGCGGGTCATCTCACCCCTCGTGCTCGAGCCGAAGGTGCCGAAGGAGCATCGCTACATCTTCGGCGGCGTGGCAGATCAACTGGTTCCGCCGGATCAGGTGCGGGACCTCTGGCGCCACTGGGACCGCCCGCGCATCGCCTGGTATCAGGGCGGACACGTGAGCTTCCGGCTTCATCAACAGGTGAGCCGGATCCTCGACGACGCCTTGCGGGAGTGCGGGCTGGTCGCTGCCTGAGCCCAGGGATGGAAGTATGGGAGTCGTCAAGTACGTCGCCGCCGCGGGACTGCTGATCGTCGTCGCACTGCTGGTGATCGCTCTCGGCTGGCGGGCTCTGATGCAGGGCAAGGTGAAGAGAGCGACCGCCATCACCGCCCCGGGCGGAATCGATTCTCTCGAGAAGATGACCCTCGGCGGTGTCGATCAGTGGTTGTTGATCCGGGGCTGGGATCGATCGAATCCGGTTCTGCTTCACCTTCACGGTGGTCCCGGCTCCGCCGACATCTCGATCGCGCGGTTCTTCGACACCGAGCTGATCCAGCACTTCACGGTCGTCCACTGGGATCAACGAGGTGCGGGCAAGTCGTTCAGCCCCGACATCCCTCCCGAGACCATGACGCGGGAGCAGTTCGTCGAAGACATCCGAGAGCTCGCGGAAACGCTCAGGCAGCGATTCGACGTCCCGAGGATCTATCTGGTCGGGCATTCCTGGGGGAGCGAGATCGGAGCCCTGGCGGCCTCACGGTATCCCGAGCTGTTTCACGCCTACGTGGGCGTCGCCCAGGTGGTCGAAGAGTCCGAGCAGGAGCGCATCTCGTATCAATTCGTCCTCGACAAGGCCGTGGGGGACGGAAACCAGAAGGCGATTCGGGAGCTGGAAGAGATCGGTCCGCCTCCCTACGACGATGTTTCGGAGCTTCTGGTCCAGCGGAGATGGCTGGAACGGTTCGGCGGTGTCTCCCGCAGCAAAGAGACCGAGATGCGGGCCCTGATCAAGCGTGCGCTCTCCTCCCCCGACTATTCGCTGTGTGACGCCGTCCGCTTCTTTCGCGGACAATCGTTCTCTTCGGCACAGATGTGGCGAGAGAGCCGCGCGACGAATCTCTTCGAGCAGGCCCCGAGAATCGAGGTCCCCGTCTACTTCTTCACCGGTCGCCACGACTACAACAGCCCCTTCGAAGAGGCAGAGCGCTACTACCGGGCGCTCGACGCGCCCCGGGGCAAGCACTTCATCTGGTTCGAGAACGCCGCCCACATGATTCCCTACGAAGTGCCCGACGAGTACGCCGACGCCCTCATCCACCGCGTGCTGAAGGAGACCCGGTGAGAAGCGCGGGCTGGCTACTCTTCCCCTGACGCGATCTTGGCGTCGAAGGTCTCGGCCTCCGGGAGCGACACCACGCCGTCGTCGTTGGTGTCGGCGGCCTCGTAGTCGCCGAAGCGCGCGTTCTCGTACTCGCGGAGCGTGAGCTTGTCGTCCTCGTTGGCGTCGGCTGCCTCGAAGACGCCGGGCTCCACTTCCTCTAGCTCCTTCTCCGTCAGCGTGCCGTCCTTGTCGTCGTCGGCGAGGTAGTAGATCTCGATGATCAGGATCTGGAACTCCCCGCGGTCGATGACACCGTCGTCGTTCTTGTCGACGGCGTCGTGCGCCGCCGCCTCCTCGTCGAGGAGTTCGTCGGCTCGTACCGCTTCCGGAAGCGCTGCCAGGCCCAGGGTCAGGACCAGGGTGATGAAGAGAGTCCATCCGAAGCGCATCTGTCATCTCCTTCGATGGCGTTCGTGGAGGCGAGGCGACCGCCAGGCGGTCACTGCTGAATCTGCCAGCTCCCGTCGGGCTGCCGGCAGGCGGTGCCGTAGGCTTGATGCGTTTCCCCAGCGACCACGATCGTCTGCTGGAACTCGCGGCAGTAGGACCCGGTGCCGGTCTGATAGGTCCGGGTCGGGGTGAAGGTGCCGTAGTTTCCCGTATCCGGATTCTGCCAGCTGCTGGCCTGGCCGGTGCGAGCGGTCTCGAGCGACAGCTGGGCCTGGCGCATCGCGAGCTCCCTGTCGCGCTGATCGAGGGAATTGCCGATCGCGCCACCGATCAGCCCGCCGGCCAGGACGCCGCCGATGATCCCGGTGGTGCCTCCGCCGGCGGCCGCCGCGAGGAGTCCGCCAGCGGCGCTCCCCAGCAGCGCTCCGCCCGTGGTCTTGGGCGCGTCCCCGGCCGTGGCGCACGCCAGCGGTCCGGAGGCGATCAGTGCGAGGAGCACGAGGATGGTCATGCTTCGTCGGGTCATGAGAGTCCTTCCTCTCGAGGAATCTTTCCAGGAGATGCAGCCGCCCGCAGGATCTCCGCAACGGGGGAACCGTCATCTCGGCCCTACGTAGCGAAGGTACCCGATCTGCCGCAAGTGAAGGCACCTGATGGTACTCTCTCGCACATGAGGGTCCTCGGGCTCGGCAGGATGCTCCTGATGTCTGCGTCTGCGCCTGCGGACTCGCCGCCGCCGGCCCGTCGGCATCGGCGGAGCCCGACGAGGCCGCGCAGACGGAGATCGCCGCGCTGCTCGCCGCCGTCGGCAGCTCGGGCTGCACCTTCATCCGCAACGACGAGCCGGGCACTGCCAGTGCGGCCAGAGCTCACCTCGAACGGAAGTACCGGTACGCCCGGAAGAAGCTGGACAGCACCGAGGACTTCATCGAGCGCATCGCGTCGAAGAGCTCGAGAAGTGGACGGCCCTACCTCGTGAAGTGTCCCGGCAAGCCACAGCAGCCGACGCGGGAGTGGCTCTTCGATCGCCTGGCCAAGATCCGCGGACCGTAGGAGCGAGCTTCGGCTTCAATCGCAGATCTCGAGATTGATGCTCGGCTGCTCCTCGCCCCAGTTCACCGCCTCTTCGTGCACGACCTTGCCGTTCACCATCGTGGCCAGGACATTGGTCTCCGCGATCTCATCCGGCGTGCTCTCGAACAGGTTTCGATCGAGGACGATCAAGTCGGCGCGCTTGCCCACCTCGATCGAGCCGATGAAGTCCTCGGCATCGATCAGATAGGCCGCGTCGATCGTGTAGGCGCGGACCGCATCTTCGAGAGTCAGCCGCTCGCTTTCGGGCGGGAGTGATGCCGTCTGGCCCGGATTGCTGCGCATCATCGCGATCGACATCTGCAGGAACGGGTCCAAAGGACCGGTCGGCCAGTCGGCGCTCAGGGCCACCCGGACGCCCAGGTCCAGAAACGACTTCATCGGCATGATTCTGCTGTAACGCTCTCGACCCAGTCGAGCGAGGAGTACCTCCGACGGTATCGCGTTCTCCGCGGCGAATGTGTTGACCGAGACGTCGAGCTGCTTGAAGCGCGGCTTGTCCTGTTCTGTGACGAGCATCGTGTGGCCCATGCTCAAGCGCGTCTTCTCGAGACCGGCCTCCCGAACCGCCTGCATGCCGTCGAGCATTGCGCGGTTCGTCCAGTCGCCGATGGCATGGGTGTGGATATTGAATCCGGCCTTGGCGGCCGCCAGCATCGACGAGCTGAGTTCTTCGGGGCTCAGAGACACCAGGCCGCGCGTATCCGGCGCATCCGAATAGGGCTCCAGCAAGCCGGCCGTGCGCCCTTCGAAGGCGCCGTCGCCGTGGACTTTGAGTGTGTTGACATTGAAGAGCTCCGACGAGTACATCGGACCAAACTTCTCGAGGGCCTTCAGCGCGCCCTCGATGTGCCTGGGGCGTTGGATCATGGTGGCGCACACCATGCGGACGGTGAGCCTGCCTTGCTGCTCGAGCTCGGAGACTGCTGAAAACATCGCTTCTTCGGTTCCCGGCACCTGGGCGACCTCATAGCTGGCCGTCACACCGAGCTTCGACATTTGTCGAAGGACACCGTCCGCCTGCTCCAGCACGGCTTCCTTCTTGATCAGGTCGAGTGCGCCGATCATGTAGAACACCGCCGCCGAGGAGGCCACGTAGCCGTTGGGTGTACCGTCGTCTTCCCGGCCAAAGGAGTCGATCGGATCCGGCTTGTTCTTGGCGATGCCTGCCGCCTCCAGGGCCTTGGTATTGGCCCAGCCTCCGTGGCCGGAGGCGGCGATCATCAGGAAGGGGCGGTCCGCGATGATCGCATCGATGTCTTGCCGATAGATTCCGACGGTTCCCTCGAAGGCGCCGCCGAACGAAAAGAAGGGGCCGTTCGGATGGGCAGCCAGGTAATTCTTGACGTTCTCGAGCATGATCCGGGCATCTCGTGACATCTCCATCGTCAGCCCGGACGAAAGAGCCATGAGCATCGTCGCGTGCTCATGGGTCGCGACGATTCCGGGCATCGTCATCTTGCCTCGCAGGTCAGCGATGATCGTTTCCTTGTCAATGAAGGCTCTGGCGCCCTTGTCGTCGCCCACGTAGACGATGGTCTTCCCCTCGATCGCCAGGGCCTCGGCCCAGGGCTGCGACGCGGCGGAAGTGTAGATCTTGCCATTCTGGAGGACGTAGTCGGCTTCCGCCCAGCCCGAGCTCGCGATCAAGGCCGCCGTGATTGCTGCGAAGAATGTCATCAGGGGCTTCATTGTGCCTCTCCACTTTCACTTTTCGTGATGCCATTCACCGCACGTGGGCGGTCTCGATGTTCGAACCTCCTGGCCAGTGTAGGTCTCAGCGAAGTCCACGGTCAACGCGGTTTCATTGAGGGATCTCGGGTTCTGGCTTATTCTCGCCCAACCGGAGAGGCCTGCCCCCATGAACCCGTCCCGCTGCTCTGTCTTGCTGACCGTGGCGACGACCTGGTTGCTGGCATGCGTCGTCATCGCTTTCACCGCGTGCGGGGAGCCGGAGTCGAGCGGCAGCGACGCTCGAGACGAAGAGGTTCCCTCAGCTTCGGA
This sequence comes from uncultured delta proteobacterium, assembly GCA_963722885.1. Lineage (GTDB taxonomy): Bacteria > Myxococcota_A > UBA9160 > UBA9160 > UBA6930 > CAVXZE01. The sequence goes on from CAVROS010000043.1 coordinate 25,923, forward strand.
GCAGGCGACCGAGAGCCAGTCACCGCCGAAGGGGCCCGAGACGATTCGCCCGGCCTGGTTCGGTGATCTCGACGAGATGGTCGAGGGACGGCGCCTCCACGCCGTCGTCACCTTCAGCGACACCAACTACTTCCTGGACGGTGCGGAGCAGAAGGGGATCTCCTACGAAGCGCTCAAGACTGTTCGAGAAGGAGCTCAACCGGAAGTTCGAGAAGGAGCTCAACGGAAGCGCGGGACGGAACACCTCAAGATCCACCTGGTGATCGTTCCGGTGCATCGGGATCGATTGATTCCGGCGCTGGTGAAGGGACGGGCCGACCTGGCGTTGGCGAATCTGACCATCACGCCGGAGCGTCAGAAGCGGGTCGACTTCTCCACGCCCGTGTTCACCGAGGTGAGCGAGGTGGTGGTGACCGGGCCGGGCATCGAGCCCGTCGAGAAGGTCGAAGACCTCTCGGGAAGGGAGGTCGTGGTCCGCGCGTCGAGCAGCTACTACGAGAGCCTTCGATTGCTCAACAGAGCGTTTCGAGGAGCAGGGGATCGCGCCGGTCACGCTGACGGCGGCGGAAGAGCATCTGGAGGTCGAGGATCTCCTGGAGATGGTCAACGCCGGCATGATTCCGATGACGGTGGTCGACAGCTACCTGGCCGAGTTCTGGTCCCAGGTGTTTCCCGAAATCACGGTTCGGTACGACGTCGCCGTTGCAGAGGGGGGCGAGATCGCCTGGGCGTTCGCAAGGACACCCCCAAGTTCAAGAGAGTTCGTCAATCGACTGGATCCAGACGAAATACAGGAAGGGGACGCTCACGGGCAACATCCTCTTCAGGAGGTATCTCCGCAGCACACAATGGGTGGAGAATTCTCTCTCCGATGAGGCACGCGAGAGGTTCGATCGGAGGGTAGGGCTCTTCAAGAAATACGGGGAGCGGTATGGCTTCGATTGGCCGCTGCTAGCCGCACTGGCCTATCAGGAAAGCCGGCTCGATCACAGCCTCCGTAGCCCAAGGGGCGCGGTCGGCATCATGCAGCTCTTGCCGTCGACTGCGGCGGATCCCAACGTCGGCATCCCCGACATCGAGGTCCTGGAGAACAACATCCACGCCGGCGCCAAGTACCTGGCGTTTCTTCGCGACCGCTACTTCAGCGCAGATGAAATCGAGGAGCACGAGCGGGAGTTCTTCGCTCTCGCCGCCTACAATGCCGGGCCCAGGAGAGTGGCGCAGCTTCGGAAAGGAGCCACCGAAATGGGACTCAATCCCAACGAATGGTTCCACAGCGTCGAGGAGGTGGCGGCCAAGGAGATCGGGCGGGAGACGGTCCAGTACGTCAGCAACATTCACAAGTACTACGTCGCCTATAAGCGGCTCGCTGCCGAGTACGAGAGGAAGGGCCTGTTGTAGAGTCCTTCATCCCTCTCCGGTGAAGAGCGCTCGTCACCCCGCTCAGCAGGCCGTTCTTCTGGAACCGGTCCGCGTCCGTCATTCGCCCCGGTATACGCACCCGCTGGTGCAGGTCTCGGCGATGGATACCTGGCTGAGGTGGGGCAGGCGGGGCGCCACCTCCCTCCAGATCCAGCGCGCCAGGATCTCGGTGGTGGGGTTCTCCAGGCCGTCGATCTCGTTCAGGTAGTGGTGATCGAGCCGGTCGAGAGTGGGGCGGAAGGCCTCCGCGATGTCGGCGAAGTCGATCACCCAGCCGTACTCCTCGTCGACCGGTGCGTCCACGTGGAGCGTCACCTGGTAGGAGTGGCCGTGGAGCCGGTAGCACTTGTGGTCCTTGGCCACGAGAGGAAGCCGGTGAGCCGCCTCGAACCGGAATGTCTTGAAGATCTCCATCGCGTCGAGCTCCGTCGTGGAGAACCCGTTTCGGCGGGGATCTCCGTGCAACTGCCCACAGTGTACCACTGAGCCGAGGAGCTTGGTCACGGCACCCGTAGACCCCCACCCTGTTTGCCCTTCAAGGGCAGGGTGGGATCCGCCGATACGCCTGAGAACCGCAAGCCAGCAGTGCGTTTCGGGGGAGGTGTTCCGCATGAAACAATTCTTGGTCGTGCTCATCCTGGTGGGCGCATGCTTTGGCGCGTACAAGCTCCTGTCTCCCCCGAGAAGGCCCCGGAGCTCAGCTTCGAGACTGCGGCAGGCGAGGCGCTGGGCTGGAGGGATCTGCGGGGGGGCAAGCGGCATCTGCTGGCGGTCTTCCTGCTTCCGAATTGCTCGCTGAGCGAGTACTCCGCCGAGTTGGTCAGCGACCTCCACGGGCAGTATGGGGACTCGGTCGCCTTCGTGGGGCTCGCCTACGGCACCGCCCCGGTCGCCGACAGGATGAAGCGGGATCAGGCGCTCGGATTTCCGGTCGTGGGCCTTCGCGCCGTCACCGATCCCTTTGCCGGCCAGGAGTTCTTCGATGCCGTTCGCAAGGCGTACGGCGGCTCCTCGGGTGTCTACGGCGGGACCATCATCCTGCTGAACGACCAGAACCAGATGCTCTTCGGCCTCTCCCAGGGAGACGTGAGAGATCTCCCCGACCGCCTCGCCGCACTCTGACGAGCCGCTGACGGGAGCGCGAACGCGCCCTCCCGGCTACCGGGGCGGGCCGAGCAGCCCGGGATGCACCCACTCCCGATTGGCCGCCGCCAGTCGGTCCCACATCTCGGGGATGCGATCCCGGGCCATGTTCTCGAGCAGGGGATCGCGTTCGAGAGCGCGGAGCATGTGCTCGCGATCGCCCGAGATGCTGGCCTCGACGACATCCTCGATGATCCCCGCGTGCAGCGCCAGGTGTTCCTGGAGCATGTCGGGGAGGGGAGGGGCGGTGACCGGGTGTGGACCACTGCCGTCGTAGCTGCACATGCTCTCGATCACGGCTCCCTCGGGCACACCCGGCAGCTTCTCGCCGCGGCCGGTGAGGTAGGGAAGATTGGCTACGTCGTAGAAGGGCCGATCCAGCGTCATCGCCCGGATGATCCTGGATGCGGCCTCCTCCGAGACCCCGAGATCGATGTCCGCCCTCCCGGCGAGGCGCTGATTGACCGCTTCGCGGGCGAAGCCGCGCCAGTCCACCAGCCGGCTCTGGATGGTGGTGAGCATCACGCCGTAGTCCGCGCCCCGGTTGGTGCCGCGGTTCACGAACTCGGCGAAGAACTCGGCGTTGTGCCGGTCGCCGCTATAGGGCCACGACACCGTGCCGCAGGAAGAGGATCATCTTGACGTTCTCGTGCCTGAGCTCCGGTGTCTCCGAATCGTAGAGGCGCTTGCTCCCCGCATCGATGCCTCTCTCCTCGATGAAGCTCCGGAGTCTCGGCAGGGCATCCTCGCCCTCGATCGTCAGCCTCTGCATCCAGCTGCAGTGGTTGATCCCCAGCACGCCGATCTCCAGAGTCTCCCTCCACCGGCGGTAGTCGAAGCCAAGCCAGCCCGAGAGCGTCGCCAGTCCACCGTAGAGCTCGTGGCAGAGTCCGACGGCGTTGACGCTCGTCTCACGCGTGACCGCGCGCGTCAGCGACGAGAGCGGATTGCTCAGGTTCAGCAGCCACGCATCCGGGGCGGCGTGCTGCTCGATGTCCCTGGCAATGCTCAGGAACGCCGGGACGTTCCTCGCCGTCCGGATCGCGCCACCGATGCTGACGGTATCGCCCACCGGCTGATGGATGCCGTACTCGTAGGGAATCTCGAGGTCCGCCTGCATGGCCTCGAGAGAGCCGACGGCGAGACTGGTGATCACGAAATTGGCATCCGCGATGGCCTCACGCTGGTCGGTGGTGCTCTGGATCCGGACCCTGTCGCCGGTTCTGGCCGCGACCATCTCCGCCAGCCGGTGCGCCTTCTCCAGGTTGACCTCGTCGATGTCCTCGAGGACCAGGACCGGCCTGCGCCCGGCGAGGTCGGCGTCTTCCGAGAGCACCACGACGATGTCTCGCATCAGGGTGAATCCCCACTGCGGGCTGGCCGCACCGATCAGGACGATCTTGAGATCCACGCTCGCCGCTCCTCTTGCCGAGGATAAGCGATCTGCGGGCCAGATGGTCAATCAGCCTCCGAGTGCCTAAATTCCGAGGGCCCGCCCGGAC